>NZ_JAMSKT010000010.1 GCF_023806125.1 Clostridium caldaquaticum
TGGCTATGCTTTTTCAAAGACTATGGATACAGAACTAGCTATAAAGGCTGTAGAAAATGCCTACATAACTCAAAAACCAAAGAATACTGTTATACTCCACAGTGAGAACATAATATAATTCATTCTTTTAGCGGCAAGGGATGTCCTTATGACAATGCTTGTATAGAATCCTTTCATGCTACACTAAAAAAGGAAGAAGTACACTTAGTTACATATTATGACTTTGATGCTGCAAGGATAGCTATATTTAAATATATAGAATCCTGGTATAACAGAAAAAGGCTGCATAGCAGTATCGGTTATATGACTCCCCAACAGTTTGAAGATTCTTTAAGAAAAACTGCATAAAAAATTTGAGTTTTTGTGTCTACTATATTGACATAAATCCAAAAACAGGAGGTATCTGTATTGGAAAATGCATTACAACAGAAAGCTTGGGGAAAAATCTTAGAAAATTATTCTTTCTAAGAACTAGCTGCAATATGCTGAATATTGATAAGATTAATACTGTATATCTAGCCCGCGAAGCGACAGATTTAAGAAGAAATGAAGAAATATTTATGGTTTAGCCATTATCGTTTAATCAGAGCTTAAGCTTGATTCTTTTAAAAAAGCATTATCTGAATAAGAGCTTCTACTCCATTTGAAATTAAATTTCTAAAAAATTAATAAAAAACACTTTTAATATTTCTAAATTAAGGGTACAATGTTAACATAATGTTTATGAGGCGTAAATATAATTTATATTATGCCATAATAATAAGGAGGTATTTTTAATGAGTGATGAAAAATTACACAACTGCGGTTGTGAGGAAGATACATGCGGCTGTGGCTGCGGAGAACATGAGCATGAGCAAGGCTGCGAATGTGGTGATCATGAACATGGGGAGTGTTGTGGCTGCGGACATGATCATGGAGCTATGATTGTTGATTTAGAAGATGAAAACGGTAATGTAGTTTCTTGTGAGGTTGTTGATGGATTTACCTATAAAGAAAATGATTATGTTTTAGTTCAGCATCCAGAAGATGGTTCTGTTTTTTTATTTAAAGTAGTAGGTGAAGAAGGAG
Organism: Clostridium caldaquaticum; assembly: GCF_023806125.1. Classification (GTDB taxonomy): domain Bacteria; phylum Bacillota; class Clostridia; order Clostridiales; family Clostridiaceae; genus Clostridium_AT; species Clostridium_AT caldaquaticum. The sequence continues at coordinate 1,069 of NZ_JAMSKT010000010.1, forward strand.
AGCTTGTAATTCCAGAGGAGGAAGAATTTGACGAAGTTTCAAAATACTATGAACAAAGTTTAGAAGATGAAGAGTAAAAATTTAGGCCGCTGCCGTAAATAGCGGCCTTTAATTATATGTTTCTATTTAGCTTAAGGAGGCTGACTTTGATGGAAAGGCTTGCTATATTTGATGTAGATTATACTCTTACAAAGAGAGAAACTTTAATGGAATTTTATAAGTTTATGCTTAAAAAAAATCCTAAACTATCTTTTAGTTTTCCTAAAATATTATTATCAGCGTTCTTTTATGCTTTTAAAATAGTTCCTTTAAAAAAAGTAAAAGAATATTTTATTTACTTTATTGATGGTATCAAGGAAGAAGAAATGAAAGATTTAGTTAAAGAATTCTATGAAAAAAGACTGAGCAGGATTTTGTATAAGGATGCTATTGAGACCATGAGAAAATTAAAAGCTAAAGGGTGTAAAATATATTTAATATCTGCTTCGCCAGAATTTTATTTAAAGGAACTATATAATATAAAAGAAGTGGATAAGGTAATTGGTACTAGATACTTATGCGAAAATGGAGTACATAAAAGCACCATGGAGGGTGAAAATTGTAAAGGTGAGGAAAAGGTAAAAAGATTGATGGAAGAATTAAAAAAAGAAAAAATAGAAGTAGACTTTAAAAATTCCTACATGTTTTCAGATTCTCTTTCAGATTTGCCTCTTTTTAATCTTGTAGGAAATCCTTATCTTATAAATTATAGAAAAAAACATGATAAAATAAAAATATTAAAATGGAAGTAAGCGTTTTAATAGATTATTTTAAATTATGGTATTTGTTTATAAATTTAAGATTTTACATAAAGATAAATTATTTACAGGAGGAGAGATACATATGAGCGAGTGCTATAGTAAATTTTTTATACGTAACACTGAAGTGCTGAGAGAAGAAGTTTTTCAAGATAGTTTAGTTTCTACTGGAACTTCTCTTTATGAAGTGATAAGAGTTATAGATGGAGTACCGCTTTTTTTAGAAAAACACTTAGAAAGGTTAAAAAATTCGGCTCAAATAGTAAATTTTCATTTGTGGATGGATTTAAATGATATTAAAGAAAAATTATTAGAACTTATAAATATAAATAATGTACTAGTAGGTAATGTAAAAATTATTTTCAATTATAACAATAATGAAGGAAAGGAAAAGCGTACTTTTTTGGCATATTTTATAAAGCACCACTATCCAAGCAAAGAATTATATGAAAATGGAGTTTCTACAATACTATGTTTTATGGAGAGAGATAAACCTAATGCTAAGATAATTAATAATGAACTAAGAAAAATAACAGATGAAAAGATGAAAAGCAGCGGTGCTTATGAAGCTATATTAGTAGATAAAAATGAAAATATTACAGAAGGCAGCAGGTCTAATATATTCATGATAAAAGAAAACGTAGTTTTAACTGCCCCTATTGTTGATGTTCTGCCAGGCATAACTAGACAAATTATAATGGATATTTGTAAAGCTGAAAATATACAAATAGAAGAGAAAAGGGTTAGTTATAAAGAATTAAAAGAATTAAGTGCATTATTTATTACAGGTACTTCTCCAAAAGTTCTGCCAGTAAATAAAGTCGAAAATATTATGTTTAATTCTTCAAAAAATAGTATTGTGTTAAAAATTAAGGAAGCATATGATAAAATTATTGAGACATATATAGTTAACAATAAAATTTTATAATTTTTTAAATTATTATCAAGAAAATGTTTATTAATACGAAAATAAAGATAAGTATATAAATTTATAATATAATCTTATCGGGGATGGGTGAATTGTTATGAAGGAAAACAGCACTTTGATAGTGGACAAGGATTCCTCTATTCCAGCTAGAAGCTTAAATATAAAAATAACTGAAAACAATATGGAAGCATATATAACAATAACCTACTCTTTTAAGGAGGGGCAGAATCCTCCTCCAAGCTATAATGTTGATGAGTTAAAAGCTGAGCTGTTTAATAAAGGTATTGTTTATGGAATTATCGAGGAAAATTTAGAGAAATGCACTGACAAAAATGGAGTAGAAAATATATTAGTTGCCAAAGGAGAATTTCCGGTAGAAGGTGAAGATGATATTATCCATATTAAATTTGATATAGATAAAGATATAAAAAAGTTAAATGAAGATAAGTATGGAAGAATTGACTTTAAAAATATTGGTGCAGTAACTGCAGTTAGTAAGGGTGATGTTTTAGTTGAAAGAGTACCAGGGAAAGATGGTGTTCCTGGAAAAGATATTAAAGGAAAAATACTTAAACCTAAACCTGTAAAAAAAATTAAGCTTAAAGTTTCAAGTGGTTGTGAAATTAAAAACGAAAATATAGTAATAGCTTCTATGTCCGGTAAACCAAGTATAAAAAATAATACTTTTTATGTATACAAGGTACATGAAGTAAAAGGAGATGTGAACCTGGAAACAGGAAATATTATCTTTTCAGAAGATATATTAATACATGGACATGTAAAAGAAGGTATGAAGGTTATAGCTGGAAATACAATTTCTGTATTAAAAAATGTTGAGCGAGCGGAAATAAAAGGAAGATCTGATATAGTAATTAAAGGGAATATTATATCATCTCATGTTATAGGTGGAGGAGAAGATACAGAAAAGCTTAAAGAACTTGAAAATTTAAATGTATTCAGACAGTCTTTAAAGGATATGATAGGAGCCATTGAAGAAGTAAAGAAGTTTAATCTTTTAGGATATGATGTATCAGACGGTCAGATAGTTAAAGTACTTATGGAAAATAAGTTTAAAGCTATACCAAAACAGGGTTTATGTGCAATAACTCATATTATTAAAAGCAGACAAAATGACGATATCCAAGGGGATAAACTTTTGTGTCTTATAAAAGGAAAGCTGCTTGGATTAGCTCCATTAAGTATAAAACATTACAGTGAAGTTATAGAAATAGAAGAAACAGTTAATGAAAGAATTGAGTTTTTAAATAGTACTCTTTCTTTACCGGTAAATGTAAAAATAAATTACTGTCAAGATTCATTTATAAACAGCTCAGGAGATATAATAGTTTCAGGTAAAGGTTCTTATGTTTCAGAATTATACGCCTATAACAATGTTTATTTTACAGGAGATATGAGTGTAGTCAGAGGCGGTACAGTTAAAGCAGGAAAAGAAATTAAATGTAAAACTGCAGGGAGCCTTGGAGGATCTATTACTAAGCTTATTGTAAATGAAGAGGGTCATATATGGATAGATAAAGCTTATGAAAACATAGTGTTATCAATTGGCGGTAGAGAGTTTGTCATAGATTATGCAAGCAGAAAGCTGCATGCTTATTTAAATGAAAACTATGAACTAAAGGTTGATAGATTAAGATTGTAAAAGGAATACAGGAGGCATAAAGATTGATAATCTTTATGTGCTTTTGAGGAATACAGGAGGGTAATATGGAAAACAAAGAAATAAAGGTATTGATATTCAGTATAAATGGTGAGTATTATGCAACAGATATTATGGAAGTTGAAAGAATTTTAGGTTATGAAGAAACTACAAAGCTCCCTGATTCACCAGATTTCATGCTAGGAGTCATAAACTATGAAGGGGCTATTCTTCCCATTATATCACTTGCTAAAAAATTCAATTTATCTTCTCAGGAAAAGGTTAATGATTCAAAAATTATTGTTGCTAAACAGGATAACAATAAAATAGGAATAATTGTAGATGTAGTTTCTGAAGTAAAAGATATCAATACAAAAGATATAGAAAATGCGCCAGAAATTGCAGCAAAAATTTCAAAAAGATATATAAAAGGCCTTATTAAAATAGATAAAAAAATAATAATATTTTTAAATCTAGCTACCATTTTAACTGAAGAAGAAAAAAATTTAATAATGTAAGGTGCAGTTATGGATGTAATGGATGTAAAAGAAATTAAAGTTGGAATTGCAGATCTTAATGTAACTACTTCACCAAATAAACTTATAACTGTAGGTTTAGGTTCTTGTATTGGAATTGCACTTTATGACAAACTCCAAAATATAGGAGGATTAGCTCATATTATGCTGCCAGATAGTACACTATTTGGCAATATAAACAATCCTATTAAATTTGCAGATTTGGCTATTCCTGTTCTTATTGAAAAAATGGAGAAAATGGGAGCTTCAAAAAGAAACATCACAGCTAAAATAGCTGGGGGGGCTTCCATGTTTAATTTTTCAGATAAAAGCATGATAATGGATGTAGGAAATAGAAACAGTGCAGCTGTAAAAGCTGTACTTGGAAAGTTATCCATATCAATTATTGGTGAGGATGTAGGAGGTAATAAAGGAAGAACTATGATATTTGATACCTTTAATGGTACTGTTAAAATAAGAACAGTAGGTTTAGGTATAAAAGAAATATGATGGAGTGTGGTCTTGTTTGCAAAAGGTTAAGGTTTTAGTAGTTGATGATTCAGCATTGATGAGAAAAATAATATCTGATATGATAAATTCGCAGGACGATATGGAAGTAATAGATATTGCCAGAAATGGTCAGGACTTGCTCCAAAAACTGCAAAAACATAATGTGGACGTTATAACATTAGATGTAGAAATGCCTGTTATGGACGGAATAACTGCATTAAGGGAATTGAAGGAAAGAGGAATCAATATACCTGTAATAATGCTTAGCAGCGTTTCACAACGTGGAACAACACTTACCATGGAGTGTCTTGAGGCTGGAGCTTTTGATTTTATTCCTAAGCCTTCAGGAGCAATATCTCTAGATATAAACAAGGTTAAAGATGAATTGATTATAAAAATAAGAATGGCATATGATAAAAACAATGCTAAAGCTTCTTATATAAAGACAAGTACAGTTAATAATGAAAAGGCTCAATTTTTAAAAAAGAATTTAAGTGATAAAATTGAAGCAGTTGTAATAGGGGCGTCTACCGGTGGTCCTAAGGCGCTTTATAAAGTTATAACAGAACTTCCTAAGGACTTAGGTGTACCTGTATTTATTGTTCAGCATATGCCTGTAGGATTTACAAAAGCTTTTGCAGATAGATTAAATACAAACAGTAAAATTACAGTGGTGGAAGCTTCAGATGGACAAAGTATTGAAAAAAATGTAGTTTATATAGCCCCTGGAGGTTTTCACATGGAAGTTCATAGTGATAGAAAAATTCATTTAAATACAGAACCAGCTATGTGGGGGGTTAGGCCAGCTGTAGATAAGCTTTTTATATCAGCTTCTAAAGTATATGGTCCTCGGCTTGTAAGTGCTGTACTCACAGGAATGGGAAGAGACGGAGCACAGGGAACAGTGGAAATAAAGAAAAATGGAGGAATAACTATTTCAGAAGATAAGTCTACGTGTACAATATATGGTATGCCAAAAGCAGCTTTTGAAACTGGAAAAGTAGATATTATTCTTCCTATTGATGAAATGGCAGTCCAAATTATTAAGCTTATTACAGGGAGATAAAGTTTATGGATTTAGTGTATTTTGAACAATGGGTGTTAAAAGAGTTTAATATAAATTTATCAGCATACAAGTCAAATCAGCTTCATAGAAGAATATTAAGTTTGATGTCAAGGGTTGGAGTGAAGTCTGTTGAAGATTATATTGCTCTTTTGAAAAAAGATAAATCTCAAAGGCAAAGATTCTTAGATTTTATTACTATAAATGTAAGTGAATTTTTTAGAAATCCGGAAATCTTTGAGGAATTGAAAGAGAAAATACTTAAGGAGCTGCTTCCAGGTAATAGAAGCTTAAAAATTTGGAGTGCAGCCTGTTCTATTGGTGCAGAACCATATTCACTTGCTATAATTATGGACAACTTAAGTCCGGGAGGAAAACATAAGATAATAGCAACGGATATTGATTCAACTATATTAGATAGAGCAAGGGCAGGAGAATATTCTTTCTCTGAAGTTAAGAATGTAAAAAAAGAGTATTTAGATAAGTACTTTAAAGTTTCAGGAGATAAATATATAATAGATTCTAGAATAAAAAATATGGTGTCTTTCAAAAAGCATGATTTGATATTGGAAGCTTATGAGAAGGATTTTGATCTTATAGTATGCAGAAATGTAGTTATTTATTTTAATCAGGACGTGAAGGATGCCATATATAAAAAATTCAGTTCTTCATTAAAAAAAGGGGGACTTCTATTTGTAGGAGCTACGGAAAGCATTTATAATTATAAAGACTATGGATTTGATAAGGCTTCTACTTTTATATATAGAAAACTTTAGGGAGGGAAAAATATGGATACATCACAATATCTTTCAATGTTTCTTGAAGAGTCTATGGATAATCTTCAGACTTTGAACGAATCCTTGCTTATGCTTGAGCAAGATCCAAATGATATAGATAAGTTAAATGAAATTTTCAGGGTAGCCCATACTATAAAGGGAATGGCTGCAACTATGGGCTTTAATGTAATGGCTGAGCTTACTCACAAGATGGAAGATGTATTAACAAAGTTTAGAGACGGTGAACTGAAAGTAACTCAAAGGGTTGTAACTGTACTTTTTCAGTGTTTGGATACTCTTGAAACTATGGTTAATAATATTTCTGAAGGTAACGATGAAAGAGTACCAATAGAGGGTATTATTAAAAATCTAGAGGGAATTGGAAATAGAGAAGAGAATGAAGAAATAGAAGAAAATGTATTTGAAAATAAGGAAATTTCTGAAGAAGAACAGGAAAATTTAGAAATTAAATTAAATGAATATGATATTAATATCGTTAAGCAAGCAGCCTATAAAGGGTTTAAAGCTTATCAGATAGCAATAAGTTTAAATGAAAATACTTTGCTTAAATCTGCCAGAGCTTTTCTTATTTTTAAAAGCTTAGAGGAAAGTGGAGAAATTATAAAATCTATTCCTGCTGTTGAAGATATAGAAAATGAAAATTTTGAATTTCAGATAGGGCTTATTTATGTTTCAAATAAGAGTAAAGAGGAAATTTATGAAAATCTCATAAATATTTCAGAAGTTGAAAAGGTAAGCATTGAAATGCTTAACTCATCAGAGCTTCACAGCAGTCAGGTAAAACCTGTTGTGCAAAGTGAACAAATAAGTAGCCAAACAGTTTCAAAGGGAAATAATAAAGCTGCAAAAGAAACCCAAAAGGAAACTACTGCTCACAAAAAAGCTCATCAATCTGTAAGAGTAGACTTGGAAAGATTGGATAAATTTATGAACATGGTATCAGAGCTTGTTATTCATAGAACAAGACTGGAACAAATTAGCGGCAGTTTAAGGATTACAGAGTTAAATGAAACCTTAGAGCAAGTAGCCAGAACTACGTCTGATCTGCAGGATTTAGTAATGAAGATTAGAATGATGCCTTTAGATGTAGTGTTTAATAGATTTCCTAGAATGGTCAGAGATTTGTCTGTTGAGCTTAACAAAGAAATAGAGCTTATAATACAAGGGCAGGATACAGAGCTTGACAGAACAGTAATAGATGAGATAGGAGAACCTCTTATACACCTTATAAGAAATGCAGCAGACCATGGTATTGAAAGTAAGGAAGAGAGAATAGCCAAGGGTAAGGATCCTATTGGAAAGATTAAACTTATAGCCTACCAGGAAGGAACTAAGGCAGTTATTAAGGTTGAAGATGATGGTAAGGGTTTAGATGTGAATAAAATACAGGCTAAGGCAGAAAGAATGGGTATTAGTACTGAAGGTATGTCGGATACTGATATCCGAAATTTAATCTTTGTTCAAGGCTTTAGTACTAACGAAAAAGTAACTGATATTTCCGGAAGAGGAGTAGGAATGGATGTTGTAAAAACAAACATTTCAGCCTTGGGTGGAACAGTTGACGTAATTAGTGAAATTGACAAAGGTACTTCATTTATTATAAGATTACCATTGACACTTCAAATAATTCAGGCTCTTTTAGTTAAGGTTGGAGATGAAACTATGGCTATATCTCTTGGATATATAGACAGAGTAATTGATTATAAGGAAAACTTAGTTAAAAAGACTAATAACAAAGAAGTTATAATCTATAATGGAAATGTAATTCCTCTTATAAGAGTTAATAAAAAATTAGGTATAGAGTCTGCAGGAAATAATAAAAATTATATAGTAATAGTGAAGGTTGGAGAGAAAGTAGCAGGACTTCTTGTAGATTCACTATTTGGACAAAAAGAAATAGTTATAAAACCTCTTGGAAAGACACTGCAAGGATTAAAGGAATATATTGGTGCAACAATACTTGGCGATGGACTTGTAACACTTATACTAGATGTTGCAGCACTAATATAGTGGTTGTAACTGTAGGAGGAGAAAATTATGGAAAATATGGAATTTAACCCTGTGCAGCTTGATGCTTTAAAAGAAGTGGGCAATATTGGAGCTGGTAATGCTGCTACAGCGCTTTCACAGATTATTAATAAAAAAATCGATATGACTGTTCCAGCTGTAAATATAGTTCCCTTTGACACTGTTTTTTCAAGAATTGGTGGAGAAGAAATTGTTGTTGGGGTTATAGTAAGAGTACTTGGAGATACTCCAGGAAACATTTTGTTTATCTTTGAGAAAGAAGTTGCTTTAGATTTTATAGAGATTCTTTTAGGACAAAGGGAAGAAGAAATAAGCGAAATGGGTAACTCCGTGCTTTGCGAAATAGGAAATATTATATCAGGCTCTTTTATGAATGCTATAGCAAGGTTTACAAACCTTCTGATAGTGCCTTCTGTGCCTGCAGTTTCCTGTGATATGCTTGGTGCTATTCTTTCCACAACTTTTATTGAGTCAGGACAATTTGATGAATTTGTACTTGATATTGAAACTACGTTTTTAGAGTCTGGTTCTAATATCAGCGGGCATTTTTATTATATACCTATGCCTGGCTCACTTGATAAAATTTTAGGTGCACTTGGAGTAAAATAATAAGGAATACGAGGAGGATATAAAATGGCTGCAAAAGTATTAATTGTTGATGATGCTGCTTTTATGAGAATGATGATAAAGGATATACTTGAAAAGAACGGATTTGAAGTAATTGGAGAAGCAAATAATGGCTTAAAAGCTGTTGAACTTTATAAAAAAGAAAAACCAGATGTTGTAACTATGGATATTACTATGCCTGATATGGATGGTATTGAGGCTGTAAAATCTATAAGGGCGTTTGACCCTGGTGCGAAAATAATTATGTGCAGTGCTATGGGACAGCAGACAATGGTTATGGATGCAATTAGAGCAGGAGCAAGAGACTTTATTGTTAAGCCTTTTCAACCAGACAGAGTTTTAGAAGCTATTAGGAAGGTATTGGGGTAACAAGGAATAAGGGGGAATTACTATGCAAGTCGTTATATTTAAGCTTGCTGATGAACAATTTGCAGTGGAAACTTCAAAGGTTCAAAGCATAAATGACACCATGGGAATAACAAAAGTTCCTAAGGCTCCAAGCCATATAAAAGGACTTATAAACCTTAGAGGAAATATTATATCTCTTCTTGATATAAACATGCTTCTTGATATAGATAAAAATGAAAAAGGTCAAAATAATATTGTTATATTAGAAATGGAAGATGAACTTATAGGAATTACTGTTGACCAGGTAGATGAAGTTTTAGATATAGATGAAAGTTTTATTGAAAGAGTAGAGAATGATAGAAGGAAATCCTATATAAGAGGAGTTATTAACCTTAAGGACAGAATAGTAACACTTATTGATATAGATAGGCTTTTATCAAATTAACTAGAAATGAGGGGAAAATATGGCAGAAGTATTATCACAAAGCGAAATAGACGCTCTCCTGTCTGCCTTATCCTCTGGTGAATTAAAACCAGATGAACTTCCAAAGGAGGAAGAGAAGCAAAAGGTCAAAGTTTATGATTTTAGAAGTCCTCAGAAATTTTCAAAGGAGCATATAAGAACACTTGAACTTATACACGATAATTATGCCAGAATTATATCTAGTTATCTTACAGCTCAGGTTAGAAGTAATGTAAAGGTAAAGATAGTATCTGTAGAACAGATAACTTATGAGGAGTTTATTCACTCTGTACCTAATCCCACTATACTTACAATATTCAAGATGCCTCCTTTAAGCGGTTCAATATTATTTGAAACAAATCCACAGTTTGTATTTCAAATAATAGATGTACTTCTTGGAGGCTCTGGTACTGGAAAGTATAAAATGAGAGAGTTTACAGATATTGATAAAAATATTATAAGGCATATTAATAAAGGACTTATAGGAAATCTGAAGTTAGCCTGGGAGGATGTACTTGAAGTACAGACGGAAATAGAAGGTATTGAAACTAACCCTGCTTTAAATCAAACGATGGCACCAACTGAACCAGTTGCTCTAATAACATTTTCTGTAGACATGAATAAAAGCAGTACTTATATTAATATTTGCATACCATATTTAAGTATTGAAAAGGTGCTTGATAAGTTAGTTGTTCAATATTGGTTTCAGGAAAATAATGAAGAAGTGTTACATGAATCCAGGGAAAAGCTTAAGAATAGATTAAATGTGGTAAAAGTTGAAGTTACAGCTGTTTTAGGCAAAACTAATATTACAATCGATGATTTTTTGAAGTTGTCAGCGGGAGATGTAATAACTCTTGATAATAAAAGCAGCAGTCCAGTTAAGTTATTGGTGGAGGATAAGCCTTATTATTATGGTAAGCCTGGTATAATAGGCAAGAACCTCGGAATTGAAATACTTGATATTATAGATAAGGATGTGGAAAATTATGAGTAATGGGTTTCTTTCACAGGAAGAAATAGATTCTCTATTAAACGGAGGAAGTTTAAGCCCTGAACCTGAAGTGGAGGAGATGCTTTCAGACATAGAGAAGGACCTGCTTGGTGAGATAGGAAACATTTCTATGGGTTCAGCTTCTACAGCACTTTCCACAATTATAAACCAACAAGTTAATATAACTACACCTGTAGTTACAGTTACTACTTTAAAAAAGCTTAAAAATGATTTTGAGGTGCCCAATATTGCTCTTGAAGTAAGATTCACAAGTGGTATAGTCGGTGAGAATCTTTTAGTTATGAAGATAACAGATGCAGCAATAATTGCAAATCTTATGATGGGCGGAGATGGAAAAGTTGAAAGCCATGAGCTTACAGAGATAGAAATAAGTGCGGTGTCAGAGGCTATGAATCAGATGATAGGTTCTGCCGCAACTTCTATGGCAACAATGTTTTCAAGAGAGGTAAACATAGCTCCTCCAAGTTCAACTATTTGGAGCGACAGCACTAATAAACTATCAAATAATATTGATGAAAATGAAAACATTATTCAAGTATCCTTTAGGCTAACAATAGGCAGCTTGGTGGACAGTACAATAATGCAGATACTTCCTATGGAAACGGCTAAAAAAGTTATTTCTATAATGATGGGAACTGAAAATTCAGAACCTGCTGCAGAGACTGTTAATGTAAAACCAGCTTATATAGAGCCGCAGGCGTCTTTTAATTTTCAGGAGCCTTCTAAAGAGGTTTACGTAGAGCCGGCTTTTGAAAAAAGAACACCTGAACCTCAGGTGGAAATTCATAAGGCATCCTTTCAGCCTCTTAAGGAAAGTTCAGCTGCTGCTATGCCTAGAAATATAGATCTAATATTGGATGTTCCGCTAGAAATTTCTGTTGTTTTAGGAAGGACTAAAAAGAATATAAAGGATATATTAAGTCTTGGAACAGGCTCACTTATAGAGCTTGATAAATTGGCTGAAGAACCAGTTGAAATATTAGTTAACGGTAAAATAGTAGCTTATGGAGAAGTAGTAGTAGTTGATGAAAACTTTGGAGTAAGGATTACAAGCATAGTAAGCGGTGCAGAAAGAGTTAAATCATTATCTAGATAATTAAGAAGAAATAAAGTTTAATGCTTTATTTCTTTTTATTTAGGTATAAATTTATATTAATATTATACGATAATAGAATTAATATATTAGAAAATATAATTTGGAAAATTTAGGAGTGCTGAGTATGAAAATAAGCGGTGTAGGTGTCAATAAAGTAGTTAATTTATATAAAACTAATTCTAAATCATCTTTAAAAAATACATCAAATTCAAATAAAGATACAATTGAAATATCAACCCTTGGTAAAAGTTTGAGTTCTCTTTCGTTAGAAGAAAACTTTAAAAATTCCCCTGAAAAAGTTGAAAAACTAAAAAACGAAATATCAAAGGGAACTTATAAAGTAAATTCAGCTTTAATTGCGAAAAGTATAATAGATAACATTAAAGAGAAAGGAGTCTAGTTTTGAAAGAGGAATTAAACAATATTATTTCAGCAGAGATAGAGGCTTTAACGGAACTGATAAAAGTACTTGAAACTCAGCATGCATCTTTAATTAAGAGCGATGCTATTACACTTGAAAGCTGTGTCAGTGAAATAGAAAAGTGCAGCAGAATGCTGGCGGATAAGGAAGTTAAGAGAAGAGAATTAACAAAAGGAAGATCCATGAGTGAAATTGTAGAGGAAATAGGGGATAGTTCTTTAGAAGAAAACTATAGAAAAATGAGGATACTGCTTCATGAAGCCAAGGTACAGAAGGAGTCAAATGAGTTATTAATAAAGCAGGGGTTAAGTTTTACTAATAGAATATTAAATATACTTAATCCTTCAAGAATGCCAAAAACCTATAATTCCTATGGAAGAGTATCAAGATAAGTTTAAATGAGGTGGACAGATGTCGGGGTTATTTTCGATTTTTAATATTGCAAGCAGAGGAATGTCAACTCAACAGAGAGCAATAAATGTTACTTCACATAATATTGCAAATGCAAATACAGAAGGGTATTCAAGGCAAAGGGCTGTAATTCAAACTACAAGACCTTTTGGAATGCCAACATTAAACAATGCAGCTGAACCTGGACAAATTGGTACAGGTTCTCAGGTTACAGCTATTCAAAGAGTAAGAGATAGTTTTCTAGATTATCAGGTAAGGGTTGAAAACAGCAGATACGGACAGTTTTCAGCAAGAGATAAGTTTTTAAGCGAAATTGAAAGTATTTTTAATGAACCAAGCGATACAGGAATATCAAGTTTAATAGGAAAGTTTTTTGATTCCTGGCAGACTCTTTCTCAAGATGCTGAAAATTCTAATTCAAGGACTATAGTAGTTCAACAGGCTGCAGCACTAGCAGATGCTTTAAATCATACTGCAAGTCAGCTGCAAAAGCTTAAGGAAAACACACAATCTGTTATTAAAAATACAGTTTTTGAAGTAAATGATATTTTAAATCAGATTGACCAGCTTAATGTTCAAATTATTGGAGTAAAGGTTGCAGGTCAGGAACCTAATGATTTGATGGATAGAAGAGACCTTCTTCTAGATGAATTAAGTACCAAATTCAATATAACAATTGATAAGAAGAATTTTGAAGGTTTTGATGTAAAGCCTGAAGATTTAATTTCTAAAGGTCTTTCAGATAATTCATCGTTTATAAAGGCAGAGGACAATACAAATGTAAGAAGGTTATCATATATAGACAGTATAACTAAAAATGCAGATGGAACATATGATATAACTTACTATAAATTAGGAGATAAAACCAGCAGTGAAAATGGGGTTACAATAAAAGGTGTAACCTTAACAGATGAGGAGTACAAACAAATAGATGAGACTAGAGTTATCTGGGCTGATAAATCTGGAAATGCTGCAGTGGTCAGCGGAAGCACCTTTAAGGATTTTGTACTCTTTCAGCCATCAAAGGGAGAACTACAAGGTTATATGTCAGTTCAAAAGGATATAGATACTTATATGGATCAGCTGAATAAGGTAGCAAAAGCTTTAGCATTTTCAGTAAACGCTCTGCACAGCGGTAAAGAGTCATCAGTTACCTATAAAGTTGATGCAAACGGTGAATTTATCCTGGATGAAAACGGAAATAAAATAATTGAATCTATAAATGATTTTGTTCCATTTTTTGTAAACAGTGACGTGGCAGATAATGTATATACTATTAAAAGCACGAAGAGTGTACTTTATGATAAAAATGGTACTTCAGCCTTAGAAGCAGTATTAAGAGCTGAAGACAATATTACAGCAGCAAATATATCTGTAAATAAACAGCTAATTGATGATGTTATGCAGATTAAAACAAGATTTAACGATGATAAAGAAGGATATGAACTGGCGTCAGATAATGTTACAGATGGCTTAAGCGATGGTTCAAGAGCATTGGCTATAGCACAGTTAAGAGATAAGCTTATGAATATACAGGATATTGGAAGCGTCATAAATTCAAGAGCAGATTTATTTGACTCATCCAAAGGTAATAATCTAATTAATAAAAAATCTATCGGAACTATTGAATTTGTGAGTAGTCCTAATGGAATGAAAATAGATAATTATTTTAAAGATGTTATAGATAGATTAGGTGTTCAAGGTGCTGAAGCAAAAAGGATGGTTGTAAACCAGGAAACTCTTTTAGCAAGCTTTAAACAGACAAGAGAATCAATATCAGGAGTTTCTTTAGATGAGGAAATGGCTAATTTAATACAATATCAGCACGCTTATCAAGCAAATGCAAAAATCATCTCTACAGTAGACGAACTTCTTGATGTTGTTATTAACGGGTTAAAGAGATAATTTATATAACTTAGTATCGAGGTGAAACTATGCGTGTTACAAATAAAATGCTGACAAACAGCTTTTTAACAGATATGAATACAAATCTTAAGAACCTGCAGACTCTTCAGCAGCAGATGACCTCAGGGAAGGAAATAAGAAAACCTTCTGACGACCCTGCAAGAGTTGCAAGAGCTATGCAGCTTCATACAGACATAAATGCAAATAAACAATACAATAAAAATATAAGCGACACAATTAACTGGTTAGATACTACAGATACTGCCTTAGGCCAGGCTGGAAATGTGCTTCAAAGAGTAAGAGAGCTTCTTGTATCAGCAGGAAATGCTGCCTATGGCTCTAGTGAAAGACAATCTATTAAAGATGAAATTAACCAAAGAATAGATGAATTTGCACAAATTCTAAACACCAGCTTTGATGGTAAATATATATTTGGCGGAACTAGAGGCACAATTAAGCCAATGGCTACTTCTGAAATTGATTCATCGGTTGATACAGTAAATGGAAAAAACAAAGAACTTATTTATAATATGGATGTTCCTAACGCAAATGAAAGTATTGAGCTAAATAAAATTAATAAAAAAATGTTTGTTGAGATTTCCTCCGGAGTAACTATAGATTATAATGTTGCAGCAGGTGAAGTAATTGAATTTGATGGAAAAGATTTAAGACAGATATTTAAAAATATAGTAGATCATTTAGATGATGAAAACTCTGTTTCAAAGCTTACAAACGAGGATTTAACAGATATTGAAAAGGCAATAAATAATATCCTTAAAAAGCGTTCAGAGGTTGGAGCAAAGCAAAACAGAATGGAAGCTGCAAAAGAAAAAAATGAGGATGAGAGCTATAATTTAACCTCAATCTTATCTCGTACTGAGGATATAGATATAACTCAGAAGACAATGGAATATGCAACGCTTCAAACTGTTTATATGGCATCACTGCAAACAAGTGCAAAAGTACTTCAGCCAACGCTACTAGACTATTTAAGGTAAACAGTAACAAAAGGAGGATAGTATGAAACTTAATACAAAATATCACGGAGTAAGAGAATACAGAAGTGAAGATATAATAACCTTTAAAAAAGGATTGCCTGGCTTTGAAAACTTAAAAAAATTTATACTGTTTACTGTAGAGGAAAATGAGCTGTTCAACATACTTCAATCTATAGAAAATGAGGAAATAGGTATTGTAACCATTTCACCTTTTACAGTATTTGAGGATTATGAATTTAAGCTAAGCGATGAAAAGCTTAAAGAATTAAAAATAACTAGGCCAGAAGATGTTTTAGTTTTAAATACCGTTACTTTAAACTCAAAGGTTGAAAATATAACTACTAACCTGAAAGCTCCAATAGTTATAAATATAAATGAGAAGCTAGGGGAACAAATAATAATAGATAACGATAAATATAAGATAAAGCACCCATTATTTAATGGGGTAAAAGCTTTAAATGTGTTTTAACCGTTAGCTTTAAAAAGAGAGTAAGCACCCCGTATCCGACGAAAGGAAGGATTTTATGCTGGTTATAACAAGAAAAAAAGGAGAATCCATATTAATTGGCGATGATATAGAGATAACTGTAGTTAAAGTGGATGATGGTTCAGTCAAGCTATCTATTGCGGCACCAAAGAATATAACTATATTAAGAAAAGAGCTTTACAAGGAAGTAACGGAAGAAAATAAAAGTGCTATTACTTTTGACAGTTCTATATTAAAAAATATAAAAAAATAAGGTTTTGGATGGAGTGTTCAATATGGAAGTTAGAGGAATAGGTCAAGGAAGACAGATAACCTTAGATTTAAACAAAGCTGTTGATAGCTTTGGGCAGGCAAATAGCGAGCAGTTTTTGCAAAAATTCAAAAATGATAGCAATAAAAATACAGCAGGCAGTGATATAAAAGAAAAGGATTTAAAAAACGCTGTAGATAAGCTTAACAAATTTTTAGAAGATAACAAAACTCATGCGGAGTATGAAGTTCATGATAAACTAAATGATGTAATGATTAAAATAGTTGACGATAATACCGGAAAAGTAATACAAGAGATTCCTCCAAAGAAAATATTGGATATGGTAGCACAAATGATGGAGATGGTAGGAGTTCTTTTTGACAAAAAGGCGTAAAAGTTCTGCATAATACCTCAAGTAACAGGGGAGAGGTTTTCATGGAATATAGATTAAATAAAATTGATACCGACTTGCGCCAGAAAATAAATGAAAGTACAAAAGAAGGAAAGGTTCATGGTACAAAAAATATTTCTATAAATAAGGATAAAAAGGAAGAGAAAAAAGAAAAAAAGGATTATAGCCTTAAAAGATATAAGGCTACTCAAAAATTTTCAGTTGAAGCCGTTAAGACTGTAGTACAAAATTCCTCAAAAGGTTCTTTTATAGATGTTAAGAAATAATAACGCAAAACTATTAATCAGGTGGGTGAGAATAAAATGCAATCAAGTAATGCTTACAATGCTTATAAAAATAACAGTGTGAATTATGCTTCAAAGGAACAGCTGCTTTTAATGCTTTTAGATGGAGCTGTAAAATTTTCCAAAATAGGTAGACAGGCTATATTAGATAAGAACATTGCAAAGGCTCATGAAAATATAATTAAAACTCAGAATATATTTTATGAGCTTATAGCCAGTTTAGATGTTAACAGGGGTGGAGAATGGGCAAAAAGTTTAGTAAGTATTTATGATTTTATTATAAGGAGACTTAGGGATGCTAATATTAAGAAAGACATTGATATAATGAATGAAATCATTCCTTTAATTGAAGAAGTCAAAGATACTTGGAACGAAGCTTATAAGCTTTCCAAGGGAGCAAAATAATCTTAAAGTAAGCAGTTAAGATGAATGATAATATGTATATAACTGTTTATTAAACAGGATGGTGAAAATATGAGCAGTAAATTAAGAATAACAGGTATGGCTACCGGTTTGGATGTTGATACAGCGGTTAAGCAAATGCTGAAGGCTGAAAGTGCTAAAATTGATAAGGTAAAGCAAGCAAAACAAATTTTTCAGTGGCAGCAGGATTTATATAGAGAGATTGTTAGTGATTTAATAAGTTTAAGAAGCACTTATTTTGATGTTTTAAAGTCAGATACAAATATGCTGTCTAAGAATAATTATGCAGCCTTTGAGACTTCTAGCAGTGATAATACTATTGCAACAGCATCAGCCTCTACAGGAGCAGTATCAGGAAAGTATACTGTTAAAGTAAATCAGCTTGCCACAAGCGCCAGCATAACTTCAAATTCTATTATAGTTGATAGAACAAGTAATATTATAAGTCCATCAGACTGGGAAGGCAAAAGAATTAAGTTTAATGATATGGAAATAACTTTATCTTCCACTTTAAATTCTGTAGATGATATTGTCAATGATATAAACAGCAAAATTACTGCAGGATCAATGAAAGGTAAAGTACAGGTATCAAAGATAACAGATGGAGCTAATACCTATATAAAATTTGAAGCTTTAACTACAGAAAATATTAAAATAACAAATGTTGATAGTGTAGCTGATTTAGATGTGGTAAGCGGCAAAATAATTAATCCTTCCTTATCTACTAAGTTAGAAAATCTAGGTATGACAGATGCAGCCGGCTCTTTTAAATTTACCTATAACGGCAGTACGGTTTCTATTGATAATATTAGTAATCAGAGCACTTTAGGAGAACTTATACAAAGTATAAGCAATAAAACTTCTGGTAATGTTACTGCTAAGTTTAGTGAGTTAACAGGAAAATTTGAGTTAAGGACAACTTCTACCGGGGGAAGCACGGCAATTAATTTAGACAGCGGTACTACTAGCTCGCTTATTACTGCCTTAGGTCTGCCGGAAGATTTTACTATTAAGAACGGTCAAGATGCTAAAGTAGATATAACACCTCCTGGAGCAACATCACCAACTTCAGTAGTAAAGTCATCAAATATTTTTACAATTGATAATGTAAGTTATAACTTAACTCAGGCAGACTCAGCTAAAACTGTAGATATAACAGTTACTTTTAATGCTCAGAAGGCTTTTGATAAAATTAAAGCTTTTATTGATAAATATAACGAAATTGTAGAAAAAATAAACAGTAAAATAGATGAAAAGAAGCAGTACGACTATAAGCCGCTTACTGATGATCAAAAAAGCGAAATGAAAGAAGATGAAATTAAAAAATGGGAAGAAAAGGCAAAAGAAGGGTTATTGAAAAATGACAGCAGTCTTCAGAATATGCTTTACGCTATGAGAAATGCATTTTTTCAAAGTGTTGAGGGAGCTGGAATAACTCTTAAAGATTTAGGATTAAGCACTTCCAGCGATATATCCCAAAGAGGGAAAATTGTATTTAACAGTTCATTAGGCGGAGAACAAAAACTTAAAGACATGCTTGCAACGAGAGGAGAACAGGTTGCAAAGTTGTTTATGCAGACTTCTTCAAAGCAGCCTACCTACAGTCCGGATTTAACACAAACACAAAGAGAGAGCAGAAACAGTGACCAGGGAATTTTTCAAAGGATAAATGATATACTTCAGGATTATGTGAGAACTACAAGAAATAACAGCGGTAAAAAAGGAGTTCTTATTGAAAAGGCAGGTTTAAAAGGAGATTTTACAGAATATAACAACTTAATAACAAAACAGATACAAGCTAAGGATAAAATTATTTCTGATCTTACTCAAAAACTTGCAGATAAAGAGGAAAAATATTACCTGCAATTTTCAAAGCTGGAAACTGCCATGAATCAATTAAATTCTCAGTCCACATGGCTCTCTCAGCAGCTTGGTATGAGTACAGCTTAGTAAATGACAAAGCATAACAGATATTTTAAAAGAAAATAATGAATATAGGAGAGATGTTTATGGTCTTTCAGTTAAGAGAAGCACTAAATAATTATAGAAGCATAACTATAAAACTTATAGAGGAATTAGAAAAAGACAACTACGATGCATTAGAGACTCTTTTATCTGATAGACAAATGCTTATTGAACAAATGAATAAAATAAATTATTCTGCTAATGAATTTAAAAGTATATGTAATGAATTGCAAATATTGATGCTTCAGGAAAAACTAACTAAGCTGATGAATATCAAAAGAACTTATGTAAAAGACAAACTAGATAAGTTTAGTGCAAGAAAAACAGCTAATAGGAGCTATAGTAAAAGATTTAGTGTTGATGCATTGTATTTTAATAAAAAAATTTAATAAAATTTTTTTATTAAACATATAAAGTTATTATGTAGAATGACGATAAAAAAAGTATAAATAAAAAGAGTGGCCACTCTAGACTAATTATAGACGGCAGAAGGTTGCCGGTCAACAGTTGAGAGTTGAAAATTGAGAATGGAGAGTTAAAATGTTGATTTCTCTATGTTGAAGCTTCAATTTGAGATTGTTGAAAATCAATAATTCAACTGATTAGATGTTTATTATTATGTTGATAATTTTAACATAATAAAACATTTAGGAGGTTGAAAAGTTGAAGGAGAATTTGGTTTATGATAAGGCATTTAAGTTTGCTATAAGAATAGTTAATCTATACAAACATTTATGTCAAGATAAGAAAGAATTTGTTCTTTCAAAACAGGTTTTAAGGTCAGGGACTAGTGTAGGTGCAAACATTAAAGAAGGACTTTATGCTCAAAGCAAGAAAGATTTTTTATCTAAGATTTAGTATTGCACTTAAAGAATGTTCAGAAACTTTATATTGGTTAGAATTATTAAGTGCTGCTGAGTATATTGATATCAAAAATTCTAAAGAATTAATTGATGATTGTAGTGAAATTAATAGAATTTTGGCTTCTATAGTTAAAACTACAAAGGAAAAACTTAATTTAAATTAAGAGTTAAAATTTAAGAATTAAAAGTTAATGAAGAAAATTTTTAACAAAGTTAAAAATTTTCAACCTTTATTCTTAATTATTCACTCTCAATTCTTAATTCAAATCGTGTTAGTAGGCTCAAAGAGCTTAACTATAAATATTACAGTGGAAAAGGATGTCCACTTAAAAATTCAAGGAGGGAAAAATTATGATAATCAATCACAATCTTAATGCTTTAAACGCACACAGAAATATGACTGGAAACACTGCAGCAGCAGGCAAGTCAATGGAAAAACTTTCATCAGGACTTAGAATAAACAAAGCAGGAGATGACGCTGCAGGACTTGCTATCTCTGAAAAAATGAGAGGTCAAATTAGAGGATTAGACCAGGCTGCAAGAAATGCTCAAGATGGTATTTCTATGATTCAAACAGCAGAAGGTGCTCTAAATGAAACACACTCCATTCTTCAAAGAATGAGAGAATTAGCAGTACAAGCATCAAATGATACTTCAACACTAGATGATAGAAGAGAAATTCAAAAGGAAATGAATCAATTAACTGATGAAATTGATAGAATAGGTAATAATACCCAATTTAATACTAAAAATCTTATAGACGGTACAAATGCATCAACAGCACTTAAAGTCCATATTGGTGCTAATGCAGGACAAAATATGGATGTTACAATTGCTGATATGAGAAGTTCTGCTATAGGTTCAACAGCTGGTAGCGGTCAAACATCTTCAGCATCAATTGCTACTGATTTTAGCGGTGCATTAGATTCAGTATTACATTTAGCTGATGCTCAAACACCACAAAATCAAATGGATATTACATTAGATCAAGATTATGAAAACGCAGGTGCTGTAGTTGATGCAATAAATAATCAAATTCAAGGTAATGCTATATTCAAGGATAAAATTGAAGCTAAACTGCTTGATGGAAATAAGATAACATTAGTAAATAAAACATCAGAACAAATTACAACTTCTAATGGTGGTGGAACTGTAGATGTAGCTGATAGCTTAAAGATAACAGTAGGAGCTATAAATAATTCACTTACATCTGTTAATTCATTAAAGGTTACTAGTCCAGAAACTGCATCAACTGGTGGAGTTTTAACTCAAGGTGGAGCAAATAGTGCTATTACTGTAATTGATGATGCAATTAAAATGGTTTCAGCTGAACGTTCTAAATTAGGAGCTTATGCAAATAGATTAGAGCATACTATTAATAACCTTGGAACTTCATCAGAAAATTTAACAGCAGCAGAATCAAGAATTAGAGACGTAGACATGGCTAAAGAAATGATGGCATTCTCAAAGAACAACATTTTAAGTCAAGCTGCTCAAGCTATGATTTCTCAAGCTAACCAACAACCACAAGGAGTTCTTCAATTATTAAGATAATTGATAAACTAATAAAAGTAATAATAAGGAGTCAGGGTGAAAGCTCTGGCTTCTTTTTTCTCTATTTTTTATTTAGGTTAATTTGTTGAGAATAATATTAAAGAAAGGTATAATCAATAGAGAATATATGTAAGGGAGAGGTTTTTTATGGGTGCAAATGCAAAGAATTATGAATTTTATTCTTATGAGGAATTTGAAAAAATACAATTAGAAGAAGACAGGTTTAAGCTAGAATATGATAATGGATATATATACTACATGTCACCTGTTTTTCCTAACCATGATAGAATAAAAAATAAGATAGCCTTTGGCATTATGGATTATCTGAGAAAATCAGAAAAATGTGAAGTTTTTACTAGTGATGTTGCTGTTGTTTTCGAAAAATATAATGAGAAATATGAATATGAACCAGATGTAATGGTTTGTTGTGAGCCTGATAAGTTTGATGGTGCAAAATATAAAGGTATACCTTCTTTTATAATTGAGATATTATCTCATTCAACTGAACATAGAGACACAGGAATTAAGTTACAAGTTTACGAAAGATTCGAAGTTCCTGAATATTGGATAATTAACATAAAGGACAGCAGTATTAAAGTGTACAGTAATAATGTAAATGGAAAATATATGTCAATAAATACATATACTTTTGGCATGAAAATTAAATGTATGGACGGATTAATATTTGATGTAGATGACATATTTAGTGTAATTAAATAAATGACTTACAACTCATTCCATCCACTAGAGTTATATTTGTTTGGTTAAAATAATTTAGTTATATCTTTAATAATATAAAAAGGTTTAAATGTTTAGTGACGGATATAAAGGATGCTGTAATTTTAACGATAATATAGTTATAATTATTCGTAATATTTATTTTTGGAGTTGATAATATGAGATTAAGTCAAAATTTAGCATCGCTTAATATATATAAAGAACAATCAAAGATTTTAAATAAACAAAGTACATCTTTAGGAAGAATATCTTCTGGTATTAAAGCAAATAAAGCAAAGGATGATCCTAATGCTATAGCTCAAAGTGAAAGATTCAGGATGCAGATTAGAGGAGCACAAATGGCCAGCCGTAATGTTCAGGATGGAATAAGCATGCTTCAGACTTTTGACGGGGCACTAGGTAGTATAAATGAAATGCTTATAAGAGTTAGAGAGCTGGCTGTTAAAGCTGGAAATGGAACTAACAGCTTAGAAGATAAAAAAATTATTCAAAATGAAATAGACCAGCTGATGAAAGGTATAGATGATGTTGCAGCTTATACTGAGTTTAATGGAATTAAGCTTATAGGTTATGATAAAGTAATGAACAATGATGCACCAGTTATGAAAGATATGCCTGTAGGTAATAATCCTGATGAAAAAGTTCAAATTCCAATGTATGATTTATCAAGTTCTAAGCTTCTAGGAATTATAAATGTAACTGATTCAAATGGTATAGACAGTGCAATTGAAAGTATCGACAAGGCTATTAACATGGTAACTTCAATTTCCAGTAAGTATGGTGCACTAGAAAATAGATTTGAAAGCAGTTATGAAAATTTAAATGAGATAAGTGACAAAATGCAGTCAGCGGAAAGCAGCGTAAGAGATGTGGATATAGCTGAAGAAATGATAGAATTTGCAAAAAATAACATATTAATAGATGCAGGAAATGCTCTTATGGCACAGACAAATAAATTTCCCCAAGAAATACTTAGAATACTTGAAAATGTTAGAGGGTAAAATAAATAATTATAAAAAACGAACTCGGAAAATTCGGGTTCGTTTTTTTATATGTTTTGTAAATTGTTTAAAAGAATATAGTTATTAATAAATAATTAATAAATTATTACTTTTAATAAATCTGATTTTACTGTATTATATTATTGTTTTTAACTAGAAAATAAAGTTAACAAAAATAGTTTAATTTATATATAATGTTAACAGGAATTTGGATAAAACTTTATTATTTTTCTGTTTTGGCATAAAGCTCTAAAATTGTCGTTAAAAAAATTTGTTATAAAATAGCTGATTTTAAAAATGAAGTATACAAATAAAGTGTTTTCATGTAAAATAATAAATATAAAATGACTAATAGTTTGTTTAAAATATAATAATAGACAAAAATGTTGTTAGAGGTGAGATTCAAGTATGAGTAATTTGTCGATTAGCGATAATGTTTACAGCCTTTTAAAGAAAAGTCTTGATGCCTCTTCAATTAGAGGAAAGATTATAGCAAATAATATAGCAAATATAAATACTAAAGGCTACAAGAGGTATACAGTATCCTTTGAAGAAAATTTAAAAGAAAGTTTGCAAAGTTTTGCTATGAAGACTACAGATAAAAGGCATATAAACGATGAAGATACTTTTGGGGAAATTAAAATAACTCAGGATACAGCTTCAAGCATGAGAGAAGATGGAAACAATGTAGATATCGATAATGAAATGGCAAATCAAGCAGCAAATAATCTTATATATAATGCACTTATAAGTCAGGTTAACAGTAGAATTGCTATGGAAAGATATATCATAAAAGAAGGCAGGGGATAAGTTTTATGAATAACGCATTTAGTGCATTAAGAATTAGTGCCAGTGGTTTATCTGCAGAAAGGTTAAGAATGGATACTATAGCTTCAAATATAGCTAATGTTTCAACAACGAGAGGAAAAGATGGACAACCTTATATAAGGAAAATAGCTGTGTTTCAGGAGAATTTGGTCAAAGAGTTGAATAAATCTACAGGAAAAGTTGAAGAAAATCTTTTAGGTGTTAAGGCAGTAAGCATTGAAGAAGATCAGTCTCCTTTAAAAAGAGTGTATGATCCTTCACATCCCGATGCAGATGAAGAAGGCTATGTAAATATGCCTAATGTAAATATACTTAATGAAATGGCAGATATGATAGCTGCTACAAGAGCTTATGAAGCTAATGTCAGTGCAATGAATTCTGAAAAGAGTATGTTTTTAAAAGCTTTGGAAATAGGAAAATAATATAAAAATCATTTAATTACATGGAGGATATAAATGAAGATAAATGAATTTGTTCCAGATAGTAAAATATTTGAAAGCATAACTTTTGATAATAAATTAGAACAAAAAAATGAAGTCAGCTTTTTTGATACATTAATGGAGAAATTAGATGCAGTGAACGATAAACAGATAGAAGCAGACACAATGACAGAACAGTTTGTAATTGGAGAAGGCGGAGATATTCATGAAGTTATGCTTGCAACTGAAGAAGCAAAGATGTCTTTAGAGCTTGCTGTTCAAATTAGAAATAAAATTGTGGAAGCATATCAGGAAATTAACAAGATGCAGGTATAGTTAGTAGTTAGTGAGGAGTGCTAGGAATGGGCAAGCTATCGGAGATATTTAAAAGCTCTTATGAAAAATGGAAGAATATAAGTAAAGGTAAGAAGATAGCTTTAAGTGTTAGTTTTTTAGGAGCTTTAATAGCAATAATATATTTAGCTGTGTCTTTAGGGGCAACGAAGTATGATGTTTTATTTTCTGATCTTGACGCCACTGATGCAAATATAATAATAGAAAAATTAAAAGAGCAGAAGATAGAAAATTACAAGATTTCAGGAAATACTATAATGGTTCCGGAAGAAATGAGAGATAAGTTAAGGCTGGAGCTTGCTCCTCAGATTACTTCCGGTAGCAAGGGATGGGAGCTTTTCGACAGTTCAAATGCTTTTGGCTCAACAGATACTGAAACGAAAATACAATATCAAAGGGCACTTCAGGGAGAACTTGAAAAGACAATAAAGAGCTTTTCACAGGTTGACAAAGCACGAGTTGCTCTGGTTATGCCGGAAGATAGTGTTTTTGTAAAAGATTCTAGTCCAGCAAGTGCATCTATAACTCTTATGATGAAACCAGGACAAAGTCTTACACAAGAACAGGTTAAAGCTATTGTAGCACTTGTATCTGGAAGTGTGAAGAATTTACCTCGTGAAAATATACAAGTGATTGATGACAAAATGCAGCTTTTAACACAAGGATTATTTGATAATGATAGTGCCGATACAGGTATTGCCGCTGAGAAACAACAGCAAATGAAAAAGAATTATGAAAAAGAGCTGGAGAATAAAGTTTTAGACCAGCTTTCTAAGCCTTTTAAAAATAAAGTTACTGTTAAAATAAATGCAGATTTAGATTTTGATGCGGTTCAAAATGTCACAAATACAATCGATCCTAAAGGCAATAAAGTAAGTGAGAAATATATCAGGGATACAAATGGGAATACCACAACTAGACCTTCTCAAAGCCCTGTAGATAACAACATGACAAATAATACTACAACACAAAATAGCACAAATACAGAAAATGTGACTTATCAGGAAGAAACGATAAATTATGAGTATGGTAAGAGTGAAACTAAAACAGTAAAAGCTCTTGGTTCAGTAAAGAGAATAACTGCTTCAGTTATTATTGACGGAAATTTAGATGATACTACTAAGAATCAAATAACATCACTTGTTGCAGGTGCAATTGGTTTTAATGAAAACAGGGGAGACATTATAAATGTAGAAGGTATAAAATTTGATTCTACAGATGCTGATAATGCTAAAAAAGC
The DNA here is from genome assembly GCF_023806125.1 of Clostridium caldaquaticum. Taxonomy (GTDB): domain Bacteria; phylum Bacillota; class Clostridia; order Clostridiales; family Clostridiaceae; genus Clostridium_AT; species Clostridium_AT caldaquaticum. Next base: position 27,466 of record NZ_JAMSKT010000010.1, read on the forward strand.
TTTAGAGGAAATGGAAGCTCAGCAGGCAGAAGAAAAGAAGCTTAATCAATATAAGCTTATTGGAGCAGGGGCAGGTTTATTAGGACTTTTAATTTTAATAATAGTTATATTTATAAGAAGAAAGAAAGGCAGCTCAAAGGTAGAGGAACAATTGGAAGCAATGTCAAGCCCTCAGGGAATTAATGTGCTTATAGGTGATGATGAAAAGCAGCCTAAAGTTCAGTTTAAACCTATAGATTTTGATATGGAAGAAAATAATGAAAAACTGCACATTGAAAAGGAAATAAAAAGATATGCTGCTGAAAAGCCAGATCAAGTTGCTGACATTATTAAATCCTGGTTGGCAGAAGATGAGAGGTGGTAGTATATGGCTAATAGAGAAAACAAGTTAACTGGTGTTCAGAAAGCAGCCATATTATTTATAACCTTAGGGCCTGATGCGGCTGCAGGAATAATCAAAAAACTTCCAGAATCAGAAATTCAGAAAATAACCTATGAAATTGCAAATATAACTTCTGTTCGTTCAGAACAGAAGGAGGAAATATTAAATGAATTTATTCACATGAACAGAGCCAAGGATTTCATAATAGAAGGTGGCATAGAATATGCAAGAGTACTTCTTGGGAAAGCCCTTGGGCCTCAAAGAGCAAAAGAAATAATGGATAAGGTTACAGAAGCTACACAGCAGTTTAGGCCTTTTTCTATCGCAAGGAAAGCTGATGCACATCAGCTGCTAAATATAATTTCAAATGAGCACCCTCAGACTATAGCTTTAGTGCTTTGTTATCTTCAAGCAGATAAGGCAGGACAAATATTGTCTGCACTTCCTGAGGATATACAGACTGAAGTTGCCTATAGAATCGCAACTATGAGTAATACTTCTCCTGCAGTTGTAAAGGAAATAGAAAAAGTGCTTGATTCTAAACTGTCTAATGTTGTTAAGTCTGACATGACAGTTTTAGGAGGAGTTCAAACACTTGTTGATATTTTAAATCAAGTTGATAGAACTACAGAGAGAAATATTACAGAAGGTCTGGAAAGAGAAAATGCAGAGCTTGCAGAAAGAATTAAGGAATCTATGTTTGTATTTGAAGATATTGTTACTCTTGATGACGTATCTATTCAAAGAGTGCTCAGGGAAGTTGATACAAAAGAATTGGCTCTTGCACTTAAAGGCTGCTCTGAGGAAGTTGCAAATGCAATCTTCAGAAACCAATCCAAGAGAGCTGCTGCTACTTTAAAAGAAGACATGGAATTCTTAGGACCAGTAAGGCTTGTTGATGTTGAGAAATCACAGCAGAAAATTGTTGCTATAATTAGAAGATTAGATGAAGTAGGGGAAATTGTCATCTCAAGAGGTGGAGAAGATGCAATTATCGTATAATGTGATTAAAAATAACAGTATTAAAAATTCAGGTTTTAAATCAATAGTTACTGAAAAAGAGTTTCCAGCAGCAAAGGCTGAAACTGAAGAAAATATTAAAAATAACATTGAGAGTTATGAAAATTTAGCTAAAACTATGCTTGAAAATGCCCGTAGGCAAAGCGAACGTATACTTTCAAAAGCCTATGAGGAAGCAAGAGCCCTTGAGGAAGAAGCTTCAGTTAAATCTCAAGAAGTTTATGAAAGAGCTTACAGACAAGGTTATGAGGAAGGCTACAGCAAGGCTTATAATGAAGCTTTGAAAAAGGCTGAAACTGAAAGAAATTCAATAGTTTCAACTGCTGAAAAGCTGCTTAAAAATGCCAAAATTGAGTATGAAAAGTATCTTGAAAGCAAGGCTTTAGAAATTAAGGATCTAATATTAACTATAGCTGAAACTGTGTTTAAAAGAGAAGTTGAGGCTGAGGATTTTATAAATAATATGATATTTGAGGCTCTTGAAAATTCTAAAAATGCAAAAAATTTTATCATAAGGTGTAATGCTGTTTATGTAGAAGAACTGAAATTACAAGCTGAGAGTTGGAAAGAGCAGCTAGGTTATATTGGAGATATATTTATTGTAAGAGATGATAGTATAGAACCAGGGAATGCTCTTATAGATAAAGGTAATGGAAAAGTAACAGTTGGAGTTAAATTTGCGCTTGAGAAGATGAAAGCTATTCTCGAAGGGAAGGAGTAAAATGCTGTCAATTGATTTTCAGGCTATAAAAAGAAAAATTCAAAGTGCAGAGTGGATGCATGTAGAAGGTATTGTGAAAAAAGTTATAGGTTTAACAGTTGAGGTAGAAGGTATTAATGCTTTTGTTGGAGAGGTATGTACTATTTATAATGAAAAAAATGAACCTGTAACTTGTGAAGCAGTAGGATTTAAGGAAAATAACGTCATTTTAATGCCTCTTGGTGAATTGTCAGCAATAGCTCCTGGTTGCAGGGTTGTTGCAGAGGGAAAGCCTTTAAGTGTAAGCTGTTCTGAGGATTTATTTGGAAAGGTGCTTGATGGATTAGGCAATCCTTTAGATGGAGAAAAGCTGAAAACTGGTGTGCCATACAATCTGGATAGAGACCCTCCGGATCCTTTAAAAAGAAAGAGGATTAAGAACATACTTCCTACAGGAGTAAGAGCTATAGATGGTTTTTTAACCTGTGGAGAAGGTCAGAGAGTCGGTATTTTTGCTGGAAGTGGTGTTGGAAAGAGTACTACTTTAGGTATGATAGCCAGATATGCTCAGGCTGATGTGAATGTTATTGCTCTTATAGGGGAAAGAGGAAGAGAGGTTCTTGACTTTATTGAAAGAGACCTTGGAGAAGAGGGACTTAAAAAATCAGTAATTGTTTGTGCTACTTCTGACAGGCCTGCTCTTGTAAGACTGAAGGGGGCTTTTACTGCAACAGCTATTGCAGAATATTTTAGAGACCAAGGTAAAAAGGTTATTTTAATGATGGATTCAGTTACCAGATTTGCTATGGCTCAAAGAGAAGTAGGACTTGCTATTGGAGAGCCTCCAGCAACTAAAGGTTATACACCTTCAGTTTTTGCGATGCTTCCTCGGCTTATGGAGCGTTCAGGTATGTCTGATAAAGGTTCTATAACTGCTTTTTATACAGTTCTTGTTGATGGAGATGATTTTAATGAGCCAATAGCTGATGCGGTTAGGGGTATATTAGATGGGCATATAGTTCTTTCAAGAGCCTTAGCTGCAAAAAATCATTATCCTGCCATAGATGTTTTAAGCAGCATAAGCAGATTAATGCCTGAAATTGCTGATGATGACCATAAGAAAATTGCTTCCTTTGCCAGAGATCTGCTTGCAACTTATAAAGATTCGGAAGATTTGATAAATATCGGAGCCTATGTAAAAGGCAGCAATAAAAAGGTAGATTTAGCTATTAATTATAATGATTCTATAGAAAAGTTTTTAAAGCAGGGAATTAAAGAGCATACAGATTTTAAAGGGTGTTTAGCTGCACTTAAAAATATTTTTAATTAAGGAGTGCTTAACTTTTGAATAATTTTAAGTTTAGACTTCAAAAGCTTTTAGATATAAGAAATGATAAAGAGGAAGAAAGCAGGAGAATATTTAAAGAAGCACAGCTTGAAAAGGAAAGAGCAGAGGAAAAGTTTAAAACTCTTAAGGAAAGCTATAAAAGATATAAAGAGTTTTCTCCAGATGAAAGTTTAGTTGAGCAAAAGATTAAGCACATATATTTAAATGCACTTACTAATTCTATTGCGGAAGCAGAGTTAGAACTGCAGGATAAAATCAAAAAGCTGGAAGAAAAGAGAGAGCAGTTAAAGATGCGGCAAATTGAGAGAAAAACAGTTGAAATTCTTAAGGACAAGCAGTTTCAGGTTTTTTTAAAAGAGCAAAATTCTATTGAGCAAAAAGTAAATGACGAATTTGCTCTTTATGGATTTTTAAGAGCACATGAAGGGAGGTGAAAAGGTGGAAACAGGAAATATAATCACGTCAGTAGCTGATCTAAACTTAAGTGCTATAAAAGTTAAAAGGGAACTTACGCAGGAAAAAAATAAAGCTTTTACTAAAATATTAAAAAGTGCCGAGAAGGAAACTGAAAAACTAAAGAATTTAGACAAAGATAGTGAAATTATAAATGAAAAAGATCAGAATATACAAGTAGAAACTGAAGTTACAGAAGACAGCATTTCAGGTAATGAAGACAGCGAGCTTATAAATTTGCTTTTAACTTTAATCAATTATTCAAGTGCTACTAAACAGTCGGAGTTATTAAGTTCTATTGAACAGGGAGATTTAAAACAGATTGAAAATATTTTTTCAGAGTTAGTATCTAATTCATTTTTAGGAAGTTCAATAAAAGATAACAGCATTAATTCAGATGCTTTATCAAGTAATAATGTTTACTTAGAAAATATAAGTATCGATACTGAGGTTAATAATGTAGTTAGTAAATTAAAAGAAGCTGTTATTATGGGTTTTCAAGGACAAAGTGAGAAACTTAATAATGACAATAGTCAGATTATTGAGAAGACTTTACTTCAAAAAATTAATGAGTCTTTCTTTGTGAAAAATAATAACGAAGGTGATATTAAGGAAACTAGCATTATAGTACCTAAGGTTAAGGTTAGACAACAGGAAGAATTCACAGAAATCAAGCAAGCAATAGATTACTCTCTTAATAATAAGGATAATGCAACAAAAGAAGATGCTATATTAAGCTATAGTGATAAAACTTCACAGCAAATGATAAATAATCCTTCTTATAAGGAGGAAAAGATTTTATTAGATTTATTAGGAGATGGCTCAAGAAAAGAAAAAGATAATTTCTCTGATAAAATTACAAATATGTTAAACAGATTTGAAGCTGTAAAAGCAGAAAAAACCTTGACATTGGAAAATAAAATAATTATTAACAAAAATAGTTTAAATACGGATGTTATAAAAGCTGTAAAATATATGGATTTAAATAACATAAAAGAACTGACTGTAAAGATTATACCTAAGGAATTAGGTGAAATTGTAATTAGGCTTACAATGGATAATGGAGTTTTAAAAGCAAATTTAACTGCTGCTAATAAAGATACTTTTGAGCTTTTAAATTCACAGCTTCCAATAATAAATAATGAACTATCAAAGCAGAATATGAGCATTCAAAGTTTCAGTTTAAGTCTTTATAATGGAGATAATTTTTTGTTTAACAGTAATGGAAATAGTGAAGACAGCAGCAGGCAACAGGGAAGAAAAGGGACTAAAATTACAGCATCAGGTGAAGAGGAAGTTGTAGAAGAATACAGCTTAGAACAAAGCAATGTGAATATATTAGCTTAGAATTTTCACAAGGAGGATTACTATGGCAGTAAATTCAACTAGTTTAGCCACGGCAACAACTGATAGGGGTACTAAAATTGTTAGATCAACAAATGAAATGGATAAAAATGCTTTTTTAAGAATTTTGACTGCAGAGTTGTCAAATCAAAATCCTGAGAATGCTACAGATTCTACACAATATGTAGCTCAGATGGCTCAATTTGCAGCATTAGAACAAATGACTAATTTAAACAGTACTATGAGCTTTATGGGAGCTTCAGCCCTAATTGGAAAAACAGTAGGATTGAATACTGTAGATGAGACTGGAAATCAGTATATAGGAATAGTAAAGGGAGCTACAAAAGACGGCGGAGAAATTATTTTAAGTGTGGAAATTGAAAAAAACAATACAAAACAGCTTATGGAGTTTTCGTATAAAGATGTTTTAGATGTTTATTAGTTAGGAAATAAGTTATGAGTTACAGAGTAATTAATGGGAAATTATATTCTTTAGAGGATTTTAGTAAATATACAGCAAAGGAAAATAAAAATAATAACGCCTCTTTTGAAAGTATATTAGCAAAGGAAATAAATAAAAAGGACAGCTTTTCTATATCAAATCACGCAGCTGAAAGGCTCAGGGATAGAAACATTTTTCTTAATGAAAGTGATATGAGTAAATTGAATGAAGGAATAAATAAAGCTAGTGAAAAAGGAGCAAAGGAATCCCTGATTCTTTATAAAGATATAGTATTTGTTGCCAGCATAAAAAACAGAACTATAATTACAGCTGTAGATAAGAGCAGCAGTAAAAATAACGTATTCACTAATATTGATAGTGTAGTGCTTTTATAACAGGGCTGGACCTAAAAGAGGAAGCCCAGCTTTGCGGAATGACAGAAGCAGAGCAGTTTTACTAAAGTATTATATTAAAACAAAGTGGGAGGAAATTTATGTTAAGATCATTATATTCAGGAATATCTGGGATGAAGGTTAATCAAACCAAGCTAGATGTAATAGGTAATAATATAGCTAATGTCGGTACTACTGCTTTTAAAAGTGCAAAAGTAAGATTTCAGGATATGTTAAGCCAAAATGTATCTCAAGCTTTAGCACCAGGAGTAAACCAAGGTGGAATAAACCCAAAGCAGGTAGGGCTTGGAGTTCAGATAGCAGGTATAGATACGTTAGTTTCTCAAGGAATGATGCAGCCAACCAGCAGAAATCTTGATGTTGCTATAGACGGTGAAGGATATTTTATGGTAGGAAGTGGGCAGCTGCCTTTCAATAACAGCAGAGCAGTTACCTTAAATGGAAGTGAAATAGTAGATACAAATGGTATGAATATAAGTTATACTAGAGATGGTTCTTTTACACTTGATACTGATGGTAATTTAATAACTTCTGATGGTTATAGAGTTATGGGGTACGCAGTTAAAGCTAATGGAAGTGAAGAAAGTGTTAAATATGTAAATGGAAGAGTTGATAGCATAAACTATGTAAATGCGAATGATTTATCTATAGTTGCAAGTGATACTATTGTACCTCTTGTAATTCCAGATTCAGTCAAGATGCCTGCAAGTAATTTTGAGACTGCAACTGCTTTAAAAGCGTCAAGCGGTGAAGCAACTGCTGATCAATCACCTACAATTGTAAATACTACTGATGGTACTCCTTATTCTGGGAAAACTGCAATAATACAGGTTAAATTTACAAAGGGAACAGGAAGCAATCCAGATGCTTGGGAATATTTTATCAACGGAGAATCACAAGGTACAATTCCAGCTGGAGGCACAGTTAATTTAGATGGAGGGGTAACTATTAAAGTTCCAGCTGCTGGTAATAACCCTAATGCTGATACTATGTGGACTCAGAACTTATACAAGCAGGGGGATCCATCGAGAATTACTACATTTAATATAGGAAAAGATGGTGCAATTTCTGCAGTACTTGAAGGCGGAGAGGTAACAGTACTGGGACAGATTGCTATGGCAACTTTTAAAAATGCAGCAGGTTTGACTAAGCTAGGTAAAAATCTTTATGAAAAGTCAGCAAACTCTGGAGAGCCAATAGTTAGAAGCGGTATAAATGCATCAGTAGATAACAGTAAAGCTTACGGAGATATGCTTCAAGGTGTTCTTGAAATGTCTAATGTTGACCTTTCAGAACAATTTACAGATATGATTGTAACAAGCAGAGCCTTTCAAGCTAATTCTAAGACTATAACTACTGGAGATGAAATACTTCAAGAAATATTAAATTTAAAGAGATAAAAATAAATCTGGCTAACGGAAGGATTTTCGTTAGCCAATACTTACAGTAATATAGGGGGGATTTAATTGGTAAGGCTGACTGGTATTAATAATAAAGAAATAATATTAAATGCTGACCATATTGAAAAGTTAGAGTCAGTGCCTGAGAGCCTGATAACTTTAATTAATGGAAATAAGTATATTGTACTTGAAAGCACAGAAGAAATAATAAATAAAGTTATAGAATATAAGAACAAAATATTTAAACTAGGTATATAATTGCATTGTAACAAGGTAATAAAGGAGATTAATTATGGCTGATAAAAAAGAAAAAGGTAATGGTCACAGATTGCAAATTATTATTATAATTTTATTAGTGTTAATTCTCATATTTGGACTTGCTTTTGGGGGATATATGATATTTTTCAGAAAAGATTCTAATACAGCTTCAGCTGATACTCAGAATACTAAAGTTCTAAATCCTGCAGCAAGTGAGATTTCACCTTTTACTTATAGTTTAGATGAGTTTTTAGTGAATCTTTCAGATGAGGGTGGAAAGAAATATATTAAAGTTAAAATTTATATTGGATATACTGCTAAGGATGAGAAAAAGATATCAGCTGAACTTGAGGAGAAGAAACCTATTCTTAGAGATGCAATAAACAGTGTTTTAAGGTCAAAAAAGTCTACGGATATAACTACTGAAAAAAGTGTATCCGATTTGAAAAAAGAGATCATAAACAGGGTAAATCCATACTTAGAGTATGCAACAGTAAACAATATCTACTTTTATGACATTATAGTTCAGTAAAGGAGATAGGCATGAATAATCTGGATTTTGTGTTAATGCTTTTGAAAATAATTGTATTTCTGCCGTTTATTTTATTTTTAATTTATTTATCTCTTAAATTTGGCGGAAGCAAGCTTCAAAGCATTCAAAACGGCAGATATATTAAAATATTGGAAAGGGTATCTCTTTCTAAAGAAAACAGTCTACTTGTAGTTAAAATTGGTGATAAAGGTTATGTGCTAACTTCTGTAGCAGGAAAAGTTGACACTCTTTTAGAGCTTAAGGAAGCTGAGATTAAGAAGATTGAAGAATCAAAGCAGATACAAGAATATGCAAATCTAAAAGAATTTTATCAAAAACTATTTAAAAAGAAGGAAGAATAGAGAATGAAAAAGAAATACGCTGCACTTTTTGTATTAGTATTTACTTTTGTAATGTTAATAGGATACAAAGTTCATGCTGAACCAGCCAGTATTCCTGTGCCAAGTGTTAATATATCTGTAAATGGAACTGATACTCCAAAGGAATATGTAGATAATATTAAACTGCTTATTTTACTTACTATACTTACCTTGCTTCCATCTATTATTATAATGATGACAAGCTTCATAAGAATTATAGTAGTATTTTCCTTTTTAAGAAGTGCTATTGGTACTCAGCAGGCACCTCCTAATCAGGTGTTAACTGGGCTTGCAATATTTTTAACTATATTTATTATGACTCCAACCTTTAATGAAATCAATACTAAAGCCTTTAAGCCTTATTTAGAAGGAACCATAACTCAGCAGCAGGCCTTTGATGAAGGATCAAAGCCTTTAAGACAATTTATGCTGAAAAGTACAAGGCAGAACGACTTAAAGCTTTTTATAGAACTATCCAAGCTTGAAGGAGATGTAACAAAGGACAATGTGCCATTATATGTGGTTGTACCTGCTTTTGTTATAAGTGAACTTAGAACTGCTTTTAATATAGGATTTATGCTTTATATACCCTTTTTAATTATTGATTTAGTTGTAGCAAGTGTTCTTTTATCTATGGGTATGATGATGCTTCCGCCTGTTATGGTCTCACTTCCTTTTAAGTTATTATTATTTGTTATGGTAGACGGCTGGCATCTTCTAGTTAAATCTCTTATTATGAGTTTTTCCTGACGGGCTGAGGGGGGTTATTTAAATGAGTGAAAATATGATTATGTCTATATTAAAAGATGCTATTTATACAGGACTTTTAACAGCAGGTCCAATTCTTGCAGTTTCAGTTGTCGTTGGGCTAATTGTAAGTATTTTTCAGGCAACAACACAAATACAAGAACAAACTTTAACTTTTGTTCCTAAAATTATAGCAGCTGCAGTAGTAGGTCTTATAGTCGGACCTTGGATGCTTCATAAGGTTGTCAGCTTCACACAAAGAATATTTGAACAGATAGCTAATATAACACATTAGGTGGGATAATTATTGATTAATATAGCATATTTTACTGCACTTATTTTAATTTTTTTAAGAATGACTGCTTTTTTTACAGTAGTACCTGTATTTTTCCCAAAAGGGCTTCCAAATGCAGCGAAAGTAGCTTTTGCACTTGTTTTATCTTATATGCTGATACCAGGAATAAATTATTCAAATTTAAATATTACAAGTAATTATATATTATTTTCACTGGGAATTAATGAAGTAATTACCGGATTGACTTTAGGATTTATAACGAATTTATGTTTTTTTAGTGCAAGATTTGCTGGACAGCTTATTGACATGCAGATAGGTTTCTCGATGATAAGTATGTTTGATCCATCTACTAGCAGCAACTCAACTTTGCTTGAGCATGTTTTATACTGGTGCAGTCTTTTACTATTCTTTGTTATTGATGGACACCACATGCTTTTAAGAGCTTTAATTGAAAGCTTTAATGCTATTAGTCTTGGAAAATTTGTGCTTAGTGGAGAGAGTATTAATTTAATTTTTAATGGATTTATTGAATTTTTTTCTATTGGATTGAAAATTGCAATACCTGTGGTATTGATTATTCTTATAACAGATATAGTTTTAGGTCTTATTGGAAGAACTGTGCCTCAGATTAATTTAATGATACTGGGGCTTCCTATAAAAATACTTGTAGGATTAACTGCTTTTACCTTTGCAATGCCTATATTGTTTAAGCTTATAGGTTCTTCTTTTGTAAATATTCAAGATATTTTAAAGGGGTTTTTTAAAGCAGCTCCCTTAATGATAATATTTGCTTCTGATGACAAAACAGAAGAGGCAACACCTAAAAAAAAGAAGGATGCTAGAAAAAAAGGTCAGGTAGCAAGAAGTAAGGAAGTTAATTTAGCTTTTACTTTGCTTGTTTCAACACTATTATTATTAGTACTTGGAGCTTATGTAGGGGGAAGTTTAAAAGCCACATTAATTACATTTTTAAATAATTTTTTATTAACAGAATTAGATTATAATAGTGTAAAAAGCTTAACACTAACTGTTATCTGGAGATTAGCTATAACGCTTCTGCCTGTAGTGGTACCTATAATGGCTATGGGAATTTTAGCTAACTTTGTTCAAGTTGGTTTTATAATTACAGGGGAGCCTTTGAAACCGCAGCTGTCAAAGTTGAATCCTATAAGCGGGTTTAAAAGAATGTTTTCGTATAGAACCTTTGTGGAAACTTTAAAAGATTTAGCAATTGTTTCTGTATTAGGTTATACAGGTTATAAATTTATAATAGACAATTATGATTATCTGCTTAAAATAAGCAGTTTAAGAATAGGTGCAGTACCTTCTGCTTTTGTTAAATTAATTGTAAATGTATTTTCTAAAGTTACTATAATAATGATAATTATTGCTCTTGCAGATTATTTATATCAAAAGTTTCAATATAATAAGGAATTAAGAATGACAAAACAGGAAATTAAAGAGGAGTTTAAGCAGCAGGAGGGAGATCCTCAAATTAAGTCTAAAATCAGGCAAAAGCAAAGGGAAATGTCACAAAGAAGAATGATGCAGTCGGTATCTGATGCTACTGTGGTTGTTACAAATCCAACACATATAGCCTGTGCTCTTAAATATGAAGAAGGTAAAGACGGTGCCCCTAAGCTTGTTGCAAAGGGAGCAGATAACATAGCTATAAAGATTAAAGATATTGCTAAGGAAAATAATGTGCCTATTATTGAAAATAGAGCTTTAGCAAGACTTATTTATTTTGACGTAGAAATAGATGAAGAAATTCCAGCAGAGATGTACCAGGCTGTTGCAGAGGTACTAGCTTTAGTTTATAAGATGAAAAAGAAGAAGTAGACAAGCCTTATTGGAGGTAATTAAATGGATTTAAATACAAGAACAAAATATAGCGTAAAAAATAATACGGATGTACTTGTAGCATTTCTAGTAATAGGTATCATATTAATGATTATTATTCCTCTTCCTTCTGTATTATTAGATTTTCTTTTAGCAGTTAATATAACTTTATCCATAGTTATTATACTTTTAACTATGTTTACAACAGAAGTGCTTCAGTTTTCTATTTTTCCTACATTACTGCTTATAACAACATTATTCAGGCTTGGTTTAAACATATCCTCAACAAGACTTATTTTAAGTCAGGGTTATGCTGGACATATTATAGAAGCTTTTGGAAGTTTTGTTGTTGGTGGCAATTATGTTGTTGGTATAATAATTTTTATAATAATTATGGTTATTCAGTTTTTGGTTATTACAAATGGTTCTGGCAGAGTAGCAGAGGTTTCAGCAAGATTTACCCTTGATGCAATGCCTGGAAAACAGATGAGTATAGATGCAGATTTAAATTCTGGACTTATAGATGAAGCGGAGGCCAGACGGAGAAGAAAAAATTTGCAAATGGAAGCAGATTTTTATGGAGCAATGGATGGTGCTAACAAGTTTGTTAAGGGTGATGCTATAGCAGGTATTATAATTACTTTAATAAATATTATAGGCGGAATTATTATAGGGGTAGTAATGCTGAACAAAGATATTTCTGATGCTGCTCAAACTTATGTCAGGCTAACTGTAGGAGATGGACTTGTAAGCCAGATACCAGCACTTTTAATATCTACAGCTTCAGGTATTATTGTAACTCGTTCAGGTAATAATGAAAATCTTGGTTCTTCTGTTGCATCACAGTTAACAGGATTCCCTAAGGTTTTAGCAATAGCTTCAGTTGTATTGTTGATATTAGGATTTATTCCAGGACTTCCAACTTTTGTATTTATAGTACTAGCAATTAGTACAGGAGTTAGTGCTTACTTTTTGTATAAAGATGAAAAAACTCAGGCAATTGTTAAAGCAGAACAAGAACAGGCACAAATAATAGAAACAGAAAAGAGAGAGCCAGAAAATGTAATGTCATTATTAACTGTAGAACCAATGGAAATAGAGATTGGCTACGGACTTATTCCTCTTGCTGATGAAAGTGCTGGCGGGGATCTTTTAGAGAGAATATCATCTGTAAGAAGACAATGTGCAATCGAAATGGGAATTATAGTTCAGCCAATCAGAATAAGAGATAATCTTCAGTTAAAAACTAATGAATATGTAGTTAAAATAAGAGGAACTGTAACTGCAAAGGGAGAGCTTATGCCAAATATGCTTTTATGCATGGATCCTACAAACGGAGATTTTGAAATACATGGTATCAATACAGTAGAGCCTGCTTTTGGTCTGCCTGCTGTTTGGATTAATAAAGACCAGAGAGAAGATGCAGAGATAAAAGGACTTACAGTTGTAGATCCAACTACAGTAATGGTTACTCATTTAACTGAAACTATAAAGCTTCATTCACATGAACTTTTAGGAAGACAGGAGGTAAAGCTTATAATAGATGCTGTAAAGGAAAAATACAGTGCTGTAGTTGATGAGCTTATACCAGATCTTATGACTATAGGAGAGGTTCAAAAGGTGCTGCAGAATTTATTAAAGGAAAAAGTCTCAATAAAGGATATGGTAACTATTTTAGAATCTCTCGCTGATAATTCAAGAGCTACAAAGGATATTGAACTTTTAACGGAATATGTACGTTTTGCTCTTGGAAGAACGATATGTAATCCATTGGTGGATGAAAATGGTGCTATTACTGTTATTACTTTAGCTTCAGAAATAGAAGATAAGATAGCAAACAATATCCAAAAATCTATGCAAGGATCTTTTCCTGCTATCGACCCAGATACTACAGGCAGAATATTAAGTTCAATAAAGAATGTTTTAGAAAGTGTTTATTTTTATGAGAACCAGCCTGTAATTCTTGTTTCTCCAAAAATAAGACCAGCTTTTAGAAAGTTTATTGAAATGGTATTTCCTAATATTACAGTACTCTCACTTAATGAGATACCTAACGATATTCAGATAAGAACTGAAGGAGTTGTGACTATATAGATGATTATAAAAAGATATATAGTAAATAGTATGAATGAAGCAATGACTCGTATCCGTTATGAACTTGGAAAGGATGCAGTTATTATAAGTCAAAGAAAAATTAGAAAGCCGGGATTTATAGGATTTTTTTCCAAAAAAATTATTGAAGTAACTGCTGCTGTTGAAAATGTAAAGAAAAATGATGATTACATGACAGACAGCATTGAAGCTATAAAAAAAGCTGTAGAGAAAGAAGGATTTGCTTTTAATAAAAGTTCTGAGTTTAAAAATGAAAAAACAGATATAAAAATGGAAGTAAAGGAAGATAAAAGTAATTTAGAGCTTATAAAAGAGATGCAGGAGATGAAAAATCTTATTTCTGATATGATAAGCAAAACTTCTGAAAAAACTCAAACAAAGTCTGAGCTTGAAATAAAGTTAGAAAATAGCGATCTAAATGAAAAAGTAATAAAAAGTATATGTAATGGAATAAAGTCTGTAGAAGAAGAGGTAAATGAAATAGATAAGGCTAAACTTGTAATTGAGAACATGGTGAAAATATCTAAGATAAAGATGGAAGGAGCTGTTGTTTTAGTTGGCCCTACAGGGGTAGGTAAAACTACAACAATAGCAAAGCTTGCAGGAAGATTATCTCTTATTGAGAAAAAGAAAGTAGGACTTATTACTATAGACACATATAGAATCGGTGCTGTGGAGCAGCTTAAAACCTATGCTGATATTATGAACATTCCATTTAGAATAGTTTTTACTCTTAATGACATGGAAGCAGCTATAGAGTCTATGAGTGATTGTGATGTTATACTTATAGATACTACAGGAAGAAACAGTAAAAATTCTATGCAAATCTCTGAACTTAGAGCCTTTGTAGAAAAGGTAAATACGGAAAATATTCATTTAGTATTAAGCTGTACTACTAAAAATAGTGATTTAGATTCAATAATTCAGGGATATAGTATACTTAATTTTAATAATATTATAATAACTAAATTAGATGAGACTACTACCTATGGTTCCATACTAAATATATTGGAGGCTGCAAAAAAACCTCTAAGTTTTATAACTACAGGGCAGAATGTTCCTGATGATATTAAATTTATATCGGCTTCAGAAGTTTCTAGTCTTATACTGGGAGAGGATAGCATATGTTAGATCAGGCGCAAAAATTAAGGCAGTTAGCAGCAGACAATTTAAAGAAAGATAAAGCTAGAATTATTACTGTAACTTCTGGTAAGGGTGGAGTTGGTAAAAGCAACTTTGTAGTTAATTTAGCTATAATGCTTCAAACTATGGGAAAAAAGGTTTTAATTTTTGATGCTGACGTAGGCATGGGTAATGATGATGTGCTTATGGGATTTTTACCTAAGTTTAATGTGTTTGATGTAGTGTTTAATAATAAGGAAATAGATGATGTGGTTATAACAGGACCTTATGGAGTTAAGCTTTTACCAGGAGGATCTGGTATTACAAAAATTGAAGAGTTAACTAGTGAACAAAGAGATATATTAATAAGTAAATTGGAACACCTTAAAGGTTTTGATTATATAATAATGGATACAGGGGCTGGAATTAACAGGAGCGTATTAGGTTTTGCAGCTTGTTGTGATGAGCTTATTGTAATAATAACACCGGAACCTACATCTTTAACTGATGCTTACAGCCTTGTTAAAGCTATTAATCATTTCAAGATAAAAAGCAGTGCTAGTATAGTTGTAAATAGAGCAATTGATGAAAAGGAAGCTGTTTTTACATTCAATAAGTTTAAAAATGCAGTTACTAATTTTCTTAAAATGAAAGTAGAGTATTTAGGAAGTATAGCAGAAGATAAAAGATTAGTGCAGTCAGTTAGAAAACAGCAGCCTTTTGTAATAAGTTATCCTAATTGTGAGGCTTCACAAGATATAGGTAAAATAGGGAAAAAACTTATAGGTACAGAAGGAAATGAGCAAAGCAGCGGAGTTCAAGGTTTATTTAAAAAGATATTTAGTATTTTTAGTTAAGGAGATGTAATTATGCTTGACAATTTCAAATTTGTCATAAACAGTAAAGTAGAAGTTTTTTATGATGAAGGCTGGTATAAAAGCAGAATTGAAGATGTGCATAATGATTTCATCTCAATTGGTATTCCTATAAGGGAAGGAGAGTATATACCTTTAAGAAAGGGAGAGATTATAGAGGTAATATACTATTACAGAGGAAGCTGCTATAAGTTTAATACTGTTGTTGTAGATAGAACAGCTGGAAAGATACCTACTATTCAATTGGCTTATCCTAAAGAAGTATTTAAGATTCAAAGGAGAAAATATGTTAGAGTGCCAATTGTATATTCTATTTTATATTCAAAAGAAAAGCAGCTTAGTTATGATAAATCTGAAAAGATTAATATGGAAAGTAATTTGTTCAAGGCAACCATGGTAGATTTGAGCGGCGGTGGTTTAAAAATAAAGCTAAAAGATGAATTAAAGGTCGGAGATATATTAAAGATGCATATACCAATTGGAACAGAAGAAATTATAGTTAAAGGCTCAGTTGTCAGATTTGAAAAAGATGAGGTAAATAGAATAAATATAAGTGGTATTAGTTTTATTGATTTAGAGGATAGAATAAGAGAAAAAATAATAAGATTTATATTTAAGATAATGCGTAATCAAATGAGAAAAGCATAAAGAGGAGGATTTAATATGGCTTTAGCTAAAGCTTCTGATATAAAGGAGCAAGTTGTGGCAAAATATATTCCATTAGTTAAGTATATAGCCTCTAGAGTAATAATAGGAAAAAGTAAGTATATAGAATATGAAGATTTAGTTAGCTATGGTATGATTGGACTTATGGATGCTATAAATAAATTTGATGAAGGCAGAGGAATGAAATTTTCAACTTATGCTTCCATAAGAATTAAAGGTGCAATGATAGATGAATTAAGAAAAAACAGTCCTATTTCAAAAGGTGCCATGGATAAGCTGAATAAGTATAATGAAGTATTGGAAGCGCTGCAAAAAAAGCTTTTAAAAGAGCCCTCTTCCGAAGAAATAGCCAAGGAACTTAAAATGTCTGTTGATGAGGTTACTGAGATAGAAAGCTATATAAACTATATATCTGTAGTTTCTCTTGAAGACTTGATTTTCTCTGATGATGATATGGCTCTTATTGGTACTATCGAAGATGAAAAGAGTCCAAGTCCAGAAAAAGTGCTTGAAGAAAAAGAGGAATTAGAATATTTAGTGAAGGCTTTGAACAATTTGAATGAAAAGGATAAAACAGTACTGTCTCTTTATTATTATGAAGGTTTAACCTTAAAGGAAATAGGAAAGGTGCTTGAAGTATCAGAGTCAAGGGTTTGTCAGCTTCATGGAAGAGCTATTGTTCATCTTAGAAATGAATTAAAGAAATTAAAATACAGTTAGTTTTCTGGAGTTGATTAAATGATTATATTTTTATTGATTATAGGAAGTCTTTTAGTTTTTTTAAATTTAAGAGCTTTAAAAAAAGAAAAAAAAACTTTTAGCAGTGTATTAAATTACACTGAGGATAATATGAAGGAGTTTGAGGTAAGGCTTGGAGAAGTTAGAAGAGAATTTTCCGAAACAATATTGGAGCTACAGAAGGAAATTCAGAGGTTAAAAAAAATAAACGAAAATGATGGAATTTTAGATAATTATAAACTTCAGGATAAAGAAATAGAAGAAAATTACGAAGAAACAAATATGAAATCAAACAATAATATTGCTGAAAAAGCCCAGATAAAATTGGAAGAAAAAGTTTTTGAAAATGATGAAAGTAAATATAGAGACAATATAACTAGTAATAGTATAAAGATTGAAGAGATAAACAAACTATTGTCTAAAGGACTTTCAGTTGAAGAAGTTTCAGCCAGATTAGGAATAGGCAAGGGGGAAGTATTATTAATAAAAGAGTTATATCTAAAATAAAGAATTTAATAGACTTTTTAAGTGATAGAAAAATTCTATTAGGAATTGGTATAGGTATAATTTTAACTACTATTATTTTAGGTACTTACAAATTTAAAACAAATATAAGTGATGCGGAAATTGAAAAAAGAGCAAGAGGATTAGGCATGGATTATCCTAGTGAATTCAAAGTAATAAATAAGGAGGGAAACAAATGATTAGGTCTCTATATACGTCTATATCAGGTCTTATTACTCAAGAAGCTAAGCAAAATGTAATAACTAATAATCTAGCTAATGCAAATACTGTTGGATTTAAAAGTGATAATCTTTCAGTAAAAAGATTTAATGATGTACTTATAGAAAATTATGATAAGATTGAAGGCGGAAAAAATGTTAAAAATGTAATTGGTTCTTTAAGCCAGGGAAGTTCTATAGATGGGGTTTCAACAAGTTTTACTCAAGGTATAATTGAAAGCACAGATAAGTGGAGTGATTTTGCTATAGAAGGAAGAGGATTTTTCTCTGTTGCAAGAGAGATAAATGGAATTAATACTACTTTTTATTCAAGGGATGGACATTTTCATGTAAATAATGAAGGTTATTTAGTAAATGATAGCGGTGATTATGTGCTTGCTGCAAGGGTGGATTTTAATGGACAACCTATCGGAGCAGCAGAACCTATACTGGTAGGCAATGAGGAGCTGCAGCTTAATAGCGATGGAAGTTTTAATTTAAATGGAGACAGATATAAGTTTAGTATAGTTGATTTTGAGAATTACGATATGCTTACAAAGATAGGAGACAATCTATTTTCTGGGCAAAATCCAGTAGATTATACTAATGGGTCGGTAAAGCAAAAGTCTCTAGAAAAATCTAATGTAAATATTATGACAGAAATGGTAAATATGATTACAGCTTTTAGAACCTTTGAATCAAATCAGAAGATAATTCAATCTATAGATGAAACTTTAGGCAAGGCTGTGAATGAAGTAGGTTCAGTAAGGTAACGTAAGGGTTAGGAGGCGAGGTATTTGCTTAGAATATTATGGAACAGTAGGAGTGCTATGGCTGCTCAGCAGGAAAAACTCGACAGCATATCAAATAATATTGCAAATGTTAATACTGAAGGCTATAAGCGTGTAGATGTAAGTTTTAAAGATTTAGTATATGAAACACTAAGTAGGAATGGTTATCCCAATAATGCTGAGGCTTTATCCTATAACGGAACGGGAGTTAGGGCTTCACAATGGATTAGAGATAATAGGCAGGGCAATCTTACAGAAACTGACGTAAATACTGATTTAGCTATAGATGGAGAGGGGTATTTTCAAGTAATACTTCCAGAACAAAATGCAGATGGTACTTTTAAGACTGCCTATACTAGAAGCGGAAGCTTTAATATAGACAGCAATAATAATATAGTAGATAAAAATGGAAACAAGCTTTATATTATTTTTAATGATGGTGTTACAGCTGAAAATATGCAGTTTACCAAGGATAATTTTAAAATTGATGAGAATGGATATATTTATAAAAACGATGGTGTTAATAGTATTCAGATAGGAAAAATAAATTTATATAATGTAGCAGGAGATAACTCTTTAAAATCTATAGGAAATAATCTCTATACAGTTAATACAGAAAATATAAATGGTGTAGATGTACCAGTAGAAACACCGTATATAGTTCAAAACTCCAGTATAAGGCAGGGATTTTTAGAACTGTCAAATGTAGATTTAGTAAAGGAAATGACTGATATGATAATGGTTCAAAGAACTTTTGAAATTAACTCAAGAGCTATGAGAACAGCAGATGAAATGTGGAGCATGGCTAATAACTTAAAATCCAGATAAGAATAGGCAGCAGAGGCCCTATTCTTTTTTTATAAATTTTTCATAAAGCATTAAACTGCAATCATATAATATTATTGAGATAATATTTTAGGGGGAGTATATATGGAGCAAATGTGCAGTATGAGAGAAAATGGAAATATGAGAATAGTATGTCCTATAATGGCCTGCTCTGCAATGTATTCGCAGGGAGTTAATATAAATCCTATGATGGGAGCAATGCCAGCATGTATGAATTATTTGTACATGAATAAAACTAGAGGAAATAATTCTATGTATGAACAAGTTCCTTTACATATTGGATATCCTTGTTATAACAGAAATGATTATATGTACAGTCCCAACTTATTTTATATGAAAATGAAATCTGTGCCTATTGAGGAGATTATAGATTAAGTTTGGGGGATTATCATGGGAATTGGTTATGTGGTTGGATGTCTGACAAGCATAGTGCTGTGGAAGTTGGATAGACAATATTTATTTTATAGAATTAACAAGATATTTCATAAAAAAATAAATAATAAAATTCTGCTGCAATTAATATATGTTATTATTGTTTCGATTATATGTTTTTTTATATTTAAAATTAAGTATGGGGAAATTAATAATTTTATAACTGCTTTCCTTGTAATTGATATAAGCAATACTGAAAAGAAGAATTTAAGACAAAGAGAAAAATTTAAATTTTATGATTCTATTTCAATTATTTCAAGAGCAGTAGTTTGCGGATTTATAGCTCCTTTATTATTTATAGCAGCCTTTGGCAATATCTACGGTATAGCTTATATGTTTATATATAATATAAGCATGCTGGAAGATGAATTAATGCTTTTCAGATATTTATTTGTAATACTGACCATTATACCAGCAGTTATTGCGGAAATATTTATGTATATTGTATACCTTTGCAGAAATAAAAAATCTGCAATAGATTTTAAAGGGGATTATTTTACAAACATTTTTGTGAGACCTTTATTAAATGTGGATATACTAGGAGCATATATCGAATCAGTAAATTTTTATTACTTGTATAGTTCTAAAAATACTGATTATTTAAAAAGCTATGGTGAATATACAAAAAAAATAGATGATATTTGTGTTAAAGATTATTTAAGTATTGCCTATGGCATTTGTTTGATATTTTTTATTATATTCTATGTGATAATAAAATAAATAGAAAAGAAAATAAAAAGATAAGAAGCGGAAAACCGCTTCTATCTATTTTAGTGAGGTAATAGCTGAAGTTATTGGAGGTATTACCTGTTTTTTTCTTGAAAGCACTCCAGGAACATATATGCTATGACCATTAAGTTTTACATTAAAGGCTCTTGCAACCAGCTCTTTGTCTTTACCTACTACTAAAAGTTCTGAGCCGCCTTTTAAAATATCTGTAAGCATAAATACTAGGAGATTAAAACTGTTTTCTACAGATTTTTTTTCCATAAGAGATATCATATCATTTTTCATATCTGCAAAACCTTCTAAATCCATAGTGCTAATCTGAGATATTCCGATTTTTAGATTATTTAAAGTAAATACTTTAAAATCCTGATGGAATATTTCATCTACTGTTCTGCCGTTTAATGAAGTACCAGCTTTAAACATTTCCCTTGCAAAATTTTCCACATCTAAATCTGCTATTTCTGCTAGTCTTTTCAGCATTAATTTATCCACATTGGTTGAGGTAGGTGATTTAAAAAGCAGTGTATCAGATATTATAGCTGCACATAATAAGCCTGCAATTTTTTTAGATGGACGTATGCCATTTTCGAAGAAAATTGAGGCTATTATTGTTGAGGTACTTCCTACAGGTTCGTTTCTGAAATAAATAGGATTGCCTGTTTGAATATCTGCAATTCTATGGTGGTCAATAATTTCTAAAACTTCGGCATCTTCAAGGCCGTGCACAGATTGTGTTCTTTCATTATGGTCTACAAGTATTACTTTTTTTCTATTTTGACTTATTAAGTGATAACGCGATATAGTACCAATTACTTTATTAAGTTTATCTATTACAGGATAACTTCTATATCTTGTTTCAAGCATGACATCTCTTATATCATCCACAAAGTCTTCTGTTCTGAAGCTTACAATATTATCTTTATTCATGACGTAGCTTATAGGAATACTCTGAGTTATAAGCCTTGATGCTGTAAAGGAATCATAAGGTGTAGAGATTATTGAGCAGGAAGCGGTCTTGGCTTTTTCTATAATATCCTCACTTGCAGTATGATTTCCTGTGATAATTATGAGAGAGGCTCCGCATCTAATAACTGCATCTTGGGTATCTTCTCTGTCTCCGCAAATAACAATATCACCTTTTTCAACAATAGCTTCAGTGCTGTCTGGCTGCATTGCTGCTGTTACTATTTTTCCGCTTAGATTTATATTTTCGTCATGTATATATACATACTTTGCTGAAAGAGTATCTAATATATTTTCAAGTTTAGTATGGCTTTTTGATAATATGTTATTATCCCAAATATCCATGAAGCTTGAAAATAGATTAGTTATTGTAGCAACACCTACAAGAAAGTCATTTTCATCAACTACTGGTAAGGTTTTTGTATTATTTTTCTTCATAATATTCCAAGCCATCTTCAAGGATATATCAGGAGCTACAGGAGCTACAGTATCTATATTTAAATCTGAAACTTGAACTTTTACTGTTTCAATAAGTTTAGGTGTCTCAACGTTAAAGTAATCGAGAATAAACCGAGTTTCTCTATTAATATCTCCAAGCCTAACAGGTATAGCCTTTAAGGTTCCAGTTTTATTTTTAAATTCAGCATAGGCTATAGCTGCACAAATTGAATCAGTATCAGGGTTTTTATGACCAGTTATATATAATACTTCATTCATTAAATTACCTCCATAGTTATCATAAATAGTATATATTTGTTCTTTAGTTAATATTTTTATTTTAAGGTCATTTCTTTTTTTTGTAAATAGGTTAATTGTATTTTCTGCATTTACAAGGGTTAAAAATCTTCATAAGATAGAGGTTACTTTCATATATTACTAATGTACGGATTGTGCATAAAAACACAAGGAGTAAAAAACATATTAACTTACAGGGAGGTATAGCATGATAAACAATGAAGTTTCTGTCAGGGGGCTTTCAAAAAACGAAGTAGAAAAAAGATTAAAAACTTATGGATTAAATCAACTAGAGAATAAAAAACGAGTTTCTCCTTTAAAAATATTTTTCTCTCAATTTAATGACTTTATAGTTTGGGTACTTATAGCTGCAACTATTATTTCAGGTGTTATGGGAGAAAAAGCAGATGCAATTACTATATTCATAATTATAATTATGAATTCAATTCTGGGATTTATACAGGAATATAAAACTGAAAAATCCCTTGAGGCGTTAAAAAAGCTTGCAGCACCTACATCTAAAGTTATAAGAGAGGGAAAGCTTCAGGTAATTAATGCTGAGGAGCTTGTACCTGGAGACTTAATAGTTCTGGAAAGCGGAGATAGAGTACCAGCAGACTGTATAATAGTACAAGACAGTGCTGTAATGGTAGATGAGGCTCTTTTAACAGGAGAATCTGTGGGAGTAAATAAGAGCAATAAAGATAAGGAAAACCTGCTTTTTATGGGTACTGTAGTGTTGACAGGGAAAACTATGGCTAAAGTTACTGAAACAGGTATGAAAACAGAAATGGGTAAAATTGCAAATATGCTTCAGGATATAGAAGGGGATACCTCTCCGCTTAAAGAAAAGCTTAATGCTCTAGGTAAAATTTTAGTAGTTTTGTGTATAATAATTTGTGCTGTAGTTACTATTATGGGGGTTTGGAGAGGACAAAATAAGTATGAGATGTTCCTTTTAGGAGTGAGTCTTGCTGTTGCAGCAATACCAGAGGGACTGGCTGCTATAGTAACTGTAGCTTTGGCTCTTGGTGTTTCAAGAATGTTAAAAAGAAATGCACTGATAAGAAAACTGCCTGCAGTAGAAACTCTAGGGTGTACTTCCATTATTTGCAGCGATAAGACAGGAACTCTTACTCAAAATAATATGACTGTTAAGGCTATATATTTTAATGAAAGAGTATATAATGTAGATAAGGACGGTATCCCAGATAACTTGCTGTTAAAAAAAGTTTTTACCTATTGTAATGATTGTAGTTTTGATGAAAAAGAAAGTTCTATTCAAAAAAGCTTGTTTGGGGATCCTACAGAAACAGCATTAGTAAAAGCTTTTTTCAAAGATACAAAAAACTATACAAGCTTTCTTTCAAAAGGTATAAGAATTTTTGATATTCCATTTGATTCAGACAGAAAAATGATGTCCGTAATTATTAGAGAGAATGGAAAAGAATGTTGCTATGTAAAGGGTGCTCCAGAGAAGCTTCTTGATAGGTGTAAATACATACTTATAAATGGAGAAGTAAGACTTTTAACTTCTAATTATAAAGATAAGATAAATAAGGCTGTTGAAGCTATGTCCTTTGATGCACTAAGATGTATTGGAGCAGCTTACAAGGATTCTAATATAGTTAAGAATAGTTCTTTAGAAAGAGATTTAGTTTTCTTAGGAGTAGCTGGTATAATAGATCCTCCAAGAAAAGAAGTAAAAGATGCAGTATTAAAATGCAAAATAGCTGGAATAAAGCCTGTAATGATAACAGGCGATCATAGAAATACTGCCTTTGCCATAGGCAGAGAACTTGATATATGCAAGGACCAGTCAGAAGTTATAACTGGAGATGAATTAGACAGGCTTAATGATAAAGAGCTTTTAAACAGAGTCGGAAAGCTTAGTGTATTTGCACGTGTAAGTCCAAACCATAAGCTTAGAATTGTTAGACTCTTTAAAAAGAAAAATTACATAGTAGCTATGACGGGAGATGGTGTTAATGATGCACCTGCCGTTAAAGAGGCGGATATAGGAATATCTATGGGTATTTCAGGTACAGATGTTACAAAGGAAGCTTCTTCAATGATACTTTTAGATGACAATTTTGCAACAATAGTAGCTGCTGTTGAAGAAGGAAGAGTTATTTATGACAATATAAGAAAGTTTATTAGATATTTACTTTCTTGTAATCTTGGAGAAGTTCTTACAATGTTTTTAGCTTCTCTTCTTTACCTAGATACTCCTCTTCTTCCTATACAGATTTTATTTGTGAACTTAGTAACAGATGGCTTGCCTGCAATTGCACTTGGAGTAGATCCTCCAGACAGCGATATAATGTATCAAAGACCAAGGCCTAAGAATGAACATATATTTGCAAGAGGCTTAAAAGAAAAAATATTGCTTAGAGGAAGTTTGATCGGTGTTTGTACAGTTTTAGCTTTCTTAGCTGGCAAATACTATGGTATGAGTTTAAGTGCCTGCAGAACATTGGCTCTTGGTACACTGATACTTTCACAGCTTATACACGTATTTGAGTGCAGGTCGGAAAAATACTCAATATTTGAAATTAATTTCTTTACAAATCTGTATTTAGTAGGTGCTGTGCTTATATCTATAACCATGCTTTGTAGTGTAATCTATATACCGTTTTTGCAAGGAATATTTAAAACAGTAGCCTTAAACTTTGGACAATGGTCTATTGTTGTGTTTTTCTCTGGTATAATTGCAGTAATAAACAGCCTATATCTTTTTATAGGCAGAAAATAAAAGAAGTGGATTTCCACTTCTTTTATTTTATTCTTTGAACTTTTTGAACCCTTTGTACCTTGCCTTCTACAGGAATTAAATCTTTCTTTGTAGTAAGATTTCTAACATTCATAATACTTATAGTTTCTCTGTCTTCTTTGCCTTTTTTACCTTTAATACCCTGTATAATTACAAGGTTGCCTTGATTAATAGTTATAAATTCAGGTTTTTTAAACCATCTGTTTTTTTGATATACGCATTTAATAACTGATTTGCTTCGATCAGGTTTAACTATGAGAGTAGCTTTAATTTTATGAAACAACCAAAGTATAGTTTTTTCTTCTATTTTTACAGATATAACATTACCTTGAATTTGTGTAAGTCTTTCCCCGTATTTTTTTAAAAAGTTTTCAGTGTAATATTTGGCGAATTTTTCCTTAATACTCATATGTATGACTCCTTTGCAAATAGTTTATTTTTATTATTTACAATTAGTAAAATTAATAAAAATGACATTTTTTATCTACATTATAACACAATGTACTCTCTTTTAAAATATATAATATTTTTATATTTTATTTTACCAATAAAACTACATAATTATAAGAGAATTTGATAAAAATACTAGGATAAAATATACTTTCTAGTATATACTTGTTACTTTTGTATAATTGGTATAGAATACTACTGATTAATCTATTGGAAAATAAATTAAATAGGAGTTGAATGAAATGAAAAAAGAAGAACTAGCAAAGTTTATAGATCATACTATATTAAAACCGGAAGCTTCTGAAGAGCAAATAAGAAAAGTTTGTGAAGAAGCTTTAAAGTATAGGTTTGCTTCTGTTTGCATAAATCCTTGTCATGTTTCTTTAGTTGCTAGTTTGCTTAAGGGAAGCTCTGTTAAAGTATGTACAGTCATTGGTTTTCCTTTGGGAGCAAACAGCAGTAAAATAAAAGCTTTTGAAACCTCTGAAGCAATTAAAGAAGGTGCAGAGGAAGTTGATATGGTAATTAATATAGGAAAGCTTAAGGATGGCTGTTATGATTATGTAAAAGAAGATATAAAAGCTGTTGTTGAAGCCGCAAAAGGTAAAGCTTTAACAAAGGTAATCATTGAAACTTGCCTGCTTACTGATGAAGAGAAGGTTACGGCATGTAAATTAGCAAAGGAAGCTGGAGCAGATTTTGTAAAAACTTCAACGGGATTTTCAAGCGGCGGAGCTACTGAAGCTGATATAAAACTTATGAGACAAACTGTAGGAGAAGAAATGGGTGTTAAAGCTTCAGGAGGAGTAAGAAGTTATGAGGAAGCAGTAAAAATGATTAGAGCTGGTGCCACTAGAATTGGAGCCTCTGCATCCGTAGCAATATGTGAAGGCGGAGAAGCAAATACTAAATATTAAATTTAAATTTTTAAAACTACGTTTTTATAGAAAAAACGTAGTTTTTTATTATTAATTGTTCCTAAAATAAAAATTTTAGAATATTAATATAGTAAATAAGGAGATTAGATGTTTTTCAGGCAGACTTATTTTAAGCTATTATGAAGGGGGAATAGGAGAGTGACATTAGAACTTACACCTAAAGAAATTATTTATGAATTTTGTTTTGATAATGATATGTCCAGGGAAGAAGTTGACTATATACCAGAATATAGTGATGTTTATAAAAAGATAAAAAGTGCCTTAGAGATAGATGAAAGCGGATATAATATTTTTTTAATTGATGATTTTTCAAAAAATAAATTAAAAAATATTATGAATTTCGTAGAAAAAATTCTAGATAAGAAAGATAAACCTCAGGATATCTGCTATATAGTTTATGATGATCCTAAACGTCCTAAGGTACTTTTTTTGCCTGGAGGTAAGGGTGTAGAGTTGAAAAAGACAATAGAAGATATACAAAAGGCCTATTCAGAAAGTACCTTCAATTTCTATAATAGTAGTTCCAATAAGGAAAAAGAAAATATAATCGACAATATGCAGAAGAAAAGAAATGAAATTATTAACAAATTAGAAGATAAGGCAGAGGAATATGGCTTTGAAATAAAGGTTACTCAGGGTGGTTTCGTATTTATACCTTTAAAAGAAGGCGAAACTATGACTGAAAAGGATTATGCTGACTTAGATAGAGATAAAAAGGATGAAATTCTTGATAAGATTTCTGTGTTAAAAGGAGATGCAGAGTATATATTAGATGAATTAAAAGACATTGAAGTTGAGGAACTTAAAAAAGTAAAAAAAATTTTTGCAGAGCATTTTAAAAATAATTTAAGAAGCATAAAAGAAGGTTATAAAGCAGCTTTTGGTGAACTAGAGGAAGCTTTTAAGTTTTTAGAAAATGTTTGCAATGAAATTGAAACTAACATAATTAATAATTATTCTGTTAGTTATGAAGAAGATGAAGAAAAGATAAACGAGATTATTTATAAGTATGAAGTTAATGTATTAGTTGATAATAGTGCATTTGAAAGACCTCAGGTTATATATGAAGAAGATCCGAGTGTAAATAATCTTTTGGGTAGTATAGAGTATGAAAATAGAAATAATGTATATACAACAGATGTATCCTTAATAAAAGCAGGTTCAATGTTAAAGGCAAATGAGGGATGCCTTATAATAAGAGCCAGCAGCTTATTTACTAACTTGCAGGCTTACTATTATCTTAAAAAGACTTTAATTTCTGAAAAAGTAAATTTAGATTATAATAGAGGTTATTTGGAATTGTTATCTTTGAATAGTTTAAAGCCGGATACAATTAGTATAAAAGAAAAAGTAATTATTATAGGTGATTATGAAACCTATGATGTGCTCTATAATTATGATGAGGATTTCAGAAAGATTTTTAAAATAAGAGCAGAGTATGCACCGATTGTAGATATAGATGAAAGTATAAAGAAAATCTTTGTCAGCAATATAATTAAAATTTGTGAAGAAAATAAATTGAAACCATTAACTAATAAAGCAATTAGTGAAATAGCTAAGTTTTTATCAAGAAAAGCAGAAAATAGAAATAAGCTATATTTTGATGACAGTGAAATCAATAGATTGCTTATGCTTTCAAATAATAAGGTTATAAATGAAAAAAAAGAAAGTATAGATGCGGAAGATATAAGAAAAGTAGCTTATGAGGAAGAAAACATTCATAAAGAAATATTAGATAACTATAAGAGCAGAAGAATACTGATAGATGTAAAAGGAACTATAGTTGGTCAAATTAATGGACTTTCTGTTATCGATGCAGGATATTTTAAATTAGGAAAGCCTATAAAAATAACCTGTTCCTGTTATAAAGGTGAAGGCAGTATAATAGATGTTCAGAAAGAGAGCAATTTAAGTGGAGAAATTCACAGCAAATCTATAAATATACTAAAAGGATATATAAATAGATTAGTCAATGCCTATACAAGACTGCCAGTTGATTTTCATTTAAGTTTTGAGCAGCTTTATGGAAAAATAGATGGGGACAGTGCTTCCGTTGCAGAAATAATATGTATGATTTCTGCCTTAAGTAAAATACCTATTAAACAGAACATAGCTGTTACTGGTTCCATTAATCAATTTGGGCAGGTTCAGCCTATTGGAGGAGTAAATGACAAAATTGAAGGCTTTTTTAATATTTGTAGGGTTTTAGATACAACGGATGATAAAGGAGTACTTATTCCCTACAGCAATATAAATGATATTGTCTTAAGTTACGAAGTAGAAGAAGAAGTACAAAAAGGTAAATTTCACATTTATACTATGAAAACAGTAGAGGATGCCATAGAAATATTGATGGGAGAAGGCAGGGTAAGCTTTAAGGATGTTTTTGATGCGGCTTTAAAAGAAATTAAAAAGTATAGTAAAAAATAAAAAAGAATGGAGTATTTCTCCATTCTTTATACGTTAAATCTAAAGTTTACTACATCTCCGTCCTGCATTACGTAATCTTTTCCTTCAAGCCTAAAGTAACCTTTTTCTTTAGCTAAGGCTTCGCTGCCGCACTCTACTAATTTGTCATAAGTTATAATTTCAGCTCTTATAAAACCTCTTTCAATATCAGAGTGGATTTTACCTGCAGCTTGTGGAGCTTTTGTACCTTTACTTATAGTCCAAGCTCTAACTTCCTGAACACCAGCTGTTAAAAAGCTCATAAGACCAAGTAATTTATAGCTTGAGTGAATTAATTTATCAAGACCCGTTTCTTCTAAACCATATTCTCTAAGCATCTCTAATTTTTCTTCATCATCTAAGGAGGAAACTTCTTCTTCAAGTCTTGCACATATTGTTACTACTTCTGAGTTTTCACCTGCAGCGTACTCTCTGACTTTTAATACATAATTATTTTCTGTATTTCCTGAAATTAAATCATCCTCAGAAACATTAGCTGCATATAGCACAGGTTTTGAAGTAAGCAGGAATAATCCTTTAGAAAATTCTGATTCATCTTCGTTCATTTCAAGTGTTCTCACAGGCTTTCCAGCTTCTAAATGTTGCTTTAATCTTTCCATAAAGGCTAATTCTTCTTTTGCTTTTTTATCCCCAGAACGTGCTAGCTTAATAGTTTTTTCAATTCTTCTGTCTAAAACTTCTATATCAGAAAATATAAGCTCTAAATTTATAGTTTCAATGTCTCTGATTGGATCAACTGAACCATCTACATGTACTACATTTGGGTCATCAAAACATCTTACCACATGAACAATGGCAGCTACTTCTCTAATATGAGATAAAAATTTATTACCTAGTCCTTCACCTTTGCTGGCTCCTTTTACAAGTCCTGCTATATCATAAAATTCTATAGAGGCAAATACTTTTTTTCTTGCATTATACATTTTTTCTAGTACATCAAGTCTTTTATCCGGTACATTCACTACACCTATATTTGGTTCAATGGTACAGAAAGGATAATTTGCAGATTCTGCTCCAGCTTTAGTTATTGCATTAAAGAGTGTGCTTTTTCCAACATTAGGTAAACCTACTATTCCAAGTTTCATCTATTTACATTCCTTTCGCTCTTTAGTTAACTTTTCTTTTATAGATTATACATTACAGTTATAGCTATTTCAAGGATAATACTATTAGTATAGTAGAATAAATGTTCTGCAAAAGAAAAAACATATAAAAATTTTAAATTTTAATTCAAAATTCCTATTTTTTAGAAGGAATTTCTAATTTTTTATAGAATAAATAGCAATAGTGGTGTAAAGTGGTGTAAAGTGGAGTGAAGTGTTTGTTGAGGTGGAGTAATGTTCATAGGAGAATATCAGCATGCCCTTGATAATAAAAACAGAATAATTATTCCATCGAAATTCAGAGAGTCGCTTGGAGAAAATTTTGTGCTTACCAAAGGCCTAGATGGATGTTTGTATGCTTATCCTATGGAAGAATGGAGAATCATGGAAGAAAAATTAAAAAAACTTCCACTTACTAATAAGGATGCAAGAGCCTTTGTAAGATTTTTCTTTTCAGGAGCTAATGAAATAGATATAGACAAACAAGGAAGAGCTTTAATACCGCAAAATCTTTTGGAATATGCACAGATAAAAAAGGAAATAGTAAGTATAGGAGTTTCTACTAGAATAGAAATTTGGAGTAAAGAAAAATGGGAAGAATATAATAATCAAAATATAGATTATGAGGATATTGCGGAAAAGATGAGCGAGCTAGGAATATAGGCTTAATGCAAAGGAGAATTAAAATGGACTTTAAACACGTGTCAGTATTGCTTCATGAAACTGTTGAAGCTTTGAATATTAAAGAAGACGGGATATATGTTGACTGTACTTTAGGTGGTGCTGGTCATTCAAGTGAAATCATAAAAAAGTTAAGTTCAAAGGGAAGGCTAATCGGCATAGATCAGGATAGAGATGCATTAAATGCTGCAAAAGAAAGGCTCAAGGAATACAACAATGTGATACTTGTTCATGATAATTTTACAAATATAGAAGCTATTCTTAATGATTTAAATATTGATAAGGTAGATGGAGTTTTAGCAGACTTAGGAGTTTCATCTTACCAGTTAGATAAAGGTGAAAGAGGCTTTAGCTATATGCAGGATGCACCTTTAGATATGAGAATGAATAGAGAGAGTGAGTTTTCTGCTTATAATGTTGTAAACAATTATAGTGAAGAAGAATTATATAAAGTAATTAGAGATTATGGAGAAGAAAAGTTTGCTGGTAGAATAGCTAAGTTTATTATAAATAGAAGAAAAGAGGGTCCTATTAGAACTACTTTTCAGCTTGTAGATATAATTAAAAGTGCTATACCTGCAAAGATGAGGCGTGAGGGACCACATCCAGCTAAAAGGACTTTTCAGGCTATACGTATTGAGGTTAACAAGGAATTAGAGATATTAGATAAAACTATCGATGGAGCAGTTAGAAAGCTAAATACTGGAGGAAGGATAGCTATAATAACTTTCCATTCTTTAGAAGATAGAATTATAAAAAATAAATTTAAAACGTTAGAAGAACCATGCACTTGTCCAAAAGAGTTCCCAATATGCGTATGTGGCAAGAAACCTGAATTGAAGGTAATAACGAGAAAACCTATAGAGCCTTCTGCCATGGAAGTAGAGGTAAATCCTAGAAGCAGAAGCGCTAAACTAAGAGTTGCAGAGAAAATTTAGTTCTAATTTTGGGATGGGGTGAATAAAGTGATAGTAATGGAAAATAAAAACTTAGTAAATGGTAATACGGTTTTGGCTCCTAAACATAAGCCTTATTATCCAGATAGGGATAAAGAGTATGAAAAGCTAAAAAAAGCAAAAGAGGAAGAAAGAAAAGCCTTAATTGAAAAAAGGCTTGAAAAAAAGAAACAAACAATGAAGCTTATAGTACTTGCTCTAGTAACAGGAATTATACTCATACTGCGTTATTCTGCAGTATACAAACTTCAAAAGAGTTTAACAAACATTAAAACTGAAATGCATAATATAACTATGGAAAATGAGAATCTAAAGGTTGAATTGATAAAAGCAAGCAATATGGAGCAGGTTGAAAAAGTTGCTAAATCAAAACTTAATATGATTACTCCCGATAAGAAAAATGTTATTTATTTAGAAACCACTAAAGATTATTTTGCAAAAGATACTAAGGAAACTGAAAAAAATGTTCAGGAGGACTTAATTGCAAAAATAAAGAATATGTTGTTTTAGTGGGGGTATATAAGTTGGCTAGAGATGAATATAGGGACAAGGTCATAATAAAAAAAAGGATGCTGATTTCATTTAGCATACTTTTTATTTTGTTTTTTTTGTTGTGTATAAGATTGTCCTATATAATGATAGTTCAATCCGAACATCTGACAAAGCTAGCTAAAGAACAATGGACAAGTGATGTAAAAATAGATGCCAAGCGAGGAAGAATACTTGATAGATATGGTCGTGAGCTTGCAGTAAGTGCTAATGTTTTTAGAGTTGATTTAGATATGAATACCTTTAGACAATATCTGGATGAGAATGGATTAACAAAGGAACAAATTGCACCTAAAATAGCGAATGCATTAAACATGGAGTCTGATGAAGTTTTAAAAATTTTAAATAAAACTCTTCCTGGAGGACTCCCAATGGCTTCAGCAAATCTTGCAAGAAGGATTGAAAAGGCTGAGGCAGATAAGGTGAGGGACTTAAATATTAGAGGGCTTTTAGTGTCTTCAGATACTAAAAGATATTATCCTAATGATAATTTTCTATCTCATGTTTTAGGTTTTGTTAGAAGTGACGGAGTAGGATTGAATGGGGTAGAACTTAGCTATGACGAAGTATTGTCTGGTATTCCAGGGAGACTAATTGCAGAAACAGATAATAAAAGTAAAGGTCAGCCCTACATAATATCAGAATTTACTAAACCTGTTGATGGAAAAGATTTAGTTTTAACTATAGATGAGATGATACAACATTTTGCAGAAAAAGCTGCAGCACAGGCTTTAAGTGATAACAAAGCTAAAGCAGTTACAATTATAGTAATGGATCCTAACAATGGCGAGATTTTAGCAATGGCTAATAAGCCTGATTTTAACCCAAATGATCCTTGGGAACAAGGTAAAACAGATGATGAATTGCAGAAGATGTGGAGAAATAGAGCAGTAAGCGATACTTTTGAACCAGGATCTATTTTTAAAGTAATAACTGCATATGCTGCAATGGAAGAAAAGTTAGTGGAAGAGGATGATCGATTTGTTTGTGGAGGAAGCAGTAGAATATTAAATAGAACAATTCATTGCTGGAAGAGGACAGGACATGGAGAGCAAAATTTTGTAGATATACTAAAAAATTCCTGTAATGTGGGATTTATGGAACTTGGGAGGAGACTTGGCAAGCAAAACTTGGTTAAATACATAAATCAATTTGGATTTGGAAAGAAAACAGGCATTGATCTTCCAGGTGAAGCAAAAGGTATAATAAGAAAAGTTGAAGACATAACAGATGTAGACGTAGCTACCATATCTTTTGGACAGAGCAATACAGTTTCAGCAATACAGTATTTAACTGCATTAAATGCAATAGCTAATGGAGGAAAGCTTATAACTCCTCATATAATGAAAGAAGTAATACATTATGATGAAGATAATAAAAAAGTTATAGACCAAAAATATGAAAAATATAATGAAAGAAGTATATTAAAGGAAGATGTTGCTAATACTTTAAGAGAATATTTAGAAAAGGTTGTTTCAGAAGGTGGAGGTAAAAATGCTTATATACCAGGTTATCATATAGCAGGAAAGACAGGAACAGCCCAGAAAGTAGATAGTGTTACCAAAACTTATGCTGCTGGAAAATATATAGCTTCTTTTGGAGGTATGGCTCCTGCAGATAAACCTATAATTTCTTTGTTTGTATCAATTGATGAGCCAGATCCGTCTAACTACTACGCAGGACAAATTGCCGCACCAGTTGCTAAGCAAATATTCAATGATATATTTAATTATCTTGGAATAGAGGCAGATGCTTCTGCTGTGGAAATTGCTGAAAGTATGAAAAAAGACGTTTTAATACCTGAGCTTAGAGGTATGAAAAAGACTGAAGCTGTGAAGATATTGAAAGAGTTAAAACTGGAATACGAAATAGATAGTAAAGGTGAATATATTGTAGATATGAATCCTAAACCTGGATATAGTGTTAAAGAAGGCAAGAAAATTGTGCTTTACACAGGAACTGGCTCAAATTATAATAAAGAAGTGGTTGTGCCTAACCTAATCGGCTATAGTAAGGAAAAAGCTTCTCAAATACTAGAAGAACTGGGACTTAAGGCAGAATTTACAGGAGAGGGCTTGGTAGCTGAGCAGAACATTGAGGAAGGTCAGAAAGTAGGTAAGGGTACTACTTTATTTTTAGAATTAGATATTGTTCCAGATTAAACAGTATATTAAGTATTTAGGCATGCGTATATTATTAAGAATTTAGATTCACTTAAGAGGACTATGGAGCAATAAAGCTTAGTGAATTTTAAATAATATTGCATGCCAATATTATGTGTTTACATAATCATCTAATTACCTATAATGGGAGTGTGTTAGCATGAGATTAAAAGATTTGTTAAAAAACTTGAATTACAGCATAGTTAGTGGTCAGGAAGATATAGATATTAATAAAGTAGAATATGATTCAAGAAAAGTACATGCTGGTGATGTGTTTTTTTGTATCAAAGGTTTTAAAGTTGATGGACATGAATTTGCTAAAAAAGCTGTTATGCAGGGAGCTGCTGCCGTAGTATGTGAGGAAGTTTTGGATAGTGTTGATTCATGTACTGTAGTTAGAGTAGAGGATTCAAGAAAGGCTTTAGCGGTTGCATCTTCTAATTTTTATGGTGAACCTTGGAAAAGTCTTAAAATGATTGGTATTACTGGTACAAATGGTAAAACTACTTCTACTTATATGATGAAGGCTATATTAGAGGAGGCAGGTTTTAAGGTTGGTTTAATTGGAACCGTAGCAAATTATATAGGTGATAAGAAAATACCATCTCATAGAACAACCCCTGAATCTTTAGAACTTCACGAGTTATTTAAAGAAATGCTTGATAACAAGGTTACCCACTGTGTGATGGAAGTTTCTTCTCATTCACTTTCATTAGATAGAGTATTTGGCATAGAGTTTTCTGAAGGTATATTTACTAATTTAACTCAAGATCATTTGGATTTTCATAAAACCTTTGAGAATTATTATGAAGCGAAACTTAAGCTGTTTAATAGCAGCAGTACTGCTATAATTAATATTGATGATGAATATGGGAAAAAGGTTTATAAGGATGTAAGCTGCAGAAAAATTTCATATGGAGTTGATGGAATTAGTGATATAATGGCAAAAAATATTTATATACATTCTAAGGGAGTAGAATTTGATATTCAATACAAAAATCAAATGGAACATATTATGCTTAATATACCTGGAAAGTACAATGTATATAATGCTTTAGGGAGTGCTGCAGCCTGCCTAAATGAAGGTGTAAGTCTTAAAGCTGTAAAAAAAGGCTTAGAAAGAGTTTTTGTACCAGGAAGGTGCGAAATAGTTACTAAAGATTATAACTTAGATTTTGAAGTTATAGTTGATTATGCACATTCTCCTGATGGATTGGAAAATATATTAAAAACTGTTAGGGAATTTACTAAAGGGAGACTTATCACTGTTTTTGGCTGTGGTGGCGATAGAGACAAAACAAAGAGGCCTATTATGGGGAGAATTGCCAGCAGTTTAAGTGACATAACAGTAATAACTTCAGATAATCCAAGAAGTGAAGATCCAGAAGCAATTATAGATGATATATTAAAAGGTGTAAAAGGTAATAATTATGTAGTTATAGAAAATAGAAGAGAGGCTATAGAAAAAGCAATTAAGATAGCGAAAAAAGATGATATTATACTTGTGGCAGGAAAAGGCCATGAAGATTATCAGGAATTCAAACATGGCATTATACGATTTGATGAGCGAGAAATCATTGCTGATATAATAAAGGAGCTGTTTTAGATGGAGAATTTAACCTTTGTAGAAATTGTTGAAGCTGTACATGGTAAAATAATCAAAGAAGGTAAGGAAGTAACTTACGAGTCAGTTAGTACTGATACAAGAACTATAAAAGAAAACAGTATATTCATAGCATTAAAGGGTGAAAAATTTAATGGCAATGATTATGCAGCGGAAGCTAGTATTAAAGGAGCCAGACTTTGTATTGTTGATGAACTTAAATGCAGTTTGGAGGACTTTTCAAATAATACCTTTGTTGTAAAAGTTCAAGATGGGAAAAAGGCTTTATTGGATTTGTCAAAATATTATAGAAGTAAGTTAAATTTAAAGGTTGTTGGAATAACAGGGTCTACTGGAAAAACCTCTACTAAGGATTTAGTTGCTGCAGTTTTAAGCTCAAAATATAAGGTTTTTAAAACAAAAGGAAATTTTAATAATGAGATAGGATTACCTCTAATGGTTTTCAATCTAGATAACAGCTATGATGTAGCAGTGCTGGAGATGGGAATGAGCAGCCTAGGTGAGATACACAGATTAGCTGAAGTTGCAAGGCCAGATATTGCTATAATTACTAATATAGGGGTGTCTCATATTGAATACTTGAAAACAAGAGAAAATATTTTAAAAGCTAAGCTTGAAATAACAGACTTTTTTAATAAAGAAAATAGCTTAATTATAAATGCAGATAATGATTTGTTAAAAAGAGTTGGCTCCAGTAATTATAAGGTTGTTAGGGTAGGCATGGAAGAAAAACACTTAGATTTAAAAGCAGTTGAAATATATCTTGGAGAAGACTGCTCAAAATTTAGAGTTAGCAGCAATTATGAGGAAACTAGCTCTGAGTTTTTTATAAATGTGCCTGGTAAGCATAATATATCAAATTCATTATTAGCCATTGCTTGTGGAAAAATTTTAGGATTAAGTTATCAAGAAATGATTGAGGGAATAAAAAATTTAGAATTTACTTCAATGAGATTAGACATTTTAAGAGGTAAAAAATTTACAATAATAGATGATTCTTATAATGCTAGTCCTGATTCTATGAAGGCTGCAATAGATGTGTTATGTAATATGAATGGAAATAAAAAAATAGCTGTACTTGGTACTATGAAGGAACTAGGAGACAAATCTTCTGAGCTTCATAGAGAGGTTGCAGAGTATGCTTCCTTTAGAAATATTGATGAACTGATTGTTGTAGGTGAATATGCAGAAGTTTTCAGCAGAGGTTTTAACAATGATAAAAAGTTTAAAGCCTTTTCTAGCAATGATGAAGCAGTTCAGTATATAAACACCATTATAAATAAAGATGATGTTGTGCTTGTAAAGGCTTCAAGATCTATGAAGTTTGAGACTATAGTAAAAGAACTAAAGATAATAAATTACTAAAGAGGGGATAGAAAAATGTATAGGATTGTTTATTCAGTTTTAATAGCGTTTTTTATATCTTTGGCACTAGGTCCTATTCTCATTCCAATACTTCACAGGTTAAAATTTGGACAAAACATAAGAGAAGAAGGACCAAAGAGTCATCAGAAAAAAGCTGGAACACCTACTATGGGAGGTATAATATTTATTGCTGCTTCTTTTATAACAATGGCTATACTTATAAAGAAGCCAAGTGATGAAGCTATGATAGCACTTTATGCTTTTATAGCCTTCGGTATTATTGGTGCTCTTGATGATGGACTAAAAATAATACATAAGAAGAATTTAGGACTTAAGTCTGGACAAAAGATGATTTTGCTTTTGATAGTTTCAGGGATACTTGGTTATTATTCAGCTATGTCTTTTAGTGATGGAACTATCATAATAGTACCATTTATACAAAAAAGTGTAAATTTGGGCAAGTGGTATGTACCCTTTATAGTTTTATACTATGCAGCTACTACTAATGCAGTAAATTTAACTGATGGGCTAGATGGTCTTGCTAC
Source organism: Clostridium caldaquaticum (assembly GCF_023806125.1). Classification (GTDB taxonomy): domain Bacteria; phylum Bacillota; class Clostridia; order Clostridiales; family Clostridiaceae; genus Clostridium_AT; species Clostridium_AT caldaquaticum. The sequence continues at coordinate 65,368 of NZ_JAMSKT010000010.1, forward strand.
ATCAGTAACGCTTTTGGTTATGACATTCTTTGCACTTGTTAGTTACGGGCTTGGACATTATACTTTGGCTATATTTTGCGGAGTTATAGCTGGAGCTTTATTAGGCTTTTTAAGATATAACGCTTTTCCAGCCCAAATATTTATGGGAGATACAGGTTCTTTGGCTTTAGGAGGAGCAATTGCCACTGTTGCTATGATGTTAAAATTACCATTATTGGTTATAATAGTAGGTGGGATATACGCAATAGAAACACTTTCTGTAATACTTCAAGTAGCTTCTTTTAAATTGACCAAAAAGAGAATATTTAAAATGAGTCCTCTGCATCATCATTTTGAACTTTCAGGATGGCATGAAACTAAAATTGTTTCTATATTTTCAATAATAACTGTTATTTTATGTCTTGTTGCGTTTTTATCCTTACCAGCAATTATCTAGGAGGATATACTCTATATGAAAAAATCGAATGTGAAAATGGCACCTTTTGATTTTATTCTTTTTTCAGCTGTGATGATACTAGTTGCTATTGGAGTTGTAATGGTATTTAGTGCCAGTTCATATCAAGCCTTTTTTAAGAATAATGACAGCATGGCTTTTCTGAAAAAACAAGGATTTGCTGCTGTTATTGGTGGAATTGGCATGTTTTTCATGATAAGATATGATTATCATAAGCTTAAAAAATGGACTTTACCAACTATGCTTGTAACTATGGTTCTTTTGATAGTTGTTTATTTCTTTAAAGATGTTAATGGTGCAAGAAGATGGATACCGCTGCCGGGCTTTTCACTTCAGCCTTCAGAAATAGCAAAATACATGATTGTACTATATATGGCAAAAAGTTTAGAAGTTAAAGGAGAAAAGGTTAAAACTTTTGTTTATGGAATACTTCCGTATCTTTTGGTATCAGGATTATATGCAGCTGTAATTTTATTTGAGCCTAATTTAAGTATTGCAACTGTTATTATGTTTGTTACATTAATAATTCTTTTTGTTGCAGGGGCTAAATGGTCTCATTTTATGGCATTAATTGGAGGAGTAGGCGTTTTAGGAGTTGTAGGAATATTAATAGAACCATTCAGAATTAAAAGAGTTTTAAACTTTTTAGATCCTTGGCAGGATGCAAAAGGAACAGGTTATCAACTTATTCAATCGCTTCTGGCATTAGGTTCAGGTGGTATAACAGGAGTAACTTTAGGAAAGTCAAGACAAAAGGCTTACTATATACCAGAACCACATACAGACTTCATATTTGCTATAATAGGAGAAGAATTAGGATTAATAGGATGTACTTTAATAATAATTCTATTTTTAGTGGTAATCTGGCGAGGTATTAGAACTGCTATGAGAGCGAAGGATACTTATGGCACACTTATGGCTGTTGGAATTACTTCTGTTATTGCTGTTCAAGCAATAATAAACATTGCTGTTGTAACAGGTTCAATGCCTGTTACAGGAGTGCCTCTTCCATTTATTAGCTATGGAGGCTCTGCACTGCTTTTTAACCTTATGGCAATGGGTATACTTCTTAATATATCAAGACAATGTAATACATAAAAAGCACTGCAGTTGCAGTGTTTTTTTCATTCTAAGATGTTTAAGAAAATAAGTATAAATAGTTATATTAATTAAAATTATAATTACTCTATTTAAAATTTAATTAAAATGTGATGAATTTAATCGTGATAAGTGCTATTATATATATGTAGCTTTATATACTTAAGAATTAAGGTGTGAATACAAATTGAAAACAGCTTTACGTAATACTGAAAATGAATTTATAAATAAGAGAAGAAGAAAAAGGACTATAAGACGCAGTATAATTTTTTCATTGCTGCTTATTTCAACTTTAATTACATTATGTTTAAAACTTTCTTATTTTAATGTTTCTAATATTATAGTAAGAAACAATAATATTATAAGTAAAGATGAGATTATAGCAATTTCGAAAATAAAAGAAGGAACAAATATTTTTTATATGAATTTAAATAAAATCCGAACTAATGTGTTAAGTATTCCGTATATACTAAAGGCAGAGGTAAGCAGAAAGCTCCCCAACACTATAGTAATAACTGTTGAGGAAAGAGAAGCTGTATTTTATATAAATGCTGACAAAAAAAAATTAATTATAGATAAGCAAGGTATAGTTCTTGAAGAAAGAGAAGATATTAGCAATATGCAGCTTACAAATCTACAAGGCTTTGATTTTGAAATAGCTGAGGTAGGAAAATTAATTCCCTGTGATGATAGCAGAAAAATCAGTTTTATTAGTTTGATTACTGACTTAATTACTTCTAATTCAAGCGGCATAAAAATAACTTCAGTAGATTTAACTGATATTTTTAATATAAAAACTTACAGTGGGGACTTATGTATCAAACTAGGCGACAGTAACGATTTAAAGGACAAACTTAACTTAGCTTTAAATATAATCAACAATAATAATTTAAATGGAAAAATAGGATATATAGATGTAAGTTTTAAGGGGAATCCGGTAGTTTTTATTGAGGACTAGAACTTTAATTACAGCTATATGAGGAGGAATATATATGACAAAATACAAGTCACAAATTACTGTAGCTTTGGTTTGCTGCATATTGGGTTTTATGTTAGCTTATCAATTTAAGATATTAAATAAGCGTACAAATTCTCCTAATCTTAAAGCAGCCACTACAGATATTACTGTGGAAATTGAGCAGTATAAAAAAGAAAAAGAGGAGCTTCAGAAAAGCATAAATGATTTGCAGGCGAAATTAAAAAAATATGAAGATGCTGCAGCCAGTAGAAGTGATGAGACTAAAAATATAGTAGAAGAACTAGAAAAAACTAGACTTCTTACAGGAACAAAAGATGTAGAGGGACCCGGAATTATATTATATCTGAATCCTAAAACAAAAATATTAGGTAACGATATTCCAGGTGAACATATAACGGATAAGCATTTAATTTATATTGTAAATGAGCTTATATCAGCAGGAGCTGAGGCTATATCTATTAATGATGCCAGAATAACTCCTAGAACAGGAATAAGAACATCAGGAAATAACATTTTAATAAATGAAGAAAGAATTTCGCCTTTTGAGAGGATAACTATAAAAGCAATTGGAAACAAAGAACTTCTATATAAAACTTTAGACTTTCCAGGAGTTTTTACGGATTTTCTTCATATAAGTACGCCGGAGTATGAGAGGTATGATAAAATAGAAATAAAAAGATATAATAAAAGCTTTAAATTTGAATATGCTAAACCAATAAAGGGGTAATTGAGGTGGTATTATGATAGCAGTAATAGGTTTATTATTAGGAGTAATAGTAGGATTGTTTTGGAATGTAAATATTCCAGATAAATTTTCTCCATATATGTCTGTAGCAATACTTGCTTGTTTAGATTCTGTATTTGGAGCTTTAAGAGCAGGGTTATCAAAAAACTTTAGAGCGGATATATTTATATCTGGCTTTTTTGGAAATGCAGTTTTAGCAGCAGGACTTGCTTATTTAGGCGATAAGCTCAGCGTTCCTATATATTTAGCGGCAGTTATAGTTTTTGGAGGAAGGATATTTGACAACTTTGCAATTATAAGAAGGCTTATGCTTGAAAAAGCAAAATCAAATAATGAGGTGGTTAAATGAAGAATAATGAAGCTTCATTATTTGTATTCATTGCTTCTGTTATAATAGGTATACTTATTTCTTTAAATATAAATTTTAATAGGACTTATAATAGATTTTTTTTAAGTACTAAAGAATATCAAGATGCTTATAATGATAGAACAAAGCTTCGAAATGAAGTAAGTAATTTACAAGATGAATATGAGGAGTTGAGTAGTAAATTACTGAAATATGAGTATGGAGATAAAAATTATTATTCTGTTATTGGAGAACTGAAAGATGAGCTATATAAAAATAAAATGATAACAGGACAGCTTGATGTAGAAGGTGAAGGAATAAAATTAACTTTAAATGATGGGAGTAATGATTTTTATGACAGCTATGATGAAAGTATATTGGATAGAATAGTTCACAATTATGATATTTTTTATGTTATTAATGATTTAAGAAATGCTGGTGCAGAGGCTATATCCATCAATGGGCAAAGGGTTATTGACAGAACAGAAGTGTATTGTGATGGACCTCTTTTAAGAGTAAATGGCGTAAAGATTGCTGCTCCTTTTTATATAAATGCTATAGGAAAAAAAGAAGTATTAAAGAATTATATGCTGTCTGATGAGGGGTATTTAAATTATTTAAAAATCCGACAAATATATGTTTATTTAGAGGAAGCGGATAACATAAAAATTCAAGCATATACTAACGTTATTGATAAACAGTATATTGCAGAAGTTAAAGGTAATTAATTGTTATTTATGCCTGTTATATTTAAATATAACAGGTTAAATTTAATCTTAAAATATAATTAAATTGAAGGATTTTTGGTTTTTATGCAGAATAATAAATATTGATAGTACAATTTAACAGTTTAAAGGAGACGATAATATTGTCTATTAAAGAGAATATTAACCGTATTAAGCTTGGTCTGCCAGGAGAAGTAACACTTATAGCAGTTTCAAAAACTAAAGGTATTGACGCTATTAAAGAAGCTTATGATGCTGGGATTAGGGATTTTGGTGAAAATAAGGTTCAAGAACTAATGGCAAAAATTGAATATTTGCCTTCTGATATAAGATGGCATTTAATTGGTCATCTTCAGAGAAATAAGGTGAAATATATAGTAGATAAGGTAACACTTATTCATTCTTTAGACAGTATAAGACTATTAGAAGAAATTGAAAGGCAGTATGGAATAAAAAATTGTATAGCAAATACTTTAATACAGATTAATATAGGTGAAGAAGAGAGCAAAACAGGTGTTTCATTACAAGACTTTGAAAGTTTGGTTAGTGCTTGTGAGTTATGCAGGCATGTAAAAGTTAAAGGGTTGATGGCCATAATACCAAAGGGTGATGAGGAAAGCTGTAGAAAGTATTTTAAGAAGATGAAGGATATTTGGGACAGTTTAAAGGAAAGAAATTATAAAAATATTGAAATGAAGTATCTTTCAATGGGAATGACTGAAGACTATGAAATTGCTGTAAGCGAAGGTTCAAATATGATTAGAGTAGGAACAGGTATATTTGGTGTTAGGTAATAAAATAATAAATTTAGGGGGAATGGAAGCATGAGTGCAAAGATGATTAATAAAATGATGGGATTTTTAGGTTTAGAGGAAGATGTGGAAATTGAAACAAAAGATGAACAGGAAGAAATTATAAAGGATACAGAAAGCAAAGATGTAGAGTCTATATTTACTTCAAGTAAAAAGCAAAACTCTAATAAAGTTGTAAATATACATACTGCAGCAGCTGCAAAGGTAGTTATTATAAAGCCAAATGACTATGAGGAAGCAGCTAATATATCTGATAATTTAAGAAACAGAAAAATAGTTGTAGTTAATACTACATCTCTTGATTCCAAAATAGCTCAAAGACTTCTTGATTTTATAGGTGGTGCTTGCTATGCACTTGGTGGAGAGCTTCAGCAAGTTGAAAAAGGAGTATATATACTTTCACCTTCTAACGTAGAAGTATCTAATGACTTGAAAAATGAGCTTAGCAGCAGGGGAATACTTAGCTGGAATAAGTAAAATTGGAGGAAGATATGATTATAACTTTAAGAACGGCGTTAAATATGCTGTTTAACATCATAGAATATGCAATTTTCATAGATGTTATATTATCTTGGGTATACAGAGGAAGAGGAAATAGTTTAATTGATATTCTGCATATATTTACCGAGCCATTCATGGCACCAGCAAGAAGACTTCAAGAAAGATTTGTTCCAGGAGGAATGCTTGATTTTTCACCTATATTAGCTTACTTTATATTAAATATACTTAGATATTTTATTGTAAATAAACTGCTTGGGATGTTTTAATAAATGGACAAGAAAACTTTTTTAAATTTTATAAATACAGAAGATAAAAATTTACTGTCAAATATATATGATAAGATTAAATTGGCAGAAAAGATAACTGGACCTGTTTTTACAAATGAGTATTATGGGCCTAACATATGGAAAGCTGTTATAAATTTGAAAAGAGAATTTAATACTGGGATATATGCCTATGGAGTTTTTGAAGATTGTGAAAGAAGGATGCTTTCTTTCAGTAAGGAAGAGGTATATACCTACCCTATTAAAGTTATAAAAATAACTAATAAATCTAAATTTCAAAAATTAAAACATAAGGATTATCTTGGTGCTGTTATGGCGCTAGGTATTAAAAGAGAAAAATTTGGCGATTTAATAGTAAAGGATAATTGTTGCTATGGAGCTTTTTGTGAGGATATAGCAGAATTTATAGTGTATAATCTAAATTCTGTAGGAAAGTGCCCATGTATTGTAGAGATACTTGAAGAAGCCGATATAGAAAATATAAAAGTTAATACTGAAGATTTTCAATTAATAAGTACTTCGTTGAGACTAGATAGTATTGTCAGTGCTTTATGTAATATTTCCAGAGCTAAGTCAGTGGATGTGATAAGAAGCGGCAAGGTTTTAGTAGATTATATGGAAGTTTATGAAAAAGATAAGCTTGTTGAATTTAGCTCTACTGTAACTATAAGAGGTTACGGTAAATATAAAATTGTAGAAGAAAGTGGTTCTACTCAAAAAGGAAGATTAAAGCTTTTTATACGTAAATATATTTAAAAGAGGTGGTAAACTTGAAGATAACTGCTATGGATATAACCAATAAGGAGTTTAAAAAGGTTTTAAGAGGATATTCTCCTGATGAGGTTGAGGAATTTTTAGATAGAATTGCTGAGGATTATGAGGCTATTTATAAAGAAAATTCTTCATTAAAAGAGAGGTTTGCAGTTTTAAATGAAAAGCTGGATCATTATGTTAAGATGGAAACAACTATTCAAAATACTCTTTTGTTAGCTCAAAATGCAGCAGAGCAATCAAAGATAAATACACAAAAAGAAGCAGATTTGATTATAAAAAATGCTAATGAATCAGCACAGAAAATTTTAGATAAAGCTCATAATGATGTTATAAAAATAAATGATGATTATGAAAGATTAAAACAGGAATTTATTAAGTTTAGAGCAAAATTTAAAAACTTTATGAACACTCAGGTAGAAATGTTTAACACTTTAGAGAAAGATTTGATTAAAAATTATAATATTGGTTCTACTGTAGAAGATTCTCTAAAGGAAAAAGAAATTGATAATGAAGATGTATTTGATTTTAAAGTTAAAAATATAAATGAAGAAGAATTATATGAAGAAGATTTAAGTGAAATAAAAAGCTTTTTTGTAAAAGGAGACTAGTACTATCTCACTCTTAAGGGTGAGATTTTTATGTTTAAAGTTGACAATTAACTGTTGTTTTTGTATGCTAATAATCATGATAACAAAAGTTTTATAAGGAGTGTTAAGATGAAAATAGGCATAATTGGAGCTATGGATGAAGAAGTTGAAATACTGCTTAGAGAGATTAAGCTGCAGAAAAAGGTATTTAAGGCAAAGATGGAATTTAATCATGGAATTTTATGGGGACAAGAGGTAGTAGTAGTAAGAAGTGGCATAGGAAAAGTCAATGCAGCAGTATGTACTCAGATTCTGATAGATAATTTTAATGCAGATTGTATTATCAATGTAGGTATAGCTGGTGGAATAGGTAAAGATATATACCCTGGTGATGTTGTTGTTGCTGAAAGCTTGGTTCAACATGATATGGATACTTCTGCTTTTGGTGACAAGATTGGACAAATACCAAGACTTGATACTTTTGATTTTAAATGTGATTCTGATTTAGTAGCAAAAGCTAAAAAAGCTTGTGAATTTCTAAAGGAAGGGAACAGTTTTACTGGAATAATAGCAACTGGAGATCAATTTATAGCTCATGTGGATAAAATTAGATGGATAAATGAAGAATTTAGTGCTATCGCCTGTGAAATGGAAGGTGGAAGTATAGCTCAGGTATGCTATCTTAATAATATTCCATTTGTTGTTATAAGGTCAATTTCTGATAATGCAAATAATGGTGCACATATGGATTTTGAAAAATTTAAATACATTGCAGTTGAGAATTCCGTTAGAATATTAAAAAATATGTTGGAAAGTTTTTAATTAAATTTTCAAATATATAATTCCACTTGTAATAAAATTCTCTACTTTTGAGAAAATAAGTAGAAGATAATATTAACAATAGGATGGTGGAATTATGGATAAGAAAAAAATGGAGTACTTTAAAAAAAAGCTATTAAAAGAAATGGATAATGTATATGCTTTACTAAAGCAGATGGAAGAAAATGAAGTGTTTAATTCAAAAGTTGAATTATCAACTGAATTATCAGAGCTTTCAATATACGATAATCATCCTTCTGATATGGCGTCTGAAATTTTTGATGCTGAAAGAGGTATGGCATTAAAAGAGCATGAATTAACTATTATAAAAAAAATTGAAGATAGTTTACATAATATTGAAAATGGAAGCTATGGAAAATGCCATATGTGCGGTAGAGAAATTCCAGAGGAAAGATTAGAATTTATTCCTTACGCTGAATTTTGTGTAAATTGTCAGGACAAAGCAAATGATATGATACCAAGAGATAAAAATAATAGGCCTGTTGAAGAAGATGTATTGGGTCGGCCCTTTGGATATGGTTTTAATGATTTTGATGAAATAAACTATGAGGCTGGCTATGATGCAGAGGATAGTTATCAAGATGTGCAAAGGTTTGAATGGAGAAGAAATGTAGACCATGATTTTTTAGATGAAGACCCTGGCTATGTAGAGCCAATTGAACTTGTAAGTAATGAACAATATAAAAATCAACTTCCAGATTAATATATTTAAAAGGTGGAGATGGGGATGGAAATTTTAATTATTATTTTAGGATTGATTTTAGATAGAATAACTAAAATTTGGGCATCGAAAAGCTTAAAACCTATAGATGAAAAAGTTATAATAAAAGATATATTCAGTTTTTCCTATCTTGAAAATAGAGGAGCAGCCTTTGGAATATTTCAAAATAGGGTAATGATTTTAGCCGTTATAACTTCAATAGTTATTTTAGCTATGGTTTATTATTTAATAAAATTTAAACCATCTTCTAAAGTACTTAGAATAAGTATAGCGTTAATTATTAGCGGTGCAATAGGAAATTTAATTGATAGATTTTCTTATAAGTTCGTTGTTGATTTTATATTGCTGCATTATAAGGATGTATATTACTATCCAACATTTAACATAGCAGATATGTTGGTAGTTATAGGTACAATATTGCTTGCCATTTGTATTATAAAGGATGAAAAATAATGGAATATAAAGAGTTTATTGTAGAGAATGATTTGAATGAAATCAGATTAGATGTATATCTATCTGGCAAACTCCAAGATAAATCCAGGTCCTTTATTCAAGGTTTAATAGAAGAAGGAAAGGTATTAGTAAATAACTTGTCAAAAAAGAGCAATTACAAAGTTAAGGTAAATGATAAAGTAAAGGTAGTTATTCCAGAGCCTGTTTCCCTTGATATAGAACCTGAAAATATACCATTAGACATTATGTATGAAGATAGTGATGTAATAGTAATTAACAAGCCACAAGGAATGGTTGTACACCCAGCTCCAGGTATAAATAAAGGAACTTTGGTTAATGCGCTTATGAATCATTGTACGGACTTATCAGGTATAAATGGGGTTACAAGACCAGGAATAGTTCATAGAATTGATAAGGATACTTCTGGGGTGTTGGTAGTTGCAAAAAACGATTATGCTCATAATAAGCTATCTCAGCAATTGAAGGATCATTCTATGAGGAGAATATATATAGCATTAGTAGAAGGTGTAATTAAACGTGAGGAAGGTACTATAGATGCTCCTCTTGGAAGGCATCCGATAGAAAGAATTAAAATTGCCGTAGTTAAAGATGGTCGGAGGGCAGTTACTCATTATAAGGTGATTGAAAGATATAAAAATAATACTTTAATAGAATGCAGACTTGAGACAGGAAGAACACATCAAATAAGAGTACATATGTCACACATTGGACATCCGTTAGTAGGGGATCCTGTTTATGGTTATAAAAAGCAGAGATTTAATTTAAATGGTCAGATGCTTCATGCTAGAGTACTAGGGTTTATTCATCCTACAACTGGTGAATATCTGGAATTTACAGCTGAGATTCCAAACTATTTCGAAAAAGTTTTAAATATTTTTAGAAATGAATTAAAATAACTAGGGTTATATGAAATTAAAGGTTAAAGGATAAACTAAATTCTTTAAACCTTTAATTTTTTATTTGCTTAACTGACTTAGGGTAAACTTGATAAAATAGGATACATACTTATTATTAGGTAACAGAAATAATAAGTATATAAATTGATGTTGTTTTCTAAGGGAGGAAAAAAATGAACTATGAACTATGAACTAATCGCTACAACTACATTTGGAATAGAAGCTATTACTTCAGCTGAACTTAAGGCATTAGGCTATGAAAATTTAAAAAGTGATAATGGTAAGATAACCTTTGAAGGGGATGAAATGGATATAGCAATTTGCAACACTTGGCTTAGAACTGCAGATAGAGTTCTAATAAAGGTTGCAGAGTTTAAAGCAGAAAGTTTTGAAGAGCTGTTTCAAGGAACTTTAGCAGTTAATTGGAGCAGCATTATTCCAGAGAATGGAGTTATGCATGTAGTTGGAAAATCTATTAAATCTAAGCTGTACAGTGTACCAGATTGTCAAAGCATAGTTAAGAAAGCAGTAGTACAGTCAATGAAAAATACTTATAATAAAGAGTGGTTTGAAGAAAACGGACCTGTATATAAAATTGAAGTAGCCATATTGAAGGATATAGTAACTTTAACAATTGATACTACAGGACCAGGGCTTCATAAAAGGGGTTATAGAGAATTAGCAGGTGCTGCACCTTTAAAGGAAACTTTGGCAGCAGCGCTGGTACTTATCAGCAAGTGGGATCCTTCAAGAGTCTTGGCAGATTTATTTTGCGGTTCAGGTACAATTCCTATTGAAGCAGCTCTTATAGGTAAGAACATAGCTCCTGGTTTAAAACGAAGGTTTATTTGTGAGGATTGGCCAACAATGAATAAAGAGCTGTGGCAGCAGGTTAGGGAAGGAGCAGAAAAAAGCATAAAAGATATAGATTTTACTATTTATGCCTCTGATATTGATGGAAGAGTTTTAAAAACTGCTAGGGAAAATGCACAAAAGGCAGGAGTAATGAAGTATATATCATTTCAAAAATTACCTATGAAGGAGTTTAGTTCAAAAAAGAAATATGGAGTATTAATATCTAACCCGCCCTATGGAGAAAGATTGGGAGAAGCTGAGGAGGTTGTGCAAATTTACAACGATCTTGGAGAATTATATAGAAAATTAGATGCATGGTCTTTCTATGTACTAACTTCACATCCAGAATTTCAGAAGTATTTTAAGCAAAAGGCTGATAAAAACAGAAAGCTGTATAATGGGAGAATTCAATGCTATTATTATCAATATATACATCAGATACCAAATAGAAAATAAGGGGCTAATAATTTCAGCTCCCTTATTTTATCATATTTTCTTAAGTTTTAAATCATAAGGTGTTACATAAAGAGTTTTATTTGTGTAATATATTACCATACCTGGTTTAGCACCAGAGGGTTTTTTTACATTCTTTACTGCAGTATAATCAACTGGAACATTTGAAGAATTTTTTGCGTTGCTGTAATAAGCTGCTAAAATGGCGGCTTCTTTAAGAGTGCTTTGAGGGATATTACCATTGGACTTTATTATAACATGAGAACCTGGTATGTTTTTTGTATGAAGCCATATATCATTTCTATCAGCAAATTTTAAAGTTAAAAAGTCATTTTGTATATTATTTTTTCCTACATATATATCAATATTGTCACTGGATATAAAATGAAGAGGTTTTGAAGTCTTCACATTTTTTTTATGTTCTTTTTTAAATTTAATATAGCCTGTTTCAATAAGTTCTCTTTTAATTTCTTCTATTTCATCATAGCTTTCTGCATTTTTAATATTTGAAAGCACAGACTGTAAGTATAGAGCTTCTTGTTCTGTTGCCTCTATTTGTATAAGAGCCATTTCTTCTGTCTTTTTCAGCTTGTTATATTTCTTAAAAAATGATTGAATGTTTTCAGATGGAGTTTTATTTTCGTCAAGATTAATATATATATATTCTTCATCCTGAGAATAGTAATTTAAAACTTTTATTTTTTTATCTCCTTTTTTAATATTGTAAATATTAGCAGTTAGGAGTTCGCCATAAATCTTAAACAAATCTTTTTCTGTACATTCCTTTAAAGATTTGTTTAGTATTTCTAATTTTTTATAGCATCTGTCTAAATTATTATTAATGATTTTTTGCAAATCTGCACTTTTAGTATTTAATCTTTCAGACTTATCTTTTTCGTAATAAAAGTCTTCTAATAATGCAGAAGGAGAACTATAGGATTTTTTAGGAAGATTTTCAAACTGATGAAGCTCAATACAATAAAAATCTTTAACTGTATTTTCATCTATATAAGATATAAAATTAAATTTATTGCTTTTTAAAACTTTAAATACATTATTTATGCAATCATATGTTTTATCCAAGGAAGATAAATTAAATTCTATGTTTCTTTCCTTTAAAAGAAGCACTATAGATTTAGATAGCTGAGTACTTATTCCTGTAAATAACTTTGAAAAAATATTTGATTCAAATTTTATACTATTGCTTGTTATAAAATCACAAAAATCCTCATAGGAAAAATTAAAAGGATTTAACTTGCAAGAGTCAGGTGGAAACACATAACTTATTCCAGGATATAAGCTTCTATAGCTGTTCATATCAGGAGTTATATGTTTAATACAGTCTACAACTAAATTATTTCTTTTTCTTACTAAAGTTATATTACTGTGTCTTCCCATAATTTCTACTATTAGAGAATATATACTGTTAAACCCTAGTTCGTCTGAACTCTCAAAATCTATTATTACTATTCTGTCAGTAGTAATTTGGTTAATAGATAAAATTTTCGCTCCATTTAAATACTTTCTAAGTACCATGCAAAACATTGGAGCTTTAATAGGATTGGGTTTAGTAATATCAGTTAAATGCATTTTCGGGTAAGATGAATTTGCACTTATAAGAAGCTTAAAATTTACCCTATCACCTCTTAAGCCTAATATTATTTCGTCCTTTTCAGGCTGAGATATTTTATCTACCCTAGAGCCCACAAGTTTTTTGTTTAGTTCATCAACAAGACTATATATGTAAATTCCATCTAAAGGCATGAAAATCATCCTTTCATAGTTTTATACAATTTTAGATATAAGTTAGTATATCATTTTATATTTTTAAAATCAAAATATATATAATAAAAATTTAAATATAGTCTACTTATATGGTAAAATATAAGTATTAAAATTTATTCAGTTACTAAGTATATGCTTTCTAAAATAATATTTAATTATAAGGAGATGAGTTGAATGAAATTCACTAAGATGCATGGAAACGGAAATGATTTTATTGTTATAGAGGATTTGGATAATAAGATAACAGATGAAGGTGCTTTGGCTAGAGAATTATGTAACAGAAACTTTGGTATAGGAGGAGATGGAATCCTTATTGTAAGAAAAAGTAATATAGCTCATATACAGATGGTAATTATAAATTCAGATGGTTCGTATGCAGCTATGTGTGGAAACGGCATAAGATGTTTTGCAAAATATGTATGGGAAAATAATCTGGTAAGCAGTGAAAATATAGACATAGAAACAGGAGATGGAATTAAAAAAGCTTACTTAACTATTGAGGATAATGAAGTTAAAACTGTTACTATTAATATGGGGACATCTTCCTTCAAACCTCATTTAATACCAGCTAAAGCAGATGAAGAAATTATTAATAAAACTATTACCGCAGGAGAAAAAAAATTTGTTATAAGTTCTCTGCTTATGGGAGTTCCTCATACTGTAATACTAGGACAACTGGAATCATTTGATGTAAATGATGGAAAACTTATAGAAAAACACAGCATGTTTCCACAAGGAACAAATGTTAATTTTTGCGAGGTTATAAATAGAAATAAAATCAAAGTAATGACTTGGGAAAGGGGAGCGGGACCTACTTTAGCTTGCGGTACAGGAAGCTGTGCAGCAGTAGTAGTTGCTAATAAACTGGGGCTTATAGAAGATAAAGCTACTGTTTTAATCCCTGGTGGAAGCCTTTTTATTGAGATTACTAATGAAGGAGTTTTTATGACTGGTCCAGCAGTAGTGTCTTTTCAAGGAGAGTATAACAAATTGAAGTAGTAAAATAATATATAAAACAAGTATGTTATCAATCTTTTTTGATAGCATATTTTTTTATTTTTTGCTCATACTATAAGGTTTAAATTTTATAGAAAAGGCTATAATGATAAGTATAAAATCAGCAAAAAAGGTGTAGAGTATTATGAGTTTTTTTTCTCAATCAATTAATATTTCTCTGAATTATATAGATTTAAAAAATGTAGAAATAAATCCTATTGCTTTAAAAATGGTTTCAAAAGAAATTATGTCTAAACATTGTCTTATTCCTTTTAATATAAATGAAGATATAGTTTATATAGCTATGAGTAACCCGCAGGATAACAAAATTATAGAAGATTTACATTTTTTAATAAAAAAGAAAATAAAAACTTTTGCTGCAGATAAAAATCAAATATTAAACATTTTGAGTGCAATTAATGAAAAAGAAAATGCAGATATTGCGATGGAACAGCTGAAGAGAGAATACGGAAAAAATAATAATAAATTAGAAGTAAATACAGCAGAGCATATATCATTGGAAAACTCTCCTATTATCAAACTAACGAATTCTATAATTATAGGAGCTATTAAAAGGGGAGCAAGTGATATTCATATTGAACCCTTTGAAGATATTGTTTTAGTAAGGTATAGAGTTGATGGAATTCTTCATGAACATATGAAAATACCTAAAGATATTTACCCTGCTTTATGTATTAGAATAAAGGTTCAATCAGGAATGGATATTGCAGATAAGAGATTGCCTCAAGATGGAAAGCTTGAGTTTAAAGTTAAAGAAATAGCTTATGATTTAAGAATATCTTCTTTACCTACCATGCATGGTGAAAAAATAGCTATAAGAATTTTATATAAGAGAGAATGTTTAATGACACTTAAAGCTTTGGGGTTCAGTAACTCAGGTATAGAAGACATAGAAAGAGTTTTAAAGAGCAATCACGGAATTATTCTGGTTACAGGTCCAACTGGAAGTGGAAAGACTACTACTTTATACGCAATGCTTAATCAAATGGACAAAATACACAAAAATATTGTTACTATTGAAGATCCTGTAGAATATACCATTAAAGGAATAAATCAAGTGAATGTAAATTCTAAAGCAGGATTAACTTTTGAAAGCGGTTTAAGGAGTATTTTAAGGCAGGATCCGAATGTAATAATGATAGGAGAAATTAGAGATGAGGAAACTGCGCAAATAGCCATCCGAGCAGCTATTACAGGACATCTGGTAATTTCTACCTTGCATACAAATGATGCTGCATCCTCTATATTGAGGCTTATTGATATGGGGGTACCAAATTATCTTGCAGCAGATTCACTATTAGTTTGTATAGCTCAAAGACTTGTCAGAGTCATATGTAGCTGCTGCAAAGTAAAGTATAAAGCTTCTGATAAGGAAATAATTGATTTAGCTTTAAACAAAAATAAGCAGATTTATAAAGGAAAAGGCTGCCATCATTGCAATAATACAGGTTACAAGCATAGAACTGTGGTATATGAAATAATGTATGTAGATGAGAAACTGAGAAGACTCATAGTTAATGAAAATAGTGCAGGTAAGCTTAGAAGTTATAATGAAATAAAAGGAATGCTGTCTCTTAGGGATTACTGCAGAGAACTAGTAAAAAAAGGGGTAACTACTTATGAAGAATATATAAAACTTTGCAGTAGTTATTTGTAGTTATCTATTATGTAAACAATAATTGGGGTGTAGAAGTATGGCTTTTTGTATTTATAAAATTAAAAATTTAAAAGGGGAAGAATTAGAAGGCAAATGTTGGTGTTCTGATAAGCAAGAGTTAGTAGTATCCTTAAGAGATAAAGGTTTTTATATAATTCAATATAAAGAACTTGGATATAAAAAAAATAGTCTAGTAAATAAAAATGTGTCTTCAAAGGATTTATCTTTATTTTGTGCACATTTTTTTACACTTTTATCTGCAGGTATAAATATATCAGAAGCATTGTCCATACTTTACAACGAAAGCTTAAATAAAAATATAAGAAAAAGCTTATATGAAATAAGGGAAATGGTTTACCAAGGGGCAGAGTTATCCTACTGCATGAAAATATATAATAACATTTATCCTGAGTATTTAATAAATATGATAAAAGTTGGTGAGGAAAGTGGTAAGCTGGAAAATGTAGTATCCAACTTATCAAAGTTTTATCATTATGAAGATAAAGTTAAGAGAAAAATACTTAAGTCAATGCTGTATCCAGGTATCATATTTTTAACCAGTATTTTAATTATGGAAATTATGATTACTAATGTAATTCCTGTTTTTTTAACTACCTTAAATAGTTTAGGAGCAAAGATACCACTACTTACCTCTTGGTTTATTTTAATTGCAACTTTTGTAAATAATTATTTTATTTATTTTGCAGCTGCTATAGTAGTTACGTTTTTAATGCTTAATTATTATGATAAGTTAGCTGGCGTTAAAAAGTTTTTTCATCGCTTTATATTGTATAATAAGATAATCAAAGATTTAATGGTAAAATTGGCTTCAGTTAGGTTTTCTAGAACTTTAGGAATTCTTTTACAAAGCGGTATTCATATTATAAATGCATTTGAAATAGCCTGCAGTGTAATAAGTAATGAATATTTAAATTCTAAAGTTAAAATATGTTTAAAAGAAATTAGAGCAGGTAAAAGTATGTCAGAAAGTATAAAAAGTACAGAGATTTTTCCGTCTATATTATATTCTATGATAAGAATAGGTGAAGAAACAGGTACTTTGCCAGAAATGTTGTTAAAATTTTCAGAAGTTATGGAAGAAGAAGTATATAATTCAATTGATAAATCTACAACGCTTATTGAACCAGCCATGATTATAGTGCTTTCACTTGTAATTGGAACAATGCTTGTATCCCTGCTTCTTCCTATGATAAGTATAATGGATAATTTATAAAAAGGAGATTAGATAATGAAAGTAAAAAAAGGTTTTACACTTATAGAAGTAATTATAGCAGTTTCTATAGTGGTTATTTTAGCCAGTCTTACTGTTCCAAAAGTATCAGGTTATATTGAAAAAGCAAAGAACACAAAGGCAATTAGTATGGGAAAGGAAATATATTCTGCAGCTATGTGGAGTTACTCTGAACAAGAAAGCAGTTTCAGTAACAAATCAAATATTTTAAATGCAATTAATGATGTAACTGGAGTACAAGGACTTACAAGTGATTCTATCACTATTGCAGATTCTAAAAATGTATCTATAAAGTTTACTAACGACAATAATGTTTATGTAATAAACATTAATGCTAATACTAGTGGTTATACCATTATGAAGGATGATACTTTAATATTTAATTCAAATCAATAATTAAACGGTGATTAATTTGAAGATTAAAAAAGGTTTTACAATATTAGAAATTTTAATAGTTATTTCAATTGTTATCTTGCTTAGTGCTTCAAGCTTAATAACTTCTTCTAATTATAATAGAATGAAAAACGATATAGATTTAATCATGAGTGAAAATATGATATTAGGTATTATAAATGATGGAAAGCAGTATTGCAGAAAAAAACAAAAGCCTGGATTTGTATTTTTTAATATTATCAATAATGAAGTTAGTTTTAAGTGTGATGGTAAAAAAATAGATAGTTTTACTTTGCCAGAAGGAATAAAAATAAATTCAATAAATATGAAACTTTCAAAGATAGATATTAATAAAAATGGAATAGCTTGCGATGCTGGAACAATTACTTTGAGAGATAATAAAAACAATCTATACAGCATTACTGTTAATGTAGGAGTTGGCTATGCTGAAATCAAATAAGAAATCAGGCTTTACTATAATTGAAGTTTTATGTGCACTTAGTATCTTTTCTATTTTATTTAACTGTATAATGTGTATTCAATTAAATAATATGAAGCTTAAAAAGTACAACAAAGAGTTATCAAGCTTTTTATATGTTTTAGAGGCAGTTAAGAAGGAGATAATTTTTAATTCTACCTATAGCAGCATAAAAAATTTAAATAATAATGGTAGAAAATATATTAGGAAAGATAAGTTAACTATTGATAATATAAAAACTCTTAAATTAGAAGAAATATTCGATGTGGATAAGGAAAATGATGACAGCTATTTAGTTATGAAAATAACTGATGGTGAAGTTTTAAAAATAGAATTAGAGCTTTATGTAAAAATAAATAACCGGGAAGAAAAAATAAAATGTGAATTTTATAAAGGTAATTATATATGAAAAAAGGATTTACTCTTTTAGAAGTAATTGTTTCTGCTGGAATAGCTAGTATTTTAGTAAGTATATTAATTCCAATATTTTTAAAATACAATTTAATCTATAAAGAAAATACAAAAGAATATAGAGAATATTTTTACTGTTTTGAGGCTCTTATGTTTATAGAACAGGAAATTAATAATGGAAAAAATGTAAGGATTAATAATAATGTAATACAAATAAATTATTCTGATGGTATTACAAAAAAATACATACAACAAAACACAAATGGGTGCATTGTACTTGTTCATACAGAAAATAATGTTGTAAAAGCAGTTAATAATATATTAAATAATATTAGCAGTTTTACAGTTGTTCAAAAAAGAAATACAACATACATATGTATAACTGCTAGAAGTGGAGAAAGATACGAACGATGTTTTGGAATAAAGCTGGAAACATAAAAAAGGGCTATATACTCATATATATACTTTTTATAGGTATGCTTTGTCTGCTTATAGTTTTGTCTTTTTTTACAATGGAGTTAAAAAAGACTAAAGATGTTGTGAGTTATAAAGATTACATTATTATGAATAAAAAAGAGGATGAATATAGAGAATATTTGTTTACTGAATTGTATAAAAACATAATACAGAATGTAATCCCGCTAACTTCTGATTGTGTTGATTTTTACTTAAATAATAATATTATTAGTTATGATATAGATGGTAAAAAAGGAAGTCTTAAATATGATTTAGTAAGCAAAAAATTCTTATTTGAGAGTTATGTAGATGATTATTGCTTTAAAAGAGAGATTTATGAATACAAAATTACAAATGGAAATTTAAAGTTTATTTATAATAAGACTATATTCGTAGAAGGCAGGATAGAATAAATGTTTAGAAGGCAAATAGTGATTGAGTTAGGTGAAGAATATATAGCAAAGCATAATAGTTATAAAAGTTTTGAATATAAGCTTAATATATCTGAAGGCATTAATATAGATATAAAAAAAAGCAAAGTGAATATTGTATTAGAAGGGGAAGAGGTTAATGTAAGAAATTTTATACTTCCAAAGACAAAGTCAAATCAAGTTTATGATTTAATAAAGGATGAATTATATTATTATTTCAGAAATATTGATAATTTAATTTTTGCTTATTCGATTATTAAGCAAGATAAAGATAATCAGCAATTTGCAGTATTTTGTGTAAATAGTAATAAATTAGCAGTAATAAATGAACTTATGCATACTGATATCAATATTAGAGGCATTTATTTGCTCCAGTTTTCTGTTATAAACTACTTTAAAAGAAAAATAAAAAGTGAAAATTATATTTTTATTTTTGAGTATAGAGATAAGCTATATTTGTTATGTTGTATCTACAATAAAGTTATTTATAACAGTATAATAAAAGATTATGTTAATGAAGAAAATTTAATACGTAAGTTTTATGATTTTATAAACAAAAGTAAAAAATATTCGGAAAAAAATATTGAAAATATATACTTTGCTAATATAAGAAGCAAAAAAATTATAGATTTAATTTCACGGGATTTTAAGTGTGAAGATTTAGGAGATTTAAACCAAAAGAGATTATTTAGAGGTATTGCAGCAAAAAGAGGATAAATTTTATGGAAAACTTGAATTTTATACCAAAAGAATTAGAAAAAAAGTTTATAGATATTAAGATAAAAAAATATAAAACTTGTATATTAGTTTTGTGGCTGTTATGTTTAATTTTATATGGTACTATGTTATTCGGTAAAAGCAAAAACGAACAATTGATTCAAAAGAAAAAAGCTATAATAAGTTATAAACTAAGTGAAACTGAAATATCTAATGCTCATTTAAAAAAAACTAGCTATACTATACAGAGTTTTAAAAAATTTTTAGCGGATTTAAATAAAGATTTAAATTATAAAAGCGTTGAAATAAATGATAATAAGATAACTGCTGACTTAATAATTTATAATAAAGATCAATACTATAGTATTATTAAAAATATTGAAAATTATGGTGGGTATAGTATTTTGTCTCTTTCTCCTCTTTATGAAAAAGATAATGTTTTTAGTTTTAATTTTATTTTAGAGGTTAAGCTATGAAAAAATATAACTTAAATTTATATAAACTGATAGTATTAGTGTTTGTAACTATTATTTTTTTGTTATGTGAAGAAAATTATAAACTATTTTCAAGTATAAAATCTATAAATGTTAGTAGCCATACCTTTAGTTATTCTAGTATACATAAAAAGTACGGATACAGTGATATTTTGAGTATATTGTTAAAAGATAGCAATATAACAATTAAAAATATTGGCAGTGCTTTGGAAGATGAAAATATTGCTAACATAGAAATAGAATATAGCGGAGATATTAATTCTTTCTATAATATCCTACAAGATTTTCAGAACTTAGATAATTTTTGTTATGCTGACAATGTAAAAATAGTGATAGATTACAGTAATAAACAGAATATAAGTTCAAAACTCTATTTTATAAAAAATAAATAGCATTAAAAGCATAAAGAAATTTAAAGAATTTAAAGAAATAAATAATAATGTTTGCAAATAATCACAAGTTTTGATAAAATATCTTTGGTAAGAATTCCATAGAAATTAATCTACTATAGTATTTAATAAAATCATTAGTTAACTATATTAAATAATTTTGGTATTAATTCACCTGAAAGGGTTATAATATAAATGAATTTATAGTTTTTGGAGGGATACTTAATGATATCAGCAGGAGATTTAAGAAAAGGTACTACTTTTGAATTAGATGGACAAGTTTACACAGTAGTTGATTTTCTACATGTAAAGCCAGGAAAGGGAGCTGCTTTTGTTAGAACAAAGTTAAGAAATGTTATTCAAGGCGGGGTAACAGATAGAACTTTTAACCCTACCGATAAATTACAGGAAGCAGTTATAGAAAGAAAAGAAATGCAGTATTTATATTCTGATGGAGAACTTTACTACTTTATGGATCCAGAAACCTTTGATCAAATTCCTCTTAATCATGAAAAGGTAGAGGAGGCTATTAAATTCTTAAAAGAAAACATGTTTGCTGTAATTAAATTTTATAAAGGAGAAGCATTTTCAGTAGAACCACCAAACTTTGTAGAACTTCAAGTAACATATACTGAACCAGGTGCAAAAGGAAATACAGCTACAAATACACTAAAACCTGCAACAGTGGAAACAGGTGCAACTGTTATGGTTCCTTTATTTGTGAACGAAGGTGAAATGATAAGAATAGATACTAGAACTGGTGAATATATGGAGAGAGTTTAGAACATAATATAAAATAGTTTAATAGATAATAGCAGTATAAAATAATGATTTTATACTGCTAATTTTTTACTTAAAAAGGATGTGTTAATATGGAATCAATGGTTTCAAAAGTAGCTTATTTAAATGGTTTAATTGATGGAATGGATATTGATAAAACTACAAAAGAAGGTAGAGCAATATCCGAAATAGCAAGTATACTAAAAACGATGGCGGAGGAAATTGATTTATTAAGAGAAAATCAAAATGAAATGGAAGATTATGTAGATGCAATTGATGAAGATTTAAGTAATTTAGAAGAAGACATTTATGATGATGAAGAGTGTGAAGAAGATGATCTTGGAAGTTATATAAATTTACAGTGCCCTCATTGTGAGGAGACCGTTTATATTGACAGAGATATATGCAGATGTAATGAGAAGATAACCTGCCCAAATTGTCATAAGGAAGTTCTACTTGATTGCTGTAAAGAAAAGGAAAAGTAAAAGAGATTAGACACACAAGGTTTTGCCTTATGTGTCTTTTTTTGCTTGAATAATTTTAGAATTAAGTGGAATAATTTCACTAAAATTATAATAGGAATTATATAGGAAGGGAGGATAAAAGATGAAGAATACTAAAGATGTTTTAGATATCTTACCTAGTAATATAAAGTCTGTAATTAAGGACATAAAGGGACTGGATACCTTGCAGGAGATTAGATTAAAAGTGGACAAACCATTGATTTTACAATTAGGGAATGAAGAGGTAATTACAGGAGTTATAGTATCAGTACAAGATATAAAGCTTATTATTCAGCATATAAGCAATTATTCTATTTATGCTTTTGAAGAAGAAATTAAGCAGGGATATATAACTATAAAGGGTGGACATCGAGTTGGTTTGTGCGGTAGCTGTGTCATTGAGAATAACAAAATAAAAACTATTAAAAGTATAGGTTCTATAAATATAAGAGTATGTAAGGAAGTAGAAGGTTGTTCTGATAATTTAATGCCTTATATTGTTAAAGATAATAAATTAATGAATACAATAATTATATCTCCTCCTAGATGTGGAAAAACAACTTTAATTAGAGATATAGCTAGAAATTTATCAGATGGTATTAAAAAAATAAATTTTAAAGGTAAAAAAGTTTGTATCATAGATGAAAGAAGTGAAATAAGCGGATGCTATAATGGTATTCCTCAAATGAATGTAGGAGTTCGCACTGATGTATTAGACAATTGTCCTAAAGCAGAAGGGATTATGATGGCCATTAGAAGTATGTCCCCAGAAGCCATAGTTTGTGATGAAATCGGAACTCATAAAGATATGGAAAGTATTATAATGGCTCTTAATTCAGGCATTAATCTTATAACTACTATACATGGTTATGGAATTGAAGATTTATTCAACAGGCTTGTTTTTAAAGAAATAGTTGAAAATCATGTATTTAGGAGAGCTGTAGTATTAAGTACTCGTTACGGGGCTGGCACAATAGAATATGTTTATGACTTTGAAAAAAAAGAAGAACTATGGAGGGGATAAAATGATTAAGGTTATGGGTTGTTTATTAATTTTGGCGGCATCAACAGCAGGAGGCATTATATATGGTGAAGGTTTTAAAAAAAGGGTTAAACAGCTTAATGAATTAGAAAGAGCAATAAACCAGCTTCAAAATGAAATAGAATATACCTATACTCCTTTGCCAGAAGCCTTGTACAATGTGTCAAAAAAGAGCGAAAATCCAATCAGTGATATTTTTATGAAAGCGTCAAATTTACTTTATTCAAATGAAGTAGAGACTGTACATGAGGCATTTATCAGATGTTTTAATGATAAGGATATAGCTTTAAATATAAATAAAGAAGATATAAATATAATTTTAGATCTGTCCAAATCATTGGGGGAGTCAGATTTAGAAGGTCATAAAAAAATATTTTCTCTTTTTATTAGTAATTTAAAAAAGAGAATAAGTAGTGCAGAGATTGAAATGAATAAAAATGTTAAGATGTACCGCTACTTAGGTTTTAGTATTGGTGCCATGATAGTAATAGTTTTGGTATAGGAGGTGGACAAGATGTTGGATATAAATATAATATTCAAAATTGGCGGTTTAGCAATAATATTAATAATACTAGACAAGGTTCTTAAATCCTCAGGAAAGGATGACTTTGCTACAATAGCTAATCTTACAGGTATTATTATAATTTTAACTATGGTTATAAATCTAATAAGTAAGTTATTTAGCAGCGTAAAAACCATGTTTACATTATAGAAGTCATAACGATTAATAATTGTTATGTGCTTAAAAGGCATACAGGAGGGATTATGGAAATAGTCAAAATTGTAGCATTTGCATTTATTGCTCTGTTTATAGTGTTTATATTAAGAAAAGAAAATGGAGTATTGGCAATACAGCTGAGCACAGTGGTAGGTATACTAATATTTCTATTTATGATATCAAAAATTACAGCTATATTACAGCTGCTTCAGCAGTTAGCTATAAAAGCGAACATAGATTATGTATATATAAACACTGTTTTTAAAATATTAGGTATAGCATATTTAGCTTCATTTTGTGCAGAAATATGCAGGGATGCAGGGGAAGGGAATATAGCTTCTAAGGTTGAATTTGCAGGAAAAATATTAATATTGGTACTTGCCATACCAATATTAATGGCAGTGCTTCAATCAATTCTGAAGATAATGTAAAAGATGCAATGATTAAAAATTATTGCATGCTTAAAAGGAATACAGGAGGGAATTATGAAAAAAATTATTATAGTAGTTTTAATGATTATTCTTTTTCCTTTAAATGTCCAGGCTGCACAAGGAAGCGGAAATAATATAGATAAAGATGAAAGTCAGCAGGTTGAACGATTATATGATTATATATTAAATATGAAAACAGAATATGAAGTTTTAAAAGACTTGGATGCAAAACAATTTGTCAATGAATTTATGAAAACAGGAGATGGGAAGTTTTCTATTAAGAAAATATCTAACGCTTTATTTATCTACAGTTTTAGAGAAGTAGCAGCAATACTTAAGACAGTATCTATACTAGTAATAATCGCTATAGTATGTGCTCTTTTGAATAATTTGCAAAAGGCTTTTAGTAAAGAAGAACTATCAAATATAGCCTATTTTGCCTGCTATGCTATGATAATCATACTTGTAACAAAAAGTTTTTATACTGCAGTTGGAGTAGCAAAGGATACTATAAATAGAACTTCAGATTTTATGTCAGCTCTCATACCTGTACTTATGGTACTGTTGGCAAGTGTAGGAGGTTTTACAGAGGCGGCAGTTATGGATCCTATAATAATAGCTGCAATTAATATTAATGCAAAAATATATGTAAACATTATAATACCTATAATTTTTATGAGTTTTGTTCTTCAGTTTGTAAATAATATATCTCATGAATTTAAAATTGAGAAGCTTACAAAGCTTCTCAATCAGATAGCTTTATGGACTCAAGGCTTTGTGATGACTATTTTCATAGGAATTATAACAATACGAGGAATAACCTCTAAGACCATAGATCAAGTTACAATTAAAACAGCTAAATATGCTGTTGATAATTTTGTACCTATTATTGGAAAGGCTTTATCGGATGCTATTGCTACAGTTGCTGGATATTCTCTTTTGTTAAAAAATGCACTTAGTGCTTTAGGATTAGTAATAATTTTAGCTATTGTGATTTTCCCAATACTTAAAATACTTATAATGTCTTTTATGTATAAGCTTACTGCTGCGTTAATTGAGCCTATAAGTGACAGTAAAATTGTAAATTGTATAACATCAGTAGGAAATTCCTTAACGATGCTTATGTCTTGTGTTATAAGCGTATCGATTATGTTTTTTATTATGGTATCTATAATAGCATCCGCTGGAAAAATGGCAGTAGGAGGGTGATGAAAATCAAATAATAGGATAAAAGTAGGTGTGAATATGATTGAAGAACTAAGGACTTGGATTATTTCTATATGTACAGCTGTAATATTTATAACAGCCGTAGAAATGGTTATGCCAAATAACAGCTTTAAAAAGTATACAAAATTTGTTTTAGGATTAATACTTATTACAGTTTTAATTAATCCAATTATCAAGCTGTTCGATAGGAACTTTAATATTGATGATTATGCAAACAAAGCTGTGCAATATTTTGACCAAAAAGGTTACGAACAAAATTTTGAAAAATATAAAGAAAACAGCATGACTAATACTTTGAATATTTTTAAGTTAAATTTAGAAAATCAGTGTGAGAAAAAGTTAAAGGAAAAATTTCCTAAAAACAACTATAAAGTTGATGCAGCTGTTGGTTATGACGAAAGCAATAACAGTGTTTTTATTAAAAATTTAAAGATAGGATTACAAGATGGAAAAGTGGAAAAGGTTAAAAAGGTAGAAGTAAGCACAAAAAGTGATCTGGAAAACTCAGTACAGGTATTGAATGACGAAAAGAGCAGGCTGCTTAAAGATTACTTAAGCAAGGAGCTGGGAGTTTCTTCAGATGTAATTGAAGTATACAAGCAGTAGTCTGTATTTAGTTTTTTATGGATATTTACATAAAATTTAAATATAACAAGAAGCATAACAATTGTTAATTGTTATATGTTTATAAGGAATACAGGAGGCGCGAAGATTAATAATCTTTGTGTACAGAATAGGAATACAGGAGGGTAAACTATGGATTTAAATAAAATTTTAGATGGTATTATTAAAGAATTAAAGAAGTTATTTACATCTAAGGAGAACAAAGTTGAAAAAAGCAAGAATAATAAGCTGCCCAATTTCTTAATTGCCTGTTTAAGTATTGTACTCATTGGCATATTAGTGGTGATAGGTACTGACTATTTTAAAAGTACCAGCACAGCTAAAATAAATACAGAAGCTAATGTTGTATCGGTGAAAACTAATACAAGTACTGAGGATTACGAAACAGCAGCTGAAAATAAATTAAAATCTGTTCTTGAGGACATGAAAGGTGTTGGAAAAACAAAAGTTATGATAACTGTAGAAGGAAGCGAAGAACAGATACCTGCTGTTAATATAAATGATTCAACAAGTATTACAAAGGAAAGGGATGATGCAGGAGGGACTAGGGATACAACCCAAAAAAATAGTGGAAGTACTATTGTAGTAACAAATGATGGAGTGAAAAATCAACCTCTTATAGTTCAAACTAAAAAACCAAAGATTATTGGGGTTTGCGTTATTGCAGAAGGGGCAAAGGATAAAGTAGTACAACTTCAGATAACACAGGTTGTAACTAGACTATATAACCTGACATCAGATAAAGTTAGCGTATATCCTATGGAAAATTAGAATATATTATAAAAAATAATCATATAATGCATTAGAAAGATTTGATGGGAGGAAGATATAAATGAATAAGAAACAAGCCTTTATTATTGCCACTTTACTAGTATTAATTGTGTGTGCAGGAATACTTGCCACAAAGGTCAACAGCCCATTATATGTTGACTCCACAGAAATACAGAAGACAGATGCTTCAAGTTCCAAAAGTGACTTCTTTACAGAGCAAAAGCTGAAACGTGAGCAAAGGTATGCTACGGATGTTCCTACATATAAAACTATAATAGATGACCCCAATGCTGCAAAAGAAACAAAAGAAACTATGGCTAAGAAGCTTCAAACATTAACTACAAATAATACAAACGAACAAAAAATAGAAGCTGCACTGCAAGGAAAAGGATATGAAGATTCTTTCTGTCAAATATCAGAAGATAAGGTTATGGTATATGTAAAGACTGCTGAGAAGCTTACAGAAAAGCAGACTAAAGATATTAAAAATATAGTATTAGGCATAACAAAGATTAAGGACGTTGAAATTGCTATGAAACAATAATATTTGTAAAATTATAATACATTTGATATAATGTACATAAGAAAAAACTATTACTTGCATAAGCAAGGAGGTACTGAGATGGAAGAAAATCAAAGAGAAGAAATGGATATGGGGATAGTAAAAATATCTGATGAGGTTGTTGGAGTTATTGCGGGTTTAGCTGCTACGGAGATTAAAGGCATAGTAGGAATGAGTGCTAATCTTGTAGGAGGTATAACTCAAATTCTCACAGGAAAGAAGAATCTTTCCAAGGGAGTTAAGGTAAATGTAGGAGAGAGCAGTTCAACAATTGAATTATATGTGGTTGTTGAGTATGGGGTTAAGATACCGGATGTTTGCAGGCAAGTACAGGAAAATGTTAAAAAGACAGTAGAAACTATGACAGGACTTGAAGTTTCTGCAGTAAACGTACATGTTCAAAATGTGGTAATCCCTAAGCAAGATGAAAATCAGGTTGAATATGAAGAGTAATATTTCCCTCTGAGATTACAGAGGGTTTTTTCTTGTGCTTTTATTTTAAGATAAAAGCTAAACAATTATTGTAAAAAAATCTTATATTGGTATAATTATATTTAACTTGATAATAATTCAAATATAGAATAATATAAATAATTGATGAACTTACCAATGGTGCTAGTTTATTATTAGGAGGAACAAAATGAACAGAAGAAAATCTAGAGAAATTGCTATGAAGTTGCTTTTTGAAATGTCTATTAATAAAGAGAGTTACGAGCATATTTTAGAGAATTTTAAGGAACATACAGACTTAGATTTAAAGAATTTAGATTTTGATTACATTATAAGAGTGTTAAAAGGGGTTCAGGAAAATAGTACAGATATAGACAGTAAAATTGAAAAATATTTAGTGAATTGGAAGCTGTATAGATTGTCTAAAATCGATTTGGCAATATTAAGAATTTCAACTTTTGAAATATTTTATGAAAAAGATATACCTGAAAAGGTTTCTGTTAATGAAGGCGTGGAACTTGCAAAAAAATATTCAGATGAAAAATCTTTTGGATTTATTAATGGAGTATTAGATAGAATGATAAAAGAGAGTAATGTTTAGAACAAGGGGGTAAATCAATGGGAAACATAATTGATGGAAAAGTTATTGCCAAGAACTTAAAAATGGAAATAAAAGAGCAGATTGATAAAAAAAAAGCTGAAGGGTTAAGAGGACCATGCCTAGCTGCAGTACTTGCTGGTAGTGATGGAGGTTCTATAAGCTATACTAACAATCAAAAGAAACTTTGCGATGAATTAGGTGTGGAGTATAGAAAAATTTCTTTAAGTGATAAAGTAAGTGAGAAAGAGTTTTTAGAGCTTTTAGATAGATTAAATAATGATAAAGAAGTTGATGGTATAATAATTCAGCTCCCTTTGCCTAAGCATTTAGATGAAAAGAAAATAACATCAAGATTAAGCTATTTAAAAGATGTAGATGGATTAACAGATATTAATTTAGGGAAGTTTTATAAAGGTGAGAGTTCTTTTGTGCCATGTACTCCTCAAAGTATTATAAAACTTATAAAAAATACTGGTTGTAGTATTGAAGGCAAGCACGCAGTAGTAGTTGGAAGAAGCAATATCGTAGGAAAACCTGCTGCTGCACTTCTTTTAAGTGAAAATGCTACTGTTACTATATGTCATTCAAAAACAAAGAATCTAAAAGAAGTTTGCAAAAGTGCAGATATATTGGTTTGTGCTCTTGGAAAACCTTCTTTTATAAATAAGGAATATGTTAAAGAGGGAGCTATAGTTATAGATGTTGGAACTACTATGGTTGAAGGTAAAATAAAAGGTGATGTACTATTTGATGAAGTAATGCCTATAGCTTCTTTCTTAACACCAGTACCAGGTGGAGTTGGAGCTATGACTACTACAATGCTGATAAAAAATACATGCGAGGCTTGGATTAAAAATGTATATTAAAACTTTATCTGTTACTGCACTTAATAACTATGTAAAAAAGATAATTGATTCTGATTTTATACTGAACAATATAAATGTAAAGGGTGAAATATCAAACTTTAAAATGCATTCAAGCGGACATTTGTATTTTTCCTTAAAAGATGATAGAAGTAAAATAAATTGTATAATGTTTAAAGACTATGCGAGGGCTTTAAATTTTATTCCAAAAGATGGAGATAATGTAATAATAAAAGGAAAGCTGTCCGTTTATGAAAAAGAAGGAGTCTACCAGCTGTACTGTCATGAAATGATACAACAGGGCATTGGAGAACTCTATGTTGCTTTTCAGCAGCTTAAATTAAAGCTTGAAAGAGAAGGTTTGTTTAGTTCAGCACACAAAAGGCCTTTACCTAAATATCCTAGAAAAGTAGGAATAATAACTTCTCCTACAGGAGCTGCAATAAGAGACATTATAAATGTTTCTACTAGAAGGAACAGCTCTGTAGAGCTACTTATATATCCTGCCTTAGTTCAAGGAGAAAATGCCAGTGAAGATATTATAAAGGGTATAGAAACATTAAATAAAATCGAAAATGTAGATGTAATTATTTTGGCTAGAGGTGGAGGATCTTTAGAGGAGCTTTGGGCTTTTAATAATGAAAAATTGGCTTACTCAGTTTATAATTCTAAAAAGCCTATCGTAACTGGTGTAGGCCATGAAACTGATTTTACTATAGTTGATTTTGTAAGTGACAGAAGAGCATCAACCCCTTCAGCAGCTGCAGAAATAGTTATTCCTAGCTTGCTGGAATTAAATTCAAGAATAGATAATCTTAAAGAAAATTTAATTTTTAATATGAATAGAATTATAAGAGATAAGTATAATAGAATTCAAATATTAAATAAATCTTTAAATATACACAGTCCTATGAATTACATATTAAATCAATATAATTATATATCTAGTTTACAAGATAAGCTGAATTATACAATGAATATTAATATAGCTATGAAAAAAGAAAATCTTAACAAAATTTATGCTTTAATTGAAGCACATAATCCTCTTAAGGTATTAAGTAAAGGATATGCAGTAATTGAAGATTTGGCAGGAAACATAATAAGTGAAAAAAGGGTACTTAAAGAAAGTAACTCTGTTAAAATTATATTTAAAGATGGAAATATTAATGCAAATATTCAATGTTTAGATGAACTATAAGTATATTGTGGAGGAACTTAATATGACAAAAAAAAGTGAATCCTTTGAAAATATGATGAATAAATTAGAGGATCTTGTGAAAATTATGGAAAGTGAGCAGTTAAGCTTAGAGAAATCTATGAAACACTATGAAGAGGGTATTAAGCTTTGCAATAAGCTGTATAAAGCTTTAAATGATGCTGAGAATAAGGTAAAAATACTTATTGATAATAAAGAAGAAGATTTTTTGAATAATGAGGAATAAAAATGGATATAAAAAGGTTAAAAGAGGAAGTGGAAACTTTCTTAAAGCAATATTTTGAATCTAAGGGTTCTTATAATAAAAAAATTTACGAGGCTATGAGTTACAGTATTAATTTAGGCGGTAAAAGGATTAGACCTATATTAATGCTTCTGGTTTATAACATGTACAATAAGGATTATAAAGAAATTTTACCTGTAGCTGCAGCTATAGAGATGATTCATACATATTCATTAATTCATGATGATTTACCCTGCATGGATAATGATGATTTTAGAAGAGGAAAACCTTCTAATCATAAAGTTTTTGGAGAGGCAATAGCTGTGCTTGCAGGAGATGCTCTTTTAAATGAGGCTGTAAGCATAATGTTCAGCTATTGTCTTCAAAGAGGTTACAAGGAATTAAAAGCTTGCAGTATTATAGCAGATTCCGCTGGAGCTGAAGGTATGATTGGTGGCCAGGTAGTAGATATATTAAGCGAAGGTAAAAGCATATCTAGTGATGAATTGACCTATATGCACAGTAAAAAAACCGGAGCATTAATTACAGCATCAATACTAGCAGGTGCATTTCTTGCAGAGGTGCCGGAAAATGATATAAAATTGCTTAAAGAGTATGGTGAAAAGTTAGGTTTAACTTTCCAAATTAGAGATGATATATTAAATGTCATCGGCAATAAGGAATTATTAGGTAAAAGCGTAAACAGTGATTTAGAAAATGAAAAAACTAATTTTATAACTGCTTATGGCCTTGAGAAGTGTAAAGTGATGTGCGAAAGTCTTACAAAAGAGTGTATTTCATTGTTAAAAGAATTAGGAAGAAATACTGATTCCTTGCAAGAGTTGACAATGTTTTTGCTTGAAAGACAATTTTAACATTAGATAGTAACATATTTTGAAAAAAGTATATCACTATGATATAATAACAATTGTAAGCTACTAAGAAGGATAAGTTAGTAGCTTTTATTATGCTTATAAAGGGAAAACTTTACATTTTCAAATTTAGATTAATAGTATATTGATTTTATTATAAGGTTAGCATAATAAATAGTGGTTTAAAAATAGAGATAATAAAGTGAAAACAAAATAAACTCTTTAAAAAGGAAAGATACTTATGTATGAAATGTTAAATAAATATAGGGACATTAAAGATATTAAAGGTATGTCTCTTGCTGAATTAGAATATTTAGCAAATGATATAAGAAGTTTTTTAATAGATAAAGTTTCTAAAACGGGCGGTCATTTAGCTTCAAATTTAGGCGTAGTTGAGCTTACTTTAAGTTTATATAATGTATTTGATTTTAATGAGGATAGGCTTATTTGGGATGTGGGACATCAAGCTTATATTCACAAGATATTAACTGGTAGAAGAGATAAGTTTGACACTTTAAG
This sequence comes from Clostridium caldaquaticum, assembly GCF_023806125.1. Classification (GTDB taxonomy): domain Bacteria; phylum Bacillota; class Clostridia; order Clostridiales; family Clostridiaceae; genus Clostridium_AT; species Clostridium_AT caldaquaticum. The sequence goes on from NZ_JAMSKT010000010.1 coordinate 97,794, forward strand.
AAAATTTGGTGGAATCAGCGGTTTTCCTAAGAGAGAAGAAAGTCCTTTTGATATGTTTGAAACAGGTCATAGCAGCACTTCAATATCAGCAGCACTTGGAATGGCTAGAGCAAGGGATTTAAATAAAAAAAAATATAATGTAGTTGCAGTTATTGGAGATGGTGCCTTAACTGGAGGTATGGCACTTGAAGCGTTGAACGATGTTGGATATAGAAAAACTAAGATAATAGTTATTCTAAATGATAATGAAATGTCTATAGGGAGGAATGTAGGGGGATTGTCCACTTATCTTAGCAAGCTAAGAGCAGACCCAAAGTACAATTGGTTAAAGAAAGAGCTTAATACAACTTTAAGAAAGATACCAAGCATTGGGAAAGGTATGGCGGATTCGCTTGAGAAGCTTAAGGATGGAATAAAGCAGGTTATAGTTCCAAGCATGCTGTTTGAAGATATGGGACTAAAATATCTAGGACCTATAGATGGTCATAATATTAAAGAACTTAGCAAAGTTATGTCAATGGCAAAGAGTATAAGTGAACCTGTAATAATCCATGTTGTAACTCAAAAAGGAAAAGGCTATGAGTATGCTGAAAAAAGTCCAGATAAATACCATGGTGTAGGGCCTTTTGATTGTGACAGTGGAGAAGTAAGTGTAACTTCTACTGTTGAAACTTATTCAAATGTTTTTGGAAAAGAAATTGTGGAGTTGGCAGCTTCAAACAAAAATATAGTAGCTATTACGGCAGCAATGAGAGACAGTACAGGATTAAGACAGTTTGCAAAAGAATTTCCAGAAAGGTTTTTTGACGTAGGAATTGCAGAACAGCATGCTGTTACAATGGCTGCAGGTATGGCAAGCCAAGGACTTAAACCTGTATTTGCTGTATATTCTACTTTTTTGCAAAGAGCGTATGATCAGATTCTACATGATGTATGCATACAAAAACTACCTGTAGTATTAGCAATTGATAGAGCTGGTATTGTAGGAGAAGATGGGGAAACTCATCAGGGAGTATTTGATTTGTCATATCTTTCACATATGCCAAATATGACTATCATGACACCTAAATGTACTGAAGAGCTTAGATTTATGTTAAGATGGTCTGTAAAGCAAAATTATCCTGTTGCCATAAGATACCCGAGAGGTGGAGACAGTGATAAAGTAAAACTTTATGCTTTGAAAAATTTTTCAAGAGGTAAATGGGAAATTTTATATTCACCTGAAAAATATAATGAAAAACATAAAAAAATAGCTGTTATAGCTGCAGGGAAAATGGTTCAGTCTGCTTTGCTTACAAAGGAAAAGTTAACTCAGTATCCTATAGATTTAACAATAGTTAATGCTTGCTTCATAAAGCCAATAGATGAAGATATGTTGAAGAGTTTGGTAGAAGAGGGCAATATTATTGTTACAATAGAAGATAATGTAATACATGGAGGCTTGGGAGCTTCTGTAATTCAATATGTATCTAGTTTAAATAACAAAACAAAAGTTTTAAACCTTGGGTTTAAAGATGAATTTATTACACATGGAAGTATTGATATATTATATAAGCTATATGGTCTGGATGTAAACGGGATAATTAAAAGCTTATTAAAAGCAGCTGATTAGATAAATGGATATGTGAAGAATAAATAATGCAGGAGGATAATATGTCTGAAACAAAAGAAAGATTAGATGTACTGCTTGTTAATAAGGGTATGTTCTCATCTAGAGAAAAAGCAAGAGCTAGTATTATGGCAGGACAAATATTTGTAGAAGGACAAAGAATTGATAAGTGCGGAGAAAAAGTAAAAAAAAATGCCAATATAGAGTTTAAGGGTGAACAGCTTCCTTATGTAAGCAGAGGAGGACTGAAACTCGAAAAGGCTGTTAATACTTTTAATATAAAATTAAAGGATAAGATATGCTTTGATATAGGTGCTTCTACAGGAGGTTTTACCGACTGTATGCTTCAAAACGGAGCAAGAAAAGTAGTAGCAATAGATGTTGGCTATGGACAATTTGCTTGGAAGCTCAGAACTGACCCTAGAGTACTTTGTCTTGAAAGGACTAATGTAAGATATGTTACTTTGGAACAGGTTGGTGAAATTGGTGACTTTGCAAGCATAGATGTTTCTTTTATTTCACTGAAAAAGGTAATAGAGCCGGTTGTAAACTTGCTTAATGATAATGGTGAAGTGATGGCGCTTATAAAACCTCAATTTGAGGCTGGTAGAGAAAAGGTTGGTAAAAAAGGTGTAGTAAAAGAGCCTTCAACGCACAAAGAAGTCATTTATTCAATAGCTAACTTCATATTAGATAAAGGAATGAAAATTATAAATTTAGATTATTCGCCTATAAGAGGGCCTGAAGGGAATATAGAATATCTTATCTATTTTACAAAAGATAAACAATATGAGGGGAACTTTGAAATGGGTTATATAAATAAAATAGTTGAATATGCACATGATACTTTAAAGTAATATGGCCGCTTGGGAGGAATTATGAGAAATATAGGCATTAATGTGAATAAGTCAAAGGATAAGGAAGGAAAAATATTATCCTCAATTATAAATATTATTAAAAATATTATATTAAATTCAGATATTAGAATATTTTATGACACTCAAGGATTGACACAAAAAGCAACTAAAGATTTAGATTTTATTATGTCACTTGGCGGCGATGGAACTCTTCTAGGTACGGCTAGGGAGATTGCTAGATATAATATACCTATAATGGGAGTAAATATTGGTAATCTTGGATTTCTTACAGAAGTTGAAAGTTCAGAAGTAGAAGAGGCTATTTATAGTATACAGGAAGGTAGATATTATTTAGAAGATAGAATAATGCTGGATTGCAATATAGTTGGTGATGGAAAATACGGTAATTTTATAGGTCTAAATGACGTAGTGCTTTCTAAAGGAACTCTTGCTAGAATGGCTAAATATGAAATATATATAGATGATAAATTTTATTCTTCTTTTACAGCAGATGGAGTAATAGTTTCAACCCCTACAGGTTCAACTGCATATTCTCTTTCTGCTGGAGGCCCTATTATGTTTCCTGACTTAAAATTAATGTCTATAACCCCAATATGTCCACATTCTCTAGGTGCTAGAACCATTGTTATAGATGGCAGCAGTAAGGTGTGTATACGAATAATGAAAAAATATGAAAGTGTATTTTTAACTGTTGATGGTCAACAGTCACTTGAATTAAGTGAAAAAGATAGAATTAATATAAGTATGTCCAATAATAAGTGCAGATTAATAAAACTTGATGGATATGATTATTTTAATATTTTAAGAAAAAAAATAACTTCAAGAACTAAAGAGTGTGAAGGTGATAAAGAATGAAAATTGCTAGGCAAGCAAAGATTTTAGAGATTATTAATGAAAAAGATATAGAAACTCAAGAAGAACTGGCTGAAGAACTGAAAAATATGGGAATGGATGTTACTCAAGCTACTGTATCTAGAGATATTAAGGAATTAAAACTTACTAAAGTATTATCAAACAGCGGCAAGTACAAATATGCTTCTATTTCTCCGGTTGAAAAATTTATGTCAGATAAACTTGTTAGCATTTTTAGCCAGACGGTACTTTCTGTAGAGAATATTGATAAATTTATTGTAGTAAAAACCATGTCTGGTTCAGCTTCCGCAGCTGCAGAGGCTATTGATTCCCTTAATTTCGAGGGAATTGCTGGTACTATTGCGGGAGATAATACTATTTTTATTTTAGTAAGAACTAGTGAACAAGCTAACCAGTTAGTTCAAAAGATAAAAAAAATGATAAGTGAACAGGAGGCTTAACATGCTTCTGCAATTAAATATAAGAAATTTTGCACTTATTGAAAATTTAACTATAAATTTTGATAAAGGTTTTAATGTATTAACTGGTGAAACAGGAGCAGGAAAATCTATATTAATTGATGCTATAAACTATGTACTAGGTGGTAAGTTTAGTAAGGATTTAATAAGAACTGGTGAAGAAAAAACTTTTGTTGAAGCTGTTTTTACTGTGGAAAATACCAAAACAGAAGAGATTCTTTCAGCTTTAGAAGTAGAATTTGAGGATTTAGTTATAATTAGTCGTGAAACTTTTCAATCAGGTAAAAGCATTGCCAAAGTAAATGGAAAGTCGCTTTTGATTTCTAACATTAAATCTATCAGTTCTACTTTACTTGATATACATGGACAACATGAAAATCAAAATCTGTTAGACTCTGGTAACCATATTTCTTACTTGGATTATTTTGGCGGTGAAAAAATAAATGAGGCTTTAAAAAATTATAGAAATAAGTATAAAAAATTATTAGAAGTAGAGAATAATATTTATAATATAGAAGGAAAAGAAGGTGAAAAGGACAAATTAATAGATTTTTACAAATATCAGCTGGACGAAATAAATAAAGCTAATTTAAAAATAGATGAAGATATTGAACTTGAAAGCCAATATTCAATATTGTCTAATGCTGAAAAAATAAATAAAGCATTAATTAGCTGTTATGAAATTTTAAATAATGGTAGTGATAGTGCTCTTTCTGTATATGATAGTTTAGGCATTGTAATTAAAGAACTTAGAAGCATACAAAAACATGTAGATAAAGTTAAATCTATAGCTGATGGCATAGAAACAGTATATTATAATATAGAAGAATATATAGAAGAGATTAGAAAGCTAAAAGATAATATTCAATATGATGAAAATAAACTTGAATTCATAAATAGTAGAATTTATCAAATAAGTCTCTATAAGAAAAAATATGGAGGTACTATAAAAGATATATTGGACTACAGAAATAAAATTGAAATCCAATATCATGATTTAGTAAATAGCAGTGAAAGGATAGAACAGCTTAAAATAGAAAAAAATAAGATTTTAAGTGAAATTAAGATTTTAGCGGGTAAACTTCATCAAATAAGAAAAGAGGTTTCATTAGAGCTTGAAAGTGCAGTAAAAAAAGAATTATCTTATATAGGATTGGAGAAGAGCGTATTTAAAATAGAAGTTCTTTCCACTGGAAACTTTAACGAAGATGGTGAAGATAAAGTACAATTTTTAATTTCTACAAATCCTGGAGAACCGTTAAAATCTATGGAAAAAATAGTTTCTGGAGGAGAACTGTCAAGAATAATGCTGGCTCTGAAAACTGTATTTGTTGACAAAGATATGATACCTTCAGTAATTTTTGATGAGATAGATGTAGGTATAAGTGGAAGAATAGCTCAAAGCGTAGCTGAAAAGATGTACTTAATTTCAAAAAAACATCAAGTTTTCTGTGTTACTCATTTGCCGCAGATAGCATGTATGTCAGATATACATTTTTTAATTTCTAAAGAAGTAAAAAAAGACAAAACTTATACTTTAGTTACAAAGATGAACGAAGAACAAAAGCAGTATGAAATAGCAAGGATGGTAGGAGGAGCTGAAGTTACAAAATTAACTTTGGATCATGCTAAAGAATTAATTTACATGGCTGAAGAGAAAAAAGTAAATTTAAAAAATTTATAATATAGTGTCAATTTATAAATAAAATTTCTATTTGTGTGGAAAAATAAAGGTATAACTTTTAAAAGTTATACCTTTATTTTGTTTTAATGATAAAAATTATTAATTAAATATTTTATTTTTTATCATAAATTAGATTTTAAGATAAAGCTTTAACTTTATATGAAACTTTATAATAGCATAATAACATATTTTAAAGGGCAACTTAAAGTTAGAAAATCATTAAAGGCAGGAGGAAAAAAGCATGAGAAAAAAATATATGAAGATGTTATGCTGGATTTTAACTCCTATGATTTTTTTAGCTTTAGGTATTTACTATATTATAAATAGCATTCCTGCTACAATTTTTATAAGAGAAGGTGCAGAACTAAAAAGCAGCTACTTTGTCAAGCTTACAGAATATAAAGATATTAAAGTTACAAATTTAATAGATGATAAATATAATAGAAAAGCAAAAGCTACATTATTAGGATTGGTTCCAATTAAATCTGTTTCAGTTAAAGCTATACCATCGGAAATTAGTCTATATCCTGGAGGTCAGCCAGTAGGAGTTAAATTAAATACGAAGGGAGTTTTAATAGTTGCATTATCTGATGTAGAAACTGAAAATGGAAAAACCACCAGTCCAGGTGCTGTAGCTGGAGTACAAATTGGGGATAATATAATAAAAATTAATGATATACCTATAATTAGCTCAGAACAAGTAGCTCAAATAGTTAATTCTTGTGAAGGTAAAGATTTAACATTGATAATAGATAGAAAAGGTACTGAATTATCTAAAAAAATAAGACCAATTAAGAGTTTAGATGACAATAAATACAAAATAGGTTTATGGATAAGAGATTCTACTGCTGGTGTAGGTACCTTAACTTTTTATGATGAAAAAACAAAAAAATTTGCTGCATTAGGTCATCCTATAACTGATGGAGATACAGGTACAATATTAAGTATAAGTTCAGGGCAGATAGTATCCTCTTCAATAGTATCTATTAGAAAAGGTACCAGAGGAAATCCTGGAGAACTTAAAGGTATTTTTATAGATGAAGATATAACTCTAGGTGATATATATAAAAATACTGATTGTGGTATATTTGGAAGTAGCAGCAAAGATTTAATAAACAGCAAGTTTAATAGACCTATGAAAATAGGTTTGAGAAATGAAATAAAAACAGGTCCTGCAAAAATAATAACTACTATTGATGGAGAAAGTCCAAAAACTTACGATATAGAAATTGAAAAACTGCTTCAACAAGATACTCCAGGGCCTAAGAGCATGATTATTAAAGTTACAGATTCAGAACTTTTGCAAAAAACAGGTGGAATAGTCCAAGGAATGAGTGGAAGTCCTATAATTCAGAACGATAAAATTGTCGGAGCTGTAACACATGTCCTCATAAATAAACCTGATGTTGGATATGGAATTTATATAGAATGGATGCTAAAAGATGCTGATATTTTAACAAAATAAGTCGTTATTAATATTAGTGATAGTATTATAAATAAATGAGTATAAAATTCAGCAGGATTGTTTTATACTCATTTATTATTTATTATTTATTATTTATTATTAGGCAAAATTTACAAAAAAAATTTATCCTTTAAGAAGGAATTATCGTAGTTTTGTCGAATTTATTATTTGTTAGTATATGGAATTAGTTAATGAGGGGAGTATTTGAATATGGAAGAATCGAAAATCAGCGTAATTATCGCAGATGACAACAAAGAATTTTGTAATATTCTAAATGACTATTTGTTGAATCAAAGAGACATATTAGTTACAGGGATAGCAAAAGATGGGGTTGAAGCATTAAAACTTATACAGGAAAGAAAACCTGATTTAGTAATACTTGATATAATTATGCCTCATCTGGATGGTTTGGGTGTATTAGAGAGATTAAATACAATGAATATAAATCCTATGCCTAGAATAATTGTTTTATCTGCAGTGGGACAAGATAAGATAACACAAAGAGCCATAACCTTAGGTGCGGATTATTATGTGGTTAAACCTTTTGATATGGATGTATTTACAAAGAGAATAAGACAAATGTTCAATAATACTATTTCTAGTGATGAAGTAAAAAAGACAGTATCAATTATGGAGGCTCCAGAAATAAGGGTAAATAGAACTGAACCAATTGATTTAGAATCAGAGATTACTAGCATAATTCATGAGATAGGTGTACCTGCACACATTAAAGGCTACATGTATTTAAGAGAAGCTATTAGTATGGTTGTAAATGATATAGAGCTTTTATCTGCTGTAACAAAGGAGTTATATCCTTCTATAGCTAAAAAATTTAATACTACAGCAAGCAGAGTTGAAAGAGCAATAAGACATGCTATAGAAGTAGCTTGGGGCAGAGGTCAAGTTGATACTATAAACAAGCTCTTTGGCTATACTATACATAATGATAAGGGTAAGCCTACAAATTCAGAGTTCATTGCTATGGTAGCTGATAAGTTAAGATTAAAAAATAAAGTAAGCTAATGAAGATATAAAATTTTAAAATGTACCCAATAGAGTTGACAATGAAAAAAATTACTCTATTGGGTATTTTTTATTATTATTTATAATACTTTTTTATCTTCTTGGTGTGCGTGAAGACTTAAATAAGACTAGTTAGATTTAATTTTATTAATATAGTCATATTTTCTTTTTTTAAATCATAAATATTAGGAGATGGTAAACAAAGGGGGAGAAAATTATGACTAATGGAAGAAGAATTATTAATTTTAATAAACATATTGAAGATAATTTTTGGTTGTATATAATTAGCATGCTTTGTGTATTTACTGGCATTGTGCTTGGAATATATGCAGTTAAGTATATGGGGATTGTTGAAAATGAGAATCTTTTAAGTTATTTAAATGATTTTACTAAAAATATAGCTGGGGTTAGTTTTCAGTACAAAAATATGTTTTTAGATATATTAAAAAATAACTTTCCTCTAATAATAGCTATTTGGTTTTTAGGTTTGACCATGGTTGGCATACCAGTTATTTTAATAATAGATGTAATAAAAGGCTTTACTATTGGTTTTACTATAAGTTTTATGATAAAAAGTTTTGGAGCAAAAGGTATAGGTATGGTTTTGCTCGGAGTATTACCTCAAAATATTATTTATATACCTTGTATTATGCTTTCTTCCGTTATAGCTATGGAATTTTCTTTGAATATATTAAAGGATAGCAGAGCAAAAAAACATTGGATTGGTGGTATAGGTATTAGAATTGTCTCCTATACAATAATATTTGTTATGATTTTTGCTGTTATGTGCTCTGGTTTTTTATTAGAGACTTTAGTTACACCTAATTTAATAAAATTTATTATGTCATAGGATGTGTTCTGGATTGAATAAATATAGTACATTAATACAATTTATTATTATACTCTTTAAATGTTTTTTAATAATAATAATTTTAGGTATTTATCTTCCTAAAGCTATTGATGAACTATTATTTATAATATCAAAGTCTAATATTTATCATAACAGTATATTTGTGAGTAAGGTTATGGATAAAAACAGTAGATTGCTTTATAATTACGTGTACATATTAAAAATGATATTAAACTTTTAATAATGCGTTAGCAAAATAATACTTGGCAAAAATTCGTAAAAAGTTTATATTTGTATTATAAAGAAAGCGTGCATTAAATTTTATATTGCACGCATTTATTATTTAATAAAGTTAAAGACTATAGATATCTAATTTAAATATATATTAGCGAAAGGAGACACACTTATGGTTAATAGAGTTATTTTAATTGTGCTCGATAGTGTTGGTATAGGTGAACTTCCAGATGCAGATAAGTTCGGAGATAAAGGAAGTGATACTTTAGGCAATATTTCTAAGGCTGTTGGAGGACTTAGGCTGCCTAATATGGAAAGGTTAGGACTAGGAAATATAGATGGTATAAAGAATATAGTAAAATTCGATAATCCAAAAGGTACATTTGGAAAGTGCAGTGAGATGTCTGTAGGAAAGGATACGATAACAGGGCATTGGGAAATTGCAGGAGTAATTCTTAAGAGGCCTCTAAATACATATTCAGAAGGATTTCCTAAGGATATAATAGAAGAATTTGAAAATAAAATAGGGAGAAAGGTACTTGGGAACAAGGTTGCTTCGGGTACAGAAATTATTAAAGAATTAGGAGATGAGCATGTAAAAACTGGCTATCCTATTGTATACACTTCTGCTGATAGCGTATTTCAAATTGCTGCCCATGAGGAAGTAATACCTTTAGAAGAATTGTACAGCATGTGCAAAATTGCACGAGAAATGCTAGTAGGAGATAGAATTGTCGGAAGAGTAATAGCAAGACCTTTTGTTGGAAAAAATGGAGCATATAGTAGAACTTCTAATAGAAAGGATTATGCTCTGGATCCTTTTAATAAAACCATGCTTGATTATATTAAAGAAACTGGAAACAATGTTATGGCAGTAGGGAAAATAGAAGATATTTACAATGGTAAGGGCATTACAGATGCAGTGCACATTAAAAATAATATGGAAGGTGTGGATAAAACAATTGAGTATATGAAAACTAACAAATCAGGTCTGATTTTCACTAATCTAGTTGATTTTGATATGATTTATGGACATAGAAATGACTATAAAGGTTATGCAAAAGCTTTACAAGACTTTGATAACAGGCTTCCAGAGATTATACACTTGATGAGTAAAGAAGATGTACTTATTTTAACAGCTGACCATGGCTGTGATCCTACCACAGAAAGCACAGACCATTCAAGAGAATATGTCCCTGTAGTGGTTTATGGAGAAAAGATAAAAGCAGGGGTTAATATTGGAACTAGAAAAAGCTTTTGCGACATAGGAAAAACGGTGCTTGAACTTTTAAATGTGAAAAATGAGCTTTATGGACAAAGCTTTGCTAAACAGATTTTAAGGGAGGAATAGGACTTGAATATTAATAAAATAATGGAAAGTGTAAACTGTATAAAGCAAAAAATCTGCGAGTCTCCAAGCATTGGAGTTATATTGGGATCTGGATTAGGTGAAATGGCTGAAAATGTAGAAGATAAGGTGGTTATTAAGTATTCTGATATACCTAATCTTCCAGAATCCACTGTAGTAGGTCATAAGGGACAGTTTGTATTTGGAAAGTTAAATAATAAAAACGTAGTTATGATGCAGGGAAGATTTCATTTTTATGAAGGAAACAGCATGGAAGCAGTAGCTATGCCTGTATATATAATGAAATATTTAGGAGTAGAAACTCTTATTATTACAAATGCTGCTGGAGGAGTAAACACAAGTTTTGAGCCAGGTGACCTGATGATTATTAAAGATCATATAAATTTTGCTTTTAATAATCCTCTAATAGGAAAAAATGATGAAAAGATAGGTCCTAGATTTCCTGATATGTCTGATGTTTATAATAAAGAACTTGTTAACCTTGCTAAAAAAATTGCAAAAGATTTGAATATTAATGTTAAGGAAGGCACTTACTTTATGTTTACGGGACCAACCTATGAAACGCCAGCAGAGATAAGAATGGTTAGAATCTTAGGAGGAGATGCAGTTGGAATGTCTACAGTGCCTGAAGCCATAGCAGCCAACCACTGCGACCTTAAGCTCCTTGGAATTTCCTGCATAACTAACATGGCAGCAGGAATACTGGATCAACCTTTAGACCATAAGGAAGTAATTGAAACTTCTGCTAAGGCAAAGGATAGGTTTATAGCTTTAGTTAGTAATATTATAAGTAAGATATAAATGGAGGTAGTTACAAATGGATTTATTAGAAAAAATAAAAGTTGCAAAAGAATATATTTCAAAGTATTATGCCAAAAAACTTGATGTAGCGGTAATACTTGGCACTGGACTAGGAAGCTTGGTTAATGAAATTGAAAACAAAATAATTATTAAATATAAGGATATACCAGAGTTTCCTGTTTCTACAGTGGCAGGTCATGTTGGAGAACTTATAATTGGAGATTTAAATGGTAAAAAAGTTATAGCTCTAAATGGAAGATTTCATTTTTATGAAGGCTATGCCATGGAACAAGTTACTTTTCCTGTTAGAGTGATAAAAGCTTTAGGTGTTGAAAAAATAATAGTTTCAAATGCAGCAGGAGGAATGAATCCAGAATTCGAGGCAGGTGATTTAATGATTATAACTGATCATATCAATATGATAGGAGTAAATCCTCTTATAGGGAGAAATTACGAAGAACTCGGACCAAGGTTTCCTGATATGTCTAATGCTTATGATAAAAATCTATCTAATGTAGTAGAAAAATGTGCTGAAAAGTTAAACATAAAGGTGCAAAAGGGTGTATACCTTGCTGTATCCGGCCCTACTTATGAAACACCTGCAGAGTTAAGAATGATGAGATTAATAGGTGGAGATGCAGTAGGTATGTCTACTGTTCCGGAAGTTATAGTTGCAAATCATATGGGAATGAAGGTTATAGGAATATCCTGTATAACTGATATGGCTTTAGCAGATAATTTAGAACCCCTTGACCATTCTAGAGTAGTGGAAACTGCTAATAGAGCTATGATTAAATTTGTTGCTTTAGTTAAAGAAACTGTTGGAAATATGTAAAATTTGGAGGTGATCCAAAATGAGAATGGTAGACATTATTCAAAAAAAGAAAGCTGGCGGAGAATTGTCTAAGGATGAAATTGACTTCGTGATACAGGGGTATACAAAAGGGAGTATACCTGATTATCAAATGTCATCACTTTTGATGGCAATATACTTTAAAGGTATGTCGAGCAGAGAAACTGCAGATTTGACTTTAGCTTTTGTAAATAGCGGGGATCAAATAAACTTATCGCAGATAGAAGGTATTAAGGTAGATAAACATTCTACAGGTGGTGTTGGAGATAAGATTAGTTTAATTGTAATACCTCTTGTAGCTTCCGTAGGAGTTCCAGTGGCTAAGATGTCTGGCAGAGGTTTAGGCCATACAGGCGGTACTATAGATAAACTTGAAACAATAGAGGGCTTTAAAACAGAACTTACTATGGAGGAATTCATTACAAATGTTAATACCTATAAAATGGCTATTGTAGGGCAGTCTGCTAATTTAACTCCAGCAGATAAGAAGATATACGCTCTTAGAGATGTAACTGCAACAGTAGACAGCATACCTCTTATAGCAAGCTCTATTATGAGTAAAAAAATTGCTTCAGGTGCTGATGCTATAGTTCTTGATGTTAAAGTAGGTTCTGGAGCCTTTATGAAATCTATTGATAAAGCTAAAGAATTAGCTAGGCAGATGGTTGATATCGGTAAATCCCTAAATAGAAAAACTGTGGCAGTCGTTACTGATATGAGTCAGCCTTTAGGATATGAAGTTGGAAATGCTAATGAAATTAGAGAAGCTATTGAAGTTCTGAAGGGAAAAGGTTCAGAAGATGAAACAACAGTAGCTTTAACAATAGCATCACATATGGCTGTGCTTGGCGGCGCTTTTGATGACTTTGAAAGTGCTTATAAAAAGTTAAAGAATATAATTTATTCTGGAAAAGCTATTGAAAAACTAAAGGAACTTATAAGAATACAAGGTGGAAATTCAGATTATATAGATATACCGTCTAAACTTCCACAGGCAAAATATCATATAGAAGTTAAAGCATTAAAGGAAGGCTATATAACTTCTATAAATGCTGAAAACATAGGAATATCAGCTATGCTACTTGGTGCAGGAAGAAAAACTAAAGAAGATACTATAGATCATGCTGCAGGAATTACAATGGTAAAAAAAGCAGGAGATTTAGTAAAAGAAAATGATACTATATGTATTCTTCATACTAACCTAAAAGATTGTAGTGAAGCTGAAACTATGGCTAGGAATGCTTATAATATTGGAAGTGAAGAAATAAAATTTAATAAGTATATCTATGAAGTAATATTATAATTTTACGGAAAAAGAAAAACTTAATAAAGTGTCTAAAGCATACCTCTCCTCTCTTTATATGTTATAATTTAACAATTGAAAAATGTGATAATCTTTGGGAAAGTGGTAAAACTAAGGTTGTGGAGAGGAGGAGTAAAATGAAAAAAACTAAAAAAATAATAGGTTTTATATTATCTACATTATTTATTACACAAATATTCGCTACTAAAGTAAAAGCAGAGGAAAGCAGCTTAAATGTTGATGCTAAATCTGCAATACTTATGGAGCCAATATCAGGTAAGATAATATATGAAAAAAATTCACATGAAAAATTAGCTCCAGCTTCTGTTACAAAAATAATGACAATGCTTCTTGCTATGGAAGCTATAGACAGCGGTAAAATAAAACTAACAGATAAAATTACTGCAAGTGAAAATGCTAAAAAAATGGGCGGAAGCACAATGCTGTTAGAAACAGGAGAAATTAGAACTGTTGAGGAAATTTTAAAGGGTATTGCAATAGCTTCAGGAAATGATGCTGCAGTTGCAATGGCTGAATACTTAGCCGGAAGTGAAGAAGCCTTTGTTAAACTTATGAATGAAAGAGCAAAAGCACTAGGAATGAATGATACTACCTTTAAAAACTGCAATGGTTTAAGTGCTCCAGGACATGTAACCAGTGCGTATGACATAGCAATTATGTCTAGGGAACTTTTAAAACATCCTACAATATTAAAATATTCAGGAACATATATGGAAACAATCTCTGAAGGAAGAAAAACACCTATAGGACTTGTTAACCATAATAAACTTGTTAGGTTTTTTAATGGATGCGATGGAATAAAGACAGGTTTTACAGAAGAAGCTAAATACTGCATTTCAGCTACTGCAGTAAGAGACGGAGTAAGAATGTTGGCAGTAATAATGGGAGCTCCAACTTACAAAGTAAGAAATAGAGATGCTAGTATGTTAATGAACTATGGTTTTTCAAAATTTGAGTCTAAAAAGATTGTAACTAAGGACGAAGATGTTGAAAAAATACTATTAGGAAAGCAAAGTGATAAATTTTTTATAGCTAAAGCAAAAGAAGATAAAGTAATAATAACAGAAAAAGGAGCTCAAAATAATATATTGAAAAAATGTGTAGTTAATATAGATAAAAATAAAAAAGAGGTTAAAAAGGGTGAATTGGTAGGTTATTGTGAAATATATATCAACGATAAGTTAGTAGATAAAGTTGATATATATAGTGATAGAGATTTTAAAATAGGGGGAGTATTTGAAAATTTAAAGAATAACTTGAAGAGATTATATGAAAATGCAATATAAAAATAAAAAAACTCGAAGATTCTTGGTAATCTTTGAGTTTTTTATTTGTAAAAATTCTTAAAACATTTTAAAATACTTATAGAAACTATTTATTAAAATTATTAGGAGAGATTATAGTGGCATTGAATATAAAAATTGATAATTTTGAAGGACCATTTGATTTACTTCTTCACTTAATTAAGAAAAATAAAATGGATATATATAATATAATGATATACGAAATAACAAATCAATATCTTGAGTATATTAATGCAATGAAAGAAATGGATTTAGAAGTTACTTCTGAGTTTATAGTTATTGCTGCAACTTTGCTTGAGATAAAATCCAAAATGTTGCTACCTAGTTCTGTAGATGAAGAAGTTGCAGCAGAATCAGATAATGATCCTAGAAAAGTGCTTGTTGATAAGCTTGTGGAATATAAAAAGTTTAAATATGTAGCCCAATTTTTGCGTAGCAGAGAACAGAACTTTGGTATTGTATTTTCTAAAAAACCTGAAATAATTGAAGATAGAAATAGTGCAAGTGATGACAAGCTTATACTTAATGGTACTACTATGCTTGATTTATACAATATTTATAATGAATTAATAAATAAATACAAAGAAAAAATAAATAAGGAAAATATTGTGGATAAGGAAATAGTGGTAGATATATATAAAATAGAAGATAAGATAACCTTCTTGAGGGAAAAAGTATCATCAAATAAAAATATAGTATTTTCAAGCATAATAAAAGAGTGTTCAAATAAAATAGAGGTAGTTGTCACTTTTCTTGCTCTTTTGGAATTGATTAAGTTAAAAAGTGTTAAAGTAGTACAAGAAACAAATTTTAGTGAAATTTATTTAGAGAGGATAGAAGAAATTGAAAAAGAATTATATTAATCAAATAGAAATTGAAAACTTATCAAAAAAGAATTTTTATTTTTCTATTATCGAGTCGTTACTTTTTGTAGCAGGAGAGCCTTTAAAATTAAAGGAGATTGCTTCTATTATAGAATGCGACATTGAAACAACTAAGGAATTTATTGAGGAGCTAAAGGAAGAATATAAAGCTTCAGGAAGAGGGATAAAACTTATAAGTATAAATAATGAATATCAGCTTGTTACTAAAGCCGAAAACAGTAGTTATATACAAAAGCTTTTAAAGACTAATACGAGACAATCTCTTTCACAAGCAGCTCTGGAAACTTTAGCCATAATTGCTTATAAACAGCCAATAACAAGAGTCAACATTGATGAAATAAGAGGAGTTAAGAGTGATAGAGCAGTTCAGACTTTATTAGAAAAAGGCCTTATTAAGGAGGCTGGGAAAATGGATGTAGTTGGAAGACCAATGCTTTATGTTACTACCGACAAATTTTTTGTGCATTTTGGTTTGGAAAACTTAAATCAGATGCCCATTTTAGAGGAGCTGTTAAATTTAAGTGATAATAGTATAGAGGGTGAAAACATCTTAGATAATGCCTCAGAATAAAAATATGCTGTAGATTAAGATACAGCATATTTTTATATTTATATTTAATTATGAAAATAGTCTATTTTACTATAGGATCTCCATTTTCATGGAAGGTAGTAGTTTTATGTTTATTTTTATTGGACAAGTTTTTCAGTGTTTCAATTAATTGTGGTATAGAATCTATGAGTTTATCCAGGGGATTGTCATATTCTACAGGCAATAGCTTTATTGATTCATTTCTTATAACTATGAAGGCTATAGGACGTATTGTTACACCAGCGCCAGCCCCTCCTCCAAAAGGGAATTTTGATTTTTCTGTTTTACATTCAGTTGAATTAAATTCACTTCCTCCAGAAGCAAATCCAAAAGAAACTTTTGAAATTGGTATAATAATAGAACCATCTTTAGATTGTATAGGATCTCCTACTATTGTATTTACATCTACCATTTCTTTAATATGTTCCATAGTTGTTTTCATTAAATTATCAATAGGATGGTTTTCCATGAGTATTCCTCCAATTCTAAGCGTTAGTACATTTATAATGGTTTAATTTTTTTATGTATTTTAAAGTTTTTATTACTGCTATAAACATATAAATAATTTTTGCTAAGTTTATAAATATTATACTGGTAATCTGAGTTTTTAACATCTTATCATTATAATCAGGATTTACATTGAAACTATAAAATTTAGGTTTAAAAACAATTGATAAGCATCTATATAATATAGGTGATAAAGAATATAAAAAACCTGAAATTACAGCTGTTGCAGCTGCATCATCTAGGCTAAAGTTTAAATTAATATGCATCCTTAAGGTTGGCTTGAATTTTAAACAGTCAATATTATGAACTATAATTTTAAAATCATTAAACTTAAGGTTAATCTTTTTTTTCTTTTTTTCATTACTAATTGATATTTTTTTCTTTTTAATATTACTTTTCAATATTATTTTGAAATTATATATATAAAAGGAAAAATCTTCATTTGTTGATTCTAATTTTAATTTTATTGGAATTGGTAAGAGTATTAGTACGATTAAAAAAAACAAAAAACAAATTAATGGCATAATTATATCCTCCATACCTTATATGTGATATTATAACCAACTATATATAATTTATTAGTAAAATAAAGCAATAATTTGTAAAGTTAATGATTAGCTTCCAAATATTTTATGACTATTAAAAGTAAAAATGAAAAAAATAAATAGTAGGCGGCAGCTTTATAAGTGAGGTGAAATAAATGAAATATAGGAATTTTAAAAAAATAACATATATTATGATTGCTGTTTTTTTTAGTATAAATATTTTAGGTTTAAAGGCAAAGGCTGAAGAAATTTATGTAAATGCCAGATGTGCAGTAGCTATAGATAGTAATACTAAAATAGTACTGTATGATAAAAATGCTCATATGCTGGTTCCTATGGCTAGTACAACGAAGATTATGACTGCCTTAGTAGCAATACAGTATGGTGACTTAGATAAAAAAATAGAGATATCAAGCAGGGCAGCAGGTATACGAGGTTCAACAGTTGGTTATAAAAAAGGAGAAGTAGTTACTCTTAAAGAATTAATTTATGGTCTTATGTTGCGTTCTGGTAATGATGCAGCTATAGCTATTGCAGAAGGTATAGCTGGAAGTGTAGAGGAATTTGTTAAGCTTATGAATGAATATGCCAGTCAAATAGGAGTGTATAGCACGCACTTTGAATCTCCTCATGGATTAGATAGTCAAAATCACTATTCTACAGCTTATGATTTGGCGGTTATAACAGCTAAAGCCAGAGAGTATCAATTGTTTAATGAGATAGTGGGATCAAAGGATGTAGATGGAGCTGAAAAAGGATTTTCCAGAGGATTCCATAATATAAATAAAATTTTATGGCTGCTCTCTAATGCTACTGGTGTTAAAACTGGGTATACAGGTCAGGCTGGAAAATGTTTAGTAACTTCTGTAGATATAGATAAAAATGATATAATTATTGTAGTATTAAATTCTCCTAGTAGATGGAAAGAAACAGAGAAAATTAATGATTATGTAGCTAAGAATTATAGATTTAAAAAGTATTTTTCAAAGAATGATATTATAGATGAAGTAGATATTAAGGGCAAGCGTGAAAAAATTAAACTGATAACTAATGAAGATGTAGTAATACCAGAAAAAGAAGGAGTAAACTATGAGTTTAAAATTGTAAAACCAAATTATGAGATAGGAGATTCTGTAGCAAAAGGAGCTAAATTAGGAAGTATTAATGTATATGCAGATGGAAAGAAGATATATACAAAGTATCTGGAAGCCTATAATTCAGTTGAGAAGAAAGGTTTAATTAAGAAATGGTTATTTAAATAACATCTAAAGCACTTGGTAAACAGGTGCTTTTTATTTTAATAACTTAAATATTGTAACATTTTTTAAAAATATAAATATTTTAATAGTATAGGAACTATTGGTTAAATGTTTATCTAGCACAGATATGGGAGGGGTTAAATTGAATTATGAGATACGCGATTGCATAGACGCCGGAACAGAATACTGTCCTTGCCATTTGGCGGAAACAGGAGACTGTATAATTTGTTCACAGCTTTCTGGAAAAAAGTTTTGTGACTGCATAAACTGGAAGGGAGTATGTATATACCAGGAATACGTATGGAATAAGGAAAAGTCTAAAACAGGAAGAAGAATTTATTCCTGTAAAATAAGTAAAAAAGAATTAGTTGAGAAAAATGTAGTTATTTTTGATATAGCTGCTCCACATGAACTTGTAAAAAACTTAGTACATCCAGGCAGTTATGTTTTTTTACGAACAGACAAAACCTCACAGTTTTATGATGTTCCTATTTCTATGATGGATGTGGATATGGAGGAAAATATTTTAAAAGTTGCAATAGAGATAAAGGGCATAAAAACCAAAAGTATCAATATGCTAAAAGAAGGAGATAACATACTGGTAAGAGGACCTTACTGGAATGGAGATTTGGGGCTTAGAAACATATACAAAAGTAGAGAAGGGACTTCAATTATAATAGCAAGAGGTATAGGTCAGGCTCCAATGGTACCAGTGCTTAAAAAGTTATATGCTAATGGTAATAAAATTATTGTAATAATGGATAAGGGGAAATACAAAGATATTTTTATTAAGAAATATTTAGACATGTGCAATTGCACAGTTATTGAGTGCAATACACTTCAATCAGGAGGACTTTCAGAGGAGTTAAAAAATAAAATAACAAGGCTTATGGAAAATGAAAAAATAAATTTGATACATTGTGCTGGACCAGATATTCTAAATTACAAAGTGCTGGAATATATCGAAGACAAAGTAGATTTTTCATGCTGCAACAATGCAAAAATGTGCTGCGGTGAGGGCGTGTGTGGAGCTTGTGCTACTAGATATAAGGGTAGCAGAGTAAAGAAGCTTTGTAAGGTTCAAATTGAACCTAAATATTTATTTGAAGGAAGAAGACTTATATAATAATACTAATTATGGGGGAATAATTAATGAAAGTGATAGTTATAGGTGGTGGCTGGGCAGGATGTGCTGCAGCTATAAGTGCAAAAAAAGCAGGTGCACAGGTTAAATTATTTGAAAAAACAGATATGCTCCTTGGCCTTGGCAATGTGGGAGGAATAATGAGAAATAACGGAAGATTTACTGCGGCTGAAGAGCTTATTGCTTTAGGTGGTGGAGATTTAATTCATATTACTGATAAAAACAGCAGACAT
Source organism: Clostridium caldaquaticum (assembly GCF_023806125.1). Taxonomy (GTDB): domain Bacteria; phylum Bacillota; class Clostridia; order Clostridiales; family Clostridiaceae; genus Clostridium_AT; species Clostridium_AT caldaquaticum. The sequence continues at coordinate 117,680 of NZ_JAMSKT010000010.1, forward strand.
AAAAATATTGAGTTTCCAGGACATAAGCATGCTTGGCTTTATGACGTAAATATAATTGAACCTGAGGTTAAGAAATATTTGCTTACCCTAGGCATTGAAGTTAATCTAGTTGCCAGAATCATAGATGTAGAGAAAGAGGATAATAAGCTTAAAGGTATTTATTTATCAGATGGTTCCTATGTTGAAGGTGATGTTTTTATAGAAACCACAGGCTCTACTGGCCCTATGGGAAACTGTTTAAGATATGGAAACGGATGTTCTATGTGTGCACTTAGATGTCCTGCTTTTGGACCAAGAGTAAGTTTGAGTGCCAGAGCAGGAGTTGAAGATTTGCAGGGTGAGAGAGATGATGAGTCCTATGGCGCTATGAGCGGCTCCTGTAAGCTTGTCAAGGAAAGCTTGTCTGAAGAAATTGTTAAAGAATTGGATGAAAAGGGAGTTGTTGTTCTTAAAGTACCTCCTGAGGATGTAAATTTGGATAAACTTAAGCTTAAAGTTTGCCAGCAGTATGCTCTTAAAGAGTTTGCTGAAAATATTGTGTTACTAGATACAGGTCATGCTAAACTTATGACTTCTTACTATAATCTTGAAAAACTTAGAAAGATACCTGGACTTGAACGAGCTAAGTATGTAGATCCATATGCAGGAGGAAAAGGAAACTCCATTAGATATTTATCCGTTGCACCTAGAACTGACGATATGAAGGTTAAAGGATTAGATAACTTATTCTGTGCAGGAGAAAAAGGCGGTCTTTTCGTTGGACATACTGAAGCTATCTGCACAGGTTATTTAGCAGGACATAATGCTGTAAGAAGTGTTCTTGGAATGCCGCTTCTTATACTTCCTAAAACTTTAGCTATAGGGGATATCATTTCTTACGCAAATTATAAGATGATGACAAAGGAAGGCAGAAGAAATAGATACACCTTTGCAGGAGCAGAGTATTTTGCAAGGATGAAATCTTTGGGACTTTATACAACTGATGTAGTTGAAATTAAAAATAAGGTTGATAAATTGAATTTAACTGATGTGTTAGGCACTAAATTAGTTTAGGATTAAGGCCTGCTGATTACTTACCAGCAGGCTTTTTGTCTTGTTTAAAAACAATTAAGCTTTAATCTCATGCAAACTGCTTTCGATATGCTGCTGGGCTTAGTCCATATTCCTTCTTAAACAGACTATAAAAGCTGCTTTTATCTTTATAACCTATGAGTTCCACAATCTGTTCAATGCTGTAGTCTGTATAAAGCAAATAATTGATAGAATTTTGCAGTTTAATATTAACTATTAGGTTACGAAAGCACTGTCCAGTATGTTTATGAATTAAAGAAGACAAGTATTTGGGATGATAATTAAAATAAGCAGCTACAGATTCCATAGTAACGGACTGATAATTTAAATATATATAGTTAATAATGTCTGCTATAATTGAATTACCTCCTTTAAATTGTTCCTTATAATTTCTTATTATGAAGGAAAAAATTAAAGTAAGCAGGGATTCAATGATAACATAGCTGTATTCTTTTTTATTAAGATATTCTTTTAATAAAATTTCTATGAAATTATCAATATTTACGTCTAGATGTTTCAGATAGAAAAAGGAAGGGTGTTTTTCATTTTCTATACGATAACGAATAAAAAAAGCATTCAATACCGGATCGTTAAAAAGTATACGAAAGATAGATTTCTGGAATAAATCTTTCGGTAGAACAATATTTAATATCAAATCTGTATTTTCAGCGTATTTTTTAAAATAATGAACAGCGTTAGGATTCATTATACAGAGATTCCCTTCTTCTAAATGTATTTCATGATCATTTATTATACCAATTGGATTACCTTTACAAACGTAGATTAACTCAAAGAAATCATGGTAATGTCTCATGCTGTTAGCTCCTTCATGGTGAAAAGACATAAATAAAGATGATGCAGCATTTTTAAAGAAAAAGGAAGCAGGTAATAGCTGAGGAGTTTTAGATGAAATTATTTTTAATTCTTTTTGGGATAGTTCATTATGAGTTTTTTTAATATTTTCTTCATCTATTCTATCTGTATGCTTCCATAATTCATCTATCAATTTTTGATTTAGCATATCTTACCTCACAACACTATAGTACTTACCTCATAATATTATAATACTCATAGTGTTATTATATAATTAAATATAAAAAATAGATACCTGATTTAGAAAAAATCATATCCTAGCATAAATTTTTTGTAAGACAAGAAGTAGGAAATGGTAACTTGAAAATGAAAACCATAAATGAAGGCACACAAATAAGACCCATTCCTTTTGTTCGAAAAAAAGAGGATCTCTTATAGGATCTATACAAAATAGC
>NZ_JAMSKT010000011.1 GCF_023806125.1 Clostridium caldaquaticum
GCCTAAATCACTATGGAGTATAACAGTATTCTTTGGTTTTTGAGTTATGTAGGCATTTTCTACAGCCTTTATAGCTAGTTCTGTATCCATAGTCTTTGAAAAAGCATAGCCAATAATCTTCTTTGTATGAAGATGCAAAACTGAAGCAAGATAGCACCAACCATCTTTAATTGTGTAGATATAAGTTATATCAGTAACCCATTTTTCATTTATTTTAGTTGTTGAAAAATCTTTTTTGAAAACATTTCCTCTTTTCTCTAGTCTACTTTTTGAAGAGAGAGGTTTGAATTTTTTGATAAATATAGATTTTATATTTAGTTTTTTCATAATCCTTTGGATTCTCTTAAGACGTATAGCGTGTCTTCTTTCTTCTCGTAGTACTTAATGTATTTTGGGAGCAACATAATGACTTTTTCTATTTTTATAAATCTTAAGTATTTTTTCTTACCAATTCTTCTGTATAATACTTTTACCCTTTTGCAATTGTATACACTTTATTCTCTTATTATATTTTAAGGCATTCTACTTTTTGTGTCTACACTATATACTAACACCAATAAGCAAATTACAGTGCATTTTTTATAATAAATTTCTTCGCTTATTCTTATATTAAGTTTAAATCTTAATTATACGATAATTAAATAATAAAAGTTTAATCAGGGTGATATAAGTATGGCAGGTATAGGCAGTATTATAGGATCTTACAATATAAATCCTAAGAGAGTTTCAAGTAAGCTTTCTTTTGAAATTGGGCAGATTTTTCAGGCAAAAATAATTTCTGCAAGCGAATTTAATAAGGATATTGTACTGAGGCTTTCAGATGGATGGCAATTTCCTGCCAGTCTTCTAAAATCAATGGATTTTATACCTGAAGGCTTAATCAAATTTCAAGTAGAAGGGTTTAAAGATGGGAAGATTCAGCTTAGAATAGTAAATGATACAAAAGAGGATGTAAAGTCTAAGGACAGTTCCATAGAAGACCTAATTTTAGAAAACAATATAGAAGTCAGCAAAGATGATATTGATATATTGAAAAAGATGGTTAAACATAATATGCCTCTAACAAAAGAAAATATATCCAGAGTAAAAACTATACTTGATTTTAAACATAGGATAACGGTAGATATAAATGAAGAAGAAATTTTTATAGGTAAATATGTTAATAGCAAAGGGATAGATATAGATAGTACTAAGGGTAAGAAAATTGAAGAAGTACTAAAAGGATTTTTTAATGCATTAAAGAGTATTTCTACAGATGATATACTTACAATGCTTGAAAATAATATAGATTTAACTGAAGAAAATATTAAAAGTTTTGTTAAGGTATTCAAAGAAGATGCAACAATTTACAGGGAACTTAAAATAGCATCTAAAGACATCAGCTTAGAAAAAAGTATAGAACAAATGCTAGATAATAATGATGTAGAAGTTGTTATAAAGGAGCAGCTGAAAAATAAAACAGAGGAAATGAAAAATATTATAAAAAATCTTATGGAAATAGAAGGAGATTTAACACTGGAAACATATGATAAGGTTATTCAAAGTCTTAAAGAATTTTGTAATGATTTTAAGGTATTTAATTCTGTAAATAATAATTATTACTATTTAGATATACCTGTAAATATTAATAAAGATGAATATGAATGCAAGCTTTTAATAAAAGATAACAGAAAATCAGGAAAGAAGATTGATTCTAAAAATGTAAGTTTGGTTTTAAGTGTTAAAACAGTCAATATTGGGGTTGTAGATGCCTATATAAAAGTTAGAGAGCAGAATATGAACGTAGATATTAAATGTGATGAAGAATGGATTAAAATATTTAATTTAGGAAAATATAAATTGTTAAATGAACTTTCTATGCTAAAATATAATGTGTTTTTAAATATAGATAAAAGAGTAACAGAAGCTAATTTGGTAAATTGTAGTAATTTTTTTGAAGATAGTACTTTAAATAATATTAATATTAGAGTGTAACAATATTTATGGAGGCTTTATGAAAAATATTAAAAAAGCGGCTGCACTTAAATATGATAAAGGATATGAGGCACCTATTGTTACTGCAGCAGGTATGGGGTATATAGCTGATAAAATCATAGAAAAAGCAGAAGAAAATGATGTGCCTGTTGTGTATAATAAAGAGCTTGCGGAACTTTTATCTAATGTTGATGTAGGAGAATATATTCCTTCAGAGTTATATGAGGCTGTAGCTAAAATAATAGTTTACGTTATGGATGCAGATAAAAATAAAAAATAAAGGGAGAAGTTATTATGAGTCTTTATGCAATATCAGACTTACATTTAGCTTTGAGCATGGAAAAGCCAATGGATGTATTTGGAGAGCATTGGTATAAACATGATGAGAAAATAAAAAATAATTGGGTTAGTAAAATTAGAGAAGATGATACTGTTTTAATAGCAGGAGATATCTCCTGGTCTATGAAGATGGAAGAAGGTCTGAAAGAATTAGAGTGGATTCACAACCTCCCAGGAAGGAAGATTTTAATAAAAGGAAACCATGATTACTGGTGGCAGAGCATAACAAAGCTTAATAAGCTTTATGAAGATATGAATTTCATTCAAAATAATTATTACAGCTACGAGAATTATGCTATATGCGGTACTAGAGGATGGATATGTCCTGGTGGTGAAAATTTTATCAGTCATGATAAAAAAATATATGAAAGAGAGCAAATAAGATTGAAGCTTTCCTTAGATAGTGCAGTTAAAGCCGGTTATAATAAATTTATAGTTATGCTGCATTATCCTCCAACTAATGAGAAATTTATAGAAACAGAATTTATAAGAATTTTAAAGGATTATAATGTAGAGAAAGTAATTTATGGACATTTGCACGGACCTTCTTTAAATAAAGTTTTTACAGGAAAAATAGATGGCGTGGAATATATTTTAACTTCAGCAGATTATATTAATTTTAATCCTGTTAAAATTTTATAAAGTTGGACTTAGGTCCTCTTGACAAAATAATCACAATATCGTAATATATAGATATAGTGATTATATAAAAGTACAAATAAGTAAAATATAAGGAGAGAATAGTATATAGATAATTTTATGTAGGAGGCAAAATAATTGATAATTATTTTGTGCAGTATTAGGAATACAGGAGGGAGTCATGGAGAGCAACTACAAAAAGTATAACGAAGTCTCAGAACTTTTAAAAGTACTGGCACATCCAGTAAGGCTTTGTATAGTAAGAGGGCTTTTAAAAAAAGGAAATTGTAATGTTACCTATATGCAGGAATGTCTGGATATGCCTCAATCAACTGTTTCACAGCATCTTCAAAAGCTTCGTGCAGCAGGGATAATTGAGGGAGAAAGAAATGGTCTGGAGATAAACTACAAAGTTTGTGATGACAGAGTAGAAAGTTTAATTAAAGTTTTATTAGGTGAAGAATAGAGGAGGTTATTAAAATGGCAAAAAAAGTTGTTATAGTTGGTGGTGTTGCAGGTGGAGCTTCTGCTGCAGCAAGGCTTAGAAGACTAGATGAAAATGTAGAAATAATTATGTTTGAGAGAGATGAGTATATTTCTTTTGCAAACTGCGGTTTGCCATATTACATTGGAGAGACAATCAAAGATAGAAGTAAGCTTTTAGTACAAACTCCAGAAGCTATGAAATCTAGGTTTAATATTGATGTAAGAGTTAATAGTGAAGTAGTTAAAATTGATACAGATAAAAAAACTGTACAGGTTAACAGCAAGGAAAAGGGAACTTATGAAGAATCTTATGATTATTTAATTCTTTCACCTGGTGCTAAGGCTCTTAGACCAAATATAGAAGGAATAAATAATGAGAAAATTTTCACATTAAGAAACATCCCCGATACTGATAAAATAAAAGAATATGTTGATAGAAATGATACAAAATCTGCTGTAGTTATAGGAGGGGGTTATGTCGGTGTTGAGATGGCTGAGAACTTGATAGAAAGAGGACTTGAAGTTACTCTTGTTGAAGCTGCTCCACATATATTAACTCCATTCGATTCAGATATGGCAGTTTTGGCTGAAAAGGAACTTGTTGACCATGGAACAGAATTAATTTTAGGCGATGGAGTTAAGTCTTTCAGGGATGACTCAGGAAAAGTAGAAGTTACTTTAAACAGCGGCAGAAAGATTTTAACTGATATGGTTATACTTTCTATAGGTGTAGTTCCTGATACAGCTTTTATAAAGGAGGCAGGAATAAAAGTTGGACCAAAAGGTCATGTAATTGTTAATGAAAAAATGCAAACAAGTGCTAAGGATGTATATGCTGTAGGAGATGCAGTTGAAGTTGTTGACTTTATAACTAAACAGAAAACTGCTATTCCCCTTGCTGGACCTGCTAACAAGCAAGGAAGAATTGCTGCAGATAACATTGCAGGGTTAAATTCTACTTATAAAGGAACACAAGGTACAGCTGTAATCAAGGTGTTTGATTTAACAGCTGCAAGTACAGGAAATAATGAAAGAAATTTAAAGAGATTAAATATACCATATAAAGTTATTTTTGTTCATCCAAATTCTCATGCGTCCTATTATCCTGGTGCTACACAGATGACTATTAAGCTTATATTTAATGATGAAGGTAAAATCCTTGGAGCACAGGCAATTGGCTATGATGGAGTTGAAAAGAGAATAGATGTTATTGCTACAGTTATCAGATTAGGTGGAACAGTTTATGATTTAACTGAATTAGAACTTTGTTATGCACCACCATTTTCATCTGCTAAGGATCCAGTAAATATGGCAGGATATGTTGCACAAAACGTTCTTGAAGGAAAAATGCATCCAGCTAACTTTGATGAATTGGAAAACTTAAATAAGAATAATACTATACTTTTAGACGTAAGAACTGAAATGGAATATAATAATGGTCATATTGATGGAGCAGTTAATATTCCGGTAGATGAATTAAGAAACAGATTAGGTGAGCTTGATAAGAATAAGGAAATTCTTGAATACTGTCAAGTTGGTTTAAGAGGTTATATTGCAGATAGAATATTAACTCAAAATGGTTTTAAAGTGAAAAATTTAACTGGAGGGTACAAATCTTATTCTGCTCTTAACTTTAAGCCTGTAAAAATAGATAAAAAAAATAATGGAGATAAAGGTGGAAACTTGGTTATTGATACTGAAACACAAACTGTAAAAAAAGATGAGTGGCAAAAAGGTGCTTTTGATAGAAGTTTAGATGCCTGTGGACTTTGCTGCCCAGGACCTTTAATGCAGGTTAAAATGTGTGTTGATGATTTAAAAGAAGGCGAAATACTAAAAGTAACTGCTTCTGATCCAGGGTTTTATGAAGATATAAAGGCTTGGTGCAAAAGGACAAATAATGAATTATTAGATATAGAGAAAAAGGGTGGAACAATAACCGCTTTTATTAAAAAAAACTCTTTAAAAGCAATAAATATTAATAATCAAGCAATAGAAACAGCAGTTAAAGATAATAAAACTATTGTAGTTTTCAGCGGAGATTTAGATAAGGCTATAGCTTCCTTTATAATTGCTAATGGTGCTGCTTCTATGGGCAAAAAGGTAACAATGTTCTTTACATTCTGGGGATTAAATATTTTGAGAAAACATGAAAAGGTTAGTGTAGAAAAAGGTTTTATGGATAAGATGTTTGGTCTTATGATGCCAAGAGGAAGCAAGAAACTTAAGCTTTCAAAAATGAACATGATGGGTATGGGTGGAATGATGATAAGAAAGGTTATGAAGGATAAAAATGTTTCCTCCCTGGAAGAACTTATTCAAGCTGCCATAGATAACGGAATAGAAATAGTAGCTTGTCAAATGTCTATGGATGTTATGGGACTTAAAAAAGAAGAGCTTATTGATGGTGTAAAGATAGGCGGAGTTGGCTATTATTTAGGAGAAGCAGAAGAATCAAATATAAACTTATTTATTTAGTATAAAAAGGTAGCAGGCTTTAATCAGCCTGCTACCTTTTTATAGTTTATTTTGAATTAAGATTATCAATGGTATTTTTTAAATCATGAATGTTATTTTCAAATTGCTTAAAGTAAGGAGTCTGTGATTCTATAGTTGCTGCAATTTCTTGTGAAAGTGAAGAAGTAGCTTCTGCCACAGAGGATAACTCTTGAATTTTTGAAATCACAGTATTCTTTTTATCGGAAGTAGCTACAAGTGTTACAATACTATTATCAATTTCTGCTGCAGCTTCATCTATGGAATTCTTTATATTTAAGAAAATATCTTTAGTACTCTTTAAAGTTTCGTTTTGAGAGGCTAATGCAGTGCTACCTTTTTCCATAGCAGAGGAAGTATTCATTATATCTATTTTTATTTCTTCAAGTATTTTTGTTATATTTAAAACTGCCAGTTTTGAATTTTCAGCAAGTTTTCTAACTTCATCAGCTACTACAGAAAAACCTCTTCCAGCCTCACTAGCACGGGCAGCCTCAATTGCTGCATTAAGGGCAAGCAAGTTTGTTTGGCTTGCAATCTGGCTTATAGAATCAGTAATCATGTTAACAGATTCTATTTTTGATACTAAGTCATTTACAGTGGCAGAGGAGGTCTGAAAAGCAGATTGAAGTCCATTTAATGATGAATCTAAGCTTTCAATAGTGCTTAATCCTTGATCAGCCATGGAAGTAGTATCTAAAACCTTAATCTGAACATTAGTTATACCATATGCCATATTTTCCATATCTGTACTGAAATTTTTTAATATATTTAGTGCACTTGCAATTTCATCATTTTGTCTCATATTTTCAGAGGTAATTTTATTTATTGCTTCGTTTATATCATTATTTGATTTAATTATATTATTTGAAGTATCCAGTATTTTTACAACCTTGCTATTTAATTGTTCATACATTTCAGCTGGTTTATTTAATTCTGTTGTTTCTTGCATAGAATTAATATTTTGTTCTTCAGCTTTTGCTGCTGATTTAGATTTATTTTTAATAAAATTTAGCATTTAAAAGCTTCCCCCTTAAAGTTTATGATTTAACATTATATATTAATTTTCGGTTATTTAATGAAAATATTTAATTATATTAAAGAAAAAATTACTATTTAAAAAATTTAGAAAAAAAACCGGGCTTTTTATAATTATCTGAGGAAATTTCTGGACTTTCCAAGTTTTCAGTTTCTTCTTTTATTAAATCTCTTTGATCTCTAGCGATATTTTTTAATTTTTGAGGTACATTGGGGGTAGTTATAACTTTACTAAACCAAAGAAGAGCTTCATTTTGACTTCCTGTTCTTCTGTAAAGTTCCCCAATTAAATAGGTAGTTGTGAATTTATCCATACCGCAAATAGGAAAATCTTCATTCATGTAGGCATCATTGAAACCTTCTAGTGCTTGGTTTAAAAATAATAGTTCGTTTTTATCATCATTAAGTAATCTATACATCCAAGCTATTCTAAGACAATTTAAGGCTTTTTTGCTGGATTTTGAGCCTATGAGTACATTGTTTAGCAAAGCTAATTTGAATCTTTCAATGGCAATTTCAGCATCATAAACTTCAGGATAACGTCTGCCTTGCCATTTAGGAGAAATTTTTTGTTGAATAATTTCAATTTGAAAATCCCTTATTTTTTCAAAATCCTGTTTTAAAGCTGCATACCCACAGGCGTTACAAAGATAGACTTCATAAAAATAGGGGTTAATTGAGGTATATCTAATAAAGAAATCACTATCACTTTTTTGCCTTCTAATAGCAGAACTTTTTACGGCACGTGCATAAAATATATTTCCACATACAGGGCAGGTTAATTTTATATCGTAAAGGAGTTCTTTAGGATTGTCTTCTTTTTTATCTTTAGAGATTTTCTTAACTTCGTTTTCTTTTTCGTTAAAAAGTTTTATATTTTGAACATCATCAAATCCTAGTCCTTCTAATCCTGAGAATATATTATCATTCATAGCATCACCTTTAATTCAAACTTTCGCTTATAATATATTATAACAGATACAACTTAATTTTCCATTGGTTTAATAAAATTAACGCAAGTTAATTGTTGACAATATTTGTTTTATTGTTAATATTATAGATATAAAAAGTAAAGGTAAAGGATGAATGCAATGGCAATTAAGGAATGGAAAACTTTTTTAATACCTTATGAGCAGGCTGTAGAAGAACTTAAAATAAAGTTTAGAAGTATAAGGACTGAATATAGGAGAAAAAATGAATACTCTCCTATAGAGTTTGTTACTGGAAGAGTTAAAGAAATTTCAAGTATTTTAGAAAAAGCCAATAAGTTTAATATGCCTTTAGATAGAATAGAATATGAGATGGAAGACATTGCTGGTATAAGAGTTATGTGTCAATTTGTTGATGATGTTGAGCGTGTTGTTGAGTTAATAAGAAACAGAAAAGATATGCAGCTTATATATGAGAAGGATTATGTAACAAATTATAAGGAAAGCGGGTACAGAAGCTATCATGTAGTTATAAAGTATCCTGTGAACTTAGCAGAAGGGCAGAAAAATATTTTGGCAGAATTTCAGATAAGAACTTTAGCAATGAATTTCTGGGCTACTATTGAGCATTCTCTGAACTATAAATATAAGCACGAAATACCAGAATACATAAAGCAAAAACTTAAGCATGCTGCAGATGCTGCCTTTAAGCTTGACCAGTTAATGCTTGAAATTAAAGATGAAATTAAAGATGCTCAAAAGTTATTTGAAGTGAAATCAAGTTTGATTTCCAATATAATGAATAACATTTTGACTCTGTCTTCCATAGGCAAGGTGAATGAGTCAACAAGGTTTCAAATGCAGCTTAATAAGCTTATAGAAGAAGGAGAAGTTTATGATTTAAACAATCTTCTTCAAGCTACAGAAAAAACTTTAGATAAATACAAATAAAGGTATGCATCACAGCATACCTTTATTTTACAACAATATTTACAAGTCTTCCTTTAATTACTATAACTTTCACTACAGTTTTACCTTCAAGAGCTTTCTTTACATCATCATTATTAAGAGAAGCTTCTTTTATGCTTTCCTCATTTAAATCTGATGAAACATTGATTCTAGCTTTTATTTTACCATTAACCTGAATTGCTATTTCTACTTCATCTTTGATTAAAGCTGAAGCATCGAATTTAGGCCATTTTTCATTAAATACTGAATAGTTCATTCCTAAAAGCTCCCATTGCTCTTCTGCAAAGTGCGGCGCAAATGGAGCAAGTAACTTAATGAAATCTATAACAACTTCCTTTAAGAAAGTAGCATTTATATTTCCTTCATTTAAATACTTTGATAAGGCATTAGTAAGCTCCATCATTCTGGCTATTGCAGTATTGAACTGAAGTATTTCAGCGTCAGAAGTTACCCCTTTTATAGCAAAATGTCTCCAGTAGTTTAGTTCTTTTTCTGCTCTATCTATAGTATTTTTACTGCTTGAAGAATTGATTTCAGCTCTGGAGTTTTCAAAAATTCTTTCAACTCTATCTATAAATCTTGCAATAGACTTAATTCCATCATCGCTCCAGGCTCCGCCTTCTGTATATCCAAAACCAAACATCAGATACATTCTAAATACGTCAGAACCATATTCTTTGATATAGTCATCAGGAGTAATGGTATTTCCTTTAGATTTACTCATTTTTTGTCCGTCTGGACCAAGTATTAATCCTTGGTGTGTCAAGGATAAAAATGGTTCGTCAAAGTTTAAATATCCCATGTCTCTAAGTGCCTTAGTAACAAATCTGGCATATAGAAGATGCATGCAGGCATGTTCAGGTCCTCCTACATACTTATCCACAGGGAGTATTTTGTTAATTTTATCTGTATCAAAGGCTTCTTTATCATTTTTATTGTCTGCATATCTTAAGAAGTACCAGGATGAATCAACAAAAGTATCAAGAGTATCAGGGTCTCTTAAAGCTTTGTTACCGCATTTTGGACAGGTTGTATGCATAAATTCCTCTGATTTAGCAAGAGGAGACTTACCATCTGGAGCAAATTCAACATTATATGGAAGCTCTACAGGAAGGTTGTTTTCTGGTACAGGAACAACTCCGCAGTGTTCGCAGTGTATCATTGGAATTGGTGCTCCCCAGTATCTTTGTCTTGATACAAGCCAGTCTCTAAGTCTGTAATTTACTTTCTTTAAGCCAAGTCCTGCTTTCTCAAGCTTAGAAGTTATAGCCTCCTTAGCTTCTTCAGTTGTAAGTCCGTTGAATTCTTCACTGTTTATAAGCTTTCCGTATTCAGTATATGGAAGCTCAGTTCCTCCTTCAATAACTCTTTCAATTGGAAGATTATATTTAGTGGCAAAAGCAAAGTCTCTGTCATCATGAGCAGGAACTGCCATTACTGCTCCTGTTCCATAGGTAGCAAGCACATAATCAGCAACCCATATAGGAACTTTTTTACCGTTTATAGGATTTATAGCATAAGAACCAGTAAATACTCCTGTCTTTTCTCTAGTTAAAGATTGTCTTTCTATGTCTGATTGTTTTTTTGCATTTTCTTTGTATTCTTCAACAGCTGCTTTATATTCTTCTGTTGTAAGTTTATCAACAAGCTCATTTTCAGGTGCAAGTACTACATAAGTAACACCAAATAGAGTATCTACTCTTGTAGTAAATACATCAAAGCTTAAGTCAGAATTATCAACCTTGAAGGTAACTTCTGAACCAGTGGATCTGCCTATCCAGTGTCTTTGCATTGATTTTGTCTTCTCAGGCCAATCCAAAGTATCTAATTTTTCTAAAAGTTCATCAGCGTAATCTGTTATTTTTAAGAACCATTGAGTCAGATCTTTTTTAGTAACTTCTGTATCGCAGCGTTCACAGTGACCGTCAACTACCTGTTCGTTTGCAAGAACTGTGTTACAGCTAGGACACCAGTTTACAGGAGCTTTTTTTCTGTAAGCCAAGCCTTTTTCATACAGCTTTAAAAACACCCATTGTGTCCATTTATAGTAATCAGGAAGACAGGTAATAACTTCGTTTTCCCAGTTGAACATTGCTCCCATAGCTCTAAGCTGCTTTTCCATTGTATCTATATTTTTAAGAGTTGAGTCTTTAGGATGTATTCCTGTCTTTATAGCATAGTTTTCAGCAGGAAGACCAAAAGCATCAAAGCCCATTGGCTGAAATACGTTATAACCCTGCATTCTTTTCATTCTAGCCCAGGAATCTACCGGGCCGTAGTTAAACCAGTGTCCAGCATGAAGATTGCTTCCCGATGGGTAGGAAAACATTTCAAGAACATACAGTTTCTTATCTAAATTGTTCTCATCAAACTTATAAAGGTTTGTTTCTTCCCATTTTTGCTGCCACTTTTTATCAATATGTGTACCATAGTTAGCCATTATTTTTCCTCCTTGTTGCTTTAAAATAAAAAAACTTTCATCTCAAAAAAGAGACGAAAGATGTAAATTCGCGGTACCACTCTAATTAGACTTATGTATAAAAATAATATTTTTAACATAAATCTCACTCATTAAAGATAACGGATTAACCGTACCTGCTTTTCTGCAGATATGCTCCCAGGCGAGTTCACATTGTGCCAAACACTGTTTTGCACCAACCAACAGCTCTCTGAGTTTGAATTTAATGCTACTACTCCTGTTCAAAGCCTGATATTTGCTAATATTATATGCTAAGTTTTGGTTGTTGTCAATAATTATTAAAAGTAAAAGCTATGCTGCAGTTTTATTTTTGTATATATTAATGTGCAGAATTTAGATTTTATTAATAATTAATTTATGAAAATTAGAGATATTGACTATAGAATTAAAATATGGAAAGCTTTCCTAAAGAAGATTAAAGAAGGAGACGTGAATTAATATGAAGATGAGAAAAAACACAGCTATGATTATAAGCTTTGCAGTTGGTACTATGCTGTTTGCTACAACTGCTTTTGCTGAAGCTGTTTCAAAAAGCGGATATGATCAGTTTAAGGATTCTATAAAGTATTCAGCTGATGTTATTACAAGTACTAGCATGGTTTCAAGCTATACAGTAGACATTTCTTATGTGTTAAAGGATAATGGAAAGGAGGTTTCTTCGTCTAATTCCGTTAATAAATATGACTTAAAGAATAATTCCTGCATAAATACAACAACCACTACAGAAGGAAGTACTAAAACAGAGAGTGTTTTTTATAGAGACAAAAGCGGATATATAAACTACAATAGTAATGATGGTGTTTATCATGTAATAGAAAAGGATATGAGCAAGGAAGAAACTTGGCTTAAAAATCCATTTAAAGAAAAGGAAGCAGCAGACTTAGAAAAGATAGCAGATGCTCTTGTGGGAAGCCTTAAGGATTCTGTTGTAGTTTCTGAAAACAGTGATGGCAGTAAAATAATATCAGGTTCTTTAAGTGAAACACAAATTCCAAGTTTAATTAATGCAGTGGTTTCTTATCAATTCAAGAGCCGATATTCATGGTATGAAAATAATTCAAATAACAAGAGTGCTGTACCTCAAATTACTCAAGATGTGTTTGTTAAGGAAGTTAAAGGTAATGCGGTTGTAGATAAGAATGGTTTAATTCAAAGTGTTCTTGCTACTGGAGTGTTACATGGTAAAGATGATCAGGGTAAGGAACATGATTTAACTTTTGATTTTTTAAGTAAATTGTCTAATGTTAATTCGACTACGGTTAACAAACCAGATATTTCAGGTAAGAAAGTCCAAAAAAGTGCAGATTATGGTGAGTCTTACAAAAACACAAAACCTGAACTTTATGTTGGTACCTATAAAAATAATATAGTAATAGAAAAAGATGGAAAGTTTCAGAAGATTGGAGAAAGAATTGTAGATATTGAAAAAATAGATAAAAATACTGCATCAGGAAGATATCATGAAGAGTATTTGAAAGGCTATGAAGAGTATGCGGCAAGCGCAAAGGACTTTAAGTTTGAGGCTAAGTTTAAAGATTTTCCTTATAGTGCTGAATTTAATAAAGTAGGCTCTTCAGATAAAAGCACATCTGGTTATTTTGGATTAGTTCCTTACTCAGCTTGTATAAACTTTACCTTTATGCAAAGTTATGAAGTATATAATAGTGTATTTGACAGAGTTTTTAATTAATTTTGAGCTAATAGTGAGGGGGAGGTTAAAACCGCCCCTTGCTGAAACTATTAATGCATAAGGAGGCAGCAATGGAAAAGGTTATTGAAATAAAAAACTTAACAAAGCTATATAAAAACGGCAGAGGCATTAAAGATATAAATTTAGATATATACAAAGGGGATATTTTTGGTTTTTTAGGGCCTAATGGGGCAGGAAAAACTACTGCCATGAAAATTATGACCGGACTTATAAAACCAGACAGTGGTGAGGTAAAAATTAATGGTTATAGTGTTTTAGAAGACTATGAAAAGGCTATGCAGGATGTAGGTTGCATTATTGAAACAGCAGAGTCTTATCCTTTTTTAACAGCCTATGAAAATTTAAAGCAGTTTTCAAGGTATTATAAAAATATAGATGATAAAAGAATAGATGAAGTGTTAGAGATGACTTCCTTGATTAAATATAAAAATGAAAAGCCAAGAAAGTTTTCTCTTGGAATGAAGCAGCGTCTTGGAATTGCAGCAGCAATTTTGTCTAAACCTAAAGTAGTTATATTAGACGAGCCTTTAAATGGACTTGATGTTGAGGGAATGATTGATATGAGAAATATAATAAAAAATCTTGCTGAGAAAGAGGAGACAACTTTTTTCATATCAAGCCATCTAATTCACGATGTGGAGCTTACATGCAATAAAATCGGGGTTTTATATAATGGAAAAATGTTAAATGTGGATACTACTAAAAACATTTTGAAAAATTATGCTTCACTTGAAAACTATTTTGTCAGCGAGGTAGAAAGAAATGGAAGGATTTAAAACAGCTTTAATTAATGAAATTGAGAAATTATATAAAAAGAAAAAGCTCTTGGTAGCAGTAATTATATCTGTTATTTTTATCATAATGGGACAAGTTACGATACTAGGTGTCAGAAGTGGATTTGGAATTCGTGGAGCTTCCAGTATGGATTTTCCTATACTTGTGCTTTCTGTTATTGTTAATTCTATTTTACCTTTATTTACAGCACTTATTACAATTGACAGTTTTTCAGGAGAGTTTTCGCAAAATATAATGAAAATTGCACTTACAAGACCAATAACCAGGCTTAAGTTTTTCACAGCAAAATTAACAGCAATAATTATTTACATATTATTTAATTTATATTTTATAATGCTTCTTTCAGTACTTACAGGTTTTATGTTTAATTCAAATTCTTTTACTTTAAGAGGAATTTTCAATATAATAGTTTCTTATACTGTAACATTATTGCCAATGGTAATACTAGCTTTAGTTATTATAATACTAGCTAATTTAATTAAAAGCGGAACAGGTGTGTTTTTTGCAGCAGTGCTGGTTTTTATAGCTTTTAAGGTGCTTGAAGTAGTTTTATCTAAATATTCAGGCATATTTTTCACTTCAATGTTAGATTGGTATAAACTTTGGATTATGAATTCCTTACCAATTCTTAAGATTATTAGAAGGTTTATGATGATTTTGAGTTATGGTATAATATTTTTTACAGCAGGTTATTATTTCTTTGATAAAAAAGATTTTTAAGGTGATTAGATGAAAATAAAAAAGCGGCTGCTTATTTCTAATACTGTTATGGTTATAATTCCATTTGTTATTACTTTTATTTTTGCTTATTCTTTATTTTTTATCTCTTCGACATTTTTAGATAAAGATATACGCTATAATAATCTTAAAAAACTTGCAAACATAAGAGCTGAGCTCTTAAATGTAAGAAGCAGCATATTAAAACAAAATGAGGTTGCTTTAGATGATAATTTTCAGAAATATCTGTCTGTTAGTCTTTCAAGCATTAATGGAAAGTATATAATAACTGATGGATATACTGTTACAGTTTTTCCACAGGAATTCAGCAAAATTGATGTAGAAAAAATTATAGAAAGAATAAAAGACAGCTCACTTGAAAAAGGCGTTGATATTAATGGTTTAACTTATGTTATTGAGTATGCAGATATTACACTAAAAGATGGTGCTAAATCAAAAGTAATTTTGATGGCACCAACTGAAAAAATAGATATGTTCAATTGGTTTTTATTAATAACTATTTTAGTTTTTATTGTATCTTTTATATGTATAAATATAGTTATGTCTTATGAGATTTCAATGAAAATATTAAAGCCTATAAATTCTCTTAAAAAGGCTGCTTCTGAAATAAGCAGCGGGAATTTAAATTGTGAAGTTATCGAAGAAGGTGACGAAGAAATAAAAGAGCTTTGTCATGATTTTGAGCTTATGAGAATACAGCTTAAAGACTCTATAAATATGAAAATGAAGTATGATGATAACAGAAAGATGCTGGTTTCAAGTATATCTCATGATTTAAAGACACCTATAACTTCTATAAAGGGCTATGTGGAGGGAATTTTAGATGGTGTTGCAAATACTAAACAAAAAATGGAAAGCTATTTAAAAACAATTTATTCAAAAGCTGAACAGGTTGATTTGATGATTGATGATCTGCTTTTATATTCAAAACTGGATTTAAATCAGCTCCCCTTTAATTTTGAGAAGACAAATATAATTGAATATTTTAGTTTTTGTATTGAAGAAACTGAGCCTGAGCTTTTAAAAGCAAATATAAAAATAAAGCTTGAAAATAATCTTGAACACTCTAAGTTTGTTATGCTGGATAGAGATAGGATGAGAAGAGTTATAATGAATATTATTGATAATTCCTGTAAATATATGGATAAAGAACAGGGAGAAATTGTTATAAAGCTCAGGGAAACAAGTACAAGTATTATTGCTGAAATAAGAGACAATGGGAAAGGAATTAAAGAAAGTGAAGTAAATAAAATATTCGACAGATTTTATAGAGCAGATTCTGCAAGAAGCGGAGCAAAAGGAAGCGGATTAGGACTTGCTATTGCTAAGCAGATTGTGGAAGGACATAAGGGTAAAATTTGGGCTGTCAGCCACGAAAACGAAGGGATAAGCATTATTATATCATTAACTAAGATAACCGAGAGCAGGGGGAATTATGAAGAATATATTGATAGTTGAAGATGATTTAAGTATTGCAGAGCTTGAAAAAGATTATTTAGAGCTTTCAGGCTTTCAAGTTAAAATATGTACTGATGGAGTAAATGGATTAAATGAAATAAAAGAAAATAAATATGATTTGATAATATTAGATGTTATGCTTCCTAAAATAGATGGATTTGATATTTTAAGAATAGTAAGTGAGCATAAGGATATTCCTATTTTACTTGTTTCAGCAAAGAAGGAAGAGATCGACAAGATAAAGGGGTTAAGCTTAGGGGCAGATGATTATATAACAAAGCCCTTTAGTCCGGGAGAATTAGTTGCAAGGGTTAAATCTCACATTCAAAATTATGAGAGATTAAAAAATAAATTTAACGCAAAAGTAGAAAACGATAGTATTATAATTAGAGGACTTGAAATTAAAAAAGCTTCAAGACAAGTATTTGTAAATGGCAGGGAAGTAGTTTTAGCACAAAAGGAATATGATTTGCTCTTGTATTTAGCAGAAAACCCTAATAGAGTATTTGGAAGAGAAGAGCTTTTTGAAAGAATTTGGGGATTAGATGCTATAGGAGATAATGCTACAATTACTGTACATATTAGAAAAATTAGAGAAAAAATTGAAACAAATCCATCTGAGCCACAATATATTGAGACGCTTTGGGGTGTTGGATACAGGTTTAGAGTTTAGGTAGAATTTAAGTTTAGTAAATATAAAAAGACTCTGTAAACTTACAGAGTCTTTTTTGGCTGCCCAAGCTGGACTCGAACCAACACAGTGCCAGAGTCAGAGTCTGGTGCCTTACCATTTGGCGATTGGGCATTAACAACAATTATATTATAGCATTAAAAAACAGTATGTCAAGATATTTTTACAAAATGTTTGTTTACATAGGCTATAAAAATGGTAAGAGCATAATCAAAAATTATGAATATAAATTGAAGCATTATTGCAGCAGCGTATAAAGAAATATTTATTTTAAGTTCCCTAATAAAGAAAGTTATATAAAGATAATAAAGTATTCCTGCTGCTGTATTAAAATATAAAAGCTTCAGAATTATTTCAACAGGCATGTTTCTGAGTTTTTCTGTATAGTATTTTATAAAGCCGTATAAGCCTAAAAGCAATATATATACAAAAACTGTACCTTTTAAGCCTATAATAAGCAGGCTTAAAAGGCTTGTAGCTGTATATACTACAAAACTAGTGTTTAAGCTGGTAGTTAAGATAGAAAGAGGAATAATAGCAGAGGCTATTCCAAGAATATACAGCTTGCTTGTTGGAATTATAGAACTTAAATATATTAAAAATACACCTAAAGCAGTGAATAAACCGCCTCTTGCAATATTTAAAGTTTTTTTCATAGCTTCCTCCTTATACATTTAAGCTTGTTTTAGCAGCAGTTTATTAAATCTCCACCCATACATTCACAGCAGGTATCTGCACACCATAAAGTTGCACAGATATCGCACATATCACTATCTCTTCCGTTTCTTCCGTAGTAGGTTTGTCTGTAGGCAGTATTTCTGTTTTGAAGATTATTTAGTGTCTGTCTGTATTCAAAATTATTAGGATCAAGATTGCAGGCATTTACTATATAATTATAGGCATTGTCATACCAGCCTTTTCTTAAATACAGTATACCCACTAAATAGTTCCACTCTGCATCTCTTACAGAAATTCTGTTTAATTTTTCCTCAGCAGCTCTTAAATTGCCATTTTGTAAATCCATTCGAATTTCGCTGTATATTCCGTAATTTGAACTATTGTTATTATAGCTGCTGCCATAACTGCTAGAAGAATAATTGGAATTGTTCATAAGTGTATCATAAGCTTCGTTTATTTCTCTAAGTTTTTCTTCTGCTAAGTCTCTTAAAGGATTATTTCCGTATTGGTCAGGATGATATTTTTTAACTAATTCTTTATAAGCTTTTTTTATTTCTTCTTTTGAGGCACCTTCTTTAATTTCTAATACTTCATAAGGATTTCTCATTTACAATTCCTCCTAAATCTCTTTTAAAAACTTTGTCCATTTTCTCCATTAAACCAAATTGCAGTATATTATGAAGTAAGTCGTAGTTTTTCTTTACTGATATATTATTAAGGTATTCCAGGCAGCTTTGAGCACAGCTTGTAAGAATAAAATCAATTCTACTACTATAAGAATTTACAAAATCACTATAAGTTAAGTTTTCACTATTAAATGCGGCATTTATAGCATTAAATTTTTTCTTTTCCATATCCTTTTTTAAATCATCATAGGCATCTATTATATATATCCACTTTCCAAGATTATAACCGAGCCAATATAAAGCTTTGCTATTTTCATGCTTTATATTATAAGAAGAAAGTATTAAGCCGGTTAAATCTGCAAAATGATGGCTTAACTCATCGAGAGTTTTACCGGATGCACTTTTTTCAGCACTATATAGTCTAGATAAACACTGCTCTATAAATGCAGAATTTAATCTATAATGCTCAGGAGCTTTTTTTAAATATATATTTAATATAGAAGAATAGATTTTGCTAAGTTTTGAGTTATCATCATTAATATTATCTAAAAGTTTGTAATATGTAAGTATTACGTTACAAAAAGCAGCATATTTTAATGCTGAGTTTTCAATAAAAACTAATCTTTTTTCTGTTGGATGAAAGCAGCAGAAAACTTTGGTTAGTTTATTTCTGCTGTCTTCTAGGGAGTCTAAAAGAACAGCTAAAAAAGCCATATCATAATTAAGTGCAAGCCTTGGCACATTTCCAAAGCTTTTCTTAATTTCTCTGCAAAGACCACAGTAATAAGCTTTAAATTTTTCAAAGTCCTTTATTTTTAGTTCCATCTTACAAGGAGTTACATACCCAAACATTATAAGCCTTTAACTCCTCTATTAGACAGAATTTCATATATAGTTTTAGAGGTAGTGTCCTCCATTGAATAGCCTAAAAGTTCTACTATTTCTTTTAATTCATCTTCATAAAAAGTTTCTATTTCTATGTAGGGGAAAGGGCAGAAGCTTTTTTCATTTATATCTATTTCTACAAGAGTATTTTTATACTTATAGCTTTCTCTGTATTTTTTTATAGATTGTACCAATTGAAGACCTAGGGCTTTGAATATATTTTCACCTTCTTCACTGCTGTCTATTATAGTTTCATGCTCATTCATTATTTTATATTTTTCCTGACTTATCATTTCTTTAATAGTCATGTAGTGAACTGTTTTATTATTAAGCATATCTTCAATTGTTCTAATTCGTGCATAGCCTTTTTTATTTAGAAGCCTTCTATCTTCAAAATCATAAATTCTATTTATCTGATTTTCCATTTTAACTTTTTCTGCTTCTAAGGAATGAAGTTTATTTCTTATTTGGTCTACATCTATATCTAATATTCTAGTTTCTAATTCTTTCAATTTCTCACTTCCTTAAGATGTATGGTAGTTTGTTAAAAAAATTATAACATAATATATTATGTTAAATGAAGTATTTTATTATGAACATAATATAAAATTTAAGGTGTTTCTTTATTTTATCTAAATAGTTCAAATTAATTTATCAGTAACTGCTTAAAATAGTTTTTCTATTTATTTCAAATATGTTATAATATGTTTAAACTAATATTGAACATAAGGGGGATACATAAGTGGATAATTTTTATGAACAACTTGTAACTACATATAAAACAGGGGCTTATAAATCAGCTAATGCTGCTTTTTATGTTTTTGGAGTACTGGCACTTGTAACATTATCAGTTAATTTATTACTGTTTGCTGTATTCTTAATTTTAGCAATAGGGGCATTTTTTCTTAAGAAAAGTCTTTATGTTGAATATGAGTATGTTTTTACAAATGGAGAAATAGACATAGACAAGATTGTAGAAATGAATAAAAGAAAAAGAGTTTTTACTTTTGATATAAAAAGTGTTGAGCTTCTGGCTCTTGAAGAAAGTCAGTATGTAAAAGACTTTGCTAATAAACCGTCAAAGATTTTAACACTTTATCCTAAAACTAGTGATAAAAAAGTATACGTGGCTATGATAACTGGAGGTACTGAAAGAGTTCAGCTAAGATTTGTACCAGATGAAGAATTTGTAAATCTATGCTACAAATATAATCCAAGGGCAGTTAAAAAATACTAATAAAGAGTAAACATGGAGGGTATTTTAATTCAATATCAATCCATGTTTTTTTATTGACATAAGGTGAGTTTATATTTACATTAATATATGAAGTTTCCTATTGAGGTGATTTGATTGGAATATATAAAAGAAATACAAATAAATGAAGCGGTGCTGCATATTTTAGATAATAATTCAGAAGAGCCTGTACTTAATGAATATACTTTAGAGCTAAATGAGGAAATATATAAATTTTTGTTAAGACATATAGAACGCTGTATTAAGGATGAGGAATTAAAATATGCAGTGTTTAACGAGGAAAGAAATATTGTAAAAGATTTGTCTCAGGAATATTTAAATGGAGAAAACAATATTTTAGATGTTTCAAAAGAACTTGCCAGGCAGATGTTTAAGCTGATGAAATCTAGAGGGAATATACCCTCCTGTGATTTGATGGTTGTATCAATATCAACAGAGCATGGTCCGATGCTTGGAATTATGAAAATGGATTATATTAAAAATTATACTCATAGCATTGATTTTATAGATGATAAAATAGGAATAAATATAGTGCCTCAATTTACAGGACTTCCTGCAAGCAGTCAGAGAATTCAAAAGTGTGCTTTTATCAAGCCTTTAAAAAAAGAGCAGAAATTTAATCTTATGGTTATAGATAAAAGCAATAATAAAGAAAAAGATGAATATGGCTCAAATTATTTTATAAATGATTATTTAGGCTGCAGCATAATATTAAATGAAAGAGATATGACTAAAGCTTTTGTTAGTGCTGCAGAAAATTGGACCAGAAATAACCTAAAGGAAGATGCAGCTTCTCAAGAAGCTGTTAGAAGTGCTATAAAAAAGGTGCTGAAGGAAGAAGAACATATAGATGTAAAAGCACTGTCAGAGGATTTGTTTAAAGACCAGTTTGAAGCTCAGCAGGATTTTATACAGTTTGTATCAGCTTCAGGAGTAGAAGAAAAAGTGTCTGTAGATAAAGAATGGGTTTCTAAAAAATTAAAGAGAGTAAGACTTAAAATAGATAAAGATATTGATCTTTATATAAATGAAGAAACCTATAATGATGAAAGCCGCTTTGAAATACAAAAAAATGGTGATGGCTCTATAAATATAGTTATAAAGCATGTAATGAATTATATTGAAAAATAAGTTAGGGGATGAATCTACATCCCCTAATTATTATAGTGCATTTGAAGAACCAAGTACGTTTTTAATCTTATCTTCTACTAACTCTTGAATAGCAGTTCTTGCAGCTCCCATATATTTTCTTGGATCTATTTCCTTTGGATTTTCTGCAAAGAACTTTCTTAAAGTTGCAGTCATTGCAAGTCTTAAATCTGTATCCATGTTTATTTTACATACTGCCATGGAGGAAGCCTTTCTAAGCATGTCTGCTGGAACTCCTTTAGCACCATCGATTTGTCCGCCATATTCGTTGCACATTTCAACATATTTTTGGTCAACGGCAGATGCCCCGTGAAGAACTATTGGGAAACCAGGTAATCTCTTTTGAATATCTTCAAGTATATCGAATCTTAGTTTAGCTTCACCAGTAAACTTAAATGCCCCGTGGCTTGTTCCTATAGCAATAGCTAAAGAATCAACACCAGTTCTTTTTACGAAATCTTCAGCTTGAGCAGGGTCAGTATAAACTCCCTTTTCAACTGATACTTCATCTTCAACTCCAGCTAACTGACCAAGTTCAGCTTCAACTACAACTCCTCTTGCGTGAGCGTAATCAACAACTTCCTTAGTTAATCTTACATTTTCTTCGTAATCATAGTGTGAACCGTCAAACATAACAGAAGTAAATCCAGCTTCTATAACTTCTTTGCAAACATCAATGCTTGCACCATGGTCAAGGTGAAGAGCTATATCTAACCCAGTTTCTTCTACAGCAGCTTCTACCATTTTTACTAAATACTTAGCTCCAGCAAATTTTATTGCACTTGATGAAACCTGAAGTATAACAGGGGAGTTTTGTGCCTTTGCACCATTAACTACACCTTGAATAATTTCCATATCATTGATGTTAAATGCACCTATTGAGTAACCACCTTCGTAAGCTTTCTTAAACATTTCTTTAGTTGTTACTAAAGCCATTGCTATTCCACCTTTCATTATGTATTAGGGACTTTGATTGACCCAGTGGGACTTAAATTACCCATATTTATTATAATTGAATAATGATAGATTTTCCATAGTTTAATTATAAATTATTATAAGTATTTTTAATAAACCTGCAGAATAAATATAAATATAATTATATCGCATATTTAGTTATTAACATATATTATTTTTATATCTTTATTTAAAAAATATTCTGTATAGTAATTTTTTCTAGACTGGATATGTGTTTTATAAGAAATTTTAAAAGATGTACGCTTGCTAACGCTTCATCCTTGGTTTGTTCTTTTACATATTGAGGAAGTTTCCAAAGTTCCATTTCAACATTGTCAATTTCTTGATGATTTACAAAAATTTTTATAAGTTTAGCATGTTTCTCCCACTTTTGAGTATAGTCCATAGAAGTTTCGTAAGCTTTATTCCAATCTTCATTCATAATATATTCTTCAAGTTTATCATTTAGATTTTGTATATTTAAAGATATCTTATTCAGGTAATTTATTGATAAACACATGGCAATTACCATGATCAAGAATATTATAATAGAGAGTATAACATTTTTCACAATTAATTTTTTCCTCCTTCCTTTAGCTGGTAGAAGAATTTTCCTTTTGAGTCCAGTAATGCTATAAAAACTTTATCAGCAGAAGAAATATTATTTTTATTTAATTGATTTTGCAGCCATGATTTATTTTTCTCTATAATTTTTAAATTATGATGATTTATTTTACCATCAAGAATTAATGTGATTGGAAGCTTATCTTGAGTGGACTTTATTTTCAAGTCTTCTTTTGTAGCTGGCTCCAGATTAGTTTTAGGTATTACTGACATCTGGCCGCTGGTTTCCAGTATGGCGTATTCTATATCTTCTATGTTATAGTATCCTTGAAGTCTTAATTCTTCAAGTAGGTCATTAATGTTAAATCTATTATTTTTTAGCTCTTTAATGTTTAGTTTACCTTCCTTTATTATTATACTTGGTTTTCCGCTGAATATTATTCTGGCAAATTCGCTTTTAAGTTCAGCTAGTGATATTAATGCTTGAAGCAGAAGCAAGGTTATTATAGGGATAAGTCCATGAACTAAAGGAATCCTTGTATCCTGCATTGGCAGTGAAGCTAGCTCTGAAATCATTATGGCGATTACAAGCTCAAAGGGCTGCATTTCACCGATTTGTCTTTTGCCCATTATCCGCATAGTAAATACAACTACAAAATACAGTATTATAGTTCTAAACATGGAAATAAACAAAAAATCACTTCCTTAACAGTAAAGTCAAAATAAGATTAACAAGTATATTTTTTGCAGAAATATTAAAAATTATGATTAGGAGTATAACAATTGTTTAAAGTAGAAGTATAATAATAGTACTTACAAAAATTAAAAAGCGTGAGGGGGTAAGTGAATGGAAAAATTAATTTTAAATTTATCTTCTATGAAAAAGGAAATCCAGGTTGAGAAGGGAACGGTTTTGCAGAAAATAGTAGAAGATAATTACAAAGAGGAAAAGCTGCCTATAGTGCTTGCTAAAATTAACGGAAGATATAAGGAGCTAACATGCAAGCTTGAGGAAGGAGGAAGTTTTGAAGCTGTAGATATTAGGGATGATTTAGGCATGAGAACTTATATAAGAACTTTGCAGTTTGTTCTTATAAAAGCAGTTTTAGAACTTTATCCAGAAGCTGTGATAACAATTGAGCATTCTTTAAGTAAAGGATTATTTGGAGAAATCCATAAAAATACTCCTTTAAACTGTAGTGATATTGAAAGTATAAAAATTAAGATGAAAGAAATTATTGATAAGGATTTACCTATAAAAAAAGTATCTCTATCTAAGGAAAAAGCTGTAAAAATATTTACAAAATATAAAATGGAGGATAAGCTAAGATTGCTTAAGCATGTAGAAACAGAAACTGTAAAGCTTTATGAATTAGATGGAAGATACGACTATTTTTATGGTTCTATGGCTTATTCAACTGGAGTATTAAAATATTTTGATTTAATATGCTATGGACAAGGTTTTATATTAAGACATCCTTCTCAAAATAATCCTTCAGTTATTCCAGAGTTTGTTGAATATAAGAAGTTAGCTAAAGTGTTTTATGAGACAGAGCAATGGGGAAACATTTTAGGAGTAGGAGATGTAGGCTCTTTAAATGATAAGGTAGACAATATGGACATTATTAACATAATTCATGTAGCTGAAGCACTCCATGAAAAGAAAATTGCCTATATTGCTGATATGATTCATGAAAGAAAAGGTACTAAGCTTGTTTTAATAGCGGGTCCTTCTTCTTCAGGAAAAACAACCTTTGCAAGAAGGCTTGCAATACAGCTTAGAGTAAATGGTTTTTTACCAATTCCTATATCTTTAGATGATTATTTTATAGACAGAGAGCATACTCCAAGAGATGAAAAAGGAGAGTATGATTTTGAATCCATATATGCTCTTGATTTAGAGCTTTTTAATGAGCAGCTTGAGGCTCTTTTAAAAGGAGAAGAGGTTGAAGTACCTACATTTAACTTTAAAAAAGGTGTAAGAGAATGGAATGGTGAAAAAATTAGACTTCCTGAAAATGGAATTCTTATAGTTGAAGGTATTCATGGTTTAAATGAAATGTTAACTTCTTCTATAGCAAAAGAAAATAAATTTAAAATATATATAAGTGCTCTAACTCAGCTGAATTTGGATAATCACAATAGAATAGCTACTACTGATGTTAGAATGATAAGGAGAATAGTAAGAGATTATTTATCCAGAGGATATGGTGCAGAACAGACTCTTAAAATGTGGCCATCAATAAGAAGAGGGGAAGAGAAAAATATATTTGTTTTCCAAGAAGAAGCTGATGTGATGTTTAATTCAACCCTTGTATATGAACTATGTGTTCTTAAAAAATATGCTTTAGAAGAGCTTAAAAAAATAGATGAAGAAAGTTCTGTTTATTATGAGGCTTTAAGGTTAAAGAGTTTTTTAAATTTTTTCAAGGAGTTAGATATGAAATATGTACCAGAAAATTCTATATTGAGAGAGTTTGTTGGAGGCAGTGTGTTTTATAAATATTAAATGAAATTTTATAGCTTAGGGGTTATCTCTAAGCTGTTTTTTATTTGCGTTTTTAGTATGAATACTGTAAATTGTATTGTAGAAAAATTATTATAATGAAGTTTTTAATAAAGGTGGAGAGTTTGATGAGAAATTATAGTGCTTTTGATATACTAGGACCTGTGATGATAGGGCCTTCCAGCTCTCATACAGCAGGAGCTGCAAGATTAGGTAAAGTAGCAAAATTAATTGCAGGAAAAGATATTAAAGAGGTAAAGTTTTTACTTCATGGTTCTTTTGCTAAAACATATAAAGGTCACGGAACTGACAGAGCTTTGGTTGCCGGCATATTAGGCATGGACCCTTGGGATGAGAGACTGAAAGATTCACTTGATATTGCTAAAAAACTTAATCTTAAAGTGGCATTTGTTGAAGCGGATTTAGGAGAGGAACATCCTAACACAGTTAAATTTATTATAAAAGACTGTGAAGATAAAGTTATTGAAGTAATGGGTTCCTCCATAGGCGGTGGAAACATTATTATAAGTGAAGTTGACGGACAGAAGATAAAATTTACAGGAGAGTATCCGACTTTGATTATTAAGCATGTTGATGTTCCGGGAGTTATATCGAAAGTAACAGCTGTTATTTATGAGGCTCAAATTAATATAGCAACTATGAGTGTATTTAGAAGCAGCCGCGGTGCAGAGGCAACAATGATATTTGAAACGGATTCTCTTGTGTCGGAAAATTTAGTTGAAAAGATTTCAGAAATAGGAAATATTAAAGGTATAAGAGTTATAAGTACTATTTCAGAAAGGTAGGAAAATTATGTTTGTAAATAGTGGAGCTGAGCTTATAGAGATATGTAAAAACGAAAATATATCTATTGCAGAATATACTATAAGAGAAGAAGTAAGAGAAACTGGAATTTCAAGAGAAGCTGTTTTAGAAAAAATGATGAAAAATTTGGAAGTGATGAAGGAGGCAGCTGAGTACGGTCTTAAAAATAAAGTTATATCTGTAAGCGGACTTATTGGAGGAGATGCTATTAAAATACAAAAGTATATTGAAAGAGGGGATACTCTATGTGGTGAGTTTATATTAAAAGCTATGGCAAGAGCTCTTTCATCATCAGAAGTTAATGCTGCTATGGGAAGAATTATTGCAGCACCGACAGCAGGCTCCTGTGGAATACTTCCAGCTGCTATAATAACAGCAGGAGAAAGATTAAAAAAATCAGAAGAGGAATTAGTTAACGCTCTGTTTACAGCCTCAGGTGTAGGTATAATTATAGCTAAAAATGCTACATTATCAGGAGCAGAAGGAGGATGCCAAGCAGAATGCGGCTCAGCTGCTGCCATGGGAGCTGCGGCAGTTGTTGAAATGATGGGCGGTACTCCTGAGATGGCTTTAAACGCTGGTGCTATAGTTATTAAAAATATTTTAGGTCTTGTTTGTGATCCTATAGCTGGTCTTGTAGAAGCACCTTGTGCAAAAAGAAATGTATCTGGAGCGGTGTCGGCTTTAACTACTGCAGATTTAGTCATGAGCGGAGTAAAAAGCATAATTCCCTTTGATGATACTGTACTTGCTATGTATAAAGTAGGCAGGCAAATACCCTGTGAACTTCGAGAAACCGCTTTAGGAGGGCTTGCAGCAACACCTTCAGGTATAGAGTTAAGAAAGAAGATACTTGGAGGGTAAGGTGAAATTTCAATTTAGGACGAACGAAATTTTAATTGTAAATTCCGTTTCGTCCTTTATCCATCTTACGCAACATAGTAATACCCGAGAGCTATCATAATATAAATAGCTATTAAAATAGCACCTTCTAGCCAATAAGTTTTACCATCTTGAAATACAAAATAAGACATACCTACTGCAATGAGACATATTATAATTTGAAAGGTGCTGAATATTAGTGTCATAGGTGCTGTTGTAAAATAAGCGAAGAGAATAAGCAGTGGAGCTACAAAAAGGGATATTTGTATGCTGGAACCTATTGCTATTTCCAAACTTAAGTTTATTTTGTTCTTAAGAGCACTCATTATTGCAGAAATATTTTCTCCTACATTTCCTAGTATTGGGATAAGCATTATGCCTAAAAATTCCTGAGAAATATTGTGAGTGTTAACTATACTTTTAATGTTATATATTAATTTTTCGCTTATTATATAAAGAAGTATTGAACTTAAACAAATTCCTGCAATTATTATTTTTATATCATGCAGAGAAGTATTTTTCATTTCTTCCTTTTCATCGCTGATTACAAATAGGTTACAGTGAGTGTACATAGAAAATACAAGCCCTAGCATATACACAGTTATAAGTACTACAGCTACTTTAACACTTATGGAAGTAAGTATTACCTTAGTAAGCATACCATATTTATTAATTGATGCGATAACTATTATTGCTGACATTGCAAGAAGCAGCATATTGAAATTCGTTCTGGCAGCCATTTTATTGAATTTTTGATCTTTATATTTTATACCCCCAAAGAATATAGAAATACCTAAAACTAAAAGCATATTCCCAATAATTGAGCCTATTAGTGCAGATTTTACCATGGGAAGCATTCCGTACTGAATAGACCAAATACCCATCATAAGTTCTGGAAGGTTTCCTAAAGTAGCTGCCAAAAGACCGCCTTTTTTTTCGCCAATATATTCTGATATGTCTGAAGTAAAATCACCTAACAAAATGGCAACAGGTATTACAGCGGTAGAACATATAATAACATTTATTATATCAGATGAACTTTTGATAAATGTTAATAAAAAAGCTACGATGGTAAAAATGTAGATTTTTTTCATATAAACTGCACCTTATTTTTATTAGTTTCTCTATTAGACTATTCATATTCAGATAAATTGTTACTGTCAAACTTACATATTAAATTTAAAGTAATAAATTAATGTATAATTTAATATAAATAATATGACATTAATAAAGATTAGGTGATTTGTTGAGCCATAGAAAATTAATTGAAACTTATTATATAGACATAAATAATTTGGCAGATTTACTTTTTAAATTAGTAAATTCTTATAGAACGCTGATTGGAGGAGCGGATGAACTTAACAAGATAGCATTATCTAAAAGAAAAGATGTAAAAAAAGCGCTAAAGAGAGCTGATGAATTAGGAGAAGTTATTGATGCAATTATAGAAGCTTTAGAGAAAGTATCTTATAGTTATCTTGACTATTGTTCTATAAAATCAGAAATTATAAAGGGAAAAATGGATTCTCAGCACATTCATTGTGAAATAGATGATGAATTAAAGTTTGAAAAATGAATAAAAAATAAGGGTGTGAAAATCACACCTTTTTAATTTGAAACTTACTAATCATAAGATAGGATAGAATAATTACGAGAAAAATAGATATTATTGGATTTTCGGCATTTTTAAGAGTTATTAAGGAATATAATGCAAGAAAACTTCCTGCAATAGTTATAGGTACTCCCATAAAAACATTATTGAAAGGAGTAGTATTATACCTAGCAAGTCTGTATGCCCCGGCTATAGGGAAGATTAAAACAAGTAAATATCCTATAATGCCTAAATCAATAAAATTATATAAATTAAAGATTAGTATAGATGGAGCCACTCCGAAAGAAACTAAATCAGCAAGAGAGTCAAGCTCCTTTCCTAAATCGCTTGATACTTGTAAAAATCGAGCTACTCTTCCATCATACCTGTCAATCAGACCTGCAATTATTATAAATAGAGAAGCCCATTTATAATTAGAATTAAATGTAGCTATTAAAGATAAAACGCCACAGGCTAAATTTGCAAAAGTAAAAATATTAGGAACAGCGTTTTTTGTTGGCATGAAAAATCACTCCTAAAAATTAATATAATAATATAAGTGCATAGGTATCAATGTAAGTGAAATATAGATAAATATTCCAATATAAAATTACATAAAAATAAACACAATATATTATAGCATATTTTTAACAAATAATTAATACTAAATTTTCATTTTATAAATAAATATATATTAATAATATTTTACAGTAGAATAATTTAGTACTAAATGTTATTATATTTTATATAAAACAAGAGAGGGTTAAAATAATGTATAAAATCTTAAAGAAGACAACAAAAGCTGTTCTCATATTAAGTATTTCTTTTATTTTTATTTATTTTTTTATAAAATATAAAAAATATTTTATACATATTAGTATAACAAATTTAAGAAACTATATTTTAAGTTTTGGTTCCATGGCTTGGATAATGTTTATAATCATTTTTTCTTTTAAGCCGATTGTTATCGTTTTTCCATCACTAGTGCTTATGATTATAGCAGGAAATATTTTTGGTCATACAAAAGGATTTGTTTTATCATTCATAGGGCTCTATACTTCTGCTACCTTTGCCTTTGGTATTGCTAAAAAATTGGGCAAGCCATTCGTTTATAGAATTACTAGAGATAAATTGATAAAACTAGATGATAACATAGAAGTACACGGTTTTAAAATTATACTTCTTCTAAGGCTTGCTTCAGTTTTTGCTTATGATCCTTTAAGTTATGCAGCCGGCTTAACTAAGATAAAATACAGAGATTTTATTATTGCTACAATGCTGGGAACTTTGCCGGAAATGATTACTTATACTTATTTGGGCGGAAATATGGCTAATATGTTATCTAAAAAATTTATAATCCCTATAATAGCATTAATAGCTATAGCTACAATTAGCTCTTATATTTATAAGTCCTATAGCAAAGTTAAAACTTAAAAAGTTATTTTCTTATTTTTAACAAAATTATAACCTTATTTATACTATTTAAGAAAAAAACTCATATAATAAAATCTCCTTTTTATGATAAGAATATTAAATGGTAACATGATTATATATAAGAAGGAGAGGATTATATGAAAGTCAAGGACATAATGACTAAAGATGTAGCTACTTTAAATGCTGAAGACTCAGTAGAACGAGCTGCTCAACTTATGAAACGATATAATATCGGTTCAGTTCCTGTATGTGAAGGAGAAAATGTAATAGGAATTATTACTGACAGGGATATTACTCTCCGCTCTGTAGCTGAAGGTGAGAACGGGAAAAATCAAAAGGTTAGAGATATAATGAGTTCTAATCCTGTAACTGCAAGTCCAGATATGGATATACATGATGCAGCAAGAATAATGAGTGAAAGACAGATAAGAAGGATTCCTGTTGTAGAGAATAATAACCTTGTTGGTATAGTAGCACTTGGAGATATAGCTGTTGACTCAAAATTAAGAGATGATGCAGAAAACGCTTTAAGCAGTATTTCAGAGCCAAGTTCACCAAATATATAAATCAAACAAATAATTTGAATAAATTGTAAAATCCACAAGATATTAATAAAATTTCTTGTGGATTTTATTCATAGAGCATATAATTAAATATAAGATTTTAGTATCGGTGGTGAAATAAAATGAAAAAAGTTAAGTTCATATATAATCCTTATTCTGGTGAAAACACTATAATTATGGACATTGATAAAGTAATTGCAGTACATCAAAAGTATGGATATTTGGTTGTACCTTTTAGAATAAGCTTCGAGTATGATATTTCAGAGGCTTTTCAAGATATTGATAATACATATAGTTATATTTTAATAGCAGGGGGAGATGGAACAGTAGATAACGTGGTTAACCATATGAAAAATTTAAACATAGATCTTCCAATTTCTGTTCTTCCTGTTGGAACTGCTAATGACTTTTCTAAATTTTTAGGAATACCTCAAGAGGTAGATAGAGCCTGTAAACAAATTCTAAACAGCGAAGTAAAAAGTGTAGATATAGGAAAGATTAATGACAAGTATTTCGTAAATGTGGCTAGTACTGGATTATTTACAGATATATCTCAAAAGACAAGTGTTGCATTAAAAAATACGATGGGTAAGCTGGCTTATTATGTTAAAGGACTTGAAGCTCTCCCTAATTTTAAAAAGCTTAAAGTTAAGGTTTTATCTAAGGAAGCAAATTTTGATGGGGATATGTATCTGCTTCTTGTGTTTAATGGTCGAACCGCAGGTAATTTAAAGTTTGCTTATAAAGCGGAATTAGATGATGGATATTTAGATGTTATAATAATAAAAGCAGGAACAATTGTTGAAATGAGTGCGCTTTTTATAAAAATGCTTAAAGGAGAACATCTTGAGGATACACATAATCTTTTATATTTTAAGACGGATAAACTCTATGTAGAATGTCATGAAGATATTGTAACAGACATAGATGGTGAAAGGGGACCGGATTTTCCGCTTACAATTGAATGTATTAAAGGAGGACTTAAGGTTTTAGGTTTAAAGAATAAATAAAATATTAGTAATTAGAATAAAAAAAATATTTAAATAATAAATATAAGTAGTAACAATTTATGTGGAGAAGGTATGATTATATATTGTATTTATTTATTATTGTTATTACTTATGTTTATGCTTATTTACAGTATAATAAGCGAAAATTTAAAATATCCTTTTATTAAGGTAAGAACGTTCAGCTTATTAGTACTTATGATTGGAAGTTTAAGGTATATAGCTTTACTGATATTTTTAATATCAAAAAATATAAAATACTTATATTTTTTAAAACCTTTAGTTTTCTTGAATATATTAGTTTTGCCCATGTTAGCCTTGATTTCAATATACATATTTGTGAGAAATGATAAAATTAAGTATAATTATTGTTTAATAGTGTGCGGACTATTGTTATCTTTTTATATTTTGATAATAGTCAAAAATTCAGCTAGTATTAAATCTATAGGAAGTTTAGGATATTTAATGACTTTTACAAATGAAAGTTTGATATATGGAATATATATTATATTTAATACTATATTTTTATTAATATCTATATTGTTTTTAGGTATGAAGAATGTTAATAAACAAGGTTTATGTATGGTATTGTTTTCAAGCTTGCTGCAAATTTGTGAAATAATTTTAAAGTTTATGGGTTTTTTTATACTTCCAGCATTTATTTTAGGTGATTTGTTCTGGATTTTAACTATAGGCTATGCTTTACTTAAACTAAAAAAATAAAAGATTTTATATACAAATGAAAAGGCAGGAATTTATTGTGAAAATACTATTAGTTTCTGATGAAGAAACTTCATTTATATGGGATTATTTTGATCCGTCGAAATTTAAAGATATAGACTTAATTATATCCTGTGGAGATTTGAAAGCTGATTATCTTTCATTTTTGGTTACTATGATAAAAGCACCTTTATTTTATGTACCTGGTAATCATGATACGAACTATATGATTAATCCTCCAGAGGGATGCAGCTGTATAGATGGAAAGCTTGTAAGCTATAAAGGCCTGAGAATACTAGGACTTGGAGGGACACACAAGTACAGTTTAGGTAAGTACCAATATACAGAAAAACAAATGAGAAAAAGAATAAGCAAACTAAAACCTAAGATATGGCTTAACAAAGGTTTTGATATTTTAGTTTCTCATGCTCCAAGTTATAGTATAGGGGATGAAAAGAGTTTTTGTCATAGAGGCTTCAAATGTTTTGAGGAATTAATGGACAAATATTCCCCGAAATATTTTTTTCATGGACATGTGCATTTAAGTTATGGATTAAAACCTAGAATTAATGTATACAAAAGTACAAAAATAATAAACGCTTTTCAATATTACATAGTAGAAGTTTAAACGCTGAAGTGTATTTAATTTCACTACAGCGTTTTTGTTTATTCTATATTTTCAGTTTCTACATTATCTACAAACCAATCCATAGATAAAATCTGTTCATAGGAGGCACTTTCATCTCTTTCTATTTTTAAGTTTCCGGCTCTATCGTAAATAGGTCCAGTAAAGGGATGATATGAATTATTTATAATCATTTTTTTCATAAGATCAACCAGTTTCTGAGTTTCATTTGGTACAGCGTCCTTGGAATAGAATATATCTACAACTTTAGTATCAATGCCCCACCAAAAGTTTATAAGCTTAGAAGTTCCACCGAATATATCTGTAATTGTCTTAAAAGTATCGTTTAAAATATTTTTTACTATTTTTTCATAGAATATGCCCCAATTCCATATTGGAGTAGCAAGATATTTATCAGGTATTCCTTTTTCCATGTTTATGCTGCAAAGCATAGAATATACTCCAAAATCAGTAGAAACAGGATGAGGAACCTCCAAGGTACGATTACATATTATATCGGCTCCAAGTTTTATAAGCTTGTTTCCTGCATCACTAAACTTTACTCTGCTGTTCCACTCTTTTGTCCAGGCAACTTTTATAACTGCATAGGGATTTACCATTTTAGCACCAAGAGCAAAGGCATTAATTGAACTTATCACCTCAGGAGTGGGGCTTGTAGCTACATAGCCTATGATATTGTTTTTTGTCATAGCTCCGCCTATAATACCAGTCAAAAAACGAGGTTCATAGGTTCTTCCATAGTAGTTGCTGACGTGCTTATAAGGATGCGCTTCAGAACAGTTGAAAAATTTAATCTGTGGAAACTCTAAAGCACACTTTAATGTAGAATTTAGATAAATAGGGCTTGTTGTGAATATAATATCATTTTCTTCTTTGGCTAATTTTTTAAATACTTTATATGCATCAGTATTTTCTGGTACATTTTCTACAAAGGAAGTACTTATTTGTTCACCTAAGGTTTTTTCTAAGTGAAGCCTCCCTAATTCATGAGCATATGTCCATCCAGAATTTTTAATGGTTCTTGCATAGGCAAAAGCAATTTTAAGTTTTCTCTTCGGTATTACGAAAGAAGTAATTGTATTTATTACTTTATTTTGGTTAAATTCTTCAGGAGCAGTAGATAAACTGAAATTTTCATATTCAGATAGGGACTCAAGCTCTTTTATAAACTCAGTCATTCTATGACTTAGCTGTTCTTCATCTATTTCTTTCGGCATTCCATAAATATTAGCGTATTCAAGGAAAGCATCTCCGGTTGTTATGGAAAGTCTGTTACCAACAGCTGAAGAATATATTTTTGAAAAGGTATTATATATATATATTTCAAAATATCTGTATTTGTCATAGAACATGGAGGATTCATAATTAAATTCATCTAAAAGATTTAGTAGTTTGTCAAAATTTCCTTCCTTAGAAAACCAAATGGAATATATACCAGTTTTTTTATTGAATTTAAGAAATTCATAATAAAGTCTGATGTCTTTATCTTCCTCATTATACTTAGGTATGAGCCTTGTAACTTTAGCACTTATTGAGTAAGCATCAAAAAATTTAAGAACACTAACTCGCTTATTTCCTTCAATAACGTAAAACCAATTAAGATATTCGAAAACTTTGATTGGATCTCTTATACCTTCATTAATGTGAGCTATGCAAAGGGAAGACCATTTATCTCTAAATTCCATATCTAATAAAGGCATAAAGTTTTTAGAGAAGGAAAGGCTTCTAAGGTGAGTATAAGTACCGATAATTTTTTTTAGGGGAATTTCAATAAGCCCTAAATCTACCTGAGATACTATCTCAGTATCTTTAAGTATCCCTTCAAGAGAAGGGAGATAACCTATCTCCCCTTTTGAAACACATTTATTGTATTCTTTTATGGCAAGTTTTCTGGCATTATTAAAATATTCGTTTCCAGCTGCATTCACCACTTTTCACCTCAATGATCTAAATACTTGGTATTTATATTTACAATTATAACAAATTTTAATAAATGTTACATTATTTTCTGAATGTCTTATTTACCTTTTTTTTAGGCGGGGTAGGAGGTATAAGACACTTTTTATCAATGCCAATAAGGTCTTTTCTGTTTGCTTTTATTAAAGCTTCTTTCACAATATTATAATTTTCGGGAAGGTTAAACTGCAGCAGTGCCCTTTGCATATTTTTTTCCTTTTGAGTTTTTGGAACATATATGTTTTCACCTGTAAAAGGATTTATTCCTGTATAATAAATAGTTGTTGAAAGGCTTCCAGGGGTGGGATAAAAATCCTGAACCTGTTCTGGAGTATAGCCCATTTCTTTTATATATAAGGCCAGTTCTATTGCTGCATTCAAATCGCTGCCAGGATGACTGGACATTAGATATGGTACTAAATATTGTTTTTTATTCAGCTTTTTATTGATGCTGTTATATTTGTTAACAAATTTTTCGTAAACATCCCTTGTGGGTTTTCTCATTTGAAACAGCACCTTCTTGTTTATGTGCTCTGGTGCAACCTTTAGC
The DNA here is from genome assembly GCF_023806125.1 of Clostridium caldaquaticum. Taxonomy (GTDB): domain Bacteria; phylum Bacillota; class Clostridia; order Clostridiales; family Clostridiaceae; genus Clostridium_AT; species Clostridium_AT caldaquaticum. The sequence goes on from NZ_JAMSKT010000011.1 coordinate 35,534, forward strand.
TGACCGCTTATGTGATGCTTGCATAGTTCTATAAAAAATTCCTCGTTTTTATCGTAAATTAAATAGTCATATCTTATTCCTGAACGAATAAATACTTTCTTAACTCCAGGGAGCTTTCTCATTTTTCTAAGCAATTCTAAATACTCATTATGGTCAACGATAAGGTTTTTGCAGGGTGATGGGTGCAGACATTGTTTGGTTTTACATACACCATTTTTTTCTTGTATCTTACAGGCTTTATGTCTGAAGTTTGCAGTTGGTCCACCTACATCGTGTATATAACCTTTAAAATCCTTATCTTTTGTTAAAAGTTCTGCTTCTTGCAAAATGGACGTCTGGCTTCTGTTTTGTATAGTTCTGCCTTGATGAAAAGTAAGAGCACAGAAGGCACAGCTTCCAAAGCAGCCTCTATGGCTGGTTATAGAAAATTTAACTTCATTAATGGCAGGAATTCCTCCATCAGCTTCATAGATTGGATGATAGGTTCTAGCATAAGGAAGGTTATATATTCTATCCATTTCTTCCTGAGATAAGCTGAGTGCTGGAGGATTTTGTACTATATATCTGTCTCCATGTTTTTGCACTAAGGTTTTACCTCTTATGGTATCCTGCTCATAAGATTCTAATTTAAAGCTTTCAGCATAAGCTTTTTTATCTGTTGATACCTCTTCGAAAGATGGAATATTTATAAAAGATTTAAGTGAGTCTATATTTTTAGAAACATAAACTGTACCTCTTATATTTGTCATCTTGCTTACAGGCATTCCATATTTCAATAGGTTAGCAATTTCAATTATAGTTTTTTCTCCCATTCCATAAACTATAAGATCCGCTTTGGAATCAATAAGTATGCTTCTTCTAACCTTATCATCCCAATAATCATAGTGAGCAAATCTTCTTAAGCTCGCCTCAATGCCTCCTAAAATAATAGGTACATCTTTATAAGCTTCCCTTGCTCTGTTGGCATAAACAATTACCGCTCTATCTGGTCTAAAGCCTGATTTACCTCCTGGGGAATAAAGATCATCGCTTCTTCTTTTTTTTGCAGCAGTATAGTGATTTACCATAGAATCAATGTTTCCAGAATTAATTAAAAAACCAAGTTTAGGTTTACCAAGTCTTCTAAAGTCTTCTACATTATTCCAGTTTGGTTGAGCTATAATTCCAACTGTAAATCCCTCATCTTCAAGAATTCTAGAAATAACTGCAGTTCCAAAGGAAGGATGGTCTACATAAGCATCGCCGCTTATAAATACAAAATCAAGCTGCTCTATGTTTCTTTTTTCCATATCTTTTTTAGAGATAGGAAGAAATTTATTATTTATATTCTGAGATTGTTTTTTCATTAAGTTTGCTCCTTTTTAAGATAGTAGATTAAAATCTATTATATATTAACACAATTAGAGAAGGAAGGTAGTATAATAAATATTTATATTTAATATAGTTGCATTTTAAAGATTTTATAATATAATTATAGTGTAAAGAAAATATACTTTGTTAGGTGAGGCTCCTATATAGACATACGCTACTGCCGTGAAACATCGAGAGATGCCAATACGGTCAACAGGTACTACCGAATTAAGGTTTTATCTAATGTAGCTGGACATAAGTCATACGCTGTATAGTGCTAAAACTCAACGAAAGCTGTTGTTGAATTTTAGGAGCCTTTTTTAGGCTCTTTTAATTTTAAATTTTTCAGGTGGTGAGATGAATGGAAGGTGCCCCTCGATATGAGAGGACAAATTTTATGAGAAAACTTAATATACGCAGAGGCATGCTTCTTAATTTATCTTAAGCATTCCTCTGCAAGAAGGAGGAATGTATATGAAAAAGTTAAACAGTTTCTTTCTAAGCAGCATACTTTATAAAAAAGTATACGATGAGTATGGAGATTTTTTAGGAAAGCTTTGGGATATATATGTAACAACTGAGGATAGTTATCCTAAGGCTATAGGTTACAAGATTAAAAAAGATGGAGAGATGTTTAATTATGAGTTTAGAAATATAGATTTCTATGAAGAAAATAGCAAGGTTTCAATTAAGGTTAAAGATGCTAAAGAAATAATACCAAGAAGTTTTTCTTATCTTTTATCTAAACATCTTTTAGATAAGCAGATTGTAGATATAAACGGCAAAAAGCTTGTGCGGGTTAATGATTTAAGGATGGGAGAGATAGCTGGGGAGCTTAGAGTGCTTGCAGTTGATACAGGAGTACTTGCTTTAGGTAGAAGAACACATATGGAAAAGCTAGTGAAGGGTTTCTGTACTATAATGAAAAAAGAGGTTTCAGATAGTCTTATAATGTGGGACAATGTAGAATCTCTTGAAATGGTAAATAATAATTTAATGCTCTCAGTTCCATATCAAAAACTATCAAAGCTTCATCCAGCAGACTTGGCAGATATTTTAGAAGAAATGGATGATGATTATAGAGCTAAGGTTTTTGAAAGCCTTGATGAAAATCTTGCAGCAGATACATTAGAAGAAATAGAGCCTGAAATTCAAAAAGATTTGCTTGAGAGCATAAGCGAATCGAAGGCTGCAGAAGTATTTGACAGTATGCCTAATGATGAGATTGCAGATATTCTTGATGAAGTAGATGAAGAAACTGCTGAAAAAATACTTATGAGTATGGAAAAGGAAGATGCTGAAGAAATTAGAGAACTAATGCAGTATGAGGATGAAACAGTAGGAAGTATAATGAATAAAGACTTTATAGCTTTTAATGTAAATATAACTACTCAGGAAACTATAGAGCTTTTAAGAGAACTTAAGCCTGATAATGAGGTAGCCTATTATATATATATTGTAGATGAAGATGAAAAGCTTCAAGGTATAGTTTCTCTTAGAGATTTGGTAGTTTCTTCTCCAGACAGCAAGCTTAGAGATATTATGGATACAAATGTTATAAAGATAAGAGATAACGAGAAAATAGAGGAATCAATAGAGCTTGCAGTTAAATATGATCTTCTTTCACTTCCTGTTGTAGACGAGGAAGATAGGCTTTGCGGAATTGTAATTCTTAGCGATATTATTGATGAAGTGCTTCTTCCAACTTGGAGAAGAAAAACAAAAAAGGTTAGTTAAAAATAAATATAGAGATCCTGATGGCATTTGCTGTCAGGGTTTCTTTATTTTTTGTGTGTATTATTTTTTATTATAAGTACAAACTAAATTTGTATACATTAAAAAATATAGGAGGGAGAAATGTGATAAAAAGGTTATTTAACCTGAAAAGAGTAGCTTTATACTTGTGCGTTATTATGACTACATATGTAATTAGTTCTGTTTATTTGTCACCTTTAAATAATACAGTTGGAGCTGTAGCATACAGGTGGGGCTCTAAAGGGGTTATAGTTACTGAAATTCAAAGAAGATTAAAAGCATGGGGATACTATAACGGAGGTTTAGATGGAGTATACGGGTACAGGACATATCTAGCTGTAAGAAGCTTTCAAGCAAAAAATGGATTGAAAGTTGATGGAATAGCAGGAGATAGAACGCTTAATGCTCTTGGTATAAATGCAGGACAATGGAATACAGGAGGCAATACAGCTGGGAATACAACTACAGCAAAGGTCAGCAATAGCAATGAAAAAGATGTTCAGCTTTTAGCAAGATGTATTAATGGAGAAGCAAGAGGTGAACCTTATGAGGGTCAAGTTGCTGTTGGGGCTGTAATAATAAATAGAACTAGAGATCCCAGGTTTCCAAATACAATTGCCGGAGTAATATATCAGCCAGGTGCTTTTACAGCTATTGTAGATGGACAGATACATGCACAAATGTATCCAAGTTCCATAAAAGCAGCAAGAGATGCTTTAAACGGATGGGATCCTTCTGGAGGAGCAGTTTTTTACTATAATCCAGCTAAAACAACAAATAAATGGATTTGGTCTAGACCTGTTATAAAGGTTATAGGAAAGCATAAATTTTGCAAATAAAATATTTTTAAAATATAGTTGACAAATCCTATCAAAATCATATAATATTAATATATAAATCATAGTAAATTGCTCGGAAATACTATGAAGAAGGAAAGTAGCATATATGACACATACAGAGAGGATACCCATAGCTGAGAGGGTTTCTATGAAGTAGTTTATGTGAAGTGCCCTTCGGAGTTGTGAACTGAAATATAGGTGTTTGCAGCATTTATAAAGTAGGAATCATCGGGTTCACCCGTTATAGTGATAAAGCATAAGATTGTGCTTGATTAAGGTGGGATTATTATATCCAATTAGAGTGGAACCGCGGAGTTATACTTCGTCTCTTATTTGTTATAAGAGGCGGAGTTTTTATTTTAATATAAAGTAAAATATTATTTTCAAGGAGGAAAAAAGAATGATATTTAATAATGCGTTAGAAATGATAGGAAATACACCGCTTTTTAAGCTTAACAACATTGTAAAGGAAGATATGGCTGAGGTTTACGTAAAACTTGAAAAGTATAATCCAGGAGGAAGTATAAAGGATAGAGCAGCTCTTGGTATGATAGAAAGAGCTGAGGAATTAGGTCTTATAAAAAAAGGAGACACAATAGTTGAGCCAACTAGCGGAAACACTGGAATTGCCTTGGCTATGATTGGAAAATTAAAAGGTTACAGAGTTATAATAGTAATGCCTGAAACAATGAGCGTAGAAAGAAGAAATATGATAAAAGCATACGGAGCTGAGCTAGTACTTACCGAAGGGGCTAAAGGAATGAAGGGTGCTATAGCTAAAGCACAGGAAATAGCTGAAAAAGAAAAAGGTTTTTATATACCACAGCAGTTTATGAATGAAGCTAACCCTAATAAGCATTACGCTACAACAGCTGAGGAAATAATTAAAGATATAAGTGATTTAGATATGTTTGTTGCAGGAGTAGGTACAGGTGGTACTATATCAGGTGTTGGAAAGAGATTAAAGGAACTTAAGAAGGATATACAAGTTGTTGCTGTAGAGCCGGAAAAATCACCAGTTATATCAGGAGGACAGCCTGGACCACACAAAATTCAAGGAATTGGAGCTGGCTTTATACCAGATATATATGATAAAGATGTAGTTGATAGAGTGCTTACAGCTAGCGAAGAAGAAGCTTTTGAAGCTGCAAGATTGGTAGCAAAGAAAGAAGGAATATTAATAGGTATATCTTCAGGTGCTAATGTTTCCATAGCGCTTAAACTTGCTAAAGAACTTGGAAAGGGCAAGAAAATAGTAACTGTGGCTCCAGATGGAGGAGAGAAGTATTTATCAATGGGGTTATTTGAATAACCAGTTAAAGGAAGAATGAAGAATTTTGAGCTTCGTTCTTCTATCAGTATTAAAATATTTTAAGAATAGGGGGTTATCATATGTTTCAGAATTTAAAACAAGATTTAGAGAATATACTAGAGAATGATCCGGCAGCAAAGAGTAAATTGGAAGTTTTTCTTCTTTATCCTTCTGTACATGCGCTTATAATTTACAGAGTGGCACATGCATTTTATAAGAAAAAATTGTTTCTTGCAGCAAGAATTATATCTCAGTTTGGCAGATTTATTACAGGAATTGAGATACATCCAGGTGCAAAAATAGGAAAAAAATTATTTATAGATCACGGAATGGGTGTGGTTATAGGTGAAACTGCAGAAATTGGCGATAATGTAACTATTTACCACGGTGTTACCCTAGGGGGAACTGGCAAAGATAAAGGGAAAAGACATCCCACTATAGGTGATAATGTAGTTATAGGAGCAGGTGCTAAGGTTTTAGGTCCAATTTATATAGGCAGCGGAACTAAAATCGGGGCTAATGCAGTAGTTCTTAAGGACGTACCTTGCAATTCAACAGCTGTAGGTATACCTGCTAAAATAATATCACCAAAGCCTAATACTATAATAGAAATAAGTGACTATAAGGGTAGAAAACAGAAAATATACAACGAAATGGTCATATGATCTAATTATATAAGGGATTGAACAATATGAATTATAAAAGTAAACTTGTAAGTTTTTGTAATGAACTAGGATTAGATATAATAGGTTTTTGCAGCTGCAGAATTTTTTATGAACTAAAAACTTTTTTTGAAAACAGAAAAATAAATGGATTGGAAAATGAATTTGAGGAAAAAGATATAGATAAAAGAATTAATCCTTTGCTTTTAATGAGGGATGGAAAAACAATTATTTCTATAGCTTTTCCATATGCTTATGATTTAAGCCAAAGCGGTAATGTTTATTTTTCAAAATATACTTGGGGAAAAGATTATCATCTGGTGGTTTCCTATTATCTTAAGAAAATATGTGATTTTATAAATACTTTAGGAGGAAAAGCTATATATTTTGTGGATAGTAATGAATTACCGGAAAGATATATAGCTTATTTATGTGGTATAGGTTTCATAGGAAAAAATAATATGATTATTACAGAAAAATATGGTTCTTATGTTTTTTTAGGTGAAATAATTACAGATTTATTTATAGAACCAGATGAACCTGTTATGGAAAAATGCGGGAAATGTACCTTATGTTTAAAAACCTGTCCAACAAAGGCTATAAATAAAGGGGAAAGTTGTCCTAATGTATGTCTTTCATATATAACTCAAAAAAAGCATATTGAAGATAGCTGGCTTAAAAAGCTGGATGGAAGATTGTTTGGCTGTGATAGTTGTCAAAATATATGCCCCTATAATAAAGAGGCTGAACTTTCTCAAATAAAGGAATTTGAACCTTATGAATTTATGAAAAATGTAAGTTTAGATGAACTTTTGAATATAGATAATAAAATATTTAAAGAAAAATATGCAAACACCTCCTGTGGATGGCGGGGGAAAAATATACTTCAGAGAAATGCATTGATTTATAAAGCGTTAAAAACTGAAAATATGAATATAGATATTAAATCCATTAAGTCACCTTATGTAGAGGATTATTACCATAGACTTTTGAAGGCTTTGCAATTATAATATATTTAGATTAATTTAAGAAAGGTGGAGACATAAGGTGATTTCTCATAAAGTTGCAAAGCTTTTAGATTACCTTCCAGAGAGGCTTGTAACCTTTTTTTGCAGAAAGGTTGTAGACTATATAATAAAAAAATATGTTAGTTTAGATATCAAAGGTGAAGAAAATCTGCAGGGCATAAAAAAACCAGTTATATTTATTTGCAATCACTTAAGTAATTCAGATGCTCTTATACTTGATAAGGTATTAAAAGAACAGGATGTAACTTATGTAGCTGGAATTAAATTAAGCCAAAATGCAACTACTAATTTAGGCGTGAGGCTTGTAAAAACAACAACTGTAAAACCTAACTCTGCGGATAAGGAAGGACTTACTAAACTCATAAACCTTATAAAAGATGGCAATAATGTTTTGATTTTTCCAGAGGGAACAAGAAGTAGAACAGGCAGCATGATAGAGGCTAAAAAAGGTCTTCTTTTAATTGCACGGATTACTGGTGCGCCAATTATACCAATTGGAATATGGGGAACAGAAAAGTTTTTGCCAATAAATAACAGCGGCAATATGGATTCAGAAAGTTTTAATTATGCTGATATAGGAGTAAGAATAGGTAAGCAGATGGAATTGCCTAAAAAAAATCAGGGAGAAGATAAGCTTTCTTACGAAGAAAGAGCTTTAACTACTATTATGAAAGCTATAGCAGTGCTTATTCCTGAAGAATATAGAGGAGTATATAAATAATAAAAATACAGCCTTTTGGCTGTATTTTTATTATATTGTTTTAAAGTATATGGTAAAATAAAAATATTGGCTGTAATAGATAGTTTATTAAATATTGATAGAGGTGAAGCAGAGATAGATGATAAAAAACTATTCAAATGAAATATTAGATATACTTGAAAAAAGATATCCAGAGGCTGAATGCGAGCTTATTCATAAAAACTCCTTTGAGCTTCTTATATCCACAGTACTTAGTGCTCAGACTACTGATAAAAAAGTTAATCAGGTTACTGAGAGGCTTTATGCTAAATATAAAACTCCACAAGATTTTGCTGTTTTAAATCAAGAGGAACTTGAAAAAGAAATAAAAGAAATAGGTTTATATAAAAATAAAGCTAAAAATATAATAGCACTTTGCAAAATGCTCATTAGTGAGTATAATAGTGAAGTTCCGGCAACTAAAGAAGAACTAATTAAGCTACCGGGAGTAGGAAGAAAAACTGCTAATGTAGTAGTGAGCAATGCTTTTGGTGTTCCTGCCATTGCTGTTGATACTCATGTGTTTAGAGTAGCAAATAGAATAGGATTAGCAAACAGTGAGGATGTTACTAGAACAGAAGAACAGTTAATGGAAGTTATACCAGTTAAGCGTTGGAGTAAGGCTCATCATCTTCTTATTTTTCATGGAAGAAGAACATGTACTGCAAGAAAGCCTAAATGTGAAGAATGTCCAGTAGCTGCTTATTGTAATTACTATAAAGAAATTAGAAAGGATTGTTGATATATATGAAAAAGGAACCAAAGGATATTACAGTTGTAATTGGAATGTCGGGAGGTGTAGACTCATCAGTTGCTGCACTGCTTCTTAAAGAGCAGGGATACAATGTTATAGGAATTTTTATGAAGAATTGGGATGAAAAAGATGAGAATGGGGTATGTACTGCAACTGATGATTATGAAGATGTAAGAAGAGTATGTGATCAAATAGGAATAAGATATTATACTGTAAACTTTGTAAAACAATATTGGGATAGAGTATTTACTTATTTTTTAGAGGAATATAAAAAAGGAAGAACTCCTAATCCTGATGTTATGTGCAATAAAGAAATAAAATTCAAGGCTTTTTTAGATTACGCATTAAAAATAGGGGCAGATTATATTGCTACTGGTCACTATGCTCAAGTAGATTATACAGATGGAGAATATAAACTTTTAAGAGCAGCTGATTCAAATAAAGATCAAACTTATTTTTTGTGTCAGCTAGGACAATATCAGCTGTCTAAAACTCTTTTTCCAGTTGGACATTTGAAAAAAACTGAGCTTAGGGAAATTGCAGCTAAACATGGACTTAAAACAGCTAATAAAAAAGACAGCACAGGTATTTGTTTTATTGGAGAAAGAAATTTCCGTAACTTTTTAAGTAATTATTTGCCATCACAGCCAGGTGAAATAAGAACTCTTCAGGGCAAAGTAGTAGGAAAACATGATGGTCTTATGTATTATACTTTTGGTCAAAGAAAAGGTCTTGGTATTGGAGGTATAGGTACAGGTGAGCCATGGTTTGTAGTAGATAAAGATTTAAAGAAAAATATTTTATATGTAGTTCAAGGTGAAAATCATCCGGCACTTTTCTCGTATGGTTTAGAAGCTTCTGATTTAAATTGGGTAAGTAATAATAAACCTGAGGGTACTTTCAGGTGTACTGCAAAGTTTAGATACAGGCAGCCAGATCAGGGGGTAACAGTTAATGTAAAGGAAGATAATAGATGTATTGTAGTTTTTGATGAACCTCAAAGAGCTGTAACTCCAGGCCAGGCAGTGGTATTTTATCAGGGAGAAATTTGTCTAGGTGGAGGAACAATAGATTTAATATACAAAAAAAAGAAAGACTTTAAATAAAAATAAAATAAAGTTATATGCAGAAATAATATAAGTTGACAGCATATAACTTTTATTTTTTTATAAATAATATTGCAAAATTGGTAAATCAATGCAATAATAATATTGTTAATTTGCATATTAAAAAGGGGTGGCTATTTTGACAGGAAAAGAATATGTTGAAAAAGTTTTGGCTGAGGTGAAAAAAAATAATCCTGAGCAGACTGAATTTCTCCAGGCAGTAAAAGAGGTTTTAGAAACTTTAGTGCCTGTATTTGACAAAAATCCAAAGTACATGGAGGAAGGTATACTTGAGCGTATTATTGAACCAGAAAGACAAATAATGTTTAGAGTACCTTGGGTTGATGATAATGGAAACGTTCAAGTAAACAGGGGATTTAGAGTACAGTTTAACAGTGCTATAGGTCCTTACAAAGGAGGCCTTAGATTCCATCCTACAGTTAATCTTAGTATTATAAAATTCCTTGGATTTGAGCAGATATTCAAAAATTCTTTAACAGGTCTTCCAATAGGAGGAGGTAAAGGAGGTTCAAATTTCGATCCAAAAGGCAAGTCAGATAGAGAAATCATGAGATTTTGCCAAAGCTTTATGACTGAGCTTTATAAACATATTGGTCAAGATACGGATGTTCCTGCAGGAGATATAGGAGTAGGCGGAAGAGAAATTGGCTATATGTACGGTCAGTACAAGAGAATAAAAGGTTTATACGAAGGAGTTTTAACTGGTAAAGGTCTTAATTATGGCGGAAGCCTTGTTAGAACCGAAGCTACTGGTTATGGTTTAGTTTATTTTGTAGAAGAAATGATTAAGAGCAAAAATTTAAAAATGGAAGGTATGAAGGTTTCTGTTTCAGGTTCTGGTAATGTAGCTATTTATGCAATAGAAAAGCTTCAGCAGCTTGGAGCACTTGTGCTTACTTGCAGCGATTCTAATGGCTATGTTTATGATAAAAATGGAATAAACTTAGCAACTGTTAAGAAAATTAAAGAAGTTGAAAGAGGCAGAATAAGCGAATATGTTAAGTATCATCCAACTGCAGAATATCATGAAAATTGTTCTGAAGTTTGGACTGTACCTTGTGACATAGCTCTTCCTTGTGCAACACAAAATGAAATTGATGAAGAATCAGCTCTTACGTTAGTTAAGAATGGAGTAAAAGCAGTAGGGGAAGGAGCTAACATGCCTTCGACTCTTGAAGCTATTAATGTGTTTTTAAATAATGGTGTGCTTTTTGCTCCAGCTAAGGCAAGCAATGCAGGCGGAGTAGCAGTTTCCGCACTTGAAATGTCACAAAACAGTATGAGGTTATCTTGGACTTTCGAAGAAGTTGATAAAAAATTAAAAGATATAATGGTTAATATACATACACAAAGTGCTAAAACAGCAGAAGAATACGGCTTTAAAGGTAATCTTCTTGCAGGTGCAAATATAGCAGGCTTTTTAAAAGTTGCTGATGCTATGATAGCACAAGGAATAGTATAAAATTATAAAAACAGGAGTAAATGCTATAAATAGCTTTTTATTACTAAATTAAAGCTTTATAATTTGAAGTCTATTTGGAAAGTAGTCGTATTTTTGAAAATGATTACTTTCTAGATGGACTTTTTAATTTAAAGTAATTTATAACAAAACATTTATAATAATTTTATATTTTATGGTTATAATTATATAGGAATAATTGCCATAGATATATTCCAGTAATGAGGTAGAATAAAATGTTAAATATTGCACTGCTCGGCTGCGGGGGAAGTATGCCTATACCTGACAGATATCTTACTTCTATGCTTGCGTCTTATAATGGTAAAATGATTTTAATAGATTGTGGTGAGGGCACCCAGGTCTCATTGAAACTTTTAAAATGGGGCTTTAAATATATCGATATTATATGTTTTACTCACTATCATGCAGATCATGTTGTAGGTTTTTCTGGATTGCTGCTTACTATTGCTAATTCTGGAAGAGAAGAGCCTTTAACAGTTATTGGACCTCCCGGTCTTAAGGAAGTGGTAGAGGGGCTAACTGTAATTGCTCAGAATTTGCCCTATGAATTAAAGCTTATGGAGATAAGCGATAAAGAAATAAACAGTTTTAAATTTCAGGGTTTTACAATTAATACACTGCCTGTAGAGCATACACTGCCATGTTTAGCTTATTCAATAGAAGTTGAGAGAATAAGAAAGTTTGATAGAATAAAAGCAGAAAGTGAAAATATACCTATTAAATTTTGGAATAGGCTTAGAAATGGAGAAACGATTAATTATAACGGCAGGGTTTTAACTAAGGATTTAGTACTAGGTGAAGCTAGAAAAGGAATAAAGGTAAGTTACTGTACTGATTCAAGACCAGTAGAGCAGCTTATAGATTTTATAAAAGAAGCAGACCTTTTTATTTGTGAAGGAATGTATGGTGATGATAAATATTTGCCTAAGGCTGTACTTTATAAACATATGCTTTTTTCAGAAGGAGCAAACTTAGCAAAAAAGGGAAAAGTTAAAGAGTTGTGGCTTACTCATTATAGCCCTTCTTTAATAAATCCTTATGAATACATAGATAAAACTAGAGAAATCTTTAAAGAGACTATTTTAGGAGAAGACAGAATGACTAAAGTATTAAATTTTTGTGATTAGAGAGTAAAGGAGAAAATTATGAAATTTTATAAGGAATTAAGCAAAGTGTATGATATTGTTTTTCCTAAGGATGATAAAACCTTTAAGTTTTTGTGTAAGGATTTAAAAGGAAATTCAAAGGTATTAGATTTAGCCTGCGGTACTGGAAATTATTCTGTAGCCTTGGCATTGAGAGGTCATAGAGTTGATGCTATAGATTTAGGTGTAGAGATGATAGAATTGGCTAAGTCCAAGGGAGGACTTTATGCAAATTTTGTTGTTGGAGATATGACTAAGTTTAAAGAACATTTTCCAATGGAGAGGTATGATTTGGCCTTTTGTATAGGAAATTCTGTTGTTCATTTAAAAAGTAAAGAAAAGATTGAAGAATTTATAAAAAACATTTATGAAGCATTGAATGATGAAGGTATTTTAGTAGTGCAAATTGTAAACTATGATAGAATTATCAAATATGATGTGAAATCACTTCCAACAATTGATAGACCAGAAAAAGGGGTTAAATTTGTAAGAAATTATAATTATAAGGAAGATGAAGAAAAAGTAGAATTTCAGACTGAGCTTATAATTTCTAAAAATGATATAGAAGATAGATTTGAAAACTCTGTGGATTTAATAGCGCTAAAAAAGGATGAATTATTATCTATGTTTGAAAAATCAGGCTTTAAGGATATAGAGGTTTACGGTGACTTTGGTGAAGAAGAATTTAATGAGACTTCTTTTTCATTAGTTATGAGAGGTTTTAAGAGATAGCATAAAGTAAAAAGAAGGAATTCTTAAAGAAAACCTTCTTTTTATTGTTTTACAAGTTCTATCTAATTTTTTAACTTCAATCAGAAAAAACTACATTTTAGAACCAGTATCTGTTAAACTGGATATAGGCACTGTCTCTGTCTGATTTGTTCCTAAAACGGTGATGACAGCAGTTCCGTTAGACTTATCTATGCTCTCTATCCATACAGGCTTATTTGCATATAATACTGTAATATTTTCGTCTGTTGAATTAAATATTTCTAGTGCTCTATCAATTACCATACTATTCCTCCTAAAAATGAATTATATCTTAAATTTGAGTTCTCATAAAATAGTATTTATATATATATAAGATAATATGCACAAATCATTAATAAAAAAACGAACCATATAAGATAGGTTCGTTTTAGTTTTATAATTTGAAATTACTTATTAATAATTGAGAATACGTACACAAATCTTGTAGCATGTTCCTGTTCGTCAGTTATTATTTCAAAAAGCATATCTCTAAGATTCATATTTGGAAGCATAGATTGTATTTTTCTATAAAGTTCTACGGCTTCTAATTCTCCATTTATGCTTGTTTCAACAGCATCTATTAATTTATCGTAGCTTTCAACTTCAGGAGCGGGTACGTCAATAGTTTTTCCAGTTAACATATAATAGATTTGCTGAAACATTTTATAATGTTTACCTTCATCTATATAAGCAAATTCTATTTGTTTTCTTATTTTTTCCTCATTAGCCATTTCCATCATATTTTTATATTTTATTCTATCATGTCTTTCATCTTTCATAGCTTCTTTTATCAAATCAAGTACGTTTTCTCTTTTGGAAAGTTCTTCTCTGTACATGTAATCGTAGTACTCAGGGTTGAATCTGTAATACATTTAAATCCTCCTCATAGTATTTATAATAAAAAAGTATTCTTGTATATATTATGTTAGAGCAATCTGTTTTGATATAAGTATTTAAAATATTTGCTAATAAAAATATATATATTAACTAGTTTATTGGATAAATATAAATAGTTTATTATAAAGTATATAGACATAGAATAAAAATAGAAGAATATTTTTTATAAAAATTATTGTTAATATTAGGGGGATGATTATGTGATAGGAAAAAGATTATTTAAAGGTGATACTATTGGTATAGTTGCTCCAGCTGGAATAGAAAGCATTGAAAAAATAAGCATAGGAATTGAGAGATTAAAAAAGTTAGGGTTCAAGGTAAAAGAAGGAAAAAATATATATAAAAAGTGGGGGTTCTTTGCAGGAGAAGATAAAGAGAGAGCACAGGATATAATGGATATGTTTGAAGATGATAAAGTAGATATGATACTTTGCGTAAGAGGTGGTTATGGCTCTATGAGGATTCTTCCTTATTTAAATTTCAACAAAATAAGAAGGAATCCTAAAATTTTTATGGGATATAGCGATATAACTGTACTTTTAAACCTATTTTGTAAAAAAGAAGGTCTTATTACTTTTCATGGACCAATGCTAACTAGCGATTTAGATAATGAATATACTTTAAAGAGTTTTTTATTTACAGTTACAAAAGGATTTGAACCTTATATCATAGAAAATCCTGCTGAAAATCCAATGATAAGTGTTTCTAATAAAAATGCAGAGGGTAGAATTGTAGGGGGGAATTTAACTTTAATATGCAGTACTTTAGGTACACCCTATGAAATAGATACTAAAGATAAAATACTGTTTATTGAAGATGTGGGAGAAGCACCGTATAGAATAGATAGAATGTTAACTCAGCTTTTTTTAGCTGGGAAGCTTCAGCAGTGTTCAGGTTTTATTTTAGGTCAGTTTACTGACTGTAAAGGAGAGCAAAAAGAAGATAGCTTTAGTTTACAGCAGGTTATAGAAAACAGAGTAATAAGTTTGAATAAACCGGTTTTAATGAATTTCATGTGCGGACATGACAATCCTAAATATACTTTGCCAGTTGGAGCAAAAGCCAAGTTGAATTGCAAAAACAGCTCAATCGAAATACTTCAGCCTGTTGTTGCAAGATAAAATTGCTATAAATTTAAAATTATTGTGAAAATGAATGATTTCTAGTATGAAAAATTCAAAATATGTGTTAAAGTATAATTTGTAGTGATTATTTTGAAGTTTTTACATTTATAAATTTTCATAATGGAGGGTTGCATGATAATATGAAAAAAGAATTTTCTTTAAGCAATGATAAGGTAATGATAAATTTTACAGTTAAGTACTGTGAAACTATGGAAAAGCTCATCGACAGCAACGGATTTAAAAGAGTAGTACGTGCATATTTAGATAGAATTAAAATGAGACGTACAAACAGATTTAGATTTATAGAAGAAAGTTTAGGAAGCAAGGAAAATGAACTGTATTCAGCAGATATTATAAGGCTTCTCAAGCTTTTAACTATAGAAAGAGCAGAAGAAGTTATTGAGATTAACTCAAAGTATGAGAAAATACTTAAAAATAGAGAAGAATTTTTAGATTTAATTGAAGATTTGTATGGTTTTTGGAGAAAGCTTGAAAGATATACTGTAGTACACAGTAATAAGGTTAATGATGGGGAAGGATACGAAAGTGTAAGTTTTATAGATGCTAATGCAAATTTCTCTAAGCTTATATTAAATACATACAGAAGAATAGCAGAACATGTTATAGGTTATAAGCCTGCAGTATATAGGCAGCTTCCAGCTGGAGGAAATGCAGCTTTAATAGTTAATAATAATAAATGGGATCTTCCAGAAGATTATTTAATACTTAAGAATATTCCTTTTATAACATCTATACTTCTTAATCCTCCTTTTATTTCTTATCCTAAAAAAAATACAAGAAGTGGGTTCTTTAAGGAAACCTTTGAAAACCCATTAAAAAATTGCAATATAAACAAGGATCATTTTTTCTGTTATCCAGCAAAGGTTGGAAATTTTCTTGCTTATATATATTTTCATAGGGACTTTATGTCTCATGGAGTTACATTATGCAATCTTTTTGAAATGGCTAGAGAAGAAGAGTGTGAGGGAGTTAAACCAGATATAGTGTATGTATTTGGTGCAAGAGATGGTAGCGAAGAAGTAAAAACATTATTTTACGATGATGATAAAAATGGAATAATGCTTGGCTATGTAAACTATGGTGATGCTATTGATTATTTCGGTTACATGAAAAAGATGATTTTGACACTTCATAATCTTCTTATGATTAAAAAAGGATATCTTCCTATTCATGGCGCTATGGTAAATATGGTTATGAAAAATGGAAAATCTGCTAATGTAATAATAATGGGAGACAGTGGTGCAGGTAAATCTGAGAGCCTTGAAGCTTTTAGAGGTTTAAGTGAGGATTATATAAGCGATATGACTATTGTATTTGACGATATGGGTGCAATTAAACTTAATGAAAATGGAAAGCCACTGGCTTATGGAACAGAAATTGGAGCATTTGTACGTTTAGATGACTTGGATCAAGGTTATGCTTTTAAGGAAATAGATAGAAGTATATTTATGAATCCTGATAAAATTAATGCAAGACTTGTTATGCCTGTAGCAACTTATAAAGAAATTATAAAAGGTTATCCTGTAGATTTATTTCTCTATGCAAATAATTATGAAGATGTAAAGGAAGGAGAATCTGAAATAGAATACTTTAGTAGCCCTGAAGAAGCTATTAAGGTGTTTAGAGCTGGTGCTAGAATGGCAAAGGGTACTACTTCCGAAAAAGGATTGGTTGAATCCTATTTTGCTAATCCGTTTGGATCACATCAGAGACAAGAACAAACAGATGTGCTTTTGACTAAATACTTTAATAATATGTTTAATACTGGAGTAAAGGTGGGACAAATAAAGACATGCTTAGGAATTGCAGGAAAAGAGAAAGAAGGTCCGAAGAATGCAGCTATAAGGCTTTTTGAAATTATTAAATCTTTATAAAATAGTTCTTTTGTATATTTTTACTTTATAAATATTAATATGAACAATTTTTAGGAGTGGACTTGCTTGCAAAAGTCTATCTACAAGTTCGGGAAAATTTATATTAATAGTGTATTAGGTTGGATAACAGTTATATATTTAGTTATAATACTATTGTTTTGTCTAATTTGGTTTCTGCCTGGAAGTGATAAAGGAAATTATAAGGCATATAAAGTTTATGAAAGCAAAATTGACAAAAGATTTGAAGAAATAAAGAACAATGTAGATAGTAGTATTAATAAATACTATTCAAATGAGATAAGTAAAAAAAAATTAATAATTAATCTTTATAAATATGCTAACGAATTGGAAAAACTTTATGATTCTTTTAATTGGAAAAAAGGTGATGAAGTTACAAAAGAACTGTTTATTATTAAAAAACAAATTATAATAGAATATATTCAATTATATAAAGATAAGGCTACAGCCTTAGAAAAAGGTATTATGTCAAATGAAATAAAACAAACTGAATATATAAATCTTTTAGTAAAGCAGTATAATTTAAAGGATATATTTCAAAAAGAACGATACAATTTATCTTTTTAGAAATAAAGCTGCGGATAAATAAAATCTGCAGCTTTATTTTAAGTGTAAAAATTTTAATGCAGAATAACTATCTAACAGCGTCATCAGTTTGGTTTTCATATCGGTCTCTTCCTAAGAAGGATAAGGAGTATAAACCAGCAATGCCAACTAGAACGTATATAATTTTTGATAATGTTGACATTTCGCCAAAAAGAGCTGATACTAGATTGAAATCAAAAAATCCTATTAAGCCCCAATTTACTGCACCAATTATAACCAGTATAAGCGACAATGTATCTAAGAATCTCATACTTACATCTCCTTTTTATTAATTTATACGAATATAGTATTTACATATTTATTAAAATTATTAACAAAAACTTTGCCTTTGGTATATAATTTAAGTAAATGAGAATATTTATACATGTATTAATAATTTTTACATGTTATGGATAAAATAATATATATATGGAAAAATTTAAAAGGGGATTTTTTATGAAACAGATAAATAGATTTTTTATTTTAATATTTTTTGTTATATTTTTATTTGGCTGCAGTACTAAAGATAATAAAGACAATAGTTATAAAAGCTCAATTGATAATAGTTCCGTTTCTGCTAAAGATAGCATTAAAGACAAAACTATTACAGTAAATAAAATTAATTTTGAAGAAATAAAGGATGAAAATAAACTTCCGCAAAATATGAGATATTCTATTAATGTTTTAAAAGCTAATAAGGGATATATATTATATGATGAGAACGGATATTATTATATAACTATTTTTTCAGGAAAGAAAAATACAGGCGGATATAGTGTACGAATCCTATCTGTTGAGGAAAATAAGGGAAAAATAAACATATTAGTAGAGGAAAAGTCTCCTCAGCCAGGCAGTATAGTTAGTCAAGCAGTAACTTATCCTTATACTACAATAAAGATTATAAATACTATTGGGGATTTTACAATAACAAATACTATCGGCGAAAGCTATGAAAAGGTTATGGAAGGAGAAGAAACGTATTAAAGAATCTCATTGTTGAGAGATTCTTTACAATTGGATGTTTCTATCTATTGGCTGAAGAAGTGATATAAACACATTAGTTCCTTGAATTCCATCTATAGCTTGAAGTTTATTCATAAGCAAATCTTGAAGATGAGAAATATTTTTACATATAACTTTAATAAATATGGAAAACTGCCCTGTTGTATAATGAAGTTCAACAACTTCTTTTATTTTTTTTATCTCCTCTAATACAGAAGGGTAAGAGGATGATTTATCCAGATTAATACCCACAAAGCAACATATATCATAGCCAAGTTTTGAATTATCCACAACAATCTTAGTTCCTTTTATTATTCCCATATCCTCCATTTTTTTCATTCTTACATGGATTGTACCGCCGCTTACATGACAATGTCTTGCAATTTCAAGATAAGGAGTTCTTGAATCATTAAAAAGTATACTAAGTATTTGAATATCTAAATCGTCTAATTGAAGGTTACTAGTCGTATCCATAATAAGCCTCCTATATAAAAATAAAGTATTAAAAACATATTTTATATTATATCAGTAAAATCAGTTTCTGACAATTTTGTAACAATAGAAAGTTTAAATTTATTTAAACTTTCTAAATAAACCATATAATCTTCATATTTATAAATAGTTGATATATTTATAAAAATATATCATAATATTATAGAGAAGTATTTTATAGAGGAGGAATGAAATGAACTGGATAAAGTTAATTTTACAATTTGTAGCCTTTGCTGTAATTATTTTGGTAGTTTATAATATTTTAAAGTATTATCTATTATCAAAAATTAAGATTAACAAATGGATTGTTTTTGCAATAGCATTTGTTATATTTATTATATCAAATTTCTTAGGAGCATTTTTAAATATAGATGTACAGAATAATCCAGTATGGATATATGGTTCATCAGGAATATTTATTATTTTTTTCTTATGGTTTGTAGACCTGAGCGGATGGAACAATAAAACGAGAAAAAACGCTTCAGCTTCAAGTACATATACTGGCTATGGGAAGAAAGATAAGAAAAAAGATATAGTAATAAAACCTAAGGCAAAACCAAACAGAGTTAAAAATAAAAATAATTAAAAACAAGAGTGTAAAAGCATACTAAGCTTTTCACTCTTGTTTTTAATATTATTAGATAATATAAAATGCCTGTTGCCACCACACATTCTATATTAATAGTCCCTATTTATATTTTAGACATTTATTTACTGTTTAGACAACTAGTAAAAAAATTAACTACATCCAGTAGTAGAGCCGCAGTCAAGGCAAACTTTGCAAGTACCATTTCTTATCATTCTTGTTCCAGAACAGTTAGGGCAAGTCTCTCCATAAAGCTTTTCTCCTTCTGTTTCATGTTTATGAGGGATTAAAGGTTCTGTATATGCTGCTTCACTGATTGCATTGTTCGCAGGATGCAGAGAAAAAGGGCTTTTTTCTTTTGTTATGTTTTCGTAATCTTCTGGTTTAACCTGACATCTGGAATAATCTCCAAGTTCTATATCAATAATTTTACTTATTAAATCAGAAATTGAGGTTACATATTTTATATAAGGATGTTTTTGTACGAAACCATAAGGTTCATATTTTTGACCTCTTAACATTCTTGCAATATCCTTTGGTGGAACATGGTACTGAAGCATAACAGATATAGACTTTGATAGAGAATTTAAAAGTCCTGTAATAATAGTACCTTCTCTATCTGTTGTAATATAGATTTCAGATATTTCTCCATTTTCACGCCTGTTAACTGTTGTATAAATTTTAACATCTTCTATTTGAGCAGGGTGAGTTGTACCATATCTTATTCCAACAGGTTTATCGCGTTTTGAATAATGTCTTTCTGCTTGAAGCTCTTTTGCTTTTTTAAGAAGTTGTGCATAAGTTAGGTTTTCAAGATTTACTTCATCTGATTCGGACATTAATGCAGTATTTAAAGGCTGTGCTGCTTTTGAAGAATCTCTATATAAAGTTATTCCTTTTATACCAAGCTCCCAGGAAGTTAATACTACTTCTTTAAAATCATTTACTGTTGCATTTTTAGGTAAATTCACAGTTTTAGATACAGCACCTGAAATTAAAGGCGTAATTGCAGCTACCATAAGCACATGTCCCATTGGCTTGATGTATCTTGTACCGCTTCCGCATTTATTTGCTGTGTCAAAAATAGGAAGATGTTCATTTTTAAGGTGAGGAGCACCTTCAATTTTACCGTCTAATATTTTTTCATACTCATAGCCGTTTTCTACAACTTTTTCTTTTCTAAGTACGTAACTTAATATATCTTCAATCTGTTCTTTTGTATATCCTAAATTTTCAAGAGACATTTCTATAACAGGATTTACAACAGTCATAAAACCGCCGCCCACAAGTTTCTTATATACTATATGGCTGAAGAATGGTTCAATGGACGTAGCAGAACAATCCATAGCAAAAGAAATGGTGCCAGTAGGAGCTATTACTGTTACTTGAGCATTTCTATAGCCGTATTTTTCACCATACTCTAAAGCATTTTTCCACACAGCTTTAACTCTTTGGCTTAAATAACCTAAATTTAGTTGTAGGAGAAGCTCATGGTTTATTTTAACAGGTTCATAATTTAAATTTTCATAAGAAGTAGTTAATGCTCCTGCAACTCTAGCATGATTTCTTATAACTCTTAACATATACTCTTTATTTATATCGTATTTCTTAAAAGCGCCTATCTTCTCTGCCATTAAAGAAGAAACGTAGTAGGAGTGTCCTGTCATTATTCCTATAAGAGAAGAAGCTAAAGCTCTGCTTTCTTCTGAATCATAAGGGTAGCCCATTACCATAAATAGTGCAGCTAAGTTTGAAATTCCAAGTCCTGTAGTTCTAAACATGTAAGTTTTTCTTGCTATATCTTCAGTTGGATATTGTCCCCAATGTATAGAAGCTTCCAGTGCTAGCTGAACAAGGCCAATAAAATGAATATAGCCTTCTATGTCAAAGCTTTTATCGCTATGATTATAAAATTTAAATATATTTATTGAAGCCAGGTTACAAGAGGAATCGTCTAAGAAAGCATATTCTCCGCAAGGGTTCGTAGAATTAATTCTATTATAAGGTGCATTGTATATACCATCTTCTCCAGCTGGGCAGGTATGCCATGCATTAAAGGTGTCATCGAACTGTGGTGCAGGATCTGCACATTTCCATGCAGAATCATTAAAGGCATCCCAAAGTTCACTAACTTTTATAGTGCTGTCAAATTTACTGTCAATTCTTCCTTTTAGTTCAATCTTTTCGTTTGGATTTGTATGTAGATTTTTAACTTTTGTCATAAATTCGTCAGAGAATCGTACAGAATTATTGCTGTTTTGTCCTGAAACGGTTTCATAAGCTTCTCCGTCTATGTCTGTATCGTAGCCCATTTTACCAAGAGCTCTCACTTTGTCTTCTTCTTTAGCTTTCCAGGTTATAAAATCTAAAATCTCAGGATGATTTACATTTAAGCATACCATTTTCGCAGCACGCCTTGTTGTGCCTCCAGATTTTATTGCGCCTGCATTTCGATCAAGTCCTTTCAGAAAGCTCATAAGTCCAGAGGATACACCGCCTCCTGAAAGTTTCTCTCCTTTAGCTCTAAGTGAAGAAAAGTTTGTTCCTGTTCCTGAACCACCTTTAAATAGTTTAGTTTCTGTAACGAATTGTTCTGATATAGAATGAGGCCCCAGAAGCTTATCTTCTATAGATACTATGAAACAAGCAGAAGCTTGAGTTCTTGAATAGTTATCTTCACATTCAACAACTTTTTCTAAAGTTTCATTGTAATAGAAATTTCCTTGCTTATTGCCTTTAATATTATAGGATTGAGCAAGGCCGGTATTAAACCATTGAGGCGAATTTGGAGCGTACATTTGATTTAAAAGTCCAAATACCATTTCATCATAAAAAATGCTTCTTTCTTCTTCTGAATCTATAATTCCTTCATCTATAAGAGCTTCTGTCCAAAAGTTTACTAATCTATGAGCTACCATCTTCATGCTGTTTTCATAACCTAAACCGTTTGGAATTCCTGCTCTTCTAAAATATTTAGAAGCTATGATATTACATGCATTTTGAGAGTAGTGTTCAGGAAACTCTAAGTTTTTCATGTCAACAATAACTTTTGAAGTTTTGTAATCTTGCAAAAAAACATCTACTGTTTTCCAGTTGAATAAATCATATACTGTTTTGTTTTTATCATTTTCTAATTCTTTAGTATATACTCTTTTAAAGAGAGTTTTTATAGTATTTTCCACGTCTATACCTCCAATAACATACAACACTATCTATATATAGTATTATATTCAAATTTAACCACTATATGTGGTGTTACGAAAAATATTATATGATATTTTTCCATGTAATTCAATGATTTTATTTTCAGCTAAATTATTGACAATATATAAAGTTTGTGATAATGACTTTTTAGTAATAATAAATATAATTTAAGCTTATATAGGAAGTTAAGGTACTTTAAAAAAATAAGCTGAAAATTAAATAGAACTTAGCAAAAAATACAACCTTTAATTGTATATAAAAAACTTGAATAAATCCCAATTCTATGAAATAATTATTATAAATAGGTTTTTTAATAAAATATTTATTATTGTGTAAGTGAGGAGGTAAACTGTGGAAATATTGACTAATTTAGGACTCAGTGTATTGTTTGGAATTGTTGGAATATTAATTATGGCAATTGGCTATGTAATATTTGATAAAATGATCCCTTTAGACTTTAATAAGGAACTGGAAAAAGGGAATTTGTCAGTAGGTGTACTTATAGCAGGCTTATTAATAGGAATTGCAATAATTGTATCCAGGGTTGTAGCAGCATAGTCGTTTAAAGAAACCTTTGCTTACTTAATGAGTAAAGGTTTCTTTGTGTATTAAAGCAGTATTTGATATAATAATTTACAAAATAATATTTATTGTTTAAACAAAGGAGGGTTTATATTATGTTTAAGTTAGATGTTTTAAACAAGATGTCAGTTGAAGAAAAATATAAATATATGTTAATTTTCATAGAAGATCAGTGCAGCTATGAAAAGAATGCTCTTGCAAATTTAAGTAATGCTAGTGCTATTATAAATGCATGTATAGATAGATTAAACTGGGCTGGTTTTTATATAATGAGAGATGATGAACTGGTACTTGGTCCTTTTCAAGGTATGCCAGCCTGCAATAGAATTAGAATAGGAAAGG
The DNA here is from genome assembly GCF_023806125.1 of Clostridium caldaquaticum. Lineage (GTDB taxonomy): Bacteria > Bacillota > Clostridia > Clostridiales > Clostridiaceae > Clostridium_AT > Clostridium_AT caldaquaticum. The sequence continues at coordinate 59,202 of NZ_JAMSKT010000011.1, forward strand.
GAGTTTGTGGAACAGCGGTTGCAGAAAGAAAGGTATTGAGAGTTGCAAACGTTCATGATTTTCCAGGACATATTGCCTGTGATTCTGCTTCAAATTCTGAACTTGTAATTCCAATAATTAAAAACGATAAAGTTTATGGAGTATTGGATTTAGACAGCCCAGAGCTGGATCGCTTTACTGAGCTTGAGGAAACTTACTTAGTAAAGTGTGTTGAAATATTAAATAAATATATTAATTGGGAAGAAGTATAAAAAGTTCTTACGATATGAGGTTAAATAATCCTTATATCGTAAGAACTTAAATTTTTAATTAAATAGTTTAATTATTAGTTTTTTTCATTCTTATAAATATCTTTGCTATCTCATTAACAATAAGTGGTACTATGGATAAAAGTCCTACAAATAACCAATCTTTTGGATTTAAGTCAAACACTTTAAATACATCTCTTAGGAATGGAACTGTAATAACAACATCCTGAAGGAATATTCCAAATAAAACAGATGCAATTAAATATTTGTTTGTAAACCAGCCAACTTGGAATATGGACTTGCTTGAGTGTCTCATATTTAATGAATGTACTAACTGAGATACACTTAGAACTACAAATGCCATAGTCTGAGCATGAGTTAAGGCTTCCTCTGAAATATTTTCAGGGAATATTGGGAATAAGGATGTAGTACCTGTGTAAACTCTTGCTCCGATAACAAAGGCAGCCAGTGTTAATAGACCAATCAATATACCATTTAGTATTAAGCTTACACCAGCACCTTCAGCAAATAAGGTTTGTTTTGGATTACGAGGCTTTTCTTCCATAACATTTGGGTCACCTGGGTCAACACCAAGTGATAGTGCAGGAAGAGTATCAGTTACTAAGTTTACCCAGAGTATGTGTATCGGTTTAAGTGGTGAAGCCCAGCCTAATAGTATTGCAAAGAATAGAGAAATAATTTCACCAGTGTTGCAGGACAATAGGAATATAATTGATTTTTTAATATTATTATATATATTTCTTCCTTCTTCTATTGCAGAAACAATAGTTTTAAAGTTGTCATCTGTTAATATCATATCAGATGCGCCTTTTGCAACATCTGTTCCTGTAATACCCATAGCAACTCCGATATCAGCAGCTTTAAGTGAAGGAGCATCATTTACTCCGTCACCGGTCATTGAAACTATATTTCCTTTTGCTTTGAAAGCTTTTACAATTTTTACTTTATGTTCAGGAGAAACTCTTGCAAATACTCTTAGATTGTCAATTCTGCTGTATAATTCTTCTTCTGAAAGCTTATCTAACTCAGCACCAAAGATTGCCTGTGATGGATCTTCAGCAATACCAAGTTCTTTAGCAATAGCAAAGGCTGTGTTTTTGTGGTCACCAGTTATCATTATAGTCTTTATACCAGATTTTTTACATAAAGCTATTGAATCTTTAACCTCAAGTCGTGGTGGATCAATCATTCCAATTAAGCCTATAAATACTAAATCAGTTTCCAAGCTGTCAATAGCCACATGAGGTGAAGATATTTTCTTGAAAGCTGCGCCTAAAACTCTAAGAGCATCGTCAGACATTGAATTTGCTTTATTCATTATGTCATTTTTAATTTCTTCAGTTAATGGCACAATCTCACCATTAACATATACATTGTTACATATTTTAAGAAGATTGTCTGTAGCACCCTTTGTAAATACATAATACTCATTATCGTATTTGTTAACAGTTGTCATAAGTTTTCTGTCTGAATCAAAAGGAATTTCATTTATTCTTTGATGTTGTTTTTCAAGCTCAGCTTTGAAAATATTAAATTTGGCTCCTGCTTCAAGCAGAGCAATCTCTGTTGGATCACCAGTTTTTGATTCTTCTGTATAAGTTGCGTCGTTGCATAATACAAGATTTTCAAGAAGTAATTTATGTTCTGGTTCATTTATATTTAATGAAGATAATTCACCAAAAGCATTATCAGCATAGAATTTAACAACTGTCATTTTATTTTGTGTCAAGGTACCCGTTTTATCAGAGCATATAATATTTACAGAACCAAGAGTTTCAACTGCAGGAAGTTTTCTAACTATAGCATGTTCCTTTATCATTCTCTGAACTCCCATAGCTAGAACAATTGTAACTATTGCAGGAAGTCCTTCTGGAATAGCAGCAACAGCAAGACTTATAGCTGTAAAGAACATTTCAAATAATGGTCTGCCTTGAAAAACTCCAACTAAGAACATGACTGCACAAATTCCAAGAGCTGCAAAGCCGAGTATTTTTCCTAGCTCAGCAAGCTTCTTTTGCAGAGGAGTTTGTTCTGAATCACCTTCTTCAAGCATTTTGGCGATTTTGCCTATTTCTGTGTCCATTCCAGTACCTACGGCTATGCCCACACCTCTGCCATAAGTAGCAAGAGTTGACATGAAGGCCATATTTTTCTGATCCCCAAGAGGAGTATTAGATGCTTCTAAAATCAGGTCTGAATTTTTGTCTACAGGTACTGATTCTCCAGTAAGAGCAGATTCTTCAATTTGAAGGTTAGCAGTTTCGATAAGTCTTAAATCGCAGGGAATATATCTTCCAGCATCAATTATGACTAGATCACCAGGAACTACTTCTTCAGAAGCAATTTCCTTTAATTCGCCATCTCTTTTAACAATAGCTTTAGGAGTTGAAAGCTTTTTTAGGGCTTCTAGAGCCTTTTCTGCCTTAGATTCTTGTATAAGTCCAACTATGGCATTAATTAGTATAACGAGAGCAATGATAATAGAATCGCTGATTTCTCCTAGTATACCAGAGATAAGAGCTGCACCTAGCAAAATGTAAATCATTGCATCGTTTAGCTGAGCAAAAAATAATTGAATTAAACTTTTGCTTTTTTTAGCTGCCAGCTTATTTTCACCATATTTAGCTAGCCTTTGTTTTGCTTCTTCAGAGGTAAGTCCTTGAAGAGCATTTGTCTGAAGTTCATTAATAACTTCGTCTTTGTTTTTTACAAACCACATAATATTCACCTCTTTCATATTATTAACAAAAATTTTTACATTATGAAATTAACAAAAAAAAGACCTTTGTCTTTTTATAAGACAAAGGTCTTGCTTCTCGTTAAGAGTTAATTATCCGGGCTTACGCCGTAATGACGAATAATTAAAAAGCTTACATGCTCCAGCTACTCCCCTTCTAGAAGATTATATCATATGGTTTTTAAAAACTCAATATATGGTAGTGTAATTTTTACTGGTTTTATGTTAATAATTAGCATATAGATTGTTGAGCATTCATATATTATATAGATAATTTACACGTTAATTAAAATATTAAAAACACTGTTTAAATTATGAGATATGTAATAAGTACGGTCTGCAGGAAGATGTTAAGGAGGAAATGTTGTGAGAGAAAATTATGATTTAGTTGAAGATGTGAGAGATAACAAAAATAATTTTTTATTTATTAAGGCATTTTCAAGGATTGTTATAGCAGCACTGATTTTTGTTATGCTTTGTGGTATATGTTTTAATATAGTATACAGTTATATGTTTGAAAAAATAAAAATAGCAGAAGAAAATTCTAAACTGGAGGCAAATGAAAACAGAAAATCTTATTTAGTTGAACAAAAGCTTATAAAATATTTACAAAATAAAGAAAATAATGATATAAACAAAGAATAGAGTTTGGGTATAGGTTTTAATTATGAAAATAGTAAGCATAATAAAAATTTAGTTCTTTATATTTTTATGTTATATCCGATATAATAATTATAAAATAATTATTGTTCTAGGGGTGAGGATTTGGAAATATCCAGAGTAAAAAGGAATACACCAATTGTTTCTGAGGATAAAAAAGGTATTGGAGCAAAGAAGGACTTCTCACAAAGTTTTAACTTTGCAAGAGACAGAAAAAATGAAGAACAGCTTAAGCATATGATTGAGGACATAAAGAAAAAAGGTAATAGACTTGCTATTACAAAATGTTATTCAGATGTATATTCCTATAAAAAATCTATTCAGGAATATTTAAAATCTATATTGTCTTATATGTATGATGTAAAAAAGGATATAAGTTTTTGGCAGACACAGTATTTTATGACGGTGGATGTTATCGATGAAAAGCTTAGAGAGCTTACAGAGCTGCTTCTTTCAGAGGAGAAGGATAATTTTAAGATTGCAGCAACTATAGATGATATAACTGGACTTGTTGTGGATATATATAAATAAAAATAACGCTTAAGCGTTATTTTTATTTATATAAAGGAATTATAACTAGCATCTGAAGGCATTCTCCAATCTCCTCTAGGTGATAAACTAACGGTACCTACCTTTGGACCATCTGGAAGAGCAGAGCGTTTAAACTGTTGTGTAAAGAATCGTTTTGTGAATTTATCAAACCATTTTTTTATAGTATCTTCGTCATAATCTTCTTTAAAGGCTTGATTAGCTAGGAATAAAATCTTTTCACAGGAAGCTCCTTGCCTTACAAAGTAGTATAAGAAAAAGTCGTGAAGCTCGTAAGGACCTACTATATCTTCGGTTTTTTGTGATATCTCTCCATTTTTAGTTTTTGGCAGAAGTTCAGGACTTACAGGAGTATCTAAAATATCTAAAAGAATATCTGAAGTTTGTTCATCCATTTCTTTATTAGCCACATATCTTACAAGATATCTTACTAGTGTTTTAGGGATGGAGCAGTTAACAGAATACATGGACATGTGATCTCCGTTGTAGGTTGCCCAGCCAAGTGCCAGCTCCGATAAATCACCTGTTCCAACTAGTATTCCACCTTCTTTGTTAGATACGTCCATAAGTATTTGAGTTCTTTCTCTTGCCTGAACATTTTCATAGGTTACATCATGAACATCTGGATTGTGATTGATGTCTTCAAAATGCTGAAGGCATGCAGGAACTATATCAACTTCTCTTAAGTCCGTACCTAAATTTTTGCAGAGATTTACTGCATTTGTATATGTTCTGTCTGTTGTACCAAAGCCTGGCATAGTTATAGTTATTATATTTTTTCTAGGAAACTTCAGCATATCAAAGGTTTTGATTGTAACTAAAAGTGCCAGGGTAGAGTCTAGTCCTCCGGAAATACCGATAACAGCTTTTTTTAGATTTGTATGAGTGAGTCTTTTTGCCAGAGCTGAAGTTTGTATATTAAATATTTCGCTGCAGCGTTCTTCTCTTAATTTTTCATTTAAAGGAACAAAAGGATGTTTATGTATAAATCTATCAAAGCTTTTTATAGTTGTATCATCAAAGAAGAAAGAGATCTCTTTCGCTTCAATGGGTGATATCTTTGCATTATCTCTGAAGCTCACATTTCTACGTCTGTCGCTGTTTAATCTGTCTACATCAATAATTGAGGTTACAATTTGATTTTCTCTTTGAAAACGCTGGTTTTCATTTAATATACTTCCATTTTCACTGATTAATAGATGACCGCTAAATACTAAATCAGTGGAGGATTCGAATACACCAGAAGAAGCATATACATAGGAACATATGCATCTTGCACTTTGACCTTCAATAAGGCTTCGTCTATAATCAGCCTTGCTTACTATTTCGTTTGAAGCAGAAAGATTCCCAATTATATTGGCACCAGCTAAGGATAAGTAAGAGCTTGGAGGTATTGTTACCCAAATATCTTCACAGATTTCAAAGCCGAATTTAAATTCTTCGGAAGTAAATATTAGATTTGTGCCAAATGGTATGCCCTTTTGAAAGCATAAATTTACAGTCTTATCAACTAAGCCCAGACCTGGGGTAAACCATCTTTTCTCGTAAAACTCAGTATAGTTTGGTATATAGCTTTTAGGCACAATACCTAAGATTTTACCTTTAAATATTATATAAGCACAATTATACATACTGTTATTAAATATAAGCGGTGCCCCTATTGCTATAAGTATATCTTTGTTTTGTGAAAAGTTGCACAAATCTTCTACTGCTTTTATAGCTTTTTTATAAAGTTGATTTTGGAGAAAAAGATCTCCGCAAGTATAGGAAGTGATGCATAGTTCAGGAAAAACAATAAGTTTTGAATTTAGTTTTAATGCGTTTTCAATACAAATTTTTATATTTTCTAAATTAAATTCTACATCAGCTACCTTTGTTAAAGGACAAGCAGCTGTAACTTTTATAAAATTCATGTATTTCACTCCAATTCATCTACAGTGCTCAGTTTATATATTTTTCAAAATCACTATTATTATACCATTTATAGTTAAGTATAGATATCTAATTTTTAAATTTTATATTTTTATTTAGTAAAACAAAAATATATCTATTTTAAAGAAAAAAGAAGCTAGAATGAGAATAATTGTTTTAGGTATTTTTAATTATAAAAAAGGTTAAAAAATAACTTATAACAGTGTTATACTAAACTTTAAAAATTCGTTTTTAAGTTGTACTATATAACTGTGGAAAAACAATATAAATAATAATAGAGAATTAAAAAAACATGTTAATTTAATTTTATCTGTTATATAATTTAAGTTAGAGGTCAAGAGGGTGAAAATGCTTATGTTCAGAAAAATGAATACAAGGGGGGAGTGTAATGGGTTCTTTAATGCTATGGATAATTATTTCTGTTTTAGCTTTAGTTATAGATATAGCTACTAGTGCTTTTTTGTTTTTGTGGTTTACAGTTGGAGGTATTGCAGCTATAATTGCATTAATTTTTAATGCCTCTATAGGAGTGCAGATAATAACCTTTATTGCTGTCAGTGCAATTTCTATGGCTGTAGGATATCCAATGATGAAAAATACACTTAAAGGCACAGTTAAGAAAACAGCAACTATGGAAGAAAGCTATGTGGGAAGAGAATTAACTGTAGATGAAGATTTAGTTGAAAAAGCAATGGTAAAATTAGACGGTATTTATTGGACTATAAAAAATATCGGAGATCCTGTTAAAAAAGGTGACAGGATAATAATTACAGGTATTGAAGGCAACAAGCTTACAGTAAAAAAATATGTTAAAGAATTAAAAATAGAGGGGGAAAATAAATAATGAATAACGCAGGATTATTATTTTCATTTGTAATATTTCTTATTTTGCTAATTTTAGTATTGTCATCAATAAAAATTGTAAATACAGGTAGTTTATATGTAGTTGAAAGGTTAGGTCAGTTTCATAGAGTTTTAGAGCCAGGCTGGCATTTTGTGATTCCTTTTATTGACTTTGTAAGAAAAAAGATTTCAACTAAGCAGCAAATATTAGATATTGAACCACAAAATGTTATAACTAAAGATAATGTTAAGATTAGTATTGATAATGTCATATTCTATAAAGTAATGAATGCTAAAGATGCTGTTTACAATATTGAAAACTATAAATCAGGTATTGTTTATTCAACTATAACTAATATGAGGAATATAGTTGGTAACATGACTCTTGATGAGGTTTTATCTGGAAGAGATAAAATTAATTCAGATCTTCTTAAAGTTGTAGATGAAATAACTGATGCTTATGGTATAAAAATACTTTCTGTTGAAATTAAAAATATAATACCTCCAGCTGAAATACAGCAGGCAATGGAAAAGCAAATGAAGGCTGAAAGAGACAAGAGAGCAACAATACTTCAAGCAGAAGGTCAAAAGCAAAGTGAAATTGCTAGAGCAGAAGGTGAAAAGCAGGCTAAGATTCTTGCAGCTGAAGCTGAAAAGGAAGCTGCTATTAGACGGGCAGAAGGTTTGAAAGAATCTCAGCTTTTAGAGGCTGAAGGTAAAGCAAAGGCTATTGAAGCTATAGCAGAGGCACAGGCAAAGGCTATAGAACAGGTTAATAAAGCAATAATTGAGTCTGGTACAAACGAAACAGTAATAGCATTAAAGCAAATAGAAGCTTTACAGGAGATGGCTAAAAATCCTGCTAATAAGTTAATATTACCTAATGAAACGTTATCGACTTTTGGAAATATAGCAGCTATAGGAGAAATGCTAAAAAAATAATCAGGATTTCTATAAAATAATCTAATTACTTTTTGCAGGTTTTCCATTATTCCCAGCATATGTTAAAATGATGTTTTTTAGAATTGGGCAATAATCCTATGGCAGGAGCAATTTTAGAGGCAGCTGGGCTATGGAATAAATAATGAAAACTTCAAAATATAAGTAAAGGAAAGTTATAAAATATGTGGAAGCTATTTGCAATTTTATCGGCAGTATTTGCTGCTTTAACTTCAGTCCTTGCTAAAATAGGTATAAAAGGTGTGGATTCAAATCTGGCTACTGCTATTAGAACGGTTGTAATTATTGTTTTAGCATGGGGAATTGTTTTTGCCACCGGAGCGCAGAGCAGCATTATGGGTTTAACAAAACGTAACTGGATATTTTTAATTTTATCTGGATTGACTACAGGCTTATCATGGATATTTTATTATAAGGCTATAGCTCTTGGGAATGTATCCCAGGTTGCACCTATAGATAAATCAAGTATTGTTTTAACTTTAATTTTATCGTTTTTTATTTTAGGAGAACAATTTACTACAAAAACTTTAATAGCAGGAATATTAATTACTGCCGGTACATTTGTAATGATATGGAGATAACAGGTTTATAATAATGAAAACATATAATTTAAATTAGAATAATATAAAACGACTTCTTTAATTAATAATTAAGAGGTCGTTTTATATTTCAGCTTTGATTTTTAATATGGCTAGTATAAAAAACTTTTTTATACAAATAATAAAAATGTTAATGGTATTTGAAAAGGATTGAGAATATGAATAGTTCAGATAATATTAAACTAACTAAAAATATTAAAAAAAATATAGAAATTATAAAGCAAAGCCTCCCAATTGAAAAAAGTTTTGATATCATTGGCAGAGAGATAGAAATTGGACAAATAGAAGCTTATATGGTTTTTATTGATGGTTTTGCAAAAGATGATATTATGCTTAGAATTTTAGAAGTTCTTCAGCCTGTAAAAAAAGAAGATATATCAAAGGATACTATTAATACTTTAATGAAAAATAAAATAGGATATATCGAAGTAGAGAGTTTTTCACATATAAAGCAATTGACAGATTCAGTATTAGCTGGAGCAGTTGCACTAATAATTGATGGTCAAGAGGAAGGAATTATTATTGATGCAAGAGAGTATCCAGTGAGAAGTCCTGAGGAGCCTGATTTAGAAAAGGTTACAAGGGGTTCTCGAGACGGATTAGTAGAAACAATTATATTTAATACTTCTCTCATACGAAGAAGGCTTAGAGATCCTAATCTTATATTTGAGATTAATAGTGTAGGAAAACGTTCTAAAACTGATGTGGTTATTGCCTATCTAAAGGATTTAGCTGATGAGAAACTTATAAAAGAAATTAAAGATAAAATAAATAAGATAGATGTCGGAGCCTTGGTAATGGCAGAAAAAACCTTAGAAGAGTTAATAATAAAAAAACATTGGTATAATCCTCTTCCTCAGGTTAAATTTACAGAAAGGCCAGACGTTGTAGCTGCGCACCTGATGGAGGGGCATATTGCAGTCATTGTGGATACTTCTCCTAGTGTTATGCTGCTTCCTGTTACAATGTTTCATTTTACACAGCATGCAGAAGATTACTATCAAAACATAGCTGTAGGTACTTATATACGATGGGTGCGCTTTTTAGGAATGCTTTCAGCTTTTGTGATACTTCCATTATGGCTTTTATTAGTGAATAATAAGCAGTTTCTTCCAGGTTTTTTGCAGTTTCTTGGACCTAAAGAGTCTAGCAATATACCTTTATTTGTTCAATTTATTATACTTGAATTTGGACTGGATTTATTGAGGATATCATCTATTCATACTCCAAATGCACTATCTACTTCTTTAGGCATAATTGGAGGTTTGATGTTAAGTGAATTTGCTGTAAAAATAGGTTTATTTGTACCTGAGACTGTACTTTATATGGCACTTGCAGGAATAGGAACTTTTGCTACGCCAAGTGTTGAATTTGCTATGGCTATACGTATTTTTAGATTACTATTACTGATAATGACAGGGTTGTTTAATATCTATGGATTTACTGCAGCACTTATTATAATCTTTATAATTACTTATAAAACAAATTCCTTTAAGAATGGAAAGAAGTATACTTGGCCTCTTATTCCTTTCGAGTGGAAGCCTTTGTCACATATTTTATTTCGAATGCCAATTCCAAAGATAAATAACAGTAATGATAATCAGGATTAGTTTGAATATTATATAAATAAAAATAAGCTGCTGCACAGCTAAGTATTTAAATTTAGTTGTGTAGCAGCCTTTTAATTATAACAATAAAAATAATAAGGCTAAGGCTAGCAGAAAATCAAAAGCAGTATTTGTATATCCTACATAATAATTTGAAGAATTATAAATACTGTTTCCGTATAGATATCCAGCATACCCTCCATAATTATCATAAAATTTGTTATTGTTATAATAAGCTATACGGTAACCTAATCTATCATATAGAGAATTTCCATCAAAAAAACCTACCTCATTATCAAAGGCATCATATATTGTGTTTCCTTTTACATAACCTAATGTTTTCCCGTTACAGTTGTAACATTTTCTCATAAAAACCCACCTCATTCTCTTTATGTTAATAAGCTTATCAGCTTTCACTACATAATATGAAGTAGGTAAAAAAAAGTGAATTTTCTAGTAAAGCATATAAATTCAAAGTGTAGTGCTAATTACAATCTGAAGTTAAAAAAATTTAAATTAACCGTTTACATACAATCAAAATAAATGTTTTGGACTTGAAATAAAAAAACAATTGTTTATAATTGGTAATATAGTATAAATTTTAAAATATAAATTAAATTTGTAAAATTAAGATTTTGTCATTTGGTACAAGCATATACTAATATTAGGAGGAATTATTATGAAAATACTAATGTTGTCTTGGGAATATCCGCCTAAAAATATAGGAGGTATTTCAAACCATGTTTACTTTTTATCAAAAAGTTTAAAGAATTTAGGTCACGAGGTTCATGTAATTACTTGCATTGAGGGGGATGCTTCTATTTATGAAGATGATAATGGTGTTTTTGTACATAGGGTCGTTCCTTACAGCATAGACACAGAAGATTTTACAAAATGGGTTATGCATTTAAACTTTGCTATGGCTGAAGAGGCAGTAAGACTTATTAATAATACAGGTAAGTTTCATATTATTCATGTACATGATTGGCTGGCTTTATATAGTGCAAAACTATTAAAATGGTCTTATAACATACCTGTTGTATGTACAATGCATGCTACTGAACATGGCAGAAACGGTGGAATAAGAACTGATATGCAAAGATACATATCTTCTGCAGAATGGATGCTTACTTATGAAAGCTGGAAAGTAATTACCTGCAGTGAATTTATGAAGGATGAGGTAAAAAATATTTTCAATATTCCAGATGACAAGTTTTCAGTAATTCCAAATGGCATAAGCTTAGAGAATTTTAATATTGATTTTGATAGTATTGAATTTAGACGAAAATATGCATTAGATGAAGAAAAAATAATATTTTATATTGGAAGGCATGTATACGAAAAAGGAATACAGCTTTTGATTGAAGCTGCACCAGATATAATAAACAGTTATAAAGATGTTAAATTTATAATAGCAGGTAAGGGTCCTATGACTGATGAACTTATGGAGAGAACTAAACAATTAGGACTTCAGAGTAAAGTAATATTTACAGGCTATATGGATGAAGAACAAAAGAGAAAAATGTACAAGGTATCGGATCTAGCTGTTTTTCCATCGATTTACGAACCCTTTGGCATAGTTGCTTTGGAGGCAATGGCTGCCGGATGTCCTGTAGTAGTATCAGAAGTTGGGGGGCTTAAAGAAATAATAGAACATAAGGTCAATGGAATTAAAGTTTTAAATGGCTCAAAGGACAGCTTGAAAGAAAATATTATAGATGTACTTAAAGATGAAGAATTAAGAAAAGTTATAAGTAAAAACGGGTATAATCTAGCAGCAGAAAAATATACATGGGATAAAATTGCTCAAAGTACTGTAAACTTATATGAAAAAGTTAAAAATGAGGCTAAGAACAGTGAATGGGAAATTAAAGAAGAAAAACCAAAGAAAAAGAGAGCAGGCAGTACAAAAAAGAAAAAAGGTGAAGAGGAGGAAAAGAGCAAAGTTAAGAATGATAAACTAAAGGAAAAAGATGAGAAGGAAACAAAAGTAAAAAGAACAAGAAAGAAACAAATTATTTAAATTATAATGGAAAAAGGGACTACAGATAATAATTGTTCTATGAGATAAAAATAGCAGGGAATATGAGGTGGAGGGGTAGAGAATTATGAAGGCGGTTATTATGGCAGGTGGGGAAGGGAGCAGACTCAGACCGCTTACCTGCAACATTCCTAAACCAATGATGCCAATATTAGAAAAGCCAGTTATGCAGTATGCTATAGAACTTTTAAAAAAGAATGATATTACTGACATAGCAGTTACACTTCAGTATTTACCAGATGAAATAATGAATTATTTTGGGGATGGAAAAGAATTTGGAGTAAATATTAGATATTTTATTGAAAAATCTCCTTTAGGAACTGCAGGAAGTGTAAAAAATGGTGAAAATTTTTTAGACGATACTTTTATAGTAATCAGTGGAGATTCCATAACGGATATCGATATATCAAAAGCCATAGATTTCCATAAGGAAAAGGGTGCAGTTGCAACTTTAGTATTAAAAGAGGTAGCTGTACCTTTAGAATATGGAGTGGTTGTGACAGATAAAGAAGATAGAATAAAGGGATTTCTAGAAAAGCCTAGCTGGGGAGAGGTTTTTAGTGATAAGGCTAACACAGGCATATATATTTTGGAACCAGAGATATTTTCCTATTATTCCAAAGATCAAAAATTTGATTTTAGTAATGATTTATTTCCTATATTATTGCAAGAGGATAGGCCTATGTATGGGTATACAGCAAAAGGCTATTGGTGTGATATAGGAAACTTAGAACAGTATATCCATTGTCATTTTGACATATTAAAAGGATTTGTAAAAGTTAAAATAAAGGGAGAAAAATTTAAGGATGGAATATGGATAGGTGACAATTGTGAAGTTTCGCCAAATGCTAACATTGAAGCACCTGCATTTATAGGGAGTGGGTGCAAAATATATAATGGTGCAGATATTGGTGCATTTAGTGTACTAGGAAAATGTAATATTATATCAAATGGTGTTAAGATAAAAAGAAGTATTCTTCTCAATAATTGCTATGTAGGAAGTGGAGCAGAGATAAAAGGGGCTGTAGTATGTAATAATGTTCAGCTTGAGTCTAAAGCATCTATATTTGAAGATTGTGTTATTGGTGACGAAACATTAATTGGAGAGAGAACCGTAGTAAAACCAGGAGTTAGAATTTGGCCTAACAAGGATATAGAGAGAAGTACTGTGGTTAAAGAAAATATAATATGGGGTGGCAAGCTCTCACGCACATTGTTTGGTAAAAGTGGAGTTAGTGGAGAAGTTAATGTTGATATAACTCCTGAATTTGTGTGTAAATTAGGGTCAGCTTATGGTTCTTTACTAAAGAGTGAATCAAAGGTAGCTTTAAGTTGCAGTGACAGTGGGGCAGCTCAGATGCTGAAATATGCCCTTGCTACAGGACTTTTATCTATGGGAATAGAAGTATATGATTTAAAAAAAATGGCTACTCCTATGACAAGATTTATAACGTTTTTCTTTGGAATACAGGGAGCAATCCATGTTTCAATAGATAATGAAAATCCTGAAAAGGTAAATATATTATTTATGGATGCAAATGGTTGTAATATTGATAAAGCGATGGAAAGAAAAATCCAAAATAGTTTTATTAAAGAGGATTTTAGAAGAGCAAAAACTGATGCTTTCAAACGAATAATTCATCTATCTGAAACATCAGAATATTATATTAGACAAATAATAAATAGGGTAGGAGTAGATAGTATAAGAAACCAAAGATATAAGATTATTTTAAGTGTAAGAAACCCTATATTACTTTCTGTTATACAAAATATATTTTCTGAACTTAGAATAAATTTCAAGCTTTATAATGAGTTTAATGATCTTTTAGGTTTAAGTAGAGAAGTTGTGAAAAGCGAAGCAAATTTAGGGATCTACATAAAAGATGAAGGAGAATATGCTGTAATAGTTGATGAAAAAGGAAATATAGTTAAGGATAATCTTTATGAAGCTCTAAATGCATTAGTTTTTTTAAAGTCTACAAAGTTTAATACTTTAGTAGCATCTGTTACAGGTTCAGAAGTCATGGCAGAAATAGCAAAGGCTAATGGTGCAAAATTTATAAAGACAAAAACAACTCAAAAAAGTATATTAGAAAATTATATTAAAAATGAGAAAAAAATAAGTAAAAAAGAGATTACAAATTACTATTTAATGAGTTTAGATTGCGTTGCAATGTTTATCTATACATTAAATATGATGGCAGAAGCAAATATTCCTTTATCAAGTATTATGGCAAATATTCCAAAATACTACTGCAAAAGTAAGGAAATAAGCTGTCCGTGGAATTTGAAAGGAAGAGTTTTAAGAAATTTGATAGAAGAGAATAATTCTAAATCTGTGGATTTAATTGAGGGAGTTAAGTTTAATTTTGAACATAGTTGGGTACTTGTTCTTCCAGATTCAGAAGAACCGTTGTGCAGGATTTATGCAGAGTCTAATGACTTAGAAGAACTTGAGAGCTTAGTTGAGGAATTTATTAAAAGAATTCAGTTTTTAACGGAATTTTTAACGGAAGAGATGATTTAAGGTGGGTTTTTGCCCACCTAAGATTAAACCTTGTTTGCAATATCACCAAAGATAAAAATTACTTTTTTAATTCAAATTCTCTATAGGTAATCCACTTATTTTTTTCCCATAAAAGTATAGATATATTATTAAAATATGTAGAGAAATGAAACTGAAATCTGGAAACATATTGCCAGATACTTTGAAATTTATAAGAAGGAAGTTTAGAAACTACAGTACAGTGAAATACTCTTCCTTTACCTTCATTTTGTTTCCAGTCAAGCCAAGCTATATTTTTCAGTACATCAATATAATCATCATGAACCTTAACTGCATTTTTCGAAGGCTTTACATCCATATATACCACAGCATTGCCAAAATGGCCGAAATCTTCTACTAATATTTCGAAAGCCTTTGTATTCTTACAAAATTCCTCCGTAAGCTTTTCAACCTCATGTATATTTTCTGTTTCAAAGGGAGCTTTAATAGTAAAATGTGCTGGAAGTCTTTGTCTTTTTACCTGGAACTTACTGCATACATCTTCAACCAGTTTTTCATGAAACACTAAAGCTTCTCCTTTTATTAAACAAACTATTAAATATCTCATAGAAATCCTCTTTTTCATATTAATTATGTTTTATTTATAAGTATAGTCATACCATTATGTTTTATACATTAAACTTAAAATTACATTTATTGTAATAGTTATTTTTTTAAAAACATAAACTTTAATAGGGAGATTGCATTATAAAAAACAGATAAAAGGGGAATATAAAATGGGGTATATAAGAGAAGGTTATTCTGATAAAGGGAAAATAGTGGCTTGTTTAGATGGAAATTATGTAAAGATAAGTGAAGAAGTAAGCTCTAATATTATAGCTTACTTAGATGGTAAGTATATAA
Source organism: Clostridium caldaquaticum (assembly GCF_023806125.1). Taxonomy (GTDB): domain Bacteria; phylum Bacillota; class Clostridia; order Clostridiales; family Clostridiaceae; genus Clostridium_AT; species Clostridium_AT caldaquaticum. The sequence continues at coordinate 74,808 of NZ_JAMSKT010000011.1, forward strand.
GAGAGGGCAGCGGAGTTAATGGAGAAATAATTGCAAATTTGGATGGATATTATATAAGAGAAGGAAAAGATTCAGAAGGAAATATAATAGCTAATATTGATGGACTTTTTATAAGGGAAGGAAAAGAAAATGATGGAGCTATATTATTTAATATTGAAGGCTATGCTTCAATGAAGGAGAAGGCAGCTTTGGCAGCTGCTGGACTTATGCTGAAGGGACTGATATAACCTGAGATTTAGTTCTCAGGTTTTGTTTTAAGCAGAACTTCTATTTTGTTTTATCAAGGCTTGTAGTATAATTATTTTATATAGTTTTTTATTTGCACATCTACAGTTTATAAACAAATGAAATCCTAGGAAGGCAGGTTTAATTTAATGGCAAAAAAAATTTTAATAGTCTATGAGAAGATGGGAATGGGTCATTTAAGAATGGCTAGCATATTGGAAGATATGCTTAAAGAAGAAGATGTAGAGATAGTAAAATATGCAGGCAGTGAAATGATTGGAGACAGCAGTATTAATATTATAGTTAAAATGTGGAATTTTTGCATAAAAAAGAATTTAATTAAAACTGTGGACGTGCTTTTGAATTTTATATTAAGAATTTTTATACTTCCTTTCATTGAAGTGTCAAGTACAGGGCTTTATCATGAAAAGCTTGAAGAAATAAACCCAGATATTATAGTATGTACAGCAGATGGCTTTAATAAAGCAATAGGAAGCTATGCACAGGAAAAAGGAATACCATTTTATATTTTTATAACGGAAATTTCTATATTTATTGATTTAGTTAATCCTTATGCAACTCATATATGTTATTTTAATGAAACAGGAGAAGCAATAAGGAACTATGATTTCAGTAAAACCTATTATTCTTATAAATTAAACAGAAATACTACTTTTTTAGAGAAAGTTAAGTATATTTTAAAGTACTATAAAGATTTTGTTTTTTTTGGATATAAAAATTTTATTTATAAAAATCCAGATAGAAAGTTAGAGCAAAATAATGAAGCTAAATATATAGTTGTTGGTCCTTTAGCTGAGAGAAAGCATTTTACTGAAAAGGATATAGAAGCTATAAAAGAAAAGTACAAAATTAATAATGGTATGGATACTGTAATATTAGCCAGTGGAAGTATAGGTGGATCTTTACTTTTAGATATGGTTAAGATAATATATAAAAATTATGATAAGCCGTTGAATTTAATTGTGATATGTGGTAGGGATGAAAATATTTATAATAAATTAAATAATTTTGATGGAATAAGCTTCCATATAAATTTAATTACTTTTAAGTATATAGAAAAATTCGATGAAATTTTAGCTGCTGCAGACTGTATTATTGGCAGACCTTCAGCAGGAATTTTTATTGAAAGCTTATTAAATAAAACCCCAGAAATTACTTTTAGAAAAGCAACCTCTAACGATAGAGGCACTCTAACTATGATAGAAAAGTACAATATAGGTAAAGTAGCAGATAATAAATCGGAAGTTGTTGAAGCTTTAGAGGACATATTAGGCAATAAGAGATTGTATCAAAACAACATAGAAAAATTGTTAGCTAAGTACAATAATAGTACTTATGAAGATAAAAAAGAACTTTTAAAGGAAATAATGCTATGGGGACACAAATTTGATTATGAATTAGGTGAAAATTTTGACGTTGACGCAAGGCTTAATGCTCCATTATCTCACTAAGCTTTAAATAAACAGGGGGATGAATAATAATGATTGAAATAATCGAGATTAAAGACAAGGCAGAATTAAAGAAATTTATTGAGTTATCTTGGTTTATATATAAGAATGATAAGTTTTGGGTTCCACCTTTAAAAAGGGATCTTTTGAATACTCTTTTAGGGAAAGATAATCCTCTTTTTATGAGTGGAGAACATGCTTTTTTCATGGCTTATCTTAATGGAGAGGCTGCAGGAAGAATATGTGTAGGAATAAATAAAAATTTAAATGAAAAGAAAAATGTAAAAGAAGGATATATTACTTTATTTGAGAGTATTGAAAATAAAGAGGTGGCTTTTGCTCTTTTTGATAAAGCAATAGAATGGTTAAGAGGTAGAAGACAAAAGCTGGTTAAAGGCCCTATTTCTCCAACTAACGGAGATGATTATAAAGGATTATTAATTAAAGGTTTTGACGGCTCTCCAGTTCTTATGAATTCTTATAATCCAGAGTATTATATAAATTTTTTTGAAGACTATGGATTTGTTAAGCATTTGGATTTATATGCATATTATCATAATTTACATACTATTAACATGGACAGGTATTCAAAAATAGCGGATTATGCTATGAAAAAATATAACTTTACTGTAGATGAGATTAATCTTAAAGATATGGATAAGGAAATGGAGGATATTAAAAAGGTTCTTGATATATCTATGCCTGAAGAATGGGAAGAATTAATTCCTCCTACTAAGGAAGAAATCAGGGCGGAAGGTGCAAAGCTTAAGCCTATGGCAGATAAGAACCTTATCGTTATAGCAAGAAGCGAAGGAAAGCCTATAGGGTTTGGTATAGCTTTGCCTGATTATAATCAAGTACTTAAAAAAATGGATGGAAAATTGCTGCCTTTTGGTTTTTTAAAATTTCTTTGGTACAGAAAAAAGATAGATTGGTTTAGAGTTTTCGTACTTTTTGTTATCCCAGAGTTTAGAAAAAAGGCTGTCAGCGGCACTATGCTTAATAAGCTTTATATAAATGGAATCAAAAATGGTTATAACTATGCTGAAGGTTCTACTATAGGAGAAACAAATATAGCTATGAGAACAGATATAGAGAAGCTTGGAGCTATAAACTATAGAACTTACAGGATTTATAAAAAAGAAATATAATTTTTTTAATAAATATTTTCTATATGGAAAATATAAATAGTATGTTGTAAGATTAAAGATTTATTTGTGGGAGGAACTATATGTTAGGTTATGGTCTTAAAGACAGCAAAGCGCTACAGGGAAATGTAAGTTTAAAGGAAGTAAGTATTACTGGGAACTTGTGTGGAGAATTTGTTGAGATTTCAATCAATCAAGTATATATAAATAATGGAGATAATAATATAAATTGCACATACACTTTCCCAATACCAGATACAGCTGTTATTACTGGTTTTGAGGCTGCTTTAGGAGAAAGAACATTAAAAGCAGTTGTAGAAGATAAGGAAGAAGCTAAGAGAATATATGAAGAATCCAATGAGACTAAAGTTAATGTACTCTCTTTAGATCAGCCTAATCCTAATGTTTTTCAATTTAGTATAGGTCAAATATTGCCTGGGGAATCTGTTAAAATAAAATTTTCTTATATGGATTCACTGACATATGAAGATAATAGTTTAATGTTGACAATACCATCTATATTATACCCTAGACTAGCAGACTCTGATGAGAGAAACGCTTCGATAGAATCATCAGAAAACTATAAATCAAGCTTAAACCTGCTTATTGAACCACTCAGTAAAGTTAATATACAATCTCCTTCACATAAGATTAATGTTGAGTGGGAAGAAGGAAATAATCTTGCCAAGGTAACTTTTAATAAGTATAATACTAAACTTGATAGGGATTTTGTACTTGTTTTAAAAGAAGAAAAGCCTGAAGAAGCTGCTGGCATGATTTATAAGTATGAAGCTTATGAACAAGATAAGGGAATACTGTACCTTAGAGTTTTACCCAAGCTGGAAAGCAATGAAGAGGAAAAAACTAATAACTACATATTTTTAATTGATATTTCTCATTCTATGAAAGGTACTAAATTAGAACAGGCTAAAAATGCTCTTCAGCTTTGTATAAGAAATCTTTCAGAAGGAGACAGTTTTAATATTGTAGCATTTGAAAGCAGTCTCCACTTCTTTTCAGATTCAGGTAAAGTACCTTTTAATGATGACAATTTAAGAAAAGCAACTGAATGGATTAACAGTCTGCAAGATAAAAAAGGTGCACAGATATTTGAAGCTTTAAAATATGCTCTTTCAGAAAAAAATGATACAGGCTGCAGCACTATTCTCCTTTTCACAGATGATGTAATAGAACAAGAGGAAGCTGTACTTCAATATGTAAGAGATAATATAGGGGATAATAGAATATTTACTTTTGGCGTAGATACCTCTGCAAATAGTTATGTGATAAATAAGCTTGCACAGTTAGGTTACGGAAAGGCAGAATTTATTTATGAAGGTGAGAGAATAGAGGATGTTGTGTTAAAACAATTCAGAAGAATTGAAAATCCACAGGTAGATATTCAAGAAATAGATTGGGGAAGTATGATAGTAGAAAAAACCTATCCAAGAACTATTGACTATCTGTATGACAGAGAGCCTTTTTCTATATTTGCCAGAGTTGCAGGGGAAATAGAAGGAAAGATAACTATTAAAGGTAAGGTTGGAGATAAAGATTATATAAAAACAATTGATTTAGATACCTTGGATTTAAACGAAAATGCTGAGCTTATACAAAAGGTTTGGAGCAGAAAGAGAATAGAGTCCATAGAAGAGAGGATGAAAACTGAAAGAGGAGAAATTTATGATTCAATGAGAAAAAAAGTAATTGAAATATCGAAGGAAGCCTCTATTGTAAGTCCTGAAACTTCTTTCATAATGCTTGAAATAATAGAAGATCCAGTATTAGGCATGCCTATAACCCATATAGTTCCGCTTAATGTGTCTGAAGAAGCAAGACAAAATATAGCACGTGCAAATTTTTTAGATGTACCTACCTTTGTGTATAGTCCAGCTTCAGCTGCATCAAATAAAGAAGCTGCAGAAAAAAGTGATAATTATATACTGGATTTAAATTATCCAAGAAGAACTATACTTATAGTATTAGCAAAAAATCAGTTTGCAGATGGCAGTTTTGCTGACATAAGCAAAGATACAATGTATTCAAAGCTTGAGACTACAGCAATGGTGCTTTTAGCTTTTACTATGGGTAAAGATGATATAGGTATATATATGAACCAGCTAACTAAATCTGTAAAATTTTTATTAAAAGCTTTAGATGAAAATAAGAATTGGATTGACGAAAAACTTTTGGTTAAAATTGGTTTAGCACTTAAATCCTGCATGGATAAGGGTATTTTAAAAGAACAATTAGAAGAACAGTGTAAAAATGAGATATCACAAATAAGTATGTCATTATATAACAGCAGTGTGCGTGAACGTTTGTTAAGTTCTAGTGAAAGACTTAAATTAAGAGATATTGCCCCTTTCTTATTTAAGCTTTCAGAAGATAGAAAGAGTATTGTGGAAAGCATTGTAATAAAAGAAGAAAAAGACTCCATTTACAGTCTGGCAAAGCTGGGATTATTAAAATCCATATAGTAATAAAACCTCTTCAAAAGAAGAGGTTTTATTTTGTAAAGTTGACATAATTAAAAAGATATAATACAATCCTAGTAGATTAATAGGGTTACTAAGAAAATGAGGTGATTTACTGTGAAAATATCCACAAAAGGTATATATGGACTAAAAGCTATGGTGGACTTAGCCTTAAATTCAGTAAATGAAAGTATAACTATAAAAAGTATATCAGAAAGACAGAATATATCAGAAAGCTATCTTGAACAAATATTTTCTATTCTTTCTAAGAAAAAAATAATAAAGAGTAAAAAAGGGGCTCAGGGTGGGTATTCTTTAGGTGATAAAGGAAATAGTACAACCGTTGGGGATATATTAAGAGCTTTAGAAGGGGATTTATGCGTTATTTCACAGGATAAGCAAGAAGAAGAAAAAATCGATAGAATTTTAAATATAAATGTTTGGAACAAGATGAATAACAGTATAAATAAAATAGTAGACTCTATAACATTATATCAATTAATTGAAGAGTATAATAAATTTGATGAAGAATATAATATGTATTATATTTAGATGAGCTTCATAATACTCTCTTAGTAGATAAAAATATTGTTAATAGGATTGTTTTTTGACCAGATTAAGTATTAAAACTTTACAGCTATATCTGGAAAAATTATTAAGAAAGTGATAAAATAACTATGTCGGTATTCTTAAGAAACCGAACAAAGTATTATAAATTTAAATTTCGACTTATATCCTTTAGGGGAGTAAGAACGGAGGGGTAAAATGAATCAAAATGTATCAACAACTAGTACCAGCAGAAAGCTTGGTACAAGGCAGCTTACTATTGTAGGTATGCTGTCAGCTATTTCTATTATAATGGCGTTGACACCTCTTGGGTTTATACAACTGCCAATGGCAAGAGCTACATTAATGCACATTCCTGTTATTATAGGAGCTTTAGTTGAAGGACCTGTTGTGGGAATGCTTATTGGATTAATGTTTGGGGGCTTTAGTTTAGTGCAAAATTATGTTGCACCTTCCAGTGCGCTGTTTTTTGCTTTTCAAAATCCTCTTGTATCTGTTTTGCCGAGAGTGTTAATACCTATTACAGCTTTTTATACCTATAAGTACATGATAGGTAAAAGCGAAAGCCTTAAAATTGGTGTTGCAGCTGCTGTGGGAACTGCTACTAATACTTTTGGCGTGCTTACGATGATATATCTGCTTTATAGGGAAAAGGTAGCAGTAGTATTTAAGGCAAGTGCAGCTTCAATAGCAAAGGTAATCTATGGAATAGCTCTTACAAATGGAATACCGGAAATGTTAATTGCTGTTATTATTATTATCCCTGTGATAAGAATAATTAGAAGAGCAAAAAAATAATATAGAGAAATTCAGGACTTAGGCAGTGCTTAAGTCCTTTAATTTTTATAAAATAAAAAAACTTTTCTAAATCTTTTGCATAAAATATTATCAATAATATTTTAATTGGAGAATTTTATGGAGTATTATGGTAATTTTTATAAGGTTAACGGCTATAATGGAGAAAATGCTGTAAGGTATGCATTAACGTATGCTCTTAATCCTAATCCTGAGTATAAGTATTTTTCTTCTCATGGAGAAGGTGGAGGAAATTGTTCAAATTTTGTATCTCAATGCTTAAAAGCTGGAGGCGCTCCTTTTGCCTATGATTCATCGCCCTGGTGGTATAAAGGAAATACTTGGTCTGTATCCTGGGCTGTAGCTCATGCACTTTATTGGACTTTGAAGGTAAGAGCAAAGAAGAAAATGAAGGGGTTAAAAGCTTTTGAAGTACCAAGTATAGAAAGCTTAAGTTTGGGAGATTTAATTCAATATGAGGATTATAAAGAAATAATATATCATTCAGCAATAGTTACAGCTTTCACTATAGACAGAGGAATAAAGGTGCCGTTAATATCTCAAAACACTTACAATGCAAGAAACATATCTTATATTAAACCAAAAGCAAAAAAAACTCACTTTATGAAGATTGTAGTATCATAGTGTAAAAAGCATGGGTTATCCATGCTTTTTACTTTTAACAATATTTATTAAAGTTTCTTTATTGTTTAACTCAGGTCTCTCCATAACTGTGTCTAAGAGATTGTTTAAAATTATGCCTATTTCTTTTCCAGGCTTAAAGCCAAGTTTGATTAAATCATCACCATTTATTTTTAGCTGATTTACAGTAAAGGCTTCTTTATTTTCTAATATCTTTCTAACTTCTTCTCTTCTTTTTAATATGGGGCTGTAGTCTGCATCTTTTGTATGACCTTTGCTGTCTGCAATCTGAAGCTCGAACAACTCATCAATATTGTCAATACCAACTCTGGCTATAAACTTCTTCAAAGCTTTATTTTTCATAACATTGTAAGCTGACATATGTTCTTTAATAAGGATAATTACTTTTTTAATAGTAGCATTATCAAACTTTAATCTTTTAAGTATAATTTCAGCCATTTCAGCACTTACAATATTATGACCATAAAAGTGGCCGATACCTTTTTTGTCTATAGTAAAAGTTCTTGGTTTTCCAATATCATGAAACAGTGCCCCTAATCTTACTGCAATATTTGAAGTTGAATTATCTAAAACAGACATTATATGATCAAAAACAGTTTTATCATGATGTGGACTTTTTTGATCGAAACCAACGCTTTCGTTTAGTTCCGGGATTATATAATTTAATAGGGATGTTTCCTGCAGCATTCTTATTCCACGGCTTGGGAAATCACTCATAAGTATTTTAACTAATTCATCCCTTATCCTTTCATTACTAACTTTCTGCAAAAGAGTATAGTTATTATGTATGGCCTTATAAGTATTTGATTCGATATTAAAGTTTAGCTGACAGGCAAATCTAACAGCTCTGAGCATTCTAAGAGCATCTTCATTAAATCTTTTATGGGCATCTCCAACACATTTTATAAGTTTATTATTTAAATCCTCAGTTCCATTAAACATATCAATTAAGGAAACTTTAGGATTGTAAGCTAAAGCATTAATAGTAAAGTCTCTTCTGCTTAAATCTTCCTTTAAAGAAGTTGTAAAAATAACTTTATCTGGATGGCGGTTGTCTTTATACTCACCATCTATTCTATAGGTAGTTACTTCGTAGTTATTATTATTTATCACCACAGTTATTGTACCGTGCTTAATTCCTGTAGGAACCGTATGTTCAAATAAAGTCATTATGTCTTCAGGCAGAGCATTAGTAGCTAAATCCCAATCTTTTATTGTTCTGTCAAGCAAGCTGTCTCTTACACAGCCGCCGACTATATAAGCTTCATATCCTTTTGAATTTAGTTTATCTAAAATGTAGGATACATCTTCATTTAATTTTATCTTCATATGCAGCACCTCAATACAACTACAATAATTATTTATAGTATAGCATTATATAATAAAAAAATAATTATAATAATTTAGTATGTTTTAATTTAATATTTTTATTATAATCAAAAAGTGTAATAGGATATTTAAAACCTTTTACAATTTATAAATAAATGTAATGGAGAAGATTTATAAGATTGATAGATAATTTTTACATTTCCATTATAGGGTAAATATGTTATTGCATAGATAAATATGCTATACTAATATTATATGTTATAACGTATATGTTTAGCTATGATAATTTTATGTAATGAGTGGGAGGAGTTTTATGTCTTTTATAGAGGAAAATTTAACTCAAGAATTTGAAAATGAGTTAAAATATTTAAAACTTTTATCAAATCAATATCCAACAATAGCTGCAGCCTGTACTGAAATAATAAATTTGCAGGCGATTTTAAATTTGCCTAAAGGTACTGAACACTTTTTGACTGATATTCATGGAGAATATGAAGCATTTAATCATGTATTAAGAAATGCTTCCGGTGTTATAAAACGTAAAATATATGATATTTTTGGAAATTCTTTAAGACAGGATGATATAAAAAGTTTAGCTACTCTTATATATTATCCAGAGCAAAAGTTAGAACTTACATTAAAAAATGAGAAAAATATTGAAGATTGGTATAAAATTACTTTATATAGATTGATTGAAATTTGCAGATATGTTTCTTCAAAATATACCCGCTCTAAAGTGAGAAAAGCTCTTCCAAAAGATTTTTCATATATTATTGAAGAACTTCTTCATGAACAGCCTGACAGACTTGATAAGGAAGAGTATTATAATGAGATTATAAAAACAATTATTAGAATTGGCAGGGCTAATGAATTTATAATAGCTATATCCAAATTAATTCAAAGATTGGTTATTGATAGACTCCATATTTTAGGAGACATATTTGACAGAGGACCTGGAGCAGATATTGTAATGGATACTCTTATAAATTATCATTCTGTAGATATTCAATGGGGAAACCACGATATACTTTGGATGGGAGCTGCGGCAGGAAATGAGGCATGCATTGCAACAGTTCTTAGAATATGTGCCAGATATGCAAATCTAGATACTATTGAAGATGGTTATGGAATTAACCTTCTACCTTTAGCTACTTTTGCTATAGATTTTTACAAGCATGATGAATGTTTATGCTTTAAACCTAAGATAGAAAACAGTAAGGATTATAGTGAAAAGGATATAAAGCTTATAGCTCAGATGCACAAGGCTATAGCTATAATACAATTTAAATTAGAAGGAGAAATAATTAAAAGACGCCCTTATTTTCAAATGGAGGATAGACTTTTATTAAATAAAATAGATTATAAGAAAGGTATTATTAAATTAGATGGAAAAACATATAATCTAAAAGACAATAATTTTCCAACAATAAATCCTGAAAATCCTTATGAACTTATTCCTGAAGAAATTGACCTGATTGAAAAGCTTAAATCTTCTTTTTTAAACAGTGAAAAGCTTCAAAAGCATGTAAGTTTTTTGTTTGCAAAAGGAAGTATGTATTTAAAATATAATTCCAATTTATTATATCATGGATGTATACCTTTAAACGAAGATGGAAGCTTTAAAAAAGTAAAAATAGGTGCTTCAGGACATGAGTACAGTGGAAAAGCCTTTTTAGATAGGTTAGAAATATTAGTTAGAGAGGGGTATTTTTATAAAAATAATCCTGAAGCAAAGTTATACGGTATGGATATAATCTGGTATTTATGGACTGGTCCAGATTCTCCACTCTTTGGAAAAAATAAGATGACAACTTTTGAGAGATATTTTATAGAGGATGAAGAAACTCATTTAGAGAAAAAAAATCCTTATTTTAAGCTTAAAGATAATGAAGAAGTATGCAATGCTATTTTTGAAGAATTTGGACTAAACCCAAATATATCACATATTATTAACGGTCACGTACCTGTCAAAAGCAAAAAAGGAGAGAGTCCTATAAAAGCAAACGGAAAACTTTTGGTTATAGATGGAGGTTTTTCAAAAGCTTATCAAGGTCAGACAGGTATAGCAGGCTATACTCTTATATATAACTCTTACGGACTTTTGTTAGTATCTCATGAACCTTTTGAATCAACGCATAAAGCTATTGAGGAAGAAAAAGATATTCTTTCAACTACAGTAGTTTTAGAAACAGGAGTTGAAAGAAAAAGAGTTGGAGATACAGATATTGGGGAAGAGCTGAAACTTCAGATAAAGGATTTAGAAATGCTATTAGATGCTTATAGAAAGGGACTTATTAAAGAACAGAGATAAATAATTTAATTCATGCCATGCAGCTTTGCCTTATAACAAAGCTGCCCGGCATTTAGTTACGAATAAATTCTACTGACTACAAATTCTACAAATCTTGAAGGCAGTATTCTTTTTAAAAACACCAAGGTCTTATAGGAAAAGCCTGCAACTATTCTTATTGGAGGATTTTTAGAATTCATAATTTTAAGTACTGCATCAACTATTAACTTTGGAGTAGGGCCATTTTGCTCGTCCTTTTCCATTTTTTTAATAGATTTCAAAAAGGCTAAATTATAGGCTGAGTTATAAGAAGCCGCAGTGTATTGACGCATTTGTGTAAAACCAGTTTTAGTATCTCCTGGCTCTACCAAGGATACTTTAATTCCAAAAGGCTTAGCTTCAATTCTTAAAGCTTCAGTCATAGCTTCTAGAGCATATTTGCTAGCACAGTACATAGATTGAAAAGGAATAGAGATAAGTCCTGCTACGGAGCTTATATTTATAATAAGGCCTTGTTTTTGTTCTCGCATTTTTGGAAGAACAGCTCTGCACATTCTAAGAACTCCAAAAAAGTTTGTATCAAATTGGCTTAAAGCTTCTTCTGGAGAGGTGTCTTCAACAGAACCAGCAATACCAAAGCCTGCATTATTTATAAGTATATCAATTGTAATTTCTTTTTGAAGAATATATTCTACTGCAGCTTTAACTGATTCATCCGAACGAACGTCAAGAGGTATCATTTTTAAAAATCCAGAACCTGATTTTGCTTTTATGATATTTTCTTCTTTTATATTACGAGAAGTACCGTAAACTCTATAGCCTTTTTCCATAAGTGTATTTGCTATTGCTTGTCCTATACCAGAAGAGGCTCCGGTTATTAGTACAACTTTCAAGTTGTTATTCATTTTATTCACTCCTAAAGTTTAACCTTGTGTTTAATGATTTGCTTAAATCAGCAGCTTGTTATATATGTTTATTATATAGTTTCATATTAGGCTATGCAATTGTATAATTACAAAATTGAATTAAAAAGTAAAAACTAGGCATACTTAATAAAAAATATATGTTATAATGCTTTTATGTGGTAATATAGTATTATAATTATTTTTGGAATCATTATTTTTGTTTTTTATACGAAGGGAGAGAAATTAACCAATGGTTGATATTTTCGAAAAATGTTATAATTATACTGAAGCTAAAGAAGCAATAAAAGCTGGAATATATCCCTATTTTCACGCTCTTGATTCTGGACAGGATACTGAAGTTATAATGGGCGGAAAAAGAGTAATAATGCTTGGTTCAAATAATTATTTAGGACTTACCTCAGATCCAAGATTAAAAGAAGCTGTAATAAAGGCTGTAGAAAAATATGGCTCAGGATGTTCAGGTTCCAGGTTTCTTAATGGTACTTTAGATTTACATATAAAGCTGGAAAAAAGACTTGCAGCTTTTGTAAAAAAAGAAGCTGCATTAGTTTTTAGTACAGGATTTCAAACAAATTTAGGTATTCTTTCTGCTGTAGCAGGAAGAAATGACTATATAATTGGAGACAGGCAAAATCATGCCAGTATAGTAGATGCCTGCAAATTAAGTTTTGCTAAGTTATTAAAATTTAAGCATAATGATATGGAGGATTTAGAAAGAATTTTACAATCTATTCCAGAGGATAAGGGAAAATTAATAGTAGTTGATGGTGTATTCAGTATGGAAGGTGATATTGCAAATCTTCCAGAAATAGTTAGGCTGGCAAAGAAGTATGGAGCAAGAGTTATGGTTGACGATGCTCATGGCCTTGGTGTAATGGGTGAGCATGGAAGAGGTACTGCAGAGTACTTTGGACTAGAAGATGAAGTAGATATAATTATGGGAACCTTTAGTAAATCTTTAGCAAGCTTAGGTGGATTTGTAGCTGCAAAGGAAGAAGTTATTCATTATATAAAGCATCATTCAAGGCCATTTATATTTAGCGCATCTATACCTCCTGCTAATGCAGCAGCAGCTATGGAAGCTTTAAATATATTAGAAGCTGAACCTGAGAGAATTAAAAAGCTGTGGGATAATGCTAAATTTATGAGAGAAGGCTTCGAAGCTATGGGACTTTCTGTTGGACCAACACAGACTCCTATAATTCCAATTATTATAGGTGATGATTATGCTGCTTTTAAAGTAACTATGAGACTTTTAGAAGAAGGTGTTTACGTAAATCCTGCTGTTTCACCAGCTGTAGAAAAGGGTTGTGCTCTGCTTAGAACAAGTTATACTCCAACACATACAAGAGAACAGCTTGAGTTTGCACTTAAAGTTTTTGAAAAGGTGTTGAAAAATAATGAGCAAACTGCATAAATTTCAGTCCGCTGTAAGGCGGACTTTTTAAAGCTAATAGAATTGAAATAGTTAAGAAGGTGTCATAATAAAATATAGATTTGTCATAAAAATAATTAGAATTTTTATATTTATATAATGTAGAGTAATACATTTAGCTGGGATTTTATATATACTTTTAGTAAAACTAAATAATAGTTTATAAAAATAGAGTATTATTTTGTTATATGGTTAAATATTAAAACTGTTTATTTATAAAAATTAGCAGCTTTTTAAGAACACAAGGAGGTATTTATAATTGAGTTTCTATTCACTATTTTTAATAGCTTTAGGGTTATCTTTAGATGCTTTTGGCACAGCAATATGTATAGGGCTGAATAACGGAGTAAAAAGAAATAACAAGCTTTTGTTTGCTCTTTCTTTCGGTTTTTTTCAGTTTTTCTTTTCATTAGTTGGAGCTTATACGGGATTTTTATTTAATACATATATAGCTTCAGTGCCTGAGGTTATTGGTGGAACTATCATAGCCATAGTAGGAATTATGATGGTTAAAGAAGGATATGAAAATAATAATGAGTGTCCATTAATTAAGCCAAGCATGTATTTTGTTCTTGGAATATCTGTAAGTATAGACGCAATGGTTGTAGGTTTTACTGCACTACATAATATTGCAAATATATTGGTTTTACTAGAGAATACCATTTTTATAGGTATTGTAACACTTATAATGTCAATTGCAGCTTTTTTAGTATCAAGATATTTAAAGAGAATAAATATGATAGGAAAATATGCGGATTATCTTGGGGGAATTATACTAATTATTTTTGGTATAAAGATGATATTTTTTTAATTATAGATATTTAATTCTAAAGTCAGGCATTAGAAAAAGCCTGGCTTTTATATTTATATTTATAAAAATAATGGCAATATTATAGTATAGGAATATTTATTTCATTATGATTCAAAAGAAAAATATGGAGCTTCTTCTGTAAGGTGGTAAATATATGATTCGAGAAATAATTATATTAATTATTTTAATAGGTATAAATGCCTTTTTTGCTGCTGCTGAAATAAGTGTAGTTTCCTTAAGGGAAATATCACTTGAAAAAAAGGCAAGTGAAGGGGATAAAAAGGCTGAACAGCTATTAGAAATAATAAAAGAGCCTAGTAAGTTTTTATCTACTATTCAAGTAGGTGTAACTTTAGCAAGTTTTTTTACTTCTGCTTCTGCAGCAGTGGGGTTATCTAAGGTTTTAGAAAAGGTTATCATATCTTCTAACATAAGTTTTTTTGTAATGTTTGCTCCAACAATATCCTTCGTAACAATAACAATTTTAGTATCTTTTCTTTCTCTTTTATTTGGCGAGCTTATACCTAAAAGGCTTGCTCTAAGAAAATCAGAGCTTATTGCTTCAAAATCAGTAGGAGTTATAAGAATAATTGATATTATAGCTAAACCTTTAGTTCTTTCTTTAACAAAGGCTACAAATTTTTTTGTAAATCTTATAACTGGTACAGAAAATGAACATGAAGATCAAATAACTGAAGAAGAAATTAGAATGATGATAAATGTTGGAGAAGAAAAAGGCATCTTCAGAAAAGCTGAAACAGAAATGATAAACAGTATATTTCAGTTTGATGATACTACTGTCAGCGATGTCATGACACCTAGACCAGATATGGTAACTCTTAATATAGAAAGCAGTTTTAAAGAAACTCTTAAGGTTATAACAGATGAAAAGTATTCACGAATACCAGTTTATGAAGATAATATAGACAATATAGTCGGTATACTATATACCAAGGATATTATAGATTATATGGCCTTTAACTGTGAAAATGATGAATTCAACCTGAAAAATTTTATTAAGGAACCTTACTTTGTCACTGAATATATGAAGATAGATATGCTGCTTAAAGAAATGCAAAAAAGAAGCATACATATTAGTATTGTTATTGACGAGTATGGAACTACAGCTGGGCTCATAACTATTGAAGATATGCTTGAAGAAATAGTCGGGAATATTTATGATGAATACGATGAGATGGAAGAAGAAATAGCTGTAAAGGGTGAAGATGAGTTTGAAATAGATGGCGGAATAAATATGTGGGAGCTTAATGAACTTTTAGACTCAAACTATTCGGAAAATTATGATACAGTAAGTGGTCTGGTTTTGGATTATTTTGGAAGGTTTCCTAAAAAAGGAGAAAGTATAGTTATTGAAAATTATAAATTTACTATATTAGAAATTGAAAATAAAAGAATAAAAAAGATACTTGTTAAAAAACAGGGATAGAGAAACTACCCCTGTTTAAATTAATATTTAAATTTGCTGATTAACTCTTTAAGATGATTAGCTTTTTCATTTAAACTTTGTGCTAAATTATGCATGTCTTCATTTGATAAAGATTGACTTTGTAATGAAGCAGTTACTTCCTCTGTGGCTGCAGAATTTTTTTGTGATATTTCTGCTATATTATTAATATACTTGCTAAGTACATCTTTGCCGTTGCCTATAAGTTTAATAGTTTCCATTACGTTTTCCATGTAAGCTATAATACTATTCATAGCTTCCTTTATGGAAGAGAAGGAAGTAATAGTTGTATTTACTTGCTCTAGCTCCTTTTCAAAGGCTTGTTTTGCAGAAGCTGATATATCAAGCGAAGTTTTTATAGAGTTATTTACGTTCTCTATTATATTTTTTATTTCCTGAGAAGCTTTTTGTGATTCTTCGGCAAGCTTTCTTATTTCGTTTGCTACTACTGAAAAACCTTTTCCAGCTTCTCCTGCACGTGCTGCTTCAATAGAAGCATTAAGAGAAAGAAGATTTGTCTGAGCAGTTATTTCATTTATTTTATTTAAAATGTTCAATATATCACTAGTATGATTATTTAAATCAGAAACTGTATTTGAAACCTTCATCATAGCTACAGAGTTATCATGTGAAGTTTCCTTTAATTTGTTTATCACCTTATCACTATTGTTTAACACTTCATTTGTGTCTCTAGTTGCTTTATTAACATTATTTAATATGTTTATGGCATTTTCAAGCTCCATATTAAAACTGTTTGAAATTTCTACGCATACAACAGCTGTTTCAGTTTGTTCGCTTGAGCCCACAGCAATTTCTTCTGCTGCTCCGCTTATATCTATAGTAGATAGATTCAGGCCTTGGCTTATATTAAGCAGATTAGCTGCAGAAGCTCTTGTTTCTTCCGTCATATCTGCAGTAGCGGAAAGAGCCTCCTTTAGATTATTTATCATATTATTAAAGTTAGAACTAAGCTCATTAAGTTCATAAAGTTTATATTTTTTAGATTGCAAATTTAAATTGCCTCTGGATAGTTCTTTTGTTATTGAGATTATATCATTAATAGGCTTTGCAATTTGTAAAGATGTAAAAAAAGAAATAACAATACAAATTATTAAACAGAATATACCAGTTAAGCATATAAATATTCCAATATAATTGGCAGTTGAAGACAGCTCTGCTTTTGGTACAAGAGCTATGTATTTCCAGCCTGTACTTTCACCTGTAGTATATACCCCAAACATTTGAGTGTTATCTAATTTATGTTCCAGGGTTCCATAATCATTTTCTTTGAATTTATTAAAAAAGTTTTCATCTATTTTTTTGCCGAGAAGGTTTTTATCTTTATGAGATATTATGTATCCTTCACTATTTACTACAATAATATATCCATTTTTTCCAATTTGTGAGTCTTTAAGAATATTTCCAATACGAGCAGGGTCAATATTAATTTTTAAAACACCAAGAGAATCAGTACCGTCTTTTAATACTCTTACGTTGCTGATTACCATTTCATTTTTATTATTTAAAAAGTCAGTATGTGGGTAAATCCATGCATTTCTACCAGCGTTTTTAACAGCAGTTTCATACCAGAATTCCTTTTTTGCTTTTAACGTATTTTCTTCAGACATATATGCATCGGAGGAGGTAGCAGAGGAATAGCCATTGTCGCTGAATAAATAAATGCTTTTTATAACACTAGAACTGCTGCTTATTGTAATATTTCTTAAAATTTCATCTACCTGCTGTCTTGATTTATAAAAACTATAGAAATCACCATTATAACCCTGTTTTAAAATATCTGATAATGTTTTATTAGCAAAAATTTGCATGGACACACTTTCTACAGTCTCGTTTATAAGATTAACATAGTTTTTATTTTGATTTAATATTTGAGTAGTTGAAGCTTTAAAATCTTCAGTTACTTTGTTTTTAGTGATAAAAAAAGTTATAGTTCCGGAAACTAATAAAGAAAAAATAATTATTAGAGAAGAGGTTGAGATAAGTCTGCTTAAAAGACTATTTTTCAACATTAAATTAGTAAATACATTTTTAAGTAAAAATTTATTATTTCTTTTTTGTTTTACCATAAGTTTTCCCCCTAAAAGACTTTAAATAACAGTTTTAAATACTAAACGCTTACATAAATTATACTATATATATATAGATTAATCTACTATGAAAAAATATAAAATAACTTAAGATTTTTTTATTACTATGATATAATGTTAACATAATATTAAGTGTGGTGATTAGATGGACTTGGAAATCTATTTGAAAAATAACAATATTAAGGTTACAAAGGGAAGACTAAATATACTTCAAATACTATTTAACAGCGAGGATGCCTTAACTGTAGATTTTATATATGAACAGTGCAGAAAGAAAGGATTATTAATAGATTTATCTACAGTTTACAGAACTATGGATATATTAGAAAATAAGAAAATTGTTGATAAATTTAACTTAGGTGAAGGAAAATACAATTATAAAATAAGAAAAGAGAATCATAAACATAGGCTGGAATGCAGCTTTTGTCATAAGGAAGTAGAAATTGACTGTCCTATGCTTCAGATTGAGGAAATAATAAAGAATAAAACGGGCTTTACCCTTATGGAACATGATTTAAAAATAAAAGGCATATGTGATGAATGTAAAACATCTAAGCAAAATAAAAATGAATAGGTATTATGACCTATTCATTTTTATTTTGCTATAAATTTAATCTTTTTTAAAATAAGCACTAATATTAATACAATTACGGAAACTAAGGCTATAGTTCCACCAGAGGCACTGTTAATATAATAAGAAGCAATAAGTCCAATTATAATATCTATAAAGCCAAACAGGATTGAATATATAAGTGTCTGCTTAAAACCTTTATTTAACTGTAGTGCAGTTGCTACAGGAATAACAATCATTGAAGAAATTACAAGTATTCCTATTATTCTTATGGAAACAGAGATAGTTGCTCCCACAAGAAGAGTAAACAAGTAGTTTATAAACTTCACATTTACTCCAGAGGTGTAGGCACCCTGTTCATCAAAGGTTATATAAAGAAGTTTATTGTACAGAAAAATTAAAAGTAAAATTGATATTAAACTTAGTATAAAAATAATATATAAATCTTTAGTTGAAACAGTTAGTATACTTCCAAATAAAAAGGTATTTATATTTGCAGCAGATTTTCCTGTGCTTATAAGTATTATTGCAATACCTAAGCCTAAAGTAAGTATTATGGACATAACTAACTCGGCGTATTGTTTGTAATATGACCTTAAAAATTCTATAAGTATTCCGCATAGAGAAGTGAATATAAAGGCAGTAAGCAGCGGATTTAAACCAAATACTAGTCCAATTGCGATGCCTGCAAGTGAGGAATGGGATAAAGTATCACCCATCATAGAATATCTTCTAAGTACTAGAAAAATCCCAACTATTGGGCAAAGAATAGATATTAAAAAACCTGCTATTAGTGCATTTTGCATAAAACTATATTGTAGCATAGTGTCCTCCGTTATAAAGTATAATCATTGGGTTAATCTGTAATATTCTGATATGGTATATAATGTACCTTTTCCTCTTTCAATCTTAAAAATATGAGAGGAATTATTTAAAGCAGCTTTTAGATTATGCTCCACAGAAATAACTGTTACACCTGATTTCTTGTTTAGATTGCTTATGATTTTATATATATCTTCCTGGCTAGGTATATCAATTCCGGTAGAAGGTTCATCAAGTATGAGAAGCTCAGGCTCTCCCATAAGGGCTCTAGCAATAAAAACTTTTTGCAGCTGTCCACCAGAAAGATTTCCAATAAGTGAGTTTTTATATTGAAGCATATTTACGATTTCTAAGCTTTTATTTATTAGACCTTTATTTTTTAGTTTTAAAACTTTAAAATGACAGAGAAGCATTTCATTTACACTAATAGGAAACTGTGGATTAAAATTCTCTACTCTTTGAGGTACATAACCTAATTTGCTTGTACTTAAAGAAATAGTTCCTCCATTTGGCTTAAGAAAACCTAAAATAAGCTTTAAGAGTGTACTTTTCGCACTGCCGTTCTCTCCAAGTATAGAGACATAGGAACCACTTTCTATTTGTAAGTTTAGATTATCAATTAAATAGGGAAGGGCATTGTTATATGAAAAGTTTAAATTTTTTATTGTTAACATAAATATTATATCTCCATTCTAATTGCTTATACAGTAATTATTAACAAAAATAAACCTAAATATAATTATATACAAATGCAAATTATTTGCAATAGATTATATAAAAGCAGGCATGAGAATGAAGACTTTTAGTCTGTTTATAATAAATTATTTTGAGTAAACTTTTTTTACTTTCCAAATGTCTTTTTTATTTTTCTCTAAAAATATATCATATTTTACACTTTTGTGAGGAGCCTTATCCTCAATACCAGAAACACTTATTACAGCAATAATTCCATCGGAAAAGCTAAGTTTCATTTCATCTATTTTGTAAAGTTTATATTTGTTTAATATACCGGAAGTTACATATTTTTCTACAACGTAGTTTATATCTTTGTATTTACTGTTTGTTTCTTTGTATTTATGTATGGCAGTAGTAAGGATTAGAATAATTATAAATATAATAGTGATAATCTTTTTTATATTTACTCTTCTCATAATACACTCCTCATTTCCAAATATTGTATAATAATATGATATACAATATTTGGAAATGAGTAAAGTGTAATATCATTAAATATACTTTTTATAACAGTTGTAAGACATGTAACATATATATTTCATTTATTTTCTATTTATTTTGTTTAATAATGTTAAATATGTGATATTATATTGATATACTGCATGAGAGAAAGGATGATAAAATTGGACTTTTCATCACTAGTTTTAATGGAAAGAGATAAAGAAACTAATTATTTAGTTAAAGAATTAGGTAGTTACAGTGTAGGAGATGGAGCTATATATGTTACTAAATTCTATTATGATGGTAAAAAAGTAAATATGTTTTTTGATACAAATAAAGATGTTGAAGAATGGGAATTTTATGCTATTTATGACTTGTTTAATACAAATTCCTTTGAAGAGGAAGGATTCATAATAGAGGAAGTGGAAGAGGAGTATAATCCAACTTGGGTTATAAAATTTGATTATGATAATGAGCATAATGTTATGGAAGAAAGAATAAATACTGCATGTTCAATAATAGATAAAGAAATTAAAAATGTATTTGAAGCTATAAAAGATAAGGAAGATGAATATAAAGAATAAAATTAGGTGGATGTTAAAAAATCATTACGGGTAATGAAGTTTTCTGTACAAATTTTACTAATAGTAAAAAATACTGTAGTATAATAATAATTAATTAACAAAAGAATATGCAGAGGTGAACTATGAGGCTGGAATTTATTGATAGAGTGAGAGAAAATGAAGTCCTAGGTAAAAATATATTAACAAATGATGGTAAGATTTTACTTAGGGCAGGAGTACAATTAACCAGCAGATATATTGAAAAACTAAAGGAATTAGGAGTATTTTTCGTATATATTGAAGATGATAGATTAGAAGATGTTAAAATTGAAGATGATAGACTTTTAAGATTAAAACAGGCTACTATAAGTAATATGTCAAATATTATAAAAAATATTCATAGCTGTAATAATAAAGATGTAAAAGACTCTTTGAAGATTATAGAAGACTTAGTAGATTATATAATAGATATGGGTGATGTAAACAAAAGTCTGTATGATATACAGACTTTTGATAACTATACATTTGTTCACTCTCTAGATACATGCATAATGTCTTCCTTTTTAGGTCTTTCATATGGATTTAGCGAAAAAGAACTTAAAGACTTAGCTGTAGGGGCTATTCTTCATGATATAGGTAAAGTAAAGATTTCAAATAAAATAATAAATAAAACAGGCCCCTTAACTGACGAAGAATATGAAGAAATAAAAAAACATCCTATATACGGTGGGGAAATTCTAAGTAAAAATATTCGCATATCTGAAAATGTAATAAAAGCAGTATTACAGCATCATGAAAGAGTTGATGGAAAAGGATATCCATATAATCTTAACGGTGAAGATATTTCTAAGTTTGGGAAAATAGTTTGTATATGTGATGTATATGATGCAGTCAGCAATGATAGGGTTTATAGAAAAAAATTCAGCCCAAACGAAGCATATGAATTAATATTATCAGGAAGCGGAACAGCTTTTGACAATAGTATAGTTAAAAGCTTTAGAGAAACCTTTGCTGTTTATCCTTTAGGCTGCTGTGTTAAGCTTTCAAATTCTATAGAGGGATATGTAATAAGACAGAATAGAAACTTTCCAGACAGGCCTGTTATTAGAGTACTATATGATAGAGAAACTAAACTTCCAATTCCTTTTTATGAAATAGATTTGTTAGAGCATACGAGTTTAGTTATTGAATCAATAGTATGTTAAACCGCCTGATTTATCAGGCGGTTTATAATTGATCCAGTTATTGCTTGGACTTGTTTTTATAAGTTACAGCGTAAAGTTAAGCTGCTATAAGCTCTTTAATATCTTTTTCTAAAAGAGTTTCTTTTTGAATTAAGTTTTCTGCAATTTTATCTAGAAGTATTTTATCTTTCAAAATTATTGATTTTACCTCTTCATATAAAGAATCTAAAGTTTCTTTGCATTCTTTAATTATATCTTCAGTATTTGAATAATTTAAGTGTGATAGTTCCTCCAGATTTAAAAGTCCTATAGTTTCACCCATTCCATATTGGGTAACCATGCTCGAAACTATTCTTGTTGTCTGCTGAAAGTCGTTATAGGCTCCAGTTGTTATATACTCTTTGCCGAAGATTATCTCTTCAGCAGCACGACCAGCCAAAAGTACCATAATTCTTTTCTTTAAATAATCCTTGTTTTGATACAGTTTATCTTCAGGTATGCTTAAGGTATAACCTCCAGCACCCTTGCTCGTAGGTATTATAGTTACTTTTGAAAGTTTATCATCAGGTAGCACTTTTAATGTAAGTAGGGCATGTCCTGCTTCGTGATAAGCGGTAATCTTCTTATCTTTATCTTTTATATGATTTCTTTCTATTTTTTCATAACCAGCTAAGACTATTGAATAAGCCTTGTCCATATGTGTGTTATCAATAAACTTGCTGTCTTCTTTAGCTGCTAATATTGCAGCTTCATTAACCAAGCTCTCAAGTTTTGCTCCTGAAAAATAGGAAGTTTTTTGAGCCCAATCATGAATATTTATGTCCATAGTTGGCTTATTTTTTAAATGAAGAGCTAATATTTTTTCTCTTGCAGCTAAATCAGGTAAGGTTATTTCAATATGTCTGTCAAATCTACCAGGTCTTAAAAGAGCAGGATCTAAAACATCAAGTCTGTTAGTAGCAGCAATAACTATTATGCCTTCCTTTTCGTTAAAACCAGACATTTCCGTAAGAAGAGCATTAAGAGTTTGATCTTTTTCGTCAGAACCTCCAGTTTTACCTCCATCTCTCTTTTTACCTATTGCATCAATTTCGTCAATAAATATAACAGCTTTTCCATGGTTTCTAGCCTTCTTAAATAGTTGTCTTACTCTGCTTGCACCAACCCCTACATATACTTGCACAAAATCAGAACCAGATATAGCATAAAAAGGTACATTTGCTTCTCCAGCTACAGCTTTAGCAAGCAGAGTTTTACCTGTTCCAGGCTCACCGTAAAACATAATTCCCTTAGGCATTCTTGCTCCGTAAGCACTATATTTTTCAGGATTTTTAAGAAAATCTACTATATCTTTTACACTTTCCTTGGCTTCTTCATTACCTGCCACAGAGTCAAAATTGTAGGTAACATTTGATACAGCTGTAACATCAAGGTTGTCAACTCCTTTTAGTCTTTTTGAGCTTATACCTGATGATTTTATTGCCATAACTGCCATAAACACTAAAGAAGCGCTTAGCAGTATTGTTGGAATGGTTTCTTTAGCTGAAAGAGGCAGGTTTTCAGAAACTTTTACCCCTTGTTTTAAAAGCTCTTCTTTAAAATTATTTGTCCTTGGGTTGTCAGTTTCATATATGTTTCCATCATTCATTTTCACCTTAATCTTAGGAGTATTAGTTATATAAACAGTTGACACGCTTTTACTTTGAATGTCCTTTAAGAAATCCACGTATAGTTTATAAGCAGAAGACTTATTGTTAAAATTGAATACTATAAGCATTATAAGAGATAAAATAGCAATGAATATAGATATATACATATATTTACTATTCTTTTTATTCTTTTTATCCATAATTTCCTCCTCCAAAATTTTCTATATAATATGTTTGCATATCATTGTTTTATTTATGTGTATATTTGTTTACTGCATAATCCTATTATAGTGATTTTATAATTTTAGTCTAATGAAAATCATAAATTTTGCTAAAGTAAATTTTGTTAAAATATAAAATGGTTGTTGCATTAATTCTTTTTTGATATATACTTTAATTATATTCGTAGAAACAGGATGGATAGGGGGAAGGTAAATGAAGGTTACCAGTGGAAAAATAAGGTTAACTTCTAAAGATATATTAGAGGCAGTTAATGAATATATAAAAATTGATAATTTAAAAATAGAAGATATAAAAATAAATGAGCTTATAACTGTGAATGGAAGTTATAAAAAAAAGGTAGAAATTCCCTTTCGAGCTTCTATAGGATTAGGCAGCATTAAGGATAATAAAATAACCATTAAAATTCTAGATTTTAAAGCTTTTAAAGTGGGAATACTACCTTCAATAAAAAACTTTGCGCTTAAAACTTTTTTAAAGGACTTTGATAAAGATGGAATAACTGTTAATAAGGATAATTTAATTGTAGATGTAAATGTTATATCTAAACTTGTACCATTTGTTTACTTTAAATTGAAAAGTGCTGATTTACTAAAGGATGCTATTGAAGTTGAGGTTGAAGATATACTTTATGCTCCTGATAAGGAGACTATGGAATTTAATAAAAAAAAGCAGGAATTTAATCAAGAAATATATAAGCTTCAGGATGGATATTCAAAGATTAGAGAGGATATAAAAAAGAAAGTTCCTGATAAATATAAAAATATAGCAGAGTATGCAATGGTTATACCAGATATTGCAGCACTTCTTTGGAGATTATTTAAGGATAAAAGAGTGGATATAAAGACAAAAATTTTAGTAGGAGGACTTATAGCTTATTTAGCCTCACCAATTGATATACTGCCTGATTTTATTCCTCTAATAGGCAGAATAGATGATGTAGCAATTGTTTTCTTCGCTATGAATAAATTAATAAATGAAATACCTGAAGAAATTATATTATCTAATTGGATAGGTAGAGAGGATATAATTAAGCTTATAAAAGATGGAGTAGATTTTATAGGTAAAATGGTTGGAAGTCAAAATGTGGGGAAACTTTTAGATTATATAAAGAAAATATCTTTAAGAGCTACAAACGAGGAGAAACAAAATGAAAAGCGTAACAATATACACTGATGGAGCATGCAGAGGAAACGGAAAAGAAAATTCAATAGGTGCCTTTGGAATTCTATTCATGTATAATGGTGTAAAAAAAGAAGTAAAACAAGCTTTTAGAAATACTACAAATAATATTATGGAGCTTAGTGCCGTTATTCAGGCTTTAGCTATGCTTAAAGAACCGTGTAATGTTAAGCTTTATAGTGATTCAGCTTATGTAATTAATGCTATTAATCAAAAGTGGATAGATAACTGGCAGAAAAACGGATGGAAAAGTTCTACAAAAGAACCTGTAAAAAATAAAGAGCTGTGGGAGAAATTAATAGAGCTTATGAAATATCATAAGGTAGAATTTATAAAGGTTAAAGGACACAGCGATAATCCTTATAATAATAGATGCGATGAGTTGGCTAATGAAGCAATGGATGAATTACTTAACAGTAATTTCAATGTTTAATAAAATAAAAATTGCATATTCTAATACTATATAAAATGGAAAGGAGTGTTTAGAATATGGGATTTATTAGAGGTATAACTACAGGTGCTTTAATTGGTGCAGCGGCTGGAATGTTAATTGCTCCTCAGCTTAACAGAAATACAAGAAAAAGACTTAGAAAATCTGGGGATATGATGATGGGTATTATAGGCGATGTATACGATGATGTTATGAGAAAAATGAGATAAAAATATTTTTAATTATAAAAGTTCGGGAATTTATCTTCTCGAGCTTCTTTTTTCTTAAAATTTAAAACTAATTTGAAAAAATTCACCGTAAATTGTGAAAATATGTTATAATTAGTTTGAAATTTTATATTTTTGTATAATTTAGATTTATCACAGCATTGTTTTATTTTAACGAGGTATGATAAAATATGGAAATATTATCTTTGGGGGAAAAGCTAAAAAGAAGAAGAAAAGAACTTAATATGACCTTGAAAGATTTAGCAGGTGATAGAATTACTCCAGGTCAAATAAGCCTTGTAGAATCTGGTAAGTCTAACCCAAGTATGGATTTACTGGAGTATTTGGCAAGTGCTTTAAATGTAACAGTGGAATATTTAATGGAATCGGAAGAAACACAAGCTGAAAATATATGTACTTATTATGAAAATATGGCTGAAGCATGTATATTAAGTAAAAGCTATTTATCAGCAGAACAATATGTTGAAAAGGTTCTATTTTATGCCGAAAAATATAATCTTAAATATAGAAAAGCAAAAAATTTATATTTAAGAGGAATTATATACATGGAAAAATCTGAAATTGGATTAGCACAGCAGTTTTTCTTATCGGCAAATGTTATATTTATAACTGAAAATTGTTTTGAGGATATTGTAAATACATTTTTAAAGCTTGGCATTATAAGCTTAAATACAAAATCTTATCATTCTTCCTATAGTTATTTTAAGCAGGCAGAAAAAGTATTTATGGATAATAATATAGGAAATGATTTTTTATTAGGTAAAATATATTATTACATGGCTTATACTTATCAGAGGCTGGAAAAACATGAAGATGCAATTAATTATGCATTTTTAGCGAAAGAGAAATTTAGACAGTTGGAAGAAAAAAAGGATTATGCAATGTCTATTATGCTTTTAGCCAAGCAGTACAGCGAAAATGGAGATATAGATAATGCAATAAAATATTCTAAAAAAACTTTAAACATATTCAAAGAAATAAATGATTGTGAATATATAGCAGATATAGAGAATAATTTAGGAAAGTTATTTTATGAATTCCAAAATTATGAGGAATCTTTTATTCATTTAAATAAATCTAAAGAGTTAAGAAAGAATAGCAGGGATTTGAAGCTGTCAGAGACTCTAGTTAGCTTATGTGAAAACTATATAAAGCTTAAGGATGCAGATAATGCGAAGGTTATTCTGGAAGAAATGATAGAGATTATAGGAAATGGGAATCATGAAGCTTTAATTGATTACTACATGCTAAAATATAAAGTATGCATTCTCGATAATGATTTAAAAGAGGCAGAGAATACATTAATTATGGCACTGAATTTTGTAAACAATATGGGATATAGAAAGCATCAAGCTGAGATATCATTATTATTAGGAAAATTTTATATAGAAAATGGACAAGATAAGGAAGCTGCTAGGTTTCTTTCAGAAGGAGTTGAAACTCTTAAGCAGCTAGGTGTTTTTGAGGATATTAACTAGGAGTGCAAGCATTACAAGGCGGTGATAGATTTTGGAGATTTTATCAACTGGTGAAAAAATAAAAAGAGCAAGAATTTATAAAGGATTAACATTAAAAAACATATCAGGAGATAAAATTTCAGTATCTAAAATGAGCTGTATTGAAAATGATAAAATAGAAGCTGAAGATTGGATACTAGAACAAGTAGGACATATATTAGGATTAGAAATAGATTATTTAAAAAAGGGAATTAGAGAACAATTAATTGAAAATATAAAAATTATTAAAGAAAATAATGATATTGATAAATATGAAGAAAAAATTTTATATAATTTGAAGTTCGCAGAAAAATATTTATATTATGATTTATGTTTTAGTTTAAATCATTTGCTTTATAATTATTATTTAGATAAAAGAGAAATTGAAAAAGCACAGGCTATGATTTCCAAGTATTATGAATGTTGTCCTAAAGATTATAAGCAGGAAAATTATTTAACGTATTTTATGGATATAGGAAGGTTTTTATATTGTACAAAAGAGTTTTTAGAAGCTGCAAATTATTATAATCATGTAAGAAATTTAGCAAAAGAAAATAGTAATTTTTATATTTTAGCAAAAGCTACTTATAATGAGGCTGAATGTTATATAATGCTGAAAAATTATGAAAGAGCTTACGAAGTAGCAAATAGACTGGAAGAATTAATAAAGTATTTTGATACTAATATAAAAAAAGCAGAAGCTTATCAAATGCTTGCCATACTTTCAATCAGCACGGATAAAGGCAGGTTTCAGAAATATGAAAAGAAGTCTTATAAGTTATATGATGAAAACTTAGAATGTAAGGCTTTAGCAATTTATAACTATGCATCTGCAATGTTTGATGTGGGTATGGAAGAAAAAGCTATAGAATATATAAAAGAAGCCATAAAATTATACCCAAAGAGTAAAACAGGAAAATTGGTAAGATTTATGCTTCTTTGTACTAATGAATTTATAAAATATAATAAATTAGAATTTGCTAAAGATATAAGCGATGAAGTATTAAATTACGCAATTAAATCAAATGAGGCTAAATATATTGAAAGAGCTTACTACCTAAAGGCGCGAATACTCCAAAGGTTAGATAACTTTACTTCAGCAGAAATGTACATGAATTTATCTACAGATGTTCTTTTAAAATTTGGAACTCAAAATGATATATATAAAAGATATATGGAAATGGGATATATGTACTATAATTTATCTCAGGTAGGGGAAGCTATTAAATATTTTAATTTAGCTCTGGCAATAGAAAAAAAGATGTAAGGTTTAAGATTACATCTTTTTTATTTCTCTATTTATAATAAATTCCTTTGCCTTAAGCTCATAGGAGTCATCTAGAGGTTTTAAAGTTATATTTCCATATTTTTTTCTAAGTGCTTCTGTTAACAGTCTATCAGCAAGCTCAGGATTTTTTGAAAGCAGAGAACCGTGAAAATAGGTACAGTAAGTATTTTTGTAAATACAGCCTTCATAACCATCTTCGCCATTATTTCCATAACCTACTTTTACTTTACCTAAGGGTTTTAAGCTGCCAATATAAGTTCTTCCGGAATGGTTCTCGAAACCTACATAGGTCTCATTAAAATCTTCATTATAAATAATGGTATTGCCTATAAACCTTTTTTCTCCGCTTTCAGTGTAAATATCTAATATACCTAATCCTTGCAGCTTTTCACCATTAGGAGTAGTATAATATTTTCCTAGCAGCTGATAGCCTCCGCATATACACAGAAATACCTTTTCAGCTTCTACGTAGTCTGTTATTGCTTGTTTTTTTATTTCCATCAAATCCTTTGACACGATGGACTGCTCATAATCCTGTCCACCTCCAAAAAAGGTTATGTCATATTTATTTCCTTCAAAGGCATCTCCCATTGATACGTTGAAAATATTAACGTTAATTCCTCTTTGCTTTGCTCTGTATTTAAGGATAAGGATATTTCCATAGTCTCCATATACATTTAATAAGTCGGGGTATAAGTGGCATATATTCAGTTCCATATTTTTCACCTTCGTTTAATACATTTATTGATTTACCAAAGTTTTTTAATGTAGCCCTTACCGTGCAGGTATTTTCTAAAATTAATCATTGCTGTATAGGTTGCAAGTATATACACTGTAGGCGTACTACAGTCTTTTATTTCTTGTAAAAGAGAATCATAAGTTTCATTTATGGTGAATCTATCCTGTGGAAGCCCTGCAACCTTTAGTCTAACAGCCATATCATAGAGTCTTATTCCGCATAACATTACCTTGTTTATATCTAAATTTTGAAGCATTTCAAAGTTAACATCCCATATCCAAGACACATCTCTGCCGTCAGCATAATTATCATTAAGTAAAAATGCTGTATTTATTTTTCTCGTGTCAAGGCTTACAGTATTTATTGCTTGATCAAAGCCAGCAGGATTTTTTACAAGTATAATCTTAACCTCCTTGTCATCAATAGTTAGAGATTCCTGTCTTCCAAAACTGCTTGAGGTACTCTTTAATACATTAAATATAACAGAATTGCTTATACCTAAGGTATTAGCAATAGAATATGCACAAAGTGCATTATAAATATTATAGGTTCCTGGCTGATTGATAAAATATTCATTGCCATCTATTTGAACTAGGGATGAAGTAGGTGTCTGTTCGATTATACTTTCTACAGAAAATTTCAGTTCAGGTCTTTTATAGCCACATTCTTTGCAGTAAAAGTTTCCTAAGTGATTGTATGTTATAAATTCATAACTGTAGGGGTTTTTGCAATTTTTACAAAACTTTGCATCTGCATTTATATCTATTGCTTTATTCCCATTAGTTGAAGAATTGAAGCCGTAATATACTATTTCATTTGGGAAACTTAAATCTCCAAGAAGAGATTCATCTCCATTCAGTACTAATGTAGAATAAGGAGTCTTTTCGATTCCAGAAAGAATCTTTTTTAAAGTTGTATAAACTTCACCGTATCTATCAAGCTGGTCTCTGAATAAATTTGTAACAGTAATTATTTTTGGTTTAATATAATCAGTAATTAAAGTTAAGTTAGCTTCATCTACTTCTATAACAGCATATTTTCTTTGTTGACTTTTTTTAAATTTAAAATTTTCTATAAAACAGGATACAATACCAGGTAACATATTGGCACCAGTACTATTGGTTATTACAAAGTCTCCATTATTCTTTATTATATTATATATTAAACTTGTAGTAGTTGTTTTTCCATTAGTACCAGTTATTAAAATTACGTTATAATCTTTTGCAGCTTTAAACAATATGTCTTTATCTATTTTTAATGCAATTTTTCCTGGGAAATTGCTGCCGCCTTTAAATAAAAACTTAGACAGTTTTATAATAATTTTTGAAACTATAATGCTTATAAATGACTTAAGTATAATTTTAAAACACCACCTTGTTTAAGATTATATATACATTTAATTATTATTGACATCTATATAGAAAAAATCATCCTCTAATTTAAAATCTAGATTTGTTGAAAGTTTGTTCAGTCTTGTTAAAAACGCAGTCTTTTTAGTTCCTTCAAGTGGCGTTGGACAATAATCATTAGCATTGCTCACTGAAGATATGCTGCAGGGTATAATTTTTATTCCATAAGATTTAAGCTTATTATTTTCAAATTTAAAATTGGTTTGAAGAATAAAAGTATCTTTATCTGTAAAATTTTTATTGTTTCCGTAAATAAAATTCCCTAAGCTGTAGGCTATAATCTTTCCTTTATATTTTTCAATACCTTGTATTGCATTAGGATGATGACCTATAATAAGATCTGCACCATTATCAATAGCATAATGAGCTAAATTTTTTTGAGCATTGTTAGGAGTTGAAGCACCCTCTGTTCCCCAATGAAAATTTATTATAACTGTACAATTTTCACTTTTTAGTGAAGCTATGTCTTCTTTTAATTTAGACATAAATGCATTATCATAAGTGTAAGCTTGATAACCTAAAAATCCTAATTTATTTCCCTTTACTTCCGTTACCCATTTTTCGCCTTCGCCGAAAAAGTTAATATTTTCTGTTTTTAAAGCATTTTTTGTATCTTGAAATCCTTTGTCTAAATAGTCTTTTGTATGATTATTTGAAAGATTAACAGCTTCAATATTTCCTATATTTAAAGCTTTTGCATAAGTAGGAGGAGCTTTAAACATAGGGGTCTTTCCAGTTTTTAAAGTAGCATTTGTAAATGTTGTTTCTAAATTTGTTGTAGTTATATCATCTTCCTTAAAAATATCAGCAACATTTTTATATATATAGGAGTAGTCCTTATCATATTTCTCTAAAACCTGAGTTAAAGAACCATTGTAAGAAATCTTACTATCCCAGCCAATAATAGAATTTCCTGTACTGCTTAAAGTAATTTCGCTTAACTTTAAAGTCTTAGAAGTTTCAGTAGTTACAACTTTGTTTTCTAAAGCTTTATTATCGGAATTTTGCTCTGATAATTTTGTGGTTTCCTTTTGAGTATTCTGATTGAAAGTTTGTTTATCCATTTTTTCAGCTATTTTATATGTTATGGAAAAAGAAGAAACAGATAATATTCCTAATGTAGCAATTATAATGATTGTATTTTTAATTTGTTTTTTCAAAATTAATCCCCCTTGTATTCTTAGTAATTTTTACGCCCTTTAAGTTAAAAGTTTTTTTCAAAATCATATTTATTTTATCATAAATAGAGTTTATGTTTCAAATTAAATAAAAAGTTAAAGTTTTTAATTAGTTATTATTGTGGCTTTTTTTAAATTCATTTGTTAAAATGTTTATAAATATACCATTATGACTAATGAGGTGTAATAATGAAAGATATAAAAATGATAAAATATATCAAAAATATAATGAATAAAATCAGAAAACGATTTAAACATTTGAAAATTGAAGTAATTTTGGATAAAACTAAATATAATTTTAAAAAGGGAAAGATTAAAACAGGTGTTCAAAATTTTAAAGAGATTATTAAAGGAAATAAAAAAGTTTATATTATCGCTTTTATTGTTTTTGCGATAGTAATTTCAGCTTTTACAGCAACAGTTTTAAGGAATACTAAAAGTGCTGATACAATAGGTAAAAAATATGTATTTGAAAGTAATACTGCTGAAGATTATTATTATAATAGTCAGTATGATCTGGCTATAGAAGAGTATAAAAAACTTCAGGAAAAAGATTTAAAAGAAGGTCTTTGGGATGCAAAAATAGGAGAAATATACTCAGTGGAAGGAGATAAAGAAAATTCAAAAAAATTTATAGATAAAGCAAAGGCATTAGGAAGTAAAAATGCGGAAGTTTTAAACTATGTTGTTTTTACAGAGTTAATGAATAAAGATTATAAAGAAGCCTTACAGCATGGAGAAGAAGCCTTAGGTCAATTTCCAAAAGATAAAAGTTTAATTAAGACAATGTTTACAGTTTATATGGCTAATAATATGCTAGATAAAGCTAAAGCATTGGTTGACAATTATCCTGTAGATGAAAAATCTGCCTGTGATTTAGCAGAGTATGCAAGAATGCTTATAGCTGATGGCAATTGGGAAGAAGGTTATAAAAGATTAAGAAGAGCCTGGGATATAGATAAAGATGAGTATAGAATTTATGATGTTTTAGCACAGAGTTCAATTTACAATAAAGACAAGCTGCTTGAAGATATTACAGCACTTTCAGAAAAAAATCCTGACGACTTAGCTTATAAAATGTGGCTTGCAAAGATATATTCAACGGATGAAGTTACAGCCGAACAAGGCAGCAAGCTTGTTGAGGAATTAAAAACAAAAGATGTTGGCAGTATTGAAGTAAAGGTTATTGAAGCCGCTGTGCTGCAAAGTCTTAAACAGTCTGAAAAAGCTGATGAGCTTATTAAAAAAGTTATAGAAGAAAATAAGGAAGATTATAGAGTATTTCATACAGCAGGCTGGTATTATTTAAATAAAAAAGACTTAAATACAGCTATGCAGTATTGCAGGGAATCTATTAAGAAAAATAAAGAATACAGTGATAATTATGGATTTTTAATGCCTGAGATACTTAAAGCATTAGGAAAAACAAAAGAAGGAGATCCTTATTTTAGAACAGCAATATATAAGGAACCTTATAATTACAATATAATGCTTACAGCTGCAAACTATTATTGGAATACAACTAAGGATAGTGTAAAGGCACTAGAATATTTTAATTTTGCTGAAATCATAAAGCCTGACGAACCAGAAATTAAATATAATATGGCTTTAATAAATATATCCAATAATAATACAGAGGATGCAATAAGACTACTTAAAGAATGTATTAAATTGTCTGACGATATAGCTAAGTATCATAGAACTTTGGGAACAATTTATTTATTAAATGGTAATGCGGCAGAGGCGATAAAGGAAATAAGATATGCCTATGGTTCTGACGAAAGTGATATACTTACATTAAATAATGCCGGATGCTACTATATAACTCAAGATGTAAATTTTGTAAAGGGTGAATACAATCTAAGAAAGGCATTAGAAGGAATAAATGCTTCTACGGATAAATATACTTCTGATACTATTAAAGAAAACTATAGAAAGGCTAAAGAACTTATAGACAAATATAATAATGGAAATGGAAATCAAATAAAAATGCCAGAGTTTATTTTGTTTTATTAAATTATTAAAATACAATAAATTTTCATCCCGTAATAAATTGTTTATACTTATATTCATTAATAAAGGGAGATTATATAAAGAAAGGGGACTCTATTATGTATGTTTTAAAATTCGAAAATATATATTTTGATAAAATTTGGGGAGGAAGAGATTTTCAGCTTTTCAGAGATAATCTTCCAGAGGGGAATATAGGAGAAAGCTGGGATGTGTCTTGTCATCCTCACGGTGTAAGTGTAGTTGCAAATGGTAAATTCAAAGGCATGAAGCTGGATGAACTTATTAAGTTAAAAGGGGCGGAGGTAATAGGTACTAAAATTTCTTTAGATAGGTTTCCTCTGCTTGTAAAATTAATTAATGCAAAGGAAAAGCTTTCAGTTCAAGTTCATCCTCAGGATAAGTATGCCAAAGAAACAGAAGGAGAAATGGGAAAAACTGAAGTATGGTATGTAGTTGAAGCTTTTGAAGGTGCCAATTTAGTTGTTGGAACAAAGAACTGTACAAAAGAGCAGTTTAAAAATGCAATAGAAACAGGTCATTTTGATGAATTTATGAACAAAGTATATGTACAAAAAGGCGATGTATATTTTGTTAAAAGCGGATTGGTGCACGCAATAGGAGAAGGAGTAATAATAGCTGAAATACAGCAAAACAGTGACACTACTTATAGAGTATTCGACTATAATAGAGGTAGAGAATTACATTTAGAAAAAGCTTTAGATGTTGTTGATTTAAGTTTAGTTGGAGAAAAGAGCAAAGGATTGAAGGTTCAAGAGGAAGGTTACAGTAAGACTTACTATTGTCTTTGTGAGCATTTTTCACTTGAACTTTATGATGTTGAGGAAAGCGTCAAGGAGAGCAGTGATAGGGAAAGATTTTATATTTTTACAGCTGTAGAAGGAGAAGGAGAAATCTTATATAAAAGAGGAGTTGAGAAAATTAAAAAGGGAGACAGTTTTATGATTCCTGCAGCTCTTGGAGATTATGAAATAAAGGGTAAGCTTAAGCTTTTAAAGAGTTATGTGCCAGATATGGAAACTGTTAAGCATGATATATTGAATAAGGTTGTTGCAGAATAGATTTTAATTTTTATCATTAAATTTAATGAGTTTTTGGGATTGAATATTCATTTCGTCTTCATTTTTACTTTTAAGTATATTAGAGATAATATGGCAATAATAAATATATACTAATTAAGATTGTGCACAATAAAAATATTATGATACACTATTTGCCAGTATTACTAAGGAATATTTATCATATTTAAGATAAAATATGTATATTTAGAAAAAATAAAAAAATATTAAGAATTATGTTTGATTTTAGAGTTTTACGTTGTATAATAGAACTAAAAGTATTTTGGAGGGATATGCAAATGGCAGACAATATAAAAAAGATTGCTCTACTAACAGGCGGTGGAGATTGTCCTGGATTAAATGCAGTAATTAGAGCGGCAACTCGAACAGCAATGCTAAAGTATGGTTATGAAGTTATAGGTTATAAATTTGGTTATAGAGGACTGTACAACAACGATTATATACGCCTAGACCTTGATAGTGTTTCAGGTATATTACATAAAGGTGGTACTATACTATATAGTTCTAACAAAGATAACCTTTTTGATTACCAAGTTGAAGAAAATGGTAAAATAGTAAAAAAAGATGTATCTGATGTAGCAGTTGAGAACTTAAAGGAAGCAGGAGTAGATGTTCTTGTAGTTATAGGTGGAGATGGAACCTTAACTAGTGCCAGAGACTTTGCAAGAAAAGGTGTAAAGGTTATAGGGGTACCTAAGACTATAGATAACGATTTGGCATCTACAGATATAACTTTTGGATTTAACACTGCAGTAGGGATAGCTACTGAGGCATTAGACAGACTTCATACTACAGCTGAATCACATCATAGAATAATGATACTTGAAGTTATGGGTAGAAATGCAGGTTGGATTGCTCTTGAATCTGGTATAGCTGGTTCTGCTGATGTTATATTAATACCTGAAATTCCATATGATCTTAATAAGGTTATTGAAAAAATTTATGAAAGAAAAAAACACGGAAAAGTATTTAGTATTATAGTTGTAGCAGAAGGTGCAAAGTCAAAAGATGGAGATGTTGTTATAAGCAAGATAGTTGAGGATAGTCCAGACCCAATAAGATTAGGTGGAATTGCTAATAAACTTGCAATGGATTTAGAGAGAGTAATAAAGGATCATGAAATAAGAAGTACGGTTTTAGGTCATGTTCAAAGGGGAGGAACAACATCAACTTTTGATAGAGTATTATCAACAAAATATGGTGTTGCTGCTATTGATTTGATACATGAAGGTAAATTTGGAAACATGGTTTGTCTAAAGGGTAATAAGTTATCTTATGATAGTTTAGAAAATGTTATTGGAAAAAATAAAAATGTAGATCCTGATGGCGAATTAGTGAGAGTTGCAAGAAGTATAGGAATATCATTTGGTGACTAGAGTTTAGGCATGCATTTTTGCATGCCTATTTAATATTATATATGGGTTTTAATGTTCAAGGTGGAGGAATAATATGAAGGAGTTAAAAAGGTATCTTGATGAAAGAATAGGTGAATATAGTTTTTATTTTGAAGATATAGATAGTTCTTATACATATAGTTTAAACGAGAGAGCAATAATGCCTGCTGCAAGCTGCATAAAATTACCCATTGCTATAGCTCTTTTAAAAGAAGTTGAAAATAATAATATAAGCTTACAGGAAAAGGTTTTAATAAAATGTAAAGATAAAGTATATGGCAGTGGTATTTTGCATGAATTTGATGATAAGGATTACTCCATAAAGGAACTGCTGATTGCAATGCTTATTCAAAGTGATAGTACTGCAACTAATAAAATTATTGATATTTTAGGAATGGAAAAAATAAATATATATTTTAAAGAAATGGGATTAAAGGAAACGTTTCTAAAGAGAAAGCTTAGGGATTTCACTGCTCGGGAAAAAGGACTTGAGAATCTAAGCAGTAGCTTTGATTTGGCTCAATGTCTGAAAATTCTTCATTATGGAAGCTTTTTAAACAGGGAGTATAGTAATTTTATAATAAATATATTAGACAAGTTTCAACGTAGAGATAAATTGCCTTTCTATATGCCTGAAAGAGTATGGAGTAAAATTGCAAATATATCTGGAAGCTTGAATGGGATAGAAAACGATGCTGCACTTTTGAATCTAGACAAAGGTAATTTTGTATTTGTGGTTTTATCTAAATCTCTTCCTAACAATGTATATGGAATTGTAACTTTATCTAAGCTAGGAAAGATGATGTGGGATATTATAGACAGAAATTGGAAATAGCATATGTTTTATTATGACGTACAGTTATATGTACGTTTTTATTTTTTTTGTTTTATAATGCTTAAAAAATCTATTTTATTGTTTATATGTATGAAAGTAATACTATTAAAACTATACCTGGTGTATCAATATGTTATAATTGTAGATATAAAGAGAAATAAAGAGAAATAACGGATTATTTTCATGTAAATAGAAGTGTAAATAATATATCGTTTTATAGATGTGATATTATATAACTCGTCGCTGATTGAAAGCGACAAAATATCACTTAATAATACATGTTTAGAAAAAATGTTGACAATGTATAAAATAAGTGATAAAATAAAAAAGCTGTCAGATGACAGCGAAAAATAATTGGTCTTTGAAAATTAAACAGAGAATAATTAAGATAAACCAGCAATTCTTTTGAATTAAAAATGAGCATAAAGATTCAAACTTTTAAATTGAGAGTTTGATCCTGGCTCAGGACGAACGCTGGCGGCGTGCCTAACACATGCAAGTCGAGCGGGGG
>NZ_JAMSKT010000012.1 GCF_023806125.1 Clostridium caldaquaticum
AACAAGCTATAGCAATATATTTTTTAAAAAGCTGTTAGATAAAAAACAATCTTTGTTAAGTTTAAAATGTACAAGCTATATACATGCAATAAAATCATAAAAAATTCAGGAGAAAACTTGTAATATTATAATGAAAGTAGTATACAATTTATTTTTATTGACAAATTAGAAATTAAAAAAATCTATAAAATTGTTAACCGTCCCTATGCTTGTCAACAATTTGCTAAATAAAGTTGACAATAGGAAAAAGATATTGTAAACTATGAATTAATATTGGTTAACAATATTAATTCATAGTTTACATAACAGGGGTGGGTAAGTATGAAGATAAACACTAAACAAATGATTTTAGCAGCCTTATTTGCAGCTCTTACTGCAGCAGGAGCTTTTATTCAAATTCCATTAGGAACTGTACCTATTACACTGCAATTTCTTTTTACAGCTTTAGCTGGAGTGCTGCTTGGTGCAAGATTAGGCGCATTGTCACAATTAATCTATGTAATAATAGGACTTATGGGAGTTCCGGTTTTTGCAGGAGGAACAGGGGGTATTTCTACTATTACTAGTAAAAGCTTTGGATATCTGCTAGGGTTTATTCTTGGATCATATGTTATAGGGAAAATAGCTGAAGGAAGTACGAGACCGAGCTTTATAAGACTCTTTGCAGCTACTTTAGTTGGAATTGCTGTTATATACGCTATAGGAGTTCCTTATCTTTTTTTAATATCAAAGTACGTAATAGGTAAGGCTATTCCTTTTAATCTGGCACTTAAATTTGGGTTTTATGTATTTATACCAGGAGATTTGCTTAAATGTATATTAGCAGCAGCTTTAGGAGTAAAAATAATTCCAAGAATACAACAAGTTTTTGCATAAAAAAGAGAGCTATATATAGCTCTCTTTTCCTCTTATTGAAATTTCTCCTGATATTAAGCTTTCACGTCTGCCATCTTTGTACTCAACAAGCAGTCTTCCGTCTTCATCAATATCTATAGCTTTAGCTTCAACACTAGTTTCTCTGTTTATTATTATTATATTTTTACCTATTAGAGCAGAATTTTCACGGCAAATATTTATTGAAGAGGATAAATCATTTTGTTTTACAAACTGTACATATAGTTTTTCAAAGTTGTTCAAAATATTTCCAGCTAATTTTTGTCTGTTAATAGATTTCTTTGACTCTATCTTAAGAGAAGTGGCTATATGTTTTATATCTCCTGGAAACTCAGTCTCGTCAATATTAACATTAATTCCAATACCTACAATTACATAATTAATTCTTGTAAGCTCTGCATTCATTTCAGTTAATATTCCACATACTTTTTTATGATTAATAACAATATCATTTGGCCATTTAATATAGGTTTTGATTCCAAATTCTTCAGTACCCGTAACTACAGCTGCAGCAGCTATTTGAGTTAGTTTAACTGCTTCTATCGGATTTAAATCAGGTTTCAATATAATGGACATCCATATCCCTTTGTACTGAGGAGAAATCCAGTTTCTTCCAAGTCTACCTTTGCCACTAGTTTGTTCTTCAGCAATAACTATAGTGCCGTCCTTTACTATTGAATCGGCCAGTTTTTTTGCTTTAATATTAGTTGAATCAATAGAATTAAAGTGAATAATATTTCTGCCTATAAAATTAGTATTCAAATATGGTTCTATTTCCTCAAAAGTAAGCAAATCAGGAGAGGAAAGGAGTTTATAGCCTTTATTTGAAACTGATTCTATCTTATAGCCGTCTTCTCTTAACCCATTCATATATTTCCAAATAGCAGTGCGACTTACTTTTAAGTAATCGCTAATGCTTTGTCCTGATACAAAGCTATCAGGATTTTTTTTCAGTAATTTTAGTATTTCGTTTTTCAAAATACCACTTCCTTTGTATGAATATGTTTTATTAATACTTTATTTTATAATATATTATGAACTACTTCTCTCGGTATAGTAAATAGGAAAATAATTTATTTTAATATTAGTGATATAATATTTTTAAAGTTTAAAATGGAATACGGAGAGTTAAAAATATAAATTATATGAGTTAATAAAATAGAAAATATAACTGGAGATTATTTTAATATTAAGGATTAAAATAGTAATTAACTTATAATACGGTACGATTACCAGCAGTTTAATAGACTAATAAATTATTCTCCGGTAACAATAATATTACAAACAAATAATTATTACATAAAAAGGTTTAAAGGAGGAAGTTGAAATGTCAAACAGAAACAATAGAGTATTAGTACCACAAGCTAAAGAAGGACTTAACAGATTTAAAATGGAAAGTGCTACTGAAGTAGGAGTTAACTTAAAACAAGGATACAATGGAGACTTAACTTCAAGAGAAGCTGGTTCAGTGGGTGGACAAATGGTTAAAAAAATGGTTCAAGCTTATGAGCAAGGATTAAAATAAGATACAAAGATAGTAAAGAGGTCATCAGTTTTGATGGCCTTTTACACTTAATTTACATTTTTTATTAAAAAACTGCTTCAGTTAAAAAAGCTGA
Source organism: Clostridium caldaquaticum (assembly GCF_023806125.1). GTDB lineage: Bacteria > Bacillota > Clostridia > Clostridiales > Clostridiaceae > Clostridium_AT > Clostridium_AT caldaquaticum. The sequence continues at coordinate 2,514 of NZ_JAMSKT010000012.1, forward strand.
AGCAGGGTGGAGTCATTAATTATGTCTGCTTCCAGTTGCATAAGACATAATTTTTTCACGTGTTGCAATATTTCTTGGAAGCATAGCAGCAATTTTTCCATTATATAAAACCATTATTTTGTCGCACATTCCTATAACCTCATCTACATCTGAGGATATAAGTATTATGGAAACATCTTTAGTTACCATTTCATTCATAATATTATAAACATCAACTTTTGAAGCTATGTCGATTCCTTTAGTAGGTTCATCTAAAATAAGTATTTTTGATTTAGACATAATCCACTTTGCAAGGACAACTTTTTGCTGATTCCCGCCGCTTAAATAGGCTGCTTTGGTGTTTAAAGTTCCAACATTTATTCTAAGCCTATCTATATAGGAAGAGGTAAGTCTTTTTTCTATGTTTCTATCTATCAAATGCTTATTAGTAACCTTTGAAATGTTTGGTGCGGTTATATTTTCGGGAACGTTTAAATACATAAAAAGCCCATCAGATATTCTGTCTTCTGTAACATAGCCTATTCCTGCTGCAATTGCATCTTCAGGAGAATTAATGTTTACTTTGTTACCTTCTACAACGATTTCACCAGAATCAATTTTATCTATTCCAAAAATAGATTTTGCAACTTTAGTTCTTCCTGAGCCTACAAGACCTATTATTCCTAAAATTTCACGTTTTTTAAGTGAAAAGCTTATATCCTTTAAAATGTTTCCAGCATAGAGATTAGATACTTTTAATATTTCTTTTCCCGTTTTAACGTTTAACTTTGGATATCTTTCTTTTAAATCCATACCTGTCATCATGTGAATTATATTGTCTACATTCATAGCTTTTACAGATTGAGTACCTACTATCTCACCTCCGCGAATTACTGTTATCCTATCAGCAATCTGCATTATTTCTTCAAGATTATGAGAAATATAAATTATTGCCACACCTGATTTTTTTAACTCCTGTATTATTTTAAAAAGAAGCAGGGATTCTGATTCAGTAAGAGAGGAAGTAGGTTCATCCATAATAATAATTCTGGCATTAGAAACATAAGCTTTGCAGATTTCTACAAGCTGCTTTTGTGCTATATTTAAATTTTTTACAATACTTCTGCAGTTTAATGTAAAACCAAGTTTCTTAAACAAAGCCTCACAGTCAGAATACATCTTTCCCTTATCGATTATCTTAAGAGTTTTATTTAAATATGGTTTATTATCTATATAAATATTTTCTGCAACAGTAAAATGTTCAAAAAGAGAAGAATTCTGATGAATCATAGCTATTCCAAGTTTTTTTGCTGTCATTGGGGAATTAATAGAAACAGATATCCCATCAATAAGTATATCTCCACTGTCCTTTGTATAAGCACCCCAGATAATATTCATTAAAGAAGATTTTCCAGAGCCGTTTTCCCCTATAAGTGCGTGAACTTCACCTTTAAAAAGTTCAAAAGTTACATCCTTCAGCATAAAGAATTCTGAAAGTCTTTTATTAATTTTTGATAACTTTAATACTGGACAAACCATTTTACATACCACCTTCGTAGGAGTTAAAAGCAGTAAAAAGCTGAATGTTGCTTTCAAAATAATATTTTTTATACAAGTCTGGTATAGAAGGATTTGTAATTACTTTATTAGCTAAATTTAACGCACCGATTTGTGAAAAAGCGATAGTGTCAAAGCAAGTGTATGGGCACACAATAATTTTTTCTCGGGTAATATTAAGCATTTCTTTAATAACAGAAGCTTTATCCATACTTTGAACTGTATAGCCTCTTTGCATGCTGACACCTTCTACTTCTATAAAAGCCTTTGATACAAAAAAATTTTTAAGATTTTCTTCGGTTAGCTTGCCAACTAAAGTCATGCTTGAAAGGTCTAAATCACCGCCGGGAATTATAACTTTGGTATTTGAACTTGCGGAAAACTCAGAAGCTATATTAAGGTCATTAGTAAGTACAGTCAGGTTTTTTTTGTTTAAAATTTTTTTGGCTATATACAAATTAGTAACACCTGAACTTAGGATTATAACATCATTATCATCAACCATATGTGAAGCAATTTCACTAATTTCTATCCTTTGCTCTACATAAGGATCTGCTTCTATATCTGCATAATCATCATTTGATGACAAATTATTATCGTTTAAGATAGCTCCACCGTGAGTTCTCGTTAAAAAGCCTTCGCCTTCTAATTTTTCCAAGTCACGCCTAATAGTAACCTCTGATACATTAAGCATTGTACTTAAATCCGAAACATTAATATGTTTTTTATCTGAAAGTATTCCTTTAATTATTCGTATTCGTTCAGGCGCAAACATGAGAGCCTCCTATGTAAATCCAAAATTAAATAATTATTTAGTTTTATTATACCTTAGCCTATAATACATTACAATAATAAATAAAAGCTCATAAACAAAATTAAACGAAAATTGATAAATACTAAGTAAACTATTACAATTACGTTTTTTTTGTTAAACGAAATATTTTTTAAAATAATATTGCAATTAAGTTTCGAATATGATAGAATTTGATTGTAAACGAAAACAAATAAAATATTATGAAAATAATTGAAGGGGGAAGTCAAATGAAAAAAGTTGTGTCATTATTACTTGCCAGTGCATTAGTGCTTGGAATGGTAGGATGTAGTCCGAAAACTTCAGGTACATCAGGAGCAGCTGGTGGAACTTCAACAGAAACGTCTACTAAAAAAGATGGTCAAAAAACAATAGGTATTGCAATGCCTACAAAGTCATCACAAAGATGGATCGATGACGGAAATAACGTTGTTAAAGAGCTTGAAAAACTTGGTTACAAAACAGATTTGCAGTATGCTGAAGACGTTGTAGAAAATCAAGTATCACAAATAGAAAACATGATTACCAAAGGTGTAAACCTTTTGATTATTGCGTCAATAGATGGCGAAGCTTTATCAGATGTTCTTCAGAAAGCTAAGGATGCAAATATTCCAGTTATATCTTATGACCGTTTAATTAAGAAGACTCCAAATGTTGACTATTATGCAACCTTTGATAACTTTAAAGTTGGTGTGCTTCAAGGTGAGTACATTGAGAAAGCCTTAGGTTTAAAGGAAGGCAAAGGTCCTTTCAATATTGAATTGTTTGCTGGTTCACCAGATGATAACAACGCTTACTTCTTCTTTGATGGAGCAATGTCAGTATTGAAGCCTTATATAGAATCAGGCAAGTTAGTTGTTAAGAGTGGACAAACAAAGTTTGAGCAAGCAGCTACACTAAGATGGGACGGAGCTACTGCACAAGCTAGAATGGATAACCTTTTAAGCAAGAACTATGCTACTGAAAAAATACATGCTGTATTATCACCATATGATGGTATAAGTATAGGAATTATATCTTCCTTAAAGGGTGTTGGATACGGAACTCCAAATCAGCCAATGCCAATAGTAACAGGACAAGACGCAGAGCTTCCATCAGTTAAATCAATAATTAAGGGAGAGCAGACTCAAACAGTATTTAAGGATACAAGAGAACTTGCTAAGAGAGCAGTTCAAATGGCAGATGCGATTTTAACTGGAAAGAAAGTAGAAGTTAATGATGAAAAGACCTATAACAATGGTGTTAAAGTAGTTCCTTCATATCTATGTCAGCCAGTTTCAGTTGATAAAACTAACTATGAAAAAGAATTGGTAGAAACAGGTTACTACACTAAGGATAAACTTGCAAACTAACATATATTGCTGCAGAGGTACAATTTAGTGATGGCACTGCTGCCATCACTAATTGTCTATTATATTGTAGGGAGATGACAAGGTATGGCGAATATCATCTTAGAAATGAGAAATATTACAAAAACATTTCCAGGTGTTAAAGCACTGGATAATGTAAATTTAAAAGTAAAGGAAGGGGAGATACATGCTCTTTGTGGTGAAAACGGAGCAGGTAAATCAACTCTTATGAAGGTGTTAAGCGGTGTTTACCCTTATGGAACCTATACTGGAGATATATTTTTTAAAGGTCAAAAGTGTGAATTTAAGGATATAAAGCAAAGTGAAAATCTTGGTATAGTTATAATTCATCAGGAATTAGCACTAATTCCATATTTGTCTATTGCAGAAAACATATTTTTAGGTAATGAGCAGGCAAATAGAGGCATCATTGATTGGAATGCTACAACCAATCACACAAAAGAGCTTCTTAAAAAAGTAGGACTTAAGGAGCTGCCCAATACCCTAATTACAACCTTAGGTGTTGGCAAGCAGCAGCTTGTTGAAATTGCAAAGGCGCTTTCAAAAGAGGTTAAGCTTTTGATATTAGACGAACCTACAGCTGCATTAAATGAAGATGATAGTGAGAACTTATTAAATTTATTACTGGAGTTTAAAAAGCAGGGAATAACCTCAATTCTTATTTCCCATAAATTAAATGAAATATCTAAGGTGGCAGATTCTATTACAATCTTGCGCGATGGTTCAACTATTGAAACTTTAGATATGAAAAAGGATCATGTAACTGAAGATAGAATCATAAAAGGCATGGTAGGAAGAGATTTAGTCAACCGATATCCAAAGAGAGAATCTAAAATTGGAGATATTATTTTTGAGGTAAAAGATTGGACGGTATATCATCCTCTTCAAGATGAAAGAAAAGTTGTTGACAATGTAAGCTTTAACGTACGCAGGGGCGAAGTTGTTGGTATAGCAGGACTTATGGGAGCGGGAAGAACAGAACTTGCTATGAGCATATTTGGAAGGTCTTATGGAAAGAAGATAAGTGGAAAATTATTTAAAGAAGGTAAGGAAATACACCCGACTACTGTAAACAAAGCTATAGATAACGGTATAGCTTATGTTACAGAAGATAGAAAAGAATATGGTTTAGTTTTAATGGATGACATAAAGAGAAATACTACATTAGCCAATTTGAAAAAGGTATCAAAGGGGTTAGTAGTAGATGAGAATGAGGAAATACTGGAAGTAGAAAAATTCCGTCAAAAGATGAATATAAAATGTTCAAGCATTTTACAAAAAACAGGCAACCTAAGTGGTGGAAACCAGCAGAAGGTAGTTTTAAGCAAATGGATTTTTGCAGAGCCTGATATATTAATATTAGACGAGCCTACCCGCGGTATAGATGTAGGTGCCAAATATGAAATTTACACTATAATAAATCAGCTTGCAAGTGAAGGTAAAGGGGTACTCATTATTTCTTCAGAGCTTCCAGAGATACTTGGAATGTGCGATAGAATCTATGTTATGAGCGAAGGGAAAATTACTGGAGAATTAAAAGGTGATGAAGCTACCCAAGAAAAGATTATGAAATTAGTTATAAACCAGGATTAGCAGGAGGAACGATGATGGAAACTTTAAAGAATCTTTTAAAGAAAAATATAAGACAATACGGTATGCTGATAGCTTTAGTAGCAATAATGATATTGTTTCAGTTTTTGACTGGTGGTACTCTTTTAAAGCCGTTAAATATAACTAATCTTATACTTCAAAACAGTTATATTTTAGTGCTTGCAATAGGTATGCTTCTAGTTATAGTTGCCTTCCATGTTGATCTGTCTGTTGGTTCTGTTGCAGCCTTTGTAGGAGCTATCTCTGGAATACTTATGGTTCAGATGAAAATATCTTTTATTCCTGCAGTAATAATATCATTGGTGGCAGGAGGACTTATAGGAGCTTGGCAAGGTTTTTGGATTGCTTATGTTAAAATCCCAGCATTCATTGTTACCCTTGCAGGTATGCTTGTATTTAGAGGATTGACAATGGTTGCTTTAAAAGGTACCTCTGTGGCACCTTTCCCAGCAGCATTCCAAAAGATAGCTTCAGGTTTTATTCCTGATTTCTTCCATGGAAATGGTCTTCACATAACTACTATTTTAGTTGGTATAATATTCTCTTTAGTTTATATATACTTTGAACTTAGAAACAGAGCGACACAAAAGAAGTATAATTTTGAAGTTCTTCCACAAAGTTTCTTTATAGCGAAATTAGTATTAATTGTAGCAGTAATAAATGCATTTACATTTGTTTTAGCAACTTACAAAGGTATTCCTAACGTTTTAGTGCTATTATTTATACTGATAGTAATATATTCTTTTGTAACAAGTAAGACTATAATAGGGAGACATATTTATGCTTTAGGTGGAAACGAAAAAGCAGCAAGATTGTCTGGTGTAAAGACTAATAGAATGGTGTTTTGGGTATTTGTTAACATGGGAGTATTAGCAGCTCTTGCAGGACTAGTTTTTGCAGCAAGACTTAATGCAGCTACACCAAAAGCTGGTAATGGCTTTGAGCTTGATGCTATAGCAGCCTGCTATATCGGTGGAGCTTCAGCAAGCGGTGGTGTTGGTACAGTTATAGGGGCTATAATAGGTGGTTTAGTAATGGGAGTTATGAACAATGGTATGTCTTTAATTGGACTAGGGATCGACTGGCAGCAGGCAATTAAAGGTATAGTGCTTCTATTTGCAGTAGCATTTGATATATTTACTAAATCAAAAAACGCATAATAGTTATTTAACAGGAGAGATTGGTTTATAAACTGATCTCTCTATTATATTTTATAAGCTATTCTCATAAAGCTCATATAAGAAAATTTTTATTATTTACATATTTGAAAGCAGACTATATACTATATAATATAGCATAAGGGAAAACGTTTAGAAAATATTTCTAAAATAAGCCCATATTTATTGAAGAATTTAAGTGGAGGAGAGCTTAATAATGAATACAGATTTAATGTTAAACTCTAAAAACTTAAGCTACAAATTGAGTGAACTGTGGAAAAAAATTAATTCTTTTAGAGAGGCTACAATAATAACAATAATAATTGTGTTAAGTTTTGCAATAAGTTTATTTTCTCCACATTTTTTAACAAAGGATAATATAATGTCTACAATTATAGGTTTTTCTGCTGACGGGATTATTACAGTAGGTATGACTGTTGCTTTAGTTTCAGGAGGCTTTGATTTTTCAGCTGGTTCAGTTATGGCATTAAGCGGAGTTACAGCTGGAGCATTGTATATAAATGGTATTAATATTTGGCTGGCTTGTTTTATAGCGCTGATAGTAGGCACCCTTTGTGGATTATTAAATGGATTTTTTATTGGTAAGGTTGGACTTAATCCTTTCATTACTACTCTGGCAGTCATGGGAATAGCTAGAGGGGGCGCTTTTGTTTTAACTCAAGGGTATCCAATATCCATTTTTGGAGTTCCAAAGTCTTTTGAATTTTTGGGACAAGGCAAAGTTTTAGGATTTCCTTTTATAGTATTTGTGTTTTTACTTATAACTATAATTGGAGATTTTATGATGAGAAAATCAGAGATTTTAAGAAAGGTATTTTATACAGGAAGTAACGAAAAGGCTGCAATACTTTCTGGTATAAATATTACAAAGGTTAAAATACAGGTTTACGTGCTGGTTGCTTTTTTAGCCAGCATTGCAGGTATTTTAAGCATGGCAAGATTTACAGTTGCTACTCCTGCAGGAGGATTAGATACTGATGTAAGTATGAGAAGTATATTAGCAGCTATAATTGGAGGGGCAAGCCTAAGCGGAGGAGAAGGGACTATTCTTGGATCATTTTTGGGATTGGTTCTTGTAAATTTAATTAATAATGGACTTGTTCTTTTAAATGTACCTGTTTACTGGCAGGATTTAATAAATGGAATTATATTGATTACTGCAGTTACACTGGATTATATTAGTCATCAAAATAGACTTAAGAATTTGAAAAGAAAAAGCAATATATAATTAAAGGAGGCCTTAAAAATGTATAAAATAAAAAAGGCTAGAATATTCATTACAGCATTTTTTCTAGTGTTCTCTTTAGCATTAACTGCATGCTCAAATTCAAGCAGTACTGGTTTAAATAAAGAGCAGAAAAGTGCTGTGACAGGTGAAAAAAATGAAGAATATTATATGATAACTTTTTTGTCGGGAATGGAATATTGGAAAAGTGGTTATAAAGGTTTTGAAGATGCGGGTAAGTTTTATGGGGTAAAGACTGTATATACGGGAGCAATTCAGTATGATATTAATCAGGAGGTAACAGTATTAGAGCAGATTATTGCTAAAAAACCAGCAGGAATTGCAATATCCTGTATGAATTCAGATGCATTGGCAGCTCCTATAGATAAGGCTATAAGTCAAGGAATACCAGTTGTAACCTTTGATGCCGATTCACCTAAAAGCAGAAGATATTCTTTTCTTGGAACTGATAATGAATATTCGGGATATGTGGCAGCTAAAGCTTTGTCAGAACAAATTGGCTCTAAAGGTGGAGAAGTTGCTGTAATTACACTTCCTTCACAACAAAACCATGAGCAAAGAGTAGAAGGTTTTAAAAAAGCATTGGAAAATGAATATAAGAATTTGAAGCTTATAGAAATTGGAAACGGTAAAAGTGATCAAACAGAAGCTGCTAAGGTGCTTTCAGGTTTTCTGCAGCTGCACCCTAATCTTAAAGGAGTGTTTTGCACAGATGCAACTAGCGGGGTAGGGGCTGCAACCGCTGTAAAAGAGGCTAACAAAGTTGGACAAGTTAGTATAGTAAGTTTTGATACTGAAAGAGGAACATTGGATGCAATAAAGTCAGGAGTTATATCTGCTTCCATAGCACAAGGAACGTATATTATGGGCTATCAGGCTATGAATTTTCTTTATCAGCTGAAACATGAATTAATTAATCCTGTGGATAGCTGGAAGGAGAAAAAAGTAAATCCTTTGCCTTCTTTTGTAGATACAGGGGTAAATATTGTTACAAAGGAAAATGTTGATTCTTTTTATATAAAATAGTAAACTGGCACAGATAATTTCTATTAGTTTAGTGGAAGTGAACTTAATTTAATTTTCAGCATATAAATTTTGAAATTGGATAAATATAAATGTAAAAGAGGAAGGGAGGATTTTACTATGAATATAGGAGATATTAAAGATAAACTTAAAGGAATCATAGCTTCAAATAATTCAAATGAAATAGATTTACCTCTAAAAGATGAAATAAAACATGAAGAGATACAAGTTAGTGATGAAGTAGAAGAAATTATGGGCGAAAGGCCCTTTAGAATTAAAACTGTAATTGTAAAGGATGAAGAGCAAGGAGAAGAAAAAGTCAGTAAAAAAAGAATAGATAAAGTAAAAATAATAGCAGGAGCTGCAATTGCTGCAGCAGGTTTAGCTGCTATTATACTTAGCTCAAGGAAAAGAAAATAAAGAAAAGTTTTTATACAAGCGTAAAGCCCATGAAAAGTAATTACTTCATGGGCTTTATATCAGCTTAATCCTAATCCTTTTCTCTTTTTAATTATATGTGCTTCTATATTATTTGCAACTTCCACAGGGTCATCACCTAATGCCACTTTTCCACCAGTTACATCTTCAGCTTTTACTGTTAAAAGCTCAACTAATTGAGGAGCTCCTGTCATAAAAGGAGTAGGAGATAGATGAGTGTAGCAGCCGTAAGCTATTGCAAAGATACCGTCTATAGTTGCCTTTTGTTCCATCCATTCAGGTGCTGTAACAGCTATTGGAAGGTCTGATACATCAACATTCAGGTGGTCTGCAAGAGCAGTTACTAGCATAGATATTCTTCCTGTATCTGTACAGGTTCCAAAGCTAAGCACTGGAGGAATTTTTAATAAATTACATACTTCTTTAAGACCTGCTCCAGCTATTTCATTAGCTGCTGCAACTGTACAAAGCCCGGCAACTTCAAGAGCATGATTTCCACAGCCTCCTGCTACAACTAATATGTCTTTTTTAATAAGTTCTTTTGTAAGGTTTATTGTATTCCAATCCTGTGGGCCGTTTCTTAGGCTTGAGCAGTTAGCTAATGCTACAACTCCTTTAATTTTTCCAGAGGCTATTACATCTACCAATGGATCAAGCTTGTTTCCAAGAGCATTAAGTACTGCTTCAGTGGAGAAACCTGCTATAGCTTTTTGAGTTATTTTTGGAACTACTGCTTTAATTTTTCCATGTCTCTTTTTAAAATTTTCTATACCAAGTTCTATAAGTTTATCTGCCATGGCATCAACTTCTGACGGATTATAAGGAATTTTATGCTGAAGTCCTGGTAAATCAATAATAGTACTTACTGCTACTAAGGTTGCCTGATATTTTTCTGCATACATGTCTATAGCAGGAGGAGAGCAGTTTTCTTCCATAGCCATAATATCTACTGTACCAGTTGCTAATAGCGGTTCTATGGTCAGCCAATTGCCCATATGTCCAACAAATACATCATCCATTTCATATCTTTGTAAAAGTTCCTGACCTGTTTCTATAGAACCTATAACTCTAAGTCCTTTAGCACCGGCAGCCTTTGCTTTATCCTGAACTTCTTTAGTTCTGGCTTTTTCTATAGTTGCAGCTCCAGCCCAAGGCTGATGTCCGTTAAAAACTATATTAACATAGTCAGGATCCATTATGCCAAGATCCATATTAACTTCATGTGGCATTGGAGTGCCAAATAGTATATCCTGAACCATTTCAAGACCAATTTGACTATTATATATAGTTGCAATTCCTAGTCTAAGTGCTTTCATTGCTAAAGATACATAATTTCCGTCAACATTTGTTAAACAGCTTGCAACGCAGTTTTGTTCTTCATGGACAGTACCTGCAGGATAAATACCAAGTTTTCTCCAAAGCTCTTTTCTCTTTTTTGGAGCAAAGGCTTCTACCATTATATTCTGTTCCTCTACTCCGATTATCTGCTGGTCTTCAAGTAAAACAGCTAATTCTATTGCCATGTCGTTTATATCCTGATTTGTGTCAATTCCAACTTTTTCGCACATCCATTTTAATTTATTTACATCTTTAATTTTAAAAGGTGTCTTTCCTTCGGCTGTAGCTTTAAGAGTGCGGAACGCTTCATAGGCATGATGGCTGTATGTACCTGCACCCATAATATTTTTAAGAAGAAAGTTTCTCATAGCCATAGCATCAGGATCGATTCCGCAAACCCCTTTGGTTTGACCGCCTTTTTCGCTGATTCGGCAGGGACCTTGTGAACAGAGCTGACAGCTTAAACCTTCAAGGCAGAATTTGCAGCGGATTTTTTCCTGAAATGTCCATCTGTCAAATACATTGGACATTCCATCTTCTCTGATTTTTTTAAGCATTTCTTCTACAGAGTCATGATAACTTACACGACCTTCAGTTTTTTTCAAAATGGTTTCATTCATGTTGTTCTCTCCTTTAAATATAAATGTGTAATTTTATTCAATATAAAGTATTTTCATAAGTTTTCTCAAATATGTATTTAAATTGATTTTTTAAAGCCTTCCCCTAAAATTTCTGAAGCGTCTAATATAGACATAAAGGCGTAAGGATCAACAGTTTGAACTATAGTTTTTGCTTTAGGAACCTGAGATAGAGATAAAACGCAGTAAAGTATTTTCTTTTCTTTTTTTGTATAAGTACCCACTGCATTTATAAGAGTGGAGCTTCTTCCTAAGTCTGTTTTGATTCTTTCTATCATTTCTGCTTCTCTGTTAGTTACAACAAGTATCATTTTTTTTCTGCTAAAACCGTTTATCATTTTGTCAATTACATTAGAAACTATATACATGGATATTAAAGTGTAAAGGCCGCTTTCTATTCCGAAAAAAATAGAACCAACAGAAACAATTAATAGATTAATTGAAAAAGATACCTTTCCAAGTTCAAGATTATATTTTCTTCTAAGATACATAGAAATAATATCTGTTCCTCCTAAAGAACCATGATTGCTGAATACTATTCCAATAGCTGCTCCGTTTATTACTCCTCCATAAATGCAGCTTAGGATTATATCTTCAGCAAAATAAAGCTTAGATACATTTCTTGTAATTATTAAAAATATAGAATTGGATATAGTTCCTATTATAGTTAGAAAAGTAAATTCTTTATCCAGCTCTTTTAAGCTTAATAAAAATAAAGGAATATTAAGAGTAAGTATAATAATACCTGCAGGAAGATTTGTTAAATACTGAATTATAAGTGCAATACCAGAAACTCCGCCGCTTAAAAGCTTGTGAGGAACTATAAACATATTTAAAGCAACAGCGGAAAAAAAGCTGGCAGCTATTGTAATTATTACTCTTCTAGCTGTTTTTAAAGAGTGAAAGTTCAAGATTTATCACCACCCTGAATATATTCTTTCACAGAATTTAATAAAGCATACTGTGATTTCCTAATATATAAAGCTGTTCTTTGGTTAAATTAATAATGTAGTTTATTTTAAATATAGATAGACAGGAGGGTTTTTTATGCATAATAATAAAGGACTTAGAAAAACAAGACATAAATCTTATCCTGAACTTAGAAAAATTTATTTTCAAAACGGCGGTAATATTGGAATAGAAAACGGTCATAAAATAGGTATGCATGAGCCAGAAAAACATTCTCTTGCAGCTAATTCAGAAAGGTAGATGAAAGGAGGGATCAAATTCCTCCTTATTTTAAAATAATTTGCAATTTATTAAATAATTTTGTAAAATTAATTGGTAGTAATCTGGTGAGAGGGTACTGAAATGTCAGTTAAGAAAAAGGTTTTTATAATATTAACTTCTCTTTCTACAGCACTCATTATTTTAACAGCGGTAATTTTTCATGTTTTTACTATAAAAAATATTCAAAAATTAGAGAAAAGAAACGCTGAACAGTCAGTAGAAAAGGTAATAGAAATTTTAAAGGAAGAGGTATCAAATGTTGAGTCAGTATGTGCTGACTGGGCCTACTGGAATGATACATTTGATTTTATTAAAGATCAAAACGAGGATTTTAAAAAACAAAATTTAAGTTATTATAATTTTTCAATACTCAGAGTCAATACTTTAATATTTGTAGATTTAAACTGTAATATTGTATATGATAAAAGTTATAATTTATCAAGTGGAGAAGAAATAAAAACACCAGAGGAATTAAAGAAAAATATTTATAAAGACTGCTATATATTAGATTATAAAAGTGATAAAAAAGGTATGTCCGGCATAATTATGGTTGAGAAGAGACCTATGGTATTTTCTTCTATGCCTGTAACCAATGTAGAAGGTAATCGGGGTGGAAGCATTATAATGGCAAGGTTTATAGATACAGAAAAGATGAAGTACATAAATAATGTAGTTGACTCAGCTGTATATATAGAATTAGCAAATCCCCCTAAGAAAAATTCGGAAGTATCTATATTTGGATTTAAAGATATAAGAATTTATAGTAATATTAGTAACAACAGAATAAGTGGACATGCTTTTATTAAAGACCGAACAAATAGTAATGAACTTCATATAGTTACTGAAAATGAAAGATTGATATATACACAATTTATAAACAGTTATAGATTTTTTATATTTTTATCTTTAATTGGTTTATTAATAATTATAGTATTATTTATAAAAATATTTCAAAAGGTATTACTAAGCCGCATTGAAAAATTATTTGTTTTTATTAATAACATAAAATCCATAAATGATATTAAATCTAGAGTAAAAATAGAGGGAAATGACGAAATATCTTCTTTAGCTCAGGTTACGAACTTAATGCTTAATGAAATTGAAAAATCCAATGAAAAAATACTGCAGGATGAAGAGCGTCTAAGGCTTGTTATAGAAGCTACTAATGATGGTTTTTGGGATTTTAACACTATTACTCAGGAAATATTCATAAGTTCCCATATATCAGAAATACTAGGTATAGGTAAAACTAATATTCAAATAAACATAAAATATGTAAAAGATATTTTACCAATGGAATTTACAAAAGAGTTTAAGAAGGCTTATGTAAAATTACTGAAAAATAAGAGTGATAATGTGCTTGTTATAGAAAGTAAATTAGAGGACAAAAGAAGTAAAACAAAATGGGTAAGTATAAAGGGGCGTATTGTAAGAAGAGATGATGGGGGTAAGCCATTAAGATTAGCAGGAACTGTAAGTGATATAACAGAAAAGAAAAATTCTGAAGAAACAATTAAGTATTTGAGCGAACATGATGTGCTTACAGGACTTTTTAATAGAGCTAGTTTTAATAAAGAATTAGAAAGGATAGATAAAAAAGAAAATCTGCCTCTTAGTATAATACAGTGTGATGCTAATGGATTGAAGCTAACTAACGATGCTTTTGGACATAAGCAAGGGGATCAGCTACTGATAAGTATTTCTAATATATTAAAGTCTGTCTGTGGCAGAAATGCAATTATATCAAGACTAGGAGGAGACGAATTTGCTATAATACTTCCTAAAACTGATGAAGCTCAGGCAAAAGAAGTTATGAATAAAATAATAAGGTGTTGTGAAGAAGCTGAAGCAAATCCAATAAAACCAAGTTTAGCTCTTGGATGTATAACTAAAAATTTTGTTCATGAAGATATAGACAAGCTCTTTGATATAGCAGAAGAAAGAATGTATAAAAATAAACTTCTTCAGAACAAAAGCGCAAGACATTCTATAGTGGCGTCACTAGAGAGATCCCTTCTTGAAACGGATTTTGAAACAAGAGCTCACACAGCAAGATTACAGGAATTGGCAGTAAGATTGGGAAAGAGTATTAATTTATCTCATGATAAACTGGATGAACTTGCTTTATTAGGGAATCTTCATGATATTGGCAAGATAGCGATACCTAAGACTATACTTTCAAAACCAGGTCCATTAAATGAAGAAGAATGGGAGACTATCAAAAAACATTGTGAAATAGGATACAGAATTGCTGTATCAGCTATTGAACTTGTGCCAATAGCAGAGGAAATACTTTATCATCATGAAAAATGGGATGGCAGCGGATATCCTAAAGGGTTAAAAGGAGAGGAAATACCGCTTTTATCAAGAATTGTGGCAATAGTTGATGCTTATGATGTTATTACAAATTCAAGACCATATAAAAAGGCACTGACTCATGAGGAAGCAATAAAAGAAATAATAAGATGTTCCGGCACTCATTTTGACCCTGATTTAGTAAAAAAATTTGTTGAACTTTTTAATGAAGAGAATATAAATGAAAAAGAGGCTTAAAAGCAGCTTAATAGTAGAAATTAATCCATAGTTTGGACAAAATAATAGTCTAAATTATGGATTTTTTTATAAAAAACATAAATAATATATAATAGTATGATAGAATAAATTAGCTAATTAAAATTATCCAATTAAAAGCTAGGAGGGTAACATATTGGAAAATAAAAATATTATTAAGATTGTGCCATTAGGCGGACTTGGAGAGATTGGCAAAAACATAACTGCTGTTGAATACGCAGATGAGATAATCGTTATCGATTGCGGGGTTTCCTTTCCAGATGAAGAAATGTATGGTGTAGATTTGGTTATCCCAGACGTAACTTATCTGCTAAACAATAGAAAAAAAGTTAAAGGTATATTTCTGACTCATGGTCATGAAGACCATATAGGTGCACTTCCCTATATTTTAAAGCAGTTAAACGTACCTCTTTACGGAACACGATTAACCTTAGGATTAGTTGAGCTTAAGCTTAAGGAGCACAATATACTTTCTGACTGTAAGCTGAATGTAATAGAGCCAGGTGATATTATTGAAAATAAATATATAAATGTAGAGTTTATAAGAAACAGTCATAGTATAGCAGGGTCTTGCGCTTTAGCTTTGCATACACCAATAGGTGTAATTGTACATACAGGAGATTTTAAAATTGATTACACCCCAATTGATGGAAAAATGATGGATTTAGAGCGGCTTTCAAGATTAGGAAGTGAAGGAGTTTTGCTTCTTCTTGCAGATAGTACTAATGTTGAGCGTCCAGGTTATACTATTTCAGAGCGAGTTATAGGAGAAACTTTTGACAGAGTCTTTGCTAGAGCTTCCGGAAGAGTTATAGTTGCAACTTTTGCTTCCAACATACATAGAATGCAGCAGATTGTAGATGCATCTATAAAATACGGAAGAAAAGTTGCCTTCAGCGGAAGAAGTATGGAGAATGTTTCCAAGGTAGCCATGGATTTAGGTTATTTACATATTCCAGAAGGGTACAGTATTGGTATAGATGAAATTCATAAATATGCTAATGAGAATATAACTGTAATAACAACTGGAAGCCAAGGAGAGCCAATGTCTGCCTTAGCAAGAATGTCTACATCAACTCATAAAATACTTAAGGTAGAGCCTGGAGATTTAGTAATTATTTCAGCTTCTCCAATACCAGGAAATGAAAAATTTATATCAAGAGTAATAAATGAGCTGTTTAAAAAAGGTGCAGAGGTAGTATATGATGCCTTTGATGAGGTTCACGTTTCAGGTCATGCAAGGCAGGAGGAATTAAAATTAATACATACTTTAGTAAAGCCTAAATTTTTTATGCCGGTTCATGGTGAATACAGGCATTTAAGACATCATGCTGCTTTAGCACAAAAACTTGGAATGCCAGTTTCTAATATTGCAATTAGTGAAACAGGTAAAGTTGTAGAATTATCAGCAGAAGAAATAAGGTTAAGCGGAAGAGTGCCATCAGGGGCAGTAATGGTTGATGGTTTAGGTGTAGGAGATGTAGGACACATAGTTCTTAGAGATAGAAAGCATTTAGCAGAAGATGGTATACTGACAGTGGTGGTAACTATAGAAAAAGAATCTCAAAGCGTAATAGCAGGACCAGATATCATAACAAGAGGCTTTGTGTATGTAAAAGAATCAGAAAAGCTAATAAATGAAACAAGAGATATCGTAAGAGTTGAACTGGATAAATGCTTAGACAGCGGTATTACAGAGTGGATGGTAATAAAATCAAGCATTAAAAATGCTGTAGGAAAGTTTTTGTATGAAAGAACAAAGAGAAGACCGCTTATTTTGCCTATAATTATGGAGATTTAAAGAAGGGTATCTATGTTAAAAATTTCAATAATTATATTATAAGGTTGATGTATTATATTAATTAGTGTTAAAATTATATGGGACTTAGCACTCTAAGTCTCTTAATTTTTTCTGAAAAAGGGGGAATAAGTTTGGATATTATAAAAAGATTTATCAGCTATTATAAGCCCTATAAAAGAATGTTTTTTATGGATATGTTTTGTGCACTTGTGTTATCTGCTATAGATTTAGTGTTTCCTATACTTGTAAGATTTTTATTAAATGATGTTTATACTAGAGATAGTGCACAGATATTAAAATATGTAGTGTTAGTAGGTGGGGTGCTTTTATTTATGTATGTAGTAAGGTACTTCTGCCAGTATTATATAACTTTTCAGGGTCATGTAATGGGAGCTAGGATGGAAACAGATATGAGAAGAGATATATTTGACCATCTTCAGAAATTATCTTTTTCATATTATGATAATACAAACACAGGAAAGCTTATGTCTAGAATAGTTACAGATTTGTTTGATATATCAGAGCTTGCTCACCACGGACCTGAAGACATATTTATATCCATACTAAAAATAATAGGTTCTTTCATTATACTTGTAGGTATAAATATTAAAATAACTGCTATTTTGATGTTTGTAACTTTGTTTATGGTTTATTTTTCTTATTTTTACAATAAAAAGATGAAGGAAACTTTTAAAAAGAATAGAGAAAAGATAGCAAATGTTAATGCTCAAATTCAAGACAGTTTGTCTGGTATCAGAGTTGTAAAATCTTTCTCTAATGAGCATATTGAAAAAACAAAGTTTCAAAAGGGTAATAACGAATTTCTTGAAACAAAGGAAGACAGTTACAGTATTATGGGTAAATTCCATAGCACAAATGGTTTTTTTCAAGGTGTTTTATATCTTTCGGCGGTACTCTTTGGTGGAATATTTATAAGCTTTGGTCAGCTTCAAACTTCTGATCTTGTAGTTTATATTCTTTATATTAATATTTTCTTAAATCCTATAGAAAAACTGGTAAACTTCACAGAACAGTACCAAAGAGGTATAACAGGTTTTGAAAGATTTTTAGAAGTTATGAACACTCATCCGGATATTGTAGATAAAAAAGATGCAGTAGAACTTAAAAAAGTTAAAGGACACATTACATTTGAGAATGTATCTTTCAGCTATGACAATAGAAATACTGTACTTAACAATATAAATGTTGATTTAGAGGCAGGAAAAACAGTGGCTATAGTAGGACCTTCAGGTAGTGGTAA
The DNA here is from genome assembly GCF_023806125.1 of Clostridium caldaquaticum. Lineage (GTDB taxonomy): Bacteria > Bacillota > Clostridia > Clostridiales > Clostridiaceae > Clostridium_AT > Clostridium_AT caldaquaticum. Next base: position 20,566 of record NZ_JAMSKT010000012.1, read on the forward strand.
AACTACTTTCTGCAGCATAGTACCTAGATTTTATGAAATAGACAGCGGTGCTGTAAAAATTGATGGAATTGATATTAGGGATATAAAACTAAAATCACTTAGAAGTAATATAGGTATTGTTCAGCAGGAGGTTTATATGTTCTCTGGAACTATAAAGGAAAATATAGCTTACGGTAAACCAAATGCTACGGATGAAGAAATAATAGAGGCAGCAAAACGTGCTAATGCCCATGAATTTATTATAAGTCTTGAAAATGGCTATAACACCTATGTAGGTGAAAGAGGAGTAAAACTATCAGGTGGACAAAAACAAAGAATATCTATTGCAAGGGTATTTTTAAAAAATCCGCCAATTTTAATTTTGGATGAAGCAACTTCAGCTTTAGACAATGAAAGCGAAAAATATATTCAAAAATCCTTAGAAGATTTAGCTAAGAATAGGACAACTATAGTAATAGCTCATAGGCTAAGCACTATAAGAAATGCAGATAAAATTTTAGTGCTAACTGAAGAGGGGATTCAGGAAGAAGGTACACACAAAGATCTAATAAATAAAAATGGCATATATGCAAAATTGTATAATATGCAGTTTGAAATAGCATAAATATTAAAGAAGATAGTAAAAAATGGGGGAATGGGATTATGTTTAATTTATCATTAGTGCAGTGGATATGGATAATAATAGGTGGTTTTCTAGTTGGTTTTTCTAAAACCGGAATTAGTGCTTTTTTGATGCCTGTTATACCTATAATAGCAGAAGTGTTTGGAGGTAAGGCCTCCACAGGAATTATACTTCCTATGCTTATTGCAGGAGATGCTTTTGCATTGTATTACTATAAGAGAAATGCAGATTGGGATAAGATAAAAAAGCTTGTTACATGGACATTAATTGGTTTGATAGCAGGTTTGTTAGTTGGTCAGTATATAAATGACAAACAGTTTAAAATTTTTATAGCATTGTCAGTTTTAGCCTGTTTGGTTATATTGATTTATACTGATAGAAAAGGTGAGAACCTGAAGGTGCCTAATAGTACGTGGTTTCATGCTCTTACAGGGGTGCTTTCTGGTTTTACATCCATGATAGGAAACGCTGCAGGACCTATTTTTAGTGTTTATCTTTTAGCAATGGGTTTTAAAAAAGATGGTTTTCTAGGGACAACTGCCTGGTTTTTCTTTCTTGTAAATGTTACTAAAGTGCCTATGCAGATTTTTGTATGGCATAATATTACACTTAAAACAGTGCTACTAGATTTAGCATTGATACCTGCAATTGCTGCAGGAGCTGTTCTAGGTGCTTTAGTAATTAGAAAATTAAATGAAAAAAACTTTAAAACTCTCATATTAATTATGACTGCTATTGCTGCGGTAAGGTTATTAATATAGTTTTAGAAAATATAATGCAGGGAAAATCCGGTTAATACAATTATGTATTAACTGGATTTTTTTTTGAATTATTTATATTTTAGCTACTTTTCTATTTATGAAAATAATTAATTCAAATTTGTATTAAAAATAAGCTTTTCTTTCTGATAACGTTATCTTTAAGCGGTTAATATATATATTCTTTAGAATCCGTTAAAAAATTAATTAAGTTATTTCAATAGATTAAAAATAATTAAAATAAATTATTTATAACATTGGCACGTTAATTGCTAGATATATAGACGTAAAGAAAAGCAAAGTGTGGACAGGGGTGCAGGAAGATATATGAATAAGATAAGAACAATTGACGAAGTGATGGAGTATATAAAAGATGATATGACAATTATGATTGGCGGTTTTATGGGAGTGGGAACGCCTGAACACATAATTGATGCCATGGTTAAAAAGGGCGTAAAGAATTTAACTGTAATTGCAAACGATACTGCATGGCCAAATAAGGGAATAGGAAAGCTTATTGTAAATAAGCAGATAAAGAAAATGATAACTTCACATATCGGATTAAATCCAGAAACTGGGCGACAAATGAATAATGGTGAATTAATAGTAGAACTAGTACCACAGGGAACGCTAGCTGAGCGTATAAGATGCGGCGGATCAGGATTAGGCGGTTTTTTGACACCAACAGGAGTAGGAACCTTGGTTGAAGAAGGAAAGCAGAAACTCAAGATAAATGACGTAGAATATCTTTTGGAATTACCTCTTAAGGCAGATGTTGCTATAATAGGGGCTTCAGTTGTGGACAAGCAAGGAAATGCTTTTTACAACGGTTCAACTAGAAACTTTAATCCTATAATGGCTACTGCTGCTGACATAGTTATAGCAGGTGCAGAGAAAATAGTTGAAGTAGGGGAAATAGATCCTAGTCATGTTATTACACCAGGTATATTTGTAGATTATATCGTTGGAGGTGAAAACTAATGGACAGTAAAGAATTTATTGCAAGAAGAATAGCTAAAGAACTTAAAGATGGAGATGTAGTTAATTTAGGTATCGGACTTCCGACTATGGTAGCAAATTATATACCTGAAGGTGTTAATGTAACACTTCAGTCAGAAAACGGATTTGTAGGACTTGGTCCGGCACCAGAGCCAGGAAAAGAAAATAAGGATATTGTAAACGCTGGTGGACAACCCGTTACAATTCAGAAAGGAGCTGCTTTTTTTGACAGTGCTACATCTTTTGGAATTATAAGAGGAGGGCATGTTGATGTAACAGTTCTAGGTGCTTTAGAGGTAGATGAACATGGAAATCTTGCCAATTATATGATACCAGGAAAGATGGTTCCGGGAATGGGTGGTGCTATGGACTTAGTAAGTGGAGCTAAAAAAGTAATTATAGCTATGACCCATACTGCTAAAGGGGAACCGAAGATACTAAAAAAATGTACGCTTCCTCTTACTGCAAAAGGAAAAGTCAGCCTTATAGTTACAGAGCTTGCAGTTATAGAAGTAACTTCTCATGGATTAGTTTTAAAAGAAATTGCTCCAGGTGTTTCTGTTGTAGATGTTTTAAAAGCAACTGATGCCCACTTGATTGTAGCTGATGATTTGAAAACTATAGAAATATAATTTATAAGCTTTTAAAGGCCTAAACAGCCTTTTACAGCCAACTTATTCTTGGCTGATAATAAATTTAGTTTTTAAATGTGATTGAAAGGAGGTGAAGCAGATGAAAAAGGTTGAATTTAAAGATGTTAAACCTTATAAGGCTCCAAAACATTTTGATTGTGCAACATTAAGACTTCAAGGAACAGATGAAACAGGTATTACTAAGTTTTGGATGGGAGTAACTCATTTTCTTCCAGGTGGTGGTGCTGAATATGCTTATGAAGACTCACCAACTGAAAAAGTTTATGTAGTTTTAGAAGGAGAAGTTACAGTAAAGTCTAAAACTGAAACTATAGTATTAAGAAAATATGATTCATTATTTATACCACCATTTGAAGGAAGAGAAATAATCAATGAAACTAACATGCCAGCTACTATGTTGGTTGTAGTTAATTACTAAAGTTAACATTTGGGTGGGGGAGGTTAATATTGCTACAATCTTAGTAGTTATAAACTATTAATAAGTCTAGTTAAAGTGCTAGATAGTATAGGGAGAGAATAGCATGTTTGATAAACAGTTTGTAAATAATTTGTTTGATGTTAAGGGAAAAGTGGCACTTATTACTGGTGCTACAGGTGCTTTTGGAAAAGCAATTTGTTTTGGCTATGGTTTTGCAGGCATGAAGGTATTTGTTACAGGCCGTAGTGAAGACAAGTGCAAGGCTCTATGCGATGAATTAGAAGCACAAGGAATTGAATGTGGTTATTCAACTGGAGACCCAGCTGTTGAAGCAGATGTAATAAAGGTTGTAAAGGATGCAGTTGCTAAATTTGGAGAAATCAATGTATTAGTAACAGCAGCAGGATACAACCATGCACAGCCAATTGTAGAACAAGAGTTATCTGAATGGAAAAAGATTATGGATTCTGATGTTCAAGGTACATGGCTTTACTGTAAATATGTTGGTAAACAGATGATTGACCAAGGAAAAGGCGGAAAAGTTATCTTAGTATCTTCTGCACGTTCCAAAATGGGTATGGCTGGCTATACCGGCTACTGTACAGCAAAAGCTGGAATTGACCTTATGGCTCAATCTCTTGCTTGTGAGTGGACAGCTAAATACAAAATTAATGTTAACACTATAAATCCAACAGTTTTCCGTTCAGAGTTAACTGAGTGGATGTTTGATCCAGAAAGTGCTGTTTATAAAAATTTCTTAAGACGTCTTCCAATAGGTCGTCTTGGTGAACCAGATGATTTTGTAGGTCCATGTATATTCCTTGCTTCAAGTGCCAGCGACTTTATGACAGGTGCTAATGTTGCTGTTGAAGGTGGATATTGGGCTAACTAACCTAACCTTAAATGAGAAAATTTGAAGACTGGTAGATATAGCTTTTAAGTATTATCTGCAGTAACTTTATTATAGGCACTGCTACTAATACAGGTAGCAGCTGCCTAAATGGCTAAGAAAACATTGAGTAACATTAATATAGATTTTGAGGAGGAAAAATAAATGGGAAAAAAGGTATTTGTAGATTTAACTCATCCATTCCATGCTGACATACCAGTATGGCCTTATTTTGCAAAACCTAAAATTGATACAATGCATAATCTTGCAAAAAGTGGAGTATTAACTCAAAAAATAGATGTTGTTATGCACTGTGGTACACATGCAGATGCACCACGCCATGTTATGGAGTACGAATTTGACGGCAGACGTGCACGTTACACTCATGAGATGCCGGTAGATGCATATTGTGGAGATGCAATCTGCTTAGATATAAAAGTTGAACGTTGGGGTCTTATTACAGGAGAACATCTTGATGACGCCTGCAGACGTGCAAATATTAAACCAGAAGAATTAAAAGGTATGGTTCTTTGTTTAAGAACAGGTATGCACCTTAAATTCGATGATACTAAAGAATATTATCATTATTCCTGTGGTACAGGTGTAGAAGCAGGAAAATGGTTTGAAAAATACAAACCTAAATGTGTAGCTATGGATATGCAGGCTCTTGACCATCCTCTACATACAACAATGGGTAAAAATGGTGGTCCACTCGGAATGAATCTTAATGGTAATTCAGGAAAACCAATTACTGAAGAATATATTGAGCAATTTGGTATCGAAGCATATGCAGAATTTAACAAGGAAACTTATATTAAAATCTTTGGTAAAGAAAAGTATATGGAAAAGTTCGGAAAGCTAGAAAATCATGGTCTGGAAGGAACATGGGAACCTTGTCATAAATACATGCTTGGAAATGGTATAGTAGGTGTTGAGAATTTAGGCGGAGATTTAGATAAGGTTGTAGGAAAGCGCTTTAAATTCATGGCATTCCCAATTCGTTGGTGGTTAGGTGACGGTTCAATGGTTAGATGCGTTGCTGAAATAGATGAAGATGATATAAACAAAGATGTTCCAGATAGAGTATATAAATTTGGAGCACTTTAAAAATAAGGCTATGTATTAATTTTTGTTAATGAGGGTATTCCTGAGGGATATCCTCAAAATTTGATTTATCGGAGGATCATAAATGAGAGAAGTTGTAATTGCTTCAGCCGTAAGAACTGCTATTGGAAGCTTTGGTGGAAGTTTAGCAGGTTTGTCGGCTGTTGAAATGGGAAAAATTGCAGCGGAAGAAGCTATAAAAAGAGCTGGAATAAATAAAGAGGATATACAAGAAGTTGTAATAGGAAATGTATTGTCAGCAGGGCTTGGACAAAACATAGCCAGACAAGTTGCTTTAAAGGCTGGGCTTCGTGAAGAAACTCCGGCTTTAAGTATAAATATGGTTTGCGGTTCAGGGCTTAGAGCAGTAAGCTTAGCTGCTCAGATGATAATGTCAGAAGAAGCAGATGTAGTGCTTGCTGGCGGTACAGAAAGCATGAGCAATGCACCTTATGTTTTAAATAAAGCAAGATGGGGACATCGTATGGGTAATGGTGAACTTATTGACTCTATGATTAACGATGGTCTATGGGATGCCTTTAACAATTATCATATGGGAATAACTGCAGAAAATGTTGCAGAAAAATACAGTATTACAAGGGAAGATCAGGATAGATTTGCTGAGGAAAGCCAAAAAAGAGCAGAGGCAGCAATTAAAGCTGGTCGTTTTAAAGAGGAAATTGTACCAGTACAAATACCTCAGAAAAAAGGAGAACCATTAGTTGTGGATACTGATGAGTTCCCGAAGTTTGGTACAACATTTGATAAACTTCAAAAGTTAAAACCTGCTTTTAAAAAGGATGGGACAGTAACTGCAGGTAATGCTTCAGGTATTAACGATGGAGCTGCCATGCTTGTTATAATGTCTAAGGAAAAAGCACAAGAGCTAGGTATAAAACCTTTAGCAACAATAAAATCTTTTGCTTCTGTAGGAGTAGATCCAAAAGTAATGGGATATGGTCCGGTTCCAGCTACTGAAAAAGCTCTGCAAAAGGCTGGTTTAAAAGCTACAGATATTGATTTGATAGAAGCTAATGAAGCTTTTGCAGCACAGGCTTTAGCAGTAGTTAAGGATTTAGGACTTGATACATCAAAGGTTAATGTAAATGGTGGAGCTATAGCATTAGGACATCCTATTGGAGCATCAGGGGCAAGAATTTTAACAAGTCTTTTGTATGAGATGAAGAGAAGAGACGTAAAGACAGGTTTGGCTACTTTATGTATTGGCGGCGGTATGGGAACTGCTATTATTGTAGAGAGAAAATAAATTATATTTATATATAATAACATATAGAAAGAGGTAATTTTTATGGAAAACAAAGTAATATTAACTGTAGCTACTACGGGAGCATGGCCTTCAAAGCAAGATACACCTTATATACCTTTAACTCCTGAAGAAATTGCAGATGAAATATATGCATGCTATAAAGCTGGAGCTTCTGTTGCACATATTCACGTAAGAGATGATGAAGGAAAAGCTTCTATGAGTTTTGAAAAATTCGAAAAGACAGTAAAGCTTGTAAGAGAAAGATGTGATATAGTAATCAACTTAACAACCTCAGGAGGAATAGGTCTTACTGATGAAATAAGAATGAAACCTTTCATAGAGTTAAAACCAGAATTGGCTTCCTATGACTGTGGTACAATGAACTGGATGCATTCAACTGTATTTGAAAATAGTCCAAAATTCTTAGAGAAATTAGGACTTGCTATGCAGGAAAATAATGTTAAGCCTGAAATAGAAATATTTGATGCAGGTATGGTTTATAATGCATTATATTATCTAAAAAAAGGAGTTTTAAAGGCACCTCTTCATTTCCAATTTGTATTAGGTGCTCCAGGCGGTATGGCTGCAACAGTAGAAAATTTAGTATTTCTTAAGAGCTTAATTCCAGAAGGTTCCACTTGGAGTGCTTTAGGAATAGGAAAACAGCATCTTCCAATAATGTATGCGGCACTTGCTCTTGGAGGAAACGTTAGAGTTGGTATGGAAGATAATATTTATTATGCTCCAAAGCAGCTTGCAAAATCAAACGTAGAGTTTGTTGAAAGGACAAAAAGAATAGTTGCTGAATTGGGTAAAGAAATAGCAACACCAGCTGAAACAAGAGCTATTTTAGGATTAAAAAATTGCTAGAATTATTTTAGTAATTTAGATAAGCAAGGAATAGTTTATTTTATTTATTATTCCTTGCTTTAAATTTATGCTTTTAAAAATCTTTTTGATGAAATTAAAATATAATATACTTAAACTATGCGATTGAAAATTATATAAAAAATTGCATAGGGGGTAGAATATTTTGAACTATAAAAAAATAACTTTACTTCAAATTGAGTATTTTTTAGCAGTAGCCAGGCAGTTAAATTTTACAGAAGCTGCAAAAAGCTTATATGTTTCTCAGCCGTCACTAAGCAAGCAGATAGCATTACTTGAACAAGAGATAGGAGTACCCCTGTTATTAAGAACAAGAAGGAATGTTCGTTTAACACCAGCTGGAGCAGTTCTTTTTAATGAATTAAGTAATATTACTGAATATATAGAAAATGCAATAGATAAGTGTAAACAGCCAGGGCTTGGAGAAAACAGCACTATCTCCATAGGCTGTTTAGATGGTATGGATACAAGTGCTTTTTTACCAGTAATTATTAGAAAATTTCAAAAGCAATATCCGCAAGTTACCTTTGTTTTTGAAAGACATACATTTAAAACACTGAGAGAAAAACTTATAAATGGTTCTTTGGATATAGTGTTTACTCTTTCATTTGAACTAGATAATGTGCTTGGAGTTTTATCAGATGAGATTTATAAAGTTAACAGCAGTATAGTAATGAGTTCGCAACATCCAATGGCAAGCAGTGAGCATTTATCACTTGAAGATGTAAAGGCAGAAGATTTTGTGCTGATTTCAAGAGATGAGTCGCCAAAAGGTTTTGATTCAGTTATTGCTGTTTGCAGAAAACATGGTTTTACTCCAAATGTTGTAAAGCAGCTGCCTAATGTGGAATCATTGCTTCTTTCAGTAGAATTGGGTCTTGGTATTACTATTCTTGATTCAAGCGTAAGGATTCATAATAAAAATGAGCTTAAATTTTATAAAATAGAAGATGATTCAATGAGTATAGTAATAGCTTGGAAGAGAGAGAATTTAAATCCTGCAGTATCACTTTTTGTTAATAGTGCGCTAAAAGGTATTTAATAGTTATAATTTTTTAGAATAACATTTATTCTAAACAGATATTTTATTATTTACATAATATTTAGTAAAATGTAAACATAATCATTGACAATAAGATGTCAAAGTATTAATTATAAGGAGAAAGTTATGAAAGAGGTAAGAACAGAATTAAACTCTAAAGAAAAAGAAAAGCCTTACGCTAAATATTATTATGAGCCGCTTGCGGTACCAAATCCTGAATTAATTGAAATTCTTAAAAAAGGACCTATGGATCCTAGCAAGGCTTTAATGCCGGAAGATATAAACAAGCTCCTTGAGAGTGGATATCACGAAGTTGAGACCGGCTACTGCATACTTCCAAACGGAGCAGGTTATGCTGCTGTTAATAACAAGTTTCCTGGCGTAACAATTGATATGATAAACTGGTGGTTTGCATGGCATGGTCTTGAAGATATGAGGTATATGCTATGGTTTAGAAAAGGCCACTTCGGTATAGATATTAGTGAGGAAGACAGAAAGATAATACTTGATCCAGCTACGCCTATGCTTAAAAAATTTCAAGGTCGTACCCATTATGTAATTGAAGACGTTGGAAATGGAGTGGAGGATATTAAGATATCATTTTTAACTCCAGAAGAATTAGGGTTTGATATGGACAAGTTCAAATCCCCTGCTGTAGGTACTGTAGTTGCAGCTAATGGAATTTCACAAGCTCGTGCAGGAGGACCTAAAGCACCAGCCATCATGCTTCACTTTGTAAGAGAAATACCAGGAGGAGTAGAATTCCGTACAAGGTTCTGGATGGGATATCATATGATATATAAAAAGCCGGTTAAGCTCCTGCCAGATGGAATACAGATTCCTATTCAAGCTCCAATGGGGTTAGCTTTCCATAATGTTGAAGAATACAGCAATTTAGCAGCAATTTTACCTAAGTTGTATAATGAGATGGAAGGAAAAATATTTTAATTATATTAAGTAATTTTATTGGAGGAATAAATATAATGAGAGTAAAAGAAGCTATAAAGAATGGTTTAATAAGCGGGATTATTTGTTTTGTGTTTAGTTTTGCAGCAAACTATTTTATAATACCATTTCCAAAAGATATTATGGCAAATGGCATAGGAAATGGTATAAGCGGACTTATAAGTGGATTTATATCAGCTTATGTAACAGTAATGATTTTAACATCAGAAAAAAATAAGAAAAATTTTGAGAAGTTAACCCAGTAATGCAATAAGTATGTAAAAAAAGTGCTGTTTCAAAATAAAAATTATGCTTTGTTTAATAAAACCTGCATAATTTATTTGAAACAGCACTTTTGTTTATATTTATAGTATATAGTTAAGTATTTATAACTTTTTAGAATAATGTTTATTCTTAATATATATTTTATTTTTACAAACAAAATTGTTAAAATGAAAACAAATTTAATGATAAATAATTATCAATTTTAAGAAATGAGTGCAACTAAAATTTAAGTTCAATTATTTGAAAAAAGAGAGGGATATACTATGAGCAAATACAAACATGTTTTTACACCTATAACAATAAAAGGAGTTGAATTTAAAAACAGAATTCAGGCAGCACCAATGGTTCCTTGTATGGCTACACCAGAAGGATGGGTAACAAAAGAAGTAATCGAATTTTACAGACCATTTGCAAAAGGCGGAGCGGCTATAGTTACAGTTGGTGATTCAGCTGTTAACTGGGAACATGCTATGGATCATGAAGGACAGCTTAATCTAGGTGATGATAATGTAAAAATGGGATTAGATGATTTAGCTCATGAGATACATAGATATGGAGCAGTTATTTCTATTGAATTAAATCATGGAGGAAGATTTGCAAACTCTATGAATTTGGCAGCAAAAGGATTAAAGCCAGTAAGTTCAACTCCAAAGCCTGCAGAGATTGATGAATTTTTTTCAAAGCTTCAAGGAAAAACTCCAGCGGAAGTTGAAGAAATGAGTATTTCATTAATAAATAAGACAATTAAAGATTATGCTGATGCAGCAGGAAGATGTAAAGACAGTGGTTTTAAAATGGTAATGATTCATGGAGCTCATGGAATGCTTCCAGCACAGTTTTTATCACCATACGTAAATAGACGTCTAGACAGATATGGTGGAAGCTTTGAAAACAGAGCCCGTTTTTGTATTGAGTTGTTAGATGCGGTTAGAAAAAGAGTAGGAGAAGATTTTATTATTGAATATAGAATAAGTGCAGATGAACTTGTTGAAGGCGGCATGAAGGTTGATGAGGTTATAGAGTTTGTAAAGCTGATAAAAGATAAAATTGATATTCTTCATGTATCTGTAGGAATGCTTCCAAATCCATTTACAATTCAATATATGATTCAGCCTCTTTATATTCCTTATATGCCAAATATACATTTTGCTGAAAAAATTAAACAAGCTGTTGGAGGAGATTTAAAAGTAACAGCAGTGGGATCAGTTATGACTTTAGAAAATGCAGAAGAAATATTATCAAGAGGTATAGTTGATTTTGTTGCTATGGCAAGACCATTTGTAGCTGATCCTGAATTTATGAGAAAATCTGCACTTGGAAAAGAAGAGGATATACGTCCATGTGTTCGTTGTAATACTTGCTGCGGAAGATCAGCCTTCTTTAAGAAAACACGTTGTGCGGTTAATCCTGTAAATGGCCGTGAAACAGATTATATTGGAGGAAAAGTTCCAAAAGCTGAAGTGAAAAAGAAGGTTGTTATAGTAGGAGGAGGTCCTGCAGGAATGCAGGCAGCACTTACAGCAGTTGAAAGAGGTCATGAGGTAATACTTTATGAAAAAGAGGATAAATTAGGAGGAACTCTTAATCATGCTACTGACCTTGAATTTAAGAAAGATTTAAAAAATTATTTAAATTGGATAGTTTCTCAAACATTAAAATGTGGTGCGAAAATAAAACTTAATACAGAAGTTACTTGTGAAGTTATAGAGAAAGAAAAACCAGATGCATTAATAATAGCAGCAGGAGCTGTACCAGTTATACCAAATGTTCCTGGAATTAATAAGAGCCATGTTCATTGGGCAGGTGATGTGGATTGCGGCAGGGTAGAAACTGGACAAAAGGTTATTGTTGTTGGTGGAGGATTAACTGGAGCTGAATCAGCTTTAGCTTTAGCAATGAAGGGTAAGGATGTTACATTAATAGAAATGATGGGAGCAGATGCACTTTTAAACGGAGCTTCGTTAATTAATAAATTTTCACTTCAATCACTTCTTGCAAAGTATGGAGTTAAAATTGTTACTAATACAAAACTTGAAGAAGTTACTGATAAAGGTATTAAAACAATTAATTCAAAATTTCAGTGGAAAGAATATGAAGCTGATACAGTTGTTTTAGCTTTAGGTATGAAACCACGTAAAGATAAAGTTGAACAATTAAGGCATCTTATTCCAGAAACTGAAGTTTATATAATAGGTGACTCAAACTATGTAGGAAATGTTTATTCTGCTGTTCACGCAGGTTTTGATACTGCAGCTGAAATTTAAAAGATTGTGGTAAAAATATTTAATTTTTAGTAATTAAATGAAAATTAAACATACAGAATAATACGATAATGTATTATTAATACATTATCGTATTTTAAATAAACATGAAGTCATTAAGAATGCACAGATTGAGGGAAATTAATTAATACAAAAATGTATTATTTAAATCTTTTTATATATTTGATTGTTAATGAAATAATTAACAAATCATCAATTTATAGCAGTTTTTAAAAAATATAATCAAATTTAATTATTGGCACAAATATTGCTCCTATATAGCTTGTAATTGTTAATTGAATAACAAATACAAGCTATTTTAAATAGGGGGAGAGTTATGGAATTTAAAAACATAATATTTGAAAAAGAAGATAATATTGCTTTAGTTACAATTAACAGACCTAAAGCATTAAATGCTTTGAATTCTGAAACGTTGAAAGATTTAGAAGCTGTAATTGAAATGTTGGAAAAAGATAGTGAAATTTACGCAGTAATTTTAAAAGGAAGCGGTGATAAGGCATTTGTTGCAGGAGCAGATATTTCTGAAATGAAGGATTTAAATGAAGAGCAGGGAAGAGAATTTGGTAGGTTAGGTAATAAGGTTTTCAGACGATTGGAAAAACTCAATAAGCCTACTATAGCAGCTATTTCTGGTTTTGCTTTAGGCGGCGGCTGTGAGCTTGCTATGGCCTGCGACATACGTATAGCTTCTGAAAAGGCAAGATTTGGTCAGCCAGAAGCAGGGCTTGGGATTACACCAGGTTTTGGAGGGACTCAGAGACTTGCAAGGCTTATAGGAGCTGGCAGAGCTAAAGAACTTATTTATACTGGGGAAATGATTAAGGCTGATGAAGCATATAGAATAGGTTTAGTAAACAAGATTGTAGCTTTAGAAGCTTTATTAGATGAGGCAAAAGCCATGGCTAAAAAGATAGCTGAAAATGCACCGATAGCTGTAAAGCTATGCAAAGATGCAATAGACAGAGGCTTACAGGTAGATATCGACAGTGCAATAGAAATTGAAGCTGAAGACTTTGGAAAATGCTTTTCAACAGAGGATCAAAAGGAAGGCATGAGTGCTTTTTTGGAGAAAAGAGAAAAACAGTTTAAAAATAGATAAATGGGAGGAGAACAATAAATGAATTTTGCATTATCAAAAGAACAAGAATTAGTTAGACAGATGGTTAGAGAATTTGCTGTAAATGAAGTAAAGCCCATAGCAGCTGAAATTGATGAGACAGAACAGTTTCCTATGGAAAATGTGAAAAAGATGGCTAAGTACGGGTTATTTGGCTTACCTTTTAAGAAAGAATTTGGTGGAGCAGGCGGAGATACTTTATCCTATATAATCGCAGTAGAAGAATTATCAAAAGCTTGCGGTACAACAGGTGTTATACTTTCAGCGCATGTTTCTCTTTGTGCTTCTGTTATAGATGCCTTTGGAACTTTAGCTCAAAAAGAAAAATATCTTCCACCTCTTGCAAAGGGAGAAAAGCTTGGTGCATTTGGATTAACAGAGCCTAATGCAGGAACAGATGCTGCTAGTCAGCAGACAACAGCGGTTTTAGAAGGAGATCATTATGTATTAAATGGCTCTAAGATATTTATAACAAATGGAGGAGTTGCTGAAACTTTTATAATCTTTGCTATGACAGACAGAAGCAAGGGTGTTAAGGGAATTTCTGCTTTTATAGTAGAAAAGGATTTTCCTGGTTTCTCTATAGGCAAGGTTGAAAACAAGTTAGGTATAAGAGCTTCTTCAACTACAGAACTTGTAATGGAAAACTGCATAGTACCTAAGGAGAATTTGATAGGACAGGAAGGAAAAGGCTTTGCAATAGCTATGAAAACTCTTGATGGAGGAAGAATTGGTATAGCTGCTCAAGCTCTAGGAATAGCTGAAGGTGCCTTTGAAGAAGCTGTAAATTATATGAAGGAAAGAAAGCAATTCGGTAAGCCTTTAAGTGCCTTCCAAGGATTGCAGTGGCTAATGGCTGAATTAGATGTAAAAATAGAAGCAGCAAAGCAGTTGACATATAAGGCTGCATGGCTGAAGGATCAAGGACTTCCTTATTCAGTAGAAGCTGCAAGAGCAAAACTTTTTGCCTCAGAAACAGCAATGGAAGTAACTACTAAAGTAGTCCAGGTATTTGGAGGTTATGGATATACTAAAGAATATCCAGTTGAAAGAATGATGAGAGATGCTAAGATAACTGAAATATATGAAGGAACTTCTCAAGTTCAGAAGATGGTTATAGCAGGAAATTTATTTAAATAGTTAGCAAGGAGGAAATCAAATGAACATAGTAGTTTGTATTAAACAAGTGCCTGACACAACAATAGTTAAAATAGATCCTAAAACAGGAACTCTTATAAGAGAAGGAGTACCATCAATAATAAACCCTGAAGATAAACATGCTTTGGAAGAAGCTCTAGTATTAAAAGACCAGTATGGTGCAAAGGTAACTGTTATAAGCATGGGACCTCCACAGGCTCAGAATGCTTTAAGAGAAGCATTAGCCATGGGGGCTGATGATGCAATACTTCTGGCAGGAAGAGAGTTTGCAGGTGCTGATACTTTAGCTACTTCTTATGCATTGGCAGCTGTACTTAGAAAGCTTGATTTTGACATAGTATTTGCAGGAAGACAAGCTATTGACGGAGACACAGCTCAGGTTGGACCAGAGATAGCTGAACATCTTGATATTCCACAGGTAACTTATGTTGAAAAAGTTAAGCTAGAAGGCGACACTTTAATAGTAAAAAGAGCTTTAGAGGATGGTTATGAAGTTATTGAAGTTAAAACTCCAGTACTTTTAACAGCAATAAAAGAATTAAATAAACCAAGATATATGAATGCTTATGATATATTTGCTTCAAAAGATAAGGAAATTAAGGTTTGGGGTATAAATGATATAGAAGCAGATAAAGCACAGCTTGGACTTGCAGGCTCACCTACAAAGGTTAAAAAGTCAATGACAAAAGAGGTCAAGGGACAAGGAGAAATTATTAAAAAGTCTGTGGATGAAGCGGTTAATTATGTAATAGCCAAGCTTAAGGGAAAGCACTATATTTAATGGTTTTATGTTAACAATGTTTTCGAATGAAAGGAGAAAATTAAAATGAATATAGCAGACTACAAGGGTGTTTGGGTGCTTGCAGAACAAAGAAAAGGAAAACTACAAAAGGTATCACTGGAGCTTTTGGGTGAAGGAAAGAAAATTGCAGAAAAATTAGGAGTACCGCTTACAGCTGTATTGCTTGGATATAATGTTGAAGGACTTTCAAAAGAATTAGTAGCTTATGGAGCAGATGAAGTTTTAGTTGCAGATAATGAATTGTTACAAAATTATACAACAGATGGATATACAAAAGTTATATGCGATCTTGTAAATGAAAGAAAACCTGAAATATTTTTCATAGGAGCAACATTTATAGGAAGAGACTTAGGTCCAAGAGTTGCAGCAAGACTAAAAACAGGTTTGACAGCAGATTGTACTTCTCTTGATATAGATGAAGAAGGAAAATATCTTTTAGCTACAAGACCAGCTTTTGGAGGAAATCTAATGGCTACTATTGCCTGTACCGAACATAGACCGCAAATGGCAACAGTAAGACCAGGAGTTTTCTTAAAATTTCCTAAAGATGAAAAAAGAACAGCAAAGGTTGAAACAGTTAAGATTGATTTGAAGCCTGAAGATATTAGGACAAAAGTAGTTGAAACAGTAAAAACTGCTAAAGATCTTGTTGATATCAGCGAAGCTGAGTTTATTGTATCTGGAGGAAGAGGAGTAGGAAATGCTGAAGGCTTCAAGCTTCTTCAGGAGCTTGCAGGTGTTTTAGGCGGAACTGTAGCTGGTTCAAGAGCAGCAGTTGATAAGGAATGGATAGATAAAAACTATCAAGTTGGACAAACAGGTAAAACTGTAAAGCCTAAAATATATGTAGCTTGTGGTATATCAGGAGCAATTCAGCACTTGGCAGGTATGCAGGATTCAGACTACATTATAGCTATTAATAAGGATGAGAATGCACCAATTATGAAAGTGGCTGATCTTGCAATAGTAGGAGATTTATATAAGGTTATTCCTGAAATGATTAAACAATTAAAGGAACAACAATAAAAGATTGGGGGTAAAGTTATGAAAAAGATTTTTGTTATTGGAGCAGGAACTATGGGTTCAGGAATTGCTCAAGTTTTTGCGGTAAATGGCTATCAGGTTGTTGTAAGGGATATTAAGCAGGAATTTGTTGACAAAGGTTTAAATATGATAAAGAAAAATCTTTCAAAACTAGTTGAAAAAGGAAAGATGACGAAAGAAAATATGGAAACAGCTCTTTCTAACCTTACTGGTACAGTAGAACTTAATTTAGCTTCAGATGCAGATTTAGTTATTGAAGCTGCTGTAGAAAGAATGGAAATTAAAAAGCAGATATTCGCTGAACTTGATAAAATCTGCAATAGCGACTGTATCTTGGCTACAAATACTTCCTCACTTTCAATAACAGAAGTTGCAACAGCAACTTCAAGGCCAGATAAAGTTATAGGAATGCACTTTTTTAACCCAGCTCCTGTAATGAAACTTGTTGAAATAATAAGAGGAATAGCTACATCTCAGGAAACTTATGATAAAGTAAAGGAAGTTTCATTAGCTATTGGAAAAGAGCCCGTTGAAGTTGCAGAGGCTCCTGGATTTGTTGTAAATAGAATATTAGTTCCAATGATAAATGAAGCTATCACTGTTTTAGCAGAAGGAACTGCCAGTGCCCAAGATATTGATAAGGCTATGAAGCTTGGAGCAAATCATCCAATGGGACCACTTGCTCTCTCAGATTTTATAGGCAACGATGTAGTACTTGCTATAATGGAAGTGTTATATAAAGAAACAGGTGATTCAAAATACAGACCATGTCCGCTGCTTAAAAAATATGTAAGAGCAGGCTGGCTTGGAAATAAATCAGGAAAGGGATTTATTGTAGGGCAGTAGAACTAATAATAAAAACGTCAGGTGTTTTAAAATACCTGACGTTTTTATTATTAGTTACTTCCAAATAAATTTAGATAAATGATTTGTGCAAAGTGCTTAAATAATTACCACAAATTCTCAATTTATTATAATGCTATGATAGGTAAAATATACTATCATTTATAAATAACCGGTTATATTTATTTAAAGATATATTGAAACTTAATAGAAAGACAAAAGAAAACGTTATACATAATTATGTCATAGTAAATCAAAAGACTGAAAAAACTAATTTATTTGGGGGTAACGGTATGGTATTATCTGTTTTGGGTGTTGTTTTAGCGTTTATTGCGTTGATATATCTAACTTATAAAGGTGCTCATCTCGCTTATGTAACCGTTTTAGCAGTTTTTATTATAATGATAACCAGTGGTATGCCTATAATTGATACTTGGACTAATAAAGCTATGTCTGGAGTTTCAAATATTGCAGGTACATTACTGCCATTATATTTAGCAGGTGCAATTTTTGGACGTATTTTATCTGACAGCGGTGCAGCAGATTCTTTTGCTCAAGGTTTACTAAGTGCTACTACAAAAAGGGTCAGTCCTGCTACAGCACGATTATTTGGGGCTTTGATTATAATTGGTTTGGGGATTTTGATGGGGGTTGGAGGTGTAGATAACTTTGCAATTTTATTTACTGAAATAGCAATAGCGGCAAGTATTATGAAAACTGTAAATATACCAAGAAGATTTCTTCCAGTGTTAATAATGCTCGGAACTACAACTTGTGCTTTGCTGCCGGGTGCTCCTAGTATGATAAATATTATTGTGGCTCCTATTGTTGGTTCAACTCCAACTGCAGCTCCTATTCCTGCATTAGCAGGTGCTGTTATAATGCTTTCATTATCTGTATTTAGTCTTTCAAAGCTGTGGGAAAAAGATGTGGCAAGTGGAATAAATTTTGAGTATGGTCCTCTAAAACCAGCCAGGTTTGATGAAAAACATCTGCCGCCGCCATATTTGCTTCCTATTCCTGTTATTATAATTTTTGCTGCTTATAATTTACTTAAGCTGCCAGCTTTCTTTTCGCTGCTTATAGGACTAGTAATTTCTATAATTCTTTTCTTTAACTATTTACCAATTGAAGAAGGAGAAAGTAACAAACTTATTGCAAAATTCAGGGCTTTGCTTAATGCCATGAACTATGGAACTGAAATTGCTGGTATGGGTGCAATTATAGTTTTGACTCTTATTATAGGTTTTGTAGTTGGAGAAACTCAGGCTTTCAAAGGTTTAGTTACTTTATGCAGCAACATAAAAGGACCTGCGTTAATAGTATTTGCAGTGGCAGCTGTATTAATAGTTGGTATATCAGCTTCCATGTCTGGATTAATTATAACTGCCAATGTTGCAAAAGAATTATTTATACCAGTTTTAGGAATAAGTGCAGGTGCGGCACATCGTATCATTGGAGCTTCATCAACAGTACTTGATTCACTGCCTTTTGGAACAATGGTTGTAATGCTTTTAATTCTTACAGGTATTAAACATAAGGAAGGTTATCCACCAATTTTTATTGCAACAGTAGCATATACTTTTCTCGGATTAGTAGTTACAACTATTTTATGTATGATTCCAGGATTAGCTTAATATAGATATAAATAAAAGTATCTCCTTGTTAATTGATGAGGGCATTATAAGGTAGCCCTACTGATATTAACAAGGAGTTTACTTTTTACCTAATAAAAATTGTAACTAATAGTTCCATACATTAGATTAATTGCTAATCATTTTTAAATATTTTAAAAGTACTATCGAATTTACCTATTAATTTAGTTTATAAATGGTTCGATATATATAATGAAAGTCGAAATAAGTAGAAAGGTGGCATGTTATCTTGAGAAAAAGATTTAAAATTAGAAGTATTAAGTTAAAACTTATTATTATTTTGTTATTGCTTTGTATTGTACCTTTAGTTTTATCGGGTTTTTATACTTATAAAAAGACTAGTGATCTATTAACTCAGGAATTCGAAGCATCTACTAAAGCAACTTTGCAGGAAGTTAACCGTGGCTTGGATAATTACTTTGCAGGTTATGAGGCAATTTTAAATTTATTATCTTCAAATTCTGTTATTCAGAATTTAAATTTAAGTTCAGGAGATAATGAGGACGTACTAAAGCTTTTTAGTGATGCATTAAATAGCAGAACCAGTATTTCTCAAGTATATATAGGCATGCCAAACAAGGAGTTTCTGATTTGGCCGGTAACAAAAATGGCTAATGATTTTGATCCTACTGCTAGACCATGGTATATAAATGCTATGAATAAAAAAGGAAAAATAACTTATACAGATCCATATAAAAGTGCAGTAGACGGTAAAATAATTGTATCCATTTCCAGAACTGTAGAAAGGGATGGGAATGTAGTTGCTGTTATTTCTATGAATGTGGATCTTGAAGCAATGTCAAAGGAATTATCGTCAATTACTATTGGTAAAGATGGATATTTGTTTGTATCTGATTCTAAAGGTATAATGATAGCTCATCCAGATAAATCACTAATAGGTAGTGATATTGTAACAACTGTTTCCTATTGGGAAAGAGCAAAAGTTCAAAATAGTGGTTTTGAAACTTATAAATATAAGGGAGAAGATAAATTTATAAGTTATACAACAAACGCAAAAACCTCATGGAAGATTATGGCTTCACAACCTATAGAGGAATTATTATCAAAAACCAAGATTATTATAAATACAAATGTTCAAATTGTATTAATTATCGGAATTATAGCTGCAATCATTGCGTTGTTAGTGAGCAGAGGTATTACATCTAAAATAATTACACTGAAAAATGTTTTTGAAAAGGCTTCTGAAGGGGATCTAACTGTTAAGGTAAATATAAGCTCAAAGGACGAATTTGAAGAATTAGGAAATCATTTTAATCTAATGATAAAAAGAATAGGTATGCTAATATTAAATGTAAAGGCATCTTCGGAGGTGATTAACAAGACGTCTGATTCTATAAATTCGATGGCTAAGGAAACAAGTACAGCAATAAATGAAGTTTCGATAACTATTGACCAAGTTGCTCAGGGAGCTTCAGAGAATGCACAGGATGTACAGGCAAGTGTTGAAGCAGTAAGTAATTTAGCTAGTAAGATAGAGGAGATAAGCCGTTTTACTAACGAAATGATTCATGTTTCACAAAATTCGAACAAGCTTAGTGAAGAAGGACTTAAGGTCATGAATGTCTTGACAGATAAAACTGAAAGAAACAATAAGGCTTCAGAAGTAGTAGCTTCTGTTGTGTCAGAAATGCATATAGAAACAAGTAAAATTTCTGTAATAACTGATACAATAAATCAAATAGCAGCTCAGACAAATTTATTGGCATTAAATGCAGCCATTGAAGCAGCAAGAGCCGGTGAGGCTGGAAGAGGATTTTCTGTTGTAGCTGATGAAATAAGAAAGCTTGCAGAGCAGGCTACATCAGCAACAGGACAAATTCAGGAATTAATTGAAGGGATTAAAAATAAGGTAAGTTCTGCAGTAGTCTCTATGGAGGAGTCCAGAATAATACTGGGAGAGCAAAGCCATGTAGTTGATGAAACAAGAGATATATTTAATAAGATACTTCAATCAATTAAAGAGATTGTGAAAGAAATTGAGCTTATACAGAAAGCAACAATAGAAACTAATGAAGGTAAATCCGAAATAGTTAATAGAATGCATAATATGTCAGCAGTATCACAACAATCTTCTGCCAGTGCAGAAGAAGTAGCTGCTACTGCAGAGGAAATTGCAGCTACAATGGACGAGTTTGCAAATTCTGCAGCTGAATTAACAGAATTGTCCTTAAAACTTGAGGAGCAAGTTAATAAGTTTAAATTACAGTAAAGTAAAATTAGTTAGAAATAATAAATATATAAAAAGGGCAGTGATATTAGCTGCCCTTTTGACTTTGTTTTTTAATTTGAATAATAGAAGAGTTAGTAAAAGTTGATGTAAATATAAATACCTTATTGACAAACAACTAAATTAGTTATACAATATAGTTAATCGATTGCGTAAGCGTTTTTATACATAAGGCTAAGTGAGGTGGGAAAATGGCAGCTAGTATGAAGGATGTTGCTAAACAAGCTGACGTGTCTACTGCTACAGTATCTCATGTCATAAATAATACAAGATATGTTTCTGATGAGGTAAGACAAAGAGTAATACAAGCAATGAAAGAACTCGATTATCGTCCTAATTCTATTGCTCGAAGCCTTAGAAGCCAAAAATCAAATACCATAGCACTTATTGTTCCTATATTAACAGAAGATACATCAAGTTTTTTCTTTATGTCCGTTGCTCAGGGAATTGAAAGAGTTTTAAAAAAGAATGGATACAATCTTATTTTGAGCAACTCAAATGAAAGACTTGAAGATGAAAAGGAACAGATAAAGGTTTTTAATTCCCAACTTATAGACGGTTTAATCATTGCTCCAACTGCTGAAGAGCATAGTTATCTAAATGAGGTACTTAGCGGCAATTATCCAGTGGTTTTTATAGACAGAAGACCTAAAGGTGTTGATGGGGATTGTGTATTATCTGATGGCTACAAAGGTACCTATGAAGCTATAAAAACTATGATTCTAAAAGGACATAAGAGAATAGGTTTCATTACAGGACCATTAGGAATAACTACTAGTGATGAGAGATTTGAAGGTTACAAGAGAGCAATTGTAGACAATAACTTAGAGATAGAATTTTCTTTAATAAAAGAAGCAGAAGCTACTCACAAAAATGGATATATTCTTGCAAAGCAATTGTTAGATGAAGAAAAGGTCACAGCTATTTTTGTAGCAAATAATGTTATGACTATAGGTATGTTAAACTATTTACAGGAGGCTAATTTAAAAATTCCTGAAGATGTTGCTGTAATTGGTTTTGATGACTATGAGTGGACAAGGATAATTACTCCGCCGCTTTCAGTTGTAAAACAGTTTCCTTTTGAGTTAGGAGAAAAAGCTGCTGAAATTTTGCTTGATAGAATCAACAATGGAAAAGGTCAGTATAAGGAATATAGATTGCCAACAAGTTTAGTTCTTAGAAAATCTTGCTAAGAACTAAATTAAAGATAGTTAGTTAATCGATTAACTGATAATTAAATGAGATAAGGGGGATAAGTAATTGAACAATATAAACTTTAATTTAGAAAAAAAATTAAAACCAAGCAAAATAACTGTTATTGGAAAGATGAAGAGAAGCTGGCAACTTTATTTATTGATATTACCTACATTTGTTTATTTTATAGTTTTTAAGTATATACCAATGTATGGAATTCTAATGGCTTTTAAGGATTTTATGCCTTCTAAAGGTATAATAGGTAGCCCTTGGGTTGGATTTAAACATTTTAATAGATTTTTCAATTCCTTTCAATTTGTCACCCTAATAAAAAATACGGTGAGCTTAAGTGTTATTCAAATGGTAGTAACCTTTCCAATACCAATAATTATAGCCCTTATGCTTAATCAATTAACAAGGGAAAAAGTGAAAAAATTTATTCAGACAGTTATATATGCACCGTATTTTATTTCAACAGTAGTTCTTGTTGGAATGATGCAAATATTCTTATCACCATCAAGTGGCTTTATTAATAAAATCATTCAAGCACTTGGAGGAGAAGCAGTATATTTCTTCTCATCGCCTGAATGGTTTCAGCCTTTATACGTTTTGTCAAGTATTTGGCAGGGTACAGGCTGGGCTACAGTAATTTATATGGCTGCACTTGCTGGAGTGGATCCACAGCTTCATGAAGCAGCAATTGTAGATGGAGCTAGCAAGCTTAGAAGAATTTTTACAGTAGACGTTCCTGCTATAATGCCGGTTATTATAATTCAACTCGTTCTATCAATAGGTAATGTTATGAATGTGGGGTTTGAAAAAGCTTTTTTAATGCAAACTTCATTAAATTTAGATACATCCGAAATTATTCCTACATATATTTATAAGATAGGACTTCAGCAATCTCAGTATTCTTTCTCGACAGCAGTTGGACTTTTTAATGCAGTAATAAATCTTGTATTACTCATATCAGTTAATCAGATAGTTAAAAAATTTAGTGAAACCAGTCTGTGGTAAAGGAGTTGATAGTTTATGTTTAATAAGAGAAAGTCAAAAGAAGATATAATATTTGACATAATAAATTATTCTGTGCTTGGAATTGTCTGTGTAGCAGTTTTGTATCCTCTATATTTTATGATAATAGCTTCCTTTAGTGATCCAAATCTTGTTGCATTAGGTAAAGTATGGGCTTATCCTAAAAAAATTACTATTGAAGGTTATAGTAGAATATTTAATGATAATTCTATATGGACAGGATATAAAAATTCACTCCTATATGCTGGATTAGGTGCAGTTGTCAGTGTTACAATGACGATAACAGGAGCTTATCCGTTATCTAGAAAGGATTTTTATGGAAGAAATTTTTTTATGGTAGTATTTTTATTTACAATGTTCTTTGGTGGAGGTCTTATACCAACATATTTATTAGTTAAGAATTTGCATATGACCAATACAATATGGGCTATGGTAATACCTGGTGCAGTATCAGTGTGGAATTTAATTATAACAAGAACCTTCTTTCAAACTAGTATACCAGAAGACCTTAGAGAAGCAGCTTCTATAGATGGGTGTTCAGATTTAAACTTCTTTACAAAGATTGTACTTCCTTTATCAAAACCGATAATAGCTGTTATAGCTTTATATACAATTGTAGGTCAATGGAATGGATTCTTTGATGCATTAATTTACTTGGGCAAAGAAAAAATGTATCCATTGCAGTTAATACTTAGAAATATATTAATTCAAGCTGAACCACAAAAGGGAATGTTAATAGATATTGAAACGCTTATGGCAAAACAAAGGGCAAAGGAACTTATAAAATATGGAGTAATTATAGTATCTTCAGTTCCATTGCTCACAATATATCCATTTATACAAAAATATTTTGTAAAGGGGGTTATGATTGGTTCAATAAAAGGGTAATAACAAATTCCAACTTTAGTTAATCGATTAACTAATATGTAAACATTTATAGGGGGAAATTATATGAAAAAAAGAGTTTTATCAATTATTTTTACTGGAATCATAGTTTCCAGCACATTTCTAGGTGGGTGTTCAACCAAGGAATCTAATGTTTCAAAGAGTGATGTTTCAAAATTCAATGTTACAGGCTTACCAATTGTTAAGCAGAAGGTAACACTAAAGGTTGTTTCACCAAAGGCTCCACTAGCTCCATCTTATAATGAGATGACTATATTTAAAAAACTTGAAGAGCAGACAAATGTTCATATTGACTGGAACAACATTCCAGACACTGATTATCAAGAAAAGAAGAACCTTTTATTAGCAAGTGGAGATCTTCCAGATGCTTTCTATAATGCCGGCTTTTCTGATTATGACTTAGTTAAATATAGCCAAGATGGAACAATCATACCACTTGATGATTTAATAGATAAATATATGCCTAATGTTAAGAAATTGCTTGAAAAAAAGCCGGAGATTAAAAAATTTATTACTTCACCAGATGGGAAAATTTATTCACTACCTATTGGAGAAGAAATGGGTAGCGGTCAAGGAGCTATTGGTTCTAATCCTTACTTCTTCTTTATAAATAAAAAGTGGTTAGATAAACTTGGAATGAAGATTCCAACAACGTTAGATGAGCTACATGACGTATTAGTTGCTTTTAAGGAAAAAGATCCTAATGGAAATGGGAAAAAAGATGAAAATCCAATGAGTTTTATTCATATGTGGTGGTGTGCTGATATAGGAAATCTATTTGGAGGTTTTGGGATGGCAGACCCAAATGACCACTTAATAGTCAGAGATGGAAAAGTAATTTATACTGCAGTTCGGGAGGAATATAAAGAAGCAATTCAATATTTTAGTAAATGGGTACAAGAAGGTTTAATAGACAAGGAATCCTTCACTTTAACTAAGGATCCAAATGCTCTATTTGCAAAAGGGAAAACTTCAGAACAAACACTAGGTTCATTTATATGGTGGGAAGAAACTGAAATAGTTGGACCAGAAAGAGAAAAAGACTATGTATTAGTAGGACCATTAAAAGGACCTAAAGGAGAGCAAAAGATTGCTTGGTCTAATGGATCGCAGTGGGGAAGAGGAGCATTTGTAATAACTAAGGCTAACAAAAATCCAGAAATAACAGCAAGATGGATTGACCAACAATTCGAACCAAAAATGACTGCTCAAATTCATTGGGGACCAATTGGTGAAGTATATGAAGAAAAAGACGGAAAGCTTGTCAACAAGCCGCTTCCAGAAGGAGTTGCAATGGGTGAATTCAGACAAAAGGTTGCTCCAAATGGTGCTGGTGTAGTAACTGCTGAAGATTTTGAAAAGATAGTTGATATGGAACCAAGAGCAAAGGTGAGAATTGATAGAGTTAAATTGTTTACGCCTTATATGGAAAAAGAGCATCTTCCATCATTATTCTATACCCCTGAAGAAGTAGAAAGAAGAAATCAGATCGAAACAGAACTTGGAGAATATGTAAATAAAAAGAGAGCACAATGGTTAATGAATGGTGGAATAGAAGGTGAATGGGATAAATATTTAAGTGATCTCAAAAAGATTGGTATTGATGAGTATATAAAAATTACTCAAGCAGCTTATGATAGGTACAATAGCAATAAATAATTAATATTTAAGGGAATATGCTCTGGTAGGGGCATATTCCTAATTATATTAATATAAATATAGTCAATTTTAGTGTTCCTTTGATAATTTATTAATATCTTAGTTTTGCACTTTTAAAATAACTACAATTAACTTTTAATTTATAACTATCGAACCTAATCTTTTGGTAAAGTAAAAAATATTAGAAATCTTTTTCTAAAAATAATCGATAGTAGCATCTGTAATTAGTGAATATAAGAAAAGAAAGCTAGGCGGTGTTGAAAATGGAAACTAAATCAATTAATGAAGTGAATAATCTTGCTGCTTATTGGAGTTTTGATGAAGCACAGGGTAAAAATGTCCAAAATAAGATAACTAAAATAAATAATGAAATAAATTATGTATTTAATGATGCAAAGTATAAACCTTCATCAAATCCGATTTGGATGGAGGGAGTTAAAGGAAGTGCACTTTTATTTGATGGTTTTTCAACTTGGATAAAGGATAATAAGGGTGTTATAGAAAATAAGAAAAATAAGTTGTCAATTGAAGTATGGGTGGCACCTAGATGTCATGAATATAATGAGAATAATAATATAACAGCTATTGTGAATCAGCATAATGAAGAAAAAGTAGAAGGATTTATTTTGGGCTTAAGAGCTTTTGGAGTTATTTCCTTTAAAGTTGCAATTAGTGGCAATTGGTACGAAATATGTTGTGATAAAAAAACAATACCTATAAACAAATGGTCTTATATAACAGCAGTTTATGACGGTGAACTTGGCTTTATGGAATTATACATAAATGGTAATAAAGTAAGCTATCTAGAAGTTTCAAAGAACTCATTTCTTACGCCAAGCACTGAAGACTTAATCATTGGTAAGAGCAATAATGCCATAAAGCTTGAGGAAGTTTATGAGGTAGGCTGCTATTGTGGGCTTATGGATGAACTTAAAATATATAATAAAGCCCTAACTAGTGAAGAAATATCAAATGAATATAATAAATATTTGAGTATGTGGAATGGTCAACTTCCACAACCTAATTTAAGTATTGATAGAAATATTTATGAGGGAGATAAGCATAGACCAATTTATCATTTTATATCACCTGGGTATTGGATGAATGAGCCTCATGGCCCAATGTACTTTAATGGACAGTACCATCTTTTCTTTCAGCACAATCCTCATGGCCCTCTTTGGAGACAAATACACTGGGGCCATGTAGTTAGCGAAGATATGGTTCATTGGAGGGATGTACCCTGTGCATTAGTACCTGAGAAGGGCAAGCTAGATGAAAAGGGAGATTGGTCTGGCTGTGCTATTGTAGATGATGGAATTCCAACAATTATTTACACAGCAGGAGATGGTAGTATTTACAGCCAATGTGTAGCAATGGCTAGAAGCACATTTAAGGAAGATGGAGATAATGATTTAATAAATTGGGTAAAGAACGAGATACCAATTATTATTCAGAATAAAAATATTAAGACCGAAAAAGGCGAGCCTCACTTTGGTCAGTTTAGAGACCCTTTTGTATGGAAGGAAGAAGACACCTACTATGCTATAGTAGGTTCAGGGATTAAGAATGAGAATGGGAGTGTAGGTGGTACAGCTCTCATGTACACCTCAAAGGATTTATATAATTGGAAATATGAGAAGCCATTGTTTGTTGGAGACTATATAAAGTATCCTAAAACAGGAGAGGTATGGGAACTTCCTGTATTCCTTCCTGTAGGGAAAGATGGAAAAGGAAATATGAAGTATATTCTTCTTATAAATCCTTGGTTCTTTAGTTATAGTCCTTACAATGTTAAATATGTTTGGTATTGGCTTGGCAATTGGGACAGTGACACTCTCACCTTCACACCAGATACTGAAGAGCCAGAGCTTTTAGATGTAGGAGAACATTTTACAGGACCAAGCGGTATGGTAGACCCTAAGGGAAGAACTATTATATTTAGTATAGCCCAAGGCAGAAGAACAAAGCTAGATGAAATACAGTCAGGCTGGGCTCATAATGGAGGTCTTCCTGTAAGTATTTTCATAAGAGAAGATGGACGACTTGGCATTGAACCAATAAGTGAGCTTGAATCTCTTCGAGGACTTCAGTTTCTAAATATCAAGAATAAAACTATGGAAGAAGCAAATAGAGAGCTTTCAGCTATTAAGGGTGATTGTTTAGAGATACAATTAGAGCTGGATGGTGGAAGTGCAGATGAGTTTGGAATAAAGCTTCGAAGAACTCCAGATGGGGAAGAAGAAACATTATTATACTATAAAAAATCTACAAAAGAATTTTTAATAAACAAAGATAAATCTTCTTTGAATCCTGAACTGCAAAAGGGAATTCAAGGTGGAAAAGTAAATATAGATGAAGATACACTTAAGCTTCAAATATACTTAGATAAATCTATGATAGAAGCATATGTGAACAAGTTAAAGGGACTAACCTCAAGAACTTATCCAACTAGAGAAGATGCCTTAGAGTTGTTGCTTTGGGCTGATAGTAATATTGAAACTGTTAAAGTTAAGAGTTTAAAGATATGGAAGTTAAACTCTGCATATTAAAAATATAAACTCAAAAGGAAGATGACAATGAGCAAATTAAGTAAAGCAAGAGACTATGTCCTACAAAATAAAGATAAAGTAAATAATGAATATAGGTTGAACTATCATGTTATGGCGGAAATAGGATGGATTAATGATCCTAATGGATTTGTTTATTATAATGGAGAATACCATTTATTTTATCAATATTATCCCTATGATAGTGCGTGGGGACCTATGCACTGGGGGCATGTTAAGAGTAAGGATTTGGTAAAATGGGAATGCTTGCCTGTAGCCTTGGCTCCAGATATGTATTATGATGCAGATGGATGTTTTTCAGGTAGTGCTATTGAGAAGGATGGAAAATTATACTTAATGTATACTGGTCATACAAATCCTGATGTTGATAACCCAGAAAATATCCGTCAAATACAAAATATTGCTGTATCAGAAGACGGAATTGAATTTAAAAAGGTTAAACATAATCCAGTGATAAGCACGAGAGATTTGCCAGAAAATGCACTACCTCAAGATTTTAGAGATCCAAAAGTTTTTAAGCGTGGAGAGGAGTATTATGTGGTAATTGGATCTCGTCATCAAGAAGGAGATGGTCAATTACTTTTATATAAATCCAAGGATTTATTAAATTGGGCTTATGTTGGAGTTTTAGCACGGAGTGAAAATAATATAGGGAAAATGTGGGAGTGCCCTGATTTGTTTCAAATGGGAGAACATGATGTACTAGTAATATCTCCACAGTTTTTAGAGAGGGATGGAGATAAGTACTGCAATTTATATTCTAGTGTATATATATTAGGAAATTGTGATTTTAAAAATTGTAAGTTTGATTTTAATACTATAGATGAAATTGATAGCGGTTTTGATTTTTATGCTCCTCAAACACTAGTTGATAACAAAGGAAGACGTATTCTAATTGCCTGGATGCAAATGTGGGAGCGTAATGTTCCCACCCATGATAAAGGACATAAGTGGGCTGGGGCTATGACTCTGCCAAGAGAACTAAAAATATTTAAGGGTAAACTGTATCAATATCCTGTGGAAGAAATGAAAAACTACAGAGCAAACCATGTGAGTTATAAAGCTGTAATAGTAAAAGGTACATTAGCTTTAGAAAAAATTGAAGGACAGAGTATTGAATTAGAATTAGAAATAGATTCTTTGAAAGCGAACAAATTTGGTTTAAAGGTACTTAAGGATGAAGAAAATCAGACAGTTATGTACTACGATAGACAAGAAGGAAAGTTTATCTTTGACCGTTCAAATAGTGGAGAAATTCTAAGAGGCTCAGAGTCAGAAGATATTAAAGATGTAAGAAGGGTGAAAGTTTCTCTTTTAGAAAATAAATTAAAATTGAGAATTTTTATAGATAGAATTTCTGTAGAAGTATTTATTCAAGAAGGTGAGAGAGTTATAACCTCTACTGTTTATCCAAAGTCTACTGCAAAAGCTATTGAATTCTTTAGCGATGAGAAAATTCTTATTAAAACTCTTAATAAGTGGGATATAAGAGTGAAGGAGGAGGTTTAGCAATGAAAAAAGTATTTACAATAGGTGAAGCACTGATTGATTTTATTCCTGAACAAAAGGGAACTGCATTAAAGGATGTTTCTTCTTTTCAAAAAGCACCAGGTGGTGCTCCGGCGAATGTGGCAGCGGTGGTTTCTAAATTAGGTGGACAGAGTGCTTTTATTGGGAAACTAGGTAAAGATGCTTTTGGAGATTACCTTGTTGAAACTTTAAGGGAGGTAGGAGTAAAAACAGACTATATATTTAGAACGCATAAAGCTAATACTGCTCTTGCATTTGTTTCTTTAAGGGAAGATGGAGAAAGAGATTTTTCTTTTTATAGAAACCCAAGCGCAGATATGCTTTTGGAAGAAAGTGAAATAGATAAGCAGTGGTTCGGTGAAGGAGATATTTTGCACTTTTGCTCTGTAAGTCTTGTGGATGCACCAGTAAGAAAGGCACATGTGGCTGCAATTGAAGCAGTAAAAAAGGCTGGAGGAATTATATCCTTTGATCCTAATATAAGATTTCCTCTATGGCAGGATCATAAGGAATACAAAAATATTATTTGTGAATTTATAAAATATGATGATATTTTAAAAGTAAGTGAAGATGAACTAGAGTTTATTACAGGAATTAGTGAAGAAGAAAAAGCTATCCAATGGTTATTGTCCCTTGGTGTTAAAGTTATTCTTATTACAAGAGGAAGCAAGGGAGTTTCAGCTTACTTTGGTTCAAATGAAATTACCGTTGAAGGATATAAGGTTAAGGCTGTAGATACAACTGGTGCAGGAGATTCATTTATAGGAGCCTTTCTATATCAAATTTGCACAAAAGATATATATATAAATAATATAGCTTATAATAAGATGAAAGAAATTCTTAAGTTTTCTAATGCAGTAGCAGCGTTAACTACTATGAATAAAGGTGCCATAAGTGCTATTCCTTCTTTAGAGATAGTAGAAAATTTTATGATGAGATATTAATAAGTATTTGCTATAATTATCATAACATGATTTTAGAGCATTGAAAGAACTGTACAGAAGACGGTGTTAAGTCATTGGCAAAGAACCAATGGCTTTTTTATTAGTGTTACTTAGCATTGTTATTAGTGTAATATTGTAGACACAGAAAGACGAACACATTAAAATATAAATAAGAATTTAAAAATACAACAATAGAGCTTTATAATTCTGGTAAGAACTTAACATAGTTAAGCGTTGAAAATTCACTACATAGTAGTATAGAATATTTAACTCAATAAAAATGTGATGATATAGCTAGAAAATTGCGTAATAAGTTCAACTTTTTGTGTCTAAGATATTGACATAGATTTAGTAAACTAAGGAGTTTGGGGAATGGATAAAGAGTGTTTTCTTAAAATCGGCTGTAAATTAAAAGAAAGATTAGATACACTTGTTGAAAAAACAGGATTAGATATTAATAAGTTATTGTTTAAGCTTATAGAAAATAATAATGTTTTTGAAGAAAAACTAAAGATAATAATGGAAGAAAATATGTTTTTGCGTCAGAGAGAACTGAATGTGTTTGAAGCAGCAGATGCTATGTCTGATGGAGTATATTTATCTGATGAAAACGGTTTTGTTATTGCTGCAAACAGCAGATACTCAGAGGTAACAGGGATATCAGCTGATGAAATAATAGGAAAAAATATGCAGACGATTTTAAATGAAAAGTATTTAAAAGGGGAATATGTAACCTTGAAGGCTGGACATCTGATTGAGGGAGATATAATGGAAGTCCAAAACGAAATAGAGCCTTATATTGTTGAAAAACCTGTTGCAATATGCAGTATGGTATTACAGCAAAAGAAAGAAGTATCTGTTATGGGTACATTAATTGCAAAGGGAAAAAAGAAAGTGGTGCTTTTTATAGGCAAGCCTTATTTTGATGAACAAGGTAAAATAAAATATGTTTTAGTACTTATGAGAGAAACAACAGAGCTAATTAAGCTAAAAGATAAATTAGAAGAAGCAGAAAAAAAAAGTAGAGAATATCTTAATGAATTAATAAATTTAAAAAGCAGTCAACGAGAAGACAAGCTTATAGGAAAAGATTATTCAATTGAAAAAATCAGGCAGACTATTAGTTATGTAGCAAAAACTGATGCAACTGTGCTTATAACTGGTGAAACAGGGGTTGGAAAAGAAGTTGTAGCAAGAGAAATATATAAAAACAGCTTAAGAAAAAATGGGCCTTACATTAAGGTTAATTGTGCTGCTATACCTGAAAGCTTATTAGAATCTGAACTTTTTGGATATGAAAAAGGTGCGTTTACAGGTGCAATGAAAAAAGAAAAATTAGGATATTTTGAGATGGCAAATGGGGGGACAATTTTATTAGATGAGATTGGAGAAATGCCTGTAAAACTACAGTCAAAGCTTTTGAGAGTGCTTCAGGAAAGAGAGATTACAAGAATTGGAGGAACAAAAACTATAAGTCTTGATATAAGAGTTATAGCTTCAACTAATCAGGATTTGGAACAACAGATAAAGAATGGACGTTTTAGAGAAGATTTATACTATAGACTTAATGTAATACCAATAAAAATTCCGCCTCTTCGTGAGCGTAAAGCAGATATTGCATTATTAGCTTATAACTTTTTGGAAAAATTTACAGAAAGATATAATAAAAGTAAGGAATTTGAAGCATCTGCAATAGAGATTTTATCCTGCTACCAATGGCCTGGAAATGTAAGGGAGCTAGAAAATGCTATAGAAAGGCTGGTTATAATTGGAGATGAAAGATTCATTACTGATAAGGACGTTATTAATGTATTAGGAAAAGATAAATTTTCATATATTGCAGCAGATAATGAAGAGACTACCTTAAAGGAGGCAGTAAATAAGCTTGAGAAAACTATTATTGAAAAGGCTTTAAAAAAGTATAAAAGCTCCCATAAAGCTGCAAAGGTGCTTGGAATAACTCAGACTACAGTTTTAAGAAAGGCAAAAGCATTAGGAATAAAAAAATGGTAATACATTAATGTATTAGTATAGCAAAAAAGTTTCAAAACAAAATTATAAGTAAAGCATTACATTTTTGAATTAAATAATAGGATTTCCTGCAAAAAAATAAAAAAATCGCTGGCAAAAGCTTATAGCTTCCAGCGATTTTTTATAAATATAACTAAATATGAAACTTATAAGTAAAATAAAAACATATATTAAAATTGAAGTAGCTTGAATATTTTATGGGTTGAAACATTTTTGTTTCAGGCATTATTATTAACTTAATTTTGAGTTTTTACTTTTATATTTATATTAGGTTATAAATATAAAATTGTTAAAAATACAACAAAAAATTTAGCGTTTATACAAAAATTTAATAAATGTTAGTTTTTTAACAGATTGGTACAAGTATTGCTCTATATATTAGTGCTATTTTAAAAATTAATAAAAAATATAAGGAAGGTGTAATAATGGAAACAAAAGTGTCAACTAAAGTACCTGTTACAGAGCAGGACAGGTTAAAAAGCTATTTCAAGTATTACAACATGGACATGGTTCCAGCGCCAAAGGAGAAATATGATTTAGTGTTAAAAGGACCAGTTGATCCTAAAAAAGCACTGAAATTTAAAGATAGAAATGACCTGTTTAAACCAGGATACTTAGATGTAGAGGTTGGATACTGCGTAATGGAGGATGGGACAGGATTTGTAGCAAATTTAACAAAAATGCCAGGTGTTACTGTAGAAATGTTTGACTGGTGGTTTGCGTGGCATGGTCTTGATAACCTAAGATATACAATTTGGGATCCAGAGGATCACTATAAAGCTGAAACTATGCAGAGAGAAAAGGCAAAAGATCCGGATTTATCCTATAAGGAAAGATATTGGGATACAACACATCATGTAGTTGAGAATATTGGTATGGGACCAGAGGGATTATTTATAAACTTTAAAAATCCAGCCAACCTAGGCTTTGATGCTAGTAAAATTGGTACAGAAGCCTGCGGTACAATTGTATGTGCAAAAGGTAATGGCGAAGGACAACCTCCTTTTGCTTCACCACCAACAATAATGACACACTTTATAAGAGAAATTGAAGGTGGAGTAGAACTTAGAACTCGTTTCTGGATGGGATGGACAGTAGTTAATGGAAAAGATGTGAAGGCTCTCCCAGATGGAATAAGAATGCCAGCTTTTGGACCAATGGCTTTATGTCTTCACAATATTAAAGAATTCACAAACCTGGCAGCAATACTTCCAAAGATTTATGCAGAGGAAAAGGATAATTTTTAATTTTACTAAAAGGAGGGGTTTAGAATGAATATGAATAATGTAATTAATTTTGATAGAGATAAGTGCATTGGCTGCAAGCTGTGTTACAAATCATGCTTTATTGATGTAATAAGATGGGATGAAGAAAATAAAATACCGGTTTTTAAATATATAGAAGACTGTGTACACTGTAACTATTGTGAGGTTGTATGTGCAAAGGGTTGTATTAAGGTAATTCCTGATTTTAAGGGAGAACGTTTATATCAAAGCTTTGACAAATATAGATAAAGAGCCTTTATCATAAGAAAGGAGAATAGAAAATGAATAAGATAGATTATAAAGAGCAAGTATTATCCACAGATGTTCTTGTCATCGGTGGAGGTATAGCAGGTCTTACAGCTGCTATTACCGTTAAGGAAACAAATGCAAATACTGAAGTTTTAATAGTTGAAAAACAAACTTCAGGTTACAGCGGAAAAGCAAATAGAGGAGGGGGAGTGCTGCAATATTTTGATTTTAATAGAGTAAAACCTATAGAATTTGTAGCTTATCATGCAAATGCAGTTGGATGCTTTTTAGGAGACCAGGTGCAGATGCTAAATTATGTAAGCAGAAATCACGAAATGATAGACAAGCTTATAGAATGGGGAGTAAAGGTACCTTACAATGAAGATGGAAGTTTAAAAATTATTCCAACTGGACCTATGACAGGAATGATAGGTGTTGACCTTGATATAACTCTTAAAGTTCGCAGGACTGCTGAAAAAAAAGGTGTTAAAATTATAGATAAAGTAACTATATCTGATATATTGACTAATGAAGGTCAGGCAGCAGGGGCAGTAGGTTACAGTATTTTAGATGGAACTTTCTATATTATTAAGGCTAAAGCTGTAATACTTGCTACAGGAAGCCAGAACTACCGAGTTATAAATATGTGGTCTAACGGACGCGGAGATGGTATAGCAGCTGCTTATAGAGCAGGAGCAGAAATGAGAAATGCTGAGTTTGGTAATTTTGCACAGCTATTTAAAGTAAAAAGCCATCATGAGCTGGTATTTAATGAAAACTGCTTATACAATGCTTTAGATGAAAATATTACAAAGAATTTCAGATGGTTCCCTGAAGCTGATATTAATTCAAATGCCATAGCTGAATGGTATAATCAAATGTCTGCAGGGAAAGGACCTATATATATGCGTCCAGATGAGTGCCCGATGACTAAGGATGATGAGGTATTATTTACAACTGATTTAATATGGTCCAGACCTTATGGATTAAAATTGTGGAAAACAATCTACGAAAAATGTCATAGTGTAGATACAGACAATGAAGTTGCACCAGGTTTCTTAGGAGAACAATCACCGGTTAAAGTTAATCATGATATGGAAACCACTGTTCCAAGATTATTTGCTATAGGTGATGTAAGTTATGCAGGCTCTGCAGCAGCGGGAGCGGTTCCAGCACCTCCAGGAAGAAACAGGGGCTCAGGAATATTAAACGCAGTATTTGCAGGACTTATAGCAGGTGAAAAATCTGTTCAGTACGCTGAGAAATCAGAGCAATTAAAATTATGTGAAAATCAAATTAATGAATGCAGAGAAAGAGCTTTTGCACCTCTTTACAGAGAGGAAGGTTATACTGCAAAAGAAGTAATTCAAGACCTGCAGGCTATTATTGCTCCAGTAGAAAACAGTATATATATGAGTGAACATAGATTAAGCATTGCTTTAAGAAAATTAGAAAAGGTAAAGTCAAAGGCAGCTCAGCTAAAAGCTGAAGATTTCCACTATCTACTGTCTTGTCATGAAGCAGAAGCTATGATACTTTCCGCAGAGATGTTCTTTAAAGCTTCACTTTTAAGAAAGGAATCTAGAGGATGGTTCTTAAGGGAAGATTATCCTAATATAGATAATGAAAATTGGTTAAAATGGATTACAGTTAAAAATGTAAACGGAGAAATGACCTTTGGTACAGAAGATATTCCAATAGAATCTTATCCTATAAAACCTCCTACATATAAAACTGTTTAAAAAATGTTTTCAATGCTATCCTGGATTCTGTGAACATAAGACAGATATACCGCTTTGGGTTAAACTGTCTAAAGAAGAGGCGGCTAAAATTTACTCTCCAGCATCAATGGGCAGATGTGCAATAAATCCTAATTCAGGTTTTGGACATTATCCTGATCGTATGCCTATTCCAAAGGAAAGCAAAAGAGTATTAATTATCGGAGGTGGTATTGGAGGACTTCAAGCAGCATTGACAGCTAAAGAAAGAGGACATAAAGTAACTCTTGTAGAGAAGACTGATAAATTAGGCGGAATTATCAATTTCACTGATAAAGATAAAGATAAGGTAGACTTAAGGAATTTTAAAAATCTTTTAATCAGGGAAGTAGAAAATGATAAAGATATTAAAGTAATTTTAAATACAGAGGCTGATGCAGCTTTAATAGACAAGATAAATCCAGATGCATTAATTATTGCAGTAGGTTCTCAGCCTCTTGTACCAAGGATTCCTGGTATTGATTTAGCTATGAATGCTCTTGAAGCTTATAATTCAATAGACAAGATTGGTAAAAATGTTGTCATAGTAGGCGGCGGTCTTGTGGGGTGTGAAGTAGGACTTCACCTTGCTAATGAGGGCAGGAATGTTACTGTTGTTGAAATGAATAAAATGATGGCCTATGAGACCTTTGGGTACTATAGAAATGCTCTACTTGATGAAATGGATAAAAGAGCAATAAAGCAGGTTCTTGGAGCTAAGTGTCATGAGTTTAAGAAAGACGGTGTTGTTGTTTTTAAAGATGGAGAAGAATTATTTATTAAGGCAGATACTGTTATTTTTTCAACAGGAAATAAATCAAACTCTGATGTTGTAGAAAAATTAAAAGATGCATTCAAGGGAAAAGAAGTATATGTTATTGGTGATTGCTTAAAGCCAGGAAAAATAGGAGATGCAGTTAGAAGCGGTTATATGGCTGCAATGTCAATTGTTTAGCACTTATTTACAAAAATCAGATTTAAAATAATAAAAAACGCATTAAAAGTAATAAAATTTTGTATTACTTTTGGTGCGATTTTTTATTTGCTATGTTTAATAGTTGTACGCTATTGATTAATAATATCGTTTAAAGTATAACCGTTATCATTGATTTGTTTTTAACAATTTTTAGTGTTATAATGTTTTTAAGAGGAATTTACAGAAAAATCAGCAATGTCAATATTTAAAGGAAGTTTAAATTATTTTCGTATTTATTTATAAGTTTTATGTAAATTACTTAATACATATATGTATTAGATAATACACATATGTATAAGGGACGAGCTGTTTTAATTCATTATTTTGATAGTAGGGGTAAATATTATGGAAAAAAAGTTGTTTAAAATCGATAAATTTATAAGAGAAGGAATAGAAAAATTGAAAAATAAAGAGTTTATTGAAGTAGATGATGCAGTATTTGATATTTTAATATATTATCAGGATGTAATAGAGAAGCAAAAGAATGATTTAGAGCAGCTTAACAGGTATAAGGAAAGAGAGTTAGATGCTTTTGCAATAGGAGATGCTGTATCCGATGGAATATGTATAGTGGATAAGAATGGAATTGTTACAGCCATTAATAAAGGTTATACTGAAATAACTGAAATAAATGAACAGGATATAGTTGGAAAGCATATTGAAGAAGCAATTAAACAAGGAATGTTTAATAATGCTGTTTCAATGCTTGTGATTAAAGATAAGAAAAAAGTAACTTCATTAGCCACTATAGGTAAAAATAACAAAAAAGTTTTAATAACCGGCAATCCCATCTTTAACAGAAATGGTGAAGTTGAGCAGGTTCTAACAGTTATGAGAGATTTGACGGAATTAATTAAATTAAAAGACAAACTAGAAAAGACAGAAAAAAAGAATGAGAAATATTTGAATGAATTAAATTATTATAGAAACAAAGCTGTTGATAACAGGAATTTTATTGGTGAAAGTCCCAATATGAAGGAAATAAAGGAACTAATTAAATACGTAGCAAAAACGGAGGCAACTATTTTAATAACTGGTGAAACAGGCAGCGGTAAAGAAGTTGTTGCCAAGGAAATTCACGATAAGAGCGACAGGCGAAAGGAACCTTACATTAAAGTAAATTGTGCTGCTATACCAGAGAGTCTTATTGAGTCAGAATTATTTGGGTATGAAAAAGGGGCTTTTACAGGGGCTTTAAATAAAGAAAAGCTTGGTATGTTTGAAATGGCTAATGGGGGGACAATCCTACTTGATGAGATAGGTGAAATGCCTTTAAATTTACAGTCAAAATTACTTAGAGTGCTGCAGGAAAAAGAAATTATGAGGCTTGGTGGAACTAAAAGCATAAAGCTTGACGTGAGAGTAATAGCATCAACAAATAGGGACCTAAAAGAACTGATAAAACAAGGCAAGTTTAGGGAAGATTTATTTTATAGATTAAATGTATTGCCTATAAAAATTCCAGCACTAAAAGATAGAAAAGAAGATATATCTATTTTAGCACAGACATTTTTAGATAAATTTAATATTAAATATGGAAAGAATAAGAATTTTGACAGTTTAGCAATACAGGCTTTAGAGTATTATGATTGGCCGGGCAATGTAAGAGAACTTCAGAATGTTATTGAAAGACTGACAATTATTGATGATGAAAAATATATTACCTATA
This sequence comes from Clostridium caldaquaticum, assembly GCF_023806125.1. GTDB lineage: Bacteria > Bacillota > Clostridia > Clostridiales > Clostridiaceae > Clostridium_AT > Clostridium_AT caldaquaticum. Next base: position 59,367 of record NZ_JAMSKT010000012.1, read on the forward strand.
ATCAGGTATCAAATATAATTGGAAATAATAAAATACCTTCAGACAATGTAGAAGATAACTTACTGCTTAAGGATGCCTTGGCTAGAGTTGAGAAAGAAATTATAGAACGTGCTCTCAGGAAATACGGCAGTACTTATAAAGCGGCAAAGGTACTTGGTGTTACTCAGCCTACAGTTTTTAGAAAGGCTAAGGCTTTGGGGATAAAATTAAGCAATGAAGTGGAGAAAGTTGGCACATAAATTGCTTGAATAGTTTTTTGAAGCAATTTTTTTAAAAATTTTTAAGGAGGTTTTTTTATGGGAACTAGTATTAAAAATATTACAGTATTCGGACCAGGACTTATGGGTAGTGCTATTGCTCAAGTATTTGCAGGATGTAAGGATTTAAAGGTTACAATTTTTATAAGAGAAAAATTTGAATACGAGTGCATGGATAAAATAAAATCTAATCTTGAGCAGCTAAAGGAAAAGGGCATAATAGACGATAATACAATTGAAGACATTTTCAGCAGAATAATATTAACAGAAGATATGAAAGAAGCAACAAAGGATGCAGATTTTGTAGTTGAATGTATTCCAGAGAATATGGAGCTTAAGCAAAATTTATTTGCAAATCTTGAAAATTATTGCAGACAAGATACTATATTTGCTTCAAATACCTCTGTTATGAGTATTACAGAAATCGCATCAAAATGTAAAAACAAAGCAAGGGTAGTTGGAACGCATTTCTGGAATCCAGCTTATTTAATTCCTCTTGTTGAAGTTGTAAAGGCAGATGATACTTCTGATGAAGTTATGGACAAGACTATGGAACTTCTTACTTTGGCAGGAAAACGTCCTATAAGAGTTAATAAGGATGTGCCCGGATTTGTAGCAAACAGACTTCAGCATGCTCTCTGGAGAGAAGCAATATCTATAGTAGAGAGAGGAATTGCAGATGCAGCAACTGTAGATGAAGCAGTAAAATACAGCTTTGGATTAAGGCTACCAAAGCTTGCTCCAATGGAAAATGCAGATATGGTAGGTACTGATTTAACCCTTTCTATTCACAGTTATATTTTAAAACATCTTGAAAATTCTACTGAGCCATCACCTCTTCTGAAAGAGAAGGTTGAAAAGGGAGAGTTAGGTTTTAAGACAGGAAAGGGATTTCAAGAGTGGACTTCTGAAGAAATAGACAAGTCAAACAAGGAGTTAAGAGAATACTTAATTAAAATGATATATAATAAATAAAAAGAAAACAGGGGGACTACAATGGAAAAAAAACTTCAATATTTATTAGAGGTTATGCCAGTCATAAGAGATATAATCGATGGTGATTTTTCGTTAACTGTCACCGACACAAGCGAATGTATATATTCACAAGATGGAAACAAAGTAAAAGCTCCTTTTAAGGTAGGACCTCTGAAAAGTGATCAGCTAAGCGGAGTACAAAAGATTATTAAAGATAAGAAAAAATTAGAAAAAATCCTAACAAAAGAAGAGCATGGTATAGATATGAAAGTTAATGCTGTGCCGATATTTAATGAATATGGAGAAGCAATTGGAACTCTTGGAGTTTCACAAAGTACAGAAAAGCTGGCAGAGATACAAAACTCTTCTGTTAGTTTAATGAGTTCTCTTCAACAAGCTAGTGTAACAATAAATGAAATAGCAAATAATGCTTTAAAGCTTTCAGAACAGTTAAGTGCAATGATTGAAAAAGCAAAACAGGCGGAAGAAAGTATAAAAGAAAGCAATGAGGCTATAGGTTTAATTCATAACATATCAAAGCAATCCAATCTTTTAGGATTAAATGCTTCTATAGAAGCGGCTAGAGCAGGAGAAAATGGAAAAGGATTTTCTGTGGTAGCAAGTGAGATGAGAAAACTAGCATTACTTAGCGGAGATACTTCTCAAAAAATATCTAAAGCTCTTTATGAAATAGAGGAAAGTATAAAGGTTGTTTTAAATGCTACTAAAGAAATAGGTGAAATTGCTACAGGGCAGGCTGCTACTGTTGAGGAAATAGCTGCTACTATAGAACAAATAACTTTAAATTCTCAGGTATTAGTTGATAACGTAAAAGTTAATATCTAAATAAATTAAGCACAGCTTTAATTGCTGTGCTTAATTTATTGGAAAAAATATTGATGCTAAACATATATTCTGTTATTATTTTTGTAGCAAGTGAAAATCTTGCATCTTATAAAATATAAAAAATTAGAATATTACATAAATATTTTCACGGGAGGATTAAAAATAATGGCAGCAATAGTAAAACAATCTTTAGTTGATCAAATATACGAACATTTGAGAGAAAAAATTATAAACCTTGAAATTGAATGGGGAGAAAGAGTTAATGTAAATGAATTACAGGAAAAATTAGGAATAAGCTGCACTCCAATTAGAGAAGCAATTAACAGACTTCAGAAAGAAGGATTAATTGAGTATAAAAACAATATAGGTGCCAGAGTAATTAATTTCACAGAAAAGGATATATTAGAGGTTCAGGAAGTTGCTTTTACCTTAGATTGTGCTGCTATAACATATGCTATGAAATCAGCAAATGGTGAGGATATTGCTAAAAAGCTTCTAGAACAAATTAACTTATATAAGGCAGCAAAGAATGAGGTGGAACGTTCACGCTGTGTGGAAAAATTTATATATGTTTTTTATGAATACGCAAATAATTCCAGACTTATATCAGTATCACAGCTTATAAAAGTTCAGCAAAGTATGCTTAGAAGTGCTTACAGAAAACAGAAAAAAGATTCTTCAAACATGGAAGAACATATAAGAATTTATAATGCAGTGCTTTCAGGTGATATTGAAGGGGCAATAAAGGCTCTTAGGGAGAATTATGATAAAGGAACTGAAATACTAATGAGTATAATTAATAATAAATAACCGATAGTTTTATAATAAACATTAAAATCCTGTGTATGTACAGGATTTTAATTATGGTACATTGAAATTTATTGTAAATACTATAAAAATTATTCAATTTAAAATCTTGCAACATATATTATGCATGATATATAATAAATATATAAAAATAAATAATATATTTTCATGAAGGGGAGTAAGTTAGTATGGAAGTAAAGGTAATACAAGATGCTATGGGGACACATTTAGACTGGAAGCATGAAGGAGTAACGCCTGTAATGATAGATTGGTTCTGGAGCAATATGGAGAAGGCATTTCTTTTATGGCATCCATCACAACATGAGCCTTTAGAATGGGCAATAGCTCCAAAACATGGTAATCCAATAGGATCAGTACATATAGCACCACAAACTTGGAACGATGGAACACGTCAGAATCTATATATAAGGTTTGAAGATTTAGCTACAGTACCAGCAGAAGTTAAGGAGTATATTATTTATGAACACTGTGTTGTTGTTGCAGGTCTTGGTTTTGGCGCTGAGGCTTTAAATACAAAAGAAGTAATGGGATACAGAATACATCAATGGCAGAAAACTGACTATGGTGTAGTTGGTAAATCTTCAGCAATAGGTATGAAAAAGAAAGAAACACCTGAAGAAGGTATTATATGGTCTCAGCATTGTGCAGAAGAGATTGGTAACTGGGGAGTATTTTTGCCACAGCTATACAATTTGTATAAAGTAGTTACTAATACAAAATATAATCCTTATGCTGACCTTACAGTTGAAGGAAAAGGGAAGGATTTAAGATACAAGTACATTAAATAATAAGTATAATAAGTTAAGAATTAAGAATTAAGAATTAAGAATTAAGAGTTAAAAGTTAAGAATTAATGTTAAAAGATACTGCTATTATAATGTCAGCAGTGTCTTTTTTTTATGGGAAATTTTAAGTTATATAAACTAATATCAAAGATAATATCAATTTATAAATTGATACAAAAAATCTTATTTCAATAAAAAACAATAACAGGAAAATAATACTAAAACGTATTATATTAAATGCAAATATGTATCATACCATAGTAAGCAATAAAGCTATGTTTCAAATAATAAAAAAGCATTAATACAATTTTGTATTAGGAAAATCTATGTTTATTACCTGCAAAAAAATTAGGAGTAGAAAGTTATATGATAAATTGCAAGTGTTTACAGGCTTGGATAGTTCAGTTAAAAAAAGAGATGCATTGTTAAAAAATGGCATATAAATTGCTTGATAGTTTATTGGCTATAACAGTATTTGATGAAAGGAGGACAGGCTTTTAAACTCAAAATGGAATCATAAATAAAAATAAAGAGTTACAACATTATTAGTTGTTCTGAAATGAGTTAAAAATTTGTCGTTTTTATTGTTAAATTTAATCAGAATGGAGGAAAACTTTATGAGTAAAACAAAGTCAGGAAATAGTTTAATCGGAGGTTTCGGACGTCATGGCTGGGGCATTATAATTTATTGTGCCGCAATGTTTTGGTTTTATGTAGGTATGGTTAATGATGGATCTAACATAACTGCCCCAGCATTTGCTGCGAAAAATGGAATAGAATACTCTCTTGTGTTAAGTATGGGAACAATAGCCGGAATTGTAGGTTTTTTATTTTTTATTATATTTGGACAAATCAACATTAGATTAGGTGCGAAAAAAACTTCTGCTATCTGTATGTTTTTAGCAGGTATTTTCTATATAGGGTTAGGATTATCAACAACAATCACAATGTATGCAATCTGTTTATGTGTAATAACTGGTTCAGTAATGTCAGGGGGATACATTTCAGGCGGAGTTCTTGTTGCAAAGTGGTTCCCTAAAAGAAAAGGTGTGGTTATGGGATATACAACTATGGGACATAATTTAGCATCAGCCTTTTATGTTCCTATGATAGCATTCTTTGTAAATTCCTGGGGACTTCAGAAAGGTGTTTTGATACCGAGTATTTTAGTTATAATTTTAGGTATTATAGGTTTATTAATGGTTAAGGATACACCTCAGGAAAGAAATATGTATCCGGATAATGTTACAAAAGAAGTATATGAAGCAGAATATTTTGTTGAACAAGGGGAAGATCAAAACGGCGGCTGGACTACTAAAAAGCTTTTAACTGAAAGAGAAACTTGGCTTACTGCAGTTACAACAGGAGTATATCAGCTGGTTACTGTTGGTGTTATGACACAATTGGTTGTAAGAAATATGCAGTTAGGTTTTACACAACCTCAGGCTATCGCTTTAATGACGTTTTTGGCAGCAATAGGTGTTGTTGGATCCTGGATTTTTGGAATACTTGATGATAAATACGGTACAAAGAAAACTATGATTTGTTTTGGATTATGGTATATGGCGGCACTGTTTTTCAATGTACTTGAACTTAAGTTTACCATTTATATTTCTGTATTTATGATAGGAATGGCTATCGGAGGATCCGCAAACTTTACAACTTCACTTCCTACTGCAGTATTTGGCAGACATGGTTTTGAAAAAGTAAATAGTGTTATTTTTCCTATTCAGGGAATAGTAACTTCAATAAATTTTTTACTAAGCGGAATATCTATTGCTCTTACAGGAAGCCTAAGGGGAGCATATGTTGTTTTCATTGGTATATTAGCTTTAAATATAGTAATAATTTCATTTGTTAATGAACATAAATTTAATAAAGACTTTAATAAAGAAACTGATAAAGAAAAAGTTGTCGATAAATCATTATCCGCTGAATTAGATGTTTGAGTAAATTTTATATTTTATCATATGAAATTAGGATTAATTTACTAGTTATAAAAATTATTCACAGTGCAATAGCATATAGACTTTGTGATTATTTTTTCTGAATAAAATAGTTAATAATTAACAAAAATTAATGATTTTTAAATAATATAAGAAAGTTAATTAAGCAATTTACTTGGCTATTAATCTTGAATACTAATATTTTCATAATTTTCTATTTAATAGAACAAACTATAATGATATAATTATACTTAACATATAAAAACATACTATATTGAAATGGAAGGAGAGGTAAAATTGAAAAGCAAATATATTAAGTTTGTTTTTCTATTATTTTTTATTTTAGTATTTTTTCCAATAGTATCTGTTAAAGCCAGTTATATTCCAAATCATGCATACGCACAGCAACATAATTCTCTTACTAATTATGGTGGTTACTTTTATAATCCATATGGCCAGTCATCTTTAATTAGCAATTTTGATTCATTAAATAATTATGCGTTCATTACTAACGAAATGTGGACTGCCTTTGGAGATTCCAGCCAATGGATAGAAGTTGGAGATGTTGATGGGAATTTGAATGGTAATTATTGGGCTGGACATTTCACTGCTGTGCAACCACAAGACCCAAATAAATATCAAGAATATTCTATTGGAAGTAATTATGCTAGTAGTGGACATTCGTTTGAAATACAATATTTAGGATCATTTTGGTGGGGAGTATATGTAGATTATCAATTAGCAATAAAATTTTATATGCCATTTGATTATTCCACATTTACACAAGTTGGTATAGAAACTAATAATACTGCTGCAACTTTTTCTAATGGAATATATAATGCCAATATGCAGTATAAAGATTTATCAGGAACATGGCATAATTGGTATAGTTCTTTAAATTATGATATTAATAATTTAAATTGGACTTCAAATTATTTACCTAATTTAAATAGAATTGTCTATAACCATAATTAAGGAGGAACTTACATGATAAAACCTAATGTTAAAACAATCATTATAGTTGCTGCAATATGTTTAACTGGTACATCAAGTGTATTAGCATTATCGTCTAAAAATATAGAATTATCTAAACCAACAATTACATCTAATGCTGTAAAACCTGAAGAACATAACTCTCAGAATTATAATAATAATCCTAAGCCATTATATACTGCTAATAAAAATATTGATTCATCTTCTTTAATATCAAAAGCTAATATATTGAAAAAACTTGAATCCAATCAAATAAAAACAAAAAATTCTTTTATTAAATCAGTAAAACTTGAAACATGGAGTGAACATGTTTTAGAGAATAACAAAGAAAATACTGTTGTTAATCTTTTAATAGATCCAGAACGAATGGTTTGGGTTATACTAACATCATATCCAGATGGAATAACCACAAAGGCAGGATTTTATAGTAATGCAATTTTAACATCAGTTTATGATGCTCAGACAGGTGATTTATTAGAATCTACTGTAACAGGTGAAAATATTAATCGAAGGTTTCTAAATAAATAATTAATTCTTAAAATTTAAATATAAAACTGTATTAAATCAATTTTATATTTTATTTTCTATATTGTTAACTATGTAAATACTATGTGTTACAGGCTGAATTAAATTGTTATTAATATTAATATAAAACTATTAAAATTAAGCGAAAAATATATATGGTTTTGAAATGCATCCTAAACCTTAGACAAATAGTATACAGTCTAAAGTTTGGGATTTTTTTTAGTTTTTGAATAATTATGCAAAAGTTCTTAATGGTTACTTTTGTGCAAATATTAAATTTTTATAAAAACAAAAGTTTATTGGTATTTATGAAATTATTGTTCTGATATAATAATACTAGCTTATTAGAAATAAATGGAGGTGTCTGAGATTAAAATAGAAATAAAACTTAAAAAAATATTCATTATAATAAGCTGTATTATTTTTATTTCATTATTAGGTAATTTAACAAGAAATATTTTTTATCATGACATAGATAAAATTCAGATTTTAAGTTATGAAGATTTATGGGTTGCAGCTGATAACAGTACAGGAATTGAAAAAGATAAAATTTATATTTTAGAAAAATATGAAAATGGTAACAGCAAATGGAGAAACATAAAAGATTTTCAGGAAAATTATGATGAAATTATAGTTGATAATAGTACTGTTTATATTAAGATAAAACTTCAAGAGGGTGAGTGGACTAATCCTGCCATTTATTTAAATGGAATTAAAGCTGATAGTTATGAGGCATTTTTAAATGGAAGAATAGTCTATAAAAGTTCTTATAATGTTTTAGGTAAAGATTTAGATTTGGATACTATTTATAAAGATGTAATTATTCCTTTAGGAAAGCCTAATATAAGTTCAGATGAAAATACAATTCAGACGAAAAATATTTTTAAAGATGATATTTTAATTTTAAAATTAAACAAAGGTGAAAATAAGAACGTAACACCAATAATTGATAAAAACTCAATTCTCATGGGAGAAAATAAAGATATAATATCTTATATATTTAAAAGCGGAATAAAAAAACTAGTTTTAAATTGTATAATAATTGCTGTTTCTATTGTTTTTGCTGTTTTAGGATTATTTTTTAAAGGCAGAGAAGGAAGAATATTAACTTCATTAAGCTGTTTTACAGTGTTCATGGGATTATATGGTATTTCAAGTGTAACAAATATAAATGTTATATTTATAGATGCGCCTATAATATGGACATATTTATTTTATATAACTTTTTCTTTTGTACCTTTTGTTTTTGTTTATTTTTATGGTAATGTATTTCAAGAACAAAATAAAAAATTGATGAAAATTATAAGGGTAATCGAAATTGCAGCAGGTATAATATCAATGAGCAGCGTTATTTTATATACGATTACAAAAGGGAAATATGATATTATTAATTTTACTTCAAATGTTTTATATAGTACTTTAGTTATACTTATTATTGTAACATTAATATCTTCAATAATAGGAGCAGTGAAAGGTGTTAAAGAAGCTAAAATATTTACTTTTGGTACGGTAATATATATATATTATATAATTTATGCAGCAATTAAAAATACATATATTAATGAATTAGGATTGATATTATTTATTTTATCTTTGATAGTGCTGACTGCCAGCAGGTTTGTTCACATGAACCAGGAAATATTTGAGCTTAATAAAAACTTAGAACAAAGAGTTTTAGAAAGAACGAGAGAACTGGAAATATCAAATAATGAATTGATTGAAGCAATGGAAAAACTTCAGATTACCCAAAATCATATTGTGCAGTCTGAAAAAATGGCAGCATTAGGAGGACTTGTAGCAGGTGTATCACATGAAATAAATACTCCTGTAGGAGTTAGTGTAACAGCTGCTTCACATCTGCAGGAAAAAACTAAGGAACTTATAGATTTATATCATAATAATTCTATGAAAAAATCTGATTTTGAAAAGTATTTAAATATTACAAATGAAAGTGCAGATATAATTTTATCTAATTTACAGCGTGCATCGGAACTAATTACGAGTTTTAAGCAGGTTTCAGCAGATCAGTCTAATGAAGAGAAAAGAGTATTTAAAATAAAAGAATATATAAATCAAATTCTTTTAAGTCTAAAGCCTAAACTTAAAAAAACTAAAATTAATGTAAAAGTAAACTGTGATGAAAATCTTGAAGTTTACAGTTATCCAGGTGCTTTATCACAAATTGTTACAAATTTTGTTATGAACTCATTGTTTCATGCCTTTGAACAAGGACAAGAAGGAGAGATTGAGTTTAATATTAAAAGAGAAGAAAGCAATATTATTTTTATTTATTCTGATAATGGTAAAGGAATAAACAAAAATATTTTAGGAAAAATATTTGATCCTTTTTTTACAACTAAAAGAGGAAAAGGCGGAACAGGACTTGGCTTAAATATTGTATATAATATTGTCATTCATAAGCTTAAAGGAACTATAGAATGTGAAAGTGAAGAAGGCAAAGGAACTACATTTAAAATTATTTTTCCATTATATAACCAAGAATCAGTTTGAAAAGGAGGAAAACCATGAATGATAATATAGTGTTTTCAGATGATAATATGCTGTTTGCTGAAGAATATAATCATGAGACAGAATTAATAGATGAAAGTTGGAAAATTCTTATTGCAGATGATGAAAAAGAGGTTCATAGTGTTACTAAACTTGTACTTAGTGATTTTCAATTTCAAGGTAAGGGTTTGAAATTTTATTCTGCATATAGTGCTCAGGAAGCTATGGAGCTTATGAGAAAAAACAAAGATATAGCAATTATTTTACTTGATGTAGTAATGGAAGAAGAAGATTCAGGACTAAAAGTTATAAAATATGTAAGAGAAGTTTTACAAAATAACGATGTAAGGATAATATTAAGAACTGGACAACCAGGACAGGCTCCTGAGAAAAAAGTAATAGTTGAATATGATATAAATGATTATAAAGAAAAAACTGAACTTACTGCTCAGAAATTATATACCTGTATAGTTACTTCCTTAAGAACTTACAGAGATATAAAAACAATTAATACTAATAAGAAAGGCTTAGATAAAATCATTCAGTCTTCTTCCCGAATTTTTCAAATTCAATCTATGACGAAATTTTCACAAAATGTTTTAATAGAATTGTCTTCACTTTTAAATTTAAATAAAAATGATTTATGTTATCAAGTTTCTGGTTTTGCTGCTACAAAAGATGAAAATGATTTTTATATATTTGCAGCAACTGGGGACTATTCAAAATATATTTATAATAATGTTAAAGAAGTTGTTTCTTTAACATTATATAGTAAGCTATATAAGGCAGTTAATGAAACAAAAAATATTTTTAGTGAAAATGAAATTATTATGTTTTTTAAAAGTCAATCAGGCTTAGAAAATATAATTTATCTTAAAAGCAATAAAAAAATTAATGATATTGATATTAATTTTATAGAAATTTTCTGCAATAATATCTCAATAGCTTGTGACAATATATATTTAAATAAAGAAATTGAAAATACTCAAAAAGAAATAATATTTACACTTGGAGAGATTGTAGAGGCACGTTCTAAAGAAACAGGAAATCATGTTAGAAGAGTAGCAGAATACTCTAAACTGCTGGCACAAAAATATGGATTAAATGAAAAGGAATGTGAACTAATAAAACTTGCATCACCAATGCATGATATAGGTAAAATTGCTATTCCTGATAATATTTTAAATAAGCCTGGAAAATTAAATGATAAAGAATTTGATATAATTAAAAATCATTGTGTAACAGGTTATGATATGCTTAAAAATTCTAATAAAGAAATTATGAAAACAGCAGCAATTATTGCACATGAGCATCATGAAAGATATAACGGTAAAGGCTATCCTAATGGGCTGAAGGGCGAAGAAATACACATATATGGAAGAATAACCGCTATTGCTGACGTATTTGATGCTCTTTGCAGCAGGAGAGTTTATAAAAATTCATGGTCAGTAGATGAATCCGTAGAATATATTAAAAGTGAAAAAGGTGAACATTTTGATCCTGTTTTAGTTGATATTTTTACTGCAAATATTGATAAATTTATAAACATAAAAGAGCAGTTAAAAGATTATAATTAAATAATTAGTAGTGTAGTCGAAAAATAATTTTATAATTGAATAATCTTTGAATATTTTTAAAACCCGCAAAACTTAAAAAATTAAGTAGCTGCGGGTTTTTTTATATCTTTTTTGCAAGGTGCTTTATATAAAATTATTTAAGGTATATTTAAGTTTTTAAGTGTATTATATGTAATATCAGTAGCTTCTAAAAAATTATATAATTAGTTACCTAGTAATTTATGATATATTACAAAAAGAAAGGATGTAGAAAAAATGAAAAATTTTTTAGCAAAACCTTATAGATGGGCTGGTGTTTTTTCTGTTTTATTAGCAGCATCAGTTACTTTTACACTAATGGATACTTTTGTGCTTGAGAAATCAATGGCTAAGGTTTCAGCATCATCTTCATCAGCAGGTCAGACAGTAACAAAACAAACAGCACAAACAACACAATCATCAGTAAAAACAGCAGCTGAAATTACGGATAATTCCTATGAGGATGAAAATATTAAAATAACAATAGAAAAAGTTCGCAAGTATAACACAACTATGTATGTAGCGGATATACAGGTTTCTGATGCTTCATACCTAAAAACAGCTCTGGCGAATAACACCTATGGCCGTAATATTAAGTCTAAAACATCTGAAATGGCAGAAGAAAATAATGCAATTTTTGCTATAAACGGAGATTATTATGGCTTTAGAAATACTGGTTATGTACTTCGTAATGGTACTGTATATCGTAGTACATCAGGAAATAATGAAGCCCTTGTTGTAGATAAAGAAGGAAATTTATCCGTTGTTTCAGAAAGTGATGTAAGCATGCAGTCTTTAAGCGATGAAGGTGCATGGCAGGTATTTTCTTTTGGACCTGGACTTGTAGAAAATGGAGAAATTACTGTAGATAGTTCAAGTGAAGTTGGGCAGGCAAAAAACAGTAACCCAAGAACTGCCATTGGTCAGGTTTCTAAGCTTCATTATATTGTAATTGTATCAGATGGACGAACCAGTGAGAGCGAGGGGCTTTCCCTTCTTCAGCTTGCTCAGGAGTTTAAGGAAAGAGGCTGCACTACAGCCTATAATTTAGACGGAGGCGGATCTTCTACAATGTATTTTAACGGTAAAATCGTAAATAATCCTACAGACGGAAGAAAAATTGGAGAAAGGCAGGTAAGCGACATTGTATATTTTGGATATTAATATGAAAAATCAAAGCAGGCATCGTAGAAAGACAATATTAACTTATTTTGTATTGTCGGTAATTGCTATTGTTGTAAATAAAGTTTATGCTATTTTCAGCCACGGTGTATCTTCAGCAGCTATGACCTGGATGTTTTTATACCCATTAATTGGCGGTTTATTCTTTTATTTATTGATTTATGTGTTTGCAGGTAAGATACTTAAATTTACCGGATACAGGCTGTTTTTTAATATTTATAATTCAGGGATTGCAATTTTGACTTTTGGAAGTTTTGTAAAAGGTGTTTTGGAAATTGCAGGGGCAGACTCACCTTATTTAGTGTATTATTATGCAGTAGGAGGTATATTTATTGCAGCAGGTTTGATTTTGATGAGTATAATGGCTGTTAAACAAAAAAGAGTTAATATGTAGATGTTATAAGGTTATATAAGGGACGTTTATTAATTTTAACTAATTTAATTAGAAATTGATAAACGTCCTTTTGTTTATGAGATATGTATATTTAGTTTGATTAATTATAATATTCATAATAATATATTATAAAAGATATTTATAATAAAATGAAAGAAGAGAAGAATAGCTATGAATAGATATGAAATAGAAAAAAATAAAAAAGATAAAAAAGATTTTGCTAAAATAATAGAAAAGTATCATGCTTATAAAAGCAATAAAATGAATCTTTTATCTGTTGCTGATGAAGTATCCGACAGTATTTATGTAGTAGATAAAAATGGAGTTTTTATTGATGCTAATAAAAATTTCGAAAAAATAGTTGGTATGAAGAAAAAAGAACTTATCGGAATGAATATGAATGAAGTATGGGATAAAATAATATATACTTCTGAGGAAGCTTTTATTGAAATAAATCCAGAAAATAAAATGCCAATAATGGCATTAATAAGCGGTAATATGAAAAAAGGGCTTAAAGGAAAAAAACCTAAGCCTGTTGGCTTGATTGCTCTTGAAGAAAAAAGAAAGGTTTCTGTCATTACAAGAATTTTAAGGAGAAACATGACGGTAATAATGACAGGTATTCCTTTTTTTGATGAGAATAAAGAAATAGAATGGGTTATAACTGTAATCAGAGATATATCACAGTTTATGCAATTGGAAGAAAAACTTGAGATTTTTGAAAACAGTAAAGAAGCATATATTAATGAGCTTAAGTATTTAAGAAAAAGCCAGATGGAGACTGAACTTATAGGTGAAAGCCGTGAAATTGAAGAGATTAAAAGATATATACAAAAAGTTTCAAAGACAGATGTAACTGTACTTATTACCGGGGAAACTGGTGCAGGAAAAGAAGTTGTAGCACGAGAAATATATAAAAACAGTTTAAGAAAAGATGGACCTTACATAAAGATTAATTGTGCAGCTATACCTGAGATGCTTTTAGAATCAGAGCTGTTTGGTTATGAAAAGGGAGCATTTACTGGTGCTCAGCACAAGGAAAAACTGGGTTTATTTGAAGTTGCAAATGGAGGGACTATACTTCTTGATGAAATAGGTGAAATGCCCATTATGCTTCAGGCAAAACTTCTACGGGTGCTTCAGGATAAAGAATTTTTAAGAGTTGGAGGAACTACGCCTGTAAAAGTAGATGTAAGAGTAATAGCAGCAACAAATCAAAATCTGTTTGAACAGATAAAAAAAGGATTATTCAGGCAGGATTTATATTTCAGGTTGAATGTTTTTCCTATTAATTTACTGCCGCTTAGACAGAGAAAAGAAGATATAAAAGTTTTAGCCTATTATTTTTTAAATAAGTCTAATAAAAAATATAATAGAAATAAAAAATTCGAAAAAAATGCTGTGGTTGAACTGGAAAGTTATAATTGGCCGGGAAATGTAAGAGAATTACAGAATATTATAGACAGGCTGGTTCTGATAAATGAAGAAGAAGTAATAACAGAAAATCATGTAATAAGTGTTTTAGGTAAAAATACTGAGCTTTATGGTGTTTCAGGTAACAATTTAAATTTGAAAGAATCAGTAAACATGCTTGAAAAAAATATTATTGAAAAAGCATTAAAAAAATACGGAAGTACATATAAAGCTGCTGAGGTATTGGGAATAAAGCAGTCCACAGTTGTAAAGAAAGCCAAAGTCTTAGGAATAAAGAACTGGCGATGAAAAAAATCATTGGTATAATACAAAAAAATATTAACGTAAATAATTGCAAAATGGTTTTTAAAGTTCGAAAAATATAAATATGATACAAAAATTTATTATTTTTCAAGAAAACGTTTTTTTATTTATATTATTTTACTTTATATAAATAATAGTTTTTTATAAAAATAAATAAAAAAAGTTCTTATAAAATCACAGTTTTAACGCATTGCTAAGAAAATATGATAAAAATATAACAAATCTGGCACACTACTTGCTTACTATCTGTTTTACATAGATAGTTAAAGATAATATCTATGGTACATTCACTTATCAAATTTTAAGGAGGTTATTACATGCCAATAGAATTTAATCCTATGAGAAGTCTTATTTATGTAGATGTAGTAAAAGAGGATTACAGACACTTATTAAAGCATTGGCTCTACAAGCATCATATTCCAGACAGCATTTCACAATTTGGGCCTTATGTAACTAAGTATGCATTTTACCCGGCTCTTCCAACACCACCAGAGGGAGAAAGATTTGGAGTTACAAGAATGCAGTTAACGGAGCACTATTGGACAGTAAATCCATTTACTGCATCATTTAAAAATAAAGCTTTAACTGAGTTTTTTCCAATAGATGTATTAAAGTGGCAGGGAAATATCCCAGACAGCAATGAAGAACATATAAATATGGAAGGTGACGATGCAAGAGCAACAGGCGGTGATAATGGATGTCCTCCGTTTATATTTGCTTTTGTACCGCTTTGCTGGGAAGAAGATTTTAAAGGTTCTCAAAGAACAGTAGAAGATGGTCCAAACTATCGCTGGCAGTTTGTTATAAAATATCCTGAAGGAGTAACTTTAGAAGAAGGGGATAAATGGTTTTATGAAGAAGTTGTTCCAAAGTTTAAGGACATGCCTGAAGTTTTAAGACTTCTAACAAGCAAAATTATTCAAAACGTCAATGGATGTCCATTCCAAAGAGTAGTTGAAATGTGGTTTGAAGGTCCTTCAGCATGGTATAATGCTGCAGTAGTAAAAGCAAAAGAAATTAAAAAGCCAGAATGGGCAAAATATGATGAGTTCCCATATTTAAAGCCTAAGTTTGAAATTGCAAGTTTATTTTTGACAGATATTGCTGAAAGCGATAACTATACTCAATATCGAGGATATATTACAATGCGTTAAAAAAAGTGGACATTCTTTTTAAAATAATATTACTAAAATTTATAATTTCAATATTAAGACATTAAATACAACGATAAAGTAGCACAAAAAGTAATTTTTGTGTGAAAAATAAGGAATACTAGGAGGATTATATATGAAAATATTAGGAATAAGCTGTGGAAGAAAAATGAGCAATACTGAAATTCTTGTAAAAGAGGCATTAATGGGTGCTGAGGAAATGGGTGCTGAAGTAGAATTAGTAAGACTTCAGGATTTAAACCTTAAACCTTGTACAGGCTGTAATGCTTGTGTTATCAGTCTTCTTGAAAAAGGAGGAGCTGGTGAATGCGTTATAAAGGATGATGACTTTGCATTTATTGATGAAAAAATATTAGAATGTGATGGAATAATTATTGGTTCACCAATTTATGAAAAAACTCCAAGTGGACAATTAAAGGTACTTAATGATAGAATGGGACCATCACATGATATGGCTATGAGAATAATAGGTAAGAAAATTCGTGAAGAAAAGGGAATAACTACTGGAAAAGGTCCAGATGAAAGATCCTTTAAAACAAGAGTTGCTTCTCTTATAGCAGTTGGAGGAAGTGAATGGGATAATTTAGCATTACCAATGATGCATCTTTTCACTTTGTCAATGCAGATGGAAGTTGTTGATAAGATGCTTGTTAACTGGGTTGCACTTCCAGGAATGGTAGCTTTAAATGATGATGCTTTAGCTAGAGCAAGAAAGTCTGGCCGTCATGTTGCAGAAACTTTAATGAAGCCTATTGAGGAAGCTAAATATATTGGAGAAGAGGGAATGTGTCCGCTTTGTCACTCAAAGGTTATAGAAGTTAGAAATGAAGACAACAATTATCCAGTTATCTGCGGTATCTGCGGAGTTAAGGGAACACTTAATGTTGTTAATGGAAAGGTTAAATTTGAAGTTAAAGAAGAGGATAAGGTTCATTCACATATTAAACTTTCAGGAAAGTTTGAGCATTGTGAGGAATTAAAAAATGTATCCTTAAAGCCTCATCCAAAAAGGGATGAATTACCACAAAGATTAGAAAAGTACAGAAATTACTTAAGTTATTCAAAACCTGAACGTAAGTAAATATAATTTAGTTTAATGAAGAGGTAAAGCTGTTCTTAATAAAAGCTTGCCTCTTTTATAATTTTTTGCAAAGGAAATAATATAAGCAAATATCTATGCTATAAGAAGATTGTACTATACTTAGAATGTTAATAGAAATATATTTGATTTAGTTTATTAAAAAATACTTTATAAGTAAATACGTAGAAATTTTCACTTTTACAAATCTTTAAGGTTATTTTAAGGTATATGCTTTATTATTTAAATATGACATGAAGCAATAATGCTAACTGATAAAAAATAAATGATTATTATAAGAGGAGCAACTGCAACTTCTGATCTTGATACTTCAGAATTATTCAGTGACAGGGATTTGGAGTAGTCTGCATATCTTACAAGTGCAACACAGATTAAATTAGAAAGCGGGGAGGAATGTGTAAATAGTTTTTTATTGTGCAGTCAGCACAAATTAATAGTTGATTTTTTCAATACCCTATGATGTTTTTTAAGATTACATATTATATTATTTAATTACTGAAAAAGTAAAAAACTAGAAAATTAAATACTATAAGGAGGCCTAAAATGAAAAAGTTTGTAGATTTATTATTTAAATCAATGATTGAACATGATCCATCAATATTACCGCTTGCAGACAGATATGCAGCTACAGAAAATTCTCATGCAGCTGCATTACATGCTATGACCAGCTGGAGAACTATTACTGGTGTAAATTGTATAGGGCATTTGGTTATTGATAAGCAAGATGGGAGTATATTTGTTACTGCAAGTCTTGATGAAAACGGTTCACCAACCATATTTAATGGAAGACTTAAAATTGAAAATGAGCTTATTGCTGAATTAGAGATTAATTTAATTCGTTCCCGGGGAGATTCTGGTTTTGTATATCTGCCTGAAGAAATGGATAAGCATCATAATGGCTGGACTTCTCCAATACCAGAAGATGGACGAGCAACAAGAGAAGAGTTACTGGCTATAGGAAAAGCTATATTTGATGCAAGCAGCAAAGTAGAATATGAAGCTTCACCAGACTGTATATTAGAAGAGGTAGGAGGCATTGTTTATGAAGATCCCGATTATCTTGAAACATTACAAGGGGATGAAGGTAATAATGGTTCATCAGGGCCTAGAGAAAAAGTAACCATACCGGCAGGTTTATGGCCAATGAGGCCTCAGGACCCAAACGCAAGAGTTATAGCTGTAGATGAAGAACAGGGAATAGTTGTAAGTACAGCTCAAATTCCTGGATATGTTTGCCCTTATGTAGTTTCTAATGAAACAGGAGCTTGCTTTGTTCCAGAATGTATGATTGAGATGCATAATAAAACTCTTAATATAGAAAGTTTTAAAGGGAAAAAGGTACTAAAACAGATGCCTGCTACTGGTACTACAATTGAAATACTAAGATTTCATTCTGGAAAAATTCAAGCAATGCATCGTTATATAAATCTTCAGGGACCAGGAGCTATTTCTCCATGGGTGACAAAGTAAGATGAATTTTATATAAATTTTAATTAAATAGCCAGTAGGTTTCTACTGGCTATTTAACTAGAACAATTAAATAGTATAAGTATTTACATAAAGGTAAGGTTTACATATTTCGAATTATTATTACTAGTAGCTTTTTTAAACATTAATATTTTAAAGGAAAACTGCAGATGAAAAGAAATATCTTTATCATTTAAATCTAAATTCATGATTTCTGAGATTTTTTCTATTCTATAGCTTAGTGTGTTTCGATGAATATGAAGACTGTTTGCAGATACTACTAGATTTTTATCATTATATAGATAAACATATAAACTTTCTAAAAAATTAGTACCATGCTTTTCATCGTATTCTAAGAGCACAAATATGGATGGGTGACAGAAGGACATTATATCTTCACTTAAAGAACATATACTCATGAAGTCATAAATCATGTAATCTTCATAGTTATAAAATAATTTATCTTTTTCTAAATGAGTTCCAATTTCTATAGCTTTTAATGATTGGTCATAATACTTGCGTAAATGAGTTAATTGGTGAAAACAGCTGCTAATACCTGCTGTTAACTTATGCTTGTTTAAAAGCTGTATGATACCGTTTAAATCATTAAAAAGATTAAATATCTTCTTCTTTCGGCTTAGAATTATAACAATAGCATCATTATAAAATATAGACTTACTATAGCCTTGTAAATTAGATACTAATCCCATAATATCAGTAAAGGTCATATTACCATCTATTGGCATATTAGAACGGATTGTAAGTACATAAATATTATCCTCTAAATTTAAATCCAGATATTTTATTCTCTCATTTACTGCAGAAGAATCCTGTAAATTCCCATCTAGTAAATCCTTAATAAAATATTCGTATATAATACCTCGTGAATTTTTAAAAAATTTATTTTTCTGCATTTCCATAGAAATTACTTTACTTAACAATGCAAGTATTTCAAAATCTTCTTCGCTATAAGGCTTAAAATAACAAGGAACTGTAATATAACCTACCGGTTTATTATCTATTAGAATATTTGAGTGAAGCACATGAATTTTAGATTCTTCTATAAAAGTTGAAAAAGGGTAGTTACTTTTTCTAACTTTTTCATAAAGACCTATTGAGTTCCCCCTTGAAATATGAGAAAAAGAACCATAGCCTGTTGTAGTAAGCTCGTACCAAATAGGATCATCTACATTAATATTTTTTGTAAAAGCAAGTATCTTATGACTTAAATCAGATACATGAATAGGATTTCCAAGAATTTTATAGCTTATATCAATAATATGCTGTATACCTTTGTCTTCTACTAAAGCAGTAAACAGATTGGCAGAATCAACTGTAAGACGCTGATGAGATAATAAAATGTCTTGAATATAATTAAATAGCTCAATGATATCAACATTATTAATTATTATTAAATTTAGTTGATAACAATCATATGTATCTAATTTCAGTGAACAATCACTTACGCAAATAATATTTACAGGGTTATTTATTGGTAAAACATGCAGCAAATCTGAAGCTTTTGTAATATACAGTACATTAGGATCAAAATTTAGGCTGTTTATTGGAAGTAATTTAATTGATTTGATAGGAATTTGCTCACCTAAGGATAAGTACAGCTCAAATTTATATTGTTTTATCTTACTTATTAATGTGCCTATATTTAATTCCATAAGTTCCCCCATTAATCTTTTTAAAATCCATTTTATGTAAGTTAATTTCAAATATTTAGTATTAATATATATATTACAACTTTAACAATATAAATTAAAGATGCATTAATTTGAATTTATAAAACATTTCAAATTGAACAAAATACAATTGTTCACAAACTTCTATTTTTTTATTTAATATTCAGAAATTTTAAGTCAAAACTAAATTATATCAGTATAAAATAATGGGTTTATGAATTAAATAAATTCACTTTAATTAAATTATGTGAAGTATGACAATGAAGTACATATTTATAAGGTTGATTAAATGCGGTTTTAAGAGTCTTTAATAAATTTTTAACGAAAATAGTTAATATGGCACACTACTTGCTCCTTAGTAAAATTGTATCAGGTTTCCATATAAAAAACTGTACATTATTTGCATAAGCAACACTTAATTAAAATAGAAAGGGTGTAAAACATGAAAAAAGTAAGTATTGAGGATTTAAAAGCATATAATCCTCCAAAGCATTTTGAAATGAGAGCACTAAAGGTGCATGAAAAGGAAGCAGGACCTGAACCAAAGTATTGGATGGGTATGTCTCACTTTCTTCCAGGAGGAGGAGCAGAATATGGAGTAGTTCCTATGGAACTTGTTTATTTTGTATTGGATGGGGAAATTACAGTAAAGACTAAGGATGAAACATTTAAATTAAAAAAATGGGAATCCATTCATATTATGCCTGGCGAATCAAGAGAAGTAATAAATGAGACAAATCTGCCGGCAACTATGCTTGTAATAATGTAAAAATTTAAATTTATGAGGTGAAAGAAATGCAGGATATATTTTCATTAAAAGGTAAAAATGCTGTAGTAGTTGGAGGAGCTGGAGGAATAGGACAGGCTATAGCAAAAGGACTAGCTTTCTACGGAGCTAACGTAGCCATTGCCAGCAGAAATCTTGAAAGCTTAAATAGAGCAGCAAAGGAAATTGAGGAAGAAGTTTCAGTAAAGATTAAGGTATTTCAGGTAGATGCAGCTAATGAAGAGAGCATAAAAAGTTTAGCTCAAAATGTAGCAGCAGATATGGGAAGAGTAGATATATTAGTAAATTCTCAGGGATACAATAAAAAATACGATGCAATAGAGTTCCCTATGGATGTATGGGACGATATGTTTGATGTAAACGTAAAGGGTGTTATGATGTGCTGCAAGGAATTTGCAAAGCTTATGATACCAAATAAGTATGGAAAAATTATTAACGTATCTTCTGTTAGAGGTGCAAGAGCCTGCGGAGGAGGAAATGCAGCTTACTGCTCAACTAAAGGTGCACTTGATATGTTAACTAGAGTGCTTTGTGTTGAGCTTGCTCCTTATAATATTACAGTTAATGCAATAGGACCTACTATTACTGAAACACCAATGATGAAGGATATAATGAATAAAAATCTTGAAATTAAAAATAAAATCCTTGGAAATATTCCTATGGGAAGAATGGGAGAAAAGGATGATGTAATAGGAACAGCAGTATTTCTTGCATCTGATGCATCAAGATTTGTAACTGGACAAGTTATATATACAGATGGAGGACAAACAGCAGCTGTTTAAAAGCTAATAATTTAAAAAAGTGTAATGTGGGGGAAATATGAAAGCTGAAGATATTAAAAATATAGCATGTGTAGGAGCAGGGGTTATTGGCGCAGGCTGGGCAACTAACTTTGCAATGAAAGGGTATAGTGTAGCTGTCTTTGATATTAGCCCTGAAAGCTTAAAAAAAGCAGAAAGCATAATCGAAAAAAATCTGCAGTATCTTGCGGATAAGGATTTGATAAAAAAAGAAGATATTAAAGCTATTAAAAATAAAGTAAAGTACACAACAGATTTAAAAGAGGCAGTTGAAGATGCACAGTTTATTCAGGAAAGCGGTCCTGAAAGATATGATATTAAAGAGCAGATGCTGAAAGAAATAGAAAAATATACTTCAAAGGAAACTATAATAGCCAGCAGTACTTCGGGACTTCTTATAAGTGAAATTGCTAAAAATGCAGTTTATCCTGAAAGATGCATAGGGGGGCATCCTTACAATCCTCCTCATCTTATTCCTCTTGTTGAGATAACAAAAGGAGAGAAGTCAAGTGATGAAGCGGCAAAAACAGCTTATGACTTTTATGCTGCTTTAAATAAAGAACCGGTTATACTTCAGAAGGAAACTGTAGGATTTATTGCTAATAGGCTTCAGCTGGCACTTTACAGAGAAGCAATAGATCTTGTTGTCAGGGGAGTTTGTACAGTTGAGGATGTAGATAAGGCAACACTTTATGGACCAGGATTAAGGCTTGGTGTTATGGGGCCTAATCTTATATTTCATCTTGGCGCTGGAGAGCAAGGTATAAGAGGACTTTTGACCAGTCTACATGATTCCAGTGCAGCAAGGCTTAAAGATATGGCAAATTGGGTGGAAGAACCTGAAGGATGGCCGGATATAGCAGAAGAGGGGGTACTTAAGGAAATTGAAAATCGCCCTCAAGAAACTGGGAAAACAATACCAGAATTAATAAAATTTCGTGATGATATGTTAATTGAGCTGCTAAAGCTCCATAAAAAAATTTAGTCAGGAGGTACAATGAATGGATAAGGTAATTATAACAGCAGCTCTTACTGGCGCTTTGACTCCAAAGGAGAAGGTACCAAGCATTCCTCTTACTCCTGAAGAGATAGCAGAGGATGCTTTTAGGTGTTATAAGGCAGGAGCTGCGGTAGTACACCTTCATATGAGAGATGATGAAGGCTTAGGAACAATGGATAAAGAAAAATTTAAAAAGACTGTAGCACTTATAAAAGAAAAATGTGATTTGGTAATAAATCTGACAACCTCAGGTGATTCAAGAGCAACAGATGAAGAAAGAATGGCTCATCTTCCTGAAATAAAACCAGAGATGGCTTCTTTTGACGCAGGTTCATTTAACTGGATGCCTGGAGGAGTTTTCATGAACACACCAAAGTTTCTTGAAAAACTAGGAATGGTTATGCAGGAAAACAATATAAAGCCTGAGCTTGAGATTTTTGATTCAGGAATGATTCATATTACTGAGTATTATCTTAAGAAGGGTGTTTTAAAAGCACCGCTTCATTATCAGTTTGTGCTTGGTGTTTTAGGCGGAGCAGAGGCAACAGTTGAAAACTTAATTCATTTAAAAAGCAAAATTCCTGCTGATGCTACCTGGTCAGCTCTTGGAATAGGAAAAGACCATCTGCCCATTTTATATGCAGCAATTGCTTTAGGCGGACATGTACGGGTAGGCCTTGAAGACAATATTTATTATGCAAAGAATAGACTTGCTACAAATGAGGAATTAGTACAGAGAGCTGCAAGGCTTGTATATGAAGCAAATAAGAAGCCTGCAACTCCAGATGAAGCAAGAGAAATTCTTGGACTTAAAAAATAGTTTGAAAGGAATTTAAATTATGAGAGAAGCGGTTATAGTATCAGCAGCACGTACCGCTATAGGCAAGGCAAGGGGCACGCTTGCTCCAGTGCCTGCCCATGAGCTGGGAGCTATTGCAGTACGTGAGGCAGTAAAAAGAGCAAATATAGATCCAAATGAAATAGATGATGTAATTTTCGGCAATCTTATGGCAAATGAGGTAGCAAACATAGGAAGAGTAGTTGCACTGGGTGCGGGTCTTCCTTATTCTGTTCCAGGGCTTACTCTTGACAGGCAATGCGGCTCAGGGCTTAATGCTTTTGCCTATGCTTCAATATTAATTCAGGCTGGATATGCTGATGTGCTAGTTGCTGGGGGAGTTGAAAGCGACTCTAGAAGATGTTATGTAATGGAGAAGCCAACAACAGCTTATCAGGTAATGCCTCCGCAATGGGCAAAGATAAAATCTGCATATAAAGATGAAGATAATATTTCAATGGGACTTACTGCTGAAAATCTTGCAGAAAGATTTTCCATAAGCCGTGAGGAATGCGATAAGTTTGCGGAAGATAGTCATAAAAAGGCTGCAGCAGCATGGGAAAAAGGAGCATTTAACGAGCAGATAGTTCCTGTAGAAGTTAATATAGGGAAGGGAAAAACTATTCACTTTGTAAAAGATGAGGCTTTAAGACCAGACACTACTGTAGAAATTTTAAGCAAGCTGCCGCCTGTTTTTAAAGAAGGAGGAGTAGTTACAGCAGGTAACAGTTCACCTATGAGCGATGGAGCAGGTGCTGTTGTAGTTATGGAAAAATCAAAGGCAAAAGCTTTAGGACTTCCTATACTAGGAAAATTTAAGGGATATGCCTGCACAGGGCTGGATCCTAAGATAATGGGCTATGGGCCTGTATATGCCACTGAGAAACTTTTTAAAATTACTGGTATGAATATGAAGGATATTGACCTTATAGAGATGAATGAAGCTTTCGCAGCTCAATCTATTGCATGTATTCACGGTTTAGATATTGATACTGACAAGTTAAATGTTAATGGTGGTGCTATTGCTTTAGGTCATCCATTAGCTGGAACAGGTGCAATTTTATTAGCTAAAATGGTTTATGCACTTAAAGACAGGAATTTATCTACTGGTCTTATAACTTTCTGTGCCGGAGGAGGCATGGGTGTTTCTGTAATTATCGAAAGAGAATAGAGGTGATGTACTTATATGAATAAAGTAGTTAGTAAAGCTAAGATAATGGAGCAGTTTAAAGATGGTCAGAGAATAATGATTGGAGGGTTTGCCAATAGAGGAAATCCTGATAAAATTATAGACTTATTGGTTGAATCAAAAGTTAAAAATCTTACTATTATTGCTAATGATGCAGGCGACCCTGGTATAACTAATGGAAAGCTTGTTAGAAGCGGCCAGGTCAAGAAATATATATGTTCACATGTTGGAATGAATCCAGAGGCAGGAGAAGCAGCAAGCGAAGGAAAATTTGAACTTGAGTTAGTACCTCAAGGAACTCTGGCAGAGAGAATACGCTGCGGAGGTGCTGGTCTTGGCGGAGTGCTTGTTAAGACAGGAATAGGAACCCTTATAGAAGAAGGAAAGAGAAAAATAGAAGTAGATGGAGAAACTTATTTGCTTGAAACTCCTCTTAAAGCAGATATTTCACTTGTAAAAGCACATAAGGCTGATACAATGGGGAACTTAGTATACCGTGGAACATCAAGAAACTTCAATCCGCTGGTAGCCATGGCAGGAAAATTAGTTATTGTTGAGGCAGAAGAAATTGTTCCAGCAGGAAGCTTAAATCCAGATGAAATTATAACACCAGGTGTATTTGTTCATATGATTCTTGATAGCAGGGAGGTGTAGCTGATGAGTAATACAAAGGAGTTTATTGCTAAAAAAGTAGCGAAATATTTTAAAGCTGGGGATGTAGTTAACCTTGGAATTGGTATACCCACTTTGGTTGGAAACTATATTGAAGAAGGTGTGCTTCTTCATACAGAAAATGGTCTTTTAGGTTATGGAGGTTCACCAGAGCCTGGTAAGGAAGATGATGATTTTACAGGTGCTGGTGCTCAATATCTTACCTTAGTTGAAGGAGCCTCTACTTTTGACAGTGCAACAAGCTTTGCTATTGTAAGAGGAGGTCATCTGGCGGCTACAGTTCTTGGTGCCCTTGAAGTAGATGAGATGGGTAACATAGCTAATTGGAGCAGACCAGGGAAAATAGTCGGAATGGGCGGAGCAATGGATCTTGTTAATGGAGCAAGGCAGGTTATTGTTGCTATGGAGCATACAGCAAAAGGAAACCCAAAGATACTTAAAAAGTGTAAGCTTCCTCTAACCGGTGCAGGAGTGGTAACCAAAATTGTTACTGAGCTTTGTGTAATTGATGTAACTAAGGAAGGTCTTAAACTAAGTGAAATAGCAGAAGGTGTAACTATAGATGAAGTTATAGCTAAAACAGATGCTAAGCTAATAATTCCAGAAAATATTTCAATAATGTAGGATGTGACAAAATGAAATTTGAAAATAAAAGATGGATATATCTTATTGCTGCTATGGTTATAGCTGTATGTGCAGGAATAGGTTACTCCTGGAGCGTGTTTCAAAAGCCTCTTATAAAGATGTTTGGATGGAGTACAGGCAGAACTTCACTTACCTTTACTATTCAGGTATTTGTCTCTACAATGTCTCCAATGTTTATTGGAAAGCTTCAGGAAAAAATTACAACAAAATATTATATTATGATTGGTGCAGTACTTTATGGCGGCGGACTAATCCTTACAGGATTCGTAAACTCTCTTATTTATTTATATATAATTTTCGGAGTTATTGTCGGATTAGGAATAGGTATGCTTTATCCTTGCCTTATGGCTTATGGAGTAAAGCTCTTTCCAGATAAAAGAGGTTTGGTTTCAGGACTTTTAGCTGGAAGCTACGGAGCAGGTTCTGTAATATGGGCACCAACAGCAGCAAGAATTATGCAAAATCATAGTGTACTTACTGTATATAAAATCTTTGGTGTGCTGTTTTTCATAGCTATTATTATTTTGGCAGTTTTCTTAGGAGAGGTTCCTAAAAACTTCAGGCCAGAAATTAAAAAGACTAATGCTGTTTCTACGGTAGAAGATAAGACTTGGAAGGAGATGATAAAAACAAAGGAGTTTTACCTTATTGTTGCATTATTGACCATGGGAACTACCTCTGGACTTATGATAATGGGACATGCATCTTCAATTCTGCAGGAAATGCAGGGATTTTCACCAGAGAAAGCAGCTGTACTTATAGGTATTATATCAGTATTTAATGCCTGTGGAAGGCTTGCCTGGGGAACCTTGTCTGATAAAGCTGGAAGATATAAAACAATGATTATAATGTTTATGTTAGTTGGACTTTCAATGATTATTTTATCAACAGCAGGCGGTAGTTTGTTTATAGCAGCATTATTTGTTGTTGGTGCCTGCTATGGGGGATTTGCAGCTATGATTGCTCCAGTAGCAGCGGACAACTTTGGTATAAAAAACTTAAGCGTAAATTATGGATTTTTATATATAGCCTATGGATTTGCCGGAATACTTGGGCCGCAGCTTGCAGCAACAGCTAAAGATATGGGGGAAGGCTACGGTATTGCTTTTATAACTGTTGCTGTATTCAGTGCGATAGGTATTTTATTATGTTTATATTTATTAATGTCTAAACAAAAAAAGAAAAGCTCTATAATAAAAACAGTTCAATAAATAGTTTACTAGGAGGGAAATTATATGAAAAATATGGAAGCTGATGTAATAGTTGTAGGCGGAGGAGCCTCAGGTATTGCTGCAGCTGTTGCAGCGGCAGAAAAAGATGCAAGTGTCATAGTAATTGAAAAAGGCAGTACTTTAGGCGGTGCTGCTAATATGGGTATGGGTTTCTTTGCGGTTGAATCAAAGTATCAAAAGGCACAGATGGTTGACTTTACAAAAGAAGATGCCTTCAAGATGTTTATGGAATACACACACTGGAGAGTTGACGCAAGACTTGTAAGAAAGTATATAGAACAAAGTGCCAGCACTATTGAATGGATAGAGAGCATGGGGGTTGAATTTTTAAACAGCTATAAATATTTTGAAAAGTCTAAGCAGACCTGGCACGTTGTTAAGACCAAGGGAAGCAATGCACCAGCAGAAAGAGCAGCATCAAATATGTTTAAAGCATTAACTGACAGAGCTGAAGAATTAGGAGTAGAAATATGCTTTAAGACAAAAGCTAAAAAAATATTAATGGAAAACGGACATGTTACAGGAGTGTTAATTGAAAATGCTGATGGTGAAACTGCCGAAGCATTATGCAGCTGTGTTATTGTTGCAACAGGAGGCTTTGGAGATAACCCGGATATGATTAAGGAGAATATGGGCTATGAATGGGGTAAGGATTTGCACTCCTTTAGAATACCGGGAGTAGCAGGAGACGGTTTAAAAATGATGTGGGAGGTTGGAGGAGCAAAAACTCAGCCTAACATGGAACTTACCTATACTACTCCAGGTGTAACTGATGTATTTAAAACTATAAGTGAGACTATGAGACAGCCAAACCTTATGGTAAATTTAGATGGATTAAGATTTATAAACGAAGAAATAATGAATAACACTGTATATACAGGAAATGCAATATCAAGGCAGAGAGAAAGAGTTGCTTTCACTATAATTGATGACAGTATCATTGATGATTACAGAAAGAAGGGGCTTGATTATATTACTTTCCATCATAATATTAAAACTGTTGATAAGTGGGATCAGGAGGTTGAAACTTATCTATCAGGAAAAGAAACGGAAGCATCAGGTCTTAGCATTCTTCATAATGAGGAACAAAAGAAAACAAGAAACTTCTTTGCAGCAGATTCTCTGGAAGAATTATGTAATCAGACAGGAATTAACCTTGAAAATCTTAAAGCAACTATTAAAGAGTACAATGAGGGAGCAGGTTCTTATGATAACTTCTTCTTTAAAAATCATAAATATATGAGACCTATAAAAGGAAAGAAATATTATGCTGCAAGACATTTCCCTGCAGGTTATGGAAGTCTTGGAGGTATAAATGTAAATGATAAAATGGAAGTTTTAAACGAAAAAGGTTTCAAGATTCCAGGTCTTTATTCCTGTGGAACTGATGCCTGCAATATATTTGGTGACAGCTACTGTTTCCTTCTCCCTGGAAATACAATGGGCTTTGCTGTAAACAGCGGAAGAATGGCTGGTTATAATGCAGTAGATTATATTGATTCTGATGATTTTATTGAATAAAGAATTTATGGAGGTATATTATGTCTTTTGGAAAATTTGCAGTAGATTATGAGGAGCGTATAAATTTTGACAGACTTAGAAAGGAGCGTCTTGAAAGAGCACAAAAACAATTAGCTCAAGATGGTTTTGGAAGTATTATGACTTTTAGTGCTGATAATATACGCTACCTGACTTCCATTTATATAACTACACCGAATAGGCCAGGAGAATATCAGTTTGTATTTTGTCCTAGAAAAGGTGATCCTACCTTCCATGGCAGTCCTAACTTAGAGGAAGCAAATAAAAGAATGCCTTGGCTTAAGGGACGTGTAAGACCGAACCTTGGAAGCGGACCTGCAGCATCCGATTTAGGTGCAGATTCAGGTACTATACAAAGACAAGTAGATGCTGTAATTGAACTTATGGAGGAAGCAGGAGTAAGAGATGAGCCTATAGGAATAGATGGAACTGTACTTTCTGCGCATTATGTTGAAGCTTTTGCACGAAGAGGTATAACTTGTAAAATTGCTAAATCAACAATGGACAAAGCAAGAATGATTAAAACTGTAGACGAAATTTCAATTATGAGAATGGTTGCTGCAAATACAGAGTTTGCTTTTGCACCAATAGTTGAGGCTATCCGTCCTGGAGTTAGAGAGATGGATCTTGTTGGTATAGGAATAAAAGCTTTATATGAGCAGGGTTGCGACCATACAGAAGATCTTGTTTGTATGTCAGGCTACAATACAAATCCTTATAACTGGACTTTTACAGATAGACCAATACGTCCTGGAGATCTTGTTTATATCGACGTTGACGGAGCATCTTATTTAGGTTATAAGTCCTGCGTATATCGTACTTTCTGCTGTGGAAAGGCTACAGACAAACAAAAGGCAACCTATGATCAGGCTCTTGGATGGCTTAGAGATGCAATAGCTGCCTGTAAGCCAGGAAATACAAACTATGATATAGGAAGAGCTTTCCCACAGGATCCTGCTGTATGGGGGCATAAAGACTGGTCATCTATAGATCCATATTGTGTGGCACATGGTCTTGGGCTTTCACTTCATGACAGACCATTTGTAGCTAAAACTTATATGGACAACAAAGGACCAGAAGTTGAACTTCAGCCTGGTATGGTTTTAGCTGTTGAAACCTATGCAGGTATGAAGGGTGAGCGCGACGGTGTGCGTCTTGAAGAAATGGTATTAATTACAGAAAATGGTCCAGAAGTATTGTCAAAGTTTCCTATTGATAAGCTTATGGAATGCTGGCTTCCATATTAAAAAGTTTAAGACCTGCCAAAAGGCAGGTCTTAAACTTTTTAAGCACGTTCTTTGTTTAAAAGTCCGAAGGCCTGAGCTTTTCGAAAAACAGTGGACTGAGATATTCCAAGGGCTTTTGCAGCTTTATATGTACTTCCGTATTTTTTTAGTGCGTCTGCAATCAATTCCTTTTCAAAACTGTCTACAGCTCTGTTTAAGGAAGTAGAACCAACTGCAGGAAATGTTTTTATAGTATTACTATTAACAGGACTATTAATACTTAAAATTTCTTGAACATCCTGAGAAGTTATAGTATCCTCCATTGTTATAACAACAAGTCTTTCTATAACATTTTCAAGCTCTCTTACATTGCCTGGCCAATAATGATTCTCAAGAAAATAAAGAGCCTCTCTTTCAAATCTTTTATTTCTTCTATATTTTGTATTAAATTTGTCAAGAAAATACCAGGAAAGAATAGGGATATCATCTTTTCTTTCTCTTAGAGGAGGTATTTTTATAGGAACTACAAGCAGCCTGTAATAAAGGTCTGCACGGAATTTTCCCTCGTTAATAAGCTTTTGAAAATCCTGATTGGCTGCTGCAATTATTCTTACATTAAGCTTTATGCTTTTTGTACCACCTAAACGCATAATTTCCCTTTCCTGAAGTACTCTAAGAAGTTTTACTTGTATTGGAAGAGGAATTTCGCTGACTTCATCTAAAAGCAAGGTTCCGTTATTTGCTAGTTCAAACATACCTATTTTACCGTTGCTGAGTGCACCAGTGAAGGCACCTTTTTCATAGCCGAAAAGCTCTGATTCTATCAGGTTTTCAGGAAGGGCAGCACAGTTTACTCTAATGTAAGGCCCATTGCAGCGTTCACTTCGGGCATGAATTTCCCTTGCAACTACTTCTTTTCCTGTACCAGTTTCACCAGTAATTAAAACTGTTGCATCAGTTGTTGCAATATGCTGAATAAGATCCTTAAGCTTAAGCATGCTATAGCTTTCACCTATTATACTGCTGTTGTTTATCTGGTTAGTTTTAATTTTTTTCAGTTCTCTAAGATATCTTTCATTTTGTTCAGAGGCTTGTTCAAGATTGCGGCGAAGATTAGTAAGCTCAGTCATATCCCTTAAAATAGACAAGGCTCCTTTTATATTGCCTTCTTCATCAAATATTGGATGAGCGGTAATAAGAAAGGTTTTGTCTCCAGTTCTGTTGCTGCTTAAAGCAGTAACTTTTCTTTTTTCTTTAATAGCTTTAGGAGTTATCGATACGCTTATGAGCTTTTTTTTCAGAAGGTCTTCTGTTTTTTGTCCGATAACCTCTTCCTCTGTAAGACCAGTAAGTTTTTTATAGCTATCATTAATAGAAACAACGCGGCTTTCTAAATCAACAAGACAAACTCCATCAAGAAGAATGTCTCCCATCATATAGAGACTTATATGAGATGCACTTTCAAGTTCAAGTTTATGAAGTCTGGATTTAAGTTTATTTATTAATGCATCATAGGCATTTATTATTTTTAATACGTTTTCATCAGGAATAAAATCTTTAAGGGTATTTAATTCTTCATCTATTTCAATAAGTTCAGGGTTAGGTATATATTTATTATTCAATATAACAACGCCTCCAATCTGATGTATTGACTAAATTTTAACATAAGTTCTATATATATTCAATCCAATAGTGAATTATTCAATCCAGAGGTGAATTATAATTGATGTTTATTTTAATAAGCAGAAAGTTTAAGAAAGGTGAAAGTATTACTAAATACTATGGTTTAGCCATTTGCAAACAAAATAAAAAATGAAGAAAAAGTTTTAAATGTTGGCATTGAATTTGCTTTTAAATTTTACGTAAGAGTTTTGCAATGTTTTAACAAATATAATCTAAGGAGTTTTTATATGCAAAAGGTAGTAGTAACAATTAACGGTCTTCAAGTGGAGGCACTTCAAGGTCAAACAATATTAGAGGCTGCTTTAAAAGCAGATATATATATTCCTCACCTGTGCTTTCATCCTGATTTAAAGCCGCAGGGAGGCTGTAAGCTTTGTGTAGTTGAAATTGATGGTGTAGATGGAGCAGTTACATCCTGCAATACTGAGGTTAAGAATGGAATGGTTATCAGGACAAAAACTGATAAGTTAAGTCACTTAAGGACAGTGGCTATGGAACTTATGCTAGCTTCACATCCTGCAGACTGTACATCATGTCCGGTATATTTAAATTGTGAGCTTCAGGCTATGCTTCAGTATTTAGGTGTAGCTCATTCTAGATTAAGAAGAATTGAAAAGAAAAATATAAAAATTAATGCAAGCAACCCATTAATAGTTAGGGATATGGAAAGATGTATTCAATGCGGAAGATGCATCAGGGCATGTTCTGATATAAGAGGAGTAGGCATATTACAATACAACAAAAATAATGGTGAAGTATACGTTGGTACAGAAAAAGATTTACCTTTAAAGGAAGCTGACTGCAGGTTTTGCGGTGCCTGTGTTGAAGTATGTCCTACAGGTGCTTTAAGAGATGAAGAAGGGGTATTTAGAAAGGATATTCCAAGAGAACAGGCTCTTATACCTTGCAAAGCGGAGTGTCCAGCGCATACCGATATTCCAACTTATGTTCGTCTTGTTTCAGAAGGCAAATATAGTGATGCAGTAGCTGTAATAAGAGAGAAACTGCCTTTTCCAGGTTCTCTTGGGTATGTATGCAATCATAAATGCGAATCAGCTTGTAAACGTACAAAGTTAAATGAGCCAATATCAATACGCAATCTAAAGCGTTACGCTGTAGAACATGATACTATTGAAGTCTGGAAGGAAAAAGCAATGCGCACACTTCCTGATACAGGTAAAAAAGTAGCAGTAGTAGGTGCAGGTCCGTCAGGAATGACTGCAGCATTATATTTAAGAAAAAAAGGACATGCTGTTACTATATTTGAAAAGCTTCCTTTAGCTGGAGGTATGCTGTCAGTAGGTATACCTGAATATAGGCTGCCACGGGAAATAGTAAAAAAAGAAATAGATTTTATAAAAGCTGTTGGAGTAGAAATATTTACAAATACAGAGATAAAATCAGTAGAAGAATTAACTGGACAAGGATTTGATGCAGTTCTTATTGCTATTGGTGCACATAAGGGACGTAAATTTTTTACTGAAGGCATTTGTTCTTTAAGAGTTTATACTGCTGTTGATTTTTTAAGAAAGGTGAGCTTAAAGGAGAGAATAGACCTTGGAGAGAAAGTTGCTGTAATTGGTGGAGGAAATGTAGCCTTTGATTGTGCAAGAACAGCTGTAAGACTTGGAGTTAAAGAAGTAAATGTTATATGTCTTGAGTCTAGACAGGCTATGCTGGCTGATCAGGAGGAAATATACCAAGGGGAAGAGGAAGGAGTATTGATTCAAAATTCAAAATCTACTTTAAAAATTGAAGGAACAAGTGAACATATTCAAGGAGTAAGACACATCGATGTTAAAAACTTCTCTTTTGATGTTGAAGGAAAACTTATAATTGAAGCTGTAGATGGCTCTGAAAGCATTACAGAGGCAGATACTGTAATATTTGCTGCAGGACAGTATCCAGATATTGATGAAAACTTTGGTATAGAACTTAACAGAGGAAACCTTATAACTGTTAAGGGAGAAACGATGGAAACAAGCAAAAAAGGAGTATTTGCTGCTGGTGATGCTGTATATGGTACCAAGTCCGTAATTGAGGCAATTGCAAGCGGAAGAAAGGCAGCGGAATCAATTGATTTATTCCTTGGAGGCAATGGTGATATAAGTGAAGTATTATATGAACGTGAAAAAGTTGATGGAAATATAGGAAAGAGAATAGGTTTTGGTGATTTAAAGCGTGAAGAAACAGCAATAACTCCGGTACAGGAAAGGAAAAACTGTTTCTTAAAGATAGATTCAGGATTTGATGAGATTAAGGCTAAGTGTGAGGCAGGACGCTGTCTTCAGTGTGATTTGAGAACTGATATATCAAAGGTGAAGTTCTGGGGAGATTATAAATTTAAATAAATAAGTAAAGGTAGTGGACTTAAATGAAAATAAGTTGTGAAAAAACAGCTGGAATAATACCAGTAATAGAAGAGATAGATAAAGAAGATTTCTGTGTGGTTGAATGGTGTGAGAAAATATTCGATAAGGCAAGAAAAGAATCTTGCGGTAAATGTGTATTATGTCGTGAAGGTACTACACAGATTTATAAAATTATTAATGATGCTGCTCAGGGAAGAGGAGAAGCAGAGGATATTGAGCTTCTTAAAGAACTTTCAGAGGCAGTTAAAGAAAATAGCAGTTGTGAGCTTGCTCGTACAGCTGCAGACAAATTGCTTTTAACTTTAGAAGAGCAAGAAGAGGAGTGGGAAATGCACATTAAGAGAAAAAGATGTTCTTCTCTTGTTTGCAAAAAATATATTACAATTCATGTTCTTCCTGAAAAGTGTCAAGGCTGTGGAGAATGCAAAGAGGTTTGTCCTGAAAATGCCATAGCAGGAAGCATTGGTATGATACATGTTGTTTCAGAGGAAAAATGCAGCCGCTGCTTAGAATGTATTAAAGCTTGTAAATATGAAGCAATACAAAAGGCTGGAGCAGTAAAGCCAAAAACTCCGGAGGCACCTGTTCCTGTGGGCAGCTTTGAAGAAGTTAAAGGAAGACGCAGAAGACGCGGTGTTTAGTACAATTACTTGTTTTTATTAAGCTATATATTTCATATGTGAAGTATAAATAAATAAAATTTAGGAGGAAAAAATATGTTTGAATATCCTTTACCAATGGAGAAAATGCCATATAAAGATGATACCTATGGCACACCTTTATTAGATTACTCAACTCCTGAGAAGAATCTTCCAGGTAAGTGGTCAATTAACAGTGATATGGTTATGGTTGATTTATCCCATCCATGGGGAAATGATCAGCCCACATGGCCTGCAGGAGCACAGCCGTATACTACTCCTGTGCAATATATGTCCAAGTTTAATCGCAGAACTCAGCTTATGTATGGTTTTCCACAGCATGTTTCAACGCACTACGATGCTCCTTCTCATGTATGTCAGGAGAGTCCTTTTACAGATGAAGTTGCACTGGAAAAGTTTATTGCTCCAGCGGTTGTTTGGAGCGTTGAGTGTACGCCAATGCAGACTATTACAGTAGAAATGCTTGAAAAATGTGAACCCAAACTTCAACCTGGAGATTTTGCAATAATAGTAACCGGTTGGCATCGCTTATACAGCGATTCCGATAGATACTTCCTGTGGAGCCCAGGTCTTTCTGAAGAAGCTGCAGAATGGCTTGTACAGCAAGGTGCATCAGGTTTTGGTATTGATTGTCAGGCTCTTGATCATCCTTGTGCTACTTACATGGCTCAGCACGGTCCTGGACCTTTAGTTCCACGTGTAATTGATTTGTATGAAAATACATTTTTCCCTGGACGCAAAGCTAAGGAAGACCATCCAAAGTGGGAGCCTGTTCATGAGGTGTTTTTAAAGCGTAATATTCCTGCCTGGGAAAACGTAGGAGGAGATGTAGATAAAGTTCTTGGAAAGCGCTGCGTAATTTGTGCCTTTCCAACCCGCTGGCATAAAGGCGACGGTTCTATTGTACGTATGGTAGCCTTTATTGATAAGAAAGATCTTAACGATGTTCCAACAAGAACATATAAATATGGTACTTATTAGTTTCTAAAATAAAATTAGGATTTAGCAAAACTATTTTATATAGTTTTGCTAAACCAGATTTTATAATATTGAATCTATTTCACCAAGAAATTCTAATACTTTATAGGAATAATAGAATTTTTGAATTAGATTTCCCTCATTTAGCTCTATATTTAAGATATTCTGTATTTTTTCAATACGAAATCTCATAGTGTTGTGATGAATAAAAAGCTTTTTTGCAGAAAGGGAAATATCCAGTCCGCAATCTAAGTATGTATATAAACTTTGAGTATATTTTGTATTATTTTTCTTATCGTATTCAATAAGATTTAAAACAGCTGAATGACATAAATCTTTAAGATCAATAGTATTCATGCACAGTTTGAAAGTATGATAAATGGCATATTCTTCATAAGGGAATAAGAAACACTTTCTTTTTAAATATACTCCACATTCAATTGCAGTCAGGCATTGAGCATAGTATTTTCGAATATATGCAAGGTCGTTAAAAGGGCGGCTAAGGCCGCATCTTAGCATATTTTTTTCAGAAAATACCTCGATTTTATGCATAATTTCCTTGGATAAGATTTCGCCTTTATTATGTTCAATAATCATAACTATATGGTCATTGAATATAGCAGATTTACCAGTTACTATCATTGAATCAAGAGTATTTTTAATATAGGTAAAAGGTGTATTGGCAGTATCTTCTTTATCAGAAACAAAAGTAAGTAAATGTAAATTTTTTTTTGGATCCCAGCCTATTGTTCGTATTTTTTCTTCTATAACTAATGGATCTGTAATCTCATTATTTAATAAGCCAACAATCAAATGTTCATGCATTCTGCCTTTAGTATTCTGGTAAAACTTATTCTTATTAAGTTCTGAAGATATAATGTCGCTTAAAAATAATGCCAGTTCAAAATCTGAAGATAAAAAAGGTCTTTTGCATTCGTTTATGGCAAGATGTCCTATAATTTTACCATCAATTATGATATTGGACATAAGTAACCGGTTTTTATAAAATGGAGGATGAAGAATTAACGGGCCTTCGCTTTTAAAAACTTTTTCGATATATTTTCCGGATTTTAGCTGTACAATGTTTTTATATGAGTTGTATCCGCACTTTATATGCTCATTCCATTCAGGATCATCAACTTCCCCATCATTAGTATAAGCAAGCAAAGAGAAGCTAGTGTCAATTACCTGAATTGAATTATGTAAAAGTTCTTGTCCAATATTTAGTATGTAGGTAAGTCCTTTATCTTTAAATAAGGCTTCTAATAGATTTGTAAACCAATTAACATATAAAGTAATGATATCCTGAACTTTGTTAAATATTTTTAGTATATTATCATTACTATTAATAAAAATTATATTTCCTTTAATGTGGCTCAGGTCAGTTGTTTCGCAAGGTTTTTCACAAACAATTAAAAGGTTTGCAAAAGACGGCTTATTAATTATGTCTTTAAAATCACAATATTTTCCTACATATAAAAAATCGGGTTCAAATGTAGTCTGATCTGCTTCCAGCAATCTTACAGATTTGATAGTAGTGTAATTTATATTTTCTTTTAAGCTAGTAATATTATAATCATTGAGTTTTTCAACTATCATTGAAATGCTTATATTCATAGCAGATACTCCTTTTAATTTATATGTTATTGTAAAAAGTTATCAAAATTAATTCCATTTTTTACATTTTGCATAATGATATAAAATTAGATTTATGTTAAATTAAAGTCACAAAACGTTTTCTGAAGTATTTAAAAATTTTAATACTATGAGTTTAGTGTACCATGAAAATTTACTATTTGACAATGATTTACTAACATATCAAGCAAAAATATACTTTCAAATAATGGAAAACGTTGATGTTTTATATTTATTAAGATTTTACAGGGAGGGGGGATATTTTTAATATAGATTATATTGTAATTATCTA
Source organism: Clostridium caldaquaticum (assembly GCF_023806125.1). GTDB lineage: Bacteria > Bacillota > Clostridia > Clostridiales > Clostridiaceae > Clostridium_AT > Clostridium_AT caldaquaticum. Next base: position 96,914 of record NZ_JAMSKT010000012.1, read on the forward strand.
ACAAATTTTACAGTATAATTTGAATTTTTCACAATGACTTTAATGTGTTTAAATGCTAAAATTTATACAAAACGTTTACAGAAATAATTATTCATTCAATCAAATGGGAGGATTATTATGGATCAGAAAACTTTTGAATTAATAACTTTAAAAAATGATGCTTATAGAAAAATTCAAAATGTGATGGGAACTTATGCTTTTATGCTTACAGCAGCAAAATATGATGATATTTGTGAATTGTTTACAAAAAAACAAAGTGATGTAAGAGTGGAAATGAACTGGGGAGTATATGACGGATATGAAGGAGTAAAAAGATGTTATTCTAACTATCATAAAAATGAAGTAACAGGGCCTGGGGTTATGGCAGTTCATGCATTATCTACTCCAGTAATTGAAATTGCTGATGATTTAAAAACTGCCAAAGCTGTCTGGATATCACCAGGGCATATAACAGGAGGAATGTTTTCAAAAGATAAAGCTGTAAAAGCTCATTGGGCATGGATGAGATATGGCTGTGATTTCATCAATGAAGATGGAGATTGGAAAATATGGCATCTTCATGTTTATGGAATGTTTATGACTCCATTTGATAAAAGCTGGGTAGAAATAGGTGATGCTCATGAAATGGAACCATTCCCGCCTGAATATGCACCAGACAGACCGCCTACATATTCATGGGCATATAGTCCTGAAAGAGTAACAGAATATGTTCCAGCACCTCCAAAGCCATATGCAACCTTTGATTTTTCTGAGGCATTTTAGCAAACTAATAAAAGATTAAGGGGGATTTTCAATGAAAGCAGTAAAATATCATGGTGTAAAAAATATGGAACTTATTGATATTCCAAAACCACAGATAAATGAAAATGAAGTATTAGTTAAAATTATGTATTGCGGTATATGTGGAACTGATATACATGCATACTCAATGGAAGGTATGTTTGATTGGGAACTTGTTCCAGGACATGAAGCTGTAGGTATTGTAGAAGAAGTAGGGAAAAATGTTGACTGTGTTAAACCAGGGGATCGTGTAGCTGTAGGGCCTCCTGGAGATTGCGGAAATTGCTACTCTTGTAATACAGGTCATCCTAATACGTGTGTAAATGCTTTTTTCAATACATTAGGTATTGGACCTGATACACAGGGAGCATATGCAGAATATATTGTATCTAAATTTCCTAAAAATGAGCTTTTCTTAATTCCAGATGGTGTTTCAATGGAACAGGCAGTTTTGTTTGATTTAGTTGGTGTAGGATTTCATGCAGTTAGAAGATCTGATATGAGGCTTGGAGATTGTGTTGTAGTATCTGGCTGCGGTTCTGTTGGACTAGCGGTTATACAGTCAGCTAAATTAGCTGGTGCTTCTACATTAATAGCATTTGATCCGCTTGCGTCAAAGAGAGAACTAGCTTTAAAAAGCGGTGCTGATTATGTGTTTGATCCAAATGATCCATCAAGCATTGAAAAAGCAAAAGGTCTTCTTAAACAGGCAAACGGTGCTCAGGTATGTTTTGAGGCTGCAGGAAATCCATATTCAATAGACACCTGCATATCTTTATGTATGCCAAGTGGACAAATTATGTTAATTGGAAACGATGGACGTCCATATCAGCTGGTTACTGCAGCATTAGGACCTCATCAATATGATTTAAAGTTTACCTTTACTTATACAAAGGAAGAAATAACTATGTTATTTGATATGATAAAAACTGGTAAATTTGATCTTTCAGCTTATACAACTTTAAAAGCACCATTAGAGGATGCTGTTAGTATGCTGGATAAATTGGCAGCTGGCGAAATAGATGCAGCGCGTGTACTATTGATGCCAAACTTAGACTTAATTAAGTAATTAATGTCTGCATACTTGAAACAATTAATATTAAAAGTTAAGTTGTTTCAGGTGTGCAGGTGTTATATTAAATTTTAAAGAAAGGAGGGAAAATCATGGGGAAAATTTATAAACCATTACACGTTGGTATTAGTGTGTACAATATGGATGAAGCTATTAAGTGGTATGAAAAAAATCTAGATTTTAAAGTTATCAAGGATGACTATATACCGCCGATTAAAGCACGTATTGTTTTTATAAAAAATGGGGATTTTGAAATTGAACTGTTTCAATATGACAAGCCAAAATCACTGCCAGAAGATCGGTTGTTTCCAAATATTGATTTGCAGACCGTTGGAACTAAACATGTAGCATTTTTGACAGATGATATGAAAGCGCTTAAAGAAAAATTAATAGCAAATGGAGTAGATATTGCTCACGAGGTAATAATGGAAGGAAATCCTGTTATGTTCATAAGGGATAATTCGGGTGTTTTAATTGAATTTATACAAAAATAATATTAATGGACTTTTAAATAATCATCTTAATCATCAGTTTAGAAAACGTTTTAATAAAAATAATATATTTTTAAGGAGGAAAATTTAAATGTTTGAAAATAAAAAATTTGCAAAGTATTCCATTATATTTATGATACTTGGTGTGGTATACATGTTCTTTTACTCAGGTCTTATGAACGATCATATCAATATTTTAACGCCATATATGAAAGCAACTTACGGCTGGGATGATTTAAAGGTTACAAATCCTGTTACTTATGGAAGTACATTTACTATAATATTTTATTTAATCTGTGGTACTGCATTAGTTAAGTTTGGGGTAAAAAAATTCATGATTCCCTGTACTGTTGTTTTAGGTTTAGCCTGTATGGGGTTAGCAGTTGCAGGTGATAACTATGCACTTTATACTGTAAGTCTATTTTTAGTACGTGTTTTAGTTGTACCCCTTCAGATGGGTGGTTTTATGCTATGCAGCAACTGGTTTATTAAATATCGTGGACGTGTTATGGGGGTAATTACTGCAGGAAGTCCATTATTCTCTGTTGTTGGTGTTTCTGTTTTAACAAAGCTTGCAAATAGCATTGGAATTAAAGCTTCTTATACTACAATGGGTATAATTATAATAATAACAGCTCTTTTAACAGCAGTATTTATGAAAGATACCCCTGAAGAAGCTGGGCTTTTCCCAGATGGTGCAGATAAAGCTCCTGTTTCAGAAGTAGATGACAGCGAAACAGTTACTTTTAAAGAGATTATTACAGATAAACGAGCTTGGCAGCTTATTATTTCCTATGGTATATTACAATTTGTTATTACAGCAATGATGGCTTATATGGCTGTACGTTACATCTCCTTAAGTGGTCCTAATGATGTTCCAAATCTATTTGTATCAAAAGGTCTTTTATATTTATCCATCGGTGCTATTGCGGGAATTCCTATGAGTTATGTTCTTGGAGTATTTGATGATAAATGGGGTTCAATAAAGGCTTCTTTATTATTAACTGTATTGTATTTATTTGCAGTTATTCCGCTGGCAATTATGCCTGTAGGCGGAAATTCAGTATTAATGCTTACCTGGGCCTTTGGTGTTGCCTGCATGACTGGAGGTGTGCCTACAATGCATCCTTGCGTAACTTCATATGTTTATGGACGTAAAAAATATCAGGCTGCTAACAGATGGATTATGACTCTTCAAGCTATCCCATTAGCTTTTGCAGTTTCTTATATGGCAGCAATGAACCAGGCAGGAAAGCTAACACAAGCTTATTATGGATTGCTTATAATGTTAGCAGTTGCATTTATTACACTTCTTACAATGCTTAATGTTCCAGATGCAAATGCTGCAGACCGTGAATATGGCAGTAATAAGAAAGTTTCTTACAATACTGATAGTAAACAAGTTTAAAAAATAATTCAAATATGTATTAATTTAAATCAAAAATGTATCGTTGCAAAAAGCACTTAATTGTGCTTTTTGCTTTTTACAGCATTTTTAATTTAATTATGTATTAAGAATGCATTAATAAGTAAAGTGAATAATATTAAGCTAAAAAACAAATTGCCTTATTTCAATGCTTTGCAGCTTATTTTTAATTAAATGCATGAATATATTAATTGGCATAAATTTTGCATTATATATTGTTTTGGAAAGGTTTTAAAAATATAAAATTGGAGGAGTAATATGTATAAAATAGTAGACAAAAGAATATTAGCACCAAATATTTATCTTATGGATGTAGAAGCACCAAGGTTAGCA
>NZ_JAMSKT010000013.1 GCF_023806125.1 Clostridium caldaquaticum
CTATTTTGTATAGATCCTATAAGAGATCCTCTTTTTTTCGAACAAAAGGAATGGGTCTTATTTGTGTGCCTTCATTTATGGTTTTCATTTTCAAGTTACTCTCCTTAAAATACAACTATACATATATTCTGGATAATTCTTTAAATATTTTAATAAAAGAAATATATTTGTGACTTACTTCATTTAGTAAAATCAATTCATTACTTATGTCTATAAAGTTATCTGTTCTTGTTTTTTTATTTAAATAGGAATTAATCCTATAGTTTAAAAGTTCATTGAATTTTTTAATTACAGGATTGAATTTTTTAATTGTTTTTAATTGACTATATCCCAAACTTGCATTTGATAAAGTAAATAAATTTACTAATCCTTCAATATATAAAATAAACATAAGTAAATTAGGATCGGTATACTTTTTTAGCAATAATGAATATCCATTGAAGTTTATTTCGTCTCTATTATCAACAATTTTATGTTCTTGATGAACACTTTCTAATTCCAAAGCACACTTAAATTTTATGCTATTTTTATATAGTCTATATCCAAGATCCCAATCTTCTTGTCTTTTAAAGCGTTCATCAAATCCACCAGCATCTAGAAGATGTTTTTTTAAGATTGATACATTACCTGTTCCAAATAATAACCATGGATATTGAAAATTATCAAGGTTATTTCCAAATATTTTTACTAATGAACCAAGAAAACTATCACTCCAAGAGGGTATAAAGCTATATTCTTCTATTCGAGTTAAATCATCTTTACATATAATTCTGTGATTATCTTGATAATCAAAATTAGTAGCTTTAAGTTTGTTATTAAAAGTAATAAGACTTCTTCTTACTGATTCAAATTCTTTTTTTTGATTATAGTTGAAGCTTTCGTAATAAAAAGAATATATTTTTTTCCATCTTATTACTGCACATATGGATAGATTAGACTCTAGAGTATGATAATTTACATGTCCGCTGACAAAATTAGGAGGTACAATTAAGTCGCTATCTGAAAAAATAATAATATTTCCTCTGGCAATTTTTAATCCTTGGTTGCGGCAAAAAGCAGCCCCGTGATTTTTTTCATTTATTATAAGTTTTATAGGAAAATTCATATTTAACGATTTGACCATATCGGCTGTACCATCATTTGAACCATCATCAATAATAATAACTTCAAATTTATCAAACATGAAATCTTGTTTATTAAAAGAATAAAGGCTTAGCTCAAGTAAGTCCTTTCTATTGAAGGAAGGAATGATTATACTTGCTTCTATTTTTGTCATTTAAACCTCCAAACCATTTTATTTAATGATAATAGTTTTAAGTAACTTATACTAATAATTGGATAAATTATTCTGCATAATATATAGTATTGTTTATGTTGTTATTATGTTCTAAATGGGGTATTAATATTTTTTTATTAATAAGGTAACATATATTTATTTTAATCATAAACTGATATTAGCGAAATTTTATTATGTATTATTCCTAAGGAAAATAATTCTATTATATTAAACCATTTTTTTAGATTGTTTTAAAAAGTTACTACGAAAGGGAGCCTGATATGGAATATAGAAAAATAAGCTTTAATAACCGTAAGAATACTAGTATGCAATATTATTTATTTGATGTTTCTATAATTATACCTTGTAAAAATGAAGGTAATAATTTAAAAATAACATTAGATTCTATAATGAAGGCTAAGAATAACGCTTGTTACGAAATTTTAGTTGTTGATGATGGTTCTTTAGATGATAGTACAGCATTTTTAAATTCTGATATTTATAAAAACGTTACTTTAATAAAAACTGAAGGAATAGGATGTGCTGAAGCTAGAAATACTGGAGCAAGATATGCTAGAGGAAAATATTTATTTTTTTGTGATGCACATATTAAAGTTCCTGAAATGTGGCTAGATGATTTAGTTAATACTTTGCAGTATAAAAAAGCTCATTTAGTAACTCCTTGTATTTGTGATATGTCGAATATAAGCTCAGAAGGTTATGGTGTTACTTGGAATGAAAGACTTCAATTTACTTGGATATTAAATAATCCTAATTGTGTAACAGAGATTCCACTTTCAGGTGCAGCCTGTTTATGCATAATTAGAGAAGTTTTTGATAAAATAAATGGTTTTAATAGTTTATTAAAATCTTATGGTATGGAAGATCAGGAACTTTGTCTTAAAGCTTGGCTTTATGGTTATAAATTAGTTATAAATCCAGATGTAAAGGTTAGACATCTTTTTAGGAAAGTGCATCCTTATAAAGTAAAAGAAACTGATATTTTTTATAATATGTTATGTGTTGCATATTGCCATTTTAATAAAGATCGTATTATTAAAATAATAAATATGTTAAAAGAAAATAATGCTTTTTCATCTGTATTAGCAGAATTCAAATCTAATACAGATGAAATTATTAATCAAAGGAAAAAATTTTTCAAAGAACGTATATATAATGATGACTATTTTTTTCAAAAGTTTAATATTATGTTTTAAAAAGCAATATTTCAAGGAGTGCGTATTTTGATAGAAAACATATATGCGTCAAGTAAAAAAAGTACTATAGATGTATCTATAATTATACCTTGTAAAAATGAAGTGAATACTCTTCGAAAGACTATAAATTCTATGATAAAATCTAAAAATTCTCTAAGTTATGAAATCATAGTAGTAGATGATAATTCTATTGATGGAAGTACTGATTTTTTAAAGGAGGATTTAAATAAAGAAATTTATAAGAATGTCTCTGTAATAAAAACAAATGATTTAGGTTGTGCAGGAGCAAAAAATGCTGGAGCTTATTTAGCTAAGGGTAATTATCTATTTTTCTGTGATGCTCATGTTAATGTACCTGATAGATGGTTAGATAGTTTAGTAAATACTTTAGAAACTACGAATGCTCATTTAGTTGCTCCTTGTATTGTTGACATGTCAAATACTTATTCTGCAGGCTATGGTCAAGTTTGGGATAGTGAACTTAAGCTAAAATGGTTAATGGATGAACCTAAAGGTATAAGCGAAATTCCAATTGCCTGTGGATGTACTTTTGGTATAACAAAAGAAGTATTTAATAAAATAAATGGCTTTGATAGATTTTTTAAGGTTTGGGGTAAGGAAGATGAGGAGATATCTCTTAAGTTGTGGCTATATGGCTATAAAGCTGTAGTTAATCCTTATGTTAAAGTGCAGCATCTTTTTAGAAAGAGTTTTCCTTATAAAGTAACTTCATTTAATGTAACTTATAATTTGTTGTGCCTTGCATACTCACACTTTAAAAAAGAAAGATTTATAAAAATTATAAATTTAGCACAAAATGATTTTTATTTTAAAGATGCTGCTTTACAGATAAAGCTTAATGAAGAATTGATTTTAAGTCAGAGAAAAAAATATTTTATAGAACGAAAATATGATGATGATTTTTTCTTTAATAAATTTAATATAGAGTTTTAATATAAAAATCCTCACTATTAAGTTGAGGATTTTTAATGTGAAAATAAATTATATATTTCATAATATTCATTGTATATTCATAATTTAATAGTATAATGAATAGCAGATATTGGGGGAAATAGGAAGTTCAATGAGTAATAATAGTTATATAGTAAGAACTTCAAAAGATGATTTATACAAATTTAAGCTTGAGAGCGGCAATTTAATTGTAGAAAAGTTTGAAGGCTTAAAGCAAACTAATGAGTATGTTTTAATAAAGGATATTTTAGAATATTCTTTGTACATAGATGAAAATGATAAAATATATATTTCTTATATTACAAATCAACAACAACTTATGTTAACTATTTTTGACAATAATTTGAGCAGTATAGAGATTTTTCACTCAAGCTGCAATACATATATTCATTCAGTTAATATAATAGCGATCAATTCAAATGTACATATTTTTATTGTTATTAAAAATTTAGCAGAAGAAAATAATTATTTATATCATTTTTATTTCCATCTAAATGAATGGATTAGTGAAAGAATAGATGGTATAGAGTATTTAAGATATACATGTCCATATTTTTTGGATTTTTATAAAAAAGATATATATTTATTTTACTGTATAAATAGTATTTCTGGAGAATATGTTATAAGAAAGTATAATACAGATAAAATAGTATGGGATTGCTTCAAGAACAGTATTACACTTAAGAATTTTACTAATTTAAATTTTTTTATTACTTTAAAAGGAATATGTTTAATATACTTTAATAAAATTATAAATAATAATGTGAGAACTCATATTTTATTTAAAAATTTAAACAACTTAGATTCTTTATGGAATTATAATAATATTTCAAGAGATAATTCTAATACCTTAAAGCCTGTAATATTTTGTAAAAACAATATTTTTTACTATATGTGGAATACAGGTACAAGCATAGTGTATAAAAAATCTAGTAATTTAATAAATTGGAGCGAAGAATTTGGATTAGATAGTAAAAAAAAGAATATGAGGAAACTTACTTATTTAAGCAATTTTTCAGAAGATAAGGATTTAAAAATCAACTTCATGTATTTTTCGTATCTAGATGCTACTTATCAAATAATAAATCCAAAACTAAACTGCAGTTACGAAAGTTTAAGTATAGATAATTTAGACGAGGATAATATAAAATCAGCTTCTTTACAGGAAAAAATAATATATTTTACAGATTGCGCTTTTAAAGGAGATAAGGACTACATGAAGGAAATGGAAGAAAAAGACATTTTAATTGCGAAGCTTAGAAACAAAATAGAAGAGCAGAAAAATAGATTATTATATTATGAAAATAAATTTAAATTTATAAATAATAGCATATTAAGCTTTAATGAAAAAAAAGAACAGTTAATTGATGCTATAAATTTACTGCAAAATGCTCTTATAGATAAGGGGAAAAAATTAAATGAACTTGAAGCTGCCTATGCTGAAAAAGAAAAAGAATTAGAATCGTTAAGACAAGAAGTATATAATATGAAAACAATAAAAACTAACAGATTTAGTTTAAAGAAAATGTTAAATAAGATTATTTTAATTATTAAAAATAAACTAAATTTTTAATGAATTGAGAAGACGATATCAATATAAATTTAATTGGTTATCGTCTTATTTTTTTAAAAAAACATTTAAAAACTGTAACCAATTTTTCAGTACTTCATATTATGTTAATAGAAAGATTATCTTTCAAATATGTTTATAAGGAGAGTTTATATGAAAGATATACAAGAAATAATGCTGCAAATGGAAAATTTGAGCAAACAGATTGCTGCTACATTGAATGAGGATGAATCAGAAGTAGAAAACGAAATAAAAGAACTGGCAAGATTATTAGATGAAACTTCAGCATTAGATGAAAATTTTAACACACTAACTCATGGAAAAGTTATATCACCATGTTCACCTAGCTGTCCGCCTACACCAGATCATACAGTAGAATTTTGCTGTGTTTTAAATGTTCCTAGCAATCTAGGTATTAGAAAGACTGGTGCTCCCAAAATAATTTTTAATACTGGTTGCTTACGATGTATTGTGGAACCATGCACTGCTTCTGCAACAGTTTGCGGTTGTCCTGTAACTCTTACTGTTTATAATGTAAAAATTGTAGGTTGTATTCCATTTTTTATAAATCATCCAATTACTACGACTTCATGTGTTAGCCCAAGTTCTGCTGCATCTACATTTGATTTATGCTGTCATGATTGTGTATGTGTAAATCATGTTATCTGTACTAAATGTACTGAGGCTGAAGCAAATAATGCTTGCAATAATATTCGTAATAAACTTAGTAGTTGTGTTAACACTACAGTAACTTTTAATCCTGTTGATGAGATAATATGTGGTGGTGCTTTTAAAGGTTTGAAAGTTTCTGGTTTCTTTACACTTCCAAATTGTAATCCATAAGATAAATATATGCTGGAATGATTAGTAGATTTTACTTAAAAGTATGAATAAAGTATTAAAAATCTGCAGTTAAGTATATTTACTTAACTGCAGATTTTTCAAAATCATGAGACTTACGAAAAATATTTTTAATAGACAGTTTTTTACTAAGAGAAATTTGAAAAGGGGATGAAATTGTGGAAACCTATGAAAATGAGTTTATAATAGTATTTCAGTCATACAATCAGGCAATGCTTTTATATAGTGAGCTTATTAAAATGGGGTGTAAGGTACAGATGGTTTCTACTCCCTGTAATCTTACGAAAGGCTGCAGTCAGTCAATAACTTTTAGTACAATAGATATAAGAAAAATAATAGATGCATTAGAAAATAATAATATGAAAGTTGCAGGAATCTATAAAATAATAAAAAATAATAATTATGTTAACTATATACCAATTCAAAGAGCTTAAAATTTAGGCTCTTTTTTATTACAATAATGTGTTTTTCTATAGATACATATCTCTGCATTATTAGAACATATCATTTCTTATCAATATAGTTTAATAATAATTCACAGAATTAATTTGTATGACATATTGTGTAGTAAAGGGAGGTGCGTAAAGTGGAAACTATCAAAAGTTTTATTTGGGAGTATAGATTTGTATTAGTAATTGCTGCAGCTTTAGGGTCATATGCTTTTGCAGAATGGAATGGGTTTAAAGCAAAATCCTATGCTCTTATGCTACAGGCAAAATCATTAGCTAAGGATGCAGTATTAAAATCCGGAGATGAGCAAGTAGAATGGGTAATTAAGAAGTCATATCAGATTTTACCAAAAAGATGGACAATACTCATTTCGGAGGAACTTATGAGAAAAGTTGTATTTTTTCTTTACCATAAGGCAAAGGATTATCTAGATGATGGAGAAATAAATAATAGCAATTAATAAAGTAAGACAGTCTCAAAATGAGGCTGTCTCTTTAAGAATAAATTTTATTTAAAAGAAAATCGTGATAATATTTTTATTTACCGCATAGTAATATTTTAAAAAGAGAATTAACGACAGAAGGGTTTAGGGGGATTTGAGTATGAGGATTTTACTCTGCGTAAGAGGAGATTATTTGAAAAGCTTTGCAGGAGATTCTAAAATTGTATTAATGACTGCAAAGTATTTAAGAAAGCTAGGTGCAGAAGTAGATATAAACAATGGAGATATTGTAGATTATTCTAAATATGATATTGTACATCTTTTTAACTTAACTAGGATGGGAGAAACTTATAAATATTATAAACAAGCCCATAAACAAAATAAAAATATAGTTATAACTCCTATCTATTGGAATTTAAAAAAATATTATGAGTATAGAAATGAACTTGAAAATATAAAACTTTGGGAAAAGTGCAGGCTGTATAGAGAAGAAATACTTAAGGGCTGCAAAATTGTATATCCTAATAGTGAAATTGAAAGAGAAATGATATATAAAGAATTTAACAAAAATATTCTATGCAAAGTAGTGCATCATGGTGTTGAGGTAGAACATGATGAAACTCCACTTTATGATTTAAAGGGCAGATATAGTTTAAACAATTATGTGCTTTGCGTAGCTAGAATAACTCCACAAAAAAATCAGCTTGCTTTAGCTAAAGCCTGCAGTAAATTAGGAGTTAGTCTTGTACTTATTGGAAACATAAATGATAAAGCATATTTCGAGCAGTGTATGAAGTATAAAAATGTAGTTTATTTAGGTTTTATGGACAGTTATCATATATATAATGCATATAGATTTTCTAAGCTTCATGTGCTTATTAGCTTTATGGAGATACCAGGGTTATCTTCCCTTGAAGCTGCAGCAAGCGGCTGCAATATAGTTTCTACTTCAGAAGGGAGTGCTAAAGAATATTTTAATAATATGGCACAATATGCTGACCCTTATGATGAAGGAAACATAGAATTTGTAATAGAAAATGGACTTAAGCAGAATAAGAGCAGCAAATTAAAGAAATATGTATTAGAAAACTATAGTTGGGATAAATGCATTCAGGAGCTTTATAACAGCTATAAAAAAGTATTGAATTTGTAGATAGTAATTTATATGGAAAACTAACATCTATAGCTAATAGGTGTTAGTTTTTTGCTATATAGGAATAATAAAGATGTTAAAATAAAGCTTTAAAATTTTATAAACTATTGTATAATAAGGGTTAGGATAATTTAGGAGAGATGAGAATGAAAAAAATTGAACTATTAGCGCCTGCAGGAAGTATGGAAAGCCTTTATGCTGCGGTGCAGGCTGGAGCAGATGCGGTATATCTTGGAGGAAGTAAATTTTCTGCAAGAGCTTATGCTTCTAATTTTGATGAAGAGAATATGATACATGCAGTAGATTACTGTCATTTATATAATGTTAAGGTTTATATAACTATAAATACTCTTTTGAAGGAAAGTGAAATTAAAGAAGCTTTAGAATACGCAGCATTTTTATATAGAATTGGAGCAGATGCCTTAATAATACAGGATACAGGATTTGCTTATTTATTACGTGAAAATTTTCCGGATTTTGAGATACACGCTTCAACTCAAATGACTATCCATAATGGTGAAGGAGCCCTGTTTTTAAAAAAACATGGGTTTAAAAGAATTGTTTTATCAAGAGAACTATCCCTTGAAGAAATAAAACATATATCTAAGGATTTAGGTGTTGAAACAGAGATTTTTGTTCATGGAGCTTTATGTATATGCTACTCTGGTCAGTGTCTTATGAGCAGCATGATAGGTGGGCGCAGCGGCAACAGAGGCAGATGTGCACAGCCCTGTAGGCTTCCTTACACATTAATAGAAAGAGGAAGCGGCAGGGAAAACTCTGCCTATATATTAAGCCCGAAGGATATTTGTACACTTTCTGATGTGGAAAAGATAATAAATAGTTCCACTACTTCTTTAAAAATAGAAGGAAGAATGAAAAGACCGGAGTATGTGGCTGGTGTGGTAGATGTTTATAAAAGAGCAATTGATAGTGTATATGAGGGAAAGAACTTTGATTTTGAAAAGGAAAATAAGAAGCTTCTTAAGCTTTTTAACAGAGAAGGCTTTTCAAAGGCTTATCTTTTAGGAAACAAAGGCAGAGATATGATGGCTTATTCTTTTCCTAAAAATACAGGTATAAGGCTTGGAAAGGCGTTGAAAAATTCTCTTGTAGAGCTTGAGGAGAATTTATCTATAGGTGATGGAATAAGAATAGGAGAAGAAGGGTTTATTCTATCTAAGATAATAAAAGATGGAAAAGAAGTGTCTGAAGCTTTCAGCGCAGATGTAGTAAAGCTTGTACCTTCAAAATATAAGCCAGGGGATATATTATATAAAACCTCTGATAATTTACTTTTAAAAGAGTTAGAAGGGTTTTATAAAAGTAATTTTATAAGAAAGATAGATTTGTCTCTTAAGGTTATTTTTAAGGAAAATGAACCATTTGTACTCAAAACTGTTTATAAAGACATGGAATTTAAAGAAATTGGAGATGTAGTACAGATTGCTCTTAAAAAGCCACTAGATAAAGAGAGGCTTATAGAAAATCTTACAAAGAGTGGTGATACTCCTTTTAGATTTACTGATATAAAATTTGAAAAGTTTGAATCAGGCTTCCTTCCTGTATCAGGAATAAATGCTTCACGCAGAAGGATTATAGAACAGATTGAAAAATATGTGTTAGTAAATTCTAAGAGAGATGTTAATGGTTTCTTACAATATCCGTCTTTTCAGGGTATTAGAAAGGTTTTGCCTCAAGCATTGGTTTTAGTAACTAGTAAAGAGCAGATTGATGCCTTTAAGTATAGCAATATAGAAGGAGCTTTAGCAGTAGACATATTTAAAAGGCAGAACAGATTAAATATAGAGGATATAATAGGTTTAGAGTGTGATAATATATATTTGAAAGTGCCGAATATAATAAAAGGGGAATTTGAATTTATATGCACAATAATTGAAAAATACATCCCTTATATTAAAGGTTTGATTACTTCAAATTTAGGCATTATAAGTAGGTTCGGCTGCAAAACCTCTATAATTGGAGATTATAAGCTAAATGTTTTTAATTGTTTTTCAACTTGGTTTTTTGATGATTATATAGATGGAGCTTGTATAAGCGTAGAACTAAATAAAAAGGAAATTGAAGGGGCTGTAAAAAATGCAAAGATGCCTCTTCAAGTAAAGATATATGGTAAGGAAGAACTTATGGTAAGCGAATACTGCCCTATTGGAAGTGTATTTGGTGGAAGGAGCAGTAAAGCAGCCTGCAAAGAAGACTGCAGCAAGGGAGATTATGTTTTAAAGGATAGAAAAGGAGAAAACTTTATTCTTAGAACAGATAAATTCTGCAGAAGCTTTATATATAATTCAGTTTCTACTAATTTAATTTCCCATATAGATGAAATTAGAAATATGGGGATTTGTTCCTTCAGGCTTGATTTTATAGATGAAGATTATGATGGAACGCTAAAAATTTTAAAGGCATTTAAGGAAAACAAGTGGCCTTATGAATATGTAGGTTTTACAAGAGGTCATTACAAAAGAGGAGTTGAGTAGATTGAACGAGAAGGCTTTAAAAGTTCTGGAATATTTTAAGATAAAAGATATGATAAAAAACTATACCCAAACTGGAGCTGCTAAAGATATTATAGATAATTTAAGACCTTATGATAATATTTATGAGGCTTGTGAACATCTTGAGGAGACTAGAGAAGCTTTAGAACTTTTAGTTAAAAAAGGGAGTCCTCCCTTTGAGGGGTTATATGATGTAAGAGAAGGAATAAGCAGAGCGGAAAAGGGTTCTGTACTTATGCCTGGGCAGCTTTTGAGGATAGCAAATATGTTGCGTTGTGCTAGAAGGTTTAAGGAGTATATTAACCATAAGGAGGAAGAAGAATCTTTCAAAGTTATTGAAGATATATGTGAAGGAATTGTTCCTATAAAAAAGCTTGAAGAAGAAATATTTTTTGCTATAGCAGGAGAGGATGAAATATCTGATAAGGCAAGTACTTTATTATATAATATTAGAAAAACCTTAAAGGATAAAAATGCTTCAATAAAAGATAAGGTAAACTCACTTATAAGAAGTAATTCAAAGTTTCTTCAGGATAACCTTTATACTATTAGAGGAGACAGATATGTACTGCCTGTTAAAGCTGAGCATAAAGGGGCTGTGCCAGGCTTAGTTCATGATCAAAGCTCCTCTGGTTCAACACTTTTTATTGAACCTATGAGTCTTGTAAATTTAAATAACGAAATTAAAGAACTTATGCTGAAAGAAAAGGCTGAAATTGAAAGAATACTGGTTGAGCTTTCTTCTAGAGTTTATGACAATATTACAATTGTAAAAAATAATGCTGATATTATATGGGAATTGGATTTTATATTTGCTAAGGCTAAATTTGCAAGTCATCATAACTGCAGCTGTCCAGCGATAAATGATAAAGGAATAATTGATATAATAGAGGGAAGACATCCACTTATAGATGCAAAGGTTGTTGTGCCTATAAGTGTTTATTTAGGTAGGGAATTTACTTCTCTTGTTATAACAGGACCTAACACTGGAGGTAAAACAGTAACACTTAAGACTGTAGGACTTCTGCATCTTATGGCTTTAAGCGGAATTATGATTCCAGCTCGAGAAAATTCTACTGTAAGCTTTTTTCGTGAAGTTTTTGCAGATATTGGAGATGAGCAAAGTATTGAGCAGAGTCTTTCTACTTTCTCCTCTCATATGACGAATATAGTTAATATAATTAATGAAGCAGATGAAAAATCTCTTGTTCTTTTTGACGAACTTGGAGCAGGTACTGACCCTACAGAAGGAGCAGCACTTGCTATGTCTATACTTGAAAACTTAAGAAATAGAGGAACTAGAATAGTAGCTACCACTCACTATAGTGAACTTAAGGGTTATGCTTTAAAAACTACGGGTGTTGAAAATGCTTCAGTAGAATTTGATGTGGAGACACTAAGACCTACTTATAGACTGCTTATTGGTGTTCCTGGGAAGTCCAATGCTTTTGAAATATCTAAAAGACTAGGACTTCCAGAGTATATTATAAAGGATGCTAGGGAAAAGATATCCAGTGATACTCTTAAGTTTGAAGAACTTATACAAAGTCTTCAGGAAAAGAGCATTAAAGCTGAAAATGATGCAAGGATAGCCGAAAGTTTAAAGTTCGAAGCAGCTAAAATAAAAGAGAAATATGAGGAAAAGCTGTTTAATTTCCAAAAGACTAGAGAAAATGCTATAATAAATGCTCAAAGAGAAGCAAAGAGGCTTATTAAAGAAGCTAAAGAAGAAGCTGATGTTATTTTAAAGAATATGAGAGAGCTTGAAAGGCTTGGTTATTCTTCTGAAGCAAGACAAAAATTAGAAGAGGAAAGAAAGAGACTTAAGGCTAGATTGGAAAATGTAGAAGATTCCATGAATAATACTGGATATGACGAGGGAGAGGGGCTTAAAGAGGTAAAGGAAGGACAGGAAGTATTTTTGCCTTCTTTAAATCAAAAGGTTATTGTACTATCAAAGCCAGACAGTAAGGGAGAAGTGCAAGTTCAAGCTGGTATTATGAAAATTAGTGTTAAACTCAAGGATTTAAGAGCTTCTAAAATATCAAAAGAAGAAAAAAAGGAAATAAAGAAAAGGGAAGTAAGTCTAAATTTAAAAGCAGTATCTTCTTCTGTTGATTTAAGAGGGATGGATTCAGAAGAGGCGGTATATAATACTGATAAGTATTTAGATGATGCCTATAGAGCAGGGCTTGGAGAAGTTACAATAGTTCATGGAAAAGGTACAGGGATTTTGCGCCAGACTATAAACGAAATGCTTAGAAAGCATCCTCATGTAAAAAGCTACAGGCTTGGAAGCTACGGCGAAGGTGGGACAGGAGTTACTGTAGTTGAGCTGAAATAAAAAGTGCTGGATATAAACTTATCCAGCATTTTTTATTAACTATTCTACACTTATATATACAGCATCTTCTGGTTTTACAATTTTTATATATTCAACCTTTGGATCTTCTGTACCTTGAACATATAGACCTGCACTTTTTAAACGTTCTATATAGTCAACTATTTCTTTAGTAATTTTTTCACCAGGACAAAGTACTGGGATTCCAGGAGGATAAGCAAGTAAAAACTCCCCGCTAATCATGCCGATGCTGTCTACAAGTGCTATGGAAGTTTTCACGCTATTAAAGGCTTCTCTAGGCTTTTGTATCTGTTCTGGAATAGCTGGAATATCTATAAAGTCTGACTTTCTATTACCTTTGCCATAGTATTCCAAGCTGATTTCTCTTAAGGCTTCCAGCATTTTTTCAATATTTTCCTCAGTATCTCCAAAGGAACCGACTGCCAAAACATTATAAAGATCGGAAAGTTCCATTTGAATATGATATTTGTTAGAAAGAATCATATCTAAATCATAACCTGTAATACCTAAATCTCTGCAGGTTATAGTTATCTTTGTGGGATCAAAAGCATAAGCACCAGCTCCTCCTAAAATCTCTTCTCCAAAGCAGTAAAATCCAGGAATTTTGTTTATTTCTCTTCTTGCGTAATTGCATAGGTCTATTGTTTTATCTAAAAGTTCTTTTCCATGAAGTGCAATCTGCCTTCTTGCACAATCTAAAGACGCCATCAATATGTAAGAAGGTGAAGTTGTCTGCATTAAGTTTAACATCTGTTGTACTCGCTGCTTATCTACTCTTTTTGAATTTACTTGGAGCAGTGAACATTGTGTAAGTGCCCCGATTATTTTGTGAGTACTTTGAGCACAAATATCTGCTCCGGCTTCTATAGCTGACATAGGAAGCTTTTCGTTAAATCCAAGATGAGGACCATGGGCTTCGTCTACTATTAATGGAATATCATAACTGTGTACAATTTCAGATATTTTCTTTATATCTGTTGAAACCCCGTAATAAGTAGGATTAATTATTAAAACTGCTTTTGCATCTGGATTATTTTTTAAGGTTTCTTCTACAGTTTTTGGAGAAACTCCATGTGCTATTCCTACAGTTTTATCTAGTTCAGGCTGCATATAAACTGGTACTGCACCGCTAAGTATTATTCCTGCAGTAACTGATTTATGAACATTTCTTGGAATAATTATTTTATCTCCATCGCTGACAACAGACATTATCATAGCCTGTATAGCTCCTGAAGTTCCATGTATGGAAAAAAAGGAAGCATCACAGCCATATGCATCTGCAGCTAATTCTTGAGCTTTTTTTATTGGGCCAGTAGGATGATGAAGGCTATCTACTAGCTTAAATACTGTAACATCGATTTTAAAAGGATTTTCGCCTATAAAGTTTCTATATTCCTCGTCTATTCCGTATCCTTTCTTATGACCAGGTACATGAAAAGGAATGGTTTCCCTATTTACATACTCCATAAGAGCATCAAAAAGTGGAGTCTGATTTTGATCTAATTTATACACTGTAAATCAGCACCTTCTTTCATAAATTACGTCCATAAAACCTTGAAAAATCAAGGGGTTTCTATGAGTTGTACAAAACAATAATATTATATGTTATATAGTTTTTAAATGCAATATGTAATATTATAATATTTAGTATTCTCTCCTATATGAATGTATATAAACCTAAAATTATGGCAAGAATAGAAAAAGTAGGAGGGATAATAATGGAAAATTTAAATGCTGTTAAAAGAGAAAAGAAAACATCCCATGAAGCCAGAAAAGAGAGAAGAAGCGGTAAAATACCAGGCGTACTTTATGGGAAAAATATTACAAATTTGTTATTTGAAATTAGTGAGTTAGAGCTTGCAAAAGAAATATCTAAAAATGGAGAGCATGGTATAGTTAATATCAATATAGATGGTGAAGAGCATAAAGCACTTATTAAAGAACTACAAAAAGACCCAGTAAACAGAAAGGTTGTACATATTGATTTAGAAAAGTTATCTGATAATTCTGTAGTTGTTACAGATGTTCCTTTAGTGTTTATTGGAGAAGATAAAGTAGCTAAAAATGGAGGCATACTTCAAAAGGAAAAAAATAAAGTTAAAGTACAGTGTAAAGGAGGAAACATTCCAAAATCAATAAATATAGATGTATCTAATTTAAGCTTTGGTGATACGTATAGATTATGTGATGTGGAATTCTCTAATGAAATAACATTTGTTGAAGATAGAAACACAGTAATAGCAACCGTTACTGATGGAAATACAGATGTAATAATAAAAGATACTCCAGAGGTAAGTAGCATCTAAAAATAATCAGGAAAATAGTGGATAAATTCCACTATTTTTTTATAAAAAAAAATAATAATATGTGGAAAAAGTATTTTATTTCCATAATTTTATAGTATAATAATTATGTTTAGAATATAAATTTATGTATTTACTTTTTATAAGACTAAAGGAATATGGGAGGTTAACTATGAATTACAGAGAAAAATATGAATTGTGGATTAACTCTAATATGGTGGATGATAAAACAAAAGAAGAACTTAGAGGCATACAAGATGAAAAAGAATTAGAAGACAGGTTTTATAGAGAATTAGAATTTGGTACTGGAGGACTTAGAGGAATAATAGGGGCTGGAAGCAACAGAATGAATGTATATACTGTTGGCAAAGCTACTCAAGGATTGGCTGAGTATCTTTTAAATACATATAAAGATGATTCATCTGTCAGTATTGCCTATGATTCTAGAATAATGTCAAAAGAGTTTGCAGAAACAGCTGCTGCAGTTTTATGTGCTAATAATATTAAAGTGTACTTATTTGAATCACTAAGACCTACACCTATGCTTTCTTATACAGTAAGACACTTAAATTCTAAAGCAGGAATAGTTATTACAGCTTCACATAATCCAAAACAGTATAATGGATATAAGGTTTATGGTGAAGATGGAGGACAGGTTACTGATAAGGCAGCAGGAGAAATACTTGATAAAATAACTGCGGTTGATGATTTTTCCAAAATTAAAACTATGGATTTAGAAGAAGCAAAATCAAAAGGTCTCTTAATTATTATAGGTGAAGATGTAGATAAAACTTATATAGAAAAAGTAAAGTCATTAACTATCAGAGAAGAGCTTGTAAATAAATATGCAAAAGATTTAAAAATAATATATACTCCTATCCATGGTACAGGAAACATTCCTGTAAGAAGAGTGCTGAAGGAACTTGGTTATGCAAATGTGTTTGTTGTTAAAGAGCAGGAGCTTCCTGATGGAACCTTTCCAACTGCAGCATATCCAAATCCAGAGGAGCCAAAGGTATTTAGTTTGGCACTTGATATGGCAAAGGAAGTGCAGCCGGATATAATATTTGGAACAGACCCTGATTGCGATAGAATTGGTGTTGTAGTTAAAGACAACAGCGGTGAATATAAAGTGCTGACGGGTAATCAAACAGGGGTGTTGTTAACTCATTACATCGTTTCCTCTTTAAAGGAAACAAATAAGCTTCCTAAAAATGGAGTAGTAATAAAAACAATAGTTACTACAGAAATGGCTAGAAAAATTGCAGAAGACTTTAATGTAGAGCTTATAGATGTTTTAACTGGTTTTAAATATATAGGTGAAAAGATTAAGGAATTTGAGGAAACTGGAGAAAATACTTATTTGTTTGGTTTTGAAGAAAGCTATGGATATTTAGCTGGGGATTTTGTAAGAGATAAGGATGCAGTTATTGCAGCTGCACTTATAAATGAGATGGCTCTTTATTATAAGATAAAGGGTATGAGTCTTTATGATGCGCTTATAAATTTATATAATAAATATGGTTTCTACAAAGAAAGTTTAATTTCTATTGAACTTCAGGGTAAAGAAGGCCAAGAGAAGATATCTAAAGCTTTAGAATATTTAAGACATTCCATGAAGCCAGCTGTGGATGGAGTTAAAATAGTGAGAAAGATGGATTATAAATTAAGTATAGAAAAGGACTTGTTAAATATTGAGGAAAGCATTATTAACCTTCCAAAGTCAAATGTTCTTAAGTTTATCCTTGAAGATGGCTCTTGGTTTGTAGTTAGACCATCTGGAACAGAGCCAAAAATGAAAATATATCTATCTTGTGTTGGAAACAGCTTAGATAATGCTGAAGAAAAAATGGGAATATTCAAAAATAGTATAATGAATATAGTTGAAGAAGCTTGCAATTGCTAAAAGATGAGAGTGAGGTAGTACTCACTCTTATAATTATGTTCTAATGAAGAGGTGATACTGTGCATGGAAAAACTTATTTTACAGAAAAATTATCAAACCTATTGTTTCTTGATATAAAAAAAGAAAAACTTATGAAACTATTTAATGTGTATTTGAATGAGAATGTATATATGCCAATAAAATCTGTAAAGATTATTGAAAATGTTAAAAAAGGGGATTCATTAGAAGAGATTCCTGTTTTTCTTTTCTTAGAAGGCATGTATTATGTTTTAGGGATTGACGAAAATTTTAAATATGCTGATATTTATAGGAGAATGCTTTTAAACATGCCTAGTAGTATCAATTTTATTAAAAGCATTGTTTTCAATGAAGTAAAAAAAGAAAATTATGCAGATGCTTTCATATTTTTAAAGGGATTAGTTCAGGTAGAAGAAAATGTAGAGAATTATGATAAACTGTTATCTTTAGCAGATACTATAAGATATAAGGATAAAAGCTTTAAAAATGAAGAGCTTTATGTAATTGAAAAAGCAAAGCTATTTGACAATATCTCATCTCCCTATCTTTATGAGGCTGTAATTAAAAGAGAAGATGGAGATTATGATGGAGCTATGTTTTCTATTAATACTTATCTGGCAAAAGGCGGAGAAAAAACTTTAGAAGTATCTGAATTTATACATTCTTTAAATAACATAATAAGTTACGAAAGAGGGAAAGAGCTTTTATATGAAGATGCAGATGGAGCTTTAAAACTTCTCATACCTCTTTTAGAGGAATATGGAGATGATGCTGCTTTATATTATTATATTGCAGTAGGCTACAGAATATTAAATAATTTTGAAAAGGCAATTTACTATTTGAATGAAGCATTAGCTATTGATGATGCGTTAGTTGAAGTAGTAAACGAGCTTGGTATAAATTATGCCTCCCTTGAAGATTATGCTACAGCAATAAAATATTTAAGAAAGGCCTTTGAGGCAACTAAGTCAGTGGAAATATGTACAAATTTGATAATGTGCTATCTTAACTCAGGTGATATACAGCAGGCTAAAAATCACCTGGAAATAGCGAAAAAGCTGGATGATAAGGATGAAGTAGTAATAGAGCTTGATAAAATTTTAAATAATAAAGCATAATAAAAAATATGGCTATCTAAAAAAGTTTAAAAATTATTTAGATAGCCATATTTTTAGTTAAGTATTATTTTTTTGGTGTAGGTTTTATATCTTCATAAATATATTTATGCATTTGATCAGTTGTAACTTTTAAATCTGTAACTATTACTGAGGCACCATTTATAGTCTGGCCTTTAGCGTATCCGTCTACAGGAAATCTTTCTTGATCAAGTGTTTTTATTCCAGAGGTTAAAACTTCAGTTCCCATAGCAAGTATGTCAGCTTTAGAAATACTAGTTTCAGTATATGGTAGCAGAGTAGCTACTATTGAAGGATACTTTGTAATACCTGCTGATTGTATTTTGTTAAATAGGGCAGTAAGTACCGTTCTTTGTCTCTCAGTTCTTTCATAGTCTCCGTTTCCCACATATCTAATTCTGGAGTATGCTACAGCCTGCATTCCATTCAGAGTTTGTGTTCCAGCTTGTGTTACATTGCGAGGAGTTTTATTTTCAATAGCGGCAACTTCAGTCATATAGCTGTTAATTAAGTTTATTTCATTTTTTTGTACATTAATAGTAACTCCGCCTAAAGCATCGATTATTTTTTCCAAGCTAAAAAAGTCTACTGTAACATAATCTTTAATATTTAATTGAAAATTTTCATTTAGAGTCTTGATGGCTAACTGAGCACCACCATAAGCGTAAGCATGGGTTATTTTTTCGTTGTTACGCCCAGGAATCGCTACGTAGGTGTCTCTCATAACAGAGGATAGTTTTATTTTTTTATGCTTTTTGTCAATGCTGGCTATCATTATGGAATCAGAGCGGCCAGCTCCAGTTGAGGATCGTCTGTCTACTCCAAATAGAGCTATATTAATAACGTCTTTATTTGGATCTTCTTGTTGAATTTTTTCAAGTGCTTCATTGTTTATACCCAGGTCATCATTGCTTTTAGATAACTCAGCGGTTTTCATTTTATCTAGCTGAAGAAATAAATATCCACCAACTGCAGCAGAAACCAATGCAAGCAAAACAAATATGGAGGATATAATGAGCACTTTTTTATGCTTTTTTTTATTAGAGCTATTATTTCTTTTATTTTTATTTTCCACTTTAATACCTTCTTTCATTACTATAATGGATTGAACTTACAACTACAATATTATACTATAGTTTTTTTATGGAAGGAAGTATCTTATAACTTAAAATATAAAAAATCCATTTATGCTATTAATTAGAAAATGATAAGATTGTATTAAATATTTACATTTTAGGTAACATATATATGATAATTGAAATTTATGTTAAATTATTTTATAATTAATTTTATAAGTTTGGAAGGGAGAATTACAAATGAAAGTAAAAAAAGCTATAATACCTGCTGCAGGGTTAGGTACAAGATTTTTACCTGCTACAAAAGCTCAGCCAAAAGAAATGCTTCCTATTGTGGATAAGCCAACAATACAATATATAATTGAAGAAGCAGTAGCATCAGGTATTGAAGAAATACTTATAATTACAGGAAGAAACAAAAGAGCTATAGAAGATCACTTTGATAAGTCAGTAGAACTGGAACAGGAGCTTGAAGCTCACAATAAACAAGAACTGCTCAGTTTAGTCAGAGAAATATCGAATATGGTAAATATTCATTACATTAGACAAAAGGAGCCAAAGGGTTTAGGCCATGCTATAAGCTGTGCGAAAACTTTTGTTGGCAATGAACCTTTTGCCGTAATGCTTGGAGATGACGTGGTAGACAGCAAAGTACCTTGTTTAAAGCAGTTAATCGATTGTTATACAGAATATAAAACTACTATTTTAGGTGTTCAAGAGGTTCCTTTAGAAGATGTTTCAAAGTATGGTATAGTTAAAGGAATGCATATAGAGGACAGGGTGTTTAAAGTTAAGGACTTAGTAGAAAAACCAAAAGTAGAAGAAGCACCTTCAAACATAGCTATCTTAGGAAGATATATAATTACACCGCAAATATTTGATATTTTAGAAAATACGGCTCCAGGGAAGGGCGGAGAAATCCAGCTTACAGATGCACTACGAACTTTAATACAAAATGAAGCTATGTATGCCTACAATTTTGAAGGAAGACGATATGATGTAGGAGATAAGCTAGGGTTTTTAGAAGCTACTGTTGAGTTTGCACTTAAAAGAGAGGATTTGCAAAGACCGTTTATGGAGTATTTGCTGACTATAAAAAATAATCCGAGATTTGTTGAATTGTATAAGCAGATAAATGCAAGTGAAAATTAAGTATATGTTTATTAAGTCTGTTAGTAAATTACTTTATTAACAGACTTTAATTTTTAAAAGAAAGTTATTTATAGTAATTACATTGAAATTTAATGTTTTTTTAAATATAATTAAATTAGTGCAAAATTTTACATAAAAATCAGTGTTAGAGTTTTTTAGATAATTTTTTAAGGGAAGGTGTCGGTATTGAATAAATTGCAAAAGTTTATATGTGTAGCTTTAAGTACCTTATCTATTTCATTACTTTTTACATATAATGTTTCTGCTGCAACTTTAACTCAGAGATTAGGTGGATTAAACAGATATGAAACCGCAGTTAAAGTATCCAGTTACGGCTGGCAAACATCAGAATATGCTGTACTTGCAACAGGACAAGATTTTCCAGATGCTCTATGTGCCGCACCTTTGGCAAAGAAATATAATGCCCCAATACTGTTAGTAGGTAAAGATAGTTTAGATAGTGCAGTTGAAAATGAATTAAAAAGACTTCAAGTGAAGAATGTATTTTTAATTGGTGGACAAGGTGTAATATCCGTTAATGTGGAAAATAAATTAAAGAGTATGAATATAGGCGTAACTAGACTTGGTGGAAAAGATAGATATGAAACTTCTATATTAATAGCAGAGCAATTATCTTCTACAGGTAAAGCTGTTATAACAACTGGGGGGGATTTTGCTGATGCATTATCCATTTCTCCTATAGCTGCAAGTGAAGGTATGCCAATACTACTTTCTGAAAAAAATGTTCTACCTAATGGAGTAAAAGAGTATTTAAATAAGATTAATGTAACTAAAACCTATTTAATTGGAGGTACAGGGGTTATAGGAGCAAGTGTTGAGTCTTCAGTACCAGCTCCTGAAAGATTAGCTGGTAATAACAGGTACGAGACAAACTATTCTGTAATAAATAAGTTTAAAGATGTTCTCAATTTTAATTCTATATTTGTGGCTACAGGAAAGAATTTTCCAGATGCCTTAGCTGGTTCAGCATTGGCAGGAAAAGGATTTTCTCCTTTAGTGTTAGTAGATGGTGGAATTATTCAATCTACTTCCGATTTAATTAAGGCAAAACTACCAGATAAAAACTCTGTAATTGCTTTAGGCGGAGAAGCTGTAGTTGCAAGTGCTTCATATAAAAGTATTGTTAAGAGCAATTATAGAATAGTTGTTGATGCAGGGCATGGGGGGAATGATCCGGGAGCAATTGGAACTGTACTTGGACTTAAGGAAAAGGATGTAACTTTATCTGTAGCTTTAAAGTTAGGGGATATTTTAAAAAGAAATGAAATTGATGTAGTATATACTAGAGAAACAGACATCGTTCCTGTTTATCAAGATACCTCAGATTTAGAAGCTAGAGTTAATATTGCAAAAGATTCAAATGCAGATATATTTATAAGTATTCATAGTAATAGTTATACAAATTCTTCTGCAAATGGAACTGAAACCTTTGTTTATGCCAGAGGTACAGAATCAGAGAAGTTAGCTCAATTAATACAAAAAGAACTTATTAATGCAACAGGTTTAACAGATAGAGGGGTAAAAACAGCAAATTACTATGTGTTAAGAAACAACAATATTCCTGCTGTATTAGCTGAACTTGCATTTATAAGTAATGAAAAAGAAGAAAGACTCTTGGCAAGCGACGATTTCCAAAATAAATGTGCAGAAGCAATTGGAAGATCAGTACTAAGTTATCTACAAAAATAACAGTAAAATTAAACAGAGAATTGACAAATTCTCTGTTTTTTAGCTGATTTTATATAAAGCTCTGCATTTAAATACTTAATATAACTTTATTTAGTTATATTGAGATGCTATAATTCAACTAAGGAGGGATATTTTTGTGGTTAGTAGAAAAATACGTAAATTAATAGCAGTATTATTAATTCCTGTGATATTGTTTGCTTTTCAAATTAGAGGACAAGCTTCTGTATCCTCGGACAGATATGCTCAAGGTATTTCTGTAGGATTTACTTCTATGGGAAATGTAACATCTTTAGATTTTACTGTAACGAATGATTATTTTGTTCAGAATGAAAATATTATTTTGAAATCTGGAAAAAGCTACAAGATTGATATAGCAGATTCTATATTTAAACTTTATGAAAATAATTCGTTGTTATTGCAGACAAATAACAATATTACAATTAAACCAACCGTATTAGGATCGTTCATTAGATTTGTAAAAAACACATATACAAGAAATTTTCCTGGAAGTATTACTTTTAAAAATAATGGTAGTTTTTTTATTCCAATTAATACTTTAAAAATTGAAGATTATGTAAAGGGTGTACTGCCTTTTGAAATGGATAATAGTTTTCCTATAGAGGCTCTAAAAGCTCAAGCAATTGCAGCAAGAACTTATGGAATAGCTAATAAAGGGAGCTATTCAAGCTCAGGGTATGATTTGAGGGATGATGTCTACTCTCAGGTTTACAGAGGAATTGTAACTTCTGCTTCAAATGCTAATAAAGCAGTTGATGAAACTCAGGGTATTGTACTTACATATAATGGTAGTCCTATTAGTGCACTTTTTTCGTCTAGCAATGGCGGATTTACAGAAAAAAGCGGAAATGTGTGGAGTACAAATTATCCATATTTTGTAGATGAGGCAGATCCTTTTGATCTTAATGAATCTAATCCGAGACGCAGTTGGAGTGCAAGTTTAACTGTAGCTAGAATAGATGAAATACTAAAACAAGAATACCCCAATTTAAATATAAAGCAATTTGTCAGGATTGATATAGAAAATATAAAAAAATATGTAAGCGGCAGAATAAGCGAATTAAGATTAATTTATTTAGATAATAATGATGTAGAACAAGCTGTAACTGTAAATAAAGACAAAGTTAGAACTTTATTTGGCTTAAATAGTGCAATGTATTCAGTAAATGCTGTTAAGGATCCTGTAACTCAAACTGATGTTGAATATACTTTTAATGGAAGTGGCTGGGGACATGGAGTTGGTATGAGTCAATGGGGTGCATACGGAAGAGCAAATGCAAATCAGAATTATACAAGCATACTTAATTTTTATTATAGAAATACTTTGCTTGAAAATGCATTTACAAATGCCTATATAGCACGATTTAAACAGCGAATTGGCGGTGAAAACAGATACTCTACCTCAAGAATGATAGCTGAAAAAGTAAATAGTGGACAAGTTAATGCAGTGGTACTTGCCACAGGGAAAGATTTTCCGGATGCCTTATCTGGTGCAGTGCTAGCTAAAAAAGTTGGAGGACCTATTTTATTAGTGGATCAATATCCAAGTTCAGAGGATAGTAAAGAAGCCCTAAATTATATTAGTTCTCATCTTTCAAAATCAGGCACTATTTACCTGTTAGGCGGAGAGGGAGTAATTTCTCCACAGTATGTTAGTACTTTAACTAGTATGGGCTTTAGTAGCAGCAATATAATAAGGTTAGGTGGAATAAACAGACAAGAAACTGCTCTTCAGGTTGCTTCAAATGTGAGCAGCGGAAATACTCCTGTTGTAATTGCAACAGAGAATGATTTTCCAGATGCTTTAAGCATATCATCTATTGCTGCACTAAGAGGATGGCCAATACTATTAACAAACAAGGATAACTTAAGTACACAAGTTGAAAATTTTATAAAATCTCGAAATCCAGAAAAAGTTTATATAGTTGGTGAAACAGGTGTTGTATCAGATTCTGTTAAAAATAAGATCAAGCAGATACTTAATGCTGGTGACAGCAGAGTAATTAGAATCGGGGGAGTTAATAGATACGAAACTAGCAGATTAATAAGCAGTACTTTTATTCCTGACACAGAAGAAGTTGTGCTGGCTACAGGAAAAAATTATCCTGATGCTTTATCTGGCAGCGTATATGCAGCTATGAATGGTTCACCTATTATATTAGTTGATGATTCTAATATGAGTGATGCAGAAAAATATTTAAGAGTTATAAATTATAATGGCAGTTATCCTAATTTAGTTGTTTTGGGTAAATCTGGTGCGGTTAGTGATAAAGTAGTAAATTACCTAACCAATTTAAAGTAAATTTTTAAAATGCCCACTTTATAAATGCAGGTGGGTATTTTTATGTGTGTTTTATTATAAATATGCAAAAACAAAAAAACATTGAATATTTTTAGAAATGATGTACAATGATTTATGTAGAATAAATAGTGTTTTATGATTGAGCTGAGGAAGTGATAAGGTGCAGAAATATAAAAGATTTTTAATATCTGACTCTATACTTGTAGTTATTTCTCTTTATGTAGCTTTGCTATTAAAGTTTGACTTTTATATACCTTCTGAATATATTTTGTTTTTTAAACTTAATATTATTCCTGTAGTAGTAATTACTGTTGTGTTTAATAACATTTTTAATTTGTATAAACATATTTGGAAGTATGCTTCTATAGAAGCAGTTATTTCAATTGTTTATTCTTTAACTTTATCTAATATTGTATTTATAATATATAGCTATTTTATAAATTATAGAGTATTAGAAAATCAGTACTTTAGATTTCCCTTTACAGTACATATAATATTTTGGATTTTATGTACTGTGACACTTGGTGGTACAAGATTTATTTATAGAATAAAAGAAGAAATGCAGAAAAATGATGAAAAAAATAATAAAGCAATTAGACTATTAATAGTTGGAGCAGGGGATGCAGGTGCAATGTTAATTAAAGAAATAAAAAAACATAAAGAATTAAATTATGATATAGTAGGTCTAGTGGATGATGACAATTCTAAAATAGGAAAAACAATAAATGATGTAAAAATTTTAGGTGGAACAAAAGACATAGTTTCAATTTGCAAGAAAAATAATATTGACGAAATAATATTGTCAATTCCTTCTGCAAGTTTTCAAAAACAAAAAGAAATACTTAATGTTTGCAA
The DNA here is from genome assembly GCF_023806125.1 of Clostridium caldaquaticum. Classification (GTDB taxonomy): domain Bacteria; phylum Bacillota; class Clostridia; order Clostridiales; family Clostridiaceae; genus Clostridium_AT; species Clostridium_AT caldaquaticum. The sequence continues at coordinate 25,296 of NZ_JAMSKT010000013.1, forward strand.
GCAGACAAAGTGTAAATTGAAAACTGTACCAGGTATATACGAAATTTTAGATGGTAAAGTTAACATTAGTAAAATCAGAGATGTGAAAATTGAAGATTTACTTGGTAGAGAACCAGTAAAGTTAAATGATGAAAATATTAATAAATATATAAAAGATAAAGTTGTTTTAGTTACTGGAGGCGGAGGTTCTATTGGATCTGAGCTTTGCAGACAAATTGCAAGATTTAATCCAAAGCAGCTCATTATATTAGATATATATGAAAACAATGCTTATGATCTTCAGATGGAGCTTAAATATTTATACCCTCAGCTAAATTTGAAGGTTGTGATTGCTTCAATTAGGGATATGGAGAGAATTAAAAGCATATTCTCTTCATGTAAGCCAAATGTAGTTTTCCATGCTGCAGCACATAAGCATGTGCCGCTTATGGAGGAAAATCCGCAAGAAGTTGTAAAAAATAATATTCTTGGAACCTATAATGTGGCTACATGCAGTGATATGTTTAATGTTGAAAAGTTTGTTCTTATAAGCACTGATAAAGCTGTAAATCCAACTAATATAATGGGTGCTTCCAAGAGATTTTGTGAAATTATGATTCAAACATTAGACAAAAACAGCAATACCGAATATGTGGCAGTAAGATTTGGTAATGTTCTTGGAAGCAATGGCAGTGTTATTCCATTATTTAAAAAGCAGATAGCTCATGGCGGACCAGTAACAGTGACACATCCTGATATAACTAGGTTTTTCATGACTATACCAGAGGCTTCACAGCTTGTTATTCAGGCTGGCGCCATGGCTAAGGGTGGAGAAATATTTGTACTGGATATGGGAGAACCTGTAAAAATTGCAGATTTAGCTAAGGATTTAATAGCATTATGTGGATTAAGGCCTGATGTGGATATTAAAATAAAGTATACTGGATTAAGGCCTGGAGAAAAGTTATATGAAGAGCTTCTTATGGATGAAATAGCTCTTACTTCTACAGAGCATAATAAAATTTTTGTAGAAAAACCTATTGAGTATGAGATAGAATTTTTAGAAAAGTCAATAGAAGAGTTCAAAGAAATAGTATATAAAAGCGATGAAGAAGTATTTGCTTTAATTGAAAAGAAAGTACCAACCTATAAAAGAAAAAAGTAATGTATTAAAATAGAAACATTTGGGAGGTAATTTATTGTGTTACAACTTAAAGAAGAACTTATGCTAAAGTTAAAAAACAGAACTGCAAAACTTGGGGTAGTTGGACTAGGCTATGTTGGTCTTCCTCTTGCAGTAGAGAAAGCAAAGGCAGGCTATGATGTTATTGGTTTTGACGTTCAGTCTCAAAAGGTTGAAATGGTTAATGAGGGGCATAATTATATTGGAGATATAGTAGACGAGGATTTAAAAGAGATTGTAAATTCAGGAAAACTAAAAGCTACAACAGATTTTAGTTTCGTAGCTGATGTAGATGCAGTTTCTATTTGTGTTCCAACACCACTGGATAAATACAAACAACCAGATTTATCCTATGTAGTAAATTCTTCTAAAAGTATAGCAAAATATCTTCATAGAGGTATGTTAGTTGTTTTAGAAAGCACAACTTATCCAGGCACAACTGAGGAAGTGCTTAAACCAATACTTGAGGAAAGCGGATTAAAATGTGGGAAAGACTTTTTCTTAGCCTTTTCACCAGAAAGAGTAGACCCAGGTAACAAACAGTTTAAAACTAAGAATACTCCTAAAGTAGTAGGAGGATGTACATCAGATTGTACAGAAGTGGCAGCAATGCTTTATAGAAGTGTGCTTGAAAGTGATGTTATGGAAGTATCTTCTCCAGCAGTAGCTGAAATGGAAAAAATATTAGAAAACACCTTTAGAAATATAAATATTGCATTGGCTAATGAAATGGCTATTTTATGCAAAAAAATGGGTATAGATATTTGGGAAGTGATAGAAGCAGCAAAAACAAAGCCTTATGGATTTATGGCATTCTATCCTGGTCCTGGCCTTGGAGGACATTGCATTCCATTAGATCCATTTTATTTATCATGGAAGGCAAAGGAATATGATTACCATACAAGATTAATTGAAACTTCAGGAGAAATTAATGATTATATGCCTGAGTTTGTAGTAGAAAATGCTATGAAGCTACTTAACTCACATAAGAAACCTATGAATGGTTCAAAGGTTTTACTTTTAGGGGCAGCTTATAAAAATGACATTGACGATATGAGAGAATCTCCAACGTTAAAGGTTATTGAGCATTTGGAAAAAAATGGTGCTGAAGTAATTTATAATGATCCATATATTCCTAGATTTAATCATAATAAAAAAGAATATGTATCAGTTGATTGGAAAGAAGTTATTGATGATGCAGATATTGTTATTATAACTACAAATCACAGCTGTTATGAGTATGAAGAAATTGTAGAGAGAGCTAAACTTTTATATGACACTAGAAATGCTACTAAGGATGTAAAAAATAATAGAGAAAAAATAAATAAATTATAACAGCTTAACAGGATAGACTATATGGTTTATCCTGTTATAGTACTAAAGAGGTGGTGCAAGAATTTATGAAAAAATTAAAATTTGCAATTATCGGATGTGGAAGAATATCATATAAGCATGTAGAAGCACTTGTAAAAAATAAAGAAGAAGCTGTACTTGCAGCAGTTTGTGATGTTATAGAAGAAAATGCAGCAGCAAAGAAAAATGATTATGAAACTAAAATGAATAATGAAATTAAAGTCAATGTTTACACAGACTATAAAGAAATGATACGTAAGGAAGAGATTGATGTGGTAACTATAGCTACAGAAAGCGGTTATCACCCAGAAATAGCTATATACTGCATGAATAAAGGAAAGCATGTAATCGTAGAAAAGCCAATGGCACTTTCAATTGAAGATGCGGACAAGATGATAGAATGTGCTAATAAAAATGGTGTGAAGCTCTGTGTAAGTCATCAGAATAGATTTAACATGTCTATTAGGAAATTAAGAGCTGCTATTGAAGCTAATAGATTTGGTAAATTAATCAATGGAACTGCTAGAATTCTTTGGAACAGGAATATGAATTATTACAAACAAGCACCTTGGAGAGGAACTTGGGAGCTTGATGGCGGTACGCTTATGAATCAATGCATACATAATATAGATTTACTACAATGGATGATGGGGGGAGAAGTTGACACAGTTTTTTCAATGAGTGATACTTTTATTAGAAATATTGAAGCGGAAGATTTTGGTGCAATTTTGATTAGATTTAAAAATGGTTCTATTGGTATAGTTGAGGGAAGTGCCTGTGTATTTCCTAAAAATTTAGAAGAAACTTTAAGTATTTTTGGTGAAAAAGGGACAGTTTGCATAGGTGGCCTTGCAGTAAATAAAATAGAAACTTGGAGATTCGAAGATAATGTAGAAAATGAAGAAGAAATTTTAAGTAATCAGGAAGGAGATCCTGATACAGTTTATGGATTTGGGCATGCTCCTTTGTTTAAGGATATGATAAATGCTGTTAAAGAAAATAGAGAACCGTTAATAAATGGAGAGGAAGGTAAAAAAAGCGTATCTATAATATTAGCTGCTTATAAATCTAGAATTACTGGAAGTCCAGTTAAGTTTCCGCTAGAGAGATTTTCTACTTTAGATATGAAAAATATATAATAGGTTGCTATTGATAATACCATAATAATAATATATGGACATAATTATTTTGTTTATTTTATGAAGGGACTAGCTTACTATGATTAAAAAACAACTACACATTTTAATATTGCCATCATGGTACCCTATCAGTAGTATGCCATTAAGTGGGATTTTTTTTAAGGAACAGGTTCAAGCGCTTAGAAGAGCAGGGGTTAAGGCAGGAATAGTGTACCCAGAAACTAGAGGTTTGACAAATTTTAGTATAAAAAATTTGTTAAATAACCATTTTCACATAACAAAGGAATTAGAAGACTCAGTAATGACATTTAGATTGCATAGTTGGAATATGTTTCCAAAGATGCCGAAACTCCAAGCAATACAATGGGTTTATGAAACAAAAAGACTAGTCAAAAAATATATAGAAATAAATGGTAAACCAGATATTATTCATGCACATAGTACGTTATGGGGAGGGTATACGGCTTTATTATTATCAAAGGAATATAATATACCTTACATTATAACAGAGCATCATTCTAATTTTGCAAATGGTCTTATTAAAGACTGGCAAGTGCCATATATTCAAAAATCATTTATTGATGCTAAAAAATTGATTGCAGTTAGCAGTCCCTTTGCTAAAATACTTCAGCATTATGATAAGGGAAAAAATATAGTGGTTATTCCGAATGCAATTAATACTGATTTTTTTTACTTTAAGAAAAAAAATGCAAAGAAAAATTTACTTATTTATTTGTAGCCCTTTTACATCCACATAAAGGCGCAGATATTTTGATAAGAGCTTTTGCTAAAGCTTATAAAGGAAATGATAAGTTTGTTTTAAAAATCGGCGGAGACGGAAAATATAGAAGACAATTAGAAAATTTAGCTTGTGAATTAAATATAAAAAGACAAGTAGAGTTTCTTGGCAGCCTGAATAGAGAACAGGTTAGAGAACAGCTTTGGAATTCTAATGTTCTTGTTTTGCCTAGTTATTATGAGACTTTTGGGGTTGTTTTAATAGAGTCACTATCTTCTGGTACGCCAATTATATCAACAAATTCAGGTGGACCTGTTGACATAGTAAGGTCTGATGTTGGAATATTATTTAATCCAGGCAATGTAAGTCAATTGTCCAAGGCGTTAGTAGATTTATATAAAAATTATGATTTATATGATCCATGTTTGATACGAAAATATGCAGTTGATAATTTTAGTGATAAAATTATTACAGAAAAATTAATAGATGTTTATAAAGAGGTACTCAATTTAAAATCCCATGATCTATGAGGTGATGATTTTTGAATATAGGGATGATATTAACTAATGGATTTGATCCTGATCCACGAGTATATAAAGAGGCTTTATCTTTAGTTAAGTTAGGACATAATGTTACAATTTTATGTTGGGATAGGGAATCAAAGTATAAAGATTCAGCTATACAAATTTTAGATGGAATTAAAATTGTTAGATTTTTTGCTAATTCTAAATATGGTTCAGGTTATAAACAGGCTTTAAAGTTTTGGAAGTTTAGAAATGAAGTTTCAAATTATATTAGAAAAAATAATTTTGATGCTTTACATTGTCATGATTTTGATGGATTTTTCATAGGTTATACTATTTGTAAAAATATGAAAATAAAATTAGTTTATGATGAACATGATTTGTTTTATACTTATTTTTTAAATAGGAAAGGTATTATAAATAAATTTATCTGTAATTTTATAAAATATAGTGAAAAAATAATGCTGAAAAGAGTAGATAATCACATAGTTGTTACTCCAGAGATGGCGAGATTATATTCAAATTCATCAAATAATATTACTATTATTAATAATGCTCCATTAAGTGCTATCTTTAGAGATATTAATAAGACACACAGTAATAAATTAAGAATTGGTTATATAGGGTCTGTTAGATATTTGGAGGAACTTAAGGTACTGATAGATGTTTCGCAAAAATTTAAGGATAAAGTTGAGATAATTATATCTGGTAGAGGAGTTGCACTGGATGAATTGATAAGCTATAGTTCTAATTATAAGAATGTAGAAATTACAGGAGCTTTTTCAATGGATCAGTTAGAAGAGTTGTATAAAAATATAGATATAACATATGCTTTTTATCCTGGAGATGTATCTTCAATATCTATGCCTAATAAATTTTATGAAAGTATAATTACTGAAACCCCTATAATTGCTAATAAGGAAACAGAATTTGGTAAAGAAGTGATAAAAAATAATATAGGCTATAGTATTGATGAAACTTCATTGAGTAAAGAGTTAGAAAAAATTATTTCGGAATTAGTTGAAAATAAAACTAAGAGAGAGTTTATTGTAAATAATATGAGAAGAATTAAAGGAGATTATGTTTGGGAAGCAAACGATAAGAAGTTAGAAGCTATATATGCAAACTAGTATATATGGTTAATAAAATGTGTGAGTAAAAATGGTTATTTTACAAAGAGTGGGTGCTTGATAGATGAGAAGTCAAAATAATGTAAGTGTAATAATCCCAATTTATAATGAAGAAAAATATATATATAATACACTTAATCGTATCATAAACCAAACATGGCAGGGAGATATAGAAATAGTAATAGTGGATGGTAATTCATCTGATATGACATTACAAATAATTCATAAGGTAAGTACAAATTTACCTGAAAATCGTAAAATTATTGTTTTAAATAATCCAAAGAGATGCATACCTACTTCATTGAATATGGCATGTGAAAATGTAAGTAATGATATAATTATCAGAGTAGATGGACATACATTTATTCCTTTAAATTATATAGATGAGTGTATGTCTGCCTTGACTAAAATTAAATTTAATGGAATAGTCGGTGGAAGATGTATTATAAATCAAGGTGATGATACAAAGATTGCTAAAGGAATTTCTATAGCTGTAGGTAATCCAATAGGAGTTGGGAATGCTTTATATAGAACCTTTAAAGGAGAATTAGAAGAACTATTGGATGTGGATACAGTACCTTTTGGAGCTTTTACAAAAGAATTATGGGAAAAAGTTGGGGGATATGATGAGGAATTGCTTTATGATGAAGATTATGATTTTAACTATAGAGCCAGAAGATTAGGATATAGAGTTGTAATGAATCCTAAAATAGTGCTTAACTATTTTTCGAGGAAAGACTTTAAAACATTATGGCTCCAATACTATAGATATGGATATTGGGCAAATCGTTTTTGTCTAAAGCATAAAATTGTGCCATCTTTCCGTAGACTTGTACCAACATTTTTTGTTTTAGCTTTGCTTACTTTGCCTTTTATAAGTAATTTGTTATTTTATTTAATGATTTCAATGTATTTAGTAATGATTTTTATAACGGCTTTTCGTGAAGGGGTTATAAAGAGAAAGGACTTTATTTTATTTGTAGCGATGATACCTGCATTTCCAACCCTTCACTTATCATATGGATTTGGAAGTATATTAAGTATTATTGCAAAATTGTTAAAATTTTAATATTTACTTATTCAATAAATATTTATAACTGTAGCAAATATGTATTAATTCATTTGCTACAGGTTTTTTATGGGATTTAATATTTGTAATAATTTAATTTTATGTGATATAATACTTTTATGTGTTTTATCATAGATTGAGGAGGATATTTATGATATGTAATAGATTTAAATCCTTTTTAGATTTTAGAAAAGTATGGGATCAATCTATTTATTATATTGTTTTTTTTATAATATTATGTCTAGGGTTTATTACTGCTAATAAGTATTATCAATTTTATAATTTTTATTATGTTGAAGGCATTGGATTAAGAATAGTGCAAATGATGCCATTATTTTTTATTGTTTTAATTGCATACATAAAATTAATACCGAATAATCTTGATGAGTTTCCAACTCTTTATTGGTATTTTTTTATTTTTATGACCATTATACCAATGATTGTAGTTTATATATTTAATGGTATTGGTGAAAGTAAAAATATTATAATGTTTATATATCTGGTGTCTTTTTTATGTATGGTCGGAGCTTTGCTTTTGAAAATAGATATATTAAAAATTAGGAATACTAATATTAATAAACATATATTTTGGTTTGGAATAATTATAATACTCATTGCAGGTTATAGTTATATTATTTATAAGTTAGGTATACCTAAAAACATACTTAAATCTTTTACCGATGTATATGAAATTAGATTAAATTATAGAAAAAACTCAAACAGAATAGTAGATTATTTTGTTCAGTGGTTAGGCAACGCTGTCAATCCTTTTATTTTTGCATATGCTTTAAGGAAAAAGGAGTATAAAAAATCTTTTACTTTGTTTATACTTCAATTAGTATTATATATATATACTTCATATAAAAGCTTATTTTTAGTATTTTTTTTGGCGCCACTGTTTGGAGCGGTAATAAGTATAGGGCTTTCAAAAAAATTTGTAAGTATAATGTTTATTTTAGGGGCAGCAGTTGGTACTATTGCTGGATTTTTGGATTTTTTAATGATTTATCTTCTTAGTGTGTTAAGAATATTTTTGTGGCCGGCTTTAATTGCGTTTGAATATTATGACTTTTTCTATATGTATCCAAAGCCACGTCTATCTTATAGTTCATTTGTACCATTTATACCAGATGTATATAACATTGAGCCTCCCTTTTTAATATCTAAGCTTTATTACAATAAACCTCTTATGAGGGCTAACACAACTTGGTATGCTGATGCATATGCAAACTTTGGATTTATTGGAGTGATTGTTTTTGCAGTCATTTTATATTTAATACTAATTGTAATAAAGGCTATTCAAAACAAAGATAAATACTTAGTTTCAAGCTGCTTATTTGGTGGAATTATTACGTTGTTTAATGGACCTTTATTAACTACTATTATTACTGGAGGATTAGCAGTAGGAATTTTTTTAGCATATTTTATACCTAATGAAATATGTACAAGTAATCAAGGTCTTATAAGCTTAAATTTAAAACTGGGATTTATGTTAAATAATTTTAAAATTAAAATTATAAATATAATGAAAAAATTTTTAAATCGTAATTAGATAATAAATAGTAAAATAGTACAACTCAACATAATAAATTTTACCTTTATTAATTTGGTACTAAAATTTGAGTTGTTGTGCGGTTAAAGTTTTGGAGGAAAATATGACAAAGTCTAAACTTAGTAAAATAGCAGGAATACTCATGATAATTACTATAATAAGTAAATTAATTGGATTTGTCAGAGATGCATTAATAGCTAGTTCATTTGGAGCTTCTTATCAAACAGATGCTTATACTATGTCATTAACAATACCTTATATGTTTTTTGAGTTATTTGGTTTGACTATTACAACTACTTTTATACCTATTCTTAGTGAAAGTTATATAAAAAAAGGTAAAAAAGAGATGTTTAATTTAGCTAATTCCATATTAAATATATTAATTATTATTACTATATTTGCATCCATACTTGGGTGGCTTTTTGCTCCAATAATTGTAAAAATGTTAGCACCTAAATTTAATGAGGTTACATATAATTTAACAGTTCAACTTACTAAGCTAAGTATAATTAATATATTGTTTTTAAGCTTAAATAGTGGACTAACAGCTGTAGTGCAGGCTTTAGATGAATTCGTATCGCCAGCAATTGTAGGAATTGTTATGAATATACCTATAATATTTTATATAATTTTTGGTAAATCTCATAATATTGTAGAATTGACAATTGTTACAATCTTAGGTAATGCTATTCAAATATTAGTATACTTGCCATGGCTTATTAGGAACAGATATAAATATAAATTTTATATAAACTTACACGATTCACGAATAAAAAAAATGCTTTATTTAATATCTCCAATACTGATAGGTATAGGAGTAGAAAAAATTAATTCTATTGTAAATAGAATAATGGCATCAGGACTGGCTCAAGGTAGTATTACGGCGTTAGATTATGCTAATAAAGTAAATTATATGGTTTATTTTACATTTGCACAGGCTATTATTACTGTTATTTATCCTTCGCTTTCTAGAGAAGGAGCTTCTGAAAATTTGAATCAGTTTAAGCAGTATTTAATAAAAGCATTTAATAGCATAAATTTATTAATGATTCCTTGCTCTGTTGGTATGCTTGTTTTAAGGATACCTATTATTAATATATTATTTAAACATGGTTCTTTTGATGATAGAGCAGTAAATATGACATCTACTGCACTATTATACTTAGTTATAGGAATGATTTTTTATTCAATTAGAGATGTAGGCAATAGAGCTTTTTACGCTCTTCAGGATACTAGAACTCCAATGATAAATGGTATTTTTGGAGTAATAATAAATATAATTTTAAACATTACTTTAGTTAATATTATGGGAATAGGGGGACTTACTTTATCTACCTCTATATCAGCAATAGTTACATCGATATTACTTATTTATCGTTTAAGAAAAAAAATTGGTAGTATTAATTTATCTGGTACTTTAAAAAGTCTTGGTAAAATACTACTTGCTTCAATTGTTATGGGAACAGTGATAAATATTTTAAGAATTTATATTTCAAATAATATAACAGGATTAAAAGCTGATTTATTTATAGTTGCATTATCAATATTTTTAGGGATATTTGTTTATGGAATTATTCTCTTAATTTTAAGAGAACAGGAGTTTATATTATACTTTAAAAATATTAAAAGCAAAATATTGTTAATAAAAGAGAAACAATAATATAAGACTATAATAAAATATATTTTGTTATAAGAAAGAGAAGTGGATTTACAATATGGAAAAATTTAAAAAAGTTTTAGTTTTAGCAATAGTTTTTGTTTTTTTGTTATCAAGTTGTAAATTTTCAAATAATAAAAAAGAAATTATTATTTGGTCACATTTGAGCGATACTGAAACACGCAACCTTGAAAAATCTGTAAAACAGTGGACTAAATTCACGGGAATTAACGTCAGGGTATATAGTGATAAAGGAGATGTATATACTTATCTTCAGGCTGTTAAGGCTAATAAAGAACCAGATATTGTGTTTGGAGTAAAGCAGGAAAATTTAGGAACTCTTTATAAAGAAAATTTAGTTGACGAAGCTCCAAGTGATATTATTAAAGAGGAAAACTATGCAAAGGCAGCTCTAAATTCAGTTACATTTGATAAAAAGACTTTTGGAGTACCTATTTCTATGACCACTTATGCTTTATATTTTAATAAGGATAAAGTTAAAACTCCACCGACTACATTGGATGAACTTTTAGAATCAGCAAAAAAAGTAGGATTTCAATATGATATTAACAATATTTACTATAGCTATTCATTTTTAGATGCATTTGGGGCAGAGATTTTTGATGATTTAGAAAATAAATCAGCAGTTGATAATTTAAATTTAGCTAATGAAGGAGCAATTAAGGGAATTAAATTATTAAGGGATATGATTCAAAGGTATAAATTTATGCCAAATGATACAAAGTTTAATATTAATGACGCTAAAGATAGTTTTAAAAATGGTGATGTTGGATTATACATAGGAGAAATGTGGGATATAGAGGGGTTTAAAAAGGCAAAATTAAATTTTGGTGTTGTTCCTTTGCCTAAAATCAATAATAAAGAAACTAAGTCAATAGTAATTACTCAAGTTGCTTTTGTAAGTTCTTTATCAAAATATAAAGAGGAATCATGGAATTTAATTAAATATTTAGTTTCTAACAATTTACTAATAATGGATAAAAAAGAAAATAAATTACCAGTTATGTTAGATGAGTTAAATAAGGAATCAATTATTAATGATCCAATTTTCGGCGGTTTTTCAAAGCAAGCTCAAAATAGCAGTTTAACTATTAATAGACAAGACATGCATGGATTATTAAAAGCTAGTGAGTATTTGCATTTGGTTACAAATGAAAGTGTAGATCCTGAATTATTTGGCAATCTGATAACTAATGCAATTAAGTTAGAAATAATAAAACAAGATCATACAAAAATAGAGTAGTATTTTTAAAGTTTGCATTGGAGGAATAAAAAATGAATTACGTTTCTAGTAAAAGTAATATAGGAATAAACGTAACTATTGGACATTTTTCAGTAATTGAAGATGAGGTGGTTATAGGAGATAATTGTATTATAGGAAATAATGTAGTAATACACAAGGGTACAAAAATAGGATGCAATGTACGAATTGATGATAATACTGTAATTGGAAAACAGCCAATGAGAGCCGTAAACAGTATTTTTAAAGATGAAAAAGATTTTCTACCTGCAAATATAAAAGATAAATGTTTAATAGGAGCTGGTGTTATAATTTATTGTGGATGTGAAGTTGGAGATAGTACTTTAGTTGCTGATTTGGCTACTATAAGAGAAAATGTTATTATTGGAGAAAAGACAATCATAGGGAGAGGTGTAGCTATTGAGAATTTCTGTAAGATTGGTTCTAATTGCAAGCTAGAAACAAATGCATATTTAACTGCTTATTCAGAGGTTGAAGATTATGTTTTTATAGCTCCTGGAGTAGTAACTTCAAACGATAATTTCGCAGCAAGGTCAAAAGAGAGATATAAACATTTTAAAGGTGTAACAGTTAAAAAGGGTGGAAGAATTGGAGCTCAAGCAACTATTTTGCCAGGAAAGGTTATAAATGAAGATGGTTTTATAGCAGCAGGAAGTGTTGTTACTAAAGATGTTGAAAAAGAAGTAATTGTTGCTGGAAATCCAGCGAAGGTAATAAAGAGAGTACCTGAAGATCAGTTATTAATTAATCAGTGAGAGGAGAAATTAATATGAAGATATTAACTGTTATTGGAGCTAGGCCCCAATTTATAAAAGCTGCAGCAGTTTCTAATGTTATAAGAAAAAAACATAATGAAATCCTTGTGCACACAGGGCAGCATTATGATGAAAATATGTCAAAAGTATTCTTTGATGAGTTGGGTATTCCTAAACCTGATTATAATCTTTCTGTAGGTTCAGGTGGTCATGGCTTTCAAACTGGAAGCATGTTGATAAAACTCGAAGAGATTTATACTTCTGAAAAGCCAGATTTAATTTTAGTATATGGGGATACAAATTCTACTTTAGCAGGTGCTCTTTGTGGAAGCAAACTGCTAATTCCAGTAGCTCACGTAGAAGCTGGTTTAAGAAGTTTTAATAAGGCAATGCCAGAGGAACAAAATAGAATACTTACAGATCATATTTCAAAGTATTTGTTTGTGCCTACAGTTTCAGCAGAGAAGAATTTGAAACTTGAAGGAATAACTGAGGGAGTATACAATATAGGGGATGTAATGTATGATGGAATACTTCATTTTAAAAAAGTTGCAGAGAAGAAGTCCTCTATTATTGATAAACTTGAGCTATCTAAAGGAGAATATATACTTACTACTATACATAGAGCAGAAAATACTAATAATATAAATAGACTTAAGAATATTATTGAGGCTTTAAATGAAAGTGAGGTTCATATAGTTTTACCGCTTCACCCCAGAACTAAAAAATATATTCAAGATTATGGACTTTATTTTTCTCATAATGTTACAGTAATAGAGCCTATAGGCTATTTAGATATGATTGCATTAGAAATGCATTCTAAAAAGATAGTAACGGATAGTGGTGGTGTTCAAAAAGAGGCTTTCTTTATGCAGAAACCGTGTGTTACAATGAGAGATGAAACAGAATGGATAGAAACTGTAGAAAATGGTTGGAATATAATTGCAGGTACAGACAAGCAGAAAATTCTAGATGGAATATTAAATTTTGTACCAACAATGGAGCAGGAGAATATATTTGGAGATGGAACTGCTGCTGAAAAAATTGTTAATATAATTAGTGAGTAAGAAAAAATATTGTTACAGGAGGATTAAATGCAAAGCAGTAATAGTATTTATATTAATATAAAAGATGATATTGAAACAAAAAAGATGCAGTTTATATTAAAAAGATTTATAGATATAGTATTGGCTTCAATTGGAATAATTTTGTTATTACCTATTTATGTGGCAATTATTGTTGCTATTAAGCTTGATTCAAAAGGACCAGCTATATTTAAACAAATAAGAGTAGGTAAAGATGGTAAAAACTTTACTATTTATAAATTCAGAACAATGGTAGTAAACGCTGAAAGCAAAAGAAAGTTAGAAATAAATGTTGATGATATTGAAAATTTTGTTTTTCAGAGTAAGAGTGACAATAGAATAACAAAAGTAGGTGCTTTTTTAAGAGAAAGCAGTTTAGATGAAATTCCTCAATTGTTTAATGTACTTATTGGAAATATGAGTTTAGTAGGACCTAGACCTGAAATACCAGAAGTAGTTAAGCTCTATCCACAAAATTACAGACAAAGATTGCTGGTTTTGCCAGGAATTACGGGGCTTGCTCAAATCAGTGGAAGAGGGGAAATAGAGCTTGGTAAAACAATTTATTATGATTTAACTTATATTAAAAATTTTTCTATATGGTTGGATATAAAAATTATATTTAAGACCTTTATAAATGTAGTAAAAAAAGAAGGAGCTTTTTAAATTTTCTAAGTTATATGAAAGTGGTGAAAGAGTATGCTTCAAAATAAATCCATTAAAACCTTTATGGAAGAATTAGCCTCAAGCTCTCCAACTCCAGGAGGAGGTGGTGCAGCTGCTTTAACTGCGGCATTAGCAAGTGCTTTAGGATCTATGGTTTTTAATTTAACCGTTGGAAAAAAGGTTTATGATGATTATAATGATGAACTTAAGACTGAGATTTTAAGCAGCTTAGAAACATTAAATTCATATACAGACGAATTTATAAATTTAATGGAAAAGGATGCAGAGGCATTTGGAGAATTTATGTCAGCTTTTAAGCTGCCTAAAAATACTGAAGAAGAAAAGAATCATAGGCAGAAGAAAATAGATGAAGGTTATATAAAAGCACTTGAAGTACCTTTAAATTTAGCAGAAAAAGCTTTTGCAATATATAAAAGCATAGAGTTTTCTGCAAAATATGGAAATAAGAATGTAATTTCTGACAGTGGTGTGGCAGCACTTCTTTTACAGGCTTCTTTAGAAAGTGCAGTTTTAAATGTTAAAATAAATTTATCGGGAATAAAGGATGAAAAATACAAAAAAAATTTACAAGAACGTTGTAAATATCTTATTGAAGAGGGGATAAAACTTAGAGATAATATAATGAAAATAGTAGAATCTAAGTTATAAATATTGTGTTTTAATAAACACTATAAATAATATATTAATAGTAAAATAATATGGACATACTTAAAAACTATGTCCATATTATTTAAGTATATGTTAATTTACGGCAAATCGTTTAAAGTTTTAAACTCATAACCTTTATTTTTCCATTCTTTAAGAATCGAATCCATTATATCTGCATTTGTTTTAGAAACTGCATGTAAAAGTATTATTGCACCATTATGTGTTCTTTCCATTATAATTTTTTTCGCATATTCATGAGAAGGCTGCTGTTCTGGTATCCAATCTTTATAAGCAAAGCTCCAGAATATAGTTTTATAGCCTAAAGCTTGAGTGTAGCTCATAGAAAGTTCACTATATTTTCCCATAGGTGGTCTGAAGAATTTTGGCATTTTAGTTCCTGTAACCTGTTCAAAGGCTTTTTCTGTAAGTGTAAATTCCTGATTGAATTTTTCTTTACCTTTTAGAGCAGTCTTAGCCATGGAAGGATGACTGTCAGAGTGGTTACAAACAAGGTGTCCTTCCTCCACCATTCTTTTTATTAATTCTTTATTTCCATTTATATAATCAGTAGTTACAAAAAAGGCTGCTTTAACATTATTGTTTTTTAGGACATCTAATATTTTAGCTGTATATCCTCTCTCATAGCCTTCATCAAAGGTTAAATATAAAACTTTTTTAGAAGTATCTCCAAGATAATATCCAGAATATTTTTTTAGCATTTCTACCACTTCGGGAGGTTCTCCAGAAGGTGTTCCGTCTTTTTTAGGCTCATAAAACCAATTTTTTTCTGAAGTATTTAAATTTGTATTATATACCTTTATATGCTTGTGCATATTTTTATCAGATATAACTTCTCTAGGTACAATATTTTTTTTCTTTTCCTCATTTTTTATTTTAGGTGTTTCTTTAAGTTTTATTCTTTCTTTAATTTTTAAACTAGCTGATGTTTTTGTATTTTCAATGGACGCTGCAACACCTTTAGTCTGCTTTTCACTGTAAGCAATTAAGGACAAAGGAATTACTAATAGTAAAGACATTATTTTTTTATTCATATTTTACCGCCTCCATTTCTTATGATATACTTTATATGAGATTAATGCTAATTATAAGATGGAGAATGCTAAAATGGTTGAAATTTTTATGGAAAATATAGGTAAACTTTACGATATAATTCTACAGCCTATAGATATTATGTACAAACTTACTGCAATAAATAATTACAAGACAAAATTAAATGTTGGCAAAAATGAGAGTTTTGGTGAATTTTATTTTAATATGGTACAAAATAAAAAAAATAACGGAGTAATTTATACTCCAATAGAAATTGCAAATTATATAGTTGAAAATACAATAAAAGATGAAAACATAATTCAAAATCCTTTTATCAGGATTGCGGATCCATCTTGTGGATGTGGAAATTTAATAATTCCATGTTTTCTTCATTTAAAAAATATATATAAAAACAATTTAGAAAAAATTAACAAATTACATAATATCAACTTAAAAGAAGAAGATATAGAAAAACATATAATTGAAAACAATTTATTTGGCTTTGATATAGATGAGTCAGCTGTAAAAATTTTATTAATTGATTTATTTAATATTAGTAAGTATATAAAAGTACAAAACTTTTTTAATGCTGATTTTCTTCTTGATGAGGGAATAGAAAAATTTGATGTTTTTATTGGAAATCCTCCATATATTGGACATAAAACAATTGATAAAAATTATTCCACAGTCATAAAATTGAAGTATAGACAAATTTTTAAAGACAAGGGAGACTTGTCTTACTGCTTTTTTAAAGCAGCATTAAATAAATTAAATAAAGGAGGCAAACTAACTTTTATAACATCCAGATATTTTCTTGAATCTCTTAGTGGAGAAGAGCTTAGAAAGACTTTAAAAGAATTTTGTTCAATTGACAGAATCATAGACTTTTATGGTATTAGACCATTTAAAAATGTAGGCATAGATCCAGTTATAATATTTTTAACTCTTGATAGAAAGAGTGATATTATACAAGTTATAAAACCTAATGTAAGTAAGAATAAATATTTCTATAGTGCAGTTTTTGAAAAAATAGGACAAGATTTTAATCTTTTTGCAATAAATAAAGCTAATTTAAACGATAAAGGTTGGATACTAAGAGATGAAAAAGAGAGAAACATAATTAATAAAATAGAAAAAAAATGCTTCACTAGCTTAGGAAATATATGTGATAGTTTTCAAGGGATTATTACTGGTTGCGATAAGGCTTTTGTAGTAGACAGAAATACAATTATACAAGAATGCTTAGAGCAGGATATTATTAAACCTTGGATAAAGAGCAGCTATATTCATAAAGAAAAGGTTCAAAGAGCTGACAGTTATATTATTTATTCAGATTTAATATCAGATGAATATAAATATCCTAAATGTATGGAACATATTGCAAGGTTTAAGGAGAAGCTTGTGCAGAGAAGGGAATGTAAAAATGGAATAAGAAAATGGTACATGCTTCAATGGGGCAGAAATAAAAATATCTTTGAAGGAGAAAAAATAGTTTTCCCCTTCAAGTCAAATAAAAGTAGATTTTCTTTAGATAAAGGAAGTTATTTTAGTGCGGATGTTTATTGTTTAATTTTAAAGGAACATATCCCATTTTCCTATGAATATTTATTAAAAATTCTAAACAGCAAGGTATATGAATATTATTTTAAAACCTTCGCAAAAAAACTAGGAGAAGATTTATATGAATATTATCCCAATAATTTAATGAAACTTTGTATACCTAATATTACAGATTTAAATGGTGATGTGGATGTATTTTTATATGACTTTTTTCAGTTAGAAGATTCAGAGATAGAAACCATGAAAAAGTATGTAGAACATTAAACTTAGTTTATTTTTTCAAAAGTCCCAAATTTTACTGGACTTCCATGCTGAACTAGTGTTTTACCTTTACATAGAACATAATTTATAGTTAAATCATTATTCATGATTAAAATATCAGCTTGTTTATCTATCTCTAAGCTGCCTAAGTAGTTAAGCTTTAATATCTTTGATGGATTTTTTGTTAGAGGATGTAAGGCTTTTTCTATAGGGATATTATAGCAGTTAACCATCTTTCTAAACTCTATTATATTACTTTCCATGGAGCCTATGGATATGCTTGTTAATCTGCCATTTTCATCAAATACAGGCATGCTTCCATTGCTGTCAGAGCTCATAGTTATGTTTTCTATTGGGCAGCCATTATCAATCAAATATTTAAAAGCATAAGAAGCGTCAACAGGTATTGAATCATATTCTGTTTTTGATATTCCTGATGTTAAATCTAAATAACCGCCAGTTTTAATATATTTCATACCTTGATATAAGAGAGGCATGTTTCTATTAATATGAGTTGGTAGCATATTTTGTGCTAGGAGAGGATATGAATTAATTATTTCCAGAAGAGGATATAAACCTTCCTTATCATCCCCTACATGTATGTGTAAAATACCGCATTTTCCAGAAAGAAGTCCAGCTACTCTGCAATCTAAAGCCAAACGTTCAATATCTTCTTTTAATGGTTTGCTTCCCCTATGGTCAGAGATAGCAATTTCTCCAACTCCAATTATTTTGTCAATAAGTATTATGTCATCTCTTGAGCTTTCAGTTATAGTTCTGGTAGGAAACTGGTAACATCCAGTCCATATGAGAGTATTAATGCCTTCTTCCTCTAATGCTCGAGACTTTGCAAGTAGACTGTTTAATGAACGGGTTGTGCCGTCAGTACCTAGACAGCCTACAACGGTAGTAACTCCAAAGGTTGTTATTTGTGAAAGCTGAATTTCAGGAGTTCTTGTAGTATATCCTCCTTCACCTCCGCCGCCTGTAAGATGTACATGCAAATCGATAAATCCAGGAGTAACTATTTGGTTCGAAGCATCAATAACTTCAACATCATAGAAATCTTTTGGCGGTATAGGTATATAGTCAGCTATTTTTGCGATTTTATCATTACATATTAATATATCTTTTTTTCCTATAAAATCGGGTGTATATATAAGTCCATTTTTTATTAACTTTAACATATTTATTAATCCTCCTAGAAGATATCAATATAATTTTTTAAAACCTCCAAAATAGTAACGTTATTAGTGTTTTACTATTTTGGAGGTTTATTCATTAGTTTATTTTATTAAATCTTCAACATATTTTGGAAGAGTAAAGCAAGCTTTATGGAGTTTTTTGGTATAATATTTAGTTTCAAAATCTATTCTATTTGATAAATTCGCATTTTCTGGATCATATTTTTTAGAGCCTATAGTAAAGCTCCAGAAGCCTCCAGGATATGTAGGAATAGCTGCCATAAACATTTTTGTAATTGGAAATACAGCTTTAGCATCATTAAATACTTTTTGTACTACTTGAGGAAGATAAAATGGAGTTTCTGTTTGAGCTATAAATATTCCATCTTCAGTTAGGCATTCATAAATTTCTTTATAGAAGCTTCCTCCAAATAAGCCTTCAGCAGCTCCAAAGGGGTCAGTAGAATCAACTATTATTACATCAAATTCATTTTTATGTTCATGAACATATTTTATACCGTCTCCTACAAAAACCTCGCATCTTGGATTGTCCAGTTCGCAGCTTATTTCAGGAAGATATTTTTTGCATTCCTCAATAACGCATTCATCTATTTCACAGAGCACTGCCTTCTCCACAGAAGGATGCTTTAGTATTTCTCTAATTGCACCGCCATCTCCGCCACCAACAACCAATACTTTTTTAGGATTTGGATGAGTGAATAAAGGAATATGACTTATCATTTCATGATAAACAAATTCATCTTTTATGGTAGTTTGAACTATGCCGTCAAGTACTAACATTCTGCCGAAAGCTTCAGTATCTAATACGGCTAGATCTTGATATTTAGTTTGTTTCCTTACTAAAGTTTCTTTTATTTTATATGTCATTGCAGCATCGCTAATTTGAGCTTCTTTGAGCCACATATCCATATGGTA
This sequence comes from Clostridium caldaquaticum, assembly GCF_023806125.1. Lineage (GTDB taxonomy): Bacteria > Bacillota > Clostridia > Clostridiales > Clostridiaceae > Clostridium_AT > Clostridium_AT caldaquaticum. The sequence goes on from NZ_JAMSKT010000013.1 coordinate 45,069, forward strand.
AAACCTCCTTGTATGTATTCCCTAATTTATTTTTCCTTTGTAAACATAGATAATTATAACAATCATTTTTTATATGGGCAATACTTCTATTGATAAAGAATAAATAAAATTTTATCTTTATATAAAAAATATTGCAATAAGTATAAAATAATAATAATATGGGAAAAATATTAAAGTATGTATAAAATTTTTGATTTTGGCAGGAAAATAATGTAATATATAGAATATTAATATAGGGTAAAAATTTACTTTTTATCTTCATCAAATTAAATTAAATAATATTGCGAAGTTAGGGGGATACAGATGTATTTAAAGTTTCAGAAAGAAGATGAAAAGCTTATAGTATATATGATGGGAGAATTAGATCATCATAGTGCAGAGGAAGTAAGAAGTAAAATAGATGACAGGTTGGATAGGGATACAGTAAACAAGCTTATAATGGATTTTACTAACGTTACATTCATGGATAGTTCAGGCATAGGTGTAGTTATTGGACGATATAAAAAGATTTCTTTAAAAAAAGGAGAAGTATGTATAACTAATGTAAATAATTCTGTTAAGAGAGTGTTCGACTTATCTGGTATGTTTAAAATTATAAAGCTTTATGATAATGTAGAACAAGCATTAAAGAGCATTTAATGTGGGGGGATAAAGATGTACGATAACATGATAAAAATAGAATTTCAAAGCAAATCACAAAATGAAGGTTTTGCAAGAGTTGCTGTAGCGGCTTTTGTTTCACAATTAGATCCAACAATAGAAGAGATTACTGATGTTAAAACTGCTGTGTCTGAAGCTGTTACTAATGCAATAATACATGGTTATGGAGGAAAAGAGGGTATAGTTAAGATTGAAGCAAGGATTAAAGATAATGAACTTACTATTACTGTAAGTGATGAAGGAGTAGGCATAGATGATATTGAACTTGCTATGCAGCCTCTTTATACTTCAAGACCAGATTTAGAGAGATCAGGAATGGGATTTACAGTTATGGAAACTTTTATGGATAGTTTAGAGGTAACATCGGAAAAGGGTAAGGGAACCAGCATAACAATGAAAAAAGTTTTTAAATCTTTAAGTTAGGTGAAGAGTATGGATGAAGAAATTCTAAAAAAACAAGACTATAACTATGAAGATAATTTAGAGCTTATTAAAATGGCCAGAGAAGGGGATAAAGATGCATTAAACAAACTCATTCAGCTTAATTTACCTCTTGTTTCAGCTGTAAGTAAAAAGTTTTTAAATAGAGGTTATGAATATGAGGATATTTTTCAAATAGGCTCTATGGGATTAGTTAAGGCTGTAAATAATTTTGATCCAAGTTTTAATGTTAAGTTCTCTACCTATGCTGTTCCTATGATTATGGGAGAAATAAAAAGATTTATAAGAGATGACGGTATAATTAAAGTTAGCAGAAGTGTAAAAAATATAGCAAGAAAGCTTCATTATGATAAAGAAGCTCTGACAAAAAAGCTTGACAGAGATCCAACAATTGAAGAATTAGCAGAGTACTCTGGAGTAAATACTGAAGAAATATTATTTGCTTTAGAATCTGCGAGTAATCTTCAATATTTATATGATACAATTCATCAAGATGATGGTTCTCCAGTACTTCTAATAGATAAGCTTAGTGAAAACTGTGAAGAAGATGGAGAAATAGTTGATAAAATTGCATTAAAGGAGGCACTAAGCAATTTAGATACAAAATCCAGACAGATAATTATGCTTAGATATTTTAAGGATAAAACTCAGGTGCAAGTAGCTAAGATGCTTGGAATAAGCCAAGTACAAGTATCCAGAATTGAGAAAAAAGTATTAAAAATAATGAAAGAAAGATTAAGTGGATAGGATGCATTATTTTTGTATCCTATTTTTTATTGAGTTTTTTTTACTTAAAGTATTAAAAATAATAATCGTATAACATAATGCAATTTGCATACAATATTTTTAAGAATTGCTATCTAAAAAAGGAAGTGATATATGTGGATAAAAAAGAAGAAAGAATAAAGCAAAGATTTCAAACTTTATCTTCTGAAGTGAGGCCTAAGTCAAATATAATAAAAAATTGTTTTAATGCGTTTTGGATAGGAGGGCTTATATGTACTATAGGGCAATTAGTCAGCAATTATTTAATAAACATAGGAGTCCCCAAAGATGATGTATCAGGCTTAGTTTCAATAGTAATGGTATTCATAGGAGCACTTCTTACAGGTATTGGTGTATATGATAAGATAGCAAAAATTGGGGGTGCAGGAACTTTAGTACCAATAACTGGATTTTCTAATGCTATAGTTTCACCTGCAATGGAATTTAAAAAAGAAGGCTTTATATTTGGAGCAGCTGCCAAAATGTTTGTTATTGCTGGGCCGGTTTTAGTATATGGTATTGGTTCTTCAGTGATTGTAGGTATTATATACTATTTTATTAAGTAGGTGATGTTTATGAATAAAAGAGTAGGAAAGCAAACAATTCGAACTGACAGCAAACCTAGAATTATATCTACTTATAGTGTAGTTGGACCTAAAGAGGGAGAAGGACCTTTAAAGGATTATTTTGATATAATACTGCAAGACGATTTAAATGGAAAGGATACCTTTGAGAAAGCTGAGAGCAGCATGATTTATATGGCTGTAACTGAAAGTATCAAAAAAGCCAATTTAAAGGAAAATGATATAAATTATTTATTTGCAGGAGATCTTTTAAATCAATTAACTTCTTCCTGTTTTGCAGCAAAGGATTTGGATATACCATTTGTTGGTCTCTTTGGAGCTTGTTCTACAATGACAGAATCTTTAGCACTAGCTGCTATGACCATAGATGGAGGCTTTGCAAATTATGTAGTGGCTGCAACTTCCTCACATTTTTCATCAGCAGAAAGGCAGTTTAGATTTCCATTAGAATATGGAAGTCAAAGAGCACCTACAGCTCAGTGGACTGTTACTGGATCGGGAGCTATGGTACTTGGCAGGGAAGGGAATTATCCCTATGTAAGCCATATTACTATAGGAAAGGTTAAAGACTATGGAGTAAATGATGTAAATAATATGGGTGAAGCTATGGCACCAGCAGCAGTGAGTACTATAGCCCAACATCTTATGGATATTGCGCGGGAGCCAAGCTACTATGATTTAATTGTTACTGGTGATTTAGGCAAGGTGGGTAAAGAAATTACAATGAAGCTGCTTTTAGAAGAGTATGGTTATGATTTGAAAAACAATTATATAGATTGCGGAGATGAAATTTTTGACCATGAGAGGCAGGGAACTAATGCTGGAGGAAGTGGATGCGGCTGCTCGGCAGTAGTAGATTGCGGATTTATATATAAAAATTTAATTCAAGGTAAATTAAAAAGAGTGCTTTTAGTTTCAACAGGTGCTCTTTTAAGTTCTACATCTTGTTTTCAGGGGCTTACAATACCAGGTATTGCCCATGCCGTAGCAGTAGAGACATAAAGGTTTCTTACAGCTAAAAGGAGGCTTATTAATAATGGATTATATAAAAGCATTTGTAGTTGGTGGAGTTTTATGTGTTATTGCACAAATACTTATAGATAAAACAAAATTATCGCCGGCAAGAATATTAGTTAGTTTTGTAACTATGGGAGTTATACTTACAGCCTTAAAAATATATGAGCCTGTTGTAAATTTTGGGAAAGCAGGTGCAACTGTACCTCTTCCTGGGTTTGGATATGCACTTGCTAAAGGTGTTATGAAAGAAGTTGATAAATCAGGATTAATGGGAGCATTTACAGGTGGAATAAAAGGAACAGCTGGAGGTATAACTGCTGCAATAATTTTTGGATATTTGATGGCATTACTTTTTAACCCTAAAACAAAGGAGTGAAAACTTTGAGAAGGAGGGTAATAATAGTTACTGACGGAGATGATATTGCTAAAGAAGCAGTAGAAGAGGCAGCAAAAAACATAGGCGGAAGATGTATATCTTTATCTGCTGGAAATCCTACAGTATTAAGCGGGGAGAGAATAGCAGAACTTATAAAAATAGCTGAATATGATCCAGTAATAGTAATGGTAGATGACAGAGGGGATATTGGTATGGGAGATGGTGAAAAAGCCATGTATAAAATAATGCAGGATAAAGATATTGAACTTTTAGGAATTATAGCAGTTGCATCTAATACTGCTAGAGCTAATGGAGTTATTGTTGATTGCTCTATAGATAAATTCGGTAATGTAATAAGTAAAGCGGTTGATAAGTATGGAAATAAGAAAAACAATAGACTTCTAAAAGGCGATACAGTTAATATATTGTCAAATGCTGATATAAAGTATATAGTTGGTATCGGGGATCCTGGAAAGATGGATGGAAGAGATAATATTACAATAGGTGCACCAATAATAACAAAAGCTATGGAAGAAATTTTGAAAAATTACAATAAAGAACTTACTAGTTTTGTATAAAATAAAAGGAAGTGTGTTTACTTCCTTTTATTTTATACGGGTTATTGTGTATTATCACTATTTGAATTTGGCTTCATTTCATTTCCATTATTAGGGTTTGTATCAGCAGGTGTTGAAGGAGTTGTATCTTTAGGTTTTTGTTCAGTTTGATTTTCTACAGGTTGCTCTGGCTCTGTAGGTGTTGGCTCTACTGGTTCTGGTTTTGTATCATCCATTTCAGTAGGAAGTACATAAGCTTGATCTTCAAGTGTTCTTGAAGATTTAGAATCTCTCTTAATAAATACTCTAGATTCTATAAGTTCTTTAGGAGTAAATTCTGTAGCAAGTTTTCCGTTTAGTTTATTTACTTTAGCTTCTACATGTACATCGCATAAAGTAGTAGGCTGAGTACCAGCTATAAACATTTCAGTATATACTTGACTTCCTCTTGGATCCTTGGAGCATAAATCAGTTGGAACCAAGCCAGATTCTCTGCAAACGGATCTAGTTACTATACCAGAAGGTTTCTCAATTTCTTTAATAGACATATTACTATGGGCAGCTTTCATTATCTTACCCCATATGGCAGCAGCAGTATCACTTGATATACCTTTTGGGAATGGTTCGGGATTATCATGCCCTATCCAAACAGAACCTGAATAATATGGAGTTAACCCGCTAAACCATAATTCTTTCTTATCTCCTGTAGTACCTGTTTTTCCAGCAACAGGCATAGAACCAAATCTAGCACTTGGGCCAGTACCGCCAGAACTTACAGGACCTTTCATCATATCGTACATGATATAAGCACTTTGAGGGCTTAAAATTTTGCTGTTTTCTACCTTACTTTCAAGTATAGTAACGTTTCTTCTATCAATCACTTTCCTGTAAAGTCTAGGTTTAGTATACATGCCGCCATTTCCAAAGGTTCCATAGGCTGCTGCCATAGTAAGAGTATTTTCACCGTCATACATTTCACCAAGAGAAAGGGAAGCAAGACTAGTTTTATCTTGTGTTGTATGGAAGGTTAAACCAAACTTTTCACCATAGGATATACCTGTTTTAAGTCCTAAAGCAAATTCTTGTTTAACTGCTACTAAGTTTATAGATTTTTTTATTGCTTCTCTTAAAGTTACATATCCTTGATACTTTAAATTATCATTTTTAGGCTCCCAACCAGGCCATTGCTTTTTTATTTCACTGCCTATAGGTGAGTCCTCAACTACAGTAGCTGCTGTAGCTTGTTTTGAATCTATAGAAGCTGCATATACTGTAAGAGGTTTTATAGTAGAACCAACAGGTTTTTTAAATTCTTTAGAACCATTAAAAGCCGCTCTATTAAAGGATCTTGCAGGCTGCTCACCTCTACCTCCAATTATTACCTTAACTTCCCCAGTATGATAATCCATAATAACAGCAGAAGCTTGAGGATCCATTATTCCATTTAGCATCTGTGTTTTAATACTGCCATAGTTTTTAGTGTCGTCTATTATTGCTTGAGCAGCATCCTGAAGGTTTTTATCCATAGTAGTATATATTTTAAGACCGCCAAACATGAGAAGATTGTTAATTTCCTCATCTGTGTAGTTATATTGAGCTTTTAAATCTTCTTTAACCTGTTCAATAGCTGGAAGGGTGAACCATTCATAATTTAATCTGCTATTATTTGTATTAGTAGATTGAACAAATTCAAAGCTATCTTTGCTTAAGCCATTTACAGCTTGGTTATATTGCTGCTCAGTTATATAATTATTTTTCAGCATCATACTAAGTACTGTTTTAGTTCTGTTTAAGTACTTTGAAGGATCTTTTTGTCTTGAAGCCAAAAAAGCATTATATATACTTGGATTTTGAGGAACACCTGCTAAATAAGCACACTGAATTAAATTTAAATCTTTAGCAGATTTATTAAAATAGTACTTTGCTGCAGCTTCAACACCGTAAACAGTACCTCCTAATGGTACTGTATTCAAATATCCTTCTAGAATTTGATCTTTGGTTAAATGTTCTTTCTCTAGTTTTACTGCTAAATACATTTCACGAATTTTTCTTTTGGCAGAATCTAAGAAAGTAGGTTCTTTTTCTCTAGTTGAAAGCATAGCATTTCTCACAAGCTGCTGAGTAATTGTAGATGCACCTTCAAGCTCATCTATGCCTCTAAGCTTGTTTAAAATATCAATATATATAACTCCAGCAACTCTTTTGAAATCTACCCCATTATGTTTATAAAATCTTTCGTCTTCAATGCTTACAAATGCATTTACTAAGTCTTTAGGGACATCGTTTATGGATATTACAGTTCTTTTTTCTTCCGAGTTAACGTCATCTATATAGTTATCATTGCTGTCATATATAGTAGATGGTTCGTTAAATGTTAAAATAGCATTCACGTCTAGCGGTGGAGCAGTCTTTATTATAGCTAGTGTAACTCCAGCACCTGCCACACCTGTTAAGATAACTAACCCTAGGAATATTAATAGTACAATTTTAAAAAATTTTGCTAATTTTCTCGTCTTCTTTTTATTTTTTTTATTTGTATTTCTTTCTTTTTCCATATGTTAATCCTCCTTGAATGCCTCATAGAATAATTCAGCAGACCTTAATATTATAACATATTCGAAATAATAAACAAATCTATATGAGGACATATCAAAATAATTATATAGTCTAAGAGTAATTGCTTGTCCTATATAATTTTATCATATATTTATGAATGTTATTATATTAATATGATTATATTACAAATATTTACACAAATCAAAATTTTATTCAGATTCAAGGTATTAAACTAAGAATTTTTGAAATAAATTATTAGTGATATATTAATACTTAAAGAGTAGGAAGTGGTATTATTAAAAGAAAATATAAGAAAACTGGAAAGTATAAATTTAAAATTATTATTTTTTTTATTATTATTTTAATGTGTTTTAATATGTTTATTTATACTCTCGATAAGATTATAACTCCTACAGTTATGGTTGTAGCAGTTGCTGAGATGAGAGCTAAAGCTATGGAGATAATAACTTCTTCGATTTTAAATGAATATTCAAAACAGTTTAATTATGATGATATAATACGAATTGAAAAAAACTCAGAAGGAAATATTGCAATGCTGAAAGCAGATACTATTAAAATGAATAAAATTGCTGCAGATGTAGTTTTAAATTCTCAGAAAGAACTTAAGAAGCTTGGAAGCATTGGAATAAAAATCCCTATAGGTTATATTTTTCAAAATAACATTCTGGCAGGTATTGGGCCCTATGTTACTGTAAAAATGGAACCTATAGGATACATAGAAACTAAATATGAATCAGAGTTTGAAAGTGCAGGAATCAATCAGACAAGGCATAAAATATATGTACAGGTTTCTGCAAAAGCAAAAATTATTATTCCTACAAAAAATGAAGAAATTCAAATAAAAAGTGAAGTACCTATAGCTGAGACAATAATTATAGGTAAAACTCCGGATACTTCAATAAATTTGGATTTAAATAATGCTGGATTTAAATTAAAAAGTACAGGAGAATAAATATGTATAAAAATAAAAATCTGCATTAAGCTATTAATAGTATAATTTATTTAAGCTTAAGACAGATTTTTATTTTATACAATTTAAAGCTAATTTTATTCCCAGTTAAAGATATATGGAATGTTTCTATAGTAATCACCATAATTAAGTCCATATCCTACAACAAATACATCAGGAATTTGGAAACAGCAGTAATCTGGCACTAAGCTTACCTTTCTTCTTTCTGGTTTATCAAGAAGTACACAACAATTTACACTTCTAGCACCTAACTTTTTAACATGTTGAATAACAAATTCCATTGTAATACCAGTATCTATAATGTCATCTATAATTAAAACATCAAGACCTTCAATGTTATCAGGAATATCATTGACTACATTTACATAACCAGAACTCTCCTCGCTGTGTCCATAGCTTGAGGTGGTCATAAATCCAATTTTTACTGGAATAGTTAAATATCTTACTAAATCAGCAGCAAAAATAAAACTTCCTCTTAAAAGTGCAAGAACATAAAGATTTTTATTTTCATAATCCTTTGATATTTCAGCACCTAAATCTGCAATTTTATTTGCTATCTGTTCTTTGGTAATAAGTATGTTTCTTTTTTTATTGTCCATTGTTGTCCTCCAATCTAAAGTTATTTAGAAAATTAGCTATTAAAAAATAAATAACATTTACTTTGTAAAAGCTTTATTACACTTATTTTTCAAGTTTATTCGAAAGCTTTAATTCCTATTGAGTTATAAAATTCTTTATCGATATAATGTTTTAAAGTTAAATTTTTATCTTTCCTATACTTTATCACTTGAGCTTTCATTACTTCTCCATACTTACCATCTAAAGCCCCGTCATAGTACCCTATATTTTTCATTAATCGCTGCACCTGAAAAACATCAGACCCGCTGTCTCCAGGAGAAAGAGTTCTAAATTTATTTAAAAACATATGAAAAGGCCCTCCGTATATAACAACAGTAGTTCCATACCCTACTAGACTGTAAAGTTCTTCTACATCTTTATTAAACATTCTAATACATCCGTGTGATGCATAGCTGCCAACAGAACTTGGTCGATTAGTGCCATGAATTCCATATTTTCCCCAAGGAACATTTAAGCCCATCCACCTTGTTCCAAATCCTTCACCCCATTTTCCTTTACTTATTATAGTCCATGTACCTATAGGAGATGGTGAAGAAGGCTTACCACTGGCAATAGAGTAGGTTTTGACTATACTATTTTTATTTTTATCTATTAAATATAATGATTGTTCATTTAAATCAATTAAAATATTATACTTATTAATATTTTTGCTTGAAATGTTCAAAGTTTTTGCACTTAAATGAATAGGTGATAAATATAGTAATAATAGAATAAATATAGTAATTAAGTGAAATGATTTTATAATATATCTCTCCTTTCGTTTAATCTTATAGTTATATTTTACATGATTATTATTTGAATAATTATATTAAATATGTGATATTTATAAATAACTTATAAAATCAATTTTAAATAATTGGTTTAACTAATTAAAATCATTTTACATTTTTAATAGAATAAAAACTCAGGATAGATAATCCTGAGTCCTTATTCTATTTATTACTTTTTATTTCAGTCCATATATTGTCATATAATTTTATTGTTTCTCCTAGATCTTTAAGATGTTCACCCTTTTTTATAATTTCAGTATCAGGGTATATAACTTTATTTTCAAGAGTTGTTTTTTCCATTAATTTATGAGCTTCAACATTTGGATTAGCATATGGGAAATTCTTTGATATCTCCGCACTTATTTCAGGTTCAAGCAGAAAATTTATAAATAACTCGGCATTTTTTGGGTGTTGAGCACCTTTTGGAACTACAAAATTATCCTGCCATAGATACAAACCTTCCTTAGGGAAGAAAACTTTGATATCAGGGTTTTCCTGTTGGGCTAGTGCAGCCTCTGCTCCCCATACATATCCAACAGCAGCTTCACCGTTTATTAGTGAGGTCTTTGGACTATCGCTATCAAATATTTTTATATTATCTTTAAGCTTTAACAATTCTTTTTTGGCTTCTTCAAGTTTTGATGGATCTGTTTCATTAAAGGAATATCCTAATTTTTTTAATGCTATTCCTATAACGGCTCTTTGATCATCAAGAACTACAAGATTATTTTTAAATTTAGTGTCCCAAAGATCTGCATAGCTTATTATCTCCGTATTGAATAGTTTTGTGTTAACTGCAACTACAACATTACCCCACATATAAGGCACAGTATATTTATTTTCTGGATCAAAGTCTAAGTTTTTAAATTCAGCACCTATATTTTTATAGTTAGGTATATTGCTCATGTTTATTTCTTGAATTAATTTTTGCTTTCTCATTGCATCTACCATATAATCAGTTGCAACAGCTATATCAAATTGTGCACCACCTGCCATTATTTTAGCCAGCATTTCTTCATTAGAAGAGTAGGTTGTGTAATTAACTTTTATTTTATACTTTTCCTCAAATTTTTTGATAACTTCTTCAGGTAAGTACTCTGACCAGTTAAATACATTTATTTCTTTTCCATCCGTTTGGACGTCTGTATTTTCAGGTGCAGCTTGATTTTTTTTGCAGCCAGTTAAAACACTTCCTACTAAAAATATAGATAAAAATATGCTGGCAAGTTTTTTAATTTTCAATAGTATCAACTCCTTAAAATGTAAATATTTATTTTTTTTGATTTTTGCTAAACTTTAAACGCATTTTTTCAGATATAACAGCTATAGTTATAGTAAAAATAAGCATAATTGTGGATAAAGCGTTTATTTCCGGAGTTACACCAAATTTAACCATAGAGAAAATCTTAAGAGGTAAAGTTGTAAAGCCAGGTCCAGAAACAAAGAAGCTTATAATTACATCATCCATAGATAGGGTAAATGCTAAGAGTGCTCCTGCTATAATACCAGGGGCTATTATGGGCAAAGTAATTTTGTAGAATGTCTGAAATGGACCAGCACCAAGATCCATAGCTGCTTCCTCAAGTGAGGGATCAAATCCGTTAAGTCTAGATCTAACTACAATAACAACGTATGATACACTAAAAGTTGCGTGAGCTAATATTAGTGTAAGAGAACCTGCAGGAATGTTTGCTTGTGAAAAAAACATAAGCAGTGAAATTCCCATTACAATTTCTGGTATTATAATTGGAACATATAACAATCCATCAAGTACTGTTTTACCTTTAAATTTATATTTATACATACCTACTGCTGCTAAAGTTCCGATTATTGTAGCAATTAAAGTGCTTACTGCAGCTACAAGCAAGCTATTTGTCATGGTACTTATTATGTTTCTATCCTTAAAAAGACCAAGGTACCATTTGAAAGTAAATCCTTGCCATATGGCATTTACTTTTGAATTATTAAAGGAAAACACAATCAACGTAGCTATAGGCAAGTATATAATAATAAAAATTAAAAATGTATATATAGATAATAATTTATGGCCTGAGCGTCTCTTTTTCACCTATAGCACCTCCGTTTTATTATTTGTACCAGCAATTTTAAGATATACCCCTATTAAAACAAAGGTAAGTCCAATTATAACAATAGAAGCTGCTGAACCCAAAGGCCAATCCCTAGCAGTTAAGAATTGATTTTTAATAAAGTTACTTATTAGCATAATTTTACTTCCGCCCATTAAGTCTGGTATAAAGAACAAACCAAGGGTAGGGATAAATACCAATATACATCCAGCAACTATTCCAGGCATAGTAAGAGGAACTGTAATTTTAAAGAAAGTTACAAAAGGTCGTGCACCTAAATCATTTGCTGCTTCAATATAGCTTTTATCAAGACTATCTATTGAAGCATATAAAGGCAGAACCATAAATGGAAATAGTGTATATACAAGTCCTAATAATACAGCTCCATTAGTATAAAGCAACTGAAGAGGATCTGCTATTATTCCCAGTTTAAGTAAATAAGAGTTAATTACTCCGTTGGTTCTTAAAAGAGTAATCCAAGAGTAAGTTCTAATAAGTGAGTTCGTCCAAAAAGGAACAATAATTAGCATTAATAATATACCGCTTAATTTCTTAGGAGCTTTTGCAATATAGTAGGCAAATGGATATCCTAAAATGAGGCAGATAATTGTAGTAAAAAGAGAAATCCATAAAGAATACATAAGCATCTTCATATAAAGAGGATTGAATATGCTTATATAGTTTTTAAGGGTAAATTTAAATTCAACTTGTCCATATGTACCGCGACTTAAAAAACCCATAGCTATAACAATTAACAGAGGGACAGCTACAAGTATCGTTAGCCAAAGAACTATAGGCGATAATGTCCAGAGTGGACCTTTGTTTTTTTTCATTATAATATCACCACCCCATCTTCGTATTTCCAGCTGACATATACATCACTGTTTTTATTGTTTAAAGCTAATGATGTATCCATTGTTTCATTAATTATTACTTCTTTTCCATTAAAAAGAGTTACGATTGTTTTATTAACAGATCCAACATAAATTCTTTCCTTTATTTTCCCAGTGAGTATATTCTTATCATTTACAGTTGAATAGGATAACTTCATTTTTTCTGGTCGTATTGCTATAGAAATTTTTGAACCTCTACTTAAAGATTCTGTTTTAAGTGAGGGATCTTTAACAAATATTTTATTATTAGTTTCCAGAATTAAAGTAGCCTGATCAGCTGAGATATGGTCAACAGTAGCTTCAAATAGATTTGTTTCACCAATAAAACTAGCCACAAATTTTGTTTTAGGCCTTTCGTATATTTCATTTGGGACACCTATTTGTTCTATTTTACCTTTATTCATAACTGCAATTCTATCGGAAAGAATTAAGGCTTCTTCTTGATCATGGGTAACATATATAAAGGTTATACCTAATTTTTGTTGTAAGTGTTTTAGTTCAATCTGCATTTCTTTTCTTAATTTAAGATCTAATGCACCTAGAGGTTCATCTAAAAGAAGCACCTTAGGATTATTTACAATAGCTCTAGCTATTGCTACTCTTTGCTTCTGACCTCCGCTTATTTCATTGGGCATTCTGTATTCATAGCCCTCTAAACGTACTAATCTTAAAGCATCTTTAACCTTTTTTTTGATATCATCTTTTGATAGCTTTTTTATTTTAAGACCGAAAGCAATATTTTCAAAAATATTCATATGAGGAAAAAGAGCGTAGTTTTGAAATACAGTATTCACATCTCTTTCGTAAGGATGGTTATGAGATACATCTTCACCATTTAGAAGAATGTTTCCGCTTGTAGGTTCTTCGAAACCCGCTATCATTCTTAAAGTAGTGGTTTTTCCACAACCGCTTGGCCCAAGAAGAGTTAAAAATTCACCTTGATTTGCTTCAAAACTTATATTATCCACAGCAGTATGATCTGAAAATTTCTTTATTACGTTTATAAGTGTAACCATCCTTTACTTCATCCCCTTTTAAAACACTTTTATGTTATATTTACAAACTGATATAATTATAAAGCTATATTTTAAAAAATTCAATATTCTAATTTTATTTGATTAATTTAAGAAAGTGTCATTATATGCAAATAAAAGTGTACAGCCTATTAGAAGGTTGTACACTTTTGGTTTAGTAAGAAAATATCATATTATCAACTCTTAGAGCTACGGGCTTTGACCAAAGCCATGTATTTTTTGTACTGTCATCGAAATAAAATTCTGCCCCATTGGTTGGGTCTATACCTATTAAAGCATCTAAAGCAGCTTGTCTAGCTGTATCTGAGGCAGGTTTGTTTATCCAACCGTTTAATACAGGGGTGAACTGATAATAGCCATTTACCCTTTGGTAAATTACATCTTTGATAGTATTTGGCCAAGCTGAACTTTGAACTCTATTTATAACTACTGCACCTACTGCCACTTGAGTTTTATAGGATTGTCCTTGAGCTTCAGCATGAATTAGTCTTGCTAAAAGATCTAAATCAGCTTTAGTATAGGGTATAACACCTTTAGATGTCTGTGATGTTAAAGTAGCTGCATTAGTTGTAGTGTTTACACCAGGTATTAAAAGGGTTTGTCCAACATATATATAATCTTTCCAGTAATTATTTGCCTTTCTTAATGAATATAAAGAAATTCCATATCTCTTTGCAATTAAATAAAGAGTATCTCCACTTTTTACTGTATATTTTATAGCAGGAACATTTAATACTTGTCCAGATTTAATTATATCTCCAGATAAATTATTATCTGCTTTAATTGAATTAACAGTAGTATTAAAGGTCTTGCTTATAGTAAAAAGTGAATCTCCTGAAACTACTGTATAGCTTGCTGCCTTTGCAGAATGAGCTGTAAACAGTGTTAATGAAAGGGTAAATAGTAATACCTTAAGTTTTTTTGAAGTAATCATATTATTATCCTCCTTTTGCCTCCGAGGTTAGTTGACGGGTTTGGGTAAGAGGTACCCTACTCATTTAGAGATTCACCCCAGTAGATATCCCCCGTACTCCATATGGAGATTCGGCTTTTTTATGCTGTTATTTTAACAAAGGAAGTACTATATATCCATACAAAATATATGACATTTAAGGCATACAATGGTATAAGTTTGTTAATTTATGTATATCAATAAATTTATTACAAATAATAATAAAGACAATTTTGATTAGGAGGATAAATTATGGAAAATAAATCTAAGATTATTAAAGTTAAAAAGAATCCAGATGGGGATATAACTGATGTAATGCTTGATAATGGTAATGTTTATTCTATAAACGAAGCTATTATGATGGCTAAAGACGATTTAATACAAGGTGTAAATGTTGGAAAATCAAGAAATGGAAGAGAATATTTAAGGAGCAATCCTAATGATAAAGAAGGCGATAATTTAGATAATATGCCTGAATTTTAGGGGATGAGAGATAGCTTCAGTGAGCAAAAGTTGCTGGCATGAGCTTAACTCAAATACTGAAAGTATTATTAAAAACATATAAAAGAAGCCTAATACATAAAACTTAGGCTTCTTTTCAACTATTTATAATTTTTATAGTAGTTACTTTTTATTATCTTATCCGCTATTTCTAGTCCTTTTATAGCCTGTTGTTCTTCTTCATCACTAGACTTTTCACCTATATATGACCCATTCGTTAGAACAGCAAAATTTTTCTTTGTATTTAAGAGATTTCTACCTATTGCAGTATATTCATAATCTGTCTTATCTATTCCAAATAAATATGCTAGGGTAGGAAGCAAATCCACCTGACCACCAATAGTAGTAATTTCTTCTCCTGTTAAATCTTTATTGTATATAATAAGAGGTACTCTCCAGTTATTTCCTTGCCACCAATCTTCTTGAGGTTTTATTTTAGCAACTTCATCTTCATGATACTTGTGTATCCCTGTATGATCACCATAAACTACTATTACAGAGTTATTAAGAATGCCGTCTTTTTCTAATCTATTAATCAGTAAACCGATATGCTTGTCTGTATAATGAACGCTTTGCAAATATCCACCCATTTTTGTTTTATCTAAACTTTCATTTAAATTAAGTTCTCTGAACTTTTCAGGTAAATCAAAGGGGCCGTGGCTTGTTAATGTAACCATGAAGGTATAAAAAGGCTGCTTTTGTCTTTTTATAATAGGAAATACTTGACGCAAATATGAACCGTCGCTAAGACCAAGGCCAATAGTTTCATCAATTTCAAATCCAGAGGAATCTATAGTATTTTGAAAGCCTATAGATTTAAGTGCAGGCATCCAATTCCAATAGGAACCTTTTTCAGGATGAATAGCAGTAGTACTATATCCTAATTTCTCCAGAAGTTTTGGCAGTGAATTATAGGTGTTGTCAGGATATCTAAAAAAAGTACTCCCCCTTCTAACAGGATACACTGAAGTATTTGTAAGCAGGTCTGAGTCGGAGCTTGTACCATTATTAACTTGTTCATAATAATTAGTAAAATATAGACTGTTTTTTAAAAGTTTGTTTAGATTTGGTGTAATTTCTTGTCCGTTAATTTTTTGACCTATAACAAATCTTTCAAGGGATTCAACTTGAATAATAATTAGATTTTTACCTTTTAACAAGCCTTTATATTTATTATCTGGAAGTTTTTCGTTTTTGGCTTTAAACCAAGCATTTATTTCTTTTATGTCCTGTTCTGTTAAATTATAAGCTTTATTATCTAACCAATAATTATAGCTGTCATAAATATGATAGCCTATAGGAGAAAGATTAGCCATAGTTTGAGCAGGTTTCCAATAGGTTCTAAATAACATAGTTTTTTTGCCGTTATTTAGTATATCTATTCTGTAGTGAGAAAACCAAATGTACCCTATGGATAATACTAGTATACTAAAAAAAAGAGAAGGAACTTTACCCTGATTTTTATATAAATGTTTTTGTTTTATGGCAAGAGGGATAAGTACAAATATATCTAGAACAAAGAATATATCTATTACTCTCATCATTGCTATAATATCGCTAGAAAGATTGTCCAAGTTTGTAGTCTGATTTAAAACATGAATGGTCATAAAGCTGGCAAAGCCTCTATAATACCATAAATCTGCTATAATAATCATACTAATTAGAGTGTTAATTACTATAAGATACCATAAGCGGCCTCTGTTTTTAAATAAAAAGGAAAAAGATAAAAATATATTTATAAAACATATGTATACTAATAGATGTGGGTCACCGTAGAAAGCCCAACCAAAATTTATCTTTGTAGCCTTTTCGCTGTTTATAAGCAGAGTAAAAATAATTGATTTTAAAAATAAACTTATTAGGGTAACATGAAGCATCCTATCTTTTGAAAGGTAATATAAATTTTGTTTAATACTGCTTTTAAAGTTACATTTTAATCGATAGTCTATAAGATTTCTTGTATTAAGCAAGATTTCAACTCCTTTTAAGGTATAATATATAATCTAAATTATACCTTATACTGTTATATTCCACAATACGAGGAATTTAGTATTTTTGTGTTAATCAATATATAAAAAATTTTACTAAAAGCAGATTTATCGAATATTTTTAGTAAAATTTTTAAAAATATTCGTATTTTCTATTTACAGTTGTTAAAAGCTGTGATAACATTGATATGTAAATTAAATATTAACTCATATAATCTTGATAATTTGGTTCGGGAGTTTCTACAAAGCAGCCATAACTGCTTAGCTATGAGTGAAGGGTTTGCCAATGATTTTTTTAAGTAATTTGATAAGCACAAAAATAATGTGTCCTTTGAAAATTAGGTAAACGCATGAATTCACTTTAATAATTGTATAATTCATGCGTTGTTTGTTTTGCATGAATTTTAAGGACATCTATAGGGAAAAATAAATCTATTTAATAAAGGTTCTGTGCTTTTAAATTGAAAGGAGGATAGGAAGTTATTAAATATTAATGCTGTCATAATAATTTTTTTAAAATAATTAATTTTAGGAGGAAGCTTAAATAATGAACGATTTCTTTAAGTTAAAAGAAAATAATACTAATATAAAAACTGAAATTATTGCTGGTATTACAACTTTTATAACTATGGCGTACATAATTTTTGTAAATCCAAGTCTTTTAGGCCAAGCAGGAATGAATGTGAAAGGATTAATGTTTGGTGATGTTGCAAAGGCTGGAATAACGGTAGCAAATGATCCAATTTTAGGTGCTGTGTTTGTAGCAACAGTTTTATCTGCAATTATAGGTACACTTATTATGGGTCTTGTAGCAAATGTACCTTTTGCTCAGGCAGCTGGTATGGGAATGAATGCGTTTTTTACTTTTTATGTAGTAGGAACTGCTGGTTATTCTTGGAGGGCAGCTCTTGCTGCAGTATTTATTTGCGGTCTTATAAATATATTTATAACTGTTACAAAGATAAGAATTGCTATTGTTGATGCTATTCCTGAATCACTTAAAAATGCTATTGGAGGCGGTATTGGATTATTTATAGCTTTAATTGGCTTTAAAGAAGCTGGTATAGTTGTTGCTGATTCAGCTACATTAGTAAAATTTGGAGATGTAAGAAATCCTGGAACACTTCTTGCTTTATTTGGACTTGTTGTAACTGTAGCTCTTATGGTAAAGAATGTTAAAGGTTCAATACTTATTGGTATTATAGCTACTACTGTTGTGGGTGTAATTGCTCAAGCAGGCTTTGGAGCTAAACTAGGAATATTTATTCCTGAATCCTTTAAAGTATTTTCAATGCCTCCAAGTTTAAGTCCTACTTTCTTAAAGTTAGATTTTTCTGAATTATTTTCAGCTAAGACAGGTTTTTTGACAGCTGTAACAATTATTGTTTCTTTTAGCTTAGTTGATACCTTTGATACAATAGGTACTTTTATAGGTACTGGAGCTAAAACAGGGATGTTTGATGAAAAGAATGATGTTCCTAAGAGAGGGATGTTTCCAAGAAAGATAGACAAAGCATTATTTGCAGATGCTACAGCTACTTCAATAGGAGCACTGCTTGGAACAAGCAACGTAACTACCTATGTTGAAAGTGCTGCTGGTATAAGTGAAGGCGGAAGAACAGGTCTAACTTCGGTTGTAACTGCAGTTTGTTTCTTCTTATCATTATTTATTGCTCCTATAGTTGGTATAGTACCAGCTCAAGCTACTGCCCCAGCACTTATAATAGTAGGAGTACTTATGATAAGCTCAATTATGAGAATTGATTTTGAAAATTTTGAAGAAGCTCTTCCAGCTTTCTTAACACTTGTTATGATGCCATTTACCTATAGTATAGCAAACGGTATAGCAGCTGGCTTTATATTCTATACAATTGTTAAATTGGTAAAAGGAAAAGCTAAAGATGTTCATCCAATAATGTATATATTTGCAGTATTATTTATATTTAAGTTTATATTTAATGTATAAGATAAAAAATTCGATTGGCACTAAAGTCAATCGAATTTTTTATCTTATCTTAAATATTTTTTTAATTTATCGTTTTTATCGATAAAAAGCAATAAAGGCAACCCTAAAAGGTAGCAGGATATAAGCTCTCCAAGGCCAACAGATATAGTATTAGCTAAAAATGGAGTATTAGTTGAATAAGTTATTAAAAATCCAATCATAACAGCATTTACTATTACAGCAGGCATTGGAGCTATAAGTTTTTTATACTTAATGCTGCTTTTACCTATATAGTAAGTTAATACTGCAGCAATTAAGGAGGCTAAAGAGCCAATTACCATATCTAGAGCTCCATAAGGACTAAGAATATTTGCAACTACACATCCGATAAATATTCCAAAGATTGAATAAGATGAAAAGTAGGGTAGAATAGTGAGAGCTTCAGACACTCTTAACTGATTAGGCAAAAAGCTCATAAAGGGAATAGATAGCGTGAGAGCTGCATAAAGCGCACCTACCAGTGCACCAAAGACGATTTTTTTAGTAGAAATTATCATTTTTTACCTCCCTAGTTTTGTTTATAGACAGGATGGATTTCGAACTGTCTTTATTAAAATATTTAATACTAATACATTTTAACAAGTATAAAAAGTGATGTCAAATTAATATTTAACAAATAAAATATATACAGTAAATTTATATTACTAAAAAATTAAATATCACTTTTTTTATTATTGTATTATAATAATACATGTTAAATGTAATGTTAGCTTGAAGGAGAATATATGGAAAAAGGAATATTTGATGCAAAAATATATAATTTAGATAATGGAATAAACTTAATAAGTATAAAGAGAGATACTCAAATAGCGTCGCTTCATATTGGTTTTAAAGTTGGTTCTTTATATGAAAAGGCTAATGAAAGAGGAATTTCTCATTTTATAGAACATATGCTTTTTAAAGGAACTAAAACAAGAGATAATGAAAATATTAATGATGCTTTGGAAAAAAGGGGTGGAGAGTATAATGCCTATACGGATTATACTTGTACAGTATATAATATTACTGCTCTATGTGAGGAACTAGAGTCATCTATAGAGATATTAGCAGATATGGTACAGAATTCTATCTTTCCTGAAAGTGAAATAGAAAAGGAAAGGGGAGTAATACTTGCAGAAATTAGAACAAGTAAGGATGATATAGAAGATTACAGCTTTAATAAAATCAATCAAGCAGCTTTTAGTAAAAGCCCTTTAAGATATGATACTTTAGGAGAAGAAAAGACTGTTAAAAAATTTACTAGAAAGCAGCTTATGGATTTTTATAGCAAATACTATATACCGAATAATTGTTTTATAACTATAGTGTCTCCTTATGAGCATCATGAAATTATTAATTTAATAGAAGTGTATTTTAATAACTGGGAGAGGAAAGAATTAAATATAGAATCTGTAGTAGTTGAAAATAATATACCAGGTAAAACTATAACTTATAAAAAAGATATAGAGCAAAGTACTATAATATATGCTTTTACATTTCATGGACTTAATAAGAAGGAAGAGCTTGCTTTAAAGATTTTAAACCATAAATTTGGTGAAAGTGCTAATTCTATACTGTTTAGAGAGCTTAGAGAAGAACGAGGCCTGGCTTATGATATATATTCACATATAGATATGACGAACTTCGTTAAAATTCTTTATATTTATACTGCTGTTGAACCTCAGAATGTAGATGAAGCAATTTCTGTTATAGATGAATGTATTAAAAAGATAATAAGTGAAGATATAAATTTTAATGAAGATACTGTCAATCTAATGAAGAAGGTTCTAAAAACTGCAGTGGCCGCTACCTTAGAGGATTCTACAGACTTAGGTAATTATTGCTTGCATCAAAAACTTGAGGAAGAAAGCATTTATGAGTTTTTAGAGGATATGAAAAATCTTCAGTATATCAAGAAAGAAGATATTTATAATGTAGCTAGAAAAGTATTTAAAAATGCCACAATTCATATTTTAACACCTAATGATAAGCAGCTGTAAAAGGAGCAGGCTAATTTATGGAAAGGATAATAACAAAAGTAGAAATTCAAAAGAGAAATAAAGATAGGGTAAATGTTTATATTGATGGTGACTTTAACTTTTCCTGCAGTGCTGAACTTGCTTATACATACAGTCTAAAGCCAGGAAAGATTGTAGAACTTGAAGTTTTAAAAAGAATTGTAAATGAAGACAGTTATTTAAAATGTAAAAACCAGGCTTTAAAAATTATAGAAAAAAACTATAAATCAGAAAAGGAAGTTTTTGATAAACTAAAGTTAAAAGGATATGATGAAAAAACAATTGCAAAAGTTATTGAATTTTTAATTAGTTATAACTTTTTAAATGATGAATGTTATGCTGCGATGTATATAAATAATAAAATAAATAGTCAAGGTAGAAACAAAATAAAACAAGCTCTTTTAAGAAAAGGGATTGATGAAGTTTTGATAAATGAAAAGTTAAAGAAATTAGATAATAATGTAGAATTGCAGTCTGCCTTCAGGTTAGGCGAGAGAAAATATAAAATACTGCAAAAAACAGAAAGGGATAAAAGAAAGATAGCTAAAAAACTTTGGGAATATTTCACAAGAAATGGATATAGCTTTGAGATTATTAATGAGGTTTTAAATAAGCTTATAACTTTAGAACATGACGAGCAGGTAAAAGTAGAGAAAGAAACTAATTTTGAAGAACTTTATGAGTTAGCATGTAAGAGGTATAATATAGTTTCAAACTCAGAAAAAGATGAAAAAAAGCTATATAAAAAATTATCAGATTTTCTTCTTAGAAGGGGATATCCTTGGGAGGATATTAAAAAAGTTTTAACAATAATCTTAAAAAGTGATGATTTTATTGAAGAATATTAAAAAGATAGACTTATGTCTATCTTTTTAATATTGTATATTTTGGAAGTCCGTTTTCCATAGGAATGGCTGGAGTTCCTTGTATTAATGGAGCTATATAATTAACTGCATCTTCTGTAACCCAATTGCCTTCACTTGTAATCCATGACTTAGGAAAGTATTTAATATGGTTTGCAACCTTTGATGGTTCAACTAGAATTGTGTCGGATTTATAAGGATTGTTTTGTAGTCTCCTTATTCCAACCATAAACCCGGTTATTCCTTCACAAGCATATTTTACTGCTTCTTTGCCAGCATTATAAGCTTCCTCTATATCAGTTAAAGATGCATAATGCATAGCACAACGTTGAGTTACTCCAAGCTCTAAGGTTTTTACTCTAGAAGTTATACCTCTTTCTATAATCATTGATTTTAAAGTGTTGCATACTCCTCCTAATTGAGCATGACCAAATTTATCATGGGTTTTACTGCTTGTGTTTTCACCAAGAAAGCTGCCTTTTTCATCCTTTATACCTTCTGAAGCAACGATATATACTTGATTTTGTTCTTTAAATTTTTCATTTACCTCTTCTAAAAACTTTTCTTTTGAAAATGTAACTTCTGGAAGATATATAAAATCCACTACTGGCTCTCCATTAATCTTTGCAAGAGCTGCACTAGCAGTAAGCCAGCCAGTGTCTCTACCCATAGTTTCTACAATGAATATTCCATTATTCATGTATACAGAGGAATCTAAATAAGTTTCTAATATAGTTGAAGCTATAAATTTACTTGCACTTCCAAAGCCAGGAGTATGGTCTGTTTCCATTAAATCATTGTCTATAGTCTTAGGGATTCCCATAACTTGAATATCTATGTTATTGAGTTTTGTGTATTCAGAAAGAGTTCGTACCGTATCCATAGAGTCATTGCCTCCAATGTAAAAGAAGGCTTTAATATTATGTTCTTTTAAAATACTGAATAGTTTTTTATATTCGGAAGTATCTTTTTGGTAATCCTTCATCTTATATCTGCATGAGCCTAAGGCTGAGGAAGGGGTATATTTTAAGCCTTGCAATTGATTATAAGGAATTTTGGATAAGTTAATTAGTTTATTTTGAAGTATTCCTTCAATACCGTTGATGCCAGCGTATACATTATCATAACATTTGCTTTCTAATGCCTGGTCTAAAACACCAATAAAAGATGAGTTTATTACTGCTGTTGGTCCACCTGATTGTGCTACTAAACAATTAATCATAATTTTCTCCTCTCATATTGCAATAAAAGTGATATATTAAATAAAAATAAATACTATAAAAGCTATATTATACAGAATAATTGTAATATATTATTTGCAAGTAGGCAATATATTATAGTTAAAGTTTAAATATTTAGATAATATTAGAAATATAAGTGGGAAAGATATTGAAAGAATGTTAAAATATATATATTAAATTATATTAGTAGAATTTTTGTGCAAGGTGATGTTATTAATGAATAAGGCGGCACTAAAAAGCTTTGCTATATGGGGAAGAAAAAAGCTTAAAGATGAAATTCTTGATAGCGCAAAAGAAGCTAAAATGTTAATTGAAACTGAAGAATTAGATAAGATTACATATAAATGGTTTATTAAATTTATATTGTTAAGATATCTTGAAGTAAAGAGTTATATTAATAATGGAATAAGCACTTTTTATAAAGAGACTAATCATGAAAATAATGAAATATTGCAGAATATATGCAGAGAGTTAAATTGTATTTTTCCTGAAATTTTCCAAGCTAATATTAAAACAAGAGAGATACTTTTATTAAAAAAATCTTTTGAAAAAAAATCTTTTACTCATAGATTATTAACAGAAATAGGTGAAGAACCTTTTGAAACTGTAGAAATAATTGGATGGTTTCATCAATTTTACAATTCATCTGAACACGATATTATAGTTGGAATGAACAACGGAATAATAAGCGGAGAAAATATACCAGCTGCTACACAACTTTTTACTCCAAGGTGGATTGTAGAATATATGATAGATAATTCTTTAGGAAAGCTTTGGGTAGAGGGAAAAAATGATTTAGTTTTAAAAGAAAAGTTGAAATATTATATAGAGAACAGAAAAATAGATATTAATATTTTAAATAAACAAATGGATTTATATAGGAATTTAAAACCGGAAGAGATTAAATTTTTAGATCCAGCTTGCGGTTGTGGCCATATACTGATTTACGCTTTTGATGTTCTATACCAGATTTATTTAAACTGTGGTTATAAGAAAGAGGAAATACCAAAGCTGATAATTGAGAAAAACTTATTTGGATTAGATATTGACAATAATGTAATAGTTTTGACACAAGCAGCACTTATTTTGAAGGCACGAGAAAAAGATTCATGTTTTTTTGAAAAGCTTAGAGAAAATAATTTAAATAGTAATATAATACAGGTAAAATCAACTGAGAAAATTTTAGAGTACTCTCAATTATTGTTACAAGGTATTGAAAAAATAGATTATAGCAAAGAACAAATCGACAGTTTGTTTACAAGTTTTAATTATGGACATATTATAGGTTCTTTAGCGTATATTAAAAATTTTGATTTGAATTTTTGGAAAGATAGATTAAGGTTTATAGATAAAACTTATTATTCTGAAGAATACAATGAATTTAGGGAAAATATGCATTACTTAGTAAAGCAAGCACAAATCATATCTCAAACTTACCACATAGTGTGCACAAACCCACCTTATATGAGTAAAAAATATATGGATTATAAACTGAAAAAGTTTATTAAGGATAATTATTTAGATTTTAACGGTGATTTGTTTTCTGTATTTATGATAAGAAATTTAAAATATACAAAGCCTTATGGATATTCAGCTTTTATGACACCTTTTGTATGGATGTTTATTAAAGAGTACGAAAAGCTTAGAAAATTTATAATTGATAAGAAAGAAATTGTAAGCTTAATACAACTGGAATATTCTGCTTTTACAGATGCTACTGTACCTATTTGCACTTTTATATTAGGAAACTTCCATGGAAGTTATTTTGGAGAATATATTAAGCTATCTGATTTTAAAGGTGAAGAAATGCAGCCTGTTAAAACTTTGCAAGCTATAAAAAATCCCCAAATATACTTTAGATATAATTGCTCTGCTGAAAGGTATAAAAAAATACCTGGAATGCCTATTGCTTATTGGATTTCTGAAAATTTCCTTAATGTATTTTCTCATTCTAAGAAGCTAGAAAATTTTATTGATATAACAGGTTCTCAAAATATTACTTCAAATAACGATAAATATTTAAGAAAGCATTGGGAAATAGATAAAAATAATATAAATAAAAGATGGTTTTTTTATACAAAGGGTGGAGATTATAGAAAATGGTATGGGAATATAGAATATCTAGTGGATTGGTCAGAAGAGGCGAGACAGTTTTATAAAAGTAATAAAACCTCCAATTTGTTGAGTGATGAGTACTGTTTTCGTGAAGGAATAACTTATAACAGTATATCTACAAAGGGATTCTCTGCTAGGGAGGCTGGTAAAAATATTTATGATAAAAGCGGTCCTACTTTTCATCTTTTAGATGACAGCCTAAAGTATTATGTACTTGCACTTCTTAATTCTAAGGTAATTGCAGCTATAATGCAGTTATATAATCCTACTATAAATTATCAGGTTCAAGATATAAAAAATATACCTGTAATATTAACAAAGGATAAATTTTTAAGAGAAAGAATAGATAAACTTTGTAAGGAATGTATTGAGCTTTCTAAAGAAGATTGGGACTGTAAAGAGATTTCTTATAGTTTTTACTGCCATAGTCTGTTAAAATGTAAAGGCAGTGAAGGAAGTATGGAGGAAGCTGTTAGAGATTTAGATAAAATTTTAAATATTAGATTTAATTTATTAAAGGAAAAAGAAGAAGAGTTAAACAGAATTTTTATTAATATATATAACTTAAAAAACGAAATTACTCCTTATATAAAGGATAGTGATTTAACTATCTCAAAAATAAACAGGAGTGAACAAGTAAAAAGCTTTATTTCCTATGGTGTGGGCTGTATTATGGGAAGGTATATGTTAAAAGAAGGGGAGAGTATAAAGTCTAATGATGGAATTTTGCCTTTAAAGGATGAGTACATATTTAACAATACTATTGCTTATAAATTTATAGATTTTTTAGGGAGCTGCTTTGGTAAAGCCAGACTTCATGAGAACTTAAATTTTATAGCTGAAGTACTTGGAAAAAAACAAAATGAATCTTCAGTAGATGCTTTAAAGAGATATTTTTTAAAAGATTTTTATAAGGATCATTTAAAAACCTATAAAAAAAGACCAATCTATTGGCTCTTTACTTCAGGAGAAAAGATGGCTTTTAGTGCTCTTGTTTATATGAATAAGTTAAATATAAACACTTTAAAAATTTTGAGAACAGAGTATGTTCTGCCATTAATAGAAAAAGAAAAAAAAGATTTATTAAGCTTTAAAATTAATTCTAGTTCTAAAAAGATTAGGTGTATTAAAAATATAGAAACAAAGCTGGAAGAGCTGGGTAATTATTATAATCTTCTAGAAGAATATGAAAAGAAAGGATTGGATATCGACCTAGATAATGGCATAACATATAATTATTCTAAAATTCACGATTTATTGCATAAAATATGAGAATATTTATAGAATAAAACTATATTATTTTCTATTAAGTATAATAAGTGGAGGAAACTTATATGGATGCTATAGAACTAATGGTGCATGAGCATGAAAATATTAAAAAAATGCTTAAAGTTATAAGGAGTATGTGTATTAAAGTAGTTAATAATGAAGCTGTACAGTATGAAGATTTTTATAAGGTGATAGATTTTGTAAGAAATTATGCAGATAAGCTTCATCATGCTAAGGAAGAATCGATTTTATTTAAAAAAATGTGTGATGAATTGGGAGAAAAAGTAGCAAAAGGTCCTATTGCTGGAATGTTAGTTGAACATGATTTTGGAAGGCTTTATATGTCAAACCTTGAAAATGCCTTAGAGACATTTAAAAGTGGAGATAAGGATGCTAGAGTAGATATTATTGCAAATGCGATATCTTATACTGACCTTTTAAATAGACATATAGATAAGGAGAATACAGCTATATATACTTTTGCAAGAAGGGCTTTAAGTAAAGAAGCTATGAAAAATATAGAAAAACAATGTAAAGAAGCAGAAAAAATTGCTAGAGAAAATGGAATACAGAAAAAATATATTGATATTATAGAAGAGTTTAATAAAAAATATTTATAAAATCTTAAAGAGAGGATAGATCATATTTTAGTATGATTTATCCTCTCTTTAAGATTTTATGTTATTCCTGTTTGATTTAAAATAAAAAAGCAGACAGCTGGTGAAAAAATTGCTTAAGGGGGTAAAGCACCAGCTATCTGTTTTAAATAAGGGTGTATATAATGGGGAGGAACTTACTAAGTATTTGTTTATGTTAGTATAATATGCTACAGTAATTAATGTGTTACAATTTTTAGTTTTTCTATATTTATAAAATAGAGTTGTTGTTATATAATATAGTTTAGTAAATCGTGGTTGAAATAAAAATTATAGTATAGTGCTAGTTGGGTGAGGTTAAGAATGATAGATGTTATTAACAATATATTTAAAGAGAGAAAAGCTGGTTTAATAGGAGACTATAGAAGAAATGCAGTAATGATACTTTTATGTGAAGAAAATGATGAAACGTATATTATTTTTGAAGAAAGATCCCTCACTTTAAGACATCAGCCAGGAGATATATGTTTACCGGGGGGAAAACTTGAAGAAGGGGAAAGGCCTGAGGAAACTGCACTAAGAGAAACTTTGGAGGAGCTTGGACTAAATAAAGAAGATATAGTCCTAATAGGCGAAATGGACTATTTTATAAGTCCTTATGGAAGTATTATTTATCCTTTTATTGGAAAACTAAACGGCAAGAAATTAAATCCTAACCCTAGTGAAGTTCATCAGATATTTAAAGTTCCTTTAAGTTATTTTTTAGAAAAAGAGCCAGTAGAATATGAAATGGAAATAGGTCCAAATTTAAAAGAAGACTTTCCTTACCACTTGGTAAATGGAGGGAAAAATTATAAGTTTAGCAGAGGAAAATTAAATCAGTATTTTTATAAGTATGATAAGTACATTATTTGGGGATTTACGGCTATAATAATAAAAAGTTTTATAGATATAATAAAGAAGGAAGCTATAAAGTAGACTTCCTTCTTATTCCTGCAACAAAAGCAGATATGACAATTAATGCCAAGTATGCAATGACATATATTCCTGATATTAAACCAAGTCCATAAAAGAATTTTAAATATATGAATATAATGAGCGATGCAAGGAACCAGAACAGAAAAACATAAGACATTCTATTGTTTTTACTTCTCCATTCACTAGGATTTTTCATATTGCCTATAATTTTTTCTTTTTTACTGCTCTTCTCTGAGGTATTGGAAACTAACACTTTAAAATAAAAGAAAAATATAAAGGATATAACTGTAACTCCAAGAAATAAATAGGATAAGGAATGACTTGTCATGGTCATAATAAATCCTCCATTTCTACATACTATAATATTAGTATAACCATAAAAATTTAATAATATTTAAGCAAAAGATATATTTAAATGATTTATTTTTAATCTGGTATTTTTTGTTAAAATATTAAGAAACAGTTAATAATTTAAAATCCTCTTCATTTTTTTTCAGGTTTACATTATAATGGTATAAAAGGTTAAATTTTGGGGAGAGAGGGGTGAAGTTATGTCTATTTGTTCTTTTTTATCAATAGGAGGAAATGAAATCGATTGTTTTGGCGATTGTGCTTTTTATAATTGGGAAGAAAATGGAGGAGTTTGTCCGTTTAAAAATTTAAAGAATAATAGAGCTAGCAGATTAAAAGAGTTATCTGAATACGATTTTTTTGGAGAGCATGGCATAAACATTAAAGAAATTGATCAATATTATATGGAAAAAGATTATATTTAAAATTTAAGCAGTTTTTTATATTATAAAAAAGTTATGCACTTTGTAATAATTTACACTAGTGTATATTTTTTTATTATCAGTATAAAATATGAAATAATCAAAGTAAAGTAAAGGAGCAGTTATATGGAAAAGACACTCGTGCTTATTAAACCAGATGGAATAGAGAGAAAATTAATTGGAGATATAATAAGTTTCTATGAAAGGAAAAATTTAAATATTATAGCTTTGAAGATGTTAAAAGCTGATAGGGAAATAGCAGAAAAGCATTATGAAGAACATAAAGGAAAAGAATATTTTAACTCATTAATTGATTATATTACAGAAGATAAGCTTTGTGCTCTTGTTATTGAAGGGGAAAACGTTATAGAGGCTGTGAGAAGGATAAATGGAGATAAAGACCCGATTAAAGCTGATATAGGAAGTATAAGGGGGAAATTTTCTTGTCATAAGACTAGAAATTTGGTTCATGCTTCAGATAGTATAGAAAATGCAAATAGGGAAATTAGTATCTGGTTTCCAGAGCTTTAAATAAAAAGATGGCTATACAGCAGCCATCTTATTTTTATGAGAGCACCCATGGGAGCAGCCTATTGTGCAAGTGGAGCAATCTTTAGATAACCTTTTTACAGGTACAGTTTTAATCATGAAAGTAGAGTTTTTATATATTAGAGTTATTTCATTTATATTATCTGTAAGTTGTGAATTATATATAATAGGTAGTTCGTCTATCTTATCAATTATATCTTCCTTTTGTAAGCTGTCTATATATATATGGATTTTGGAACTTAAGCAGCAACCATTCTTATAAGCAAATCTTATATATGATCCCTTTAGATCTTTAAGAATATATATAAGCTCCTTATAAGCACTCTCTGAAATCTTTATTTTAACTTTGTTTTTCATAGTATTATTCCTCATATATGTCTGAATATTGGTGAAGAAGGCTTTGTTTTAGTTTCCAAAGTTTAGTTGATAAATCAATATAATAAGTGTGAGGATTTTCAAGTCTTAAAACTTCAGCCCAAAGCTTTTCTGTTTCCTGTTTTGCCAACTCTTTTATTTCCATAACACTTGGACTTTCATATACTGGTTGTCCCTTATCAAATATTTTAACTAACAGTTCTTTTACATAATAATTTTTAAGTTTTTTTCTTTTCCAAGTATAGACAGGATTGAATATTTCAAGTGGCTTACTTTCGTCTATAACTTCGTCATGAAGTGTTAATAAATCAGCTATAGCTTTATCAGTATTTTTTTCAAATATTCTATATACCTTCTTAAAACCAGGATTTGTTATTTTTTCTTCATTCTCACTTATTTTAATTTTAGGAATAATTGTTCCATCTTCCTCTACAGCTGCTAGTTTATAAACTCCTCCAAATACTGGTTCAGATTTAGCTGTTATTAATCTTTCACCTACTCCAAAGGCATCAACCTTGGCGCCTTGACTAAGTACATCTCTTATAATAAATTCATCAAGAGAGTTTGAAATTACTATCTTACAATCCTCATAGCCAGCTTTATCAAGAAGTTCTCTGCATTTATCTGTCAAATATGTTATGTCGCCGCTGTCTATTCTTATTCCTTTTGGTCTAAAACCTTGAGGTTTTAATATTTCATCAAAAACTTTAATTGCATTTGGAAGGCCGGATTTTAGAACGTTATAAGTATCAATCAGTAAAGTGCAGTTGTCTGGATAAGTTTTTGCCCAGGCGGCAAAAGCTTCATATTCAGTAGGGAAGAGCTGTACCCAGCTATGAGCCATAGTTCCTGCAGCTGGTATTCCAAACATTTCCTCAGCAATAGTACAAGCAGAAGAAGCACAACCGCCTATTATAGAAGCACGTGCGCCATAAATAGCTCCATCATAGCCTTGGGCTCGTCTCGAACCAAATTCCATAACAGGTCTTCCGTCAGCAGCACGACATATTCTATTAGCCTTTGTTGCTATTAGTGTTTGATGATTTATAGTAAGCAGTATCATTGTTTCGACAAATTGAGCTTCAATGATAGGTCCTCTAACAATTACTAAAGGTTCATTTGGAAATACAGGGTTACCTTCTGGTATAGCCCAAACATCGCAGGTAAACTTAAAGTTTCTTAGGTAATCTAAAAATTTTTCTGAGAAGGATCCCTTGCTCTTTAAATAATCAATATCATCCTCTGTGAATTTAAGGCTTGACATGTATTCCACTAGTTGTTGAACGCCAGCCATAATGCAATATCCGCCACCGTCTGGTACACGTCTGAAAAACATATCAAAATAAGCAATTTTATTGCCTACATTATTATCTAAATAACCATTTGCCATTGTAAGCTCATAAAAGTCTACAAGCATAGTTAGATTTCTTTCATTTCTTATATTAAAATTTTTTATAGATTCCATTACTTTCTCTCCTATTTAAATTAAATTTCGATACAGTGTAGACATATTTATTTTAATCCTCTAAAGTAATTATTACAATAGATTTTTAAATATATACATTTTTGTTAACAGATGAAATATATATTTTTACATGGTAATAATCTAAGATAGCACTTTATAACGTAAGGAGATAACATGTTAGAATTAGAATATAAAAAACAGTATTGCTTTTTAAGAGACAGCATAATTAAAAAAGATTTTGAGCATTTAGATAATGACCAGATAAAAGCAGTTATAAACAATGATAGAAATGTTTTGGTATTAGCTTGTCCAGGCTCTGGAAAGACTACTGTATTAATTAATAAAGTCATTTATTTAATTAAATATGGTAATATATACGGGACTGACTTAGTGCCTGAAAGTTTTAAACCTAGCGATTTAGAATTTATGAGAAGATATTTAAATGGAGTTTGTAAGAATTTATTAGAAAAAAATCGGGTTGAAAACTTACTTAAAGAAAAAAGGGTTAATCCTAAAAATATAATAGTTATAACATTTACAAAGGCTGCAGCACAAAATATGAAAAAAAGATTTGAAGAGCTATGTAATAATAGTTCATCTCCATTTTTTGGAACTTTTCATGGACTTTTTTATAAAATTCTTATAAATTATTATAAAAAGGTGAGTATTTTAGAAAGTTTAGAAGGATATAAGGTAATAGCTGATACTTTAAAAAAATACTTAGATGAAGTCAGCGAAGAAAAGATTTTAGAAGTTAAGAATTTTATATCTATATTTAAAAGTGGCGAAAAATCTATCAAAAGTTTCAATCCAAGTATAGATAAAAATATATTTATAAATTGTTATAATGTTTATGAAAATTACAAAAAAGAAAGAGGTTTACTAGATTTTGATGATTTACAAGTTAAATGTAAAGAGCTGCTTATTAATAAGATGAAACTATTGGAGTTTTATAGGAAAAGTTTTAAATATATTCTTGTAGATGAATTTCAAGACTGTGATTATATTCAGCTTGAAGTATTAAAGCTTTTAAATCTGTATAATTCTATTTTTGCAGTAGGAGATGAAGATCAGTGCATATACAGTTTTAGAGGTTCAAGACCTGATTATATGTTAGAGTTTCATAAAAATTTTACTGATGGAGTAAAACTTAATCTTTCTACCAATTATAGAAGTACAAAAAATATAGTAAGAATTTCTAGTGATTTAATTAAAAATAACAGCTCAAGAAACGAAAAAACAATGACTGCCTACAAAAATGAAGAGAAAATTTCTGAAATATTAAATTATACTGATGAAAATTCTCAAGCTGAAGATATAGCTTTGAGAATTGAAAAATTAAAGTTTTTAGGTGGATATAATTATAAGGACTGTGCTGTTTTATATAGAACTAATTTAGAGAGCAGAAGTCTCATAGATGCCTTTATACGAAAAAAAATCCCTTTTAAGCTTTTAGATAAAAAGTATAATTATTTTGACCATTTCATATGTAAAGATTTAATTGCATATTTAAAGCTAAGTATTATGGGTGATGATATAAATAGTTTTAAAAGAATAATAAATAAACCCTTTAGATACATTAGTAAAATAAGCATAGAAAAATTGAAAAATTCTTGTATAAAGTATGATTGTTTTGAGATGCTTAAAAATATGGATGAAGTTTCAATATTTCAAATTAAAAATATTGAAAGGCTACAAAAACAAATATATAGCTTAAATAAAATGTCGCTTCAAAGTGCTGTACAGTTTATAATTACTGATTTAGGTTATTATGACTATATTAAAGAATATAGTAAAAAATTCAAAATAGATTTATCAGAGCTTGAAGATATTTTAGAGGAGTTTAAAGAGGCAACAGGAGGATATAATACCATAATGAGCTTTCTAGCTCATATAGATGTTGTAAATGAACAAATTGAAAAAGAAAGTAAAGGATATAATGATGAAGATAGTGTTACTTTGAGTACAGTACATGGGGTTAAAGGAATGGAGTTTAAAAATGTGTTTATAGTAGATTGTGTTGAAGACATACTGCCACATAGAAGCAGCATAGATTCACACTTAGAAGAAGAAAGAAGATTATTTTTTGTAGCTATAACTAGAACTATTGATAACTTGTATATATGTATACCTAGGCACATAAGAGGAAAATATAAACAGCCTTCTAGATTTGTTGAAGAATGTAATATAAATCCGTATGAATATTTACAAAAAAATTACAAGTCAGGAGATAGAGTTGTTCATAGTACTTTTGGCAATGGTAGAATTTTAGATATAAATAAAAATATAATCCAAATTATTTTTAAAGATGGTATAAATAGAAGATTTGATATTAATATACTTCATAATAATGGAATTATTAGAAAGCTATAAGCAGAAAATATTTATTATATTAAATTACACTGTCTTAATTTGTTGAATATAGATAATTGTTGATATATAATTTTATTAATAAATTGTGCTCATATTCTAAGAATGTGAGCTTTTAAATTATGTTCTAAAGAGGTAGGTTAAATGGAACTCTCTAATATTAATTCAAAAGATATAATATTTGCGCTTGATATAGGAACACGGTCTATAATAGGCACAGTAGGGATTGTGAAAGAGAAAAAGTTTAATGTTCTTTGTGAATGCTATATTGAGCATGAAGAAAGGGCAATGATGGATGGTCAGATACATGACATTAATTTAGTTGCCGAAGGAGTAAATACGGTAAAAAAACAATTAGAAAAACAATTGCAGTTTCAATTATCTAATGTAGCTATTGCTGCTGCTGGAAGATTTTTAAAAACAACAATTTCCAAAGGAGAGCTTAGACTCGGCTATGAAAGAGAAATAGATAAAGAGATAATAAGAAGTCTGGAGTTAACAGCAGTTAAGAATGCAGAAGAAGAAATTAGGGCTCAGTCTGAAGGAAAACTCTATTGTGTAGGATATAGCGTTAAAAACTATTATTTAAATGATTACGTAATAAGCAATTTATTATCTCATAAAGGAGAAAATATAACTGTGGAAGTAATTGCTACTTTTCTTCCACGTTCTGTTGTGGAGAGCTTGTATGCGGTTATGGACAAGGTTGGACTTAATGTTACAAATCTTACCTTAGAGCCTATTGCAGCTATGGAAGCTGCTGTGCCAAAGAGCTTAAGACTTCTAAATTTAGCTTTAGTTGATATAGGTGCTGGAACTTCAGATATAGCTATAAGCAGCAAGGATACTATTAGTGCCTATGGCATGGTAGCTACTGCTGGTGATGAAATAACGGAAGTTATTGCGCAAAACTTTCTTGTAGATTTTAATACAGCGGAGAGAATGAAGAAGGAATGTTCTGTTAAAGATAACATCCAATATACTGATGTATTGGGATTGGATAGTGAAGTTTCTTCGAAAGAAATAATGAAAGTTATTAATCCAGTAGTAAATAAATTGTGTGATGAAATAGCAAGCAAGATAATAGAATTAAATGGTGGAAAATCTCCTAATGCTGTTTTTTTAGTTGGAGGAGGTGCACATACTCCAGGGCTTAAAGAATTATTAGCTGAGAAGCTTAATTTATCTTTTCAAAGGATAGCCATAAAAGGTAGAGAAGCAGTAACGGACTGTATCTGTCCTGATAATAACTTAGGGAGCACAGGGGTTACTGTACTAGGTATAGCACTTACTTCTATAATGAAGCTTGGTCATGATTTTATAGATGTTACTTTAAATAATAAAGTTATAAGCCTGTTTAATTCACATAAGCATACTGTTAGCGATGTGCTGATGCAGACAGGAATAAATCCAAAGGTTCTTATAGGTAAAAATGGGAAAAATATAAGATTTATTTTAAATGGCAGGAGCAGAATTGCATTTGGAAGCCTAGGAACAAATGCAGAAATAAAAATCAATGGAAAACCTGGCAATATGGATTCAGAGGTAAAAGAAGGGGACAGTATAGATATTGTTTTTGCTAAAGATGGCATGGATGCAGCTCCTAAGGTTAAGGAATTTATAAAAAACTTAAATTCCGTAAGTTTTTATTTAGATGATATTATAACTTACATAGAGCCTGTAGTTTACATAAATAATGAGAGAGTGTCTTTAGAAAAAGTTATATGCGATAGTGATGAAGTCAAAATACTATTTCCCAATACTATAAAGGAATTTAGAGATTATTTAGGAAATGAGACAGGTAAAAATATTTATTTTATAAATGGGAAAGAACTTGAGGAAGATTATATTATAAAAGAGGGGGATAGAATTTATACTAAAATAAATACTTCCATAGAAAATTCAGAGAGTTATAGTTTCAAGAGTATTGAAGAGAAGAAAGAGGAGAATTTTCAGGAAGAAGCTATAGAAGCTATTACAATTAATGAGGATATCTCTAAAGATTTGAAAATATTTGTAAATGGTGAAAAGGTATATTTAAAGAATAAATCTAAGTATATTTTTATTGATGTATTTGATTTTATAGATTTTGATTTGACAAAAGCTAAAGGGAACCTAGTTTTGCTTTTAAATGGAAATAAAGCAGGGTATTACGATGAACTTTTAAATGGGGATGATATAAAAATATATTGGGAGTAAATTGAAATAAAGGAGGATTTCAGTAATGATAGATTTTTTAAAAAAGGCAGAACTTATTAAGGCAGAACTTATTAAATGGAGAAGAGATTTTCATTTAAATCCAGAGCTAGGTTTTGAAGAATATGAGACAGCTAAAAAGATTAAGTCTTTTTTAGAATCTGAAGGTATTGAATATACTGAAGTTTCAGGTACTGGAATTTGTGCTGTTATAAGAGGAAATGGTGAAAAGACTATTGGACTTAGAGCAGATATTGATGCTTTACCTTTGGAAGATAAAAAGGTTTGTGAATACTCTTCAAAAATTAAAGGCAGAATGCACGCCTGCGGTCATGATGCTCACACAACAATACTTCTTGGAGCTGCTAAAATTTTAAACAGTATTAAAGATGAGCTTAAAGGTAATATAAAGCTGTTTTTTGAACCTGCTGAAGAAACAGTAGGAGGTGCTAGATTTATGATTAAAGAAGGTATTTTGGAAAATCCAAAGGTTGACTGCATTATAGGTCTTCATGTGGATGAAGGTATAAAAACAGGAACTATAGGGGTAAAAAGAGGTGTTGTAAATGCAGCTTCAAATCCTTTCAGCATAACAATAAGAGGAAAGGGAGGTCATGGAGCACATCCTGATACAACTATTGATCCAATAGTTATTGCAAGCCAGGTTGTATTGTGTCTTCAGACAATTGTAAGCAGAGAAATACCTCCAACAGATCCTGCTGTAATAACCATAGGAAGTATACATGGTGGAACAGCACAAAATATAATTCCTGAAGAAGTTACTATTTCAGGAATTATTAGGACAATGAAAAGCGAACATAGAGTATATGTAAAGAAGAGATTAAGAGAAGTAGTAGAAGGAATATCAGCTTCTATGAGAGGCAGTTGTGAAATAAATATTGAGGAAAGTTATCCATGCCTTTATAATAATGATGATATATTAGATTTAGTAGAAAGTAGTGCTGAAACCATTATAGGAAGAGAAAATATTAAACAACTAGAAAGTCCAAGTATGGGAGTAGAAAGCTTTGCATATTTCTCTATGGAAAGACCATCTGCTTTTTATTTTCTTGGGGTTCGAAATGAGGAAAAAGGTATAATTCATCCTGCACATAGCAGTTTATTTGATATTGACGAAGATGCATTGCCTGTTGGAGTGGCTATACAGTGCAAAGCTGCTTATGATTATTTAAGTAAATAGTTAAAAAATTTGATTTAGGCAATAATAATAAATAATTAGTCGTTAATTTGTAATAGGAGTTGAAGAAATGAAGATTGAAATTGGTGCAAATGAGGCAGGACAAAGATTAGATAAGTTTGCAAGAAAATGGCTTAAAGATGTTCCTTTAAGTGCAATATTTAAAGGCATTAGAAAAGGAGATATAAAAGTTAACGGTAAAAAGGCAAAAGAAAAATATTTCCTTGTTGAAGGTGATATAATTGAAACTAGAGATATTAAGAGTTCAGTTAAGAAGGAAAAGTTTGAACGTATAGAAAATAAACACTTAAAAATAACCTATGAGGATGACAATATGCTTATAGTTGAAAAATGGCCTGGAGTGCTTGTACATTCAGACAAAAAAGGTGGAGAGCCTACCCTTACAGATATGGTGCTTTCTTATCTTTTTGATAAAGGAGACTATGTTCCTGAAAAAGAAGTAACTTTTACTCCTGCACCTTGTAACAGGCTTGATAGAAATACTTCAGGGGTAGTAATTTTTGGTAAAAATTTCGAAAGTCTTAAGCTGTTAAATGAGATGATTAGAGAGAGAAAAATAAAAAAGTATTATATGGCTCTTGTGAAAGGAAGAATAAAAGATGGAATTCATGAGGCATATATATTTAAAAATGAAGATGGCAATATATCTAAAGTATTTGATAAAAAAATGCCCAATACTAAAAAAATATCCATGGAAGTTAAAACAGAACAAAGCTGTGGTACTTTTTCATTAGTAGAACTAGATTTAATTACAGGCAGAAGCCACCAGCTTAGAGCTCATTTAGCTTATCTAGGTAATCCTATAGTAGGTGATGCAAAGTATGGAGAGAAAAAGCTTAATAGTTTTTTTATTAATAAATATGGATTAAATTACCAATTTTTATATGCTTACAAATTGGTTTTTAAAGACTGTCCTGAAAAGTTGTCTTATATGGAGAATAAAACTATAGGCGAAAGCTTGCCACCAATCTTAAAGAAGATTAAGAATGATGTATTTAAGTTTTAAATAATGAGGTTATAAATATGAAAACGCAATCAACCACTAAAGGTTTTGCAATCCTTTCAGCAGCAGGTATGGCAGTTAAGATGTTATCACTGTTGTATGTACCTTTTTTACAGATAATCATAGGCGGGGAAGGCTATGGGGTGTATGCAAGTACTTATGCGGTATTTGCATTTGTATACATAATTACAAACAGTGGATTGTCTTCCGCCATATCAAAAATTGTATCAGAGCTAATTGCTCTTGAAAACTATAAAGATGCCGTAAAAGCATTTAAAATGGCAAGATTTTTAATGATTATGATAGGAACTTTTATGGCTGTTTTATTAGTTTTACTTGCAAGGCCTTTGGCTAACGTAACAAATTATCCTAAAGCCTATTTAGCTATAATGTCGTTAGCTCCAGCAATTGTATTAACTTCAGTTGCATCTGCCTATAGGGGTTATTTTCAGGGAAGAGGGAATATGAAGCCAACGGCTGTATCGCAAATTTTAGAGCAGATAGCTAATTTAATATTTTCACTTATATTTGCTGCTTTATTGATGAAATATGGAGTTGAAGCAGGATGTGCAGGTGCTACGGTAGGCACTACTATAGGAGCGTTAGTTTCAGTAATTTATTTAATTAGGTTTTATAGTAGAAATAAGGTCTTTAAAGTTTCAAAAACTTATTCTAAGGAGAAAATAATTAGATATTCTAATAAAGAACTTTTCAGGAAAGTTATATATTATGCTACGCCTTTAACTGTGGCTTGGGGAGCACAAAATGCTGGTAATCTAATCGATGCTGGAAATACAAAGGGAAGGCTTCTTGCAGCAGGTTTTAGTGATGAAGAGGGAAGCACAAGGTTTGGTTACTTAGGTACAAATCAAGTGCTTATTGGTGTGCCAATAACTTTAGTTTCAGCTCTTTGTACTGCTGTTTTACCATCAATTTCAAAAGCAGCAGCATTAGATAATAAAGAGGATGTTCATAGTGGGGTTGAATATGCTTTTAAAGCCTGTTTTTTTATTGCATTACCTTCAGCTGTTGGACTAGCAGTTTTAAGTCAACCAATATTTAATTTGCTTTTTAGTAAAAATTTAGCGGCAGCTTATCTTATGAAGTATTATGCTTTTATTATGATTTTAATGGCAATTGTTCAGATACAAACTACAATACTGCAAAGTATAGGTAAGCTTTACATTTCTACTTTCTATATAATTATAGGCATATTTGCTAAAATATTTATTAATTATATTTTGATAGCTATTCCTAGTATAAATATTTTAGGAGCAGTAGTAGGAAGCTTAGTAGGTTTTTTAATTCCCCTTTTTCTTAACAATTATTTTATAAAAAAGAGTTTAGGGATTAAATACAATTTGATTAAGCTTGGAGTAAAACCTTTTATAGCTTCTGTTTTCATGGGATTAGTGGTTTATTTAGTTAATTTTGATTTTAATTATATGTTTAGCTTTCTAGGTAGTGGATATAAGACAAGAGCTATTTCAACATTTGTTTCCATTGGAACAGGTGGATTAGTTTATTTATATGCATTAATTTTAGTTGGAGGAATAACTAAAAAAGATTTAAACTCTTTACCTAATAAGATTTTAAAAATGATACCTAAAAAATTATTAGATAGGGTAAGATAATAAATAAGGAAAGCCTGCTAAGTAAGGCTTTCCTTATTTATTATATATATAGATAAAAAGAAAGAAGAGAATCCTAAAACTATTATAAGTATATTTTTTAGAGTAAATAACGTATTTGGAATAAGATTGTTTGTAATATTTAAGATAAAATAGAAAAATATGCTTATAAGAAGGTAGATAATAAATTCACTTTTATGGATAGTTATATAGCAGTATTTTTTTATTTCGTACATATTTAAAAACAAAATAGTTGCAGAAGTAATTATAAGGCTTACACCAAAACCAAATATGTTTATGCTAGGTATACCAGTAAATATGTAAAGTAGTATTACTTCTTCAACTGAAACCAGGAGAGAATTTCTTAAAACAATGCCCTGTTTGCCTAATCCATTAAGTATTCCAAAGGTAGTAGCAGAAGCGTAGGTTATTGGAGCGGAAATTGCAGCAAACTTTATGTATGATCCTAAATCTGTTCTGCTAAAGAAAAGTCTTCCTAAAGCTTCAGGGATGCTTATACTTATAATAAGAGTACTTACTCCAAGCAGGAAGGCTATTTTTAATACTTGATATATTCTGCTCTCAAGAGCAAAGAAATCTTTTTTATCAAGAGCTTGAGAAAGATCTGGTATAAGCACTGTGGAT
Organism: Clostridium caldaquaticum; assembly: GCF_023806125.1. Lineage (GTDB taxonomy): Bacteria > Bacillota > Clostridia > Clostridiales > Clostridiaceae > Clostridium_AT > Clostridium_AT caldaquaticum. The sequence continues at coordinate 85,170 of NZ_JAMSKT010000013.1, forward strand.
ATAGAATTTACTACTATCAGTGGGAAAAATATTATAGCCATAGCCATTCCTGAGAATTTTCCAATCAAAGAAAGTGCTGTATTGTATTCTATTCCAATGCTGGTAAGTCTTAAAGGAACTATTAAAGTTGATACTGTTGATAAGGTTGTTGACAAAAAACCATTTAGACAAAGAGGAAGAGATATTACCAGTATGTCAAACATAAGCTGAGCTCTCCCTTCTGTTTTAAATTGGCTGTATAATACTTTTCTTTTATTGAGTTTATAGTATATGTATAATAGGGTAAAGCTGATAAATTCTCCAATACAAAGGGCTATATAAGCAACTGTTACTGTACTCTTTACGCTGGGGTTGGATAGCATTTCTATAATTATTACAATTATAGCTATTCTTACTGCTTTTTCTAAAATATCTATAAAAGCAGGAATTTTAACCTTTGAAATACCATAAAAATATCCCTTTAATATTGAAGAAAGAGCTACAAAGATTAATGCTGGTGCTACAGCTTTTAGTGGATAAAGTGTTCTAGTATCCCTTATTACATGAGAACTTATATAGGGAGAAGCTATAAAAAATAAAACTGAGATTATAATGGCTAAAATAAAATCAAAACTTAAAGCTGTTTCTATTGATTTATTTAAGTTTTTAAAATCATTTTTACTGAAATATACTGCTGTTACTTTGGATATAGCGGTTACCATTCCACCGCATATTAAACATATAAAAAGATTGTATATAGGCATAACAAGTCCATAAAGCCCCATGCCTTCGGGTCCTAGTTCCTTTGAAAGTATTATAGAGAATATAAAACCTAACACTCCTGTAGTTAAATTTGAAGCGGTGAGTATCAAAGTTTCTCTGAAAAAAGTATCTTTTCTCATAATTACAACCCCATATAATTAATAACATTAATAAGTATGTTAAAAATTTAAATTATATTCTATTATTTTGTATTTTCAACAAGTGTACATATAGTAGCATTTACAGAAATATACATTTAATATATTATGTATTTTCATGGAGGAAGTATGAAAAAATTTACAAAAATTATATTAATGGCAGGTATACTTTTAATAATGTTTTTTGTTTTTAGTAATTTTTATGAAAATTATAGTATTCAAATTAAGGATTCAAATTTAACTTGGGGAATAAAGTATAAAGGTATCGATGGTGCAAAAGATTTTGCAGCGGATGAGGCAGGAAATTTTTATATTGCATATAAGGACAGAGTTCAGTACATAGATAGAAATGGTAAAAGTTATAATTTGCTACAGGATAAGACTTTTAACATAAATGCCATTGAATATTATAATAATAAACTATATTTTGCTTCAGATGGCAAAATAATCAGTTACGATTTGGATAGAAAAGAACAAAAGCTTTTAATTGATAATATTCCAAATTATGGGGATTACAAAGAGAGTATTATTAAAATACTAGGAAATGAATTGTTCGTTTCTGTAGGTTCGGCTACAAATTCAGGAGTAGTAGGCAATGATAATGAGTGGATTAAGGATAATCCATTTAATTATGATTTATCTCCAAAAGATATAACTGTAAAAGGTAAAAATTTTGGAACTTTAAAAAGTGGAGCATTTGTTCCATATAAAACCAAAAATCTTACAGGACAGCTAATTTCAGGACATTTTCCTGGCAATGGTTCTATAATATATTATGACTTAAGTAATGGATATGGAGAAACTTTTGCTTGGGGAATAAGAAATATTACAGGTATGGCTTTTAACAGTGAAGGAAAACTAATTGCAGCAGTAGGTGGAATGGAAGACAGGGGATTAAGGCCAATTAAAGGAGATGTGGATTATATATATGAAATAAAAAAAAATGCCTGGTATGGCTGGCCGGATTACAGTGGAGGAGATCCTGTTAATTCACCTAGATTTAGGGGTGAAAATAATTCTAGGGTTAATTTTATATTGGACAATCATCCTACTACTAATCCTCCTGCACCAATTTATCAGCACAGTCATGTATCATCTATTGATTGTTTAGAAGTGGATGATAAAGGTGATATAGGAGAAAAGGATTGTATATATTTTTATGACAATAGGGATAATATATTATATGCGCTGTCAAAATCCAATATATTAAATACAAAAGTTGCTTTTAGAAGCGGTTCTAAAATACATAGTTTAAAAATATATAATAAAAATCTCTATATTCTTGAAGAAAGTGAAGGGATACTTTTTAATATTCAAAAGAATAGTATTAATAGCTTTAATGGATTGAAACCAAATATAGTATATTATCTTCTATCTGTAATTTTAATAATAATAATTATTATGGTTTGGAAACTAAATCTAACATAAATAATTCGAAATAATTCTTCCAATAATTGGAGGAATTATTTTTTATGTGTAGAATATTTCTTTATATCTAGTTTAATTTAAAAGGTGGTAGTTACGAATGAAACATAATAGTGAAAACACTAGAAAAGATATATTTATAAATATGCAGCAAGAAGTGTTTACAGGAAATGTGCTTGATATAGGAACAGACAACTATGGTGTTATATATAGTTTATATAAACAGTATAATGATGGAGCTGTTATAGAATACGTACATGGCAGAGAGGAAAGAGAACTTATTGAGAAGGGCAGTTATGATAGCTGCATTTTATTGTTTTCTTTAAATAATTTATGGTTTAAATACAATAAGAGAAAATTTATTAAAGATATAAGTGAATATTTAAAAGAAAATGGAGTTTTATATATTTGGGATATAGATAAAGGATATTATAAATTTTTTAAAGGTAAAGTTAAAATATTACTGCCTGACAAAAAGATTAAAGAAATAAATCTACTTGATATGAATATTTTTAAAGATACTTCTAAAGATGCTACATTGAAAATGTTAAAGGAGTTTTTTGAAATAATTGATTTGAAGTACTCAGATAATATATACTATATAAAGGCACGAAAAGTAAGTGCTGATTATACACAGCAGGAAGTTAGAAATGCTGAGAAAGGAAGAACAAATGTTAAAAATATTATTAATTGGAATAAATTCAAAGTTCATTCACAGCAATTTGGCAATAAGATATTTAAAAGCGTACACAGCAGATTTAAACTATAACTGTAATATATTAGAGTTTTCAATAAATGATAGAATAGAAAGAGTACTTGAGGAAATTTTATGTGAAAAGCCTGACTTAGTGGCTTTTTCTTGTTATATATGGAATATTGATTATATTAAACAATTAGCTTCTTTAATTAAGCTTATAGATGACAAGATTAAAATCCTGTATGGGGGACCTGAAGTATCTTATGACAGCGAAAAATTTTTAAAAGAGAATATAGGAGAATATGTTATAGAGGGAGAGGGAGAAGAGACATATAGAGAATATGTAAAAACTCTGTTGCAATACAAAGAGCCTTTAAATATAAAAGGTTTATATTATAAGAGCGATAAGGGTATTAGTTATGGTGGAAAAAGAGAGCTTATGGATATGAACAAGTTAGCATTTCCCTATAACTTAAAGGATAATTTAGAAAATAAGATTGTTTATTATGAAGCATCTAGAGGATGTCCTTTTAACTGCAAGTATTGTCTTTCTTCTACAATTCATGGGGTAAGATTTTTAAGCCTTGAGAGAGTAAAAAAGGATTTAAAGTTTTTAATTGATAAAAAAGTAAAGCTTATAAAATTTGTTGATAGAACCTTTAATTGCAACAGTAAATTTGCTATGAGTCTGTGGGAATATTTAATAAGTATAGATACAGAAACTACTTTTCATTTTGAAATATCTGCTGATATATTAAATGAAGATCAACTTAAGCTTTTGGCTAAGGCACCAAAAGGAAGATTTCAATTTGAAGTTGGAGTTCAAACTACTAATAATGAGGTGTTAAAAAATATAAATAGGTTTGTAGCTTTTGAAGATATTAAAAAGCAAGTTGTTGAACTTAATAAATTAGGTAATATAAAACAACATTTAGATTTAATAGCAGGGCTTCCTGGTGAAGATTTTCAATCTTTTAAAAAGTCTTTTAATGACTTATACAGCATAGGACCTGATGAAATACAGCTTGGATTTCTAAAGCTTTTAAAGGGTTCACCTATGAAGGAAGAAGCTCAAAAGTGGGGAATTGTTTACTCACCTTATACACCTTATGAAGTTCTTAAAACTAAAGATATAAGTTATGAGGAACTTTTACTTTTAAAAAGAGTAGAGGCAATGATTGATAAATATTACAATTCTCAGAAATTCACTAGCATATTGAAATATTTTATTCCTAAGTTTGAATCAGCTTTTGATTTTTATTTAAGCTTGGGGGGATTTTTTTATGATAAAGGTTATTTTAGTAGAAGCCTATCTTCAACAGATTATTATAAGGTGTTTTTAGAGTTTAATAGTGAAGTATTGAATAATGAAAATGCAGCTTTAAAAGAAATTGTAAAATTTGATTACTTAAAGTTTAATAGGAAAAAGTGGCTTCCAGAATTTCTTGAGAGGAATATTGGCAAAAATACAGAAAGAATTTTTAAAGAAGCTATAAAAAATGAGATAATAGAAGTTCCTTTTATTAATTATCACATTGAAGATTTTAATATTGATATTATAAAGTTTATAAATAATGGTGAGATTAATGGTGGAATTTACTATTTGATTTTTGATGAAAACAACTGTAATAATATATTAGATGTAACATATGTTATTAATAAAGAAAAGTTATTAAATCAGTAAAAAGGTTTAATACTGAAATTTTAAATTTAAGTGAGGAAGATATCATGGCAGTTAGAGAAATATTAAGATTTGGAAATGTAAAATTAAAAAGAGTCAGCAGAAAAATAGATATTATAGATGAAGAAGTATTTAATATAGTACAAGACTTAAAAGATACACTTTATAGTACCACGGGAATAGGGCTTGCTGCTCCTCAAATAGGTATTCTAAAAAGAGTTATTTTAATTGACCTTAGGGATGGTGAGGAACCTATTGTATTGATAAATCCTTTAATAGTAGCTAAAATAGGTAAAGAAGAAAGCATTGAAGGATGTTTAAGCTATCCTGGTTATGAGGGTAAGGTAATTAGACCTAAAAAGGTTACTGTTCAGGGATTAAACACAAAGGGGGAAAAGGTGGAGTATATAGCAGAAGGGGTGTTGGCAAAAGCATTTTGTCATGAAATTGATCATTTAGATGGAATATTATATATAGACAGAGCAAAAAAAATATATAAGATAGAAGAATAGGTAGCATTAATAAGCTATCTATTTTTTTATCAAACGCTATTTACAAACATAATATATTGTTATATACTGATGTATATACATTTGTTATGGAGGGTTGACAATGAAGGATATAAAAAAATTAACTTATACGGCATTATTAACAGCATGGGCTATAATTATACCTTTTGTTTTTGGATTTATGAGTGTTACTATTGGGCCATTTACAGCGACGTTAACGGCTCATGTACCTATGTTTTTATCGATGTTTTTAGGACCACAGGCAGCTGTAATTACAGGACTTGGTTCAGCTTTAGGATTTTTTATAACAAAAGGACCAATAATAGGGGCAAGAGCACTCATGCATGTATTTGTAGGATTGATCGGAGCAATATTGCTTCAAAAAAATGTTTCTTTTCATAAGGTTGCAATTTTTACAGCACTAGTTCACGGTATTTTAGAGGCACTAGTAGTATTAGGGTTTGTTTCTGTTGGAGCTCAAGTTAAATATGCAGGTAACTTAGCAAGTTTTTTAGTAATTACAGTTGGAGTTGGAACCGTATTGCATCATAGTGCTGATGCGGCTATATCTTGGGTACTGGTTAAGTTTTTATCAAAAGCTGGAGGAAGTGTTATAGCAAAACAAAATTCATAAAAAATAGACATCTAATAGGAGAGAATTCCTTTAGATGTCTATTTTTTATAGATTGTCATAAATAATATCACTAATATTGACAAATATTAGTATAAAATATAAAATAATATTCTATGTGCAGAACAATAAGGAAGTGATATTATGGCTATAGAACAGAAGGAATTTAAGTTTGAAGAAAATAAATATAACTTAACTAAAAAATGGCTCGATGATGAGATTAAACTTATAGAAAATAATGATAAGGAATTACAGGATAAAATAGCATCATTAAAAAAGCAAGCTAAAGGTAAATACAGTGAGGAATTGGAAACTGCTCAGAGGCTTTATGAAATAACTCATAAGAATCTTGAAAACTATAATGAAGCAAAGATGCAACCTTATTTTGCAAGGATAGATTTTAGAGAGTATAGAAAAGAGAAGGAAAGTTATTATATAGGCAAGTTTGGCTTAGGAGATAGCAGTACCGGCGATGAAATTGTAATAGATTGGAGAGCACCTATTGCAGATTTATATTACAGTGGTACTCAAGGTCAATCCTATTATAAGGCTCCAGTGGGTATTATTAATGGTGATTTGTCACTTAAAAGAAAATTTTTAATTAAAAATAATACTCTTGTAGATGCTTTTGATGAGGGGATAAACGAAATAATATTAAATTCAGGAGAAGAGAAAGGTAAGGCACTTATAGATGAATTTTTAAGAATAAACTTGGAAGAAAGTGTAAGTGGTAAGTTAAAAGAAGTTATAGCAACTATTCAGAAGGAACAAAACGATATTATAAGAGCAGATAAGAATGGAGCACTTATAGTACAAGGATCTGCAGGTTCTGGAAAAACTACTGTGGCATTACATAGACTTGCCTATTTATTATATAAATATAAGGATAAGCTATCGGGTGAGGATATAATGGTGATAGCTCCAAATAAATTATTTTTAGATTATATATCTGAAATTCTTCCAAATCTAGGTGTAGAAAAGGTAAAGCAGAAAACATTTGAAGAGATATCAATGGAGATTTTAGAACTGAAGGGAAAAGTTTATACAAAAGACAAAAAACTAGCTTTAGTACTTGAAGAAAAGAATAAAGAAAATGTTAAATACATAACTAACAGCAGTAGATTAAAAGGAACTATGACTTTCAAAGTAATGATGGACAGGTATATAAGACTTTTAGAGAAGAAAGACATGGATGTAGGAGATATTACTGTGGAAGGTTATACATTATTTGAAAGCAAGGAAATAAAAAGATTATATATAAAGGATATGCAGCACCTTCCTCTAAATAAGAGGAAAGATGAAATAAAAAGATACTTTAATTTAAAGTTTAGTAGTAAAGTTAATGATATAATGGATAAAATAGATTTTTCCTATGAGTATATGATTGCAAGAACAAAGAAGTCCATGGAAGATGGGCCAGAAAGAAGAAAAAAGCTTATTGAAATTTATGATGAAAGAGATAATAAGAAAGATGAAATAAAAAGAAAGGCAAAAGAAGCTTTTGATGATTATTTTAACTCATGGAAAGAGATTAACACAAGTAAGTTATACCTAGAATTATTTACTTGTAGAGACATATTAGATGAAGTAAGTGCAGGTAAGATACCAGAAAAGCTTATAGATTATATAGTAAGTGAGTTAAATGCAAATGCTGAAAAAGGCGTGATAGATAGTGATGATTTAGCGGCTATGCTTTATTTGAAATTTAAAATTGAAGGGATACCGGAAAAATTAATGTTTAAGCATATTGTTATAGATGAGGCACAAGACTATAGTCTCTTTCAGCTATATATTTTAAGAAGCATGGTTTCAAATAACTCTTTAACTATTGTAGGAGATATAGGTCAGGGAATATACTTTTATAAAGGAATTGAAGATTGGAATAAGGTTATTAACGATGTTTTTGAAAAGGATGCATTATATACACCATTAACACAAAGTTATAGATCTACAGTTGAAATAATTGAATTTGCTAATAAAGTTTTAGTAAAGCAGAATAACAGCCTAAAGCCAGCTATGCCTGTACTAAGACATGGAAGGGCTCCACAGGTTATAGAATTTAAGAGAAAAGAAGACTTTGCTAAAAGGGTAGATGAAATAATAAAAGAAGTAGAAGACCTGGGGAAAAAGAGTGTGGCTATTATAGGAAGAACCTATGAAGAATGTAAAATTATAAGGGATATAATGAAAAAATATAGCACAAATTCCTGGAATTTAATAAAAGACACTGATAAAAACTTAAAATTGGAAAATATTATAATACCATCTTATATGACAAAAGGTTTAGAATTTGATTGTACTATAATATATAACTGTAACGATGAGAATTATGGAAGAGATGAGCTAGATAAAAAGCTTTTATACGTAGTTCTTACTAGAGCGCTCCATCTTGAATATATTTTTTATAATGGAGAAATTTCAAAGCTTATACTTTAAATAGTAGAGAGGAGTAATACTCGTATCATCCTATGGAAATACTTAAAAGATGGGGAAGCACTTATCAAATAAGGTATAATTGTTTGTGCAATAATTAATAGGGGTAAAGCTTCAGAGAGGCTTAGATTTAATTTTGTTCCTAATGAGGAAGAATTTAAAAGAGCAGATGAATTTATTTATAACGTTTAACTGCTTATAATGGTAATTCATGCTTTCATAATAATATATTGAATGGAGTGATTTATATGGAAGAAAATATGATAATGACTTTTCATGATGAGAATGGTCAAAAAGTAGAGTTTGAAGCGGTAGCTGAAATTTATCTAGGTGAAACAAAATATCTTATATTGGCACCTATAGAAGGAAATGATGAAGATGCTTACGTATTTAGAGTAGATGAAGAAGAAGGTAAAGAAGTATTAAACTTAGTTGAGGATGATGAAGAATTTTTAAAGGTAAATAAAGAGTATAAAAAATTATTATATAACGGAGAATAATTTAATGTAAAAGTGGATAAAAGATTAATATAATACTTAAGATACTAATAGTTGATTTTTTCAGGGAGGGATAAAATTTGGATAAAAAGGCTATAATAGAAATATTAGAGAAGAATGAATTAAGTGAAATAGAAGAGATTGAATATAAGGAAGGTTCTTTAGTTCTTAGATTTTTTTATGATTTTGATGAAGATGAAATTGAGAGTGCTAGGGCTTATGCTAATGATGAGAGTGAAGATGAAGAAAATGGTGATATATGGTATGAAGATTTTTTTCTTCCATACTTAAATGACTTAGCTGTAGATAACGTTGGCGAATATATAGAAGAAATAATGGAAGAGCATGAAGTAGATGCACAGTATGTATCCTATGAAATTGACGAAGAAGAATATAGTTATAATGAGTTCATAGCAGCATTTTTTCCAAAAGGTAAAGCTGTTGAGATTGAAGAGGTTTTAGAAGAATTGGAACTTTAGAATTACATAAAAAGGCAAGTATACTTTAACTTGCATATTGAAAAAAGCTAAAAATATGATATAATTAAATTACAATCAATCCTGAGATGTTCGTCAGGCTTATAACGTTCAACCACAGTAACAATAAGGGATTTGCAATAGTTTTATTGGATGTCAGGCTTCCTAATATACATTGATTATATTAGAATTATTTAATATGAAGAAGACAGAATATAAGTGAGCAGAACCCACCTGCGAGAGTGCGGGTATGAACAAATAAGCTAAACGGCATGTTGGGAGCATCGAAAGATAATCGAGTAGGAGCTGAATAATTATTTTATTCAGCGTCCTCTCACACCACCGTGCGTACCGTTCGGTACACGGCGGTTCAATAGAAAT
>NZ_JAMSKT010000014.1 GCF_023806125.1 Clostridium caldaquaticum
CGTTTCCATGCCGAACACGCAAGTTAAGCTCCGAGATGTCGATGATACTGCACGGGAGACTGTGTGGAAAAGTAGATAGTCGCCAATTAAGTTGGCCGATTACGGGGCAATTTAAGAGCGTCGATTCTCATCGACTAAATTGCCCGTAAATGTCCATTTAGGACATTTACCTGCAGGGGAGGCTCTGTGGAAGAGTAGGTCGTTGCCAGATTTGTATATGGATCTTTAGCTCAGTTGGTTAGAGCAACCGGCTCATAACCGGTCGGTCCGGGGTTCGAGTCCCTGAAGGTCCACCATATGGGGGTATAGCTCAGTTGGGAGAGCATCTGCCTTGCACGCAGAGGGTCAAGAGTTCGAATCTCTTTATCTCCACCAAAAACAGTCTGAAAAGGCTGTTTTTTTATTTTTTTGATTAAAATATAGTAGTTTAATTATATATTTATGTTCTAATAATATTTAGTTACTCAAAAACTGATAAATATATATTTAGAAAATTAATAAATGCAATTTTTCTGGTATTGTAATGCATTTCTTTTAATAAATCGACAAAAATATTTATTTTTTTTAAAAATATTGCTAAAATTAATAAAAAATATTATAATTATGAATAAGATTATTTTAAAAGTTGCAATTTTTATATATTTAAAAATCTTGCAATTATAGGACAGTATAAAAAAGGGGGATAACTATGAAAAAGAGACTAGCTGTATTACTATCATTAGTTATGACAGCATCATTAGTATTTGGAGGATGCAAAAAGACAGAATCAACTTCAGCATCTAATAGTTCAGATGTAATAAAAATTGGAGTATTTGAACCAATGACCGGAGCTAATGCAGCAGGAGGAGCATTAGAAGTTGAAGGTGTAAAATTAGCTAACAAGCTGTATCCAACAGTTTTAGGTAAAAAAGTAGAGCTTGTAATAGTTGATAACAAGTCTGATAAATCTGAAGCTGCTACTGCAGCATCAAGATTAGTTGAAAAAGAAAAGGTAACTGCTATTATAGGAAGCTGGGGTAGCGGGTACTCAATGGCTGCAGGACCAATAATTAAGGATGCAAAAGTTCCTACTGTAGCTGCTTCTGCTACAAATCCATTGGTAACTCAAGGAAATGATTATTACTTTAGAGTATGTTTTATAGATCCATATCAAGGAACAGTAATGGCTAACTATGCTTACAGTAAGCTAAATGCTAAGAAAGTGGCAATAATTCAGGAAGTGTCAAACGACTACGCTGTTGGACTAGCTAAATATTTTAAAGATTCTTTTACAAAGTTAACAGGAGATGCAAATTCTGTAGTATCTGTATCAAATTATAATACCGGTGATCAGGATTTTTCAGGTATACTTACAAACATAAAAGCTCAAAATCCAGATGCAATATTTGCACCAGGTAATTTCACAGAGTCTGCACTAATTATTAAACAAGCAAGACAGCTTGGAATAACTGCTCCATTTATAGGTGGAGATACATGGGAAACTCCTGAGTTTATAGATATTGGTAAAGAAGCTGTTGAAGGGGCTACTTTCTCAACTTTCTTTGCAACAGAAAAACCAATAACAAAAGAATCAGAAAAGTTCATGGAAGAGTATAAAAAAGAGTATAATGGCAAGGAACCAGCAGCAGTTGCAGCTTTATCTTATGATGCTTATATATTAATATTAGATGCTATAAATAGAGCAGGAAGTACAGATCCTGTTAAAGTAAGAGAAGAACTTGCCAAATCAAAGGACTTCCAAGGAGCTGCAGGTGTTATAAACTTTGATGAAAATAGAAACGCAGTTAAGAGTGCGGTTATTAAAGAGGTTAAGGGTGGAAAGTTCACATTTAAAGAAATAATAGATTCTGCAAAATAATATAACTTAAGGTAGTACGGAGCTTCAAGGAAACTTGAAGTTCTGTAACTATTTAAGAAAATTTTAGGGGGGACAACATGAGTCTTAATTCGTTTTTACAGCATCTTACTAATGGAGTGTCTCTTGGAAGTTTATATGCATTAGTAGCTATAGGATATACTATGGTTTATGGAATACTTAGACTTATAAACTTTGCTCATGGAGATATTTTTATGATGGCAACATACTTTGCTTTTTATGGTATAGCAGCTTTTATGCTTCCATGGTATGTTTCTTTCATAGTAACAATAATACTTACAGCACTTCTTGGAATTGTAGTTGAAAAATCAGCCTATAAACCTATAAGAAATGCACCTAAAATATCCATTATGATATCAGCTATAGGAGTTTCATTCTTTCTTCAAAATTTAGCAACAGTATTATTTGGTGGAAGACCTAAGAAGTTTCCTGAGCCAGCTATATTTACACAAGTTATTCATATAGGGAATGTATCACTTCAAAGACTTACTTTAATAATACCAGTTGTTACTGTAATAATATTATTTTTACTTTTATATTTAATAAATAAAACAAAAAGCGGTATGGCTATGAGAGCAGTTTCAAAGGACTATGAGACAGCTAGCATAATGGGTATTGATGTTAATAAAACAATATCTTTTACTTTTGCCATAGGCTCAATACTTGCTGCCTTTGGGGCTATTATGTGGGGGATGAAGTTTCCACAGGTTCAGCCTACAATGGGGGTTATACCAGGTCTTAAATGCTTTATTGCAGCTGTAATAGGTGGAATAGGAAATATAACTGGAGCTGTAATAGGCGGTTTTATTCTTGGTATAGGGGAAATACTTCTTGTAGCTTTCCTGCCTTCATTAACAGGTTATAGAGATGCCTTTGCATTTATACTTCTTATAGTAATTCTTCTATTTAAACCTACTGGCATCATGGGCGAAAATATTTCAGAGAAAGTGTAGGTGAAGAGGATGAAAAAAAGAAATTATATTTTAACAATAAGTGCTTTAGCACTTTTAATAGGATTTTTAATATTTGCTCATATATACTTAGATTCCTATATAGTAAGAATATTAAATATGTGTGCTATTTATGTAGTACTTGCTTTAAGCATGAATTTAATTAATGGTTTTACAGGTTTATTTTCTTTAGGACATGCTGGATTTATGGCTGTAGGTGCATATACAACCGCACTTTTTACTATGTCTAAAGAAGTAAAGATGCAGAACTTTTTTATGACTCCAATAATTAAGCCTTTAGAAACAGTTCAATGGCCTTTTATTGCAGCTTTAATATTAGGAGGAGCTTTATCTGCTATTATAGCATTTTTAATAGGTGCTCCAGTATTAAAACTAAAAGGAGACTATTTGGCAATTGCTACACTTGGTTTTTCTGAAATAATAAGAATTATATTTACAAATACACAAAGCATTACAAATGGAGCTTTAGGTATAAAAGGTATACCAAATACTACTAACCTTGGGTGGAGTTTTGGAATTGCAATATTTACAGTAATTTTTATATTGCTGCTTATAAACAGTAGCTATGGAAGAGCTTTAAAAGCTATAAGAGAAGATGAAATAGCAGCTGAAAGCATGGGAATAGGTTTATTTAAGCATAAAATTCTATCCTTTATGATAGGAGCCTTTTTTGCTGGTGTAGGGGGAGGACTACTTGGCAACTTATTAGGTACAATTGACCCTAACATGTTTAAATTCTCTTTAACCTTTAACATACTTCTTATAATTGTTTTAGGTGGAATGGGAAGTGTAACAGGAACTATTATTTCTTCTTTTGTAATAACTATTGCAGGTGAAGCATTAAGATTTTTAGATGAAAGCATGAATTTAGGTTTTATAGTTATACCAGGAGTTGCAGGTCTTAGAATGGTTGTGTTTTCGGGACTTCTTATGATAGTTGTGTTATTTTTCAGCAATGGTTTAATGGGAACAAGAGAGTTTAGTTGGGATAAATTTATCAGTTTTCTTACTAGAAAACCTCTAAAAAAAGGAGGTAACTAAAATGAGCTTACTTAAAACAGAAAATGTAGTTATGCAGTTTGGAGGCTTGACAGCAGTAAAGGATTTTAATCTGGAGCTTAATAAAGGTGAAATTGTTGCATTAATTGGTCCTAATGGTGCTGGAAAGACTACAGCTTTCAATATGATAACAGGAGTTTATACTCCAACATCAGGTAAGATATATTTTAATGGTAAAGATATTACAGGAATAAGGCCGGATAAAATTACAAAATTAGGTATAGCAAGAACCTTTCAAAATATAAGATTATTTAAGGATTTAAGTGTACTTGATAATGTTTTGATTGCAAATCATCTTCATATTAATTCGGGGCTTTTTAGTTCAGTGTTCAGGATGCCTTGGTACTTAAAAGAAGAAAAGTCCATGGTTAAAAAATCTTTAGAGCTTATAGAGAAGGTTGGGCTTATAGATGTGGTAAATGAAAAATCAAGTTCCCTTCCTTATGGTAAGCAAAGAAGACTTGAAATAGCAAGAGCACTTGCTACAAACCCACAGGTACTTTTACTTGATGAGCCTGCTGCTGGAATGAATCCAAAGGAAACAGAAGATTTAACAGAGTTTATACAGCATATAAGAGATGAATTTGATTTAAGTATATTTATGATTGAACACCATATGCAGGTAGTAATGGGAATATCTCATAAAATTTATGTTTTTGACTATGGAGTTACTATTGCAAAAGGAAGCCCTTATGAAATACAGAATAACCAGAGGGTAATAGAAGCTTATCTGGGGGTGAATGAAGAAGATGCTTAAAATAGATAATTTGGTTGTATCCTATGGAGGTATAGAAGCTTTAAAAGGAATCAGTCTTGATGTAGAAGATGGAAAAATTGTTTCTTTAGTTGGTGCAAACGGAGCAGGTAAAAGCACTATGTTAAGATCTATAATGGGGCTTGTTAAACCAAAAAGCGGTTCAATTAAATATAATAATATAGACTTATTAAATTTAAAAACTAAAGATATGGTTAACAATGGTATAGTTTTAGTACCAGAGGGAAGAAGAGTTTTTTCAAATCTTACAGTGCTTGAAAACTTAAAAATAGGAGCTTTTACAAGAAAAGATGAAAAAGGTATTAAAGAGGATATTGAGTGGGTATACAGTCTTTTCCCAAGACTAAAAGAAAGAAGCTGGCAATTGTCTGGTACACTTTCTGGAGGTGAGCAGCAAATGCTTGCTATAGGAAGAGCACTAATGTCAAGACCAAAGCTTTTAATGATGGATGAGCCGTCTTTAGGCCTTGCACCTTTAATTGTTAAGGATATGTTTAATATTATTAAGGAAATACACAAGCAAGGTGTTACCATACTTTTAATAGAACAAAATGCAAATGCTGCTCTTAAAATTTCTGATATTGGGTATGTAATAGAAACAGGAAGGATTACTCTTAAGGGTGAAGGAAAAGAACTTCTCCAAAACGAAGAGGTTAAAGCAGCATATTTAGGACAAAGTACAAAAAAATAAATTTATAAAAACTAGTCTTAATAGACTAGTTTTTATTTTTGAAAATTTCATTAACAAATTGTTAATAGACTAGTAAAGTTAAATGTATTAAAATGTAAGTAAATGCTTTAATAGAAGGATTGAAAAATATATGTCTTTATATAGAATAAAGCAGTTTTACTGGTCAATAACTTCTAAAATAGAATTAGAGGATAGAAAATTTATAGATAAATACTTAAATAATGATGAAAAAAAGTTATTTAACAAGCTCTCAGTATATGAACAAAAGCACTGCATAAATACAGCAAGAGACGTTATTAAAGCCTGTAAAGATGCTGGAATTATAAATGAGATGCTTATTAAGGCTGCGCTTTTGCATGATATTGGAAAAACATGCAAAAAATTAAATCCAATAGAAAAATCTTTAATTGTAATTTTAGACAGTATATCTAAAGGAAAGCTTAAAAAATTTTCAAATATTAAAAAAATAGATGTTTATTATAATCATGCTTATAAGGGTTATAATATTTTGAAAGATATAGGAAATTATGATGATAGGTTTCTTTATTTAATAAAAAACCACCATAACAATACTATTAAGGAAGATAAAGAACTAGATATATTAAAGAAATGCGATAGTAAAAATTAATATAGGAGAGATTATATGAGCTCAAAAGAAAGAAGAAAACTTATTGAAGAATTTTTAATAAAAAGAGGAGCTCCTCAAAAAGGTCAGGATTTAGCTAAGGAATTAGGAGTTACAAGACAGGTAATAGTTAAGGATATAGCTATACTTAGAGCAGAGGGTATAAATATAATAGCAACTCCAGAAGGTTATATGATACCAAAGGATGAAAAACATAAAATTAAAAGAGTTATAGCAGTATGTCATAATCCAGATGAAATTGAAGATGAGCTTACCTGTATCGTAAAGTTTGGAGGTACTATAGAAAATGTTATAATTGAGCATCCTTTGTACGGTGAGATGAGAGGTATGCTAATGATAAAAACTTTGTATGATGTTCAAAATTTTATGGAAAAGTGCAAAAAATATAAGGCAGAGCCTTTGTCTGCACTTACAAGAGGAGTTCATATCCATACTATTGAAGCAGACGATAAGGAAACTATGGAACGGATAATTAAAGAATTAAAAAATAAAAAATATATAATATCAGACTAAATTATTGGGGGAAAGTAAAATGCAAAAAGTAGCATTATTAAAGTGCAGTGACTACAATGTAGAACTTATAGAGAAAACCTTAAGAAACGGCTTTGAGCTTTTAGGTGGGGACTCTTACCTTAGAAAGCTTATACCACATGGGAGCAGTGTTCTTTTAAAGCCCAATATGCTAAGTATAGAACAGGCTGGTTCGCCGGTTATAACTCATTATGCTGTTTTTGAAGCTGTAATACGTATAATTAAAGATTATTCAAGTAATATAAGTTTTGGAGACTCACCAGGATTTGGAGATCCAAGAAAAGCTGCAGAAAAAAGTGGCCTTATGGCAGTTGCTAACAAGTTTGGAGTAAAGTTTGAGGACTTTAAAGAAACTATTCATGTTAAGCTTGATAATTCAATTCTCTGCAAGTCTTGGGATGTGGCAAAAGCTCCTTATGAAGCTGATGTTGTTATATCTCTTCCAAAGTTAAAGACGCATGCTATGGCTTATTTCACAGGTGCTATAAAAAATCAGTTTGGATGTATTTCAGGAACTCAAAAGGCTGGCTGGCATACAAGAATGCCTGATGCTAATAATTTCTGCAAAATGCTTTTAGATTTAAACACGTTAATTGGTACAAGTTTCGCTATATTAGACGGAATAATTGCAATGGAAGGTAACGGTCCTAAAAATGGAAATCCTCATAAGATGGATACAATTATTATGGGTGAGTCTTTAAGTGCTGTAGATTCTGTAGCAGTAAGACTTATAGGTTATAATAATCCTCTGGATACACCTACACTTAAGGAAGTTTATGATAATAAATGGGGAGCTGTTCTTGAAGAAGAAATTGAAGTAGTTGGAGAAACAATAAGTAGTATGAAAGCAGAGAATTTTAAGCTTTCAAGAAAAGGGGGGACTTTTCACTTCTCAAGTCCTGCAGTTTCAAGATTTCTATCAGGAATGCTGGCACCAAGTCCATCTCTTATAGAGGATAAGTGCATAGGCTGTAAAAGATGTGAAGAGGTTTGCCCGGAAAAAGGTAAAGTTATAAAAATGGTAGAGAAAAATAATAAATTAAAACCTGTATGGGAGATGAAAAATTGTATAAGATGTTTCTGCTGCCAGGAATTATGTCCTGCAGGAGCTATAGAAACTAGGAATACAACTTTAGGGAAATTATTAGGTATGGATAAGAGAGGTTAACTATGAAAAAAAGAAATTACGGGTTAATTACGTTAATTGTCTTAATAATTTTTATAATTTTGTTTTTTGACAGAATAGTAAGCTTCTTAGTAAATATAAAATGGTATGAAGAGGTAGGTTATCTTTCAGTATACTTTACAAAGCTGTCAGCTATAGCAAAGCTTATGATTCCATTATTTTTTATAGTTTATATTGGAATATGGCTTTATTACAGGAGTTTAAGAGCAAATATTGCTAAAATATCTAATGTAATAGATGTTAACAAAAAGCCTTTAGAGAGAAAGATATTTATTATAACAAATTCATTAATATCTTTTTTAATATCTTATGCTATAGCATCTAACTATTGGTATAGAATACTTCAGTTTACAAATTCCGTAAGTTTTAATTTAAAAGACCCTATTTTTAATATGGATGTTTCATTTTTTATTTTTAAACTTCCTTTAATTGAATCCTTATATGGAGCAGTTATGGTTTTACTAGTGTTTTTAGTTATAATAACTCTAGTTGTATATTTTATGTTAAATGCTAAAGATAGACTCTTTACAAGAGATATAAAGAATGCCTTTACACAGGCAAAAGGTATAAAAAGCGGTATAACAAGGTTTGCTGGGAAACAGCTTGCAATTGTATCTGCACTTATATTGCTTTTTTTATCAGCAGGCTATATATTAAAATCCTTTAATATACTTTATAGTCCCACAGGTGTAGTCTATGGTGCGGGATATACAGATATAAAGGTAAGCCTGCTTTTTTACAGAATAATAAGTGCAGTATCCGTAATAGCATCAATAGTTATATTTTTAAGTGTGCTTAGAGGTAAGGTTAAGCCTATAATAGTTTCTATAATTAGTATTGTAGTTTTAATTATAGGTCATGGTATAGCTTTTGGAGTTGTTGAAAATTTTATAGTAAAATCCAATCAGATAAGTCTCGAGCAGCCTTATATAATTAATAATATAAATTATACAAGAAAAGCATTTAATATTGACAGCATTGAAGAAAGTACATTTGAAGTTAAGAACAACTTAACTAAGGAAGATATAAAAGAAAATAAAGAAACAATTGATAATATTAAAATCAATTCCTATAAGCCGGCTCTTGAATTTTACAATCAAGTACAGGTTATTAGATATTATTATGATTTTAATGATATTGATATAGACAGATATAATATAAACGGCAAGTATAATCAGGTTTTTATTGCACCAAGAGAGATAGATTCAAGCAAATTAGAAGACAATGCAACAACCTGGCAGAATAAGCATTTAATATATACTCATGGTTATGGAGTAGTTATGAGCAAAGTTAATTCTGTAACTTCAGAAGGACAGCCTGATTTTGTAATTAAAGATATACCACCTGAAAACAGCACAGATATAAGGCTTGAAAATCCAAGAATATACTTTGGTGAAAAGACAAATGAATATGCTATAGTTAATACAGACAGAGCAGAATTTGATTATCCAAAGGGCGGAGATAATCAGTGGAATAAGTATGACGGTAAAGCAGGAATAAAGATGAGTTTTATAAACAGAGTACTTTTTGCAATTAATGAAAGAAATATGAATTTCCTGCTTTCAAGAGATATAAATAGTGACAGTAAAATACTTATAAATAGAAATATTATGGAGAGAGTACAGAAAATAGCACCATTTTTAAGCTATGACAGCGATCCATATATAGTTATAAGTGATGGAAAGCTGTATTGGATAATAGATGCTTATACTACCTCCGACAGATTTCCGTATTCACAGCCTTATAATAATATAAACTATATTAGAAATTCAGTAAAAGTTGTAATTGATGCTGCAGATGGTGATACAAATTTTTATATTGTAGATAAAAATGATCCTATAGCTATCAGCTATTCAAAGATATTCCCAGGGCTTTTCAAAGATGTAAGTACACTGCCTACGGATTTAGTAAGCCACTTTAGGTATCCGGAAGGAATATTTAATATACAGTGTGAGGTGCTTGGAAAATATCACATGACCGATGCAGGAGTATTTTATAATGGAGAAGATTTATGGGAAGTTTCAAAGAATCAAAAAACAGTAGAAGGCGAGAAGCAAATAAATGAAGGGTCTTATATGGTTATGAGGCTGCCAGATAATGATAAAGAAGAAATGATACTTTTAGAGTATTTTAATATGAGAAACAAGGATAATATGGTAGCTTTACTAGGTGCCAGAATGGATAAAGATAACTATGGAAAGATAGTTCTTTATAAATTCCCGACACAAAAAACCATATACAGTCCGTATCTTTTTAAACAGAAACTAAACCAAGACCCTTTAATTTCCAAGGAAATATCTCTTTGGAATAAGGAAGGTTCAGAAATTATATATGGAGATACAATGATTATACCTATAAATAACTCTCTTCTTTATATTGAACCTATTTATTTAAGAGCAACTGGTAAAAATAGTATTCCCGAGATGAAAAGAATAGTGGTTTCCTATGGAGACAGGATAATACTTGCTGAAAGTGTAGATAGTGCTTTAGAGCAAATATTCAACTATACTCAGGAAACAAAACAAATGCCGCAAACTTCAAGTACTAATATGGATTCTAATACTAAAGAAAAAATAAAAGGAGCAAAAGAAGTATTTGATAAAGCTATTGAAGCTCAAAAAAATGGAGACTGGGCAAAGTACGGTGAATACATTAATAACCTTCAAAATATTTTAAATGAATTAAATAAGGATTAAATTTTTAAAGTAAAAGGGAAAATAATTGTTCCCTTTTATTTTTTGCATACTTAATCAGTTTAAACTTTATAAAAGTGTAAAGAATACCAATGTATAAGCATAATTTTTAAAGCAATATTATAAAAATTTTTTTCAAATTATTTCATACACTTTATTCCTAAAGATAAAATTGGTAATATAATAGAAGAGGGAAAAATAAAATTGAACAGTATCGAAGGAAGATTTTAAAAGGCTATATAATAATATTCCTATAGGTACAGAGGTTGTGATACACTAAAGACCTAGGAAACTAGGAGGAAGGTTTTAATTTATGGATTATGATATACTTATTTTAGGAGGGGGAATCATAGGCTGTGCTGCAGCTTATGAGCTTTCTAAGTATAGTTTAAATATTGCAGTAATAGAAAAGGATTATGATATTGCAGATGATGTAGCTCTTATAAATTCGGCTGTAGTATATGATGGTATAGAATGCAGTGATTCTTTGGTTTCTAAGCTTGAGGTAATGGGAAATAATATGTTTGATGAAATTACCTCAAAATTTAAAGTTCCATTTAAGAGAACAGGAGGCCTTATAATAGCAGGTAATAAAAAAGAAGAACAAAAGATAATAAAAATGTATGATAGAGCTGTTAAAAGAGGAATTCAAAATATAAAGCTTTTAGACAGCTCAGAGGTATATAAAATGGAGCCTAATCTTAATATTAAGGTTGAAAAGGCACTTCATTCTGAAAATATAGGGGTTGTTTGTCCCTATGATTTGGCTTTGGCCTATGCAGAAGTTGCTTTTGATAATGGCGTTAATTTTAAGCTTGAGGAAGAGGTTATAGATATTCAAAGAATATCAAAAGGTTTTAAAGTTGAAACTAATAAAAATAAATTCACCTGCAAAATGGTAATAAACACTGCTCCTGTAAAAAAATATAGTATAGATGAAAATTATGAGGACATAGTAAATAATGTTTTCTATTTAAAATATTTTTTACTGGAAAAGGATTTTAAGGGGATTTTTAAAAATACTTTATTTACCATAAGTTCAGAGGGGGAAAGGGAATTTACTATTCCTTCTATGCAGGGCAATACTATAGCTGCACTTAATACAAAAGAAAATTTAAGCTATAATGAAAGCATTAAAAAGATATCTGCTATTATAAATGGTGTCAAGGATGAAAATATTACAAGCTTTTATCAGTCTATGTTTTATAAAAATAATGTACTTATAGATGACAGTTCAGTAGATAAAGGTTATATAAAAATATCGGCAAAGCACTATGGAGAAGTTACAATGACACCTTCTATTGCCAAAATAATCTGTGAAACTGTGGTAAGTAATATGAAATGCAGGCTTAAAAAAGATTTTCACGATAAAAGAAGGGAATTTTATAAATTTAGAGAATTATCTAATAAGGAAAGAGATGAAATAATAAAATTAGATAAAAGATATGCAAAAATAGTCTGCCTTTGTGAAATGATTACTGAAGGTGAAATAATCGAGGCTATAAGAAGACCTTTGGGTGCCCGTACTCTTGAAGGTGTAAAAAGAAGGACTGGTACAACACTAGGAAGCTGCCAGGGAGCATATTGTACAAGTAAAATAGTTTCTATATTAGCTAGAGAAACAAACAAACAAATAACAGAGATAGTTAAAGATTCTAAAAATTCTAGAATTGTATTAAACAGGATAAAAGAATTTGATGGGGTGTAATTTATGGATTGTGGCAGCAAAAGCGGAATCTTAACTACTTTAGTCAGAATAAAAGGTTCAAAACTTAATGTAGTACCTGTAAAAAGCAGTAAGCCCATAGATAAAAAACTTTGGATAGAATGTTCAAAGGCACTTAGCAGAATATATGTAGGAGTTCCTATAAAAATTGGGGATGTAGTTTGTAAAAATATTTTAAATACAGGTGTAGATATTATCTGTACCAAAAATGTAAATAAAGAATAAGTTATTTTAAGAATAGGAGAGGTAGTTATGTTAGACTTAAGAAGAATAAGAAGTAATCCAGATGAAGTTAAAGCACTTATAGGAAGCAGAGGAGAATCTTATGTTGCATTTATAGATGAGATACTAAGTCTTGATGAAAAAAGAAGAGAAATTTTAGTACAGGTAGAAAATTTAAAAAGCAGAAGAAATCAGGTTTCAGCAGAAATACCAAAGCTAAAAAAGGCAGGACAGGATGTAGAGCCAATAATGGCTGAAATGAAGAAGGTAGGAGAAGAAATTAAAGTTTTTGATACAGAACTAGCTTCAATAGATGAAAAAATAGAGAATATATTATTAAGAATACCAAACACTCCAAACCCAAGCGTTCCAGATGGAAAATCTGATGAAGATAATGTTGAAATAAGAAGATGGGGAGAGCCTGTTAAGTTTAACTTTGAGCCAAAAGCTCACTGGGATTTAGGAACCAGCTTAAATATTTTAGATTTTGACAGAGCAGGTAAAATAACAGGTTCAAGATTTACTGTTTACAAAGGACTTGGAGCAAGACTTGAAAGAGCAATAATTAATTATTATTTAAATACTCATGTAGATGAAAATGGATATACAGAAATATTTCCGCCTTTTATGGTAAACAGAAAAAGCATGACAGGTACAGGACAGCTTCCTAAGTTTGAAGAAGATGCTTTCAAAGTAGCTAATACAGACTATTTCTTAATACCTACAGCAGAAGTTCCTGTAACTAATCTATACAGCGATGAAATATTAAATGGAGCAGATTTGCCTATAAAGCATGTTGCTTACAGTGCTTGTTTCAGGGCAGAGGCAGGTTCAGCTGGAAGAGACACAAGAGGGCTTATAAGACAGCACCAATTTAACAAAGTAGAGCTGGTTAAGTTTACAAAGCCTGAACAGTCCTATGAAGAACTTGAAAAATTAACAAATGATGCTGAGAAAGTTCTTCAGGGGTTAGGACTTCCTTATAGAGTTGTTAAACTTTGCAAAGGAGATTTAGGTTTTTCATCAGCTTGCACTTATGATATAGAAGTTTGGATGCCAAGCTACAACAGATATGTAGAAATCTCAAGCTGCAGTAATTTTGAAGATTATCAGGCTAGACGTGCTAATATAAAATACAAAGATAATCCAAAAGATAAGCCTCAATACGTTCATACTCTAAATGGCTCGGGAGTTGCTGTAGGAAGAACAGTTGCAGCGATACTTGAAAACTATCAAAATGAAGATGGAACTGTAACTATACCAGAGGTATTAAAAGCATATATGGGAAACATTGACCAGATAAAGTAAAAATTAAGTGTTGAATATTTTTAAGTTTTACTGTAAATTATATAGTGTGCAGGGAGACAATGACCTTGCACACTGAAATAAAAATTATAGCAAAAATATTGTTGACAAAACAAAAACTCTTTGCTATAATAATCATTGTCGTCAGATATATGGAAAGATGGTCGAGTTGGTTTAAGGCACCGGTCTTGAAAACCGGCGTACGGGTGACCGTACCGTGGGTTCGAATCCCACTCTTTCCGCCATTTAAATATAATATGGAGACGTACTCAAGTGGCCGAAGAGGACGGTTTGCTAAACCGTTAGTAGGGGCAACTCTAGCATGGGTTCGAATCCCATCGTCTCCGCCATAGAGGCACCTAACTTAGTTTAGGTGTTTTTAAATATATATGCGGCGGTAGCTCAGTTGGATAGAGTAGCTGGCTACGAACCAGTTGGTCGGGAGTTCGAATCTTCTCCGCCGCACCAAAATGCTCTTAAAGCTAATAATATTAATGCTTTAAGGGCATTTTTATTTTTTTAAAACAGCTGATAATATTTTTCAATATAAGTTGACAAATTTAACTTAGTATTGTACTATAATACATAGATGATAATGATAATTAATATCAATTCGATATAGTTATCAGGGATTTAATTAAACAATTAGGAGGTTAAATATGAAACTAAAATCAATAAGTTCTATGATTCTTGCTTGTGCATTATTTATAACAGGATGCTCAAGTGCAACAGAAAAAACACAAGGTGAATCTAAGGTCGAGGAAAGCTCTTCTGTCACTTATCCAATTACAGTTAAACATGCATTCGGGGAAACTGTAATAGAAAAAGAACCCAAAAATGTTGTTGCAATTTCTTGGAGTAATCAAGATACCCCTTTAGCATTAGGAGTTGTACCAGCTGGTGTATCTAAGGCAAACTATGGTAAAACAGATGAAAATGGATTATTACCTTGGACAGCAGCAAAATATAAAGAATTAGGAGTGGATAAACCAGTTGTTTTTGACGACGTTGATGGTTTAGATTATGAGGCTATAAGTAATTCCAAGCCAGATGTTATATTAGCAGCATACTCAGGGATTAAACAAGAAGAATATGATTTATTAAGTAAAATTGCTCCTGTAGTAGCATATCCTAACCTTCCGTGGCAAACATATTGGAGAGATCAAATAATAACTAATGCAACTGGAATGGGTAAAAAAGCAGAAGGAGAGAAATTGGTTTCAGATTTGGAGAAATTAATAGCAGAAAAAGCTGCTAAGTATCCTAACATTAAAGGTAAAAAAGTTGCTTTCTGTTACTTTAGTCCTACTGATTTAGGTAAGTTCTACATATATACTTCAACAGATCCCCGTGTAGCGTACCTGTATGATTTAGGATTAGTAGAGGCTGATAGTGTTAAAGAAATTGCGAAAGATACAAAAAGTTTTGCTCTTACAATTAGCTCCGAAAATATTGATAAATTAACAGATGTAGATGTAATTGTGGCTTATGGAAATGATGCATTATTAAAACAACTTCAAGCTGATAAATTATTAGGAACACTTCCAGCAATTAAAAATGGTGCTGTTGCACTTATTGAAGATGGATCAGCACTGGCAGCATCTGCTACCCCAAGTGCCTTATCTATTCCTGCAACTATAGATGAATATTTAAATATAATTGGAGAGGCAGCAGATAAAGTAAAATGAAATTTACAAAGATAATAGGAATATATTTAGTGAGTTTTATTTTTCTAGGTATGTGTGTACTTTCATCCTTGGCATGGGGGTCAAAAAACATAGAATTTAGTCAGGTTATAAATTCTTTACTAAATAATCAGGATATGTCTTTTGCTGCATTAGTGGTTCGTGAGCGTATTCCTAGAACAATTTTTAGTATTATGGCAGGGGCTTCTCTTGGAATATCAGGAGCCCTTATGCAATCTATAACTAGAAATCCAATAGCTGACCCAAGTATCTTAGGTGTTAATACAGGGGCATCTTTATCTGTTGTAATTGGAATAGCATTTTTTAATATTAATTCAGCAAATCAGTATATTTGGCTTGCACTACTTGGAGCAGGCATAACAGCAGTGCTTGTATATTTTATTGCATCTATTGGCAATGGTGGAATGACTCCTATTAAGCTTGCATTATCAGGGTCTGCAACTAGTGCAGTTTTAACATCTTTAGTAAGTGTAATTATACTTCCTAGAAGCGAGGTTATGGATGAATTTAGATTTTGGCAGGTTGGTAGTGTAAGTGGTGCGACTTGGGAGGATATTAATTTAATATTACCATTCATAATAATTGGATTAATAATAAGTATAGTAGCAACGCCAGCACTAAATGTTTTAGCATTAGGAGATGATGTTGCAACTGGTCTAGGTGTAAATAAAGGTTTTATAAGAGTTGTTTGTGCAATTGCAGGAGTTATACTATGTGGTGCAATTACGGCAATCGCTGGTCCTATTGCATTTATAGGGTTGATGATACCCCACAGCATACGTCTTATTTTTGGTTCAAATTTAAGGGGAATAATTCCCTTATCTGCTATTGGAGGTGGAGCACTTTTAATAATTTCAGATGTTTTGGGAAGAGTAATTGGAAGTCCAGGTGAAGTTCAGGTAGGAATTATAACAGCATTTATAGGAGCACCAATTCTTATTATAATTGCTAGGAAAGCGAAGGTGAAAGCTATATGATACAAACTAATCACACTATGATTAGACCGGGTTATATTAGAAGAAAAACTCGTTTGATTAGCATTAATATAATTTTACTTATTGTAACAGTATGTACTTGTCTAATTATGCTTTTATATGGAAAAACTAATTATGATTTAAATACAGTTATAAGAGTTCTTACTGGAGAACAAATACAAGGAGCCAACTTCGCTATAGCAACTCTACGTTTACCAAGAATGCTTTGTGGACTTTTAGCTGGATTAGCTTTCGGTATATCTGGGAATACTTTTCAAACTATGCTAAGAAACCCATTAGCAAGTCCTGATATTATAGGAATAAGCTCAGGTTCAAGTGTTGCGGCAGTTTTCTGTATATTGGTTCTTCGTTTAAGTGGGACTGGTGTTTCTATAGCTGCAGTAACTACTGGAATTTTAGTAGCATCGCTTATATATGTGCTCTCTAAAGGTTCAAATTTTTCAGGTGGAAGGCTTATACTTATAGGAATTGGAATGCAGGCAATGATAAATGCACTTATAGCATATTTACTGGCTAAGGCTTCACAACATGATGTAGGAGCTGCACTTAGATGGTTAAGTGGAAGTTTAAATGGAATGCGTATTGAAGATGTACCAGCTTTATTTATCGTTGTTGTTATATTTGGAATTATTATTTTATGTTTAACAAAACAGCTTCAAATATTAGAATTGGGGGATGAGTTTGCAACTACACTTGGTATTAAAATAAATTTAATACGGATTATTCTAATTTTAAGTTCTGTATTTTTAATTGCTTTTGCAACGGCTGTTACAGGACCTATATCTTTTGTTGCATTTTTATCAGGTCCAATAGCAGCTAGGCTTGTTGGATTAGGAGCACCAAATAGTTTAGCCTCAGGTTTAGTTGGAGAATTATTAGTACTTGTAGCAGATATGATTGGTCAGTTTGCTTTTGGTACAAGATTTCCTGTAGGTGTAGTTACAGGAATTTTGGGAGCGCCATATATGCTATTTCTATTAATAGTTATAAACAGGAGGGTTTAAGTATTAAATGGGCTTAAACGGGCTATCTGTTACTGGAAGTGACGTTCTTAGATTGATTGGGTCCTATGAAATAAAATGAAGGAGGAAGTGTAATGACTAAAAAACAACTATTATTTGAAGCAAAAGAAATAGTAACTGGATATGACAAAAAGATTATAATTGATGGAATTGATATAACTATTCCAAGTAATAAAATAAGTGTTATTATCGGAGCTAATGCATGTGGTAAATCAACTTTACTTAAAACACTTGCAAGACTTATTAGACCTGTGTCAGGAAAAGTTATAATTGATGGTAAAAAAATTACTTCAATGCCTTCTAAAGAACTAGCAAAAGTTTTAGGTCTACTTCCTCAATCACCAATAGTTCCAGAAGGTATTACTGTTTGGGATTTAGTTTCAAGAGGTAGATATCCATATCAATCCTTTTTGAAAAGTATTGATAAAACTGATTTTGAAGCTGTAGAAGAAGCACTTGAAATAATGGGAATAACAGAACTTGCTAATCGTAATGTAGATGAGCTGTCTGGTGGGCAGCGTCAGAGAGTTTGGATTGCTATGGCACTTGCTCAGCAAACAGATATACTTCTACTAGATGAGCCTACAACCTATCTTGATATTGCTTACCAGGTAGAAATTCTTGATTTATTAACGGATTTAAACCGTAAAAGAGGAACTACTATTGTAATGGTGCTTCATGATATAAATTTGTCTGCTAGATATGCGGATTATATATTTGCTCTTCGTAATGGGAAATTAATTGTTCAGGGGACACCATCAGAGGTTATAACATCAGAATTAATCCATACAGTATTTGGATTAGATTGTGTGGTTATAGAAGATCCAGTATCATCTTCACCTTTTATAATTCCAAGAGGAAGACATCACTCTATATCCACAAAAGCAAGTGATAATAGTCTGGAAAAGCCAAGACTTGTAATAGGATAAGTTGTAGGCAATCCAGTTTGTCAGGAGTTTGAATCTTTTCTGCAACTGATGTCATTTCTGTAACCAATTCTTATATTATCCATAAAATATAAATATGAAGATTTTAATCTACAATAAAAATCATGGCAATAGTAATTTTAATAATGCTATATATTAAAAAATATAACAGTAGAGTTTCAATAATTTTATATAAGGTGAGGTTATTCAATGAAAAAAGCATCAGGATACAGGAGTGAACATTTAGGGTATGATGTTAATAAGCTAAAGCTCATTGGACAGGGGCATCAAGGTAAGGTTTATATGCTGCCAAATGATAAAGTACTAAAGGTGTTCTATAATTCAGAATCTTGCAAAAAACAGCTTGAAGTGCTTTTAAAAGCAAAAGACAGTAGGTTTTTTCCTAGTGTGTATGGTTTTGATAATTATTCTATAATCATGAGCTTTGTTTATGGAAGTCGTCTATCATTTTATTTAAAGCAAAATAATATTAATAAACACCTTTCTCTTGAACTTGTAAGACTAATAGAAGAGCTAAAGAGACTTGGATTTACAAGACTTGATGCACGACTTGGACATATTTTTCTGCAACCGGATGATACTGTTAAGGTTATAGATCCAAGAGAAAGCTATGAAAGAAAACAGCCCTATCCAAAATCAATGCTGAAGGGTCTTCAGAAACATGGTGATTTAATGCTTTTTTTTGAATATATTAAACATGACTATCCAGAGTATTATAAATATTGGAGAAAAATGATGTATAAAGAGCATCGGCATTAAACACTTAAAAAATATATATATTGACTTAATATAACAATTTAGTTATAAAAAATACATTTTTTGCAAAACATATTGACTATACTGCAAAAAAATGTGTAACATTTATGGTATAGGATATGTTTGAGGAGAAATGTAAAAATGAATATAAAAAACTCATTAATAGAATCTATGGTTGAAATGTTTCAAATGTTTGGATTAAATATTTCTTTTAAGGAAGATAAATATCAAAATCATCAGTTTTTGGGAGAACAAGTTAATGTATTAGTAGGACTTACAGATGGTTTGACAGGAAATGTAATAATCGGTTTTAAAAAATCTATAGCTTTAACTATAGTATCTGCTATGATGGGTGGAATGCAAATAGAGGAATTAGATTTTATGGCTAAAAGTGCCCTGGGAGAACTGGCAAATATGGCATTAGGTTCTGCTATTATGAAGCTTAAATCAGATAAAATAATAAGTTTATCTCCTCCTACTGTTTTAGTTGGAGAGGAAATGTCTTTAACTGTAAGCGGCAGCAAATCTACAAGGCTTACATTCGGCCTTAATGAAGATTTATTTAATATTATAGTTTCTATTGAATAGGGTATAGAGCATTTGCCCTATACCTTTTAAAGTTTACTGCCTATTTTTTCACCCATAAGTACATAGGTTTCAAAACCTGATTTTGTCTGATTAACTATATCTTCGTCAATTCTTATTTTATCAGGTTCAAAAAACATAATTACAGTAGAGCCTCCAAATTTAAAATAGCCTTTTTCATCACCTTTAGTAACTCTTTTGTTTGGAGTATAAGTTTGAATTATTGAACCTACACAGGTTGCACCTACTTCAACATAAAGAACATCTCCAAAATTATCGGAATGAAACGTGCTCCATTCTCTTTTATTTTGGCAAAAGAGGTTTTTAATCTTTAGAAGAGCTATAGGATTAACTGAGTAATAGGTTCCTTTTATTTTTTTTGTTTCACCAC
Organism: Clostridium caldaquaticum; assembly: GCF_023806125.1. Taxonomy (GTDB): domain Bacteria; phylum Bacillota; class Clostridia; order Clostridiales; family Clostridiaceae; genus Clostridium_AT; species Clostridium_AT caldaquaticum. The sequence continues at coordinate 20,084 of NZ_JAMSKT010000014.1, forward strand.
AGCTTCCGCTGTCTATAAAGTGAAACCTATGATAGTCCGTAGGGCAAAGCCTTAGTATAAGGCAGGTACCTCCTTCATATTTTAAAGTTTCCTTGTCATCCTTTATAAGTTCTCTAAGACTATAGGTAAAGCCTTTTACTTGAACAAGCTTATTTAGGTCTATATTTTCATAAGCTAAAAGGCGGCCGTCACCAGGAGAAACTACAGAATTTATGTTCATATCTACAGGTCTTCCATGAGGCTTTAATTTTCTATAAAAAAAATCATTAAAGGAAGTAAAGTCTTCTGAATTTTTTTCATAGATATTCATATCAAGATTAAATTCATTAATAAATTTATTTATCTTGAATTTGCTTATTCCTCTGTCTAAATACCAGCCATATAATTTTGAGAAAAGCTTCTTTTTAATTACAGCTTCTAAAAAAGTCATTCCAATAGGAGAAGAATAGATCCAATTTAAATATTTTTCTCCAGCAATCTTTTCTATTTCATATTTTTTAGTTTTTCTATTGTAGTATTTTATCATGCCATATCCTCTTTAAATTTTTTATTTTTTATAAAGTCCTCTGCTGCTTAAATACATTGCAATTAAACTTCTATATGTAAAGCATATAACAAAATAACCGTTTAATAAAGTATTATTTTTGTAATAAATATGCTTTTCTATCCATTTATTCAATGCTATTGACTTTACAATAAAACTATACTAAAATGTTATGGTGAATAAAATATGTTTCCGTAGCTCAGAAGGATAGAGCGACCGCCTCCTAAGCGGTAGGCCGTGGGTTCGATTCCCGCCGGGAACACCAGAAAACTGTCAGTATTTTTAGCTGGCAGTTTTTTATTTTATGTACCACAAATTGGATTAGCATTAAATTAAAAATTTATTGAAATTAGCATTGAATATTGTTCAATAACCTATCATAATAGATATTGTGAATGTATATTTATTTTTTACTTAGGGGGAAGAAATTGTTGTCAAGTAAGGAAAAATCTATAGGGCAAATATATAAAAAACATATTAAACTTATAATAATACTTATATCTGCTACAGTTTTATCAATATTCTTCTTACTTTTAATAAATTTAAACAGAAATTATAAAGACAGCAATTTAGTAAATGTACTTGGCAAGCAAAGTATGCTTACACAAATGATGGCTAAAAATACTGGAAGGATATATACAATAAACTCAGTATTGCAGGAAAATTTATATGACAAAAGTAATGAAGAAAATTTAAAATATAAACTTTCACAGACAATAAAAAAATTAGAAGATTCTAAAGATGAATATGACAGGCAATATAGCTTAATTAAAAAAGGTTATGTAGTTGTAGATAATAAAAAAATAAGTTTTAAAGGTGCTGAAAAAAAGCTTATCCCTGTTTTTGAAAAAAATGATGAAATATGGAGTAATTTTAAAGAATCTATTGATATTGTATTAAAGGAGCAGAGTAATTCTCAAGAAACAATAAAAGCAATTAAATATATAAATGAAAATAACGAAAAACTTTTAAATTATAGTGAAGAAATAACACGCATAGTTTTGGATTATAATAACAAAGAAACTATGATTATATACTATATTATAATTATTCTTGCAGTTTTAATGCTTGTATTTCTTGCATTGTTTATTAATAAAGCCTATAAAGAATTATTTGTACCAATAAGTCAATTATATAAAGGAATGTCACAGCTTGGTATAACTTTAGAAGATTCATTAGATGTAAAATCAGAAAAAAATGATTTAATGCCTGTATTTTCAGAAGTAAACATGGTGTTTAATCAGCTTAACAGTTTAATTACGCTTATTGAAAATTTAAATAAAAACATCCCCTTTAAAGATATTTTAGAATATATTTTTAAATCCTTTTCTAAATACATACCTTATACACATATAGGTGTTGCATTAATTGATGATGATGGTAAGACAATTAAGGCTTCCTACGGAATAAGCGATAAGGTTCATAAAAACTTAGCTGAAAATATGGCAGAATTTAAGATAGATATTAATAAGACAAGCTTATCTCGTATTGTTGAAAGCGGTAAAGAAAGAATTATAAATGACTTAGAGGAATATGTTAAAAAAGTATCCGATAAAGAATATAATAAAATACTTCTTGAAGCAGGAATAAGAGCCTCTATTACTTTTCCGCTTAAAAATAAAAATGAAGTTATAGGAATAATATTTTTTTCAAGTAATATTAAGAATGTATACAGAAAAGAGCATGTAAGGTTTTTAAGAATGCTGGCAAACAGCATTGTGTTAAGCCTTGAAAAAGATATATTTAATCAGGATATGATTATAAGTTCAACTCTTGCACTAGCAAAGCTTACAGAGGAAAGAGATCTTGAAACAGGGGAACATCTTTATCGAATGAAAATATATTCTAAAATGATAGCAAAGTTTTTATCAAAAGAAGAAAAATATAAAAATATTATTGATTTAGAATATATAAACAATATTGAAAGATTCAGCCCTCTTCATGATATAGGAAAAGTTGCAATTCGTGATGAAATATTACTAAAGCCTGGTAAGCTTACTGCTGAAGAATTTGAAATTATGAAAACGCACGCATTGTATGGAGCAAAGGTATTAAAAGCTGCTGAAGAGAACTTGAAGAAAAAAGGAAGAAATATATTTTTTATGGCTATAGAAATAGCTGAAGGACATCATGAAAAATGGGACGGTTCTGGGTACCCCTATGGAAAAAAAGGAGAAGAAATACCTCTTAGCGCCAGAATTGTTGCTATAGCTGATGCATTTGATGCATTAACAAGCAAAAGGCCCTACAAGGAGCCTTTCAGCTTTGAGCATTCCGTTAAAATAATTAATGAAGGTTCCGGCACTCATTTTGATCCTTATATTGTAGAAGTATTTAATAAAAATATTGATAAAATTAAAAGTAAGTACTTGGAGTTTAAATATAAAAATATTTTATAAAACAGTAAAACACATCTAATTGAAAAATTCTTTTAGATGTGTTTTAATCTTCATATATTAAAAATTATGGTGGTAAGTTTAAATGAAAGAATATTTTATAAAAGAGGCTTTAGAGGAAGCAAAGAGAGCATTAAAGCTAAAGGAAGTTCCTGTAGGAGCTGTTATAGTTAAGGATAATAAAATCATTTCAAGGGCACATAACCTTAAAGAAACTTTAAAGGATCCTTCAGCTCATGCAGAAATTATTGCTATAAAAAGAGCCTGCACAGTTTTAAATAACTGGAGGCTTAATGGCTGCGAAATATATGTTACTTTAGAGCCTTGTCCTATGTGTGCTTCAGCAATAGCACAAGCTAGAATAAGCAGGCTTTATATAGGCACCTTTGACCCAACAGCAGGAGCCTGCGGCTCAGTAGTAGATTTAACAGGTAATTCTTACTTAAGATATAAAACAGAGGTTAATTGGATGTACCATAAGGAATGCAGTAATATATTAAAGGAATTTTTTAAAAATAGGAGATAAGGCATTAATTACAATTGATTTAGCAGATGAATTTATAGTATAATTATATGGAATTAAACATGGAGAGATGTCCGAGTGGCCTATGGTGACGGTCTCGAAAACCGTTGTGCATAATTTTATGCACCGAGGGTTCAAATCCCTCTCTCTCCGCCAAAAAAATGCTGCAGTAAACTATTAAAAGTTACTGCAGCGTTTTTTATACTCCGCCTAATTCAAGAAGCCTATCCATATTATCAAAAATATTGTTATCAACACTGCTGTGTATATTAACCTCCAGTACATCATAAAGCTTTCTAAGCTGCTTTATAATTTGATCCTTAGATTCATCGTCGTTTATAAGAAGGTACATCTTACTTTTTGTACCATCACCTATTCTTCCGCATAATATACCTTCAAGGTTGAAAGCTCTTCTTGCAAATAACCCTGTAATGTGAGTCATAACTCCAGGATGGTTGTTAACTATTAATTCTATAACAAAGTAACTATTAGTTATCATAATATTCACCACCTAACATTTCAGTGTTTCCAGCACCAGGAGGTACAATTGGAACTACATTTTCGTTTGCTCTAACCGGTATATTTATAAGAACAGGACCTGGCTTTAACAAGGCTTCTTCAAGTGCTTCTAAAGGCTTAGCTTCTTTTGAAATGTCATAAGCTTCAACACCAAAGCCTCTGCTTATGGCTGCAAAATCAGGATTGCTTAAAAACTTTGACGCAATATAACGTCCATTATAAATCATTTCCTGCTGTTGTCTTACAAGTCCAAGATGACCATTGTTTAAAATAAGCACCTTTACATTAAGGCCTAAGTCGGATAAGGTTGCTAATTCCTGAATGTTCATAAGAATAGAACCATCTCCGCTGAAACACACAACGGTTTTGTCTTTGTTTTCAAGTGCTGCACCTATTGCTGCTGGAAGTCCAAAGCCCATAGTTCCAAGTCCGCCAGAAGTTAATAAACTGCGTGGATATTTAAATGGATATACTTGTGCAGTCCACATTTGATGCTGCCCTACATCTGTAGCAATTATAGAATCTTTTGGAACAATACTGCTTACATGCTTTATTATATTAATAGGATGCATAAAGTCATCTTTATCAGGCATAACAAAAGGATGTTTAGCTTTCATCTCTCTGACTCTTAAAAGCCAGTCTTCTCTTGGGTTTTCTTCAATAATATCGGTTATATCTATAAGTGTGCTTTTTACATCGCCATTTATAAATAAATGTGATTCTTTTATTTTATTTATTTCAGATTCATCAATATCAATATGAATTATCTTAGCATTAGGGCAGAACTTTGAAGCATTTCCAATAGCTCTGTCATCAAACCTTACTCCAAGAGCCAGAATTAAATCTGATTCATTCATTAAAAAGTTAGTATAGCGAGCTCCATGCATACCAAGCATACCTAAGTACAACTCACTGTCAGGGTTAAAAGCACCTAAGGCCATTAATGTGGAAGCTACGGGAATATTGTTTTTAACTGCAAGCTTATAAACTTCTTCTGAAGCATTGCTGCTTATAATACCACCGCCAATATATAAAATCGGCTTTTGTGAACTATTTATCATTTCTGCAGCCTTTTTAACAAGTTTTTCACAAGTAGCAGTTTTAGTGTTTTTATACACATAAGGTTCTGGCCACTCATCAAACTCTATTTCTTGAAGCTGTATATTTTTAGGTATATCAATATTAACAGGTCCCGGCCTTCCTTCTCTTGCTATTTTAAAAGCCTCTGGAATTACGTAGAATAATTCTTCAACAGACCTTACTAAAAAATTATGCTTTGTTATAGGTATTGTAAGTCCATAAGTATCAACCTCTTGAAAAGCATCGGTACCTATTGCCCCATAAGGAACCTGCCCAGTGATTGAAACTATAGGAACGGAATCAAGTTTTGCATCTGCAATAGCTGTAAGTAGATTTGTTGCTCCAGGTCCTGAGGTTGCAAAACAGACTGCAACTTCCCCGTTAGACCTTGCCATACCTTGAGCAATAAAAGCAGCTCCTTGTTCATGCCTTGATAGTATATGATTTATACTGCTCTCATATAAAGCATCATAAAGCGGCAGGTTTGATCCTCCAGGAATACCTATAATATTTTTGATTCCTTGTCTTTCTAGCAATTTGATAGTTATAGCTGCTCCGCTATACTTCATAAAAAGCCCCCCTTTTAGTCAAAATATTTATTGATAAAAAACCCTTCATCCTTACTAAACAAGGACGAAGGGTAAACTCCGCGGTACCACCTAGATTTGTATAAAAATACACACTCAATACAGCACGGGCAAAAAACCGATGCTGCTTCCCTTTTAACGATGGGGTTACGGTTAAAACTACTCTCAATATTTTTTATATTGATTTCATTTAACAACTCCGAGGCTACCTTCTATATATCCTTCAGGGGAAATTTCCACCAGCATTCCCTCTCTAAGCTTCAGAATATATATACTCCTCCTCATCAAAGCTTTTATCTGAAAATTCTATTTTTTAAATTTTACAATATAAATCTTGCATAGTCAATAGTTTTTTTAAAACTTTTTTAATAGAAAACAATATCAGGCTAAAGCTTTTTTTATTTAAGCTTTTTATTTTTTTGCTCTATTTTAAGTATAAATTAAACTATGCTTAAATAAGATTTAATAGTATAGGTATGGCAATACAGGAGGAATATTCAATAAAATGAAGGTTAAAGTTGATATTTTTTCAGGATTTTTAGGAGCAGGAAAAACTACTTTAATAAAAAAGCTCATAAGTGAAGATTTATATAAAGAAAAGGTTATTGTTATTGAAAATGAATTTGGAGAAGCAGGTATAGATGGAAGCATTCTTAAAAAAACAAATATTGAAGTTAAAGAAGTAAATGCAGGATGTATATGCTGCAGCATATCAGGAGATTTTAAAAGAGCCTTAAAGGAAGCGGCCTATAAATATAATCCTGACAGAATTATTATAGAGCCTTCAGGAGTTGCAAAGCTTTCGGAAGTTATGGCAGCCTGCAGCAGCTTAGAGTTAAGAAGTTTTTTAGAGCTTAACATGATAATTACAGTAGCAGATGTATTAAAATTTGAAATCTACAGCAGAAACTTTGGTGAGTTTTATAAAAATCAGATTATAAATGCTAAAACCATAGTGCTAAGCAGAACACAAAATGCAAGCATAGATAAGATATCTCAAATTAAGGATTATATATATAACTTAAATGCTAAAGCAGTAGTAGTAACAACTCCTTGGGATAAGCTTTCTTCAAAGAGAATAATTGAGCTTGCACAAAGTGCTGAAAAAATGAAGCTTCAGGAGGAGGTTAATTTAATAAGAAAACCTATAGGAAGCACAAATTTAAAAACTTTAAAAGCTCATAGAGGAGATGAAATATTTCAAACTATAGGCTGGGAAACCCCAAAAAAATTTCAATACAAAGCTTTACAAGATAAATTAAACAAAATTAATGACTGCAGAGAATATGGAGATGTTTTAAGAGCAAAAGGAATAGTTGAGATAGAAAATAATGAATGGATTCAGTTTGATTATGTACCAGGAGAATTTGAAGCAAGAAAAACAACTCCTGATTATTCAGGAAGAATTTGTGTGATCGGTGTTAATTTAAATAAGCAGAATTTAAATAAATTATTCGGATTATAAATGAGGTAAATAACTATGAATATTAAAATTGAACTTGAAATTGTAACTGGCTTTATTGGTTCAGGAAAAACCTTGTTTATAAACGAGCTTCTTAATAAAACACTAGTAACAGGTGAAAGAGTTCTTATTATACAATGTGAAGACGGAGAAAAAAGAATAAAGGTACCTGATAGGAAAAAAAGCAAGGTTATAATAAAAGAATACAACCCTTCAAAAGCTTTAACAGAAGCCTGCCTTAAGCAAATGATTAATTTTTATAATCCCCACAGAGTTATTATTGAGCTTAACGGAATGAGAAGGTTAGAAGAAACTTTAATGTTACTTGAAGGAGAGCTTAATGAAAGTTTTTTAGAACCTATAATTTACTATATTGCAGATGCAGCATCTTTTGAAATATTTTATAGTAATATGACAGAACTTATTGCACCTTTTATAATCCACAGCAGCTTAATAATAATAAATAACTGCGGTATTATAGATTTTAAAAAGAAAAAAAACATAATAGCTCAAATAGAGGCTTTAAATAACAATGCCTTCATAATACAAATAGATGATATAAGTAAATTAGGAGAGGCACTTTTAGATAAAGATTTATTAAGCAGAGGTTTAGTAAAGAAAATATTAATAAAATTAAAAAACAGTATTTTAAGGTGGAATACAGTATGATTGAGAATTTTTCGGTAATTTTTTTAAGCATAGTGCTGGAGGCACTGCCTTTTGTAATGCTGGGTGCCTTTATTTCATCAATTATACAAATTTATGTATCGGAAAATACAATAGCAAAAATACTGCCTAAAAATAAGTTTATCGGACTTCTTGCAGCTTCCCTTGCAGGCTTGGTGTTTCCAGTATGTGAATGTGCAATCATACCAATTACAAGAAGACTTATTAAAAAAGGTGTACCTTTAAATATAGCCGTTACCTTTATGCTGGCAGTACCTATAGTAAATCCTGTAGTGCTATTATCTACCTATTACGCCTTTCACAGCAAGCCTTATGTAGTGTTTATAAGAGGAGGTTTTGGACTATTAGCTGCAATTACTATAGGATTTTTAACAGGAATAATGGAGGAGAAAAAAAACCCCTTAAAACCTTCATTTATAGAAAATGACAGTATTTGCAGCTGTGGCTTTGATCACAGCTATAAAAAGCAAAAGTCTAAATTTTTAGAGATAGTGCAGCATATGAATATGGAGCTTTATGATATAGGTAAGCTCTTAATACTTGGTGCTTTTATATCTGCAGCATTTCAGACAATAGTTTCAAGAAAATACATATTGCTTGTGGGAGAGCACTCAATATATTCAATAACAGCTATGATGCTTTTTGCCTTTGTATTATCTTTATGCTCAGAGGCAGATGCCTTTATAGCCAGTACTTTCCTAGGGCAATTTTCCTTAGGAGGAATAGTTTCATTTTTAATATTAGGTCCTATGATTGACATAAAAAATACTTTAATGCTTACAGCTTCTTTTAAAAGCAGATTTGTTATTAAGCTTATATTTTTAGTCTTTATCATCTGCTTCATTATAGGATATATCATAAATGCAGCAATTAAAATAGGAGTAATTCAATGAAGAGATTTAATAAGAATGAATTTTTATGGTTTTTAATATTGTTTTTTTTCACTGTATACATATATTATTTAATTTCAACAGGAAAAATATTTCTTTTTATTCACCCTAAATTAATAGTTTATACTTCTTTTTCTTTTGTTATATTTGGAACTCTTACTGTATTCCAGTTTTTTAACATATTTAAAGTCAAAACAAGAGCTAAGATGAAAAATGGATTTTTATTATTTGCTTTTGCTCTAGTAACAGCAGTTTTTATAGCTCCTGGAGGACTTACCCCTGATATTATAAACCAGAAGGGAGTAATTTTAGTCAGCTCAAATAATATAGAAAATATAGGAAAGCATACTCACAGTAAAGAAGAAATAATAATCGGTAATACAATTGAGTTTAATGCAAAAAATTATATACACTATTTAGAGGAACTTAGCAGCAATATTGAAAAGCATAAAGGTAAAAAGGTTAAAATAAGCGGATTTGCTTATAAAGAAGAAAATTTAAATAAAAATGAGTTCATGCTTTTTAGAATACTTATAAATTGCTGTGCTGCGGATTCACAAGTTTTTGGTATAATGTGCAATTGGGATAAGGCAGAAGTTTTAGAAAAGGACAGCTGGGTAAATGTAGAAGGAATACTTAAAGTTAAAGATAATCGCCCATTTATTTTGGTTAAAAAACTTGAAAGAGCTGAAAAGCCAGTTAATACTTATATTTATGAATAGAAAAAAGCTAGAGTAATTAATTACTCTAGCTTTTGGTGGAGGAAGATGGATTCGAACCATCGAAGTCAGAGACAACAGATTTACAGTCTGCCCCCTTTGGCCGCTCGGGAATTCCTCCATATGGAGCTGGCAATAGGAATCGAACCTACAACCTGCTGATTACAAGTCAGCTGCTCTACCGTTGAGCCATGCCAGCATACTAATTTTAAATGGTGGGCACAACAGGGATCGAACCTGTGACCCTCTGCTTGTAAGGCAGATGCTCTCCCAGCTGAGCTATGCGCCCGTGTCTTTGAGGCTTAACATCTCAGCGACGAATTTTATTATAACTGGAATATTAATATTCATCAACTGTAAAAATTGACTGTTATATTAAATTAGCTCGCTGTATATATTAATTATCTCGTTTTTTCTTTTGTTTAGATATAAGTTTTATATTTATATAACTCTTAGTACCATAATAAACTATAGAGGGAATAATATACTATTAAGAATTTTAAGAGAAATTACTTGACTGTATGAACTGTAGTTGGTATAATCAATCTTGTCGTTAGGCAATAAAGCTTAAGACAATAATTAAATAATATAGTTTCATGAGAATCTGGAGAGATGTCCGAGTGGTTTAAGGAGCACGCCTGGAAAGCGTGTATAGGGGATACTCTATCGGGGGTTCGAATCCCCCTCTCTCCGCCATTTAAACTTTCCGTGCTAGATGGGGAACTAGCGGTGCCCTGTAACCTGCAAACCGCTACAGCAGGATTGAATTCCTCGCCTAGGCTCTAATCTGTGAGGTCTGGTCTATAAAAGTGGCGTTGAGAATCGGGTCCCACGCAACGGAAACTCATGAACCCCGTCAGGTCCGGAAGGAAGCAGCGGTAAGTGATAATTTTCGTGTGCCGTGGATTAACCTGGTTTGAGCTAACTGTATAGATAACGCTCATATGTTATCAGTCAAAGCGAGGTGCACGGTTTACATAATGTATAATTGATATTAAAGATGCTAAATAAGCATCTTTTTTGTTTTAATTACGGTGTTATTAAGGTATAATATAAGTTAGTTATAATCTGCAAAGAGGTGAGAGAATGGCATATACAGCTTTATATAGAGAGTGGAGGCCTAAAACCTTCAGTGACGTTGTAGGTCAAAAGCACATAACTACAACACTGAAAAACCAAATAAAGACTGGCAGGGTAGCACATGCTTATCTCTTGTGCGGAACTAGGGGTACAGGAAAAACTTCTACTGCTAAAATACTTGCAAAGGCTGTAAACTGCCTTAATATACAAGATGGTGAACCTTGTAATGAATGTGAATCCTGCAGAAAAATTAACTCAGGATTATCTATAGATTTTGTTGAATTAGATGCAGCTTCTTATAGAGGTATAGATAAAATAAGAGATATAATAGATGAAGTTCAATACCCTCCAAGAGAAGCAAAATATAAAGTTTATATAATAGACGAAGTTCACATGCTTACAAAGGAAGCAGTAAACGCCTTCCTTAAAACTTTGGAGGAACCTCCAAGCAGGGTTATGTTCATACTTGCAACTACAGACCCTCAGATGCTTCCTATAACTATACTCTCAAGGTGTCAAAGATTTGATTTTACAAGAATAAAATCACAGGATATATTTGAAAGGCTTAGAAAGATAGTAAAAGAGCAGGGAATATTAGCTGATGATAAAAGTTTAAACTTAATAGGCAGAATGTCTGACGGAGCAATGAGAGACGCTTTAAGTATACTCGATCAGGCTATATCTATGGGTAATGGCAAGGTAGAGTATGAAGCAGTTATAAATATGCTTGGACTTGTTACAAACGAATACTTATTAAAGCTTACAGATGCTGTTATAGAAAAAGATGTGGAAAAGTCTATGAAAACAGTTGACGATGTAGTTTTCAGCGGTAAGGATGTTTATAACTTTATAAAAGATATAATTAACCATCTTAGAAACCTTATGATAGTTAAAGTAAGCAAAAATCCCGAAGATATACTGGATATGTCTGAAGAAAATATAAATAGCTTAAGGGAGCAGGCACAAAGAATAAGAATAGAAGAAATAATGAGGAGTATCAGAATACTTCAGGAGGCAGAAGAGCAATCAAAATGGAGCAAGCAAAGCAGAATCTATCTTGAACTTGCTATAATAAAGCTTTGCAAAATTGAGTATGATACTTCTAAAGAAGTTATTTTAGCAAGGCTTAACAGGCTTGAAGAAGCCTTAAGACAAGGCAAGATAACAGTAACTGCAACAGAAGCAGCTCCTGCACCTTCAAAGGTTATTAGAAAGCAGGCAGCACCAGATCAGAAAAAAATAGAAGATGTAAAAGAAGTTTTAACTGAAGAGCACAGAGTAAGCTCTAATTTAAATATAAACTCTGTAAAAAAATCCTGGAGAGATGTATTAGAGATGATAAAAGCTAGAAGACATATGGTTATATATGCTTCTTTAATTACAGGTGAGGTTTATAGCTGCAGCGAAGGAGTAATACAGATAAAATTTGATGATATGTATGCTTTTAACAAACAAAGGCTTGAAAAAGAAGAAAACAGAAAAATAGTAGAAGATATATTTTCACAGGCACTAAAAGAAAAAGTCAGAATAAAATATATTGTAGACCAAAAACAAGAACTGGAAAAATCTCCAGAGGAGCTTTTAAAAGAAACTTTTGGAGAAGAACTTGTGGAAATAATTGATGAATAGGTATATAATTCTTTTTGTATAATTATATACCTGAAGACGTAATTAAAAGATAAAAATAATATATCAGGAGGTTTTAAGTTATGGCTAGAGGCGGTTTCCCAGGTTTCGGCGGTGGAGCTAATATGAATAATCTTATGAAAACAGCACAGAAATTCCAGCAGCAGATGGAAGAGATGCAAAAGGAGCTTGAAAATAAGAGATACGAAGAAAAAGCAGGCGGCGGTGCTGTAACTGCTGTTGCCAATGGCAAGAAACAAATTGTAGATTTAAAGATAGCTCAGGATGTAGTAGATCCGGACGATGTTGAAATGCTTCAGGATTTAATACTTACAGCAGTAAATGCAGCACTTAGAAAGGCAGAAGCAGATACTGCAAATCAAATGGGTAAATTAACAGGCGGATTAAACATACCAGGATTATTCTAAAATTAGTTATCAGGAAGAAGTTAGGATTAATTTTCCTAGCTTCTTTATTTATTTTTGTACATTGATTATAATTTTTAATGTATATGTTTAAATTAAGATTAGTTACAGACTAAAGAAATGGAGGAACTAACATGGATTTTTATCCCGTTGCTATAGAAAAACTTATAGAAGAATTTGCCAAGCTCCCTGGTATTGGTTATAAAACTGCACAGAGACTGACGCTGCATGTTTTAAATCTTCCCCAGGAGGAAGTGAGAGAATTTGCAGAGGCTCTTGTTAAAGCCCGTGGAACTATAAAGTACTGCTCTGTCTGCGGAAACTTTACAGACAAAGACCCTTGCAGCATATGCAGTAATCCAAGCAGGGACAGCAGCATGGTATGCGTAGTAGAACAGCCAAAAGATATTATGTCTATGGAAAAGGTAAGAGAATACAACGGAGTATATCATGTGCTTCATGGAACTATCTCCCCTATGGCAGGAAGAGGACCAGAACAGATAAAGCTTAGAGAGCTTATAAGAAGGTTAAACGGAAGTGTTAAAGAAGTAATTGTAGCTACAAACCCTAATATAGAAGGTGAAGCTACAGCTATGTATATATCGAAAATAATAAAACCCTTGGGAGTAAAGGTAACAAGAATAGCTCACGGAATTCCAGTTGGCGGTGATTTAGATTACGCTGATGAAGTAACTCTTTCAAAGGCTTTGGAAGGAAGAAGAGAAATTTAGTATAAAACATGTATACAAATCTCATTTTGTGTCAATGATTTTAATAAAAATAGATTGTCCAAAATGGGAGGATATGTATGAATAAAGCAGGCATAATAGAGTATTTATCAAAAAAATTAAAGTATAGTAAGGAGCAATTGGAGCTTATTGAAGCTATAGATGAAGCAAGGGAAGAATTAAATATTACAAGGCAGTACTTTGAATCAGTAAACGACCCCCAGCTTGTTGACTACGCCATATACAAAGAAGAGGCAGCAAAAGCTCGTTTATCTTATCTTTTAAAACAGGCAAAAGAAAAGGGAATAAGGGTGGACGCAAGTCTTATGCTGGATGAAATGGAAGCGGTATAATTTTATTAATATAAATAAAGCCCCTTGAATATAATTGTTATATATAATACAGTATATGTAAATAAAGAAATGCAAGGGGGAAAAAGAATGGAATACATGGGATACTTTCTAATAGCTGTTATAGCTTTATTTTTAATTGTAAAAATATTTTCCTGGCCAATAAAAATACTATTTAAGCTTATAATAAATGCAGTATTAGGTGTAATACTGCTTCTAATTGTAAATTTTTTCGGTTCCTATTTTCATTTTTATATCGGAATAAACTGGATAACAGCTTTAATAGCCGGTTTCTTTGGAGTGCCTGGAGTAATATTTCTTATAATATTTAAATTGTTTTTATAGTAAAAAAACTGCTAATTTAATTGGCAGTTTTTTTTACGTCTTCATTATCCAGTTTTTTAAGCATATCTACTTCATATAAATTTCCTCCGCAAACACTGCACTTTTGATTAGGTTCAGTGTTTGCAGTGTACCAAACACGCCCGCAGTTTTCACATACCAATTTTATCAATAATTCCACCCCCAAAGTTGTAACCCAATACTATATTTATTAAGCTCATTAATAAATATGCCTGTACATAAAAAATATTTAAAATAAAAAGCAGAATAATCAGCTGTATTTAATAACAACAAAGTACGTAGAATTTTCAGGTATGGTATAAATTACATGTATTAATAAATATTTTTTCAACAATATTTTATTAATTTATTTAAAAAATTATGTTATAATACAATAAATAAATATTTTTTATAAATGTTTTGTTATCAATTGTCGAACTTTTCAAGAAAATGCGTTTGTATGCAAAAGGATTTTATTATATATTATATAATGGTTATGTAACTGTTTTTCAGGGGTAGGATTGCTGAATTTTTAGGAATGGGATTCATTTTTGTATGTACAAGCGTAGTAAAATTCTATTTTGTGAAGAATAATTTTAAAAATATAGTACATAAATATAACTATTAAAATGTCCAAATAAACTTAAAGATAAAATGTTTATTATATTGTATTAATATTTACAAAATAAAGAATTATATGATTTTGATAAGGGGGTAGATTTTATTGGAGGATTACAAAATTCAAACAAAAAATGAGCATGTTTTAATATTAGAAACCAATACTAAACCAGTGTATGAAATTTTAAAAAGATGTTTTGATGTAGTTAGTTCTTTATTGGCTATAATAGTTTTATTACCGTTATTTATAATAATAATTATATTAGTTAAATTGGATTCAGAAGGATCGGCTTTTTTTGTTCATAAAAGGCTTGGGAAAGATAGAAAATTTATAAAAGTTTATAAATTTAGGACAATGAAAAAAAATGCGGAAGAATTGCTTGAGAATCTAGCACCAGAACAAAAGGCTGAATTTGAAAAGAACTTTAAACTTGAAAATGACCCGAGAGTTACAAAACTTGGACATTTTTTAAGAAGATCTAGTTTAGATGAATTACCACAATTGCTTAATATATTAAAAGGAGATATGTCTGTAGTAGGGCCTAGACCTATAGTTGAAAAAGAAGTTAAATTATATGGAGTGTATGCAGAAAAATTGTTTACAGTTAAGCCGGGATTAACTGGAAATTGGCAGGCTAATGGAAGAAGTGATACTACATATGAAGAAAGAGTACAGCTTGATATGGATTATATAGATAATAGAAGTTTTTTATTAGATATTAAAATTATTTTTAAAACAGTAATAAGTGTTTTGAAATGGGAAGGTGCTAGATAAATTAGGATGTATTGAGAGATTAGTATTATAGAATAATTTATAATATATATGGTGGATATCTGTTTATGAATAAGTTAAATAAAGAGGAGTTTGAAAATTAATGGATATAAAAATACTTGTTGCAACACATAAAAAATATGCAATGCCACAAGAAAAAATATATATACCTTTGCATGTTGGTAAAGAAAGTAAAGAAAAATTAGATTATCAAGGAGATAATACTGGAGATAATATATCGATAAAAAATGCAAATTATTGCGAATTAACAGGACTTTATTGGGCTTGGAAAAACTTAAAATGTGATTATATAGGTTTATGTCATTATAGAAGATATTTTACAAATAAAAATTTGTTTATACGAGTTTTAAAGAAAAATAGCAAATTTGATTTAATATTAAAAAAAATAGAAATTGAAAATTTATTTAAAAAATACGATATCATTTTACCTAGAAAAAGAAACTATTATATTGAAACTATAAAATCACATTATGAACATGCACATAATATAAGGGATTTAGAAGAAACTAGAAAAATCATAGAGCAGAAGTATCCTGAGTACTTAAAAAGTTTTGATGCAGTGATGAAAAGAAGAACATTATATTTGTTCAATATGTTTATAATGAAAAAAGAACAATTTGATAATTATTGTAAGTGGGTGTTTGATATTTTGTTTGAATTAGAAAAACGAATAGACATCTCACATTACAATAATTATCAGAAGAGAGTATTTGGATTTTTAAGTGAAAGATTGTTTAATGTTTGGTTGGAGTATAATTGTAATTTTATAAAAAAACAAATTAGGGTAATAAATTTAGAAAAAACAAATTGGTACAATAAAATTAATGATTTTATCTTAAGAAAAATAAATTTTACTAGTAAATTATAGAGGTTTACAATATATTTTTATTTACTGTTTATGTTTAAGAATGGAGTAGATATATGCATATTACTATTTTAGGATATATATTTATACCTTTAGGTATGGTTTTATTTTTTTTTCTTAAAAGTGATTATTTATTATTTTTAACTGTTATGTTTTCTGGTTTTACTGCATCAAGTGTTATAAATGTTGAATATATTAGTTTTGGACTTGCTCCAAGTTATTACTTTGGTATGTTATTTATTATTAAGTATATTTTTATTGTATTAAAAAATAAAAACTTAGTAAAACCAAATTTTTATTTAGCGTTGTTTATTATAATTTCTTTTATATCAATGATGTTGTCAAAATTTTTGAATAATGAGGGGATATTGGTATACGGCATAGGAAATGGACTTAGGCTTAAAGTAGTAGAGTTTTCAATGCAAAATATTACTCAATATATGTATCTAATTTTTGCATTTATTATATATTGGTTAATTAAAGATAGATTAAAAGATGATATAAGTTTTATTAATAAAATAATAAAAGTATATTTGTTTTCAGGATTTATTATTTCATTAATTGGTTTTTATCAAGTTGTAGCATATTATTACAATTTATCTTTTGATATAATATTTAGATCTAATCCTTTAGGGTGGCAGCAAGGAATTAGGATATATGCTGTAGCAGCAGAACCTTCAATGATGGCATATTTTATTGTTCCGACATTATCTTTAGCATTTTCATACAAGAAAAAAGTAGGAGGATTAAATAGCTATATAATTTTTATATTGCTATTTATATTAGGTGTATTAACAACATCTACTACTTTTTTAATAGGAATAATAGGATTTGCAGTAGTTTATTTTTTTAGGAATATAATTAATTATAGAACAATAATAAAATATTTAACATTTGTAGGTGTATTGGTGTTTATTGTTATAGTTATATTTAATTTTAATGAGGAAATAAGGATTAGGTTATGGGATAAAAGTATTGCAAAATTACAGTTAAATAATGCATCAGGTGTGTCTAGATATGAAGTGTTTTCGCAAATGATTTCAGTAGGATTTATGTATCCGTTTTTTGGTGTAGGATTTGGTTCAGGAAGAAGTACAGATTTATATTCTCATTTGTTTGCAACTACTGGTATAATAGGTAGTGCAACATTCTTTATATATATTTTTTATAGTTTTTATAAAATGTTAAAATATTCAAGAAAAAATTATTTAAAAGAAATAAGTGATGGATATGTTTATTTTTTGTTTACGTTTTTAATATGTTCTATTTCTGTACCAGAATTTATGTTTCTATTTTTTTGGGTAAATTTTGGTGTAATAGATAGTATTATACTAAGTTATAAGAGTTTTGAGACATGTAATAAGAGGAATATTGATAAAAATTTACAAAAGAAATGTTATAAAAACATTCGTGATATCAAAATTGAAAGGAGATGGAAAGTTATTGTATTTTTATATATGTTCTACTCCATATCATGTATTATTAAGTTTATGTAATATATTTTTAACAAAAAAGAAATCAGTACTTTATTTAAGTACTCATGATAATAATTCATTTAAAATATTTTTAAGTTATAAAGAAAATTTGAAAAAGTTAGATTTGATTAGCGAAATTTATATAAGAAAAAGAAATAAAAAAAAAGAAAAAATAAAAATTGAATCTATAAAAGATAGGATAGAGTATATTAAAATAAAACCTAAATTATCAAATTCAAAAGTATATAATTTTGCATGGAATGCTTATTCATTGTACACAACATCTAATTTTTTATATAAAAAGTCAAACATTGTATTTTTTATAGAAGAAGGGGCTTATCAAAATGTAAATCCAAAACCATCAAAGTTAATACTTTTTATTAAAAAATATATTTACGGTATCTCTACAGATTTTTATAAAGATGAGAAATTGAAAAAAATATTAGTTCAATATCCTGAAAAGTATCCAAAACATTTAATAGGTAAGATAGAAAAGTTTGATGTTAACTTATTGTTTAATAGATTAACTAAATATGAAATACAGAGTATAGTAAAAATATTTTTATCTGATTATGATATTGAAAAATTAATTAATATAAAATCTAATAAAAGTATTATAATATTAACTCAACCTTTATCAGAAGACGGATTTATAAGTGAAAATGAAAAGGTTAATCTTTATAAGAAAATAATAGATAAATATAATAATTACAGTGTGGTTATAAAAAAGCATCCTAGAGAAAAAACTAATTATTGTTTTGAAAATGTAACAGAGATAGAGGGAGCATTTCCTAGTGAGATTTTTTCATTTATAGGTATAAGGTTCAATAAAGCTATTGGTATATGTACTAGTGCTATTACATTGATAGATGCAGATGAAAAAGTAAATTTAGACGAAGATTTCTTAAAGAAAAATAAACGCTAAAATAAATATTAAAATTTAAAAAACTAAGGAGGCAATTTTGTATTATGTATAACAAACCAAGATTAATCGCAGAAGTAGGCTGTAACCACAAGGGAGAAATGGAAATAGCAAAGGAGCTAATTAAAATAGCTGCAATATTCTGTAAGGCAGATATAGTCAAATTTCAAAAAAGAAATAATAAAGAATTACTAACCCCAGAACAATACAATGCTCCACACCCAAATCCAGTAAATTCATATGGAAAAACATATGGAGAACATAGGGAATATTTAGAATTTACTTTAGAGCAGCATAGGCAATTAAAAGAATGGTGCGAAGAGTTTGGAGTAGTTTATAGTACATCAGTATGGGATTTAACATCAGCAAAGGAAATAACGTCACTTAAACCAGAATTAATAAAAATACCATCTGCATGTAATAATCATTATGAAATGTTAGATTGGTTATGTATTAATTATGAAGGTGAAATACATATATCTTTAGGTATGACGACACATGAAGAAGAAGACAAGCTTATAAGATTATTTGAAGAAAAAGGAAGAAATAAAGATTTAGTACTATATAGCTGTACATCTGGATACCCAGTACCATTTGAAGATTTATGTTTACTTGAAATTAAAAGATTAAAAGAAAGCTATGGTCATAGAGTAAAAGAAATAGGTTTTTCAGGACATCATTTAGGTATAGCAGTTGACATAGCAGCTTATACTTTAGGTGCTACAACTATAGAAAGGCACTACACACTCGATAGAACATGGAAAGGAACTGATCATGCTGCTTCTTTAGAGCCAGATGGAGTAAGAAGATTAAAGCGAGATTTAGAAGCAACATATAAGGCTTTAGCATACAAAAAAGAAGAGTTATTAGATATCGAAAAAATTCAAAGAGAAAAATTAAAGTATAGAGAAAGATAGAGAGGTGCTATATATGAACGTAGCATTTATACCTGTAAGGGGTGGAAGTAAGTCCATCCCTCTTAAAAATGTAAAAATAATTAACGGAAGACCACTAATATATTGGACTTTAGATGCAGCGATAGGCTGTGAGGATATTGATGAAGTAATTGTTGCTACTGACAGTGAAAAGATTAAACAAGTTGTTAATAATTATAATTCGCCTAAAATTAAAATTGTTGGCAGATCAGAGGAAACTTCAACTGATACTGCATCTACTGAATCTGTTATGTTAGAGTTTTCATATAGATATAGTTTTGATAATATTGTTTTAATTCAAGCTACCTCTCCGCTTTTAACTTCAGAAGATTTATCTAGAGGCTTGAAAAAATTTAAAGAAAATAATATAGATTCTGTTTTATCAGTTGTAAGACAAAAGAGATTTATCTGGTCAGAAATTAATAGAATAGCTAGGCCTATGAATTATGATTATCTTAATAGACCAAGAAGACAAGAATTTGAAGGTTTTTTAGTTGAAAATGGAGCTTTTTATATAACATCCAGAGAACGATTATTAAATAGTAAGTGTAGAATATCTGGAAATATTGGCCTTGTTGAAATGAATGAAGATACATATTTTGAAATTGATGAACCAAGCGATTGGATTATTATTGAAGAATTATTAAAAGTTAAGAAAGGAGAAAATTTACATAAATTTGATTTAAATAATATTAAAATGTTGATTACAGATAGTGATGGTGTTTTAACTGATGGAGGTATGTATTATAGTGAAAACGGAGATGAGTTGAAAAAATTTAATACTAAAGACGGCATGGGTTTTCAATTACTTAGAGAAAAAGGTATTAAAACAGGTATTATAACTGGTGAAAATCGTAAGTTAGTTGAAAATAGAGCAGTAAAAATGAAGATAGATGAATTACATATGGGTATTTCTAATAAGTTAGAAGTCATTAATAACATATGTAAAAAATATAATATTTCTTTAAATGAGATAGCTTATATTGGTGATGATATTAATGATATAGAAGTTATTGAAGCAGTAGGATTTGGTTGTTGTGTAAATGATGCAATGCAATTAGTTAAAGAAACTGCTAAGTATATAACAAAAGCAAATGGTGGTCAAGGCGCTGTTAGAGAAGTAGCTGAATTGATTTTAATGCATAAAAATTAGTTTTAAAAATTTAAGAAGGTGAAAAATGAGTGTTGTAAAAAATTATATTTATAGTGTTCTCAGTGGAGTTTTGCTTACTATTATACCTATAATAACAATACCATATATCGCCAGAGTTTTAGGTAAGGAATATACAGGAATACATTCTTTCACTTTTAGTATTGTTCAATATTTTGTTATGTTTGGTTTAATGGGGACATTAACATATGGAAATAGAGCTATTGCATATGTTAGAGATGATTTAAAAAAAAGAAGTAAAGTTTTTTGGGAAATATTTTATTTAAATTTTTCATTAGTATTTTTAACTACTATAGCTTACTTTATAGCTGTTTTTGCTTTATTTGATTATAATTTAAGAAAATATTATATAATACAATCAATTAATCTTTTTGCAGCAGCTGTAGATATTACTTGGTTTTTCTATGGTATGGAAGAATTTAAAAAAACTATTTCAAGAAATATGATAATAAGAATCACTGGAGCAGTGTTAATTTTTATCTTTGTAAAAGACTCAACTCATATATGGAGATACAGTGTTATTATTGCAAGTTCAAGTTTATTGGGCAACTTAACACTTTGGATGTATGTTCCTAAGGTTATTATCCTGCAGAGTATTGTACCTAAGAAGGTTTTATGTCATTTTATTCCTAGTTTTAAATTATTTATTCCTAGAATTGCTGTGCAGGTGTATACATTATTAGACAAAGTAATGTTAGGTATTATGAGTACTAAGGCTATTGTGGGCATATATGAGTTAACAACTAACATTACTAAAATGCCGTTACCTTTAATAACTTCATTAGGTACAGTAGTAATGCCAAGAATATCTTTTTTATTTGCAAATAATGATCATAATAAAATAAAAGATTATTTAAATAAAACTTTTAAATTTCAAACATATATATCATTATTACTATATTTTGGAATAACTGGTGTTTCGTTTGAATTTGTGCCTTGGTATTTTGGTAAAGGATATGAATTATCAGTTCCTTTAATGTGTATATTAAGTGTTACAATAATAGGTATTTCATGGAGTAATGTTATTGGTGCTCAAATGATGATACCAATGCAAAAGGAGAAGGAATATACAATATCTTTATTTATAGGAGCAGGTATAAATTTTTTAATTAATTTACTTTTAATTCCTCGTTATAATGCTATTGGTGCTGCGATAGGTACAGCTATTGCAGAATTAGTAGTTGCTGTTTCTCAACTAATATTTGTGAGAAAAATTTTGAATATAAAAGAATTGTTTAAAGATATTTGGAAATGTTTTATATCAGGTATAGCTATGTTAGCAATAATAAGATCAATAGGATTATTTAGTTATAGTAGTATATTAACAACAATAATTCAGATATCTTTAGGAACTATTGTATATATATTAATACTAATATTGTTAAAGTCAGAAACTAATGAGTTATTGATTTGTTCAATACATAAAATGTTAAAAAAGAAAATTAAATAAGAATTTATTGTATTCAAATTATTTGGATACAATAAAAGAATATACTGGTAGGTGGTTGATGTGATAAAATATGATTATTTAATAGTTGGAGCAGGACTTTTCGGTTCAGTTTTTGCCTATGAAGCAGCAAAGGCAGGGAAAAAATGTTTAGTAATTGATAAAAGAAATCATATTGGCGGTAATATATATTGTGAAAATATAGAAGGAATTAATGTACATAAATATGGGGCTCATATATTTCATACAAGCAATAAAAAAGTATGGGAGTATGTAAATAGTTTTACAGAGTTTAATAGATATACAAATTCACCAGTAGCAAACTATAAAGGTGAGATATATAATTTGCCATTTAATATGAATACTTTTAATAAGCTTTGGGGGGTTATTACTCCTGAAGAAGCAAAAGATAAAATTGAGCAGCAAAGAAAAGAGGCAGGAATAACTAAGCCAAATAACTTAGAAGAACAAGCAATATCTTTAGTTGGAACTGATATTTATGAGAAGTTAATTAAAGGGTATACAGAGAAGCAATGGGGCAGAAATGCAACTGAACTACCAGCGTTTATAATTAAAAGATTACCAGTAAGGTTTACTTATGACAATAATTATTTTAATGATAAATATCAAGGGATACCTGAAGGTGGGTACAATATAATAATTGAAAAAATGCTTCAGGCAGCAGATATTAAGCTAAATACTGATTTTTTTGAAAATAGAGAGGAATTAGAGACTTTAGCAGATAAAATTGTATTTACAGGAATGATAGATGAGTTTTATAATTACAGATTTGGTCATTTGGAATATAGAAGTTTAAGGTTTGAACATGAGATATTAGATACTGATAATTATCAAGGAAATGCAGTGGTAAATTATACAGAAAGAGAAATACCTTTTACAAGAATTATAGAACACAAGCATTTTGAGTTTGGTGAGCAGGAAAAAACAGTTATAACAAGGGAATATCCTGCAGAATGGAAGATTGGTGATGAGCCTTATTATCCTATAAATAATGATAGAAACAATGAGCTGTTTAATAAATATAGAGAACTTGGTGAAAAAGAAGAAAAAGTGATTTTCGGTGGAAGACTTGCAGATTATAAATATTATGATATGCATCATGTTATTTATAATGCGTTAGAGGCTGTAAAAAAAGAGTTTGGAAATTGAATGCCAATTAAACCTTGACAATTGAAAATATTTTAATAAAAATTGGATAAATTTGATGATATATAGCTGATTTTGTTTACAAAAAATGGTATTAATTTACTTCCAATTTATGTATAATTTAATTATACGTAAAATAGAGAGTAGAGGTGTAAGCAGAATTGAGCGCTATAGATATTGCTAATATTAAATATGAATTGACAGCCAATAATAAATTAATTAAAGCTATAGTTGATCTGAAGGAAAAGCATGCAAGTTCTATTATTGATAATGAGTTAATTATAAAATTTGATTTATATGATAATATGTTAAATGTTTCTATAAAAAATATCAGTAGTATGCCTGTTGTTTTAAACAACCTCAGGTTAAATTTATTTTCAACAGAATACAATAAAGAAGCGTTTTTTATTATTAATCCAAAGAATTTCAGTGAAAAAATAACTTGTATGCCTATACAAAAAGTTAATAACGAAAAAATAAAATCTCATTTGTTTGAGATTTTTGTTGATGAGGAAAATTATGTGAGTAAAATTTTTGGATTTTTAGGCTGTCAATTTTCGGGAAACTTTATTGAAAATGTTGTAAAAAGAAACGAGCTTAAAATAAATGCGGTTTATAATTTTGTAAATCAGGAATTGCAGCCAGAAGAGGAGTTTAATTTAGATGCTATTTATATAAAAGACGGAGTAAATATATTTTCACTTTTAAATAATTTTATTGATAGAATGGTTTGTAAGTTTGATACTGAGGAAGATTATAATAAAAAGTTAGTATTAAAAAAATCCGATGTATATAGTATTTTATTCACTTACAGAGCAAATAAAAATACACTTAAAATAAATAATAAACCAGTATGTATTAAAAATGGAAAAAAGAAGCTTTATGCGGTGGATATATCCAATGAAGAAGGAAAAAAACAAGTGTTTATAAATGCAAATGCAGTTTTAACTCGGGCAAATGCTTTAGATTTAAATGGTATATGCCAGTTAATAAAAATCATTGAAGATAATAAGCTTTTTAATGTTTATTTTGAGTTAAACAAGCTGTTTATTTTGCTTAAAAATCATTTTAAAGGAGTAAAGTTTTTCTCAGAAGATTATCCTTTAGGTTTATTTTTAGATAATATTATTTTAGAAAATAACAAACTTGCACTTAATGAAAAAAAGAGTTTTATGAGTTTAATAAGTAAAAGAAAAGATAATTATGCTATAAATTATGACTTTTTTATTAAGCTTGTAATGCAAAGAATTGTATCCTATTCCAATCAGAATGTTTCTATGAATAACAAGAAGATTGATGAACTTATGTATATTGTTTCAGGAGGTTCAAATTTAGAGCTACTATCAAATAAAGAGCTTATAAACATGGCTGAAGATTTAGATATAAGTCATCCTATTATTCCGTACATAAAAAATGAAAAGGTTTTTGCAACGCTTTTAACAGGGAAAAAATATATGTATCTTGCAGTATTTAACTTACAAAAAGATATTATAAAATTTTACTGCGATTTAAAAGCTTGCTCAGGATACAGAGAAAAAGATGGAGTTGCTACTGAAATTTACTCAAATAATAACTATCTTATATCTGATGGAAAGATATACATCAGGGATTTGTCTCCTATGAATTGCTGTTTATTTAAAAAGATAAAAGTAAATCCAGCAGTATAAGTAGTAATAGCAAGCAATTTTATTCCAGTAATCTACTTATACCGCAAATAATTCCAAGGTGAAGTTAGCAAAAAGTCTTTAACTTTGCCTTTTTTTAATTTATAATAGAAAATGACTGTATATATTTATATAGAGTTTTTAACTCATAAGGAGGAAGACTATGGAATTACAAGAATATTTAAGTATTTTAAAGAAAAGATGGAGCTTAATAGTTATTGTTACTTTAGCAGCCACACTTGTTAGTGGTATAGTAAGTTATTTTGTAATTCAGCCCACATATAAATCTGATATTTCTGTAATAATAGGAAAACAGGATAATACTGCTTCACAAACAACATCTATGAGCTATAATGATGTTATGATGTATCAAAAGCTTGTTAAAACTTACAGCGAGCTTGCTAAATCCAGGACAGTTGCAGAACATACAATCAATGCTTTAGGTATAGATATGAAAGTAAGTACTCTTCAGGGAATGATATCTGTAGCACCAAAGGGAGATACGGAATTTTTAACTATTACAGTAAAATCAAAAGACGCTAAACAAGCTATGGATTTAGCTAATCAGCTGGCAAAATCCCTTAAGGCTGTAAGTTCAGATGTAAAAAAAGTGGACAATGTTCAAATACTTGATCCTGCACAGCTTCCTTTAAATCCAGATAGTCCAAAGCCGCTACTGAATATGGCTATAGCATTTTTCTTAGGGTTAATGGTTTCTGTTGGAGTAGTGTTTTTACTTGAATATCTAGATAATACTGTGAAAAATCCAGATGATATAGAAAAACTATTGGATATACCAGTTATAGGAACAATACCTTTTATTACAGATGCTAATAAATAATGAGGTGAAGGTATGCATAATGAGATGATTTCAATTAAAAATCCAAAATCTGCAGCGGCAGAGGCGTTTAGAACACTTAGAACTAATATACAGTTTTCTTCTCTTGACGAGGAGTTAAAAACTATAGTAGTAACTTCTACTCAGCCAGGTGAAGGAAAAAGCACTGTTGTATCAAATCTTGCAATTACTATGGCTCAAACAGGAAAAAAAGTTTTACTTATAGATTGCGACCTTAGAAAGCCTACCATTCATAAAAAGCTTGGTATATCTAATCAAGATGGACTTACAAGCCTTTTATCTAAGGAAAAAAGTGCAGAGGAGGTTATTAAAGCTTCTAGTATTCCTAATTTTTATGTTTTAACAAGCGGACCAATACCACCAAATCCTGCGGAACTTTTAGGAAGTAAAAGATTTAAAGCTTTAATAAAGGAATTAGGTGAAGTATTTAATGTAATACTTTTAGATGCTCCACCGGTTCTAGCTGTAACAGATGCACAGCTTCTGTCTACTTTCTGCAGCGGCGTTGTTTTTGTAGCAGGATATGGACAAGCTGAAAAGCATGCTATAGTAAGAGCTAAGGAGCTTATAGATAAAGTAGGCGGGAAAATTCTTGGTGTTGTAATTAATAAGATACCAGCTAAGTCTAAAAGCTACTATTATTATAGTTATGATTATAAATAAATTTGGAAGTGAAGATATATGATAGACTTTCATAGTCATATTATTCCAAGTATAGATGATGGCTCTAAAGATTTTGATATGTCTTTAGAAATGCTGAGCCTAGCAGTAAGTGAAGGTACAAAATATATATGTGCTACCTCTCATTATATACCAGGTGAGATAGAGCAGGATAGAGATTTGTATGATAAAAGACTAAGTGATTTGTCAAAGTTTTGCTTTAGGCAGAATATTGATATAAATATACTGCCTGCATTAGAGCTTTATATGCATCCAGAGCTTTCAAGGCTTTATAGGGAGAGAAAAATCTGGGGTATAAATAACACGCAATACCTTCTTATTGAGTTTCCTATGCAGCAGTTTCCTGTTTATACTGAGGATGTTTTGTACGAGCTTAGGCTGCAGGGAGCTGTGCCTGTTATAGCTCATCCTGAGAGAAATTTTAGAATAGGAAAAGACATTTCTCTTATTAGTAATTTAGTAGAGCAGGGAGCATTAGTTCAGGTTAATGCAGGAAGCTTAAGAGGTATATATGGCAAAGATATAAAAAAAGCTGCGGAAAAGCTTATAGATATGAATTTAATTCATATGGTTGGCAGCGATGCCCATGATAATAGAAGAAGAAATGCAAAGATTAAGGAAGCTTATGAAGTAATAAGAGATAAGAATAGTGAGCTTTATAACTGGCTTATAGATAACGAGAAAAATATAATTGAAGGTTTAAGCGTTGAAACTCTGCCTGTAAAATACAAAAATAAACGAAAGGGATTTTTCGGGCTATTTAAATAAATAATTGTTATTACCCTTAAAAGTTAAGAATAGTCATAACTTGCGGGGTATTTTTTATATAATAATAAAAAGTGATATTATTTAGCAGGTGATGTATGTTTTTCCATAGGTATTTAGGAGGGATAGCATGGAAATATTATTTAAAAGCAGGATTTTTAAGTTTTTTGTAACTTCAGTATTGCTAATTTCGTTAATTTTAGTGGTTGTATTTGGACAAATAAAGGTAAGGCAGAATTCTGCTAAGCTTCAGGCAGAGTTAGCTAATATGGAAGCTGATAGAAAATCTGCTACAGATAATACTTATGAACAGAAAAAAGAGGCTGCTGAAGGAGTTTCATTACCTTCTTCTGCAGAAAAAACTTATACATATAAAGGAGCAGGCAGTATAGGTCAGTTAAATATTACTAGATGGAAGGATAAAAAATGGCTGGCTCTTGGAGATAATATTACTGCTAAAAACAGTTACCAGTCCAGAGTAAAGCTGTCCTGCAGCATGGCAAACGTTACTACTGATGCTGATGCTGGGAGGCTTATGGGTGATGCAGCAAATAACATAAATTCGGATAAATTAAAAGATATTGATATTGTTACTGTTTTCGCAGGAACAAGCGATTATTCTCTTAATACTCCGCTGGGAACTATAGGGGATAATGAAAATTCTAATACTTTTTATGGCAGTGTACATAAAACTATAAAGAAAATTTTAGATTCAAAAGAAGATGTAACTATTGTATTTTTTACTCCGCTGAAAAGAGGAGCTTATAAAAATTATCCTGTTTACCCTGGTGCTAATAGTGCTGGTGTGAAATTAGAAGATTATGTACAGGCTATTAAAGATGTTTGTAAATCTTATAACATATTAGTATTAGATTTATTTAACAACAGCGGAATAAATGAAAATAATATTAAAAATTATACTATTGATAATCTGCATTTGAATGAAGCTGGTTCACAAAGGATAATCAAGCAGATTTCTGATTATTTTAAGACTATAAAATAAATTAAAGGGATGTTTTATCTGGCTTATGTTCCAGACAAAACATCCTTTTAGTTTTTTAAAACTTTATATAATTTAGCTGTTAAAAACTGTTTATAAATTTATAAAATGGCTAGAATGAAGATAATGGGTCATAGGAGTGATAACTTTTTGAGAAGAAAAAGAAAGAATGGGTTTTCAAAAGGAATAGTTTTAATAAGTTTAATTGTAATATTAAGCTTCATAGGTATATGCTATGCTTATTGGAAGGAAGATATCAATGTTTCTGCATCTATTAATACAGGTAATATGGATGTGTATTTTTTAAGTACTGCCGACGATTTAACTTATGGAAGTAATGTAAGTATAAGTTATGAAAAAGACAGCAATGTAAGTAATTCTTCAAACAATAATGTGATGAATGTAAATTTAGTAATGAAAAAAGGCGGAGAAATTAAGGTTAAGTACACTACAAGAAATGGGGGTACAGTTCCAATTATACCAAAACTATATCAAATATCAGTTACGCCTAATTCTGGCGGAGTTGGTATAGTATTTAGTCCAGGTTATTACATGTTCAAACCTGGAGCAAATGGGTGGGGAACGATGACAATAAGAGTATATAATTCTGCAAGCCTTGGTAAATATAATTTTAATATAGTGCTGCCTCATAAACAATATATAAACAGTAAAGACGGAAAATGGCAGAAAAATGTTGTTGTGAAAGGAATTGTTGAAGTTGTTGAGTAATATTAAAGCTAAATGCAGTCTGCTTAGTTTATTTTTACTTTTTATATATTTTTTTGAAAGCACTTTTTCAGGTTTATCATTAATAAGTTTTGAACTTAATTATGTTATAAAGATGATTTTATGGGGTGCTTTAGCTTTAGCAGTATATTTTTTTCCTAGAGCAAGGGTGCATGGAAAACTAAGCTTTAGAGTTAAGCTTAATTTTCTGGCTTTTAATTTTGCAGTTATATTCATAATTGTATCAGTTTTATTTGGACTGATAGATGGTTTTGGCAAAAGTCCCTATAGTCATTCATTAACAGGTATATCTATTAATTTGCTTATGTTAATTTCCATGGTAATAGCTAAAGAAGCCTTGAGAAGTTTTATAATAAACAGTCTTGCAAAAAATACAATCTATAAAACATTACTTCCTGTATCAATTTTAATGGCTTTAATAAACATACCTTTTAGCAAGTTTATTAGTCTTACAGGGTATAAAAGTATAATTCAATTTACTGCTCAATATTTTTTGCCTTCTTTTTTTCAAAGCTTAATGTCATCTTATATAGCATATTTAGGGGGAGCTTTACCATCAATCATATATATGGGTACTATACAAGTCTTTCACTGGGTATCACCTGTACTTCCAAATCTTAAGTGGATTACAACAGCGTTAGCAGGAATATTATGCCCTATGTTCAGCTTAATAACTCTTCAAAATATGTATTATAAAGAAATTAAAATGCTTAAAACTAGAGAGTACAGCAGGATAGATATATTAAAAGGAGGCATGATAAGTATTTTATGTATAGCTGCTGTGTGGTTTGCCTCAGGTGTATTTTCTATATATCCATCTGTAATAGCTACAGGCAGTATGAAACCTGTAATAGCTCCAGGAGATATAACTATAAATAAAAAAGTTGCTTCAGAAAACTTAAAGGCTGGTGATATAGTTCAATTTAAAAATGATAATATATTGGTTTCTCATAGAATTACAGGATTTGTTGAGAAAGATAATAAAATTTATTTTAAAACTAAAGGGGATAACAATTCATCAGAAGATTTAGAACTGGTGGCATCAGAGCATATAAGGGGAAAAGTTATAAAGGTAATCCCTAAAATAGGCTGGCTTACTCTTTTAATAAAAAATAAAGATGACATACCCCTTGAAAAAATACAGTTTTAATAAAAATGAGAGGAGACAATTATAGTATGAAAAATATTAAAATTATAACAATTCTGCTTACTGTTTTTATTATGTTAATGGGTGTTGGATATGCAGCATGGAATCAGGATATATCAATCGAAGCTGTTTCAGAAACTGGCACTTTTAATGTTGCTCTAGAAAATGGAACGGTTGCTGTTTATGCAGACAGTAATAATACTCCTGAAGCTATAAATCAGGGAATTACAAGAATTGCTTCAGCAACAGCTGATGGAGTTTCAGGTACAGTAAATATAACTAATCTATATCCTGGTGCTAAAGCAGTTGTAACTATACCTGTTAAAAATACGTCAACTATACCTGTAAAAATAGAAAATGTAGCTTTGCCTAGTTCTAATAGCAGCTACGATGTCAGTGTAACCTATCCTGATAATTTAGCTGCAGTAAACGGTACAGGTAATATCGTATTTACCGTTATTGTTAATGATAATGCACCAGAAAATGTTCAAGCAGCATTTAACTACTCAGCAACCTTTAAGCAGTTTAATAAATAAGTTACGATTTGTTTTCAACTGGTAAATTTTTTTACTTGAGGGTATTTTGAAATGAGAGATTTATTAGGAGTGTAATAAGTGAAAATTAAATTAAACAAAAATGTAAAAGTTATTTTAATAACTGCAAGTTCAGGTTTATTAATATTATGCTCATTTTTGCTTTATAAAGAAAATAGGGCTCCAGATTATTTAGAAAAAGTTGTTAATACATATAACAGTAAAAGCAGTGTTAATTATTCTGTAAGTTTAAAAGATAACAGTTTGTATAATAGTAAGTCTTTAGGTGAAGATAATGTGTATATAAGTTCATACGTTGATAATATAAATACATTATTTAGTTATAATCTGCAGGGGGCAGAGAATAGGGATATAAAAGGAGATTATAGGGTTATAGCAGCAGTAGAAGGATACTCTAATGAAAAAGATGAAAAAATTATATGGAGAAAAGAGTTTGAGCTCATTTCAACACAAGCAATAGAATTTAACGATAAAGGGATATCGATATCAAAGGAAGTACCTATTAATTTTGATGAATATAATAGCTTTGCAGCAAAAATCATTAATGAATTAAGGATTACGTTACCTGTTAAGCTTACTGTATCAATGGTGGTAAATTTGAAAATTAATGGAAGAGGCGAACCTGTAGAAAAAATTTTTTCCCCTTCTATTGTAATCCCGCTTAATACTCCCTATTTTCAAATTACAAAGCTTAATACAGATGAAAAGGCGGAAAAAATAGATATAGTAAATAAAGTTCCTATTGAACATAATATAAAAATAACTGCAGTTTTAATTGTTTTAGTAGTAATTTTATTTTCAGTTTTTATTTATATATTATTTTTTACTGAAACAGTATTAAAAAATAATATACAGGAGAAAAAGATTAAGAGAATTTTAAAGGAATACGGAACTAGACTGGTGGCTTTAAGTACAGAAGAAATTCAAAGTTTCAAAAACAAATATTCTGTAAGGTCAATGGAAGATTTGATTAAATTAGCGGATGAATTAAACAGACCTGTTTTTTATAATTACAGCTCTTGTAAAAACAGTATAGACAGGTTTTATGTAATAGAAAATAAGCAGCTGTATGAATATAAATTGGATTTTAATTTAGAAACCGCTAAAAGTAATATATTTATATTTAAATAGAAAGTGCCATTAAAGTGGCACTTCTATTAGTTAGTTTTTATAAAAAGGTTCTATATGAATAATGAGCTGAATATTTTTATTAATTTTTTCTTTCATTTTCTTTTCCATTTGATGTATTAAAGAATGAGATTCTTCAATATTCATTTTAGGTTCTATCATAACGTGCATATCAATATAAATATCATTTTCGCTTCCGCGGCTTCTGATTTTGTGTACATTTTTTACTTCCTGAAATTCTAATGCTATTTCTTTTATTTTTTCAGTATCAATCATAGCCTTATCAACTAAAATACTGCTGGCTCCTTTAAAAATTTCCCAGGCGGCATGAAGGACAAAAGCTGAAACAACTAAAGAAGCTATAGGATCTATTATAACAGGGAAGCCGAGTTTAATACAGGCTAAAGTAAAAAGCACACCTATAGATACAAATATATCGCTTTTTGTGTGAAGTGAATCTGAAATTAAAATATAGCTGTTTAGTTCTCTTCCTTTTTTATATTCATAATTTGAAACAAAAATATTTATACCTAAAGTAATAAGCAGTGTAACAAGGCTTTCAGAAGTAATATGAGGAGTTACAGGTGATAAAAAGCGGTAAAAGGCGTTTATTATAATTTTGCCTCCAATAAAAAATAACATTATAGCAATAAAAAGTCCTGCCAAGGTTTCAAACTTTTTATGTCCATAAGGATGCTCTTTGTCTACAGGCTTTGCTGCAAGTCTTATTCCTATTAGTCCTACTATATTTGATGAGCCGTCTGTCAAAGAGTGAAAACCGTCAGCTGTCATACTGGTACTTTTAATTATAGTACCAATTGTAATTTTTAAAAGTGCTACAGATAAATTTGCAAAAAGTATTAGCCATAAAATTTGCCTGATTTTTGTAAAAATTTTGTCATTCATTATATTTGTGTCTCCTTTATTTTTCAAATGATAATAAAAATATATGCTGAAGTTCAAACAAGTGTTACAGAAACCTATTATCAATTGATAATAATATCCATATACAATATAAAGAATATGTTAAATAAACGATTTTGTATAAATATTCAATAATTTTGCATAAAAATTATCAATTGATAAAAAACATGAATTGATTGTAACACTAAAATCACGTAAAGTAAATATATTTTTAAAATTATCAAAGAGATATTTATTATCAATTGAAAATGCATTACGCATAATTATAGATTTCATTAAGGAATTAATATCATAAATATATATAAACCTGATGCTGTAGACAAAGGGTTATTGCATAAATTGCTAAAAATAACTAAAATAGATGTATAGAGTGTTGTAAACTTATTCTTGTCAATACATATAGATATATAGGGGATAAATAAATTTCGGGAGTGTGTGCAGATGAAAAGAGATGAGTTTAATATAATGTCAAATATAAAGATAATTGAACAGCTGAAAGCAGAACTTCTTTGCATAATAGGAGATTTTTTTAAACTGCTTACAAAGGGAAGCAATGTAGCTCATGATGCTATATTAGATTGTATTTCTGGGGCAATAATAGTATTATATATACTTGCAGAAAGATTAGGTTATTCTTTTAATGCAGTAGATGAAAGCATGAAGAAAAAGTTAAAATTAGGTATAGTTGAGGAAGATAGTATAGAAAAACAGGGCAGAGATTTAAGCAGACTTTATACTCACATAAAAGAAAGAAACTAGTGGAGGATTTATGGAAAACAGGAAATATAATACAAAATCAACGGTTGAAGCTGGACTTATATCAGGTATAATTATAGTACTGATGCTTATAACAGGATATGTTCCTGTTATATCTTTCATGGGTACCCTTCTGCTGCCGATACCTGTAGCACTTTTATATATAAGGCATAGTATAAAGGTTACACTTACGGCTGTAGCAGCAAGTTTTATAATTACAGCAGTTATATTTAATCCTATAAGTGCTCTGCTTTCTGCAATTTCTTTTGCAGCAGTAGGGATTACAATGGGATATTGTATTAAAAAGGATAAGAGCTCTAATACAATAATAGCTTTACTAACAGCTGTATCTTTAGCAGTATCTATAGTAACAATTATTTTGTCTATAATGCTTATACAAAAGACAACTATTGTTCAGTTTTTTACTAAAACTATAAATGACCTTAATGAAACTATTAAAGAGTCTGTTGAAATGGCTAAAAGCTTTTATGCAAGTGCAGGTATGAGCAAAGAGCAGCTGGCACAAATAGATACAGTTTTTGGTAGTTTAAATGCAGATTTTATCGTTAATGCTTTTGGGGCAATAATGATTATGCAGGCTTTTTTTTCAGCTCTAATGAATTATATTGTAGCAAAAGCTATACTTAAAAGATTAGGTTATAATGTTAAGAGAATAGTTCCTTTTACTGAAATTTATATGCCTAATGTAACAGGAATGCTTTTTATTCTTCCCACTATTGTTGGAATGCTTATTCAAAGAAAAAATCCAGCTATAGGAAAGCCTGTTTTGGTTTCCGGGCAGTATTTAATGAGTTATGCATTTATGTTGATAGGACTTTCTGTAGTTACATATTTTCTTAAAAATAGATTTAACTTAAGAAAAGGTGTAATGGTTTTGATAATATTATTTACAATATTCAATCCATTATTTATGAATATATACATATTCATAGGATTAGCTGATATGTTGTTTGATTTTAGAAAAATAAATCCGCACAGAATTCCAATAAGATAGCTGGAGGCTTTATAATGGATAATAAATATAAAAATTTCAGTACCAGCAACGCTCTTTATATGATAATAATAGCTTTAGCCATTGTTGTTATGTTTTTATACGGTCATTTTATCATAGGTTTTATTGCCCTAGCTGTATATGCTGTCCTTTTAGTTTATAATATAGATAGGTCAAGAGTAAAAAAGGATGAATGGAAAAAGTTTATTGAGGATTTTTCATCACAATTAGATATTGCAACCAGAAGCACTCTTATTAAGCTGCCTTTTCCTCTCATTATAGTAGGAGACAATGGAAACATTGTATGGTATAATCAAAATGCTTCTGCTATGCTTGAAGGTGAAAGTGTTCTTGGATTTAATATAACTACATTAATAAGCGACTTTAATATTAAGCAGGTTTTAAATGAAAAGAAAAATGGTTATAAACATATAAACATAAAGAATAAATATTATGATATATTTACAAGCATAGTAAATACTTCTGAAAATAAGAGTAAAAAAGACAGAATAGTGCTTTTATACTTTTATGACGTAACAGAGCAGGTAAATATACAAAAAGAGATAGATGATAACAAAACCTCAGTAATGCTTATAGAGGTGGATAATTTAGATGATGTTGTAAAATCTACAGAAGAAGATAAGAGGCCCCATTTGATTGCTGATATTGAGAGGACTTTAAACAATTATGGTCAGAGTCTTAATGCTATTTTTAAAAAGTATTCAAGCAGCAAGTATATATTAGTAACTCAGGACAAGTTCATTCAAAGTGAGATGGAAAAGAAATTTGATATACTTGATACTGTAAGAGAGATAAATCAAGGCAACACTTTAGCTGTTACTTTAAGTATAGGGGTAGGAAGGGAAGGGAGTACAGCATTTGAAAATAATGATTTTGCTGTAACTGCTAAAGAACTGGCTCTAGGTCGAGGGGGCGATCAGGTAGTTGTAAAATCTGGAGAAAAGTTCTCTTTTTATGGGGGAAAAACTAAAGAAGTTGAAAAGAGAACTAAGGTTAGAGCAAGAGTTATTGCGCATGCTTTAGTAGATTTAATAAATGGAAGCAGAAATGTATTTGTAATGGGACATAAAAACCCAGATACAGATTGTTTAGGTGCTGCCATAGGAATAAACAGTGCTGTGAAACTTTTAAATAAGCCTTGTTATATAATTTTGGAAGGTAAAATTTCAGCAGTAAAAGGTATGCTTGAAAAATTCAAAGATGATGCGGATTATGCTGATACCTTTGTAAGTAGTGAAGATTGCAGACAAAACTTAAGCGAAGATAGTTTACTTATTATAGTAGACGTCCATAATAAAGGATATATTCTTGATGCTGAGCTTGCAAAGGAATTTAAAAAAGTAGTAATTATCGATCACCATAGAAGGCTTGCTGATGTAGTTGAGGGGGCACTGCTTACTTATATAGAGACATATGCTTCATCAACTTCAGAGCTTGTTACAGAAATGCTTCCTTATATGGTTGAGAATCCTAAAATAAAGCCTGTTGAAGCTGAAGCTCTTCTTGCAGGTATCTGTGTAGATACAAAGAATTTTTACTTTAAAACAGGAGTAAGAACCTTTGAAGCTGCAGGATTTTTAAGAAAACTTGGTGCAGACACCATTGATATAAAGAAGATGTTTACGGAAAATCTGGATACTTATCTCAAAAAAGCTGAAATAATTAAGTCAGCAGAGGTAGTAAATGGCATAGCTATAGCCACCTGCCCGCCTGAAATAGAAGATACTGTATTGGCTGCACAAGCAGCGGACGAACTGCTAAATATTACAGGTATTCAAGCATCATTTGTTTTTGTTAAAATAGATGATGAAATATTTATAAGCGGTAGGTCCCTAAGTGATGTCAATGTACAGTTAATTCTGGAATCCCTAGGGGGAGGAGGGCACATGAATATAGCTGGTGCTAAACTAGATGGCTTGTCTTTAGAAGAGGCTGCAGAAAAACTAAAAGATGCTATTGACAAATACTTAAGGGAAGGTGAAAAATAATGAAAGTTATATTATTAGCTGATGTTAAAGGAATAGGTAAGAAAGGTGAGGTTGTAAATGCTTCTGATGGATATGCAAGAAACTTTTTATTTCCTAGGAAACTTGCACAAGAAGCTACAGAAGCCAATTTGAATGTTTTAAATCAAAAGAAGGAAGCTGAAAGAAGAAAAAAATTAGCTGAAACAGAAGCAGCTCAAAAGCTGGCTGATGAACTTAAAGGAAAAGAAGTTAAAATAATGGCTAAGTCAGGAGAAAATGGAAGGCTTTTCGGCTCTATAACAAGTAAGGATATAGCAGATGTAATAAATGCTAAGTATAAAGTAAATATTGATAAGAAAAAAGTAATTGTAGATGCTATAAGAACTCTTGGAACTTATGAGGTTGAAGTGAAGCTTTATCCTGAAGTGTCTACAAAGCTTAAGGTTGTTATAGCTGAGCAAAAGTAAACTTACTTCACTCCTGAAACTAGTTGTACTAGAGGGGGAAAACCAATGAAATCACATTTTGAAATAGATACTAGTTTCAATGAAGAAAAATTAAAAAGTATACCTATAGAATCTCAAATAGATGTATTATTTCAGGTTATCAATAAAGTGCTTGATGAGGGTGCTGTAAGGGCAAGAATTGCTAAATTTAAGCTTCAAAAGCATATTCACAGCGGTGATATATATAGAAGAATTTATGCATTAAATAAAATAGTCAGCGATGGAAAAGGCATATCTACTATTCCAAGTGAAAGCAATATTCATGAAATTCTTGCTGATACAAACAAATGGATTGCTGAAGCTGTTGCTAGAAGACATGTGCAGAATGAAATAGAAAAAGAAGTTGAGAGAGCACTTATTCAAAGACAGGATAAATATATTGAGGAAATCAGGCTTAACATTGTTAAAAAGCAAAAAGGACCTGAAAATGCAAAAACACTAAAAAAATATGCTCAGCTTGAAGTGCTTGATTCTAAAAAGCTTACTAAGAGTATTCAGTCTCTTTTAAGACCAGATTGTTTTGAGGAAATAGTAGGACAAGAAAGAGCTATTAAGTCTCTTTTATCAAAGATGGCTTCACCTTATCCTCAGCATATTATACTTTATGGTCCTCCTGGGGTAGGAAAAACTACTGCAGCAAGACTTGCACTTGAGGAGGCAAAAAAACTAAAGCATACTCCTTTTAAGGAAGATGCTAAATTTGTTGAGGTAGATGGAACTACATTAAGATGGGATCCAAGAGAGATAACAAATCCTCTTTTAGGTTCAGTTCATGATCCTATTTACCAGGGAAGCAAGAGGGATTTGGCTGAAGTAGGAGTACCAGAGCCAAAACCAGGACTTGTTACAGAGGCTCACGGTGGAGTTTTATTTATAGATGAAATTGGGGAGCTTGATGAAATTCTTCAAAACAAACTATTAAAAGTATTGGAAGACAAGAGAGTTGAGTTTTCATCTTCTTATTATGATCCAGATGATGAAGGAACTCCAAAATATATAAAGTATCTTTTTGAAAAAGGTGCACCAGCAGATTTTGTTCTTATTGGTGCTACAACAAGAGAGCCGAGTGAAATTAATCCAGCTCTTCGTTCAAGATGTACTGAAGTTTATTTTGAGCCATTATCTTCAAAGGAAATAGAAAGAATTGTAGAAAATGCAGCAAACAAGCTTAATATAGAGTTAGAAGCTGGGGTAGCTGAGATGATAAGCAGATACACCATAGAGGGAAGAAAAGCTGTAAATATTTTAGCTGATGTCTATAGTTATGTTTTATATAACAAAAATAAAGGTGAAAAAATAAAGCTGACTATTAATGATGTTAAGGAAGTAGCAGCTATAAGCAGACTAACTCCTTATGAAGAAGTCGGCAAAGAAAATGAGAAGGAAGTAGGACATGTATATGGCTTGGGGGTAAGCGGATATATAGGTTCAACTATTGAAATAGAAGCGGCAGTATTTGAAGCAAAGGAAAAAGGCAGCGGTCAGGTCAGATTTAATGATACTGCAGGAAGTATGGCGAAGGATTCCGTATTTAATGCTGCTTCAGTTATTAGAAAGATAACAGATAAAGATATAAAAGATTACGATATACATGTAAATGTTATAGGCGGTGGAAATATTGATGGTCCATCTGCTGGTGCGGCTATAACTGTTTGTATCATAAGTGCTCTTTTAAACAAACCTTTAAGACAGGATGTTGCAATTACTGGTGAAATATCCTTAAGAGGAAAGATTAAGCCTGTTGGCGGGATTTTTGAAAAAGTGTATGGAGCAAGAAGAAAAGGAATCAGGCTTGTAATTGTGCCTAAGGATAATTTGAAAGAAGTTCCCAAAGGACTTACTGATATTGAAGTTAAAGCTGTAGAAACTATTGAAGAATTAATGGAATTGGTTTTTTAATTAACTTGTTATAGTTAAAGGGAGGCACTTAAAAGTATGGATACTACACCTCTTAGAAGTTTACCTCACAATATAGAAGCTGAACAATGGGTTTTAGGTTCCATGCTTAAAGAAAAAACTTCCATAGCACAGGCTGTGGAAGTTTTAAAAAGTGAGGATTTTTATAGAGATGCTCATAAAATACTCTTTAATACAATGCTTGATTTGTTTCAAAAAGATACTCCTGTAGATATGGTTACTCTTGCTAATGAGCTAGCTTCTTCTCAAAAGCTTGAAGCAGTTGGAGGAGTAACTTATATAAGTGAAATATATTCTACAGCAATTTCTACAGCAAATGTAAGCTCCTACATAAGAATAGTTTCCGAAAAAGCTATGCTTAGAAAGCTTATAAGGGCTTCTACGGAAATAATTGAGGACAGTTACAATAAGCAGGATAATGTAGAAGGAGTTTTAGACTCTGCAGAGCAGAAAATATTTAATATTGCAGATAAGAGAAATACAGCAGATTTCGAGCCCATGAGTGTAGTGCTTGAAAGAGGTTTTTTAGAGATAGAAAGGCTTTTTAATAACAAAGGACAGATTACAGGAGTTCCTTCCGGTTTTCCTGATTTAGATGCTAAAACTTCCGGTTTTCAAAAGGGGGATATGGTACTTATAGCTGCAAGACCATCCATGGGAAAAACTACTTTTGCTTTAAACCTTGCTCAGCATGCAGCCTTAAGAGCAGGGAAAAGCATAGCTATCTTTTCCTTGGAAATGTCAAAAGAACAGCTTGCTTATAAGCTTCTCTGTGCTGAAGCTAATGTAGATATGCTTAAGTTAAGAACAGGTAACCTAGACGACAAAGACTGGGAAAACATAGCTAAAGCTTCAGGACCTCTTGCAGCAGCTAAAATATTTATAGATGATACTGCTGGTGTTTCAGTAATGGAAATGCGTTCAAAGTGCAGAAGATTAAAGCTTGAACATGGTATAGATATGATACTTATAGATTACCTTCAGCTTATGAGCGGAAGCAATTCTGAAAGCAGGCAGCAGGAAGTTTCTGAAATATCACGTTCTATAAAAGCACTGGCAAAAGAAATGCAGTGTCCGGTTATAGCACTATCACAGCTGTCTCGTGCTCCAGAGCAAAGAGCAGACCACAGACCAATGCTTTCAGACCTTAGAGAGTCAGGTTCCATTGAGCAGGACGCTGACCTTGTAATGTTTTTATACAGAGATGAATACTATAATAAAGAAACAGAAGAAAAAAACGTAGCAGAATGTATTATAGCAAAACAAAGAAACGGTCCTACAGGAACTGTTAAGCTTGCATGGCTTGGACAATACAGTAAGTTTGGAAGTCTTGATACTGTGCATCGTGAAGAATATTAAGTGTTGGACACATTGAAGATTTATTAAATCTTTTATGTGTTCATTTTTTAAATATCTTGAAAATTTTCGAAACAGATGGTAATATTTAGCTATAGATATTATGCTCCTGTAGCTCAGCTGGCAGAGCAACTGATTCGTAATCAGTAGGTCGTGGGTTCAAGTCCCATCGGGAGCTCCAATTTTTCTAAATATTTTATAAAACTTAGTCATAGTAACCCATTTTCCTTCATATATTCATAAGTAGGAGGTGGGTTTTTATGTATAGAACGAGGATTTGTAATAAGTGTGATAATAATAAGTTTTTAGTTGTTCCAGATGGTGTTTCATTTAAGGTTGAATGTTCGCATTGTCATGATGTAAAGGAAACTTTTCAACTAGATGGAAAAATGGTAGTTCCTGAATGCGATAAATGCGGCTGCAGTTTATTCAAGTTTAGAGAAAAAGAGAAGGAAAACTCCATTGAGATAGATTTTGTATGTGCAGAATGTGGAGAACGTGCTTCTTACATATACATTGACGATGAAGGCAGGGAAGTTACCCTTGAAAAAAGAACTTTGCTGGATATGAAAAAATTTATATTAAATATTAACGACAGATTGTATAATATTGAATTTGGAGTGAGCGGCTTAAGGGCTTTAGAGTATGAAACTATGGATTTAGATGAATTAAACAGCACTTTAAACAGAATAACAGATGAGTTAAATTCAATAAAAAATGAAATCGAAGTTATAGATATGAGAATTAAAAAATTAAATATTTAATTAAAAAGCTGCAGGGGATATCCCCTGCAGTTTAGCGGTTATAAACAGATTCAGCAATGTTCATTGCATGGTCTCCAACTCTTTCAAAATTGCTTATCATATCAAGGAAAACTGTACCGCTGTGAGCGTTGCAGATTCCAGTATGAAGTCTTCTTATGTGAGTTGTACGCAGCTGTTTTTCAAGATTATCAATTTTTTCTTCTATATTAAGAACGCTTTGAGCTTTATTTGGATCATTATGTTCAAAACTTTCAATACTTGTGTTTAATGCTTCTAAAGTATAGTTATAAATATGGTCTAATTCAGAAAGTGCTTCCTGAGAAAAGATGAGCTTAGATGAAATTTTTTCATAAGCAAGCTCTGATAAGTTTTCTGCATGGTCTCCTATTCTTTCTATGTCATTTACTACATGGAACATAGAAGTTACAATTTCAGATTGCTCAGCAGACAGCTCCTTATTTGAAAGTTTTGCTAAGAAGGAAACTATTTCTTTTTCTAAAAGATTAATAAGCCCCTCATTTTCAACTACTTTTTCAACTAGCTTTTCATCATTTTTTCTAAAGGCATCCATAGAAAGTTCTAAATTTTCTTTTGCTTTGTTTGCCATTCGTATTATTTCTTTAACTACCTGCCCAACAGCAATTACTGGAGTTTCAAGAAGTCTTTCATCAAGATATTTCGGCCCCATTTTTTCTTTAACATCGCTGCCTGGTATAATTTTGTTAACCATAAGAACTAAGTACTTAATAAAAGATGCCTGAATAAATACGTTAGTTACATTAAATAAAGTATGAGCATTTGCAATCTGTCTTGCAGTATCTCCAGGGCTTATGTATTTTATTAAAGCAGTATATGGTACTAATAACAATGTGAAAATAATTGTACCTATTGTATTGAAGCTTAAGTGGATTAATGCTGCTTTTCTTGCAGTCTTATTTGTTCCTATACTAGCTAACATAGCTGTTACACATGTTCCAATATTGTCTCCAAATAGTATTGGAAGTGCTACCTCAATTGGAAGTGTTCCCGTTGAAGCAATAGCAATTAAAATTCCTATGGTAGCAGATGAGCTTTGTACTACTGCAGTCATGCCCATACCAACCAGAATTCCAAGGAAAGGGTTATGACTTAAAGTAGTTATTAAGTTTTTAAACTCATCCATTTTAGTCAATGGTTTCATGGAACTTTCCATGATTTGCATTCCCATAAATAATATACCGAAACCTAAAACTATATCTCCTATTTGCTTAAGTTTCTTTCCTTTTGAGAACAAAACAATAGCTGTACCGATTCCAACAAATATTGGGGCAGCTTTTGTAAGTTTAAAAGCAACTAATTGACCTGTAACTGTAGTACCAATATTGGCACCCATAATTACACCAGCAGCCTGATACAGATTCATAAGTCCTGCATTAACAAAACCAACTACCATTACTGTAGTTGCGCTGCTGCTTTGGATAATTCCTGTAACAATAGTACCAACCAAAATTCCTTTTACAGGGTTTGAAGTTATTTTTTCAAAAAACACTTTAAGTTTATCCCCTGCAGAATTTTCTAGACCTTCACCCATCATCTTCATTCCATAAAGGAATAAACCTAATCCGC
The DNA here is from genome assembly GCF_023806125.1 of Clostridium caldaquaticum. Lineage (GTDB taxonomy): Bacteria > Bacillota > Clostridia > Clostridiales > Clostridiaceae > Clostridium_AT > Clostridium_AT caldaquaticum. The sequence continues at coordinate 62,808 of NZ_JAMSKT010000014.1, forward strand.
CAATAAGACCGAAAATCATTGATGTAATATCCATACATTTCCTCCGTTATTATATAAAATAATAGTACGCCTACAAAATATATCATACTATGACAAATTAATATTGTTAAGTGCATTTCACTGAAATTTAACATAGATTTAACATAAATAACATTTGATAAAAAAATAAGCTGTTTCAAAAATGAAACAACTTATTTTTGTTATAATTTTTCTCTGGTTTTCAGCTCTTGAATATAACTTTTTATTTTTAAGTGCCACTTATTATAAAGCTTAGGCTCAGTTTCTTTTAACACTTCCATAAAAATATCTAAAACATTTAATTTATAAAGTCCTTTTGAAAGATGCCTTGGAAAATCTCTTTTTTTAGAGTAAAATTTTTGAGGGTCAATAATTTTTATCTTTCCATCAGGCTCTACAAAAACATCTTTGCATCTAACATCAATTTTTTTAAACTTAAGTCTTTCAAACTCTTTCAGCATAGTTATTAAATCTAAAGCAAGTTTTCTGCTTAATCCATTTATCTTTATGTATTTTTTTAAAGGAAGTCCATCAACATAATCTCTTATCATATAATTTCCCCCAGTTTCGTAAATTCGAGGGAAATACTTATTTCCGTTTACCTTTTTAAGTATATATGCTTCATTATAAAAATCCTTCATAACAAAACATATTTTTATAACTTTATTATCAGGTAGAAGATAAACTATACCGTTATGTCCTTTGCCTAGAAAACTGCACTTAAAAAGATCAATATCAGGGTATTTTGTATCTTCACATTTATGCTTGTGCTTACCCATATATACACCGAAAACATTGCTTTATATTATAATATGAGTAGTATACATTATATGTTACAGTTATTTTTAAAGTTTATCTTCAAGTGAAAGTATAAAATTAGCTGTTACATATATTCCATAATAAAGCGCATCTTCAGATACATCAAAATAAGGCGAATGTAGAGGATGCTCTCCTTTTATTCCGTCTGAAATACCAAGCCTGAAGTGAACGGAAGGAACTTTTTCAGCAAAGAAGGCAAAGTCTTCAGCGGCAAAAGTTTTTTCAAGAGGCAGTACATTTTCACTTCCAAGTATTTTTTTAGAAGCATTTATAAAAAGCTCTGTTAAAGCAATATCACTAATTACTGGTGGATACTGGAATGAGTAATTAATAATAGCTTCACAGCCATATTTTCCAGCTGCCAGTTCAGCAGAATTTCTAATATCTTGCTCTATGCTTTTTCTTAAAGCATTGTCAAAAGTTCTTACAGTTCCAAGTACTTTTGCCTCACCTGGTATAACATTATTTGCAGTTCCTGCGTTTATGGCAGAAAAGGTTATAACATGAGGGTTTAGCGGATTATTTTCTATCCTGGATTTCATTGTCATGCTTTGAATAAGATCAATTGCAGGAAATATTGGATTTTTACAAATGTGGGGCATGGCAGCATGACCGCCTATACCTTTAAAGGTTATATTAAAGTCATCTACAGAACCCATGGAGGCACCGCTGGATACTTCAATTTTTCCAACAGGAATTTTGGGCCAAACATGAAAACCTATCATATATTTTACTTCAGGGTTTTTTAAAACACCTTTTTTAATCATAGGAAGAGCTCCGCCTTCTGCTTCCTCAGCTGGCTGAAATATGAACTTAACGCATTTTTTAAAGCCTATTTCTTTAAGCACTAAGGCTGTGCCGAGAGCAACCGCCATATGGTAGTCATGACCGCAGGCATGAGAAACCCCGTTTACAGGAAGAGCGTCCATATCTGCTCTTACGGCAATGCAGCTTTCTTCTTCATTGAGTGTGGCTGTAACTCCTGTTTCAAGCATTGTTTCAGCATTAATTTTTATATTTTTTAAAAAATCTAACAGGATTTTTTGAGTGTTATATTCTTTATAAGAAAGTTCAGCATTATTATGCAGCTTTTCTCTAGCCTCACTAATTAACGGCAGCTTATCTTTAATTATTTTTTTTAAGTCCATAGTTTTATCCTTCCTATATTCTTGCTGTACCGCTTTTTCTAGCAGCTTCCCTCACTGCTTCAGCAACTTTGTTTTGAACTTCCCTGTTAAAAGATTTAGGAATAATATAATCTTCACTTAATTCACTGTCAGAAATTGAATTTGCTATTGCATAAGCAGCAGCAACTTTCATTTCTTCATTTATATCTTTTGCACGTACATCAAGTGCACCTCTGAATATTCCAGGGAAGGCAAGTACGTTGTTGATTTGGTTTGGAAAATCAGAGCGGCCTGTTCCTATAACCCTTGCTCCAGCATTTTTAGCTTCTTCTGGAAATATTTCAGGAGTTGGATTTGCCATAGCAAAAATTATTGCATCTTTATTCATAGAGCGTACCATATCTTCTGTAACTGTTTTAGGTGCAGAAACTCCTATGAATACATCGGAACCAGCCATAACTTTGGCAAGAGTGCCCTTAAGTTTTTCATGGTTTGTTATAGCTGCAATTTCTTCTTTTGAAGAATCTAAACCTTCACGGCCTTTATATATAGCACCTTTTCTATCGCACATAATTATATTTTTAACGCCAGAGGATAGTAAAAGTTTTGTTACAGCAACCCCAGCAGCACCAGCACCGTTAACTACAACTTTAATGTCCTCTAATTTTTTGTTAACTATTTTTAGTGCATTTATAAGTCCTGCTAAAGTAACTACAGCAGTTCCATGCTGATCGTCGTGAAATACAGGAATATCAAGTTTTTCTTTTAATTTTCTTTCAATTTCAAAACATCTTGGAGCACTTATATCTTCTAGATTAATTCCGCCAAAGGAAAGAGAAATTTTTGAAATAGTGTCAACAATCTCGTCTACATCTTTTGTGTTTAATATTATTGGAAAAGCATCTACATCACCAAAGGTCTTAAAAAGAACAGCTTTACCTTCCATAACAGGAAGTGAGCCTAAAGGACCTATATCTCCTAATCCAAGTACTGCAGTTCCGTCAGAAACAACAGCAATAGTATTCCATCTTCTTGTATATATATAAGCTTTATCAGCATCCTTTTCTATTTCAAGACAAGGCTGAGCAACCCCAGGCGTATAAGCAAGGCTTAAATCCTCGGAATTATTTACAGATACTCTTGAAATAACTTCTATTTTACCTCTTTTTTCTTCGTGGAATTTTAAAGATTCATCGTAAATTGACATTTTTATCACTCCTGTTTTTGTATATTTATTCACGCAATTAATAAGTTTATTATAGCTCTAGCATAAATATTTAGTCAATTTTAAAATGTCGAAAACTTTCTAAATTTCATATATTAAATTCTTATCTTTGATAACTTTCTCTAAAGTCTTAGTATCCTCATCATCTAATTTAATATTTTGAATTAGCTTTCCTAATATATTTTTAAGTCTTAAAATAAATTGAAGCTCAGCTTCATAATTAGGATTTTGAAGTTCTTCTTTTATAATATGTATCTCATTATCCATTTCAAGTTTTTCAATATGTAGAGTAAGTTCGTTAATTATAGCTGATTTTATTTCTTCTTTAGCAGCCATTTTTTTACCTCCCTTAATGTATTTGTACTTATAGTATATATGAAAGAAATTATACTGTCATTCTTTAGTTTTCACAGTTAAATTATTAATCCATTTTTTAGATAATATTCTTGGAAGTCCTAATATAAGTTTAAAAACTTCTTCCATGTATGCAAGGGTGTATACCCAGTATATTGGAAGCTTCCATACTATGCCCCCTAGAAATACTAAAGGAACTCCTACAAACCAGACTCCTCCAGTGTCTAAAAGAAGACAGAATTTTGTGTCGCCGCCGCTTCTAAGTATTCCAACAATGCATATGTAATTAAAGCATTTAACCCATAAGAAAGCTGAAAATGCAAGAAGATTTCTGGCTGCATAGTTATAAACTACAGGTGAAATATTATATGCAGATAGAATGTACTTTGAGGATACAGCAACAATTATTCCTGCAAGCAATGCTAGGGAGGGACCTATTATTATGAAGCGTTTTGCATATATAAATGCATCTTCTTCATTTCCACTACCAATTTTATTACCTAGCATAACAGCACAAGCATTGCCTATTCCAAGAAATACTACCCATGCAATTCTTTCTATAGTAGCAGAGATATTAGTTGATGCAATAACTTCAGTACCCATTCTTGCATAAACTATTGCATATAGGCTTACACCTAATGCCCAGATTGTTTCATTTAATATAACAGGTGTTGTAACCTTAAAAAACTGCTTAATAAATGATGAAGATAAATCAAGCAGTTCATAAAGTTTTGCAGCTACTTGATATTTATTTTTGTATACAATATATAGTATTAAAGTTACTTCTATAAATCTAGCAAAAACTGTGGCTATGGCAGCACCTTCTACTTCCATTCTTGGAAAGCCAAAGGAGCCATAAATTAAAAGATAATTAAATAAAGTGTTTACTGCTAAAGCTGTAATGCTTACTTTCATAGGTGTTTTTACCTGTCCAATGCTTCTTAAGGTAAAAGAAAAAGAAAAGCTGATAGAAGTTATAATATAGCTAAGTGCAGCAATTCTTAAATATCTGCTTCCAAGCAGTAAAACATCCATGTCTTTGGAAAAAATGCTGAGTATCTGTCGAGGAAACATTAGTGCTCCTAATGTAAATATTGAAGAAGATATTATTCCCGATATTAAGGATATACCAAGTACTCTTTTTATATTAGGTAAATCTTTATTTCCCCAATATTGAGCTGTAAAAATTGATGAACCGCTTACAATTCCAAATAAAAGCAGGTTCAGCAGAAAAAAGTACTGATTAGCAAGTCCAACGCTTGCGATGGCTCTTTCGCCAAGTCGTCCTATCATTATTGTATCTACTAAATTAAGAGAAGATAGAACCAGGTTTTGAGTTATTATTGGCAGAGCAAGCTTTAGCATTGATTTATAAAACTTTTTATCATTAAAGAGTTCTATTAACCTCATATGTACCTCCATGAATATTTTTTTCGTAAAGACCCGCAAAATATAATTGTAGCTTATTTTTCAAATAAATTCTATATATTATAAGTAGCTTTTTATAAGTTTGTATATTAGAATAATAATTGGGTCATTTATGAATATTTATGAAACGTAAAAGCTTTAGATTATTTGTGTTGTGTTTTAAAAAAATGTTAAATTTAGAAAGGCAGTGAATTTATATGTTAAAAGCTGTAATATTTGATATGGATGGAGTAATATTCGATAGTGAACTTGTACATGCAAAACTTGAAAAGAGCTTGTTGAAGGAAATGGGAGTTGATTTAACTCATGAAGAAATAGAGAGTTTTGTTGGTACAAGCTCTTATTATATGTGGGAGATGCTTAAGGGAAAGTATGGGCTTTCTAAAACTGTTGAAGAATTAGTTAAAATAGAAAGAGACAGCTATTTTGAACTTTTAGTATCAGAAAATCATGAGGATAATATTGTAAAAGGAGTAAAAGAACTTATACAGGAACTGCATAAAAATAAAGTGAAATTAGCTGTAGCTTCCTCCTCTCCAGTTAATGTTATTGATACTGTAGTTGATATGTATGATATAAGGCAGTACTTTAATGCATTAGTAAGCGGAGATTATGTAGAAAGAAGCAAGCCTAATCCTGATATATTTTTATATGCTGCAGAAAAATTAGGAGTAAAACCAGAAGAATGTATAGTAATTGAGGATTCATCTAATGGAGTTTTGGCAGCTAAAAGAGCAGAAATGAAGTGTATTGGGTATAGAAATGTTAATTCAGGTAAACAAGATTTGTCTCCCGCAGATTTAGTAATAAGCGATTATTCAGAAATCAGCTATGAAAAATTAAAAGAGTTATGTATATAAAGTTCAGGTTAATTCTGCCTGAATTTTTTATTTTTTAAGTACTATTATTTGAATAATTAATATTTTAGTTTGATAAACTTTAAATATACTTATATTATTTAGTCAATTATATTATTTTAATAGCGGCCGCTTAAAAAGGGGAGATAAATAATGTTTAAAGCAGCAATTTTTGATATGGATGGAGTTATTATAGATAGTGAACCAATATACTATAAAATATGCAGTGAGTTCCTTAATGGTTTAAATGTGAATATGACAAAAGATGAGTACTATACTTATGTGGGAAAGCCAGCAGAGGAAATGTGGAAAAGTTTAAAGAAAAAATATAATTTAAAGGAGTCTATTGAAGAACTGGTTAAGATAAATAGAGAAAATTACATAAACTATTTAAAAACCAGCACTGAAGAAAAGCTGATAGATGGTGTTATGGAGTTAATGAAAAGTTTATATGAAAATAACATAAAGCTTGCTTTAGCATCCTCAACATCTTTAAAAAATATATATACTGTATTGGATAAGTTTAATTTAACAAAATTTTTTCAGGTAATAGTCAGTGGAGATGATATAAAAGAAGGAAAAACTTCACCACAAATATTCTTATATACTGCGGAAAAATTAAAGGCTGCACCCTGTGAGTGTATAGTTATTGAAGATTCCTGCTTGGGAATAAATTCAGCAAAGAAAGCAGGAATGAAATGCATAGCAATTGATAATGTTAACTCTGGAAAACAGGATAGAAGCAGTGCAGATTTAATAATTAAAAGCTTTAGTGATATAGATTACTTTAAGTTATGTTCTATATGTAAATAATAAAGAGCTACCTCGGTATGAGATAGCTCTTTAAATTATAGTTTTTGTCTCTTTACATAATGAGTATGGAGCAGCTCATGAGCTTTTTCACCATAAGGTTCTCCTAAGAAATCTTCATAAAGCTTTATAACAGCTTCATTTTCGTGAGATTTTCTCTTAACTTTTCCTCTATCTTCTTCGTAAATAGCTAAAGCACGTTTCTTTACTATTTCTACATTACCGTGAATATATGGCTGACCACCGCCGCCTATACATCCGCCAGGGCAGGCCATTATTTCAATAGCATGGTAATTAGCTTCGCCCTTTTGTATAGCTTCAAGTATCTTACGGGCATTTCCAAGTCCGTGAGCAACGGCAACATTAACATCTATATCGTCAATTTTAATTATTGCTTCTTTAACGCCATCCATACCTCTTAGTGCATGGAATTCAACGTCTTCCAGTGTTTTGTTAGTAAGCCATTCATAAGCTGTACGAAGTGCTGCTTCTAAAACTCCTCCAGTTGCACCGAAGATTACAGAAGCACCAGTAGATTCTCCAAGAGGATTATCAAAATCACTTTCTGGTAGTGAAGCAAAGTTTATACCAGCTTCTTTAAGCATTTTAGCTAATTCTCTTGTTGTTATAACTATATCAACATCCTGAATTCCGTCACGAGATAATTCAGGTCTTGCAGCTTCGTATTTTTTAGCAAGACAAGGCATAACTGAAACTACCACGATATTTTTAGGATCTATTCCAAGTTTTTCAGCTAAGTAAGTTTTTGCAACAGCTCCAAACATTTCATGAGGAGATTTGCAGGTTGAAGGTATATCTAGTAAATCAGGGAATTGATGTTCAAAGAACTTAACCCATCCTGGGCAGCAGCTTGTTAATATTGGTAATCTTCCGCCATGTTTAAATCTATGAACAAATTCGGAAGCTTCTTCCATAATTGTTAAATCAGCTGCGAAATCTGTGTCAAACACTTTATCAAACCCTAAATTACGAAGAGCAGATACCATTTTTCCAGTTACAATTGTACCTGGTTCCATTCCGAATTCTTCTCCAAGGGCAACTCTTACTGCTGGAGCAGTTTGAACTATTACAAACTTCTCTTTGTTTCTAAGAGCTCTCCAAACTTTAGGAATATTGCTCACTTCTGTAAGTGCAGCAGTTGGACAGACAGCAACGCATTGACCGCAGAAAGTACAGGAAGTCTCAGTCATAGGTAAATTAAATGCAGGAGCAACTACTGTTTGGAAACCTCTGTCAACACCTGATAATACGTTAACGGTCTGAACTTTATTACACATAGTTTCACATCTTCTGCAAAGAATACATTTGTCAAGATTTCTAACTATGGAATAACTGGAATCATCTATTTCGTATGTGGACATTTCACCTTTATATGGAATATCACGTACACCTAAATCAGCGGCAATCTGCTGAAGTTCACAATCAGTATTTTTAGCACAGGTTAAACAATCTTTTGGATGGTCTGATAAAAGAAGTTCAACAACTGTTCTTCTGGCATTTATAGCACGAAGACTGTCTGTTCTTACAACCATCTTGTCATAAACAGGAGTAGCACAAGATGGAGCTAAATTTCTTCTTCCTTCTACTTCAACCATACACACTCTGCAGGAAGCAGTTTGATTAACCATTTTTGTATCATGTAAATTTAAGTGGCACAAAGTAGGGATTTTTATATTAAGGAGTTTGGCTGCTTCTAGTATAGTTGTTCCTTCCTCTACCTGAACCTGTCTGTTGTTTATTGTTACAGTTACTAAACTCAAAACCTTCACCTCTTCCGATATATTATAAGATGGAGCGATCTAAAATTTAATGTTTGATTATAGCTTTAACTGGACAAGCTGTTTGACAAGCACCGCACTTAATGCATTTTTCCTGATCTATAACATGCTGAGTTTTTACTTTACCGCTTATACAAGATACAGGACATTGTCTTGCACATTTTGTACAGCCTATGCATTTGTCAGTAATGTAGTACTGCATAAGAGCCTGACAAACACCTGCAGGACATCGTTTTTCTTTAACGTGAGCTTCATATTCATGCATAAAATACTTCATTGTACTAAGTACTGGGTTTGGTGCAGTCTGACCAAGTCCACATAGAGAAGTATCTTTAATTGTTTCAGAAAGTTCTTTTAAATCAACTAAATCTTGTTCTGTTCCTTTGCCTTCAGTTATTCTTGTAAGTATTTCAAGAAGACGTTTATTACCAACACGACAAGGAGTACATTTACCACAGGACTCATCTACTGTAAATTCAAGATAGAATTTAGCTATATCTACCATACAGTTATCTTCGTCCATAACAATCATTCCGCCTGAACCCATCATGGAACCAATTGCATTTAAGGATTCGTAATCAATTGGGCTGTCTAATGCTTCAGCAGGTATACATCCTCCGGAAGGTCCTCCTGTTTGTACTGCCTTGAACTTACGGCCGTTTTTAATTCCTCCGCCGATGTCGTAGATAATTTCTCTAAGAGTAGTTCCCATAGGAACTTCTACAAGACCAACATTATTTACTTTACCAGCTAGAGCAAAAACTTTAGTTCCTTTAGAAGTTTTAGTTCCCATTGAACTGTACCAAGCAGGTCCGTTTAGTATAATCGGAGGTATGTTGGCAAAGGTTTCAACGTTATTTACGCAGGTTGGCTTTTCCCAAAGTCCGCTTACTGCAGGGAAAGGAGGTTTTGTTGTTGGCTCTCCACGGTTTCCTTCTATAGAATGGATAAGAGCTGTTTCTTCTCCGCATACAAAAGCTCCTGCACCATATTTAATAAATAAGTCAAAGTTAAAATCTGTACCTAATATATTCTTTCCAAGAAGCCCTAATTCACGAGCTTGGCTTATAGCAAGTCTAAGTCTTTCTATGGCTAGAGGATATTCAGCTCTTATATAAATATATCCTTCGCTGGCTCCTATAGCATAGCCGGCAATAGCCATAGCTTCAATAACACTGTTAGCATCTCCTTCAAGAATGGAACGATCCATAAATGCGCCTGGATCTCCTTCGTCAGCATTACAGATTATATATTTTTGTTCTGCTTTGCTTCTTCTGGCAAATAGCCATTTCTGTCCTGTGGAGAAACCTCCGCCTCCACGTCCGCGAAGTCCTGAATCTATCATAGTTTGAATAACATCTTCAGGTTTCATGGATGTTAGAACTTTTCCAAGAGCAAGATAACCATCTGCTGCAATATATTCTCTTATATCTTCAGGATTTATAAGTCCGCAGTTTCTTAAAGCTATACGTTGCTGCTTTCCGTAGAAGGACATTTCATCCTGTCTTTTAACTTTTTCTTTAAGAGTAGGTTCTTCATATAAAAGTCTCTCAACAACGTTTCCGTTAACAAGATGATCTCGAACTATGTCTTCAGCATCTTCAGGTTTTACATGAACATAAAATACGTTGTCAGGACTTACTTTAACTATAGGTCCTTTTTCACAGAAACCAAAGCAGCCTGTAATTGATACATTAACTTTATCAGTTAAACCAGCCAGGTCTATATAACGCTTTAAATTTCTAACTATTTGATCACTTCTGGAGGCCTTACAGCCTGTTCCTCCACAAACTAGAATGTCTCTTTTTTCTATTTTGTTTTCCTCGGCAGGCACATGAGTGTTGTCAAATTTTCTTAAGCGTAGAAGAGGTTTATATTCCTGATTTAATTTTTGAAGTTCTTCTAAAGAATGAATTTTATCCAATCCTTTTCCCTCCCTAAATAAAATTAATCTTGATATTCAGCTAAAATCTTTTTTACATCGTTTGGAGTAACATGACCATAAACTCTATCGTTTACTGTTACTACGGGAGCTAAACCGCAGGCACCTACACAGCGGAGTACTTCGATAGTAAACTTTCCATCAGGAGTAGTTTCTCCAACTTTAATGTCAAGCTGTTTTTCAAGCTCTGATAAAACATTAGCGGCACCACGAACAAAGCACGCGGTTCCCATGCATACATTTACTACATTTTCACCTCTAGGAGTTGTAGTAAAGTAGGAATAAAAGCTTACTACTCCAAAAACCTTAGAAGCAGGTACATTTAGTTTTTCTGCTACAAAGAGCTGTACTTCTTCGGGCAGATAACCAAATATATTCTGAGCTTTATGAAGAACTTCAATTAGTGCACCTTTTTTATTAGGTAAGCTGTTTATGAATTCTTCTAGTTCATGGAATTTTTCTTCGACTAATACACTTTTACACATCATTTTGTAACCTCCTTTGATCCTATAGTTGTTTGTTAATTAACAATCTATAAATTTAAAAATAAAATAATTGGAGCTAAATTAACAATATGAAAACTATTTACTTTAACATTATACTAAAAACTTTAATAGAAATTAAGTGGTTTTTAAAAAATTTTATATGCAAATTTGTTAATTTTTTATTTTTCAACAAGTGTTTGGATAATAATATTATGATATAATTTAATTGAAATATGTGCTGCTTTATGGAATAATAATAATAATTTAAAAAATATAGGAGAGGAATATGTTCGGGGTAATTGACAGGTTTGAGGGGCAATTTGCCATTGTAGAACTATATTATGGTAAAATTATAAATATTAAAAGAGAGTTGTTGCCAGAAGGGGCTAAGGAGGGGGATGTTTTAAGTATAGAGGATAAAATTACTATTAGCCTGGAGGAGACTAATAAAAGGAAAATGAAAATAGAAGAAATCACTAAAGATATATGGGAATAAATATTTACAATAACTAAATGTGCAGGGACTATCTTTAAATTACAATTTAAAGATACTCCCTATTATTATTTAAATATATGTTTTTATCATCGTCTTTTTTACCTTTTTTATAAACAAACGTATAGTTAACAAGAGCTATAAGAGCACTGGCTACTGAAAAATATAAAAGAAATTTTCCTGCAGTTTTATTAAATACGAGAATGACTATAGATACGTAAAAAAATATAGTAGATAATTTGCCTAGTTTATTTGAAGGTATTACAGTACCTTTTTTATATAGGAATACTCCGCAAAATATCATGAAAATTTCTTTGCAGGCGATAACAATAAGAATCCAAAGAGGTATATAAGATTTAATTACTAAGCATGTTAAAACTGTCATTAACATAAGTTTGTCAGCAAGTGGGTCTAAAACAATTCCTATTTTAGTTACAAGGTTATATTTCCTTGCTATATAACCATCTAGAAAGTCAGTAAAACCAGCAATTAAAAATACTATTGTTGACAAAGCCAGATTATTATTAGAAGGAGAATTTTTAAAAACTATCACAAATGCAGGGATTAGTAATAATCTGAATATAGTAAGTATATTAGGAATGTTCATAGCAGCCTCCTTATACATTTAGCAGCATATAATATTTATACCTGCTGAATTAAAGTATTTATAATTATTATATTAATCTTTATGTATATATGACAATATAATTGCATAAATTTAAAATCGGACACAAAGAGGCTGCTCAAAACTATAATTGCGAATGAATTTTTATTATTTAAATTAAATATTCGTATTTTTGTTGACTGTTTTATAATAATCTGATATCATGTCATAGGGAGGGATGCGGCATGTATAAAAAATATGACGTAATTATAATAGGTGCAGGAGCAAGCGGGATATTTACAGCATATGAATTAGTTCGAAAAAATACGAACATTAATATATTGATGTTAGAAAAGGGGAACAGCTTAAATAAAAGAAAATGTCCAATAGATGGAGAAAAAATAAAATCTTGTATAAATTGTAAGGTTTGCAGTATAATGAATGGGTATGGAGGGGCAGGAAGCCTTTCTGATGGAAAATATAATATAACAAATAACTTTGGCGGAGATTTATATAAATATGTAGGTAGAGACAAAGCTTTAGAACTTATGTATTATGTAGATGAGGTGCTTTGCAAAATGGGAGGAGCAGATGCAAAGCTTTATTCTACTGCAAATTCAGATCTTAGAAGTAAGGCTCTTCAATATGATTTACATCTTTTAGATGCTAAGGTTAGACATTTAGGTACTGACAGAAACTTGGTTATTCTTCAGAATATATATGATTATTTAAGTGATAAAATAGATATGATATTCAATAACGAGGTTTCTGATATTAATAAAACAGATGATAAGTTTATTGTTAATACTAAAAATGATACTTATGAAGCTAAAGATTTAGTTGTTGCAACAGGTCGTTCTGGTTCAAAATGGATTTCTAAAATATGTTCAAAGCTTGGTATAAAAACAGAAAGCAACAGAGTTGATATTGGAGTTAGAGTGGAGCTTCCAGCTGATGTGTTTGAGCATATAACAAAGGAAGTTTATGAAAGCAAGATAGTTTACAGAACTAAGAAATATTCAGATTTTGTTAGAACTTTCTGTATGAATCCTCATGGAGAGGTAGTCAGTGAGAACACAAATGGAATAGTAACTGTTAATGGCCACAGCTATTCAAATCCAGAACTTCATACAGATAATACAAATTTTGCGCTGTTAGTTTCAAATCATTTTACAGAACCGTTTAAAGACAGCAATGAATATGGAGAATCTATTGCAAGACTTAGCAATATGTTAGGCGGCGGAGTGCTTGTTCAAAGATTTGGAGACTTAGTTAAAGGACGCAGAACTAACGAAGACAGATTAAGTAAGAGCTTTACAAGACCAACTCTTAATGCAACTCCTGGAGATTTAAGTTTAGTACTGCCAAAAAGACAATTAGATGATATTATAGAAATGATATATGCTCTGGATAAGATTGCACCAGGCACAGCAAATGAAGATACACTTTTATATGGTGTTGAAGTTAAGTTCTATAATTCAAAGGTAGAAGTGGACAATAATCTCGAGACTCAGGTTAAAGGACTTTATGTGTTAGGGGATGGTTCAGGAGTAACTCACTCTTTATCACAGGCATCTGCAAGCGGAGTATATGTTGGAAGAATCTTGGCAGAAAAATATAGTTAATTAAAGTAAAAACGAGATTGGAGGCAGGCTATATGTCAGCGTTTATAGTTGTAGGAGCACAATGGGGAGATGAAGGAAAAGGGAAGATGACAGATTATCTTGCTGAGAAGGCAGAGGTTATTGTCAGATTCCAAGGAGGAAATAATGCAGGGCATACTGTGGAAGTTGGAGACAAACAGTATAAGCTTCACCTTGTGCCTTCAGGTATTCTTTATGGTAATAAACTAAATGTAATAGGAAACGGTGTAGTTGTAGATCCAAAAGCATTATTTGATGAACTAGATTATTTAGAAGGTTTAGGAGTAAAGGTTACACCAGAAAATTTTATTGTAAGCGATAGAGCACAGCTTATAATGCCTTACCATAAAACATTAGATGCATTAAAGGAAAAAGCTAGAGGTAAAAATGATATAGGAACTACAGGTAAGGGTATAGGACCTGCCTATACAGACAAGGTTGAAAGAAGCGGTTTAAGGGTTTGCGACCTTATGCATATTGAAGTTTTCAGAGAAAAACTTAGTGAGAACATAAAAGCAAAAAATGAAATAATAACAAAGGTTTATGGCGGAGAAGCTTTAGATTTTGAAGCAATTTACAATGATTACGTAAAGTATGCGGAAAGATTGAGACCTTTTGTTAGAGATATATCTGTCAGAGTTTATGATGAAATAAAAGCAGGCAAGAAGGTGCTTTTTGAAGGAGCGCAAGGAATGCTGCTTGATATAGATTATGGAACATATCCTTATGTAACTTCATCAAATACTATAGCCGGCGGAGTCTGCACTGGAGCTGGAATAGGACCTACAATGATAACAAATGCTGTAGGTATAGCTAAAGCCTATACTACAAGAGTTGGAAAAGGCCCATTCCCAACAGAGCTTAATGATGAAATGGGAGAATGGATAAGACAAAAAGGACATGAATACGGAGTAACTACAGGAAGGGCAAGACGCTGCGGTTGGCTTGACTTGGTTATTTTAAAGAGTACAGCAAGAATCTGCGGCTTAACAAGCTTTGTAGTAACAAAAATAGATACTTTAGCAGGATTGGATAAAATAAAGGTGTGTGTAGGTTATAAATTTGAAGATAAGGTTATAGATTACTTTCCTGCAAGTCTTGAAGATTTGGCTGAATGTGAGCCTGTGTATGAAGAATTTGATGGCTGGGATGAAAGTGTAGGTAATGCTAGAAGTTATGAAGAACTTCCAGAAAATGCAAAGAAATATTTAAAGAGAATAGAAGAATTTACTGGAGTTAAAATTTCTATAATTTCAGTAGGACCAAGAAGAGATCAAACTATAGAAGTAGGCAGTATTTAATTTAAGAAGTCATTATAAAAGGAAGGACTAATAAACATCCTTCCTTTTAATTTACAAAATAAATTAAAAAATGTTTATTGTAATATCTTTATTATTTAATATAATTCTGTTATAATTGAATTAAATCATACTAAAACAGTATGATTTAATTTGTATAGAAAAGAGGGATGGCAGTATGATTACTAAGGATATGACTATTGGGGAAGTAGTTAGAAATTTTCCTGATTCAGTTGGGATATTAATGAGCTTTGGAATGGGTTGTGTGGGATGCCCTGCATCTCAGGCTGAAACACTTGAAGAAGCTGCAATGGTTCACGGCTTTGAGGTTGAAGAATTATTACAAGCATTAAATCAATAATTTAATAAAAATACCAAGAGTAAGAATCCTGAGTATTTTTTATTAAATTTTTGTAATAATAAATAAGAAGTATTAATCTTTGTAAAGAAGGTGAATTTATGAAAGTAACTGGAAATATGACTATAGGTGAAGTAGTTAGGCTTCATCCAGATGCTGCTAGGGTGCTCATGTCCTTTGGAATGGGTTGTGTTGGCTGCCCAAGTGCGCAAATGGAAACTCTTGAAGAGGGTGCGCTTGTTCACGGAATAGATGTAAATGAAATGATAGAGGCTTTGAATAAGTTATTAGAAGAAAAATAACATAAATACCCAGGGTTTATGCCTTGGGTATTTATGTTATTTTTGAATAATTATATATTTTTTTAGATTATAATGGAAAATATCTCGTTTTTTTGATAAAATGCTAAGGGGTATAATATGGATACTTTAATGTAGTACTAAAATAAATATGACTTAAGGATGATTATTATGTTTAATTTTAAAAGAGCTTTAATAAAAATCTGTCTGCTGATATTTTTATTGGTTTCAGTATTAATGGTATTTTTTGTATTCAGTGATAAAAGCTCACATTCGCTTACTGAAAAACCTTTAGCAAAGAAAGGGGTACTAGATTTAAGAAATTGGGATTTTAAAGAAAAAGGCATAATTGGTCTTAACGGAGAATGGGAATTTTATTATGGTAAATTATTAACCCCTGAAGATTTTCAGGGAGAAGAACTTCCGAAAATGGATGGATTTATTGATATGCCAGGAAATTTTAATGGATATATAGTTAATGGGCATCCTGTAGGTGGACAAGGTTTTGCTACATTTAGACTAAGAGTTATAACAGATAAAGCTGAGGAATTATATGGTATTAAAACTGAATATATTGAAACAGCCCATAAGCTTTGGGCTAACGGCAGAGTTGTTTCTGAGGCAGGTAAGATAGGTAAATTAAAGAATGAAATGACTGCTGCGCTTATTCCTAAAATCGGTGTTTTTGCATGTGGTAATGGTGAGTTTGATATAATACTGCAAGTAAGCAATTTTTATACCTATGAGTCTCAGGTAGATACAATACTTATGGGAACAGATTCTCAAATAATCAGCAATAGAACAGAAAAAGTAGGATTTGATTTATTTCTTTTAGGCAGCACTATAATAGCTGCAGTATATCATTTAGGGTTATTTTTTAGGAGAAGAAAGGACAAAGCTCCTCTCTATTTTGCATTAGTATGTGCTATAGTAGCATTAAGAACAGCCTTAGTAGGAGAAAGATTAATACATAATGTATTTAAAAATATGAATTTTATCTTAAATGGATGGCTTTTAAACTGGACATGGTTTCTTTATATTCCTATATTAGTGCTTTTTATTAATAAGTACTATGAAGGTTTATTATCAAAATTTATTGTAAGGCTTTCTAGTTTAACAGGTATTATTTATTTTTTTACTATACTGCTTTCACCTATAAGATATCAGTATTATTTAGTGCCTCCTTTTGAAATAGTTACAAATATTGTTCTCATATATATATTAAGCAAAATGATATATAGGTATATTAAAGGAGAAAAAGGTTATGAGATAGCTTTTATAGGAATACTAGCTTTATTTATAACAAGGTTTAATGATCTTTTATATCATTTTTCAATCATTATAACAGGATCTTATGCTCCGCTTGGAATGCTTATTTTTATAGCAGCTCAATCCTATGTAACGGCAGATAGGTTTTCTATGGTATTTTCAAGTGTTGAAGAAATGACAGAAAAGTTGAAATCTGTAGATAAATTAAAGGATGATTTTCTTGCTTCTACATCTCATGAGTTAAGAACTCCTTTAAACGGTATAATAGGCCTTACAGAAAGTTTGGTTTCAGGTATGTCTAGTGGTTTTACGGAGGAGCAGAAAGAAACTCTTTATTTAGTGCAGGCTAGTGCAAGGCGTCTGTCAAATCTGGTTAATGACATTCTGGATTTTTCAAAGCTTAAGAATAACGATTTAAAATTAGAAAGAAAGCCGGTAGATTTAAGAGCTCAGGTACAGATTGTAATAAAATTTTGTGAAGCAACTACTAAAGGCAGGGATTTAGTATTAATAAATAATATTCCTCAATCTTTTCCACATGCTTATGGCGATGAAAATAGAATACAGCAGATTTTATACAATTTAATCGGCAATGCAGTAAAATTTACTCCAAAAGGTACCATAGAAATACAGGCAGCAGAAAAGGAAGAAAATATTCATGTATATGTACGTGATACAGGAATAGGAATACCTCAAGATAAACTTGATATAATTTTTGAAGCATATGAACAAGGTAAAGGAATTGGAGAGCGTTACGGTGGAACAGGGCTTGGTCTTTATGTAACAAGACATTTAGTGAAGCTTCATGGTGGGGATATAAGTGTCCGCTCTGAAGAAGGAAAGGGAACGGAATTTGTATTTAGCTTGCCAAAATGCTGTACATATGCAGATACTTCTCATAGTATTTCAGAAATGCAGAAAACAAAGCAGGATATACTTTGTAAAGAGAATATCTTACCTAAAACTATACCATTAATACAGAAAAAAATTCTTATAGTAGATGATGAACTTGTTAACAGAAAAGTGCTTAAAAATTTTCTTGAACATGAAGGATACACAGTTATTACTGCTTCTAACGGAAAAGAGGCATTAGAGATTATAGATAATAATGAATTGGATTTAGTGATACTTGACATGATGCTTCCAGACATAATTGGATACGAAATCTGCCGTACTCTTCGAGAAACTAAATCTTTAGTTGAGCTTCCTGTACTTATAATGACTGCTGACATTAGGCCTGAGATGGTTGTTATTTCCTTTGAATGCGGGGCTAATGATTATTTAAGAAAGCCGTTTAACCGTTCTGAGTTAATGGCAAGAGTTAAGACCCTTATTTATTTAAAGAACTCTGTTAATGAGATTTTGACACTTCAAAAGGAGGTAGCAACTGCCTCAAATGAAGTTGCTGCATTAAATGAAAATATTAAAGAAAATGAAAAAGTTTTAACTGAAATGATTGAATACGATAAGTTAAAAACAGAATTTTTTGCAAATATATCTCATGAATTGAGAACCCCTTTAAATGTAATATGGAGCTCAATTCAGCTTCTTCAGCATATAGCTTCTCAAAGTACTGATGCAGGCAGTATAAGTAAATACCTAAAAATTATGAATCAGAACACTTTAAGGCTGTTGAGGCTTATTAATAACTTAATAGATTCAACAAAGATAAATGGAGGATATTTGTCGCTTGAGCTTTCAAATGAAAATATTGTATCCGTTATTGAAGAAATTGTGCTATCGTCAGTTGTTTATGCTGAGTCAAAAGGTATAAATTTAATATTTGACACAGAGATTGAGGAAAAATACATAGCTGTTGATACAGAAAAGATTGAAAGAATTATACTTAACCTTCTTTCAAATGCTGTAAAGTTTACCGACAGAGATGGTTTTATTTATGTAAATTTATATGACTTGAAAGATCGTATACGTATTTCAGTTAAAGATACAGGAATAGGAATACCAGAGAAAGAGCTTGAAAGAATATTCGAGAGATTTTCTCAAGTAGATAAATCTTTGTCACGAAGAACAGAAGGCAGCGGAATAGGACTTTCTCTTGTAAAGACATTTGTAGAAATGCATAATGGAACAATAAGGGTTAAGAGCAAGCTTAATGAAGGAAGTGAATTTATTATAGAATTACCTGTTATTCAATTAGAAGGAAGTTCTGGATTAATAGAGGATTCTTCAGCGCAGTCCTATACTTCAAAGTATATGGAAAGAGTACATTTAGAATTTTCAGATATATATTAGTAATTTATTTTTAGAATGCTTCTTTTAAGTAAATATTTATATATTTATAAATTTGCGAAGATATTTTAAGGTAAATTCCGTGGTATAATATAGTAAGAATAATAGGTAATTGAGGTATTGTTATGATAAATTTAAATGAAATTCTATTAGAAAATCCTATAATAGCAGCTGTAACCGCAGACAGTAATTTGCAGCAGGTGATAGACAGTGATGCTTTAGTTGTGTTTATTCTGCATGGAAGTATATTAAACATAAAGGATATGTGTGATAGGTTAAAAGAAGCTCATAAGCTGGTGTTTGTACATATTGATATGGTAGAAGGATTAAAAGCTGATTCTGCAGCACTGGAATTTATAAAAAAACATGCGGAACCTTATGGAATAATTACAACAAAGCCTACAAATATAAGACATGCTAAGCAGCTTGGATTTTGTACAGTACAGAGAATTTTTGCAATTGATTCTTTATCATTAAAATCAGGTATTAAAAACATAAAGGATGTAAGACCTGATGCAGTTGAGGTAATGCCAGGAGTTGCAAGTAAAATAATAAGTAAAATTCAAAAGGAAGTCCAGGTGCCTGTAATTGCTGGAGGGCTTATAGAAAATAAAAAGGATGTAATGGATGCATTGGGAAGCGGTGCTGTTGCTATATCTACAAGTGATTCTGATTTATGGAACATGTAATTAATGTATATATTTATTTATATTTAACTATTTACAGAAAAACAATTTTGTAATATAATGGTATTAGGCGAGAGACAAAGAGAGCCGTTATTAAGGTGAATCCTTATATAATGGTTCTCTTTGTCTTTTTTGCTTTAAAGCATTATTTAAGGGGGATAGGTTATGTATGATGTTTTGATAATCGGGGCTGGAGTTGTAGGAAGTTCTATAGCCAGGGAGTTATCTAAATATGAGCTGAATATATGTGTTATCGAGAAAAATTCCGATATTTGCGAGGGCACAACAAAGGCAAATAGTGCAATTATTCATGCAGGTTTTGATGCCAAGCCTGGAAGCTTAAAAGCAAAGTTGAACGTAGAAGGCAATAAAATGTTTGATAAACTTTCTGAGGAATTGGATTTTCCGTTTAGAAGGATTGGAGCTTTGGTGCTCTGTTTTGATGAGAGAGATTTATATAAGCTTGAAGATTTAAAAAAGCAGGGAGAAAAAAATGGAGTTTTTGGATTAAAAGTATTAAACAGAGATGAGCTTAAAGAGATAGAGCCAAATGTTACGGAGAATGCAGCAGCTGCTCTTTATGCTCCAACTAGCGGCATAGTTTGTCCTTATGAGATGACTTTAGGTTTTGCTGAAAATGCTAATAGTAACGGGGTAGAGTTTATATTTGATACAACAGTAAATGGAATAAGAAGGCAGGAGGGTAACTATATAGTTTCTACAAATAATGGAGATTTTGAGGCAAAAGTAATAATCAATGCTGCAGGAGTATTTGCAGATGAAATAAACAATATGGTAAGTGAAAATAAAATAAGTATAATTCCTAGAAAAGGAGAGTACTGCCTTTTAGATAGAGAGGCAGGGAATTTGGTTTCTAAAACTATATTTCAGCTGCCAACAGCAATGGGCAAAGGTGTTTTAGTCAGTCCTACAATTCATGGAAATCTGCTTGTAGGGCCTACTGCAGTGGATTTAGATGATAAGCTGGATTTAACAACTACTAGGAAAGGATTAGAGGAAGTAATTACAAAGGGAAGTTTAAGTGTTAAAAATTTGCCGGTAAATAAGGTTATTACCTCTTTCGCTGGATTAAGAGCTCACTTTACAGCTGATGATTTTGTAATCGGTGAAGCGGAAGATGCAGAAGGTTTTATTAATGCAGCAGGCATAGAATCACCGGGGTTGTCAAGTGCACCAGCTATAGCAGTAATGATAGAAAATCTAGTAGTTCAAAAACTTAATCCAAGCAAAAATAAAAATTTCAACCCTGTAAGAAAGGGTATTCTAAAGTTTAGAGAATTGAGCAATGAAGAGAAAAATAAGCTAATTAAATCTAAAGCTGAATACGGAAGGATAGTCTGCAGATGTGAAACTGTAACAGAAGGGGAAATAATAGATGCCATAAGAAGACCTTTAGGAGCAAAAACCGTAGATGGAGTAAAAAGAAGAACAAGAGCAGGTACTGGAAGATGCCAGGTGGGTTTTTGTATGACTAAAACTGTAGAACTACTTGCCAGGGAGCTTAAAATAGGTGTAGAAGAAGTTACTAAGTTTGGAGGAAACTCAAAATTACTGGTTGGAAAGAATAAGGATAGTATTAAGTAGGGGGTAAAGCTTATGCAGGAATATGATATAGCTATTATAGGTGGGGGCCCTGCAGGCCTTGCAGCTGCTATTGCAGCTAGAGAAAATGGTATAGAAAATATATTAGTTATAGAAAGAGAAAATCAATTAGGCGGAATACTTAATCAGTGTATTCATAATGGTTTTGGTCTTCATACTTTTAAAGAAGAGCTTACAGGTCCGGAATATGCAGAAAGGTTTATAAGTAAGTTAAAGGAACTAAATATACCTTATAAGTTAAATACAATGGTTTTAGATTTATCAAAAGATAAGATAATTACAGCGGTAAATGATAAAGATGGAGTAATTGAGATAAAAGCAAAAGCGGTAATTTTGGCTATGGGTTGCAGAGAAAGGCCGAGAGGAGCAATAAATATTCCTGGAAACAGGTGCTCGGGAATATATACTGCTGGAACTGCACAAAAGTTTGTAAATGTTAAAGGAGAGCTTCCAGGCAGAGAGATTGTAATATTAGGTTCAGGAGATATAGGACTTATAATGGCAAGAAGAATGACTTTAGAGGGCTGCAAGGTAAAGGCTGTTGTGGAGCTTATGCCTTATTCCAGCGGACTTAATAGAAATATAGTTCAGTGCCTTCATGATTATAATATACCATTAAAGCTTAGTCATACAGTTGTAAATATAAAAGGAAAAGAAAGGCTTGAAGGAGTTATCATAGCAAAGGTGGATGAAAATAGAAAACCTATTGAAGGTACAGAAGAATATATAGACTGTGATACTCTGCTTCTTTCAGTAGGGCTTATACCCGAGAATGAATTGTCTAAAAATGCGGGAGTTACTTTGTCTGATGTTACCAATGGACCAATAGTAAATGAAAGTATGCAGACAAACCTTGAAGGGATATTTGCCTGTGGTAATGTGCTTCATGTACATGATTTAGTAGATTACGTAACTTTGGAGAGTTATACAGCAGGAAAAAATGCAGCTAAGTTTGTAAAAGGAGAAAAAGTTAGTAAAGACAGCTTGGAAGTTATAGCTGAAGAGGGAGTAAGCTATGTTGTTCCTAAGTTTATAAACCCTTTAAATATTGAAGACTATATTGATATTAAATTTAGAGTAAGAAAACCCTGCAGCAATCACTTTATTTCTGTATATTTTGATGATATAAGAGAAATTTGTGTAAGGAAAAAAATACTGACTCCTGGAGAGATGGAGGTTGTTAAGGTTAAGAAGGAATTATTTCTTAAACATTCTGATTGCAGTAAGATAACTGTTAAAGTGGAGGGGGATTAATGTGGTAAAAAAAGAACTTATATGTATAAGCTGTCCTTTAGGCTGCAGCTTGGAAGTATCCATAGATGATAAAAATATAAAGGTAAGCGGAAATAGCTGCAAAAGAGGAGAAATTTACGGAATTAAAGAATGTACAAATCCAACCAGAATCGTTACTTCTACAGTTTTTATAAAAAATGGTACTGAAGAGGTTTTGCCTGTTAAAACAGAAAAAGATATTCCAAAGGATAAGATTTTTGAGTGTATAAGGTTATTAAAAGATGTAGAGGTGAAGGCTCCTATTAAGATAGGAGATGTAGTAGTTTCAAATGTATTAGGTACAGGAATTAATGTGGTGGCAACTAAAAGTATTAAAAGCAAACCCGAAGTCTGCATTAAAAGCAGTTAAAAAAAGTAACCGAGCATGGGGGTGCTCGGTATCAAATGGGGTTTATCATGGGGATATATTATATGTTATTAAATTATGGGGAATTATATTAATGTTTTCCTTACGGCACATAAATAGTATAGCACAAATATTTTAAGTTTTACAATACCAAACATAAAAGTTTTTATTTTAAATATTTTCTTACAATTTCGACATGATACAACTTAATTTTTAAAAATCAAATAAACTGTAGAACTGAGTAATAAGCTGATTATTCCTAGGGTTAAAGCTATAAGCTTAGATGTTTTGTTGAATTTTGTCTTGTAAACGATTAGTATAGCACATATAATTCCAACGGGAAACCTAAAGCTATTATTTATTGTTATGTAGGTTAAACATAAGAGCCAAAGACCAAAAAGTTTTAGGAAATAATACTTTTCAGATTCCTGTTTTTTATGATGTGCAATAAAAAGTAAAGGGGAAGTTAAAACAAGTGTTAAAAATGGCATTTCACTAACTCCTTATATTAATTCTGTTTAAATATATGTTTTATAAGTGTAGAAATTGCTGTAAAAGTGGTATAATATAGAAAGAATTATATAAACCTCTTGATTAAGCTGTTGGATGCAGCTTAACTTTATATAAATGTTTTAGAAGTGAGGGAGTTTGGTGAAAAGAGATTTTAAAGAATTTAAGGACTTTATAAAAAATAAGAATACAGCCGTTGTAGGTATAGGTGTCAGCAATATACCTCTTATTCGCTTTCTTTTAGAGTTAGGTGCTAAGGTTAGTGCTTTTGACAGAAAAAATGAAGATGAACTTGGAGATATAGCAAAGGAATTTAAAGAAAAGGGAGTTAAGCTGGTTTTAGGTGAAAATTATTTAAATAATCTTTCAGGCTATGATGTTATATTTAAAACCCCTTCTATGAGAATAGACAGTCCTTTTCTTGTTAAGGCTAAGGAAGAAGGAGCATATATAACTTCGGAGATGGAGGAATTCGTAAGATATTGCCCTGCAAAGGTTTATGGAGTAACTGGCAGTGATGGAAAAACTACTACAACTACTTTAATATATAATTTATTAAAGGAAGAAGGTTATAAGACATGGGTAGGGGGCAATATAGGAACTCCGCTTTTTGCTCAAATAGAAGAAATTAAAAAAGATGATAAAGTGGTTCTTGAGCTTTCAAGTTTTCAGCTTATGACAATGACTGTATCACCAGAGGTTTCAGTTATAACTAATCTAAGTCCGAATCATTTAGATATGCATAAGGATATGGATGAGTATGTAGATGCTAAGAAAAATATATTTAAATTCCAAAGCTTAGAGGATATTTTAATACTTAACAGAGATAATGAAATAACTAATTTAATGGTTAAAGAAGCTAAAGGAAGCGTGCTTCAATTCAGTATAAAGGAGCCTATTGATAAAGGAGCTTATTATAAAGATGGTATATTATATTTGTTTGGTAAGGAAGTATGCAAAGCTGAAGATATAGTTATAAAAGGAATGCATAATGTTGAAAATTATCTTGCTACTTTCTGTGCTGTAAATCAGGATGTAAGCATAGAGGTTATGAAAAAGGTAGCAACAACGTTTAAGGGAGTAGAGCATAGAATAGAATTTGTAAGAGAATTTCACGGAGTTAAATATTATAATAGCTCTATTGCTTCAAGTCCTTCTAGAACTTTAGCAGATATTAAGGTTTTTGATAAGCCTGTTATACTTATTGCAGGTGGTTATGATAAGCATATTCCTTTTGAACCTCTTGCAGAGGAAGGTTACCCATATATTAAAAAGTTAATCCTTTTAGGCAATACCAGAGAAAAAATAAAGATTGCCTTCCAAAAGGTGATAGAAGAGAAAGAGCTGAATCTGCCTATTATTATGGCTGATTCCTTTGAAGATGCCGTAAACAAGGCTAAGGAAGAAGCTGAAGATAAAGATGTGGTTCTTCTGGCTCCAGCTTGTGCAAGCTTTGATATGTTTGCTAATTTCGAAGTTAGAGGTAACAGATTCAAGGAAATTGTAAATAATTTGAAATGATTATTAATTATCTTAAAGCAGATTATATTAAACTTGTCGTTGTTATAATCTGCTTTAAGACATATTATTTTATATTTTATTAATAATCGCAGCCAGGTGTATCAATTAAGGTATTTTGTAGAATTATAGAGAATTTCTAAGAAATAAAAAGTTAATTTTAAATAATGATAGTTAGATAGACAAACTATATGCTGTAATGTGATATTATATAAAACGTTCCTTGAATGAACGGCAGCTTCTGCTGAATGATTTAAAATATAAAGTTAAATCCTGAAGCAAAAAAGTTGTTGACATTAAAGAAACAACATGATAAGATATAAAAGCTGTTAGATAACAGCGAAATCAATTGGTCTTTGAAAATTAAACAGAGAATAATTAAGATAAACCAGCAATTCTTTTGAATTAAAAAATGAGCATAAAGATTCAAACTTTTAAATTGAG
>NZ_JAMSKT010000015.1 GCF_023806125.1 Clostridium caldaquaticum
CCGAACACGATGGTTAAGCTTCACAGTGCCGATGGTACTGCAGGGGAGGCTCTGTGGAAGAGTAGGTCGTTGCCAGGTTATAAAAAACACTAAGTAAAAACTTAGTGTTTTTTTCTTTTTTGCAAAAAAGTTTCCTATAGAATTACTATGCTTGAAATCGTCGTTTTGAAATTATCAATTTATAACTTAAATATTGAAAAAAATGCACAATATAAAACATTTTTTTCGTTTACATTAACGAAATATTAAAAACAATTATCTAGATAATTAAAGTATTTAATTTGAAGCAGCGTTTAAATATTATAATGTTATAATATATTTTTGTAGGCAATATAAGAGGTTTTTTATTGGCTTGCTTCTAATAAAAGAGTATAATATAACAAATATATAAATTCGATATAAGTGAAGGGAAAAGAACATGAAAGAAGTTACTAGTACTATTTTAAATAATATTATAGAAGAAGAATCTATAGAAGTGCATTATCAGCCTGTAGTTTCCATAGTCAAAAAATCAACTATAGGACTAGAGGGATTAAGTAGAGGAGTTTTTGAAAATGAACTTATAGATCCCCTTTCATTATTTAAAAAAGCATCTAAGGATAAAAAAAACGTATTGCTTGATAGAATATGCAGAGAAAAAGTTATTGAAAATTTTTGTGAAATTTATTTAAAACATAAAGATATGTTATTGTTTTTAAATATTGATATTTCTACTATGACAGATGAAACAGTAGGTTCAGGATTTGTTATAAATCTTGTCAATAAATATAATATTAAGCCTGGGAATATAGTTTTGGAATTTGTTGAATCAAAAGTAAGTAATGTTCAAGCTCTTACCAGGTTTATTGAAACTTATAGAAATTATGGCTTTTTAATAGCATTAGATGATATAGGTTCTGGACGTTCAAATCTTGATAGAATTGCTATTGTAAGACCAGATATAATCAAAATAGATATGGCTATAGTAAAAGAAATTCATATTGATTATTACAAGCAGGAAGTTTTTAAATCCCTTGTAAGTCTTTCTAAAACTCTTGGAGCAATGGTTGTAGCTGAGGGGATTGAAACTGAAGAGGAAGCAATGAAAGCTATTGAGCTTGGTGCTGATATGCTTCAGGGATATTACTTTGCTACTCCGCAAAAAATATCAAGCAGCATGATTAAAACCTTTAATCAGCCTATTAGAAAGGTTGCTTCCCACTATTCTACTTATCTTGAAGAAAAAATACGTCAGCAGAAAACAAAATCAAAAGAATATGGTGATATAATTAAAGATATTTTAAATGAAATTTCTCAGGTGGATGAAAGAAGATTTGATTATAAATTATTTGAAATAATTAATAATTATAAAATTATTGAATGTATCTATATTTTAAACCCAGAAGGTATACAAGTTACTGATACAGTATCTGCTTATGGCAATTATTTAAAGCGAAAAAGTCTTATATTTAAGCCTGCTAAAAAAGGCGAAGATCATTCTTTGAAAAAGTATTATTATTTTCTTAAAAATATGAAAGTAAGTAAGTATCTTACAGAACCTTATATTTCAAATGCTACAGGAAACTTATGTATGACTATGTCCTGTGTATTTAAGAGTATTGATAATAAAAAGTTTATACTTTGTATAGACTTAAATCCGGATTACTTTAACATATAGATTATAGATATACATGTAAGTGCAAAATGAAAGGTTAAGCCTGGAGTTTTGCATTTTGTTTTAAAAAGTCGAAGTTGTATTAATATACATATGAATTATTTCAAATAAATAATTGCAAAAATAACTTGAAATTTTGTCGGATTTTATGATAATATATATTAGAATTGAATAAAATTAAAAAAATATTGCATTTGTTTTTGAATAATAGTTAATTGCAATTTATTATAATGAAAGTTTTACAAATAAAAAATTAGGCGGTGACTTAAGTTGATAGAATTTCAAGGGGTTCATAAGTATTACGGAAATTTACATGTACTAAAAGGTATTGATTTAAAAGTTCAAAGCGGAGAAAAGCTTGTTATTATCGGACCAAGCGGTTCAGGGAAAAGTACTCTTATTAGAGGTATCAACCTTCTAGAGAGACCTGATGAAGGTAAAATTATTGTAGATGGTGTTGATATAACAGCGCCTAAAGCTCCAATAACAAAGGTAAGACAATCTTTAGCAATGGTTTTTCAACAGTTTAACTTATACCCACATAAAACAGTTTTAGAAAATGTAACCTTAGCACCTATATTAGTTAAAAAGGTTCCTAAAAAGGAAGCAGAAGAATCAGGTATGGCATTTTTAGAAAGGGTTGGACTTAAGGATAAAGCATCTTCATATCCATCTCAGCTTTCAGGAGGTCAGCAGCAGAGAGTTGCTATAGCCAGAGCATTAAATATGAAGCCAAAGGTACTTTTATTTGATGAACCAACTTCAGCTTTAGATCCAGAGATGATTCAGGAAGTGCTTGATGTAATGGCTGACCTTGCAAACGAAGGTATCACAATGGTAGTTGTAACTCATGAAATGGGCTTTGCAAGAAAGGTTGCAGATAGAGTTATTTTTGTGGATCAAGGAAAAATTCTTGAAGAAGGGCCTCCAGAGCACTTCTTTACTAATCCAAGCCATGAAAGAACTAAATTATTTTTAAGCAGAATAATGCACTAAATTATAGAATTTAAGGGGGAAATAAAATGAAAAAAGGTAAGTTAATAATCGGAGGATTACTTGTTTCATTAGCAGTTGCATTTACTGGCTGCTCTTCAACACAATCAAAGGCAGTTGGAACAGGTGAAGCAAAAGATATTAAAGCAATAAAAGATAGAGGAGTACTTAAAGTAGGAGTTAAGGTGGACGTACCAAAGTTTGGTTATAAAGATCCATCTACTTCAAAGATTGAAGGTTTTGAGGTTGACATAGCAAAGGCAGTAGCAAAGAAAATACTTGGTGATGAAAATAAGATTGAGCTTCAGGCTGTAAATGCAAAGACTAGAGGACCTTTACTTGATAGCGGAGAAGTAGATATGATAGCTGCAACCTTTACTATTACAGAAGAAAGAAAGAAGAGTTATAATTTCTCTGATTCTTATTTTACAGATGGTGTTGCTTTAATGGTTAAGAAAGCTTCAGGTATAACTGATTTGAAAGGTCTAGATGGAAAGAAAATAGGAGTTGCTCAAAGTTCAACAAGTAAGAAGTCACTTCAAGAAGCAGCAGATAAGGAAGGAATTAAACTTACATTTTCAGAGTTTGGAAGTTATCCTGAACTTAAGGCAGCTTTAGATAGTGGACGTATAGACTGTTTTTCAGTAGATGGAGCAATACTAAACGGATATGTAGATGATTCAACAGTTATATTAGAACAGCGCTTTACTCCACAAGAATACGGAGTAGCATCTAAAAAAGGAAACGATGCATTAGCTAAAGTGATAAACGATACAATAAATGAAATGAAGAAGTCTGGAGAAATTGATAACCTTCTTAAGAAGTGGGGTATAAAATAGTGACAGGTCCATTTGCTTTATTTAAATGGGAAGCCTTATTTCAAGATTGGACTATTTTTGCACAAGGCTTTTTTACAACTATTTTAATATCTTTATCTGCACTTGCTTTAGCTATATGCCTAGGAATTATCTTTGGTGTGTTTGGAGCGCTGCATTATAAAATTCCTAGAACAATAAGTAAAATTTATGTATCAATAATACAAAATACACCATTAGTTATTCAGATATTTTTTCTATATAACATGCTTCCTCACCTAGGTATTACCCTTCCAGTATTCACTGTTGGAGTGCTGGGAGTTGGCATATACCATGGAGCCTATATTTCAGAGGTTGTTAGAGGGGGGATTGGAGCAGTACCTGTAGGACAGATGGAATCAGCACTATCTCAAGGTTTTACTCATCTAGAAGGAATGAGATATATAATACTTCCTCAGGCAATAAGGCTTATGCTTCCGCCTCTTACAAATCAGGCAGTAAGTCTTATTAAAAATACTTCTGTTATGGCGATGATTGCTGGGGGAGATTTAATGTACCATGCAGATTCATGGGCAAGCAATAATCTTTACTATGGACCAGGCTATGTTGCAACAGCTATACTGTATCTTCTGCTTTGTTTACCTTTAGCTAAGTTTGCAGTAAGATTAGAGAAGAGAATCGGGGTGGCACGATGATAAGTGAACTTTTTAAATTGGAATTGCTTTTGTTTTTACTTAAGGGTTTAGGTACCACCCTATATATAGCTGCTATGACTATAATATTCAGTATCATATTTGGAGTAATTCTTGGGATTGCTCGTTATATAAACAATAAAGTTATCAGCAGAATTGCTGGTGTATATATTGAAGTAATTCGTAATACACCATTGCTTTTATTCATACTGGCTGTAAGGTTTATGACTAGTCTTAAGCCTATTAATGCTGGTATAACAGCTATGACTTTATTTACTAGTGCTATAATTGCGGAGGTAGTTCGTGCAGGAATAGCTTCTGTTCATAAGGGTCAGTGGGAGGCTGCTGAGTCTCAAGGGCTTACTTATACACAGACGCTTTTTCACATAATTTTACCTCAGGCTTTTCATAATGTACTTCCACCTTTGTTCTCAACCTTTATCACTGTTATTAAGGATACTTCGTTTGTATGGGCAGTTGGCATTGAGGAGTTGACAGGAAAGGGAATAATTATAATGGGACAGTATGCTTCAACGGTTCAAGTTTTCGCTATTTTTGGTATGCTTGGAGCTATTTATTTTGTTATCAACTATTTATTATCAATAATTGCTCATATGCAGCAGCTTAAGGTTGCTAGTTTAAGAAGAAAATAAAAAGGAAGGAGGTTTTTCTCCTTCCTTTTTATTTTTAGTATTAAATTACCGCTACAATAATATCAGGTTAATTCAATCGTTCTTTTAATCTTAATTCTAATAGTTTTTTTGCAACCTTAGGATTTGCTTTTCCTTTTGATGCTTTCATAAGCTGACCCATTAAGAAGCCTGCAGCTTGAGTTTTTCCAGAAGCGTAGCTTGCAATAGAGTCTGGATTGCTGTCTAATATTTCAGCAATAATTTTTTCAAGCTCTCCTGTGTCGCTTATTTGTGAGAGCCCCTTTTCTTTTACTATTTCTTCAGCGTTCTTCCCGCTATTAAACATTTCTTCAAAAACTTCTTTTCCAGCGGTGTTGCTTATTCTTCCTGATTCTATGAGGGTTAGAAGTTCACAAAGTGATTTCGGCTGTACTGGAATTTGTTCTGAGGGAATTTCTTTTTCTTTAAGGAGCCTTAAAATGTCTCCAAGCACCCAGTTTGCAGCTGTTTTAGGGTTTGCACCAATAGTTAAGACTTCTTCATAAAAATGAGATAGTGCCTTATCGTCTACTATAATTGAAGCCTCTTTTTCTGAAAGACCGTACTGTTTTAGGAATCTTTCCTGCTTTTGTGCTGGCATCTCAGGAAGACTATTTTTTATTCTCTCGATTTGTTCTTCTGCAATTATAATGGGAAGCAGGTCTGGTTCTGGAAAATATCTGTAGTCATGTGCATCTTCTTTTGAACGCATAGGTACAGTTCTTCCTTTTCCACTGTCCCAACGCCTTGTTTCCTGTTTTATTTTATATTCTTCTCCATAAGTGTATAGCTCTCTTTGACGGCTTTCTTCTTTCTCCAGTGCCTTTTGAAGCTCTTTAAAGGAATTAATGTTCTTTAGCTCTACTTTTGTATTATAAGTTTCCTGACCAAACTTTCTTAATGATATATTTGCATCACATCTTAAAGAACCTTGTTCCATTCTGCAGTCTGAAATCTCAGCATATTCAAGTATTGACTTGAGTGTTTTAAGAAAGATAACAGCTTCCTTAGGGGAACGCAAATCAGGTTCTGTTACAATTTCTATAAGAGGTACTCCAACTCGGTTATAGTCGATAAGAGAAACAGGCTCATCTTCCAGGTGCAAAAGCTTACCTGCATCTTCTTCTATGTGAATTCTGTTTATTCTTATTTTTTTCTTTACGCCTTCTATATCTATTTCCACATAGCCTCCGCTGCAGATAGGCAAATCAAATTGTGAAGTCTGAAAAGCCTTAGGAAGATCAGGGTAGAAGTAGTTTTTACGATCCATTTTATTCAGTTTATTTATTTTGCAGTTTAATGCAGTGCCAGCTTTTATTGCTAAATTTACTGCTTCCTCGTTAATAACTGGAAGAGTTCCAGGTAGTCCGAGACAAATCGGACAGGTATTGGCGTTTGGCTTTGCACCAAATTCTGTGGAACAGGAACAAAATAATTTAGACTTAGTGTGCAATTCAGCATGTATTTCAACACCTATTATAGTTTCAAAACTCATTAACTATATCCTCCTTTATTCTAAATTATAGTTCAGGTATTTTATCTGTAAGCTTTAAATCCTGTTCAATAGCATAGGCAGCTTTGAATATTTTTTCTTCTCCATAGTGAGATCCTATTATTTGAAGACCAATCGGAAGTCCTGTTTTGCTAAAACCGCAGGGCAAAGATAAAGCAGGAAGTCCAGCTAAATTTATATTAACTGTATATATATCCGCAAGATACATTTCAAGTGGATTGTGGCTCTTTTCTCCACTTTTAAAAGGAAGAATAGGAGATACAGGACTTAGTATAATATCATACTTTTCAAAAGCAGCTTTAAACTGTTCCTTGATTTTCTTTTTAAGTTTCTGTGCTCTGCTATAGTAAGCATCGTAATAACCAGAGGAAAGGGCATAGGTTCCAAGCATTATTCTTCTTTTAACTTCTCTTCCAAAGGCTTCACTTCTGCTTCTTTCCATTAAATCATCTATTCCGTCAAATTCTTTTGGTCTATATCCGTATCTTATTCCGTCAAATCTTGCAAGGTTTGAGCTTGCTTCTGCAGAGGAAATTATATAGTATGCAGATAAACCTTCTTCGGTTACAGGAAGAGATATTTCCTCAACAATAGCACCTAATAGCTTTAATCTTTCTATGCATTCTTTTATAGAAGCAGCTATTTCTTTGTCAAGACCAGCCTTGAAAAACTCTTTAGGAACTCCAATTTTCATTCCCTTAACGCCGTCTTCCAGGCAGCTTAAATAATCTTCCTTGATTTTATGTTTTACTGAAGTGTTATCAAGAGGGTCATTTCCTTGAATTACTTCGAGAGTTAAAGCGCAGTCTTTAACAGTTTTTGAAAAAGGCCCAATTTGGTCTAAAGAGGAACCAAAGGCAATAAGACCAAATCTGGAAACTAGGCCATAGGTTGGCTTAAGTCCTACAACACCGCAAAAGGCTGCAGGCTGTCTTATGGAACCCCCAGTATCAGAGCCTAAAGAAACTGGAGCTATGCCAGCGGAAACTACTGCCGCAGAACCTCCTGAGGAACCGCCAGGAACTCTTTCAAGGTCCCAAGGATTTTTAGTTTTCTTAAAAGCTGAGTTCTCTGTAGAAGAACCCATTGCAAACTCATCCATGTTTGTTTTTCCTATTATTATTGCATCAGCTTCCTTAAGTTTCTTTATTACTGTGGCATCATAAGGAGGTATAAAATCATGAAGCATTTTGGAGGCACAAGTAGTTTTTACTCCATCAGTACATATATTATCCTTAATAGCTATAGGAACTCCTGCAAATTTTCCGAGGGGCTTACCGGTTTTAACTTTTTCATCTATCTTTCTTGCCTGCAAAAGTGCATCTTCCTTACATAGTGTAATATAGGCATCCACCTTTGGTTCTATTGTCTTTATTCTTTCAAAAAGAGAGGTTATAACTTCCTCAGCGGTAAATTCTTTATGGGCAATACCGCTTTTTATTTGGTGTACAGTCATGGTTTCTATTTTCATATTTATTTCACCACCTATTCAATTATTTTTGGTACTTTTATACAAGTATTAGTCATGGATTTTACATTTTGGTAAAGTTTTTTCTTGTCTTCAAAAACAGAAGTTACATCTTTTCTTAGATGGGGCATTAAATCTTCGCTATAAATATCAAGCTGAACATCAGATAAATCAAATTTATCAATGGATTCAAAATGATTTAGAATGCCTTCAAATTCTTCTGCCATTTTTTCTGCTTCTTCCTCTGTAAATTTTAATTTTGCAAGCTTTGCAATATAATTAACTTCATCTATACTTATTTTCATTTATTTATTCCTCCTTTTCTATGGTTCTAGTCTTTTCATATCTCGTGGAAGCAGGGTAGCTTCTCTTATATTCTCAAGGTCAAGTATTTTCATGGTAAGTCTTTCAAGTCCTATGGCAAATCCACCGTGAGGAGGCATGCCGTATTTAAAACTGTCAAGATAGAAGCTGAAGTCATCAGGATTTAAGCCGAATTTTATTATATTCTCTTTCAGCATTTCATAGTCATGTATTCTTTGTCCTCCTGTTGTAATCTCAAGTCCTTTGTATATAAGGTCAAAGCTTTTAGTGACTCCTTCAATTTCGCTGTCTGGCATAGTATACATTGGTCTTTTTGAAACAGGATATTTAGTTAGGAAAACAAAGTCGCTGTGATAGGTTTCTTTAATATACTTAGAAAGCAGTACTTCTCCCTCAGCATCTATATTTCCTACAGGAGATTTCTTGTTGAATTTTTCAAGCAGAAGCTTTTGTACTTCTCCTAATGGTATTTTAGGAATTTCTACATTGTCTGGAAGCTCTATATTGTGCATTTGAAGCTCTTCACTGCAGGTTTTCTTTAAATGCTTGAATAAAAAGTTTATAAAGCCTTCTTCTAGTGTCATTAGGTCAAATTCATCTTTTATAAAGCCCATTTCCACATCGAGGCTAACATATTCGTTTAAGTGTCTCCAGGTGTTGTGAAGCTCAGCTCTATATGCATGACCTATTTCAAATACTCTTTCAAAGCCTGCTCCTACCATCATCTGCTTGTAAAATTGAGGGCTTTGTGCTAAAAATGCACGTCTGTTAAAGTAATTAACAGTAAACATTTCAGAGCCGCCTTCTGTGCTGGAGGATATGATCTTAGGAGTATGAATTTCTGAGAATCTTTTTTCTCTAAGATAGAGTCTGAATGCTTCTGTTATTTCTTCCTGTATTTTAAAAACTGCTCTAAGCTTTGGTCTTCTTAAACTTATTGTTCTATAATCAAGTTGTGTTTCAAGGGCTGCTTTTATTTTATAGTTATTTATTTCAAAGGGAAGGTTATCGTAGTAGGCTTTTCCTATAACCTGAATACTGTTTACCAGGATTTCTATCCCTCCTGGAGCTTTTTCGTTAAAAGCTTTCTCACCCAGTACTTCTATACACATTTCAAGTTTGAGACGTTCTTCAAATTTTTTATCCAGCACGAGCTGAATAATCCCTGTTTTATCTCTTAACTGAATAAAAGTAATTTTTCCAAGATCATGAATTTTATGAATCCATCCTCTTAGAAGCACGCTGGTATCTGTGCTTTCTTTAACTTCGCAAACATAAGTCCTTTCCATAATAAATTCCTCCTTTTTGTGCTAGTAAATAAAAAATCCGTCCCAATACTTTATATAAAAAAGTACTGGGACGGATAAATATTCCGCGGTGCCACCCATATTAGCAAAAATCTTATTAGGTTTATAGGAAAATAAAAAACCGTTCCTATATTTATATAGGAACGGATAAATCCGCTGTGCCATCCTAATAGATTTTACTCAACTCTGTCGGTACGGATAGTAATAGTTATCGATACCTAGCTATTTTAACGGTAAGCAACCGGTTAAGCCTACTTTTTGCATTTCGGTTAACATCTCAGAGGTGTTCTTCTATATAAGCTTCATATTAGGCTCACACCATTCCTAACTCGCTGAAAATCTACTTTATATATACTCTCCTCGTCATAGATAATAAATTTCTTTTTTATTATTATATAATTAGTATTACAAAAAAGCAATAATATTTATAAAAAAATATTTAAAATTAAGAATAATGAAGTTTGAATGTTATATTAAAACAAAAATATAGATTTAGTAAAATTATTATCTACACTTTGTATCAGTTCAATTTATTTTATATGTGTTTAAAAGTCCAGTCTAATAAATCAATTGCCAAATCAGCTGTAGTATCGTTTCTATCTAATAATGGATTTAATTCAACAAAATCCATGGATTTTATAAGCTTTGAATCTGCAAACATTTTTAGCAGGGTTTCTGTTTCTTCTATTGTCATACCATTATGTACAGGAGTACCTGTACCAGGAACAAACTGAGCATCTATAAAATCTAAGTCAAAGCTAAGATGAACATTTTCAATGTTTTTATTCTTAAGATTTTCAAGCACCTCATTTACTACGTGTTTTATGCCATATTCATGAATTCTTTTAGCTGTGTATACATTTAAATCTTCTTTTTTTATCAAGTCATATTCTCCTTTATCTAAATCTCTGGCTCCCACTATGTACACATTTTCATTTTCTACTTTTTTTCCCTTAAAGTATACATCAACTAAGTCAGGATAACCGATTCCCATAGCTTTAGCTAGAGACATACCGTGTACGTTTCCGCTTTCGCTAGTCTCTTGAGTATTGATATCTCCATGAGCATCTATCCATATAACCGCAAAGCTTTTAAAAGCTTTGCTTGCCCCAGCAACGCTACCAAGTCCTAAAGAATGATCTCCGCCAATAATTAGAGGAAAGCTTCCTCCCATTATTGAAGAGTATACAATATGAGCAAGATTGTTGTTAACCTGAACTATAGGATCAAGATACTTCATGTTAGGATGAGAGAAAAATTTATTATATTCTTTAACCTCAGGCACATAAAGGTCTCCGAAATCAAATACTCTATGATTATGTTTTCCTATTACTTCAACTATTTTTTTTTCTCTTAGTTTTGAAGGACCATATTCAGGTCCCTTTTTATCTGCACCGTAGAAAATTGGTACACCAATAATGCTAATATCCATATACATTACCACCTTTTTATAAACTATATTTAGTATTCCACTAACTACTGTAAAAAAATACTTATCCATATATATCCATAGAAAAATATTTTTATATGATTAAGATTGTGATAAATATATGTTATACTTACAGTAAATAATATTATTTAAGGTGAGTTGTTCTGGAGGACTTTTATGGAGCAATATGTAATAAAAAAAGCATTAAATAATAACGTAGTAATTGCAGAAAAAAATAATAATGAATTTGTTTTAGTTGGAAAAGCTATTGGATTTAACTCCCGTAAAGGCGATAAGATTTCTCAAGATAGAATTGAAAGTATTTTTGTTAAACAAGGGGAAGGGGAGGAGAATTTTAATAAGGTTTTACAGAATATTAGTATAGAGATAGTGGGGCTTTCTGAAGAAATAATATCTTTATGCGAAAAGGAGCTTGCAGTTAAGCTCAGTGAAGCTATACATGTATCTCTTCCGGATCATATCAATTTTGCTATTACTAGAATAAATCAAGGTGTAAGAATTGAAAATCCATTTTTACATGAATTAATGGCTTTATATCCAAAAGAGTATGATTTAGCAAGAAG
Source organism: Clostridium caldaquaticum (assembly GCF_023806125.1). GTDB lineage: Bacteria > Bacillota > Clostridia > Clostridiales > Clostridiaceae > Clostridium_AT > Clostridium_AT caldaquaticum. The sequence goes on from NZ_JAMSKT010000015.1 coordinate 11,451, forward strand.
AGCTTTAAAAATGATAAATGAGAGACTATCAGTTAATCTTCCAGAAGATGAAATAGGTTTTATTGCCATGCACATAAAAGCTGCTGTTAATCAAGAAAAAGTAAGTGCTGCTTTGACATTTACAAAAAAAATAGGTTCTGTTATGGATTTGATTTTAAAGCTTTTAAAAAAGAATTTAGACAAAAATTCCATAGAATATATAAGAACTATTACACATATTAATTTTATGCTTCAAAGAGTAGTTAATAAAAAAACTATTAAAAATTATTTGCTTGACAATATAAAAAAAGAAATGTATAATGAGTACGATTTAGCGATAAAAATCGCATTTAAAATTGAAAATTTGTTTTCAGTAAAAATTCCTGAAGATGAAATTGGTTATATTGCTCTTCATCTTAGAAGACTTTCAGAGATATAAGCAGTGTTACTATTAAATTAGGCACGAGCTTAAAATAATTGCTACTTGTAATTATTTTTTGCTCGTGCTTTATTTTTTTGTATTTACACATCTCTGAATAGGAATACTAGAAAACAAGAACTACAAAAAGGAGGACTTTTAGATGAAAAAATTATTTGCTGTACTTCAGAAAATAGGTAAGTCATTAATGCTGCCGGTTTCTGTTTTACCTGCTGCTGGACTTTTACTAAGGTTCGGACAGGCGGATTTATTAAACCTGCCTTATATGGCACAAGCGGGAGATGCTATATTTGGCAATCTACCAATGATTTTTGCAGCTGGTGTTGCTATAGGTTTTTCAGGTGGAGAAGGAGTTGCCGCATTAGCTGCAGTAGTAGGTCAGTTTATTCTTCAAGCTGTAATTAAAGTAGCAAGCAGCAATGCAGCTATGGCTCTTGCAGAAAAAGCTGCAGCAGCTCAGAATATGTCTATTAAAGACTTTATGGCTACTCCAGCATATAGTGATATAGTTTCTAAAAGTACTATAAACATGGGTGTGTTCGGTGGTATTGCTATAGGTCTTATTGCGGGATATCTTTATAATAAATTCCATAACGTAAAGCTGCCTCAAGTGCTTGGCTTCTTTGGAGGAAAGAGATTTGTACCTATAATTACATCAGTAGCAGCTCTAGCTTTTGGAATAGTTGGAGTTAATGTTTGGGAACCAATACAAAATGCAATAAATATATTTGCACAATGGGCAAGTACTTCAGTGCTAGGACCGGCATTTTATGCAGCTGGTAAAAGATTATTGATTCCAGTTGGACTTCATCATATGTATTATCCGCCATTTTTATACCAGTTTGGAGAATATGTTTCTAATGGTGTAAAATATTTTGGAGATTCTGCTAGATATTTTCAAGGCGATCCGACAGCGGGAATATTTATGGCTTCTGAATTTCCAATTTTAATGTTTGGACTTCCTGGAGCCGCAGTTGCCATTATTGCAGCAGCTAAAAAGGAAAATAGAAAGAAAGTATCAGGTATGATGATTTCTGCAGCCTTTGTTGCTTTCTTAACTGGTATTACTGAACCAATTGAATTTTCATTTATATTCGTAGCTCCTATATTATTTATATTCCATGTGCTTGCAGCATTTTTATCAGGAATTGTTACAAGCCTGTTAAAGATTAGATTAGGATATACATTCTCAGCTTCTTTTATAGACTATCTACTAGGCTTTAAGTTTGCTGGTAATCCTTGGCTTATTTGGGTAGTAGGTTTAGCCTTCTTTGCACTGTATTTTGTAGTATTTTACTTCACAATAAAGGCATTAAACATAAAGACACCTGGAAGAGAAGATGAAGATAACGATATGCAAATGCCTATAAATGCTAAAGGAAGTGAAAGAGCTTTTAAAGTATTAGAGGCTATAGGGGGTAAGGAAAACATTGATGTATTGGATGCCTGCATAACAAGATTAAGACTTACCTTAAAAGATGTAACTAAAGTAAATCAAGGTGCTTTAAAAGCTCTTGGTGCAGCAGGGGTATTAGTGGCAGGAAACAATGTTCAAGCAATATTTGGAACTGAAGCAGAAAAGATTAAAGATGATATAAAAACTATAATATCAAATGGCTATGTGCCTTCAGAAAATTCAGAAAGTCTTGATGATGTAGCTGTAGATAAAGAAAGCAAAGTAGAGTCTGGTTCTTATTCAATATTAAGTCCAATGGATGGAGAAGTAGTTGAATTAAGTGAAGTTCCAGATGAAGTTTTCTCAGGTAAGCTTTTAGGAGATGGTTTTGCAGTTGTTCCAAAAGGTAATAAGGTGTATGCTCCTGCAGATGGTGAGATAACTGTATTATTTCCAACAAAGCATGCTGCAGCTATAACTACAAAGGAAGGTTTAGAGATTTTAGTGCATATTGGTGTTGATACTGTAAGCCTCAATGGTCAAGGTTTTACAGCTCATGTTGAGCAGGGGGATAAAGTTAAAAAAGGAGACTTGCTTTTATCTTTAGATTTAGATTTTCTAAAAGAAAAAGCAAAGAGTGTGGTTTCTCCGGTTATAATAACTAATATGGATAAAGTAGAAAGCATTAAGTTAGAAACAGGAGTGAAAAACTCTGGAGATAAAGCAGCTCAAGTTACAATTAAATAAATTCATAAAAATCCGCATTAAATATAATGCGGATTTTTAGCATATATTAGGTTCTTGGATCAGGATTTTTATGAGAACGAGTAGTTTGAAGGGTATTCATTCCCATGCTGTTTCCTTTATTATTGCTGGGAGTTTTATTTTGTTGTTGATTTTTAGCTTTATTTTCTCCTTTTGTCATAATTATTCTCCTTACATATAAAATTTATATTTATATATAATTTTAGTATTTGCAAATGTTAAAGAATATATGTAAAAGAATTGAGGAAAAATGCTTATAAATGAGTTATAATATAAAAAGTTAAAATAAATATGTTTTATAAATGAAAATTTTATGTTATTATGATAATAACAATGATTAGTATATAATAATAAGTATTACATACTATATACGAGGTGATTTTATGTTAAAGATTGGGTCTCATGTTTCTATGAGCGGAAAAAAGATGCTTCTTGGTTCTTCGGAGGAGGCGGTTTCTTATGGTGCAAATACTTTTATGGTATATACAGGTGCACCCCAAAATACAGTACGCAAGGCTATAGAGGATTTAAATATAGACAAAGCTATAGAACATATGAATAGTAATGGAATAGAAGAGATTATTGTACATGCACCTTATATAATTAACTTAGGAAATAGTGAAAAACTTGAAACTTTTGAGCTTGCAGTAAATTTTCTTCGTGAAGAAATAAAAAGAACGGAAGCTCTGCAAAAAGCAAAACAAATAGTTCTTCATCCTGGAGCTCATGTAGGTGCTGGAGAAGAAAAGGGAATTGCTCAGATTATTAAAGGACTTAATGAGGTAATTGATAAAGAACAAAATGTTCAAATAGCATTGGAAACTATGGCTGGAAAAGGGTCAGAATGTGGCAGAAACTTTGAGCAGCTTGCACAAATAATTGAAGGGGTTGTGCATAATGAAAAGTTAAGCATATGCCTCGATACCTGTCATATAAATGATGCAGGCTATGATGTAGTTAATAATTTTGACGGCATACTTAAAGAGTTCGATAAAATAATAGGGCTAGATAGGTTAAAGGTTATTCACCTAAATGACAGCAAAAACCCATTAGGATCTAAAAAAGACAGGCATGAAAATATAGGTTTTGGAGCTATAGGATTTGAAGCACTATCTTACGTAGCTCATCACGAGCTTTTAAAAGATATTCCTAAGATTCTTGAAACACCGTATGTTGTAGATGAAAATGGGAATAAAAAGCCTCCTTATAAATATGAAATAGAAATGCTTAGAAACAAACAGTATGATCCAAAGGTTGTAGAACGTATTTTAGCTTAAAAGTAATTAAGATTAAACTTAAAGTTTTTTAGAATAAACTTTTCTCTTTATGAAAAAAATAAAATGAACAATACTGAAAGAGGTGAGTTATATGAGAAGAAGAAATAGAATGATGCCTTCTTTAGGTAAGATGGCACTTCTAGGACTTGGCGTTGGTGCTTATATGATGTTTAATAAAAATGATAAAAATCAAGGAAATAATACAAATAATGAGAATAGTAACCAAAATAATAATGGATAATTTAGAGAGCTTGGTATAACCAAGTTCTTTTTTATTGTATATTAAAGGATTGTATATTGTAAATTGCAGTCATAAAGTGCCTGTCTTATAAAATAAAATATAATAACCACAAATTTTTGGAGGTGGCCTATATGAATTTTAAGGACTTGATTAGTAATGATAGAGAGCAGCAGAAGAAGAACAAGTTTGAAGGGACCTTGCTTGATTATCTTGAAATTGTAAAGGAAAATCCAGATGTAGCAAAGCTTGCCCATAAAAGAATGCACGATATAATTGTAGGAAAAGGATTTGAGGTTTTAAAGCCAGAAGAAAATCAAAGGATTAGAAAGATATACGGTAATGAAGTAATAAAAAGATACAATTTTTTTAAGGATGATTTTTTTGGTATTGATAAAGTTTTGATGAAAATAGTTAATTATTTTCATGCTGCAGCTATGAAAGGCGAGGAGTCTAGACAGGTTTTATATTTAGTAGGACCTGTTGGTGCAGGTAAGTCTTCTTTAGTAGAAGCTTTAAAAAAAGCTTTAGAAGCAGCGCCGCCAATATATTCAATAAAAGGCTGTCCTATGATGGAAGAACCACTTCATTTAATACCGAAGCATTTAAGAAAAAACTTTGAAGAATTATTGGGAGTACAAATAGAAGGTGACTTGTGCCCTGCTTGCAGGTACAGGCTTATGCATGAGTATAATGGAGAATATGAAAAAGTTCCCGTAGTAACAAATACTTTCTCAATAAGGTCTAGAAAAGGCATAGGAGTAGTTCCGCCAGTAGATCCCAATAATCAAGATACATCCATACTTACAGGTTCAATAGATATATCAAAGATGGATATGTATCCAGAAGATGATCCAAGGGTATTTTCTTTAAATGGTGCTTTTAATGTTGGAAATAGAGGTATGGTAGAGTTTATAGAAGTATTTAAAAACGATGTAGAGTATTTACACACAATAATAACAGCCACTCAGGAAAAATCTATTCCATCACCAGGTAAGGGCTCTATGATTTATTTTGATGGAGTAATTTTAGCACACTCAAATGAGGCAGAATGGAATAGATTTAAGTCAGACCATACAAACGAAGCTATTTTAGATAGAATTGTAAAAATAGAAGTTCCTTATTGTTTAGAATTAAATGAAGAAATGAAGATATATGAAAAGATACTTAAAAAGAGTAACTTCAAGGCTCATATAGCACCTCACACAATAGAAACAGCTGCAATGTTTGCTGTGCTATCAAGGCTTACACCTTCAGCTAAGGCCGATCCTATGACAAAGCTTAAGATTTATAATGGAGATGAAATAGTTGAAAAGGGTACTACTAAAAAGATTGATATTACTGAGCTTAGAGAAGAAGCAGGTATGAGAGAAGGTATGTATGGCATTTCTACAAGATTTGTAGTTAAGGCTATAGATAATGCACTTACAAATTCTGAACATAATTGTATTAATCCTCTCAGCATTATGGAAAGTATGATAAAATCCGTAAAAGAGCTAGATATAGCTGAGGACGAGAAGAAGAGATATCTTGCTTTTATACAGGATACAATAAGAAAAGAATATAATAAAATTTTGGAAAAAGAAATTACAAAGGCTTTTATTGTTAGCTTTAGAGAACAGGCCGAAACCCTGTTTAACAATTATCTTGATAATGCAGAAGCTTATGTTAATAAGACTAAACTTAAGGATAAAGCTACAGGAGAAGAGCTTCAGCCTGATGAGAGATTTATGAGATCCATAGAAGAGCAGATAGGTGTTTCTGAAAGTTCGGCTAAAGGTTTTAGAACAGATGTTACTTCTTATATGTTCTATGTAGTTAGAAAGGGTGGAAGCATTGATTATACTTCCTATGAGCCGTTAAGAGAAGCTATTGAGAAGAAGCTTATGGCATCTGTTAAGGATTTATCGAGAATAATAACTAAGTCTAGAGTTAGAGATAAGGAACAGGAAACAAAATATAATGCAATGGTAGAGGAAATGAAGGCTAATGGATACTGTGAAAGCTGTTGCGATGTTATCTTAAAGTATGCAGCCAATAATCTATGGAAGGATTGATATTATGGCTATTTTCAAAGAATTTAATTCTATAGACCATGATAGAACTGTAGAAGATAGAAGAAGACATCGTCAGCTTGTTGAAAAATCTATTAGAGAGAATTTAGGTGATATATTATCCGAAGAAAGCATAATTGGTGAAGGGAAAAATAAGAAAATTAAAATTCCAGTAAGAGGACTTAAGGAATATCAGTTCATTTATGGAAGAAATACCCCTGGAGTAGGAAGCGGTGACGGTTCAGAAAAAAGGGGGGATAAAATAGGAAGCGACAAGAGCCAGAAAGGTAAGGGCAGCGGTTCTGCAGGAAATGAAGAAGGAGAAGATATTTACGAAACTGAAGTTTCTATAGATGACGTACTGAATTACCTTATGGAAGATTTAGAACTGCCAGATCTTGATAAAAAGAAATTTTCAGAAGTGCTTTCAGATAATGCTACTAAAAAGTCAGGGTATCAAAGGCACGGAATAAATCCGAGACTAGCTAAAAAGAGAACTGTTATAGAAAAGATTAAAAGAGAACAGGGGAAGAAAAGAGCAAACAGGGAAGCTGATATAGAGGAAGAAATAGAAAGATTTCCTTTTAAAGAAGACGATTTGAGGTATCACAGAGTAAAAAAGACTATGAAAAGAGAATTCAATGCAGTTATATTCTGTATAATGGATACCTCAGGTTCTATGGATAATACTAAAAAATATCTGGCTCGCTCTTTTTTCTTTGTATTATCTAGATTTATAAGAATGAAATACACTAATGTAGAAATTGTATTTATAAGTCACTCTACTACAGCAAAAGAAGTAAACGAAAACGAATTTTTTCATAAGGTAGAGTCTGGCGGAACTTATATTTCCAGCGGTTACTTTAAAGCTCTTGAAATAATTGAAGAAAGATATAGTCCAAGTGTTTGGAATATATATACATTTAATGTAAGCGATGGAGATAACTGGACTGAAGATAATGAAAGAGCTGTTAAAGCTGTTAAAGAATTAATTGAAGTGAGCAATTTGGTAGGGTATGCAGAAATTATGCCAAGTTTTTATTCAGCAGGATTAAAGGAGAGATTTTCAAGGGAAATTACAAGTAAAAAATTTATGTCAGTATCTATAAAACAGAAAGAGGACTTATGGGGTGCCCTCAAAGGTATTTTAAGAAAGGATATAAAGGAGGGCTGAAGATGGAATATACATTAAGTGAGCTTCAAAGTTGGAATGAAGAAATTGAGAATTTGGCTGAAAAGCTAGGATTAGATTTTTATGAGCAGGAATTTGAGATTATAGGCTATAATGACATGTTAGCTTATGAAGCTTATGTTGGTATGCCTTCTAGGTATCCTCACTGGAGTTTTGGAAAGTCTTATGAGAGAAATAGAACAATGTATAGGTATAATCTCACAGGGCTCCCTTATGAAATGGTTATAAATTCTGATCCTTGCCTTGCCTATCTTATGAAGGAAAATACTTTGCTGCTTCAAATATTAACTATGGCTCATGTATATGGACATAATGACTTTTTTAAGAATAATAGATTGTTTAGAGAAGGGACTAGAGCAGATTACACTATTGAAATGTTTAAAAGCCATGCAGATAGAATAAGAAGCTATATAAACGACCCTAGTATAGGTTATGAAAAGGTGGAGAGGGTTTTAGATGCAGCTCATGCTATAAAGCTTCAAATTTCAAGAGTGGCAGGAGAGAAAAAGATAACGGATAAAGAAATAGCTAAGAATCTTATAGAAGATTATAGGAAAAAATGTGAGGTGCGAAGCATCTTAGAGCCTTATGAAAAGCCAGAACCGCCAGATGTAAGCAAGATTCCCCTTGAGCCAGAGGAAGATATAATTTATTTTATTATGAAATATGGAAATTTAGCTGAGTGGGAAAAAAATATACTTCAAATAGTTAGAGACGAAACACTTTATTTTATACCTCAAATAGAGACAAAGATAATGAATGAAGGATGGGCAAGTTATTGGCACTATACTATATTAAAAGAACTTGAGCTTCCAGCTTCACTGCATCTTGAATTTATTAAGCGGCATAACGACGTAGTAGCACCTTGGAGAGGCGGTTTAAATCCTTATTTCTTAGGTTTTAAAATGTTTCAGGATATTGAAAAAAGATATGGAAGAGAAAAAATATTTGAAGTGCGTGAATTAGAGCGCGATTCTTCCTTCCTGAGAAGATATCTGACTCAGGAGCTAAGCGAAGAGCTTCACCTATTTGAATACGTAAAAAAAAGCAGCGACTACTTTATTGAGGAAGTTTCAGATGAACAGGGATTTCCTAATATTAGAAATGTTCTTTGTGAAAATTGCGGTATGGGAATGGTTCCTGTTATAAGAGTTATAGATATGAATTTGAAGGATAGGTCTTTAACGCTGGAGCATGTTTTTGACGGAAGGGAGTTGAATTTAAATTATGCAGAAGCCACGTTAAAGTATCTTCAGGAACTATGGGGACACAGCGTAACTTTAATAACCAAGTCTAATGGAAATGAGGTTAAGTTAAACTGCAATGAAAAAAAGGTAACTTTTAAATTATAGTATTTAACCCTGTTAAGCAGCTTTATTAAAGCTTATGCATAACAGGGTGTTTTTAAATATCTAATCACAAGAGTTTATAGAGGCTAGTAAAATAATAATTTAAGAAATAATTATTGTTTCACTAGCCTTTTTCATCTAATTTATGAAGTAGCTTTAATAACAACATGGTTTTTCCATTTTCCGTTTTTAAGCCTTATAAGGTATAAGGCTCCTCTAACAATCCAATCAATATACATACCTAGCCATACTCCAATAAGTCCTAATCCAAAGGTAATTCCAAGAAAATAACCTAGTGTGATTCTAAAAATCCACATGCCTATCACTGCAGTTATCATAGTATATTTAACGTCCCCAGCTCCTTTTAATCCAGCTGGAAGAACAAATGAACAAGACCAGGCTATAATAAAAAGAGCATTTATTTTTATAAGATTAGAAGATAAATTAATTACATCCATACTTGAAGTATATAAAGATGTTAAAAATGTAGACAAGGGAGCTGATATTAAACCTAATATAGTTAAACATAAAGTTGAAAATAAAACTAAGTATTTTAAAGAGCTTTCAGCTTCATCGCTTTTACCCTTCCCCATTTTCTGTCCTACAATAGCTGTAGCTGCAATACTTAGAGCCATGCCGGGAATATTAAGCATGCTGGCTATTGAGTCAGAAATTGCATTTGAAGCTATAGCTACTGTTCCCATACTTACAATATAAATCTGTGTAATAAGCTTTCCACAGTTAAAAAGTAAAGATTCAATACTGGCAGGTATGCCAATGTTGAATATAGGATTTAGAAGCTCTTTGTCAAAGTTAAACACAGTTAGTTTTGTGAGTTTTATTATTCTTGAGCCTCTTAATAATATATACATAATTATAAATGTTCCAAGGGCTCTAGATATAGCTATTCCAAGAGCTGCTCCTGTAATTCCCATACCAGCAATATTTACAGTAAAATGAGTATTATTTATGTATATACCATATATTAAAACATAGCTTAAAACAACATTAACAATGTTCATATAAATAGTAATCATCATTGGAGTTTTTGTATCACCTGCACCACGAAGTACACCTTTAGCAACTAAATCTATGGACATTAGAGGATAAGTAAGAAGAGTTATAGCTAAGTATATGAATACAGAGCTTATTACCTGAGCTTCTGCTGAGCCAAATAAAATATTTATTACAGGATATCTGAAAATCCAAGTAATAATAGTAATAACTAGAGAAAGTAAAATTGAAGCATAAAGAGCCTGTTTAGCAGAAGCATTTGCTTTTTTTATATTTCCCTGTCCTATAAATTGAGCTACAACTACAGTGCCTCCAACTGACAGTGCAGAAAAAAAGGCAATGAAAATATTGTTTATAGAGTTAACCATTCCTATTGCCGAAACTGCCTCTTTACCAAGGTTTCCTGCCATTATTGTATTAATCATACCCATAGACATTACAAAAACCTGCTCCCAAAGTATAGGCATTGCAAGTTTTAATACATCCTTTTTTATAAGTTTCATAGTTATCTCCTTTATTTTGAATGACTTTTTCAATAATATTATAACTCTATATTAATTAAAATTTAACATAGTAAACCGATTATTTACAATTTTGTAATAAGACTAAAGTACTAAAAAGTATGTGAAATTTATTACATAAATAGTTGAAAAGGACATGTTGAAAATTATTCATCATGTCCTTTATCGTAGGCAACCTTTTCGATTTTAACAGAATATTTTCCTTCAGGAGATACTACTGTTACTTCTTCATTAACTTTATGCTTGTATATAGCTCTTCCTAAGGGTGATTCTATGCTTATTTTATTGTTTATTGGATCTGCTTCTATAGTTGTAACGATATGAAAATCTTCTACATCATCATCAGATAAAAATCTAATAGAGACAATTTTTCCTATTCCCACTTCATCTTCAGCAGTATCATCTTGTATAATCTTAGCGGTTCTTATCATCCTTTCAAGATGGCGTATTCTGCCTTCGTTCCTAGCTCTGTCTCTTTTTGCTGCTTTGTATTCAAAGTTTTCGCTTAAGTCCCCCTGAGCTCTAGCTTCTTTAAGATCCTCGTTAATCTGTTTTCTTACTACTACCTTTCTGTATTCAATTTCTTCTTTCAATTTGTTTATTGCTTCTAAAGTGAGATAATTGTGCAATTTAATCCTTCTTTCTAATATATAATATGATATATTATATATTAGCATAATTTATTCAATTCTATAAGTTTTTCAGAAGGTACAAAATTTTTAAAAGAGTACCGGTATATTATCCATAAATATTTTCTTGAATAATAATTTTACATTACTTTATATTCAGTTTTGAGTTTTGTAAATTAAATTATATTATATATGGTTATATAGCTTATATATTAAAGTAATAGTATAATAATTCATAGCTATTTAAAAATAAGTCATAACAACTGATAATTGATATGTGCGTACTAAAAATGCAGGAGGGTATATATGGAACAAAATAATGAGTTAAAATATGAGATTGCAACCTTTGCAGGAGGATGTTTTTGGTGTATGATTTCACCTTTTAAAAAATTAGAGGGTGTGTTAGATATTAGAAGCGGGTATACTGGTGGGCATAAAGAAAATCCTACCTACATAGAAGTAAAGGCTCAGACCACAGGACACTATGAAGCAGTACAAATTGCTTTTGATCCTGATGTTGTAAGCTATGAAACCTTGCTTGAGATTTTCTGGAGACAGATTGATCCAACAGATGCGGAAGGACAGTTTCAAGATAGAGGAAGCTCATATAGAGCTGCAATATTTTATGAAAATGAAGAACAACGAATAAAAGCAGAGGCTTCTAAAAAAGTATTAGAAGAATCAAAAAGGTTTGATAAGCCAATAGTTACAGAAATACTCCCTGCTTCAGAGTTTTATCCGGCAGAAGAATATCATCAGGATTTTTATATTAAAAATCCAATAGAGTATATGAAAGACAGACAGGCGTCTGGGAGAGATGAGTTTATAAAGAAGTATTGGGGAGAATAACAGAAATTATTAAAATGCCACCTTATATTGAGTATAGTATAGTGCTAATGGGTACAATATATAAAATATATTGCATTATAAATTTATTTTTAAATGAGGTAATTTATATGAGAATAGGTTTAGTACGACATTTCAAAGTAGATTTATATAGAAGCAGGTTTATGACCTCAAGGGAATATAATGAGCATATGTACAATTACGACAGAGCAGAGGTTATTCCAAATGAACTTGTAATTGATAAGGATTGGGATAAGTGCTATTGTAGCAGCATGCCAAGAGCAATAACTACTGCTAGAACTATTTATCACGGAGATATGATAATTACTGATAAACTTGTAGAAATACCTGCAGCAGCCTGGTTAAATTTAAATATTAAGCTTCCTTATTATTTATGGGCAGTATTAGCTAGGTTTGCATGGATGAGGAATCATTTCTCTCAACCAGAAGGAAGAATTAAAACCTTAAAGAGAATCAATGAAATATTAAATGTTATTTTAAGTGAAAATGAAAAAGACAGCAATATTTTGATTGTAAGTCATGCAGGAACTCTTTATGAGATAAAAAAGCTACTAAGGAAAAAAGGTTTTAAAGGTGAAGGTTTTTTGAAGGCCAGCAATGGAAGATTATATGTTTATGAACGTTAATAAGCAGTTTTTAAGAAGGTGGTTAAATAACATTGACAAAGAAAGTTTAATATTATAAGATTACACTAAAATATGTGTAGAATAAGGAATAAAAGGGAGAATTCACAATGGTTAAAGTAGAAAGTTTTTTATTAGATCATACAAAGCTTAAAGCTCCATTTGTTAGAAAATGCGGTGTACTTCAAGGACCAAAGGGAGATTATGTTTCGAAGTTTGATTTAAGATTCATGCAGCCAAATTTAGAAGAACTTCCAACAGCTGCAATTCATACATTGGAACATTTATTAGCAGGATACATGAGAGAAAAATTAGACAGTATAATAGATATTTCACCAATGGGCTGCAGAACAGGTTTTTATCTAGTAGCTTGGGGTGATGTAGAAGTTGATGCAGTAATAGAAGCACTTAATTATTCCTTAAAAAAGGTTATAGAAACAGAAGCTGTTCCAGCAACTACTGCAGTAGAGTGTGGAAATTACAGAGATCATTCTCTATTTGCAGCAAAGGAATACGCAAAATATGTGCTACATAAAGGAATAAGCAGCAACATTTATGGTAAATAATATAGTCTAGTAAAATAAAGTGAAGTAAGATTCTTCACTTTATTTTTTTTCTAAATAATAGCCTATAACTAATTGACATCATTAAAACAAAGATATATAATTTTATTAATTTAATACGATAAAGTGATAAATTAATGAAGTGAAATTTAAGGATGTGAAACTATGAAAACTTTAAAAAGATATATACCAGAAGGTGCAAGAGATTTACTTTTTGAAGAATGCAGCAGCAAGTATGAAATACTAAATAAGTTAAGAAATTTATATATTGGAAGTGGTTTTTTAGAAATATCCTCTCCTACATTGGAGTTTTTCGATGTGTTTTATGATGAAACTATAGCTTTAGAGCAGGAAAGAATGTATAAGCTTTTTGATAATAGAGGGAGAATTTTAGTGCTAAGACCTGATATGACAACTCCAGCTGCCAGAATAGCTGCTACAAAGCTTAAAGAAGCAGTTTATCCATTAAGAGTCTGCTATAGTGGCAATATTTTTAGAATGAATGACTTTTACGAAGGGAAAAATAGCGAAATAACACAGTCTGGAATTGAGATAATTGGGACTGAAAATGTAAGAGCTGATTCAGAAGTCATAATAACTGCAATAAAAGGATTATTAGCTATAGGTTTAAAGAATTTTCAAGTGGAGCTTGGACAGGCTGAATTTTTTAAAGGTTTAATAGAAAATTTAGACTTGGATAATGAACAATTAGATAATCTTAGAACTTTTATTGAGAGAAAGAATTTTTCAGCCTTAAGAGAGTTTGTGGAGAAAAATGAGAAAAGTTTTAAAGAAAGTGCACAGGCGCTGAAAAGTTTGCCAGAACTATTTGGAGGAGAAGAAATTTTTGACAAGGCAAGGAATTTAACGGGTAATAAAAGAGCATTGCAGGCTATAGAAAATATTGAATTAATATATAAAAATATTGAAAGTGTGGGGTTATTGAAACATGTATCCATAGATTTAGGAATGATTCAGCACATGGATTATTATACAGGAATAATTTTTAGAGGCTACAGCAGCGAAATAGGCAGCAATATTTTAAGTGGAGGCAGATACGATAATTTAGTATCTAATTTTGGAAGCGGTATGCCTGCAACAGGTTTTGCAATAAATGTAGATAATGCTATGACTGCTCTTAAAAGACAAGGTTATAAAAAAGATGAGGAAAGAAAAGTTTTAATACATTACAGCAGTAATTTTACAAAAAAAGCTTATGAACTTGTTGATAATATAAGGGCAAAAGGAGTGGTAGCAGAACTTACACTGTTTGATAGGGAGGATAAAAGTTTAGAATATGCTAAAACTAAAGGTTTTGAAAAAGTGATATTTATAAAAGAAAATGGAACAGTTATTGAAGAAGATTTAAAGACAGAATAAGTAATAGGTTGGGTTTAAGGAGTATGGAGGAGAGTATGAGGAATATAAGAATTGCACTTACAAAGGGAAGATTAGAAAAATATGCAGTAAATATGTTTGAAGCTATAGGTGTAGATTGTACAGAGCTTAAGGATAAGGGTAGAAAACTTATATTTAAAGATGATAAAAGTGGAATAGAATTTGTTCTTGTAAAATCTGCAGATGTATTGACTTATGTAGAACATGGAGTTGTAGATATAGGAATAGTAGGTAAAGATACTTTAATGAATCAAAACAAGGATTTTTATGAGGTGGTAGATTTAAAGGTTGGAAAGTGTATGTTTGCACTGGCAGCTCTTCCTGATTTTTTAGATTCTCAGAGTTATAATGTTAAAAAAATTGCTACTAAGTATCCAACAGTAGCTAGAAACTATTTTAGAAACAAGGGAGAAGATGTGGAAATTATTAAAATTGATGGTTCTGTAGAATTAGCACCTATTTTAGGCTTAGCAGATGCCATAGTGGATATTGTTGAAACTGGAAGTACCTTAAAGGAAAACGGACTTATAATTGTAGATAAGATATGCGATATTAGTGCAAGAATGATAGTAAATAAGGCAAGCATGAAGATACGTAAGGAGAGAATAGGAAGCTTAATAGAGAAGGTACAAAGCTATGTAGATAATAATCAAGGGTAGGGTTAAGGGTTACTACTTGTCGCAGCAATATATAAAATATGTTATATGAGCAGGAGGCTTAACTAAGAAGTTTATAGTAAAGGAGAGTTAAGATGATTAAAATTGTTAGTGGCAATAGCTTAGAAGGCAAGGAATATATGAAATCTTTAAAGGAAAGAGCAGAAGCTGTTCAAGTCGATGTTATAAATAGAGTTAATAAAATACTTGAGGATGTAAAGCAGAGAGGAGAAGATGCTGTCATTGAATATACTCAAAAGTTTGACAGCGAAAAAGTAAATAGTGATAACTTTGTAGTTACAAAAGAGGAAATTCAGGAGGCTTATAATAAGGCTGATAAGGATTTTATAGAAGCTCTTAAAGCTGCAATAGTTAATATAAAGGATTTTCACGAAAAACAAAAGAGAAATTCTTGGATTACTACAAAAGATAAGGCAGTAATAATGGGGCAGACAATAAGAGGGCTTAGTAATGTAGGTATTTATGTTCCCGGTGGTACAGCTGCCTATCCATCTTCAGTGCTTATGAATGCTGTGCCTGCTAAGGTTGCTGGGGTTGAGAACTTGTACATGGTTACTCCGCCTTCAAAGGATGGCAGTATAAATCCTAATATACTTGTGGCAGCGGATTTAGTAGGGGTAAATAAGATATTTAAGGTTGGTGGAGCACAGGCGGTAGGGGCTTTAGCTTATGGAACAGAAAGTGTGCCAAAGGTAGATAAGATAGTTGGACCGGGGAATATATATGTAGCCATGGCTAAAAGAGCAGTTTATGGTGTAGTAGATATAGATATGATAGCAGGACCGAGCGAAATTTTAATAATTGCAGATGAAAGCGCAGACCCTAAGTACGTGGCAGCAGATTTAATGTCTCAAGCTGAACATGACGTTTTGGCTTCTTCAATACTTGTAACTACTTCTTTAAAATTAGGTGAAAAGGTAAAGGCTGAATTAGAAAGACAGATAGAAAATTTAAGCCGCAAAGATATTATTAAAACTTCGCTAGAAAATTACGGGGCTATTATTGTTGTAGAGAATATTAGTAAAGCTATTAAAATGGCAAATGAAATTGCTCCAGAGCATTTAGAAGTTATAGTTTCAGAGCCTTTATTACTACTTGGAGATTTAAAAAATGCAGGTTCTATCTTTCTAGGTTCTTATTCTCCAGAGCCTCTTGGAGATTATTTTGCAGGACCAAACCACGTACTGCCAACCAGTGGAACAGCAAGATTTTTTTCACCGCTTTCAGTAGATGATTTTGTAAAGAAATCAAGTTATATATATTACTCAAGAACTGCTTTAAAAGAGGCTAAGGATCAAATTATGAAACTTGCAGAGGTAGAAGGACTTACTGCTCATGCAAATTCTATTAAAGTGAGGTTTGAAGAATGATAAAAAACTTTTTTAGAGAAGACTTAAAGGATTTTAAGCCCTATGATGCAGAAAAAAATGAATACAGGATTAGAATGGATGCAAATGAAAGTTATTTACACTTTCCTGATGAACTGAAAGAAAAACTTTTAGAAGCAGTAAAAGACTTTGCACTTAATAGATATCCAGACCCAACTGCCAGTGATGTTTGCAGAGCCTATGCAGATTACGCAAAAGTAGATTTCAACAGTTTAATGGCAGGAAATGGCTCTGATGAGCTTATTCAGATAACGTCAAATGCCTTTATAAATGACGGTGATAAAGTAATGATATTAAGTCCCGATTTTTCAATGTATAATATTTACATTAAATTAGCTGGGGGAATTCCTATAGTGTTTGATTTAGATGAAGACTTTAAGCTGAATGCTGAAGAACTTATAGATAATGTCAATAGAGAAGAAGTTAAGCTTTTATTTATATCAAACCCTAATAATCCAACAGGTGGAGTAATATCAAGAGAAACAATTATAAAGATAATAGAAGGCTGTAATTGCATTGTAGTAATTGACGAAGCTTACTATGAGTTTTACGGAAAGACAGTAATTGACCTAATAGATAAATATGAAAATCTAATAGTACTTAGAACTTGTTCTAAGGCAATGGGACTTGCTGCACTCAGAGTAGGATTTTTGGCTTCAAACAAAATATTGTTAAATGAGCTGAGGAAGGCAAAACCGCCTTATAACTTAAATGCTGTGACCCAAACTATAGCAGAAGTTGTACTTAGAGAGACAGAGATTATTAACAGTAATATTAAAGCTATACTTGAAGAAAGAGAGTTTCTTCTTCAGGGACTTAAAGAAATTGAAAATATAAAAATATATCCAACAAATTCTAATTTTGTTACAATAAAAGTAAATGATGCGGAGAAAGTAAACAAGAAGTTTTTAGAAGAAGGAATAAAGGTTAGAAGCTTCAAGGCTGGAAGACTTAAAAATTGTCTGAGAATAACTGTAGGCAGCAGAGCAGAAAATGAAGAATTTTTAAAAGTTCTAAGGAGAGTTTAGTATGTATAGAAGTGCTAAGGTAGTTAGAAAAACTAATGAAACAAACATTGAAATAAATCTGAATTTAGATGGAGAAGGAAATTTTGCTGGAGGTACAGGAATAGGTTTCTTTGATCATATGCTTAATCTTTTTGCAAAGCATGGACAATTTGATTTAAGCATAAAGGCTGAAGGAGATTTATTTGTAGACTCTCATCACACTGTAGAAGATGTAGGAATTGTATTAGGAGCCTGCATTAAAGAAGTTTTAAAAGATAAAAGCGGAATAAAACGCTATGGAACAAGTTTTGTACCAATGGATGAAACGTTAGCCACAGTTTCCGTGGATATAAGCGGAAGACCATATTTAGTCTTGGAAGCTGACTTTACAGTAGATAAACTGGGAAATTTTGATACCGAGATGATTGAAGAATTTTTTAGGGCAGTAGCAGTGAATGCAGGACTTACTCTTCACTGCAGGGTGTTATACGGTAAAAATAACCATCATAAAGCAGAAGCAATGTTTAAAGCTTTTGGAAGGGCTTTAGGTGAAGCTGTTACTATTGACACTAGAATAAAAGGAGTTTTATCTACTAAGGGGTCTTTGTAGTTTTACTGAAAGGAGTGAAATTATTTGATAGCTATTATAGATTATGGTATGGGAAACCTAAGGAGCGTTCAGAAGGCTTTAGAGTATTTAGATGTTCCTTCAAAAATAACTTCTGATATAGAAGAGATAAAAAACAGCAGTAAAATTATAATACCTGGTGTTGGAGCTTTTCCTGATGCTATGGAGAATATGAAAAAAATGGGTTTGGATATTGTTGTAAAAGAGGAAGCAAAAAAAGGCAAGGGAATTTTAGGAATTTGCCTAGGAATGCAGCTTTTGTTTGAAGAAAGTGAAGAAATAATAAAATGTGAAGGTCTTGGACTGTTTAAAGGAAGCATAAAAAAGATAAAAGGAAATGTTAAAGTACCTCATATGGGATGGAACAATCTTATCTTTGAAGAAGATTGCAGGCTGCTTTATGGAGTAAAAGAAGGCAGTTATGTATATTTTGTCCATTCTTATTACGCAGAAATAGGCCAGGAGAAAATATTAAATGCTTATACTTTATATGACAGAAAAATACCAGGTATTGTAAGTAAAGACAATGTATTTGGAATGCAGTTTCACCCTGAAAAAAGCGGAGATTGTGGGATAAAGATGCTTAAAAATTTCGGTGAGCTGTAGTATTGGACTGGAGGAAGTTGAAATGATTATTTATCCTGCTATGGATTTAAAAGATGGAAAATGTGTAAGACTTTATCAAGGAGAGTTTTCAAGTTCACAGGTGGTTGCAGATGACCCTGTTTCTACAGCTTTAAAATTTAAAGAAGCAGGTTCAGAGTATATTCATATGGTTGATTTAGACGGGGCCTTGAAGGGAAATGTTAAAAATTTAGAGATTATAACTATGGTTATAGAAAGAGTTAAGCTGCCAATACAGTTAGGAGGAGGTATAAGAGATATTAATACTATAGAAGCTTTAATTAAGGCTGGTATTAGTAGAGTTATACTTGGTACAGCTGCACTTAATAATCCGGATTTGGTTAAAGAAGCTGTAAAAAAGTTTGGAGATAAAATTGCAGTTGGAATAGATGCAAGAGATGGCTTTGTAGCAATAGAAGGCTGGGTTAAGCTTAGCAAAGTAAACTATATTGATTTTGGGAAAAAGATGGAAGAAATAGGAGTTAAAACTATAATCTTTACAGACATAAGCAAAGATGGTACTTTAACTGGACCGAATTTTGAAGCTACAGGACTTCTGAATGAAAGTGTATCCTGTGACATAATCGCTTCAGGGGGAATTAAAGATATTGAAGATATAAAAATACTAACTAGTATGAATTTACATGGTGCAATTACAGGAAAGGCTATATACAGTAAAACTATTTCATTAGAAGAAGCTATAAAGGTTGGAAGAGGTGTATAGCATGCTTACAAAAAGAATAATACCTTGTCTGGATGTAAATATGGGAAGAGTTGTTAAGGGAGTAAACTTTGTAAACTTAAAAGATGTAGGTGACCCTGTAGAAATTGCAAAGTTTTATAATATTGAAGGTGCTGATGAAATAGTTTTTTTAGATATAACCGCAACTCACGAAGGAAGAAAAACAATGATTGATGTAGTTGAAAGGACTGCAGAGCAGGTTTTTATACCTCTTACTGTAGGTGGAGGAATAAGCACAGTAGAAGGTTTTAAAGAGATTTTAAGGGCAGGTGCTGATAAAATTTCAGTAAATTCTGCTGCTATTAGAAACCCAAATTTAGTCTGTGATGCTGCTAGAATGTTTGGAAGACAATGTGTGGTTGTTGCTATAGACGGAAAGAAAAGAGCAGATAATTCCGGTTGGAATGTATTTATAAATGGAGGAAGAATAGATACGGGTTTAGATGCTGTAGAGTGGGCTAAAAAAGTGGAAAGCTTAGGAGCAGGAGAAATACTTTTAACAAGTATGGATGCAGATGGAACTAAAAATGGCTATGATATTGAACTGACAAATGCCATAGCTGATAGTGTAAATATTCCAGTTATAGCTTCCGGCGGTTGTGGAAAACTTGAACATTTTACTGAAGTATTTCAAAAAACTAAGGCAGATGCAGCCTTGGCAGCTTCTTTATTTCACTATAGAGAATTAACTATAGCAGAAGTAAAGCAGTCTATTAAAAATAGCGGTATTGAAGTTAGAATTTAAAATTTAGGTGAGGGTTTATGAATATTATAGATGGAATTAGATTTGACAAGGGATTAGTACCTGCAATTATCCAGAATTATAAAACTGGGCAGGTATTGATGCTTGCTTATATGAATAGAGAGTCTTTTGAAAAAACCTTAGAGACAGGTACAACATGGTTTTGGAGCAGGTCAAGGCAAAAGTATTGGAACAAAGGGGAAACTTCAGGGCATTTTCAGTATGTTAAAAGCATAAGCTTAGATTGTGATGGAGATACGCTTCTTATAAAAGTAGATCAGGTTGGAGCTGCCTGTCATACAGGAGAGGAAAGCTGTTTTTATAGAGAGGTTAAAATTGGAGGGAACAACTAAATGAGAGAAAAAAATGTATTACAGGAATTATATAATGTTATTGAAGATAGAAGGGATAATCCAATTGAAGGATCTTACACGAATTATTTATTGGAAAAAGGTATAGATAAAATATTAAAAAAAGTTGGAGAAGAATGTTCTGAGGTAATAATAGGCAGTAAGAATAATAATAAAAATGAAATTATATATGAAATTTCTGATTTAACCTATCACCTTTTAGTACTAATGGTTTCTCAGGGTATTAAATTAGAAGATATAGAATCTGAACTTGAAAAAAGACGTGAGAAGATAGGTAACAAGAAGTCAGGATTGAAATAGAATAAGTTTCTAAATATATTTTATTTGCCTATTGCATATTATTTCAAAACGTGTTATTATAACATAGTGCTTATAGTCTTAATGATTGTTGGCAGCAGATTTAAATTAGATCAACATATCCTCTTTTAAGGAATCTATGTTAGTCAATTTTTAAATCTAATATTTCAGAAAAGGAGGAATGTTGAAATGGCAGATAAGAATCTAGTATGTAAAGATTGCGAAAAAGATTTCGTATTTACAGAAGGCGAGCAGGCTTTCTACAAAGAAAAAGGATTTGAAAATGAACCACAAAGATGCCCAGAATGCAGAAAAGCAAGAAAGGCTCAAAGAAACAATAACAACAATAGAGGATTTAGAAGATAGTTCTAATATTGTATGTTTACCCTGCAGGATTCATCCTGCAGGGTTTTTTAAAATTTTAATAGCAAATAAAATAATCTATTCTTCTTGTATCAACTCCAAAATAAACCCATCTACGGCCATTCCATCTAAAGCCTGATACAGAACGTCTGCCAACAAAAGTTAAATATGCCCAGAAACTTCTTCCTCCTTTTAGCCATAAGTAAACAAATCTAAATCTGCAAGGTCTTAATGCACCTGGATCTACTGCTAAAACTCCAGGGGTTCCAGCACCAAGGCTTTGAGCTTGAGATAGTGAAGGTGTAAAACTAGGTGGCGGCGTTGCAGGTGTACCAGGTTCACCTCCAGGTGTGCCAAAAGGTGGTCTAGGCGGAGTTACGCCTCCCCCTGGGAATGGAAATTGCTGACGGTATAATGGGCAGCTAAAAGGTGGGGTGAATTCAAAGAAATCATCTTCGTCATCAAAGGTAAAAGGTTCAAAATCGTTAAAGTTATCTTCGTACATTAAAATGCTCCTTTAAAAAAGATTTCATTACATTTTATGTTATAAGTGTAAAATTGGTTAATGTTTTTTGTTAATCTATAAGACATAAAAAAAATTATGGTATAATGTGTTTACTATTTAAAAAATAAGTGGGAAGTTTTAAAAATGTTTATAAAGGAGATTAAAAATGGAAGTTATAAGTTTTAAAGTTAATATGAAAACAGCCTATTCAGATACAGCACTTATTAAAGGTGGGTGGATTGCAGAAGAAAAAGATAAGCTTTATTATAAAATAAAAGATAAATATAGATATAATTATATAATTAAGAGTTTTGGCAAAATAAGAGTAAGTGAGATTCAATGCATATTAAATACTGAACAAAAGCTAAGTTATGAAGATATGTTTGAATTTAATTTTGAAGATGCTTGGAGGATTCTTTGGAACAAGAGCTTTATTCCAGAATCTCTGGAAATACTAATTGAAAAAAACATTTTTGATAGATTAGTACAAAATGGATGGAAACCTGCTGTACTTGGAGTAATTGAGTATGTAGAAAATGGTAATTATTTAAGTTATTATTATCCTGCTCCTGAAGGAGAAAATTTATATAAAATTGTTGATGACAACCCAGGAGATGTTTTAAAACTTTTAGTAAAGCTTAAGAGTTTAAATATTCTTTAAGTAAATATCGTTAAAACTTTAAGTGAATATTTTTTGCAAGTTATAAATTAATAAATTCATATGTAAGTTTAAATAATAATTTTTGTTCAGATTTATTGTTAAAAAATATACAGCAATTCAAAAGTAATTTCTTTTGTATTTAATATATGAATATTTATGTTAAGTACATAGTTTTGCAAATCGTTTTCAAGAAACCTTGAAAATGCTTATTTTGTAGAAATGAGATGAATAAAAAATTTTAAAATAAATTTGTATAAATTTTAACAAAAGCTATTGATTTTTTATAAAAGGCAATATATAATAAAAATGTAGTTAAAAGTTTAACAAACTTTTGGTACATAATGGTGTTAAGAATGCAATTTGATATTCAAGAAAAATTTATGAATATAAGGAGGTAACATTATGAAAGTTACAAACATGGAAGAATTAGCTTTAAGAATTGAACAAATCAGGGAAGCTCAAAAGAAGTTTGCTACTTATACACAAGAACAGGTAGATGAAATTTTCAGACAAGCTGCCATGGCTGCAAACAATGCAAGAATAAAATTAGCTAAAATGGCTGTTGAAGAAACTGGTATGGGAATAGTTGAAGACAAGGTTATTAAAAATCACTTTGCTTCAGAATATATATACAATCAATATAAAGACGAAAAAACATGTGGAGTTATAGAGACAGACGAAGCTTTTGGTATAACAAAGGTTGCAGAGCCAATAGGAGTTATAGCTGCTATAGTTCCAACAACAAATCCAACTTCTACAGCAATTTTTAAGGCACTTATAGCTTTAAAAACAAGAAATGGTATTATTTTCTCACCACACCCAAGAGCAAAGAATGCTACAATAGCTGCTGCTAAAATAGTTTTAGATGCTGCTGTTAAAGCTGGTGCACCAGAAGGAATAATTGGCTGGATAGATGAACCAACAGTTGAAATGTCTCAAATGGTTATGGCACAGGCTGATATAATACTTGCAACTGGTGGACCAGGAATGGTAAAAGCTGCATACTCTTCAGGAAAGCCAGCTATCGGTGTTGGAGCAGGAAATACACCAGCTATTATAGATGAAACAGCTCATTTAAAGATGGCTGTAAGTTCAATACTTTTATCAAAGACTTTTGATAATGGTGTAATATGTGCATCTGAGCAAACAGTTATTGTAATGGATGAAGTTTATGATGAAGTAAAGAATGAATTTATAGAAAGAGGAGCTTACTTCTTAAAAGGTGAAGAAGTAGATAAAGTAAGAAATGTTATATTAAAGAATGGAGCATTAAATGCAGCAATAGTTGGACAACCTGCTTATAAAATAGCTGCAATGGCAGGAGTAACTGTTCCAGAGGATGCTAAGGTTTTAATTGGAGAAGTTGAATCTGTAGAACTTGAGGAAGCCTTCTCCCACGAAAAGTTATCACCGGTACTTGGTATGTATAGAGTAAAGAGCTTTGATGAAGCACTTCAAAAGGCTGCTAGACTTATTGAGCTAGGCGGGTTTGGACATACTTCTGTTCTTTACACTGATCAGGTTAAATGCAAAGACAGAATTGAAAAATTCGGTGCTGCTATGAAAACTGGTAGAACAATTATTAATATGCCGTCTTCACAAGGTGCTATTGGAGATATTTATAACTTTAGATTAGCTCCATCACTTACTCTTGGTTGCGGTTCTTGGGGTGGAAACTCTGTATCAGAAAACGTTGGGGTAAAACATCTTTTAAACATTAAGAACGTAGCTGAGAGGAGAGAGAATATGCTTTGGTTTAGAGTTCCAGAAAAAGTTTATTTTAAATATGGTAGCTTACCAGTTGCTTTAAGAGAATTAAAGGATTTAGGAAAGAAGAAAGCATTTGTAGTAACAGATAAGGTATTATATGATTTAGGCTTTGTGGATACAGTTACAAAGGTGCTTGAAGAGATTGGTGTGGACTATAAGGTGTTCTTTGATGTTGCACCAGACCCAACACTTGCTACAGCAAGAAAAGGTGCTGCTGAAATGAAGAGTTTTGAGCCAGATACAATTATTGCAGTAGGTGGAGGTTCACCAATGGATGCTGCTAAGATTATGTGGGTATTATATGAGCATCCAGAAGTAAAATTTGAAGATTTAGCAATGAGATTTTTGGATATAAGAAAGAGAGTATACAGATTCCCTGTTATGGGACAAAAGGCTATGATGGTTGCTATTCCTACTTCAGCAGGAACTGGTTCAGAAGTAACTCCATTTGCAGTTATAACTGATGAGAAGACAGGAATAAAATATCCACTTGCTGATTATGAATTAACTCCAGATATGGCTATAGTTGATGCAGAACTTATGATGAAGATGCCAAGAGGTTTAACAGCTGCTTCAGGTATAGATGCTTTAACTCATGCTTTAGAAGCTTATGTATCAGTACTTGCTTCAGAATATACAAATGGTTTAGCACTTGAAGCTATAAGATTAATATTTAAATATCTTCCAGCTGCATATAACGAAGGAACTACAAATATTAAGGCAAGAGAAAAAATGGCACATGCTTCTACAATAGCTGGTATGGCGTTTGCAAATGCATTCCTTGGAGTATGTCACTCAATGGCACATAAATTAGGAGCTGCACATCATATACCACACGGAGTTGCTAATGCTCTTATGATAGATGAAGTTATTAGATTTAATGCTGTTGATAATCCAAGAAAGCAAACTGCGTTCCCACAATACAAGTATCCAGTTGCTAAAACTAGATATGCTAAGATTGCAGATTACCTAAATCTTGGTGGAAATACTGAAGAGGAAAAGGTTGAACTTTTAATTAAGGCTATAGATGAATTAAAGGATGCTGTAGGAATGCCAAAAACAATTAAAGATGCTGGAGTATCAGAAAGAAACTTCTATGCTAGCTTAGATGAAATGGCAGAGCAAGCTTTCGATGACCAATGTACAGGAGCTAATCCAAGATATCCATTAATAAGCGAAATTAAGCAAATGTATATAAATGCATTTGAAGGAACCAAGGTAGAAGAATAATAAATTTTAAAAAGATCCGCAGGAGAAATCAAGCGGATCTTTTTTTCTTTTCGTTTTGTATCGTATTAAAAATTTTTATTTTAACATATACTAAACCTGTCTATTATCTATTAAATAATGAGAGGTGTAACTAATGAGTGTAACAAATGTAGATGAACTTATCCAGAAGGTTAAAGAAGTAAGAGCGGCACAGAAAAAATTTGCTTTATACTCACAGGAACAGGTTGATGAGATATTCAGGCAGGCTGCTATGGCGGCAAATAACGCAAGAATAGAGCTTGCAAAAATGGCTGTTGAAGAAACCGGAATGGGAATTGTAGAGGATAAGGTTATAAAAAATCACTTTGCAGCTGAGTATATATATAACCAGTATAAAGATGAAAAAACTTGTGGAGTTATAAGCAGGGACGAATCTTTTGGTATTGAAAAGATAGCAGAACCAATAGGAGTTGTTGCAGCTGTAATACCAACTACAAATCCAACCTCAACTGCAATTTTTAAATCATTAATAGCTTTAAAAACAAGAAATGCTATAATATTTTCTCCACATCCAAGAGCTAAAAATTCAACTATAGCTGCAGCTAAGATTATACTTGAGGCAGCTGTAAAAGCTGGAGCTCCTGAAGGAATAATCGGATGGATTGATGAACCATCACTGGAAATGACTCATACTCTTATGAGCGAAAGCGATATAATATTAGCAACTGGAGGACCAGGGCTTGTAAAAGCAGCTTATTCTTCTGGAAGACCTGCAATTGGTGTTGGTGCTGGAAATACACCAGCTATTATAGATGAAACAGCTCACATAAAAATGGCTGTAAGTTCCATACTTTTATCTAAAACTTTTGATAATGGAGTAATATGTGCTTCTGAGCAGTCAGTTATAGTATTAGATGAAGTTTATAATGAGGTTATTGAAGAGTTTAAAGAACGAGGTGCTTATATTTTAAAAGGAGAAGAAATAGATAAGGTTAGGAAAATAATATTAAAGGAGAATTTGCAGTTAAACGCAGATATAGTAGGCCAAACTGCTTATAAAATAGCTAAAATGGCGGGGTTAGAAGTACCTGTAACTTCTAAAGTTTTAATAGGAGAAGTAGAAAATGTAGATATTAAAGAAGCTTTTGCTCATGAAAAATTATCTCCTGTGCTTGGAATGTATAGAGCTAAAAACTTTGACCATGCACTGCAATTAGCTGTCAAACTTATTGAATTAGGTGGATTTGGTCATACTTCAGTTCTTTATACAGACCAGGTTAAATCAAGAGATAGAATTGAAAAGTTTGGAGCTTATATGAAGACTGGAAGAACTATAGTTAATATGCCTGCTTCTCAGGGGGCTATAGGAGATATTTATAACTTTAAGCTAGCTCCTTCTTTAACTCTTGGCTGCGGAAGCTGGGGAGGTAACTCTGTATCAGAAAACGTAGGAGTTAAACATCTCTTAAATATTAAGAGTGTAGCTGAGAGGAGAGAAAATATGCTTTGGTTCAGAGTTCCTGAAAAAATTTACTTTAAATTTGGTTGCCTTCCAATAGCTCTTAGAGAATTAAAGGAAATGCATAAGAAAAGAGCTTTTATTGTTACAGACAAAGTTTTATTTGACTTAGGCTTTGTAGATTTAGTTACTAATGTACTTGAGGACATAGGACTGGAATTTAAGATATTTTTTGATGTTGAACCAGATCCTACCTTGGCTACAGCAAGAAAAGGTGCTCAGGAAATGGTTTCCTTTAAACCTGATGTAATAATTGCAGTAGGTGGAGGGTCACCTATGGATGCAGCTAAGATTATGTGGGTTTTATATGAGCATCCGGAAGTAAGGTTTGAAGATTTAGCAATGAGATTTATGGATATAAGAAAAAGAGTATATACATTCCCTAAGCTGGGAGAGAAAGCTATGATGGTTTCTATACCGACTTCAGCAGGAACTGGTTCAGAGGTAACCCCTTTTGCAGTTATAACTGATGAAAAGACAGGAATTAAATATCCACTGGCTGATTACGAGCTTACACCAGATATGGCTATTATCGATGCAGAACTTATGATGAATATGCCAAAAGGTTTAACAGCAGCTTCTGGTATAGATGCTTTGACACATGCTATAGAAACCTATGTTTCAGTACTTGCTTCAGAATATACTAATGGCCTTGCTTTGGAGGCTATCAGATTAATATTTAAATATCTTCCTGTAGCTTATAATGAAGGTACAACTAATGTTAAAGCAAGAGAAAAGATGGCTCATGCAGCAACAATGGCAGGTATGGCTTTTGCTAACGCATTTTTAGGTGTATGTCATTCTATGGCTCACAAGTTAGGTGCAATGCATCATGTGCCTCATGGTATAGCAAATGGAATGCTTATAAATGAAGTTATAAGATTCAATGCAGTAGATAATCCTAGAAAGCAGACTGCATTTCCACAATATAAATATCCAAATGCCAAGTGGAGATATGCTCAAATTGCTGACTATCTAAGACTCGGAGGTAAAGATGAGGATGAAAAAATAAATAATCTGATTAAGGAAATAGATGATTTAAAAGCTAAAGTAAATATTCCAAAAACTATAAAAGAATTTGGAATATCTGAGCAAAAGTTTTATGCTACACTTGATGAAATGGCAGAATCAGCTTTTGATGATCAATGTACAGGAGCTAATCCGAGATATCCATTGATTTGTGAATTAAAGCAGATGTATATAAATGCTTTTGAAGGAACCCCAGGCAATACAGGAAAATGCGAAGAAAAATTTGAAGAAGAAATGCATTAAAAGTAAGGGCAGTTTGCTTTTTAGTGAACTGTCCTTAAATTTTATATAAAGTAATTGTAAATTTTATAGTTTTGCAGACAAATTAATGTGAAAATATGTTAAAATATAATTGTAAATGGTTTCTAAAAAATAAGATATAGGAGAACGAAGACAGTATGAATATAGCATTTTTTCTTACGCCTAAAAGTGATGTTGTTTATGAGACTCAAAATTCAACAATGAGACAGGTTATTGAAAGAATGGAGTATCATAAATATACTGCAGTTCCTATTATTGATGAGAAGGGGCGGTATGTAGGCACACTTACAGAAGGTGATTTGCTCAGAAAGTTAAAAAATACACCAGAATTAAGTATTAAAGATACAAGCAGTATTAAAGTATGTGATATACCAAGAAAAGTTATAAATAAACCTGTATTTATAGATGCTAGTATGGAAAGCCTTATAAATTTGGCTATAAATCAGAATTTTGTGCCTGTTATAGATGATAATGGTGTGTTTATAGGTATAATTAAAAGAAGCGACATTATTAATTATTTCTACAATTTTGTTGTAAAACCAGAAAGAGAAACTTTATTAAAATCTAGTTGTACTAACGCCAAGTAACAACACAGAAGTGGAAGGGTTAAATCTCACACTTTTTTTATATATTTTGTTATAATTGATTTGAAATAATATTTTTAATGTTGTTGAGGTGAATTGAAATGGATAAAAACTTAAAATTTGTTCAAGAACAAATGATAAAGCGAACTATGGAAAATTTGGAAAAGAATAATATGGAAGCTTTTTATGTAGAGGATGAAGTAGGAGTAATCAAAAAAATTAGTGAATTTGTAAAAGAAGGAGATACAGTTTCTGTTGGAGGTTCACAAACACTTTTTGAAACTGGCGTAATAGATTTTTTAAGAAGCGGAAAATTTAATTTTCTCGACAGGTATGCAGGAAATTTAAATGCAGAAGAAATTAAAGAAATATATAGAAAAAGTTTTTTTGCTGATGTATATTTAACAAGTACTAATGCACTAACTGAAAATGGAGAATTATATAATGTTGACGGTAATGGAAATAGAGTTGCTGCCATGCTTTACGGACCAGATTCTGTTATTGTTATAGCAGGAGTAAATAAGATAGTAAAAGATTTGGAAGCTGCCATTCTAAGAAACAAGCAAATAGCTGCTCCGGCAAATAATATAAGATTAAATAGAAATAATCCGTGCACTAAGGTTGGATACTGTATGGAATGTAAAAGTCCTGAAAGAATATGTAATGAATATGTACTTATTAGAAGACAAGGCAAAAAAGGAAGAATAAAGGTTATAATAGTAGGAAAAGAATTAGGTTATTAAAGTAAATATTAGAGTTCATACTTGCACATAATATTATCGAGTACTTTAATATAAGAAAGGAAGGATATTATTATGTCTAACAGAAGCCACATATGTTTAAACAAGCTAGACAAGGTTCCAGCAGGAAAGCCTTTTGAATATAAAGATATTGTTCAAGATGATTTTGCACTTGAAAACCATACAGAAGATGGAAAAAGGTTTAAAGCTGAAGTTGAACAGGGAATGTACAGCAATGTAAAAATAGAAAAGGATACTGGAAGTCATTTGCTGTATAGAAAGTTATAAAATAATGGCTGGAGTTCATTCTCTAGCCTTATTTTTTTTGATATAATATATATAATATATATTTTTAAATGTATTTATCAAAGGGAAATTTTAATACATTATGTAAGAATGGAGTTTACATATATATAAAAAATAATAAATTAATAGATTAATCGTAATAAGGAGGAGGGTATTATGCAGTTAGATGCAGTTCAAAATAAAATAGTTAGAAGCAGGCCCTTAGGAATAAGTTTGCTAAAGGGCACAAGTGGTTCAGGAAAGACAACAACTGCAGTATATAGAGCCCTTTACCTAAAGAATAACTATTGTCTTTATAATGAGGATAAAATTTTAATTTTAGCTAAAGACAGCATAAATAGAGATGATATACGAGAAAAATATAATAAAATAGAAGATGAAACTAAAGTTGATTATAAAACTTTGTTTAGCAATAATATAGATAGAGTTGATGTATTTACTATAGGAGATATTATAAATAGATTTTATTTTGAATATACAAACAGTACAAAGCAGTGGTTTAAAATTCTTCAGGAAGATAAAGAGAAGAACGAGATTATTGCAGAATGCACTAAATTTTTAAAAAGAAAGTATGGAGTAAGTAAAATTCTAGATAATAAATATTTAGATTTTTTAAGAGAAGAAATATCATGGATTAAAGCTTGTGGTTATGACAAAATAGAAGATTATCAAATCGCTGATAGAATTGGCAGAAAAGCAAAAAAAGACTTTGGACCAGCAAGATTTTTAAAAAATTCAAAGGAAAGAGAAATTATTTTTGAACTTTTAGAAAGTTATAATCATAAGTTGCAAAGTAGCAGTTTAATAGATTATGAAGATATATGCAGCCTTGCTTTAAAAAGAGTACAAAGTGCAATGGGAAATAAATATACTCATATTTTAGTAGATGAAGCGCAGGTTCTTACTAAAACTCAGATAGATTTTATAAAAAAGCTGCTTATTTCTAAAACTTATTCTAGTATTACTTTTATAATAAATAAAACAGAGAAAGTGAATTCTAATTCATGGTTTATAAAAGGAAGAAAACTTTGCAATCTGGATTTAGGAAATAAAGTTAAAAACTATATATTATCTAAGACATACATAGATAAGGCAGAGAAGAAAATAATAGATATGGGTAAACAAAAAGAAATAAATATTTCTATGGAAAATTTTCAATATATTGATTTAAAATATCATAGAACATATGATTTTAAAAGGGATTACAATACAATAGATGAAATATTTATAGTTGAAGGTGATAAAGAAGAGAGTTTAAAAGGAGATGCCTTAAAAGCAGTACCGGTATATAGCGATATTGCAGCAGGAGAACCAATAATGATAAATGATGAGATGGAGTCTGAATTTTATCTTCCACAGTATTGGTTTAAAGGGATAAAGGATTGTTTTATATTAAAGGTTAAAGGAGATAGTATGATAGGAGCAGATATATTTGATGGTGATTATGTTGTTATAAGAAAGCAATCTACTGCTCAAAAGGGAGATATAGTAGCTGTTGATTTAGAGGGAAATGCTACTCTTAAGAGGTTAAGTTATCAAAACACTAATGTAGTACTTATGCCTGAAAATGATAAATACGAGCCTATTTTTATCCATGATAAACAAGCTTCTGTGCTTGGAATTGCTGTAGGGATTATAAAAAATAGATAAGAATGGAAAATGAGGATATTTTATTAAAGGAAGATAAAATTTTGTTTATCTTCCTTTAATTTTATAGAGTATTATTTTAAAATCAGCACAAACTTATAGTACAAAGCAACACCAAATAAAAAATATAAAATTTTGAGGAGGAATTAATTATGGCAAGCAGAAATAACAGAGCATTAGTACCACAAGCTAAAGCAGGATTAGATAAATTTAAGATGGAAGCAGCAAGTGAAGTAGGAGTTAACCTTAAAGATGGTTACAATGGAGATTTAACTTCAAGAGAAGCTGGATCAGTAGGCGGACAAATGGTTAAGAAAATGGTTGAAGCTTACGAAAGAAACTTATAATCCAACATATACTTGAAGTATAGGATTAAATTCCATATTATAAGGAAGGGCTGGAACCTAATGGTTTTAGCCCTTTTTATATAAAATCTTTAAGCGGTTTCTGAAGAAGATTATCAATTTTATTACTTGAGAATTCATCTATTAACGTTTTTAATTCAGTACTTTCTAATAATTTAGTGTAATTTGTTTCTATAAAGCTGTTTATCAGTTTATTAATATTATTGGCTAAGATTTCAGAGTTTTCGTTTAGCAGAGAAAACTCATATTTAAGCATTTCTTCAGCTTTATTAATAACCATATTAATAAAATTTTCTGAAAGAAGTTTATTTGTTAAATTATTAGACATAGAGTTTACTAAGGATTTTCTGCCTTCTACTGGAAAGTAAACTGCAAATTCTGAAATTTTCTTTTTCATAAGATTATCAAGCTGACTATTAAGCATATTTATTATGTTTATTATATTTTTGGGATCATCTATATATTCATTTATAGCATCTAATATCTTTGTGTTAATGATATTTGCATTAATAAATTTTGATGCCATTGGATTTATACTGTTTAATATTTTTATAATTTCTTCATTGATTTTTTTATCTATATTTTCACTTGTTAAAAATTTTTTAAGTGAAGCAACTATTTCCCCACTATTGTTGTATATATATACTTTAATACCATTAATAAACGCAGCAGGTATTATAGTGTCTAGAGTGCTATTTGAATTTTCAAGAGATTTTAGATTACTATCTATAAATTTGTAAACATCCTGTTTTAAATCGCCATTTTTTAAAGACTCTGTTATTCTGACTTTGATATTTTCTTTAATATTTATATAACCTTCAGCCTCAAATAATGTTTCTTTTTTTAATAGTATGGTTTTCTTGAGTTCTTCATTAATAAGGGAAGTTATGTTTTCTTTAAACTTATAACTGCTTAATATATCAAATATAAATTTATTTAACTGAGTTTTAAATTCTATAGTTTTATCCATTTCAGAGCACCTCCTCATAAAATCTTCTTTATAAGTATATTATAATATTTTTAATAGTAGTATTTAAAAATACCAATTATCATAGTTTTCATTTAATTTTTGTGAATTTATATTATAATAGTATTTGAATAAGAATTATTTATTAATAAATTTTATAATGGGGTGTATTTATATATATATATGGATGTCAGTAAAGTTATGCAAATAATTGAAAGGGACCCTTATTATATAAGAGTTGTTGAAAATCCTTCAGAAGAAATGATTTCTGCAGCTGTAAGGAAAAATGGAGTATTGTTAAAGTATTTTAAAAATTCTTCTGAGGAAATAAAATGGAAGGCTTTAAAATCAAATGTTTGGGCTATGGAATATATAGATGAGCCTAGCGAAGAAATGTGCGTTTATGCTGTACAGAAAGCCTGGAATACTTTAAAATTAATTAAGAATCCTTCAGAAAGGACGATAAGAGAAGCAATAGGTGTGAAAGGCTGGGCAATACAGTATTTGGATAATCCTTCTGAAGAATTGCAAGCTTTAGCAGTAAATAAGGATTGGGATTGTATACAGTATATAAAGGAGCCTTCGGAATATATTCAGCTTCTTGCTGTTAACAAGCATTTTAGTGCTATAAAATATATAAAAAATCCTACTTTAAAGGTTAAGAGGGCAGCTATTTTTAAAAATGCAGAAGCTGTTTTGTATATGAAAGAAATAGATGATGAAACCAAGCTTCTTTTTGCAGCAGATAATATAGATGTAGTAAAATACATAAAAGATATTGATATAAAAGCTTTGGAGATAGTTTTGAAAAAAAAGCTAAGTGATGAAAATATCAGTAACAATTATGTTATTAATTTTATTAATTGTCATTCATTAAATATAAATAAAACTAGGTTTATATACAACTATGGAAGCAAAGCTGCCAAAAGAGCTTTAGTAGATTACAAATTGAGTGTATAAAACAAGGAGTATTACTATGAATTTTAAAGATGCATTACAAACAATTGAACTGGTGCTAGAAAGCGGAGATGTACCTTTATTAATAGGAGAGAGCGGTATTGGAAAAACTGCTCTTATTAAAAGACTTTGCAGGGAGAAAGGTTATTATAATATTGTTATAGATGGAAATTTGCTGAAGGAAGGAGAAATAGGAGGACTGCCTATAGTTGAAGAATATACTGCCTTCATTGATAGAAAACAAGTTAAAAAGAAAAAAACTGTATATGCAGTTCATACTAAGCTTCAGGAAATTGATGAGATTCTTACAAAAGAGCCTGAAAGTACGGTTCTTCTTTTTATAGATGAGATAAACCGATGTGAACATTCAGTACAGCAGGAGATAATGAACATTATATTAAATAGAGAGATTAATGGATATAAGCTTCCAGAGTCTGTTAAGGTAGCTGCTGCTATGAACCCTTCTAATAAATATGAAAACTACAGTGAAAGTGATTATCAGGTTGTGGATATGGATCCTGCTCAGGAAGACCGTTTTGTATGGATCGAAATGGAATCTGATGTAAAGTCTTGGATTTCTTGGGGCATAGAAGAAGGGGGAATACATGAGGATATTTTAAATTTTATTTCCAGTTTCCCACAATATTTGCATACGCCATATTCAAATGAAATGGTGAAGGCAACTCCAAGAAGCTGGGAGAGGGTTTCAAAGGCTTATAAGATCTATTTAAATAAAAAAGATGATATTCCAAGTAGAAT
Organism: Clostridium caldaquaticum; assembly: GCF_023806125.1. Taxonomy (GTDB): domain Bacteria; phylum Bacillota; class Clostridia; order Clostridiales; family Clostridiaceae; genus Clostridium_AT; species Clostridium_AT caldaquaticum. The sequence continues at coordinate 45,873 of NZ_JAMSKT010000015.1, forward strand.
TTTTCAAAATGTAGTAAAGGGCAATGTTGGTGTTAGTATTGCACAAGAATTTTATAGTTTTTTAGAAAACAATAAAAATCCTCTTATTAGACCAGAGGATATTTTTGCAGAGGAAGAACTTACTGAAACTTTAATAAATAAAATTAAAAAGGAAAATCATTCAAGACTTTATATGTCAGCTAAAAATGCATTAAACTACATTAAAGATAAAGAAGAGAAGAATAAAGAGATAAAATTATTCTCTGAATTTTTGCAGTACTTTCCTCCAGATTTAAAGATGGCTGTTATGAAGGAAATAAGAGAAGTTTATTATGAAGAATTATATAATGAATTTCTTATGGAAGATACTTTTATAGAAGGTTTTTTTAAAATTTACAATGAAATAGAGGTATAGGCAATATAATGGAAGTAAATATGTTTGAGAAGCTAAGAGGAGAGCTGCTTGCTGAAGTATCAATCTTGGATGAAAATGCAAGGATAACTGAGGAATTTAAAAAAAAATTTTTTAAGCTTATTGAAATTTGTGCTTTATCCATGATGAATAAAGATGATAATTTCTTTGCTTTCTTTTTTATTCAAATGAAAAGGGAAATAAAAATAGATTTGCCTTCTGCTACTGGAACAAGGATAACTAATCAAGGATATGTTATTTATTTTAATCCTTTAGTCGTTTTAGACTGTAGTAGGCTTGAGCTGGAGGCACTTATTAAGCACGAAATATACCATATTATGAGTGGACATCATACGAGAGCCAGAGTTCTTAAAAATATGTACAGTGATTTGGCAGTTAATATAGCAATGGATATTTCCGTAAATCAATATATTTTAAATTTGCCTCTTTGGTCTTACAATATAGAAAATGTAAAACGAAGCTATGATGTGGATTTGAAGGAAGAACAGACTATGGAGCAGTATGCAGCTGCAATACAGGCTGCATTAAATAAACGAAAGAGAGTAAAAGATACAGAAGAAGGATTAAATAACTTTGATGAAAATTTAATAAAAGAAAATAGCCATATTTTTAATACCCATGATATATGGGATACAGATGAAGAATTAGATGGAGCAATGATAAAAGAAATGACAAAAAAGATGGCTTTAAGTGCATTAAAGGGGAAAATTCCTGAAAGTATTGATGAGCTTATAAGAGAACTTAATAGAAAAGCTGAAATAAGCTGGAAAGATTATCTTAAGAAACTTTTAGGAAGTCTGCCCTATGGCTATAAAAAGGTTATTACAAGAAAAGACAGGCGACAGCCAGATAGGCTGGATTTAAGAGGACGTCTTTCAAAGCATATTGCTCAAATTGTAGTTGCAATAGATATTAGCGGAAGTATAAGTGATAAGCAGATTGAAAATATAATGACAGAGATTTTTTCAATAGTTAAGAATTATCCTTCAGAAATAACAATTTTAGAATGTGATAGTGAAGTAAGAAGAGTTTACAAGGTTAAGGATAAAAAAGGAATAAAGAAAAAATTAAATACAAGAGGAAGTACAAAATTTTCTCCTGTGATATACTATATGTCTCAAAAAAGAATGAGAAATCATATTTTAATCTATTTTACAGATGGCTTAGGAGAAGAGGAATTAAGTTTAGTACCAGTTCATAAAAGAACTATATGGGTGCTTACAGGGAAAAATGAAGAGCTTTCTCTTAAAAGACCTTATGGAGTAATAAAAAAGCTTTCTAATGTAAAAGCTGCAGAGCCAACTCTAGATTATGCTCCTGATGCCATAAAAGAATATAGAATGCTTGAATGGCAGCAAAGCAGTTAAATATGTATAATAATGTTGAAACTTTTGGAGAATATAAGTATTGAAAATCTACAAAATGTGGAGGTAAATATAATGAATTCTGTGGATAAGTATTCAAAAGTTTCTATAGTGCAGTCAGAGAAGGCTTGGGCAAAGGAACTGACCTACGAAGATATTAAAACTATGGTAAAAGAAGCTATAAATCTTGCAGGTGGTTTTAATAATTTAATTAAGCCAGGAGATACTGTTGTTATAAAGCCTAATTTAGTAAGCAGTAAAGATAGTATTACAGGAGAGCCTTTGGATAAAGAAATTAATGGTATTACAACGGACTGGAGGATTACTAAAGCAGTAGTTGAAATGGTCAGAGAGCTTAACAGCATTGGCAAGGTCTATATAATGGAAGGTTCTGCGGAGTATAAAACAACTGATGTAATGAAAAATCTAAATTATTCTCATGAATATATAAAAGATGTAGATGGATTTATAGGTATTGAAGAAGACAGCGGGCTTTGGCAGGACTATAATTCGCCTAGCTTGGTCAAAGTTAATCTTCCAAATGGACTTTTGCATAAAGAGTATTATTTAAACAAGAGATATAAAGAAGCGGATGTGTTAATAAGTATAGCCTGTTTAAAAACTCATGCCAGTGCTGTAGTTACAGGGGGTATAAAAAATCTTAGTATTGGAGCTACACCGGCAAATATTTATGGAGCTTCTCAAACGGATAATTCAAGAATGAATATGGTTCCTCATGATAATAAGGACGGAGATTTGCATAAGTGGATACACGATTATTATCTTTGCAGACCTGCAGATTTTGTTATACTAGATGGCTTGCAAGGCTATCAAAATGGATCTGCACCAGGATATGTAAACAGCAGTAAAGAAGATAGGATGAATATGAGACTTGTGATGGCAGGGCGGGATGCTGTAGCAGTAGATACAATTGCTGCTTTGGTTATGAACTGGGATCCAGGTTCAGTGGGATATTTAAAGTATTTAAGTGACAGCGGTGCTGGTGTTATGGATGTAACAAAGATAAGAGTAGCTGGAAAAGCTGTAGATGATGTTAGAAAAGATTTTGGAACTTTAAAGGTACCTCCAAGCGGTGCAAAGAGAATTGGAACCAAAATTGCTCCAAGGTTTAGGGTTAAAAGATTTGAAGTGAAAGAAAATGAACTAAATATAGATATCGCTGCATTTAAAGATGTGAAAAAGGTAGAATACTACATAGATGATAATATATGCAGTGAAGATTTAAACTTTAAAAATATTCATGGAAGTTCTAAATTCAAGAAACTTCCTCAAGGAGAACATAAATTAAAGGTTTGTGTATATGACAGCTTTTTAAATCGATCAGAACAAACCATACCTTTTTTTATAAGTTATTAAATTTAGAAGTAAGTCAGCAAGAGTGATTTTAAACTTGCTGGCTTTTTGCTTAAATTTATGATAAATTCAATTATAAATATGAAGATTTTAAAGTATATATTAATATGGAGATGTTATTAATGGGAGAAAAAACCATACTTAAAGAGGATGCTAGAATAAAGGTTAAAAAACCAAAAATGTACCATGTTTATATGCATAACGATGATTATACTACAATGGATTTTGTTGTAGATATATTGATAAAATTTTTTAACAAAACACCTTCAGAAGCAACAAAGATTATGCTAGATGTACATAAAAGGGGGATGGGCTTAGCTGGCACTTATCCTTATGATATTGCTGTAACTAAAATTAGTCAGGTTCATAAAGAGGCAAGGGAAAATGGTTTTCCGTTAAAATTAAGTTTGAAAGAGGAATAGGTATGGAAATAGATAGACTTTTAAATGAGATTTTTATTGCTGCATATAATGAAGCTAAAGCTGAAAAACATGAATACGTAACTCCTGAACACATATTGTATTCTGCCCTGTTTTTTGATGAAAGCAAGGAAATAGTGGAGAACTGCGGGGGAAATATCGAAAAGTTAAAAGAAGATATAAGAGGTTATTTTAGAGATTATGTAGGAAAAACAGATGGTAAGGAGCCTGCACAAACTTTAGGTGTAGAAAATATTTTGTCTTCAGCTGCAAGCCATGTTTTAGCCTGCGGCAAAAAGGTTATTACCTTTGGTGATGTACTTGTTGCAATATATGATGAAGAAGAAAGTTTTGGAAGCTTTTTCTTAAGAGAGCAAGGGATAAGAAGAATAGATATTTTAAATTATATTACTCATGGGGTTTCAAAGGACAATAATTATGAACAGACTTCTGATAAGAATTCAGAAGATAAAGATTTAAAAGAAGACATGCTAAACAGTTTCTCTGTAGAACTTACTGAAAAAGCAAGAAGGGGAGAGCTTGATCCTTTAATTGGCAGAGAAGAAATTTTGGAAAGAACACTCCAAGTGCTTTGCAGAAGATTGAAAAACAACCCTATACATGTAGGAGATCCAGGTGTTGGAAAGACAGCAATTACTGAAGGAATAGCACAGCTTATAGTACAAAACAAGGTGCCTAATCTCCTTAAAAATTATAAAATATATTCCATAGATATGGGAGGTATGCTGGCTGGTACTAAATATAGAGGAGATTTTGAAGAAAGAATAAAAAAGGTATTAAATCAAATAGTAAAACAAGAAAAAGCTATTGTTTTTATAGATGAAATACATACAGTAATTGGGGCTGGTTCAATTTCAGGAGGTACTATGGATGCTTCTAATATACTTAAGCCCTTTTTAGATAGGGGAAAACTTAGGGTAATTGGTTCAACAACCTATGAGGAATATAAAAAGATTTTTGAAAAGGACAGGGCACTTTCAAGAAGATTTCAAAAAATAGAAATACCTGAAACTTCCTTAGATGATACTTATAAAATATTGCTTGGACTTAGGGAAAGATATGAAGAGTATCATAATGTGTCCTATACGGATAATGCCCTTATGGCAGCTTGTGAGCTTTCTATTAAATATATTCAAGACAGACATCTTCCTGATAAGGCTATAGATGTTATAGATGAAGCAGGAGCTTATGCAAGGCTGCATTCTAAGGATAGTAATGAGAGGCTTATTATAACAGAAAAAGAGATAGAAAAGATAGTTTCTTTTATTGGAAAGGTTCCTGAGAATAGTGTATCAGTTAATGAAATAGATAAGTTAAAAACTTTGGAAGATAGACTTAAGGAAGTTATATATGGTCAAGATAAAGCAATTGATACAGTAGTTAAGGCAATTAAGCGTTCTAGAGCAGGGTTTAACGAAGGAGAGAAACCAATAGCTAATCTGCTCTTTGTTGGGCCAACAGGAGTAGGAAAAACGGAACTTTCAAAGCAGCTTGCGGTAACATTTGGAATTCCATTGATTCGATTTGATATGAGTGAATACCAAGAGAAACATACAGTGGCTAGACTTATAGGAGCTCCTCCTGGATATGTAGGCTATGAAGAAGGAGGTCTTCTTACAGAGGCTATAAGAAAAACTCCTCACTGTGTTCTTCTTTTAGATGAAATCGAAAAGGTGCATCCAGATGTACTTAATGTACTGCTTCAAATTATGGATTATGCAAAGCTTACAGACAATACAGGCAAGAAGGCAGATTTTAAAAATGTTATACTTATTATGACATCAAACGCTGGAGCAAAAGAAGTTGGAAAATCTATGATAGGCTTTGGAGAAAGGATTTTGCATGAGGAGGCAATAAACCAAGAAGTTGAAAGGGTATTTTCTCCAGAATTTAGAAATAGACTTGATGATATAGTAGTGTTTAATAAAATGGATAAAAATATGGCAATTTTAATTGCTAAAAGGGCTATAAGAAAATTTGAGGAAAAACTTAAAGTTAAAGGCATAAATTTAGAAGTGAGCAGCAGCTGCTATGAATGGATTGCAGAAAAAGGAATTTCATCTATATATGGTGCCAGAGAAATAAATAGAGTAGTAGAGCAGAAAATTAAGCCTTACTTTGTTGATGAAGTTCTTTTTGGCGGACTTTCAAAGGGTGGTACTGCAGCTGTTGATGTTCAGGGTGAGACTATAATTATTAAAAAACTATAGCTGTTTAATATAATTTCAGACTCCTGTTATTGCAGGAGTTTTATTTTTTTGATAAGTTTACAAATTTGTAATGAAATATAAAAATATTCTTCACTTTTTAGAAGGTTAGAGAACTTTTTTATGCTGCAAAGTTGTGATACAATAGTTTTTGTTGAAAGTGTAAACACTTACAGATAGTGGTTATAAAATTGAATATCTGAAATTTTAGAAAAAGATGTACTGGAGGGAAAATAATTGATTCAGATTGAGAACTTGGTTAAGCGCTATGGACAAAATGTGATATTAAATGGATTAAATTTAACAGTAAACAAGGGAGAAATTCTTGGTTTTTTAGGTCCAAATGGTGCAGGTAAATCAACTACAATGAATATTATAACGGGATACATTTCCGCAACAGAAGGAAATGTGAAAATTGATGGGCTGGATATTTTAGAGCATCCAAAGGCAGTAAAGAAAAAGATAGGATATTTGCCAGAAATACCGCCTCTTTATACAGATATGACCGTTGAAGAGTATTTAAAGTTTGTGTGCAAAATTAAAAAGATAGAAAGGGATAAAATTTTTGAAACTATAGAAAGAGTAGCTGATATTGTTAAAGTCAGCCATTATAGAAATAGACTTATTAAAAATCTGTCAAAGGGATATAAACAGAGAGTAGGCCTAGCTCAAGCAATCATTGGAAATCCTGAATTGTTAATATTAGACGAGCCTACGGTAGGGCTTGACCCAAAGGAAATTATAGAAATAAGAAACTTAATCAAAGAATTAGGAAAGAATCACACTGTAATCTTAAGTTCTCATATACTTTCAGAAGTAAGTGCAGTTTGTGACAGAGTTGTAATTATTAATAAAGGTCAAATTGTTGTCAGTGGAACTCCTGAGGAATTATCTAAGAAACTAAGCTATAACAATAAGATGTTATTAAGAATTAAAGGTAATGGAAAAGAAGTTTCAAGAATGCTCAATGATATTAATGAAGTTGAGAAGGTTGAAATTCAAAACACTGTTGAAAATGGTACAATTGATATATTAGTGGTAGCTAAACAAGATAAAGATATTAGAGAAACTTTATTCTGGAAACTTTCAAAAGCAGAGGTACCTGTACTTATGATGAAGCCTGTAGACTTATCCTTGGAAGAAGTATTCTTGCAGGTAACAACACAATAAAGGGGGAGAAAAAGATGTTATCTATATTTAGTAAAGAATTTAAATCCTATTTTTACTCAGCAACTGGCTATGTATTTATGGGTGTGTTTTTATTTATATGTGGTCTCTTTTTTGCAAATTATAACATAATTCCAGGCAGTTCAGCTTACAGCAGTGTACTTTCAAGTATTACCTTTATATTTTTAATATTGGTGCCTATAATAACAATGAAGCTTTTAGCAGAGGAGAGACATCAAAAAACAGATCAATTGCTGCTCACTTCTCCTCTTAGCGTAAGCGAGATAGTAATTGGAAAATATCTTGCATCAGTTGCTTTATTTCTTGTTACATTAGCTATTACTATTTTATATCCTGTAATTTTAAGTGCTTATGGTAAGCTTCCTGTAGGAGAAATAGCAGCATCTTACATAGGATTTACACTTATGGGGGCAGCCTTTATATCTATTGGTGTTTTTGTATCTTCATTAACAGAAAATCAGGTAGTTGCTGCGGTTTCTTCCTTTGGTATATTGCTGCTTATATGGATTATAGATTGGATTCAGCAGGGTTTACCATCTGGAGCTAAAGCCGGTCTTGTTTTTGCTGCTATTCTAGTTTTAGGAATGGCTTTTATAGTTTACACATCTACAAAAAATATAGTTATTCCTGCGGCAATAGCTGTAGCGGGAGCAGCTGCAATCATTGTATTATATGTTAAGAAAGCAGCCTTATTTGAGGGCTTACTGCCAAAGTTTTTTAGATGGTTTTCTCTTTTAAACAGATATGAAAATTTTGGTTCGGGAGTACTTGATGTCAGTTCAATTGTATATTATATAACTTTTAATATAGCCTTTATATTTTTGGCTATACAAATGATAGAAAAGAGAAGATGGAGCTAAGGAGGGAAAATTTATGAAGAAATTAGATATAAAAAACTCGTTTAAAACTAAGAAGTTTAAATACGGCTCATATTCTACAGCAGTTACCGCTTTAGTACTTGCCATCCTTCTCGTAGTTAATTTTGTTGCTGGTAAAATTAATATAAAGAAGGATTTAACTAAAGAGAAAATATACTCACTTTCGGAAGAAAGCTATAAAATATTAAAAGATTTAAAGAATGATACAAAGATTATTGCTTTTTTCGAAGCAGGCAGCGAAAATAAAAATTTTACAATTATATTAGATAAATATAAAGCTGCTTCTGATAAAATTACAGTAGAATATAAAGATCCTATTAAAAATCCTCAAATAACTCAAAAGTATAGTAAGAGCGGTCAAACAGTGGGAGTTAACAGTATTGTAGTTGAAAGCGGAAACAAGTTTAAGGTTATTGATTATTATGATTTCTTTAACGTAAGCTATGACCAGTATGGTCAGCAAAAAGTAGACTCTTTTGCAGCAGAGCAGCAGCTTACTAATGCTATTGTATATGTAAATTCAGATAAAGAGCAGATTTTATATACGCTAGCTGGTCATGAAGAAAAAGGTTTAGGAGATAGTATAACAAAGCAGCTGCAGGCTGAGAATTATACTATTAAAGAAATTAATTTATTGCAGGGAGGTACGGAGTTAAACAAAGAAGGCACTTTAGTTGTTGTTTCTCCGAGAAGAGATTTATCTAAGGAAGAATTGGAAAAAATTAAAGCTTTCCTAACAAGCGGAGGGCGTGCTGCTTTATTTATGGATATAACTAAAGAAACTCTTCCTAACTTTGGCGAGCTTTTATCCTTTTATGGAGTTAAACTTCAAAACGCACTTGCTGTTGAAGGAGAAGTTCAAAATGTAGTTCAGCAGCCTATAGATTTATTGCCAGAAATGCAGACACATGATATTGTTAATTCTTTAAAATCAAGTAAGCTGCCTGTACTAATGCCTGTTTCCCAAGGTATAGATACAATAGAATTAAAGAGAAGTACTGTTAAAGTTGAACCACTACTTTCTACAACAAAAAATTCTTGGGCAAAGGTTAATTTAAATGCAACTTCAATAGTTAAAGAAGCTAATGATATACAGGGACCTCTTAATATTGCTGTGGCAATAACAGATGAAGATACAACTGCAGGAAGAAACACAAAGCTGGTTGTTGTAGGTGGTACTACCTTCATGGAAGATAATGTTAATTCAGTAACCAATGGAGCTAATATTGATTTCATTATGAATTCTTTTAATTGGCTTCAAGATAAAAAAGACAGCGTATCTATAAGACCAAAGAGTTTAACTACGGAAAGTCTTATGATAAACGTACTTCAGCAGCTGTTATTATCAGGTGTTGTGGTAATTCTTATTCCAGCGGTGATTATGATAATGGGAATTACTGTATGGCTTAGGAGGAGACACAGATGAGAAAGTCTTGGCGTGTTTTTGCATTAGTAATAATTTTGGGAGCATTAATTGGTACGTACTTTTATTTAAGTAAAAAACCACAGGACAATGTTAGTGAAAATACAGAAAGCACTCAACAAAGTATTGAGCTTTTAAAGTTAGATAGTGCCAACATAAATAAAATAGATGTAACTAATGAAAGTGGAAAATTTTCTTTAGAAAAGAATGATAACAAATGGGTTATTTCTGGAAAACAAAATTTAAAAGTAGACGAAAATATGATAAATACTATAGTAAGCAGTTTTACAGCATTAAATGCAGAAAAATTAGTCCAGAAGGAAACCTCTGACCTTGAAAATTTTGGACTGAAAAATCCTAAAGCTCAGGCAACAGCATATCTAAATGACGGAAGCTCAAAGACTATCTATATAGGTAATCAAACTCCTGAAGTCAGTACCTATTATATAATACTTAAGGATAGTAAGGATGTATATACAGTATCAGGGACAACAGCTCAAGCTTTAAATTACTCAATAAATGATTTAAGAAGTAAAGACTTAGCTTCTATAGATACTGCAGACCTTAAGTATCTTAAAATTATCAACTTTAATGGTGAAATTATTGAGATAAAAGCTAATGAAGGTCAAAATGAGCAGGAAAAGCAGTATGGTTTAAATGCATTTTTATTAACTAAACCTTATTCATCATCACATGGAGTAGATAGTGATAAATTTGAAGAGCTTAAAACAGCTATAGGAGGGCTGAAAATAAGCAGCTTTATAAATGACACAGCTAAGGAATTAACAAAATATGGACTGGATAAGCCAAGCTTAGAACTCTTAGTTAAAGATAGTAAAAGTGAACTTCATCTTTATTTTGGAAAAGATATAGATGAACAGCATGTTGCTTTTAAGGTAGCTGGTTCTCCAGAAGTTTACAGTATGGAAAAATCTAATATGGAAGCTTTAAATGTAAAGCCATTTGATATAGTAGATAAATTGGTTTATCTTCCATCCATTGATACAGTTGATGGTATTAATATAGAACAAGGTTCACAGAAAGATGTTTTAAGCTTGTCAAGAACAACAAAAAAGGCTGAAAAAGAGGGAGAGAAGGATGAAACTGTAACTACCTACAAGGTTAATGATAAAGAGGTTCAGGAAGATTCCTTTAAAAAGTTCTATCAAGCTATTATAGGTCTTAAAGCAGAGGGAATAAATGATAAAAAGCTCCAGGAAAAGCCAGATATAAGAATAGTCTATACCTTAAATCAGGGAGATAAGAAAAATACTGTAATTAGTTTTGTAAATTACAATACAGACTTTTATGCTGTATTTGTAGATGGCAAGACTGAATTCCTTACTTCAAAGCTGCAGGTTGAAACTGCACTTAAACAATTAGAAGATTTGAAAAAATAGGAAAATCCAGGGTAAGCCCTGGATTTTTAATATTATTTAATGAAAAATGTGGGACAGGAAGATTTATTTCCTGTTTTCTTAATGAAAAGCGTTCAGACGTTAATGCGTCGCAGAAGAAAAAAATTTTAACTTCTGAAAGCTTGAAGTACAACGTAGTCTTGACCTTCATCCTGTGCACATTTTTCAGCCATATCTAATGTAGCTCCATTAATAACTATATTGTCTTCCATAGTGTTAATTTCAGTTAAACTTTTTATAATAGTTTCATCACTTTCTCCTCTTTTTTGCATGCCTTTGATTTGATCATAAGTATTTTTGCTTATCTGCTTAACTGCACAATTGTATTCATCATACATCAATACTACACTATAATGTTCTTTCATAGCTTAGTCCTCCGTGAGTTTAAATTTTTATACACTTTATTTTTCCACTAATATGTTTTTTTATTATGCTTTATGCATAATTTTTTCAAATAATATGTAATATATATAAGAAAATAAATATGAGAGAAAATATAAAAAATTATTAAGGAGGAATAATAAATGGATGAAGAATTATTAATAGAAGAAATGGCAGAGTATCTTGAAGATAATGGAGAAATAAACATAATAGGTGAAGATTTAGAGCTTTTTATTCAAGCGGTAGATGATAAGGAAGGGTATGCTTATGTCAGCAATACTAATAAGGAATTTGAGGATAGCAGAGAGGCAATCGAGTGGGCAGTAGTTCAATTTGATGGAACTGAAAACATTGAATCCTGGGAGTAATTTTACTAATCTTACATAATTGTATGTATAAAATCCATATTGACAATAATTATAAATACCAGTATATTATTATGTAGATGCAAATCATTTGCATTAACGTATAATAAGGAGTGTATTTATGATTAAAAAATTTATTAAAGCAGCATTGATAATTATCATGTCTTCTTGTTTAGGAGCATGTAATAATAAAATAGGCAATAGTAATGAAATAAGCACTACTATAAAAGATGAAAATAACAGTAAAGTTTCTGTTGTAGTGTCCTTTAATCCTTTAAGAGAATTTGTTGAAGCTGTAGGAAAAGATAAAATATCTGTTAAGGTTATGGTTCCAGAAGGTATGGAACCACATGATTTTGAGCCTAAGCCAAGAGATATGGAAAGTTTAAGCAAAGCTCAGGTGTTTATATATAATGGATTAGGCATGGAAGCTTGGGCAGAAAAAACTTTGACTGCAGTAGATAATAAGAGTTTAGAAATTGTTAATGCTTCAAAAAATGCAGAGGTTATTAAAAATGAAGAAGTGGAACATGGTGAGTATGACCCTCATATTTGGCTAAGCTTAAAGGAAGCTAAAATTTTAGCAAAAAATATAAAGGATGCACTTGTAAAAGTAGATTCTGCAAATAAAGCTTTTTATGAAGAAAACTATAATGAATTTGCTACAAAGCTTGATGAATTATATAATGAATATAAGAAAAAGTTTGAAACTGTAAGCAACAAAAATTTTGTAACAGGTCATGCTGCTTTTGCTTATTTGTGCAGAGACTTTGGATTAAAACAAAATAGTGTAGAGGATGTGTTTGCAGAAGGAGAACCTACTCCTAAAAAGATGAAAGATTTAGTTGATTACAGCAAAAATAATAACATTAAAGTGATTTTTATGGAAGAATTAGCAAGCCCTAAAGTTTCTGAAACTTTGGCTAAGGAAGTTGGAGCTAAGGTGGAGAAAATATATACTATTGAAAGCAGAGAAGATAATAAGGATTATTTAGAAAGCATGAAAGATAATTTAGAAAAAATATATAATAGTTTAAAGTAAATTTAAAGAAAGGTCTGTATCTTAAGTTTAAGGTATAGGCTTTCTTTGTTTGTATTTCATTTATGTCAAGAAGATTAATATACCATATATTGACACAGATTAATTATAGTTATAAAATATTTAATGAAATTTAGAAGAACAAAGGAGGAATATCAATCATGTATAAAGAAAATGGAAATATTTCCATTCATACTGAGAACATTTTTCCTATAATAAAAAAATGGTTGTATTCTGATAAGGATATTTTTGTAAGAGAACTTATCAGTAATGCCAGTGATGCTATTAGTAAATTAAAAAGACTGGCTTCTATAGGTGAAGCAAATATAAATGCAGATACAAAATTTGAAGTAAGAGTATTGTATAACAAAGATAATAATACTATTAAATTTATTGACAATGGAATAGGAATGACTGCAGATGAAGTTAAAAAGTATATAAATCAGGTTGCTTTCTCTGGAGCTGAAGATTTTATATCAAGATATAAGGATAAGATGGATGAAGCTAATCAAATAATAGGACACTTTGGACTTGGTTTTTATTCATCTTTCATGGTTTCAGAGAAAGTAGAAATAGATACATTGTCTTTTAAGGAAGGAGCAGAGGCAGTTAAGTGGAGATGTACAGGTGGTACAGAATATGAGCTTGAAGCTTCTGAAAGAAGTGAAAGAGGGACAACCGTTACGTTATACCTTGACGAAGAAGGAAAGGAATTCTTAAATGAGTATAAGCTTAGAGAGATAATTGAAAAACATTGTTCTTTTCTTCCAGTAGAAATATACTTAGAGAATGAAAAGGAAGAAAGGAAGGAAGATAGAAAACCTTTAAACGATACTCAACCTCTTTGGACAAAAAATCCAAAGGATTGTACAGATGAAGAGTATAAAGAGTTTTATACAAAGGTATTTAAAGATTTTAAGGAACCTTTATTCTGGATACATTTAAATGTAGATTATCCATTTAACTTGAAGGGGATACTTTATTTTCCAAAGCTAAAGCATGAGCTGGATGCTAGTGAAGGTCAGATTAAGCTTTATAACAATCAAGTATTTGTTGCTGATAATATAAAGGAAATCATACCAGAGTTTCTGCTTCTTTTAAAAGGAGTAATTGATTGTGCTGATTTGCCTCTTAATGTATCAAGAAGTTTTCTTCAAAAGGATGCTAATGTTATTAAAATTTCAAAGCATATTACTAAGAAAGTTTCAGATAAGCTTACTGAACTGTTCAAAAAAGAAAGGGATAAATATAATAGTTTCTGGGATGATATAAATGTATTTATAAAATATGGCTGCATGAGAGATGAAAGCTTTTATGACAAAGTAAAAGATATTTTAATCTTTAAAACTACAAATGAAGAGTATATAACTTTGCAGCAATATCTGGAAAGAAATAAAGAAAAACATGAAAAGAAAGTTTTTTATGTAAATGATGAGGTACAGCAGGCTCAATATGTTAAACTTTTCAAGGAAAATAATCTAGAGGCTATAATATTAAATTCTGCAATTGACAGTCATTTTATTAATTTCTTAGAGATGAAGGAAAGTGGAGTTCAGTTTAACAGGATTGACTCAGACCTTTCTGATGTACTTAAGGATAATGAAGCTGCTGTGGATGAAAGTAAAGCTAAAGAACTGGAAGATATGTTTAAAGCTAATTTAGGCAAGGACAAATTGACAATTAAGGTAGAGAGCCTTAAGGCAACAAGAATACCTGCTATAATGCTTTTATCTGAGCATTCAAGAAGAATGCAGGAAATGAGTGCAATGTTTAGAGGCATGGATGTTAAGAATATGTTTCCAAGTGAAGAAACTTTGGTAATAAATAAAAACAGTGAACTTATTAATGCCCTTCTTGATATGAGTAATAACGAGGATAAAAAAGAAGATATAAAGCTTATTTGCGAGCATATATATGATTTAGCACTTATAGGAAATAAACAGCTGGGAGCAGAAGAGATGGCTAAGTTTATAGAAAGAAGCAATAAAATATTGGAAAAACTTATATAGTTTTATAAGAACTAAGCATTGTTGTGCTTAGTTCTAGTTTTTTGCCTGATTAATTGTAAAAATACCATATTGAAGTGGCTGAAATAGTAATCTATAATCTATAATGTAATAAAATAATTAAAATAGAGGAAAATTGTATGAAATTTAAACAATTATTACATAAAGCCTACTTCAATTCTTCAATTCTTAATAGAAGGGATTATGAGAGAGGAAGAAAGTTATTTATTTTTGAAGGTAGCACTGGTATGGGGGTTTTTTTCCTTACAACTGGTGCATTTTTATCAGGTTTAGCAAACTATATGGGTGCCTCTGATGAATTTAATGGAATAATAGGGGCTATACCTGTTTTTGCAGGTGTAGCGCAAATGTTCTCATCTTTAGTTTTCGAAAAACTTCATCGTAGAAAATTTTTAATTAGCCTGCTGTGCTTGATTTTTAGGCTGCTGCTTGGAATTATGTTTTTTATTCCATTATTTACAAGCAATACAGCATTGAGGCTTGCTTTATTAGCTGTAATCTATGGATTAGCCTATTCATTATCAGCGTTTATTACTCCAGCTCTTTCTAATTGGTTAATAGACTTGACACCTGTAAATATCAGGGGGAACTATTTGGCACGTAAAGATGCTTTTTCACTCGCTTTTATTACAGTAATTACTTTTGTTTTGGGAAAGATGTTAGATATATTTAAACAGAATAATAATGAAATCAGTGGTTTTGTAATACTTGGTTTAATTATTATATTTTTAGGTGTTAGTAATTTTGGTTTTCTAACTTATATTAAGGAACCTGTCATTGAAAAAATAAACAATGATATAAAATTAAAACATATTTTTATTAAACCTGTTAAAGATAAAAAGTTTAGGCTAATAATTATACTGTTTATAACATGGAACATTGCACTTCAGATAGCTGGACCTTTTTTCTCTGTATATATGGTTACCAGATTAAATTTAAGTTATATGTATATTATGGTAATGGGTGTTATAAGCTCACTAGTACGAATGTTTATAGTGCCAATCTGGGGAAGGATTGCAGATAACAAGTCCTGGGTTACATGTACTAAATATTCCATTGGGCTTTTGGCTGTATGTCATTTTTTATGGTTATTTGTAAATAACATAACTGTGATTTTTTTGGTTCCGTTACTTCATGTTATAGGCGGAATGGCTTGGGCAGGAATAAATATTGCTCTTTTTAATATACAGTTTTTATTCTCTCCTAAGGAAGGACGAACTATGTATCTAGGTTTAAATGCAGCAGTTGGAGGATTATTAGGGTTTTTAAGCACAATAGTAGGCTCCAGGATTTTAACTCTTCTTGGAGATAATGGAGTTACTTTTTTTAATTTTAATTTTAGTAATATGCAGATATTATTTTCAATATCCGGGATATTATTAACAATATGTACTTTATATATAAACTTATTTATCAAGGAAAACAATTAGTAAAATCAGAGATATTTCATATTGACATATTACTAATAAGTTAATATAATGAAAATAATCGTTTAATATTCAAAAATATTGAAGAGATGGGCAGCTATAAGTGTGGATTTAAAGAAAGCTAGTAATGGTGTAAAGCTGGCTTATTTTTAAGCAATTTGGGTGCCACGGAGTAAGTTAACCTTTCGTCCCATTTTTTTGTGACGAAAGTTTTTTATTTCACATAAATATTACTAATATAGTTAAAAAATAATAGAAGGCAGGAGGTATAAGTTATGGAAAATGTAGTTGTAAAACAGTTATACAGAGAAACGGAAAAGTATTCAGGAAAGATAATAAGAATATCTGGTTGGGTAAGAACAATTAGAGCGTCTAATGTTTTTGGTTTTATAGAACTAAATGATGGAACCTTTTTCAAAAATCTACAGATAGTATTTGAGAGTGATTTAGAGAATTATAAAGAGGTTTCCAAGCTTCCAATCAGTTCTTCTGTAACAATAGAGGGAGAGTTTGTCGTAACACCAGAGGCAAAACAGCCTTTTGAGCTTAAAGCAAAGAACATAATAATTGAGGGATTATCACATCCTGATTTCCCGTTACAAAAGAAAAGACATAGTTTTGAGTATTTAAGAACAATAGCTCATCTAAGACCAAGAGGAAATACTTTTTCAGCAGTTTTCAGGGTGCGTTCTCTGGCAGCTTACGCTATACATAAGTTTTTCCAGGAAAGAGGCTTTATTTATGTTCACACACCAATAATAACAGGCAGTGATGCTGAAGGTGCAGGAGAAATGTTTAGAGTAACAACTTTAGATATGAACAATCCTCCAAGAGATGAAAAGGGTAATATAGATAATAAAGAGGATTTTTTTGGAAAAGAAACAAACTTAACTGTAAGTGGTCAGTTAAATGCAGAAACCTTTGCTTTAGCTTTTAAAAATGTGTATACCTTTGGACCAACCTTTAGAGCAGAAAATTCTAATACTGCAAGACATGCTGCAGAGTTTTGGATGATAGAGCCGGAAATAGCTTTTGCAGAACTTGAAGACAATATGGAATTAGCTGAAGACATGGTTAAATATGTAATAAACTACGTTATGGAAAATGCTCCGGAAGAGATGGAATTTTTCAATAAGTTTATAGATAATACATTATTTGAAAGGTTAAATAATGTAGTTAGTTCTGACTTTGGAAGAATTACTTACACTGAAGCTATCGAAATACTTGAAAAAAGTGGAGAAAAGTTTGAATATCCAGTTAAGTGGGGAATTGACCTTCAAACAGAGCATGAGAGATATATTACAGAAAAATACTTTAAAAAACCTGTTTTTGTTATAAATTATCCTAAGAATATTAAAGCTTTCTACATGAGATTGAATGAAGATGGAAAAACAGTAGCAGCTATGGATTTATTAGTTCCAGGAGTAGGAGAGATTATAGGCGGAAGTCAAAGAGAAGAACGACTTGAGGTACTTGAAGCTAGAATGGATGAGCTTGGACTTAAAAAGGAAGACTATTGGTGGTATTTAGAGCTTAGAAAATATGGTGAAACTAAGCATGCTGGCTTTGGTCTTGGCTTTGAAAGAATAATAATGTATATAACAGGAATGTCAAATATAAGAGACGTAATTCCATTCCCTAGAACTACAGGAACTGCAGAGTTTTAATAACAAAAGGAACAGCAATTAGATAAATAAATCTGTATGCTGTTTCTTTTGTTATTTTGGTCTGTTATGAAGTTTATTTGCTTAAAGTAAAGACTGAAGAATATAAAAGGAAAGAAGGGTTAGAAGTTGATATATAGCGAAGGAGAAGTAAATAATAGAAAGTGGCTTATACTGTCCGTTGTGCTTTTAGGTCCTTTTATGTCAACCTTAGATAGCAGTATTGTTAATGTAGCACTGCCAACGATAGCAGAAAAGCTAGAAGTTGGTATGGGAGCCATTCAATGGATAGTAACCAGCTACTTAATAGTAATATCTTCCAGTATATTGATTTTTGGAAGAATAGCTGATTTGAAGGGAAAAAAGCTTGTTTATCAATATGGTTTTTTAATATTTTCTATAGGTTCTTTATTTTGCGGGTTATCAAAGACAATTGCTATGCTCATCATGTCAAGGGTTATTCAAGCCATAGGAGCAGCAATGACCATGTCCTGCAGTCAGGCAATTATAACAAGTGTATTTCCACAGAATGAAAGAGGAAGAGCTTTAGGACTTTCTGGTACTACAGTTGCACTAGGTACAATGCTTGGTCCCCCTATAGGAGGAATTATGGTTTGGGCATTTAATTGGGAATCCATATTTTTGATTAATATTCCAATTGGTATTGCTGCTTTTATTCTTGGAGCAAAACTACTTCCAAAGGATATAAAAATAAACGAGGAGAGTTTTGATATAGCAGGAGCTTTAATCTTTGCATTTGGCATAGTAGCTTTGTTTTGGGCAATGCTTAGTGCTGAAACAATGGGTTGGAGAAATAAATACATAATAGTTAGTTTTATAGCAGCTATTATTAGTTTTATTTTATTTTATTATTGTGAAAAAAGAGTAGCACATCCTATGGTTGATTTTACAATGTTTCATAACAAATTGTTTACAGTAAGCATATTTTGTGCATTTATATCTTTTACCGTTTTATTTTGTACAAATATAATTCATCCTTTTTATCTGCAGAGTGCTCTTAATATATCTTCTGAAAAAGCTGGACTGCTTATGATGATTTATCCTATTTTTGTAGCAGTAGTTGCACCTATCAGCGGATATTTATCAGATAAAATAGGAAGTGAGATTTTAACTTTGATAGGACTTGTATTGATTACTCTTGGATTGATATCTATGTCTTTTTTAAATTTAAATTCAAGTTATTTATCCATCATATTAAGAGTTGCAATTATTGGAATAGGAAATGGGCTTTTCCAGTCTCCTAATAACTCTCTTGTGATGTCTACAGCTTTAAGGCATAAACTCGGTATTGCAGCAAGTATTAATGCTCTCACTAGAAATTTAGGAATGGTGTTTGGCATTGCATTTTCATTAACATTGCTTTATAACAGAATGAGTTCTAAAATTGGTTATCCAGTAAACAGTTTTGTTAAAGGGAGAGAAGATGTATTTATATATGCTATGAGTTTTGTTTACAGAACTGCTGGTGTTATTTCCTTAATAGGAATAGTTCTGACATTGTTAAGACTAACAGATAAGAAAAAGGGAACAAACTAGTTTAAAAGGTGCAATAATTTGCACCTTTTATAATTTATATTAAAGAAAATAAATAATAGATGCTATAATAAACATATAATTAATAATAAAAATATTTTTATTCAAGTAGGGGGATAAGATGATAATAATTTTGATTTATTTGCTGCTTATAAATAGTTTGGCTATTTTTGTTATGTATTCAGATAAACGAAAAGCCAGAAAAGGTTATTGGCGAATACCTGAACAAAAGCTTTTTATTATAGCACTTTTATTTGGAAGTCCTGGTATTTTAATAGGAATGAATCTGTTTCGTCATAAAACAAGGCATTTTAAATTTGTATATGGAATACCGATTATTTTGATAATACAAATTTTTATTATATACAAGTTTTTAAAATTCTTTTATTAAATTTTTTATATATAAGTTGTTTTCTTTCTGGGTAATCTAATAAAGGAGACTTTTAAACTTAAAGGAGATGATTTTATGGCTCAGAATAAGAGAAAATTTTTTGCTGAAGAAGCAAAATTACAATCAAGACAGGATAAAGATTTTAATAGTTTAAATTCTAAAACTGGTTATAAGGATACAGGAAATGAAGCTCAAGTTCATGCAAAAGCAAGGGCTATGAGACAAAGTGATAATGGCTCCCATATGTAAAAATATTAAAGCCTGTACAAGTAAGTGCAGGCTTTAATATTTTTTTCCTTTATGCTTTTCAAGGTCAAGTTTTCTATAGGCTAAGGTTGCATTAATTTCTCCCCCTATTAATATTATAATTGAGCTGATAAATAGCCAGGACATAAGTGCTATAACTGCTCCAATGCTTCCGTAAATTTTTGAATAACTGCCAAAATTATTTACATAGAAAGAAAATAGTAAAGACAATAATGTCCATCCAATTGTAGTAAAAATAGCTCCAGGTAAGGTTTCTTTCCAATTAAGACGTTTACTTGGAGTATATCTGTATACAACTGTAAAAACTATTATCATGACAATCAATCCAACAGTATATCTTCCGAAATCCATTAAAAATTCTAAAGAAGCAGTATATTTTAATTTATTTATTAATAGTCTTCCTCCTAATTCACCAAATACTAAAAGAGCAAAGGTAATAATAATAATTAAAACTAGACCTATTGTACACAGCATAGCTGTGAGCTGCACTTTCCAATAAGGTCTTTTTTCCTTTTCGTCATAAGCCCTGTTTAATCCTCTTATTACAGCATTAAAACCGTTTGAGGCAGTCCATATAGTAGTTATCATACTAAAGGATAATAAGTCGCTTCTTTTTGTATCTACAACCTCTGATATAGTGTTTTTTATAAGTTTTAAAACTTCAGCAGGAAGAATTGTTCCTAGAGCTTTAATCACATCTTCACTTTTTATTGAACTGTAACCTATAAGAGTCATAAGAAGTATTAAGAATGGAAAAAAAGATAATAGAAGGCTGTAAGCAAGCTGAGAAGCCATGGCGGTTATTTCATCATCTATATATCTAAATATAAGACTTCTTATAAAGCTTCTTTTTTTATATCTGACCAAAATTGATGCCTCCTTATAAATAATACTGTAAATAGTATATTATTTAAAGATAAAATATATTATACTTTCAGTTATATTATTTTATACCCTAATGTAAATAATATTATTGCTATTAAATGTTAAAGGTGAAAGACATGATAAAAAAGACAATTTTTGATGAAAAACAGATGGCAGAGAAAAGTATATTTAAAAGCTGTGGCAAGTTTATAGATTTTGATGGAGAAGGAGTAAAAAACTTTGTAGTTGAAAAAGGAAAAGGAAAAAATATTATATTTATTAATGGAATTGCAGCATGCGTTTATACATGGAGAGCAGTTTTAGATATATTATCACGCGAATTTCATGTTTTTGGTGTAGATTTTAAAGGTACTGGTTTTTCTGATAAGCCTGAAGGTGAGTATAGTATAAATGTATTTACTAATCAACTTGTTGGTCTTATGAAATATTTTAATATGGATAAAGCAGTTTTAGTAGGAAATTCTCTTGGTGGTGAAGTAGCACTGGATTTTGCTGTTAAATATCCTGAAAAAGTAAGCAAACTAGTGTTAATTGATAGTGCTGGTTATATGAAAAACAAAAAGATGATGAGAATTTTAGTAAGGCTGAGTAGATACAAGGTAATATCGAGTATTTTAAAAAAATGTATTACGAGAAATTTTATAAAAAAAATAGCTCAATGGGCAGTTTTTGATGATAAAATTGTAGATGTAAAAATGGTAGACTCTTATTATAAAACTATGAATACAAAAGGTGGTTTTAGTGCTTTTATCGAACTTGTGAAAAATTTAAGTTATACAGAATTTAATTACGAACAAGTTAAAAATATTAAATCATCTACCTTGATTATATGGGGAAAAGAAGATAAGTGGATACCAGTAAGTGATGCTTTTAGACTTCACCAAGATATTAAAAATTCAAAACTTGTTATTTTAAATGATTGCGGTCATGGGCCTCAAGAGGAAAAGCCTGAAAAAGTTGCAGAGCTAATAAGAGATTTTATTAATGATAAATTGAATGATGGTAAAAGTGGTAAGGATATATTTTATAATTAATCTTACCACTATTTATTTTGAATTTTTTCAAAATAAATAATAGGAAACTATGCTGTTTCAGTAGAAATTTTTTTAAAAGTGTCAATATTTCTATATAAATATGATATAATTATATTAAGTAATTCACAACTTATAACAAATATTGAGACACGGCTTTTTAAGCTGGGCTTCATAAAACAAAACAGAGGAAGTTCAAAAGTCTTTCTAAACAAATCAGGGAGGGTTGTTATTGTATAAGTGTGAAATATGTGGTAGAAAAGCTGACATTCATCACATTGTTCATAAGAATGAAGGGGGATTGGATTTCCCTTTAAATTACAAGTGTTTATGTCCAGAGCATCACAGAGGTAAAGAAGGTCCGCATAGAAACAGTAAGATTGATATAGAGTATAAACTTGAGCTGCAGGATAAACTTGAAGGAATTTTATCTAAGGATTTTTATACAATAGAGGAACTAATTGAGTTATTGAGTCTTAATAAAACTAAAGCTAAGAAATATTTTAAAGAACTTAAGCTTTATAAGGAAGGTTACAGGAAAAGCGATGTAATATATAGACTCATGGGTAAAAAAGAATATAATGAGTATATGCTTGAAGATTATTACGATATGATGGTTATGTTTATATAAATTACGGACTGTTGATTTTTCAACAGTCCGTTCGTTTTGCTTAAAAAAGATAATCCATATTTATCAGTATAGCTATTTAGTTTTTGAAATAATTATAGAAAAATTTTGAAATTTGGTCATTTTGGTAAAAATTAAATAGTATTTTAATCTTTTAAACAGCAACAATATTAATGAATAGTTTAAAAGGAGTGATTTTGCATGAGCCATAAAGATAGAGAAATTCAAAAAAAAGCACAGCAACGCGAAAATGCAAGAAGAGTAGATGATCTTATAAATTTAGTAGAGAATAAAACAAGAACAGAAAGACATTTAGAGCAGCATTCAGATATTGGAGATCCAGATAGACTTCCTCATGTGTATGAAGTGCAAAATGCAAGAGAAGAGCAGATAGAAAATCTTAAAAATGCAATAGTATATGGGGATAATACTAAAAATGATACTGGTGATCAGCTTGAAAGTTTAAAGAAAAACTATACCTTTGCTGAAGGTTATATAAAACATAACGCTGATCATATGGATCCTCAAGCACTTCAAAACCTGAAAGAAAAACAAGAACACAGAAAAGAACAAATGGATATACTACAATAGCATAATAAATCTGCTGAGAAACTAATCTCAGCAGATTTATTATTGTTTTATATTATACATCATTAATGGTGGTTTAGAAATTTTTATTTAATTTTAATGCTATTTAAAATGGTTTGTCCATTATTATTTTTATAATAAGTTATTTCTACTTTACAACCTTCTTTGTAAGCATTAGAATCAAAACTTTCTTTTACTGCATCAGAGAAATAAAAGGCTGTAGGCTTGTTGTCAACTTTAATTTCAACAGAGTTTCCATCTATTTGACCAACATATATACCTGAGGAAGTTGTTAAATTTTGCTTTTCAGTAGGTTTATCTGTTTTGTTATCTTTCGTTGAAGTATCAGCAGAAACAGAAGCTGGCTCAGATTTAGATTGTTCGCTGACTGAAACCTTTTGATTATTTTCTATTTTTGATGTACTACAAGCAGTAAGACCTGTTATTAATAATAAAATACTTAAAAAGGTTATAATAAATTTTTTCATTATTTATACACCACCTTTAAATTTCTGTTTATATGTAGAAAAGATTACTCAGTTTTATATAAATTATAATTTAAATGATTAAATTATGCAATATAATATAGTTTCTTAATCTTTTCTTTTAAACAAACTATTTTGAAGTATCTATATTTAAAAATTTTACAAGTCATATTTACTTGTCCAATAAAACTTTAGATGATATACTAATTAGGGTAAAAAATTTCTAAAGATGGAGAGATGCAGAATGAAACGTGCTTCACTAAGTTTTTTATTAGCTTCAATATTGATTTTTACTGGAATAGGAAATGTAAGAGCAGCAGGCAGCGAAATGCCTAAAATTGAAGGTAAAGCAGGAATAACTATAGATATAGACACAGGGGAAATTATTTATGCAAATAATATAGATGAAAAATATTATCCTGCTAGTACTACAAAGCTTTTGACAGGATTAGTGTTTGCAGAGAATAAAAGTAAATCAGATGAAATTAAATATACTGAAAGTGCAAAAAATCAGCCGCCTTATTCAATAGATAAAACTTTGCACAAAATGCAGATTGGAGAAAGTATGAGTGCAGAAGATACTTTGGATGCGCTTTTAATATTTTCGGCTAATGATTCTGCTTATATGATAGCGGATAGTGTTAGTGGTGATAGTGCCAGATTTGCTGATTTGCTTAATGAAAGAATTAAAAAATTAGGATTAAAAAATACTCACTTTGTAACAGCAAATGGACTGCATAATCCAGAGCATTATACTACACCTTATGATTTAAGCGTAATAGGAAGAGAAGCCTTTAAAAATGATTGGGTAAGAGAAACAATGGCTAAAAAAGAAAGTGAGATAAACACTTCAACTGGCGCTAAGATGTTTATAAAAAATTGGAACAAGCTTCTTGGTATTGATGGATGTATAGGCGGTAAAACAGGGTATACTGACCAGGCTGGAAGAGTTCTTGTTGCTTTTTTTGAAAGAAATGGTAGGAAAATGGCTGGTGTAGTAATGAAATCTGTCTATGACAGCGAAGATACAGCGGTATTCGAGGATATGAAAAAAATTATTGATTGGAGTTATAATGCACAGCCTGTTACACTTCATAAAAGCGGAGATACGGTAAAGATTGAAACTATAAATTATAAGCCTTTTAAGTTCTTTGGACCAGAGAAAAAGGTAGAAGTTCCAATAATTCTGCGTGAGGATGTTAAATATTATGATAACAGCGTAAATAAAGCTGAAGTTAAAGAAAATTATAATATAGAAAATCTTAGTGTATGGAATTTAAACTCAGAGAAGGCTATAGGAACTTTTGAGCTTAAAGAAAGAGAAGCTTTAAAAAACTATAAGCTATACACAACAATATCTACAAAAGATATAATAAAGCAGAATACACTACTTTATTTAGGTGTTTCTTTAGCTGTAGTTATGGCTATAATTTTAGTATTGCTGTTAATACTAAAAATTAAAAGTTCAAGAAGAAAATCAAGAAATTATTATTATTAAAAATATAGCTGTATTTGAAATTCAAATACAGCTTTTTAGTGTAAAAAATAAAAGCTATTTTTTTTTAGAATTATTTTTAGAAGTGTTGCCGGATGATTTTTTATTGTCATTTTTCTTAGGCTCTT
Source organism: Clostridium caldaquaticum (assembly GCF_023806125.1). Taxonomy (GTDB): domain Bacteria; phylum Bacillota; class Clostridia; order Clostridiales; family Clostridiaceae; genus Clostridium_AT; species Clostridium_AT caldaquaticum. Next base: position 70,932 of record NZ_JAMSKT010000015.1, read on the forward strand.
TCTTGTCTTTGTTTTTTGCCATCTTAATCCCTCCTATCCTTTAGTTATTATATTTATATTAGTAACCTGCAAATTTAGAATAAAATAATTATTTTATTTGTATATATTGTTAATATGTAAAAAATTTATAATATTTTGTTTTAATTTTGTTAACATAGATTACATTAAATTGTCAAAAAACTTCCTTATCATATGAATATAAAATTGATAAATATAATTCATATATGTGGAGGTAATAAATCATGGGACTGAAGAAAAAAATAGCATCTTACATAGCTGTAGGATTGGTTTGTTCAACAATAGGAGGAGGAGCGGCAGCTTTTGGTACTCTATATGTACTTCCTAATTCTACATTGCTACAAAATACACCATTATACAAAAGTATTGAAAGCAGTATGCAAAATAGTTTAAAAAGTAATGCACAAAACAATTTACAAAATAGTTCTGAAACCAAGAATACAGGTAGCAGTGTGTCTTTAACAACTGTGTCTGCAACTACTAATTCTGGAGTATCCAGTATAGTAAAAAAAGTAGCTTCTGCAGTAGTAGGGGTTGCTACTAAGAGCATCAGTACTGTGCAAAATCAATTTGGCAGATATACTCAAGGGCAGGAAGTAGAAGGAATAGGTTCAGGCGTAATCTTTAGCAAGGAAGGTTATGTACTTACAAATTATCACGTTATAGAAGGAGCACAGCAGGTAAAAGTAATATTAAGCAGTGGTAAAGAGGTTAATGCAAAAGTTGTAAACTACGATGCTAATATGGATGTGGCAGTAGTTAAAATAACTGATAATGTAGAGATTCCTGGAGTAGCTGAGTTTGGAGATTCTGACAGCCTAGAGGTAGGAGAACTGGCAGTAGCTATTGGAAATCCATTGGGAAAGGAATTTTTAGGTTCTGTAACTACGGGGGTAATAAGTGCATTAAATAGAGAAGTAGAAATTGAAAACAAAACTCTTACTCTTATACAAACTGATGCAGCTATTAACCCAGGAAACAGCGGGGGACCTCTTGTAAATTCGAATGGACAGGTTATTGGTATAAATACAGCAAAGTTAGGTGGAAACGGTGTTGAAGGTTTAGGTTTTGCAATCCCTATAAATTCTATAAAACCTAAGATTGAAAGTTTGCTTAAACCTATACTTAAAATAGGAATTTCTGGTACAGACATTGATGAACAGCTGTCAAAACAGTATAATCTGTCTGTAGGAGTTTATATTCAAGATGTTCAGGCAGCTTCACCAGCACAAAAAGCAGGTCTGAAAGATGGAGATATTATAGTTAAAATTGATGGACAAAAAATTTCTAGTGTAGATGATATTAATGCAATAAAAAGCAAACATAATGAAGGAGATATTATTAAAATAGAAGTAATTAGAGATGGCGAGAATAAAATTTTAGATTTAAAATTAGAATAGTAAAAATGGGAAGGTTAAGAATAAGCTGAGCCTTCTCATTTTTTATTCGAGTCTATTAAAAAGAAATTTAATAGAATTCAAATATAATAATTTAAGCAGCAGTTTTATTGGAGATAATATTAGAGAATAAAAATATAAGGAGGTAACAATTATGCCAGAAAATCATAGATTAGAACAAGCTATAAAGGATGGAGTACAATTACCTAAAGATAATTATTGGGGCAATGTGCCTTCAAAAATTTGTGGTGCCTATGGTGGTGCACTTGGCGGAAACTTTGTAAAAAATGCAGTTGAAAGCTTTGAAAACAAACTAGCAGATAAAGATAAATAAACTTATAATATAAAAATGGTAAGTGCAAGAAATTTTTGTAAAATTAAATTTTGCATTTACCATTTTTATGTTATAATAAAATTGGCACGATTTACAATAAACGTATATTGGGGGAAAATTTATGGACAAAGAAACTATAGTTTTAAAAACAAGCATTAAAGGAATTTTAGACGTATTAATCAAAAAATTAATAATAGTTGCAATAGCTGCAGCTTTTTATGCAGCCAGTGATAAGGTTCGTAAATATGTTGCAAATAAATATCATATAACTGATTCAATATTTAAAGCAGATATTTTAGGTACTGTATCTATGGTACTAGTTTACATAGTAATGGCTGTACTTTTTATTCTGCTATTAATAGCACTTTATAGATTTTTAATTTTATTTTATGAGCTGGGGAGAGTAACTACAATTGACTTTAGCAGTGGAAAGATAACAATAAAAAAGTATGATTTTCCTTTTGAAAAACAAATTTTTGAAAAAAAATTTAATAAAATTGTTGGTATAGAAATTGTACAAAAAACTATAGACAGAGCTGTAAAATGCGGCAATCTTTATATAGAATATCTTGTTTTAAGTAAAAATGATTCTAAGCTTAGGGGAATTGAAGTTCCTTACGTTCATAATCCAGCAGATATCAAGGACAGGCTATTAGAAGATTAATTAGCAATATATGCTGTAAATATCATCATAAATATGTGATGATATTTTTTTTTAAAATATTAAATCTTTAGGGAAATATTACTAATAATATGTATACTATTCCTCATCTTTCAAATAATAATTGAGAAAATAAATTTAGATAATTTTTTAGTATATAGAAGGAGGATTAGTTACATGGCAAAAAAAATGAAAACAATGGATGGTAATCAGGCAGCTGCTTATGTATCTTATGCGTTTACAGATGTTGCTGCCATATATCCTATTACACCATCTACTCCTATGGGAGAAGGAGTTGATGAATGGGCAGCTCATGGCAAGAAAAATATGTTTGGCCAGCCTGTTAAAGTAGCAGAAATGCAGTCAGAAGCAGGAGCAGCAGGAGCAGTACACGGTTCCCTTCAGGCAGGAGCACTTACAACAACATATACAGCTTCACAAGGTCTGCTCCTTATGATTCCAAACATGTATAAAATTGCTGGAGAGCATTTACCAGCAGTATTTCATGTAAGTGCTCGTGCTATCGCAGCGCACGCATTATCTATTTTTGGAGATCATCAAGATGTTATGGCAACAAGGCAGACAGGTTTTGCTCTTCTTGCTTCAAGTAATGTTCAGGAAGTTATGGATATGGCAACTATAGCTCATTTAAGTGCTATAAAAGGAAGAGTACCTTTCCTGCATTTCTTTGATGGATTTAGAACTTCACATGAAATACAGAAAATAGAAGTAATAGATTATGAGGATATGAACAGGCTTGTAGATCATAATGCTATTAAAGCCTTCAGAGATAATGCGCTTAATCCGGAACATCCCGTAGCTAGAGGTACAGCACAAAATCCAGATATTTATTTCCAAGGAAGAGAAGTTTCAAATCCATTTTATTTAGCAATACCTGATTTAGTTGAAAACTATATGAAGGAGATTAAAAATATTACAGGAAGAGAGTATCATCCTTTTGACTATTATGGAGATCCAAATGCTGAAAAAATTATAGTAGCCATGGGTTCAGTATGCGATACTATAAGCGAAGTAATAGATTACTTGAGAGGAAAAGGAGAAAAGGTGGGGATGATTAAAGTTCATCTTTACAGACCTTTTTCTGAAAAATATTTCTTTGATGTTCTGCCCAAAACAGTTAAGAAGATAGCTGTATTAGATAGAACAAAAGAGCCAGGTTCTCTTGGTGAACCATTGTATTTAGATGTAGCTAAGTTATTTTATAAGAAGGATAATAGTCCATTAATAGTTGGTGGAAGATATGGATTAGGCTCAAAAGATACAAGACCATCGCAAATATTAGCTGTTTTCAAAAATTTAGATAGTGCTAATCCGAAGGATAGGTTTACAATAGGAATAGTTGATGATGTAACACATACTTCACTTCCAGAGGAGGAAATAATTAATACTGGTTCAGAAGGTACAATAAACTGTAAGTTCTGGGGACTTGGTTCAGATGGTACAGTCGGTGCTAACAAGAGCGCTATAAAAATAATAGGAGACAATACAGATTTATATGCACAGGCTTATTTTTCCTATGACAGTAAAAAATCTGGTGGAAGTACAGTATCTCACTTAAGATTTGGAAAGCAGCCAATAAGATCTCCATATTTAGTATTCAGTGCAGATTATATAGCTTGCCACAATAAATCTTTCATCTACAATATAGATGTATTAAAGGGATTAAAGCAAGGAGGAACCTTTGTATTAAATTGTCCTTGGGATATGACTGAGCTTGAAGAAAAGCTTCCAGCTTACATGAAGAGATTTTTAGCTAAAAATAATATTAATTTTTATATAGTAGATGCAATATCAATTGCAAAGGAAATAGGTCTTGGAGCGAGAATAAATATGATAATGCAGGCTGCCTTTTTTAAGCTTGCTAATGTAATACCTGTAGAAGATGCGGTAAAATATTTAAAAGACTCTATTGAGCAGGTTTATGGAAAAAAAGGCGAAAAGATAGTTGAGATGAATAAGGCTGCTGTTGATAGGGGAATAGATGCAGTTAAAAAGGTTAATGTACCAACACATTGGGCAGAAGCTAAGGATGAATCAAAAGCAGCTAAAGAAGAACCTGATTTTATAAATAATATTCTGCGTCCAATGGCAAAACATGAAGGAGATGAACTTCCGGTTAGTGCTTTTGTTGGTATGGAAGATGGTACTTATCCTCTTGGAACTACAGCTTATGAAAAACGAGGAATAGCTCCAAATGTACCGGAATGGCAAATAGACAAATGCATACAGTGCGGACAATGTGCTTATGTATGTCCTCATGCTACTATTCGTCAATTCTTATTAACAGAAGAAGAACAAAAGAATGCTCCTGAAACCTTTTACAGTAAAAAAGCGGTTGGCAAAGGCCTTGAAAGCTATACTTATAGAATTCAAGTTGCACCGCTGGATTGCACTGGCTGCGGAAGCTGCGCAGATGTTTGCCCAGCTCCTGGTAAAGCACTAATAATGAAGCCGGCTGAAGAGCAAATTGTAAAACAGGAACATAATTGGGAATTTGCAATTAAACTTACACCAAAAGAAGATGTTATGGATAGAACAACTTTAAAAGGCAGTCAATTTATAACACCTCTTCTTGAGTTTAACGGAGCATGTCCAGGTTGCGGAGAAACTCCATATATAAGGTTATTGACTCAATTGTATGGTGAGAGAATGATGATAGCAAATGCAACAGGTTGTTCCTCAATTTGGGGTGCAAGTGCTCCTTCAATAGCTTATACAACCAATAAAGAAGGAAAAGGACCTGCTTGGGCGAATTCCTTATTTGAAGATAATGCAGAATTTGGATATGGAATGTATCTTGGTGCAAATCAAATAAGAAATAAAATCAAAGATTTAATGCTTGAAGGTTTACAATCAGATTTACCTGAAGAGGTTAGGGCAGTATTCAGGGAATGGCTTGACAATAAAGAAAATGGAGATGTATCAAAAGCAGTAAGTGCTAAGGTTGTTAATATATTAAGCGATGTTAAATATTCAAGCCATAGAATTGTTAAGGAAATATTGGATAGAAAAGATTATCTTGTTAAGAAATCTTTCTGGATGATAGGCGGAGACGGATGGGCTTATGATATAGGCTACGGTGGTCTTGACCATGTTCTTGCTAGTGGTGAAGATGTAAATGTGTTTGTTATGGATACAGAAATCTATTCAAATACTGGAGGCCAGGCATCTAAGTCTTCTCAAACAGCAGCTGTAGCAAAATTTGCAGCAGCTGGAAAGAATACTCGAAAGAAAGACTTGGGAATGATGGCAATGAGTTATGGCTATGTGTATGTAGCACAAATTGCTATGGGTGCAAATATGAATCATGCTATTAAGACTATAATTGAAGCGGAAAAGTATCCAGGACCATCACTTATAATAGCTTATGCTCCATGTATAAGCCATGGAATAAAGCTTGGTATGGGAACAAGTATAAAAGAAGAGAAAAAAGCTGTAGATGCAGGATATTGGCATTTATACAGATACAATCCTCTTTTAAAGGAAGAAGGAAAGAATCCATTTATTCTTGATTCAAAGGAGCCTACAGCTTCCTATAAAGATTTCTTAGAAGGTGAAATAAGATTCTCCTCATTAAAGAACGTTTTCCCAGAGAGAGCTGAAGAAATGTTCAGTTTAGCTGAAAAGAATGCTAAAGAAAGGTACAATACCTACAAGAGATTAGCTGAAATGCAGTATTAATTCACTAATAGCTTTTAAAAATAATAAAAATCCCCATCTTCTGGGGATTTTTATTATTTCTGATTTGAATCTACAAATTCTTTAGCATTCATAACCTCTGTTTCATCAGGAATACTTACGTTTGATAGTGGTTTTGTGTTTCCAACGTTAGCCCAGGATGCAGTGTCATGTTTTTCGATTGGTACAGAAACAAGTTTTTCTTTATAATTTGTATCTTTCATTTTATCCCTCCTTATTTTATTAGTATCTTCAAATTATGGAAAACTATAAGTGTTGTTTTATTGAATAATAAAATAAAAACTAATAATACTATAGATATCCAACTGATAAACAATTCATGTAAGTGGTTAAGAAACAATAAATGGTTAAGCTAAAACTAAATTTATAAGAAAGGGATGATTTAAATGACTTCTAAATCAGAAAAGAAAAGAAAGAATGATAATAAGACAACAAACGATAAGAAAGCTGATCCAATAACATTAGATGTAAAAGCAGATGCTGGTGGACCAGTAAGAGGTTTGCCAAAAATATAAAAAATGAGGCACTTAGTGCCTCATTTTTTATTTGGTGGAGCTAAGGGGGTTCGAACCCCTGACCTCTTGAATGCCATTCAAGCACTCTCCCAACTGAGCTATAACCCCGAATCGATTTTATTATAGCATGGAAAGCGTCATATTTCAATATTTATATTCATATTATTGGAAAGTAGAGGTGATTAACTTGAAAATGAAAACCATAAATGAAGGCACACAAATAAGACCCATTCCTTTTGTTCGAAAAAAAGAGGATCTCTTATAGGATCTATACAAAATAG
>NZ_JAMSKT010000016.1 GCF_023806125.1 Clostridium caldaquaticum
GAAAGCCTTTAAAGATGACTACGACACACCAATTAAGGTAGGGAAGAAGGTTGCGGTAGTTGGCGGAGGTAACGTAGCAATGGATGCTGCAAGAACTGCCTTAAGACTTGGAGCAGAGGTTCACATAGTATACAGACGTTCAGAAGCGGAGCTTCCTGCAAGAGTGGAAGAAGTACATCATGCTAAAGAAGAAGGAGTAATATTTGACGTTTTAACAAACCCTACAGAAATACTTGCAGATGAAAAGGGCTGGGTTAAAGGTATGAAATGTATAAAGATGGAGCTTGGAGAGCCTGACGCTTCAGGAAGAAGAAAGCCTGTTGAGGTTCCAGATTCTGAATTTATAATGGATGTAGATACAGTTATAATGTCTCTTGGTACTTCTCCAAATCCGCTTATATCTTCAACTACTAAAGGTTTAGAAATAAATAAGAGAAAGTGCATAATAGCAGAAGAAGAAACAGGACTTACTACTAAAGAAAGAGTTTATGCAGGCGGAGACGCAGTTACAGGTGCTGCAACAGTAATTCTTGCTATGGGAGCTGGTAAAAAAGCTGCCAAGGCTATAGATGAGTTTTTATCAAATGTAAATGAATAGTGATAAGGACAGTATCTTAGGGTGCTGTCCTTTGTTTTTTATCATGATTATTTTATTGAAAATAATTATTTTATAGTATATATTTAGACTAAAAGATGAAAATTATAGGTAATAAGTTTTTAGAGGAGAGATTTTACTGTGGATTTTACTGGAATTAAGGAGTTTGAAAAGGGCGTTATAGTTGAAAATGTAAAAAATTTTGAACTGCCTCATATATTTGACTGTGGACAATGTTTTAGATGGAACAGACAAGAAAACAGCAATTACATAGGAGTAGCCTTTGGCAAAGTCATTGAAGTTGAAAGAAGAAATGATGATTTAATTATATATAATACAAATGAAGAAGAATTTAATAAAATCTGGGTTCATTATTTTGATTTAAATAGAGATTATGGAAAAATAAAAGAAGTTTTAAGTGAAGATCCTCTGCTGAAAAGTTCTGTAGAGTTTGGATATGGTATAAGGCTTTTAAAGCAGGAACCTTTTGAAATTGTAATATCTTTTATAATTTCTGCAAATAACAGAATTCCTATGATTAAAAGAGCTATTGAAAATATAAGCAGGGCATATGGAACACCTGTAGAATATAAAGGGAAGATATATTATACATTCCCTGAAGCAGAAAAACTTCATGAAGCTGAAACTGAAGATATTGAGGCTTTAGGTACAGGTTTTAGAGCTAAATATATAATTGATACTGTAGATAAAATTTACAGAAGTTTAAAAGAAGATTATAAAAAAGAGTATGATTTAAACTGGATAAAGGCTCAAGATGATGATATATGTCACGAAGCACTGCAGATTTTCAGCGGAATAGGTCCTAAAGTAGCAGACTGCATCATGCTTTTTTCTATGAATAAGTATTCAGCTTTTCCTGTAGATGTATGGGTGAAAAGGGCAATGCAGCACTTTTATCTTGCACCAGATGTGTCATTAAAGAAGATAAGAGAGTTTGGAAGAAATAAATTTGGAAAGCTTAGCGGCTTTGCACAGCAGTATTTATTCTACTATGCAAGAGAAAATAATATAAATGTTTAGAACATAGTTTAAGGAGAAATTATGCTGAAATGGATAAAATACAATATTAAAAAATGTTTAGAAATATTGAATAAAAATAAAGCATACATAGTTTTAGGTTTAGTTTTTTTATTTATAGCTGCCATAGCTTACGAGTATTATAGTCAGTACTTTCATGTACTGAAAAATCCTAAGAAGATAAAAGAAATTATATTATCTTTTAAACAGTACAGCCTTTTAGCATTTTTATTGCTACAAATTATACAAGTAGTTGCTTTTTTTATACCTGGTGAAGTAATTCAGATTGCTGGGGGATACATATACGGTACAGCTTTAGGAGGAGTAATTTCATTAATTGGAATAAGTTTGGGCAGTGCCGCTGTTTATTCAATATCAAGGCTTTTCGGAAAACCTTTAATAAGAAAAATAATATCTAATAAACAGCTTAATTTTTTCCATAAGCTTTTAAAGCTGGGAAGCATTAATTTTGTAGTATTTCTTCTATATCTCATTCCAGGAATACCTAAGGATGTTTTGGCTTATATCTGTGGAATTTCGGATATAAATTTCAGAAATTTTATTTTATATTCAACCTTAGGAAGAATACCAGGTATATTTATATCCGCATTTTTTGGTGCAAGGATGTACAGCGGTCAAAAGGGAATATTAATTTTCATTGCAGTAGTTATGTCTTCTTTATTCATTTTAGGAGTAATTAGAGGAGAGAAAATAATAAAAAGCCTGGTTAAAAAAGAATAATAGTATAAAAATAGGAAGTATTGTTTTAATATTCGGATTATGGTACAATTTAGATATTAATACAGTGGAAGAGATGGGGGATTATAATGGACTTCAATGCTTATCAGAATATGATAGCTAAAATTGATGGGGTAATTAATGTTAAGATTATAGATGAAAATGAGGAAATAAAGGAAGTACATATATTAGCAAATAATTTAAGAGCCCCCAAGCAGATAGTAAGGGATATAGAATCTTCACTGATGGCGGCTTACGGCTATAGAATAGATAGAAAGCTTATAAGCATTGCGCAGATTCAGACAGAGGATTCAGAAACTTTAAGAAGAATAAAATATAGCGGGATAAATCTTAAGACTGAAGGAATAGCTTTAGAATGCAGTGTAAACCTTATTTATGAAGGAGAAGAATACTGCGAATTAGTAAACGGCATTAAGACTGCTGCAAACAGAAAGAAAATAGTAGCTGATGCAACAGTTAAAACTATTGAGAAAATCCTTGGACAAGCTTATTTATTTAATGTTGAAGACGTAATATTAAGCAGCAGCAGAGATATTAACTTTGTTTCAGTTTTAGTTAATATGGTAGTTAATGAAGGAGAACATATTATGGTAGGCTCAGCTATTGTCAGACATGATATAAACGAAGCTATAGTAAAGGCAACTTTGGATGCTGTAAACAGAAGGATTCAAAGGGACACATTTTAATACTGCTTATAAAGGCCGGTTGTTTTTTTCAGCCCTTAGCGGAGTGAATTATGACAAGTCTTAGCGGATACTTGTTAATAATCCATAAGGGGGAATTTTAAATGAAAAAGTTAGTATCTGTTTTATTAGCTATACTTGCTCTTGCTATAGCAGGTGGTTCAACATTTACTTGGCTATAAAAATATAAACTCACCGGCCTTTATTATCCATAAGGGGGATAGTAATGAGAGATTTGACGTTTAAAATGAAAGCTTATATAGTTTCAGTACCGATTTTAACAGCATTATGTTTAGTATTTTTTATTTCAAATAATTATATCCCTGTTCATGTTGCAGATTACGTTGATATATTATTTTTTTCATTACTAATGATGGCAACAGAGAGCTTTATGGTTCCTTTTAGAGGAATTGCTGTTAGCACAAGCTTTGCAGTGCAGCTGGCTGCATTTTTACTATTTAAACCCTTAACTGCCATAATAATTATGATTATTGGTTTTTCTTTAAGAGTTGTAAAATTTAATGGCAAGTTTAATCATATATTAAATACACCTTTATATAAAACTTTATATAATTATTCAGCTTTAGTTCTGCCAATAATACTAGGCAATTTTTTATATGTAGCTTTTAATGGAACCTTTTTACTGGAAAACATTTGGGGGGAGATACTTCATATAAGTGTGTTCTGTATAACAGTTTTTATAGTTAATACTTTATTAGCTTCTATATTATTTTCTTTACTACACAATAAGAATATACTTTATTTTTTTATAAGCAACTTAAAATTAGGACTTTTGAGCAGTATTGCTATGGCTCCTTTTGGACTTTTGTTAGCATTTGTTTTTAAGAAGTATAGTTTTGGCGGAGTTTTATTGCTGTTATTTCCAATTATTCTTGCCAGATATACCTTTTCACTTTACATAGAAAGCAAAACCCAATATGTTCAGACTGTGGACAGCTTAATGCGTGCTATGGAAGCAAGAGATAAATATACGGAAGGGCATTCTCAGAGAGTTGCTGAAATTGCTTGTGAAATTGCCAGAGAGTTAAAGTATAACGATATAAAAATAGAGCAGATTAATATTGCAGCACTTTTGCATGATGTTGGAAAGATAGGCATAGACGATCAAATACTTAACAAGCCTGGAAAATTAACAGAGGAAGAATATAAAATAATTAAAAGCCACCCAGAGATAGGCTACAATATACTTAAGGATATAAAAAATCTTGAGAATATTCTGCCTATAGTTCGTCATCATCATGAAATGTATGATGGAAAAGGTTATCCGGAAGGTAAAATGGCAGAGGAATTAAACCTAGATGTATTTATTATACAGCTTGCAGATTCTATTGATGCTATGGCAACAGACAGACCTTATAGAAAGGCTTTATCAAAGGAGCAGATTATATCTGAAATAACTAAATATTCTGGTTCTCAGTTTCATCCTAAGGTAGTACAGGCTTATCTTAATATAATAGAGAAGAAAGCGGTGTAGACATGTTTATTCAAGCGTTGATAATTGCAGTAATAATAGGATATATTTTAAAGGGCAGCTTAAAAAATATAGATGCTTCCTCAATAAAAGGTCTTTATTTTGTGTTTACAGCATTTTTAATTGAATTTATTCTTATTATGCTTATAAGAAACCAGTATTTAACTAGGGGGATTGTAACGTATGTAGTGAACTTTATAATGTATTTACTATTATTTGTGTTTATATATGTAAATAGGAGAAATAAATGGATTGTTTTAATGGGTATAGGATTCCTTCTAAACGCAATACCTATATTTTTAAATGGGGGAGCTATGCCTGTAAGCTTAAGTGCAGTTAAAGCAGCAGGAATTACACAGAATGTTTCATCAGAAGGACTATATAGGCTTATAGATGAAGGTACAAAGCTTGCTTTTTTAGGAGACGTAATTCCGGTTAAATATCCAAGACCTTTTGCTGTCAGCATTGGGGATATTGTTGGTGCTATTGGCCTTATGCTGTTTGTTATTACTGGTATGCAAAGAAAGAAAACTGAAATTAAATATGTGAAATAGAAAAGTATTATTTGTGAAAAAATCAGGGACATCACCTTATATGCAGGTATGTCCCTTTTAATTAAACTGTATTTTTCATAGTTTTTCTATATATAAAATATAAAATTATGCTGAACAAAGCTATTAAAACTAAAATCATTACAGCACAGTGAAAAAAGAACTCCTGGGGAAGTACATTAATTATTGGATCACTTATCGGGTCAAATTCCCAATAATCATTATTGAAAAAAATTTTATGAAATGCGGTAAAGCTTTTGTCAAAGTTTATGGCAAAGGGTATTGAGAGTGCAACTGGTATGGATATAAGCGCTGCAAAGCTCCATTTTAAAAACAGAAAGTTTTTCTGTAGTACCTTGTATATTACTCCTATTAAGCTTAAAAAGCCTGTAATATACAGTAAAGAATTAAAATTCATAAATATGTTTTTTACTTCTGCAAAGTGTATTTCACCTTCTCTTGAAACTTTAAAAGAAGGCATGCTTAATTTAGTTATTTTCCTATCCTGTATATAGTCAATAAGTATATTATAATTTTTAATAATCTCCTCTTTTGACATATTGTAATTTTCAGCTATTTTTAAATATTCTATGTCAAAGTAATAAAGCTGTCTGAAAGCTAACACGGTTTTAACGGTTAAAGATATTAAAAAAAGTGCTAAAGCTAAGGAAACAATAGCTGTAGTTAATCTGTTAAGGCTTTTGTGCATAAAAAATCCTCCCATCTGTTTATAACTTTATTTTATATAATGACTTTAATATAGTCAACTTTCGGGTAGAGTGTAGTGAAAATGTAGCTTGCTTCTAGTATGCATCTTTTAAAAGATATATTAATATTTTTAAGATTTATACATAATTGTTTAAAAGTATGATAATAATATCTAATGTTTGAACGATATTGTTAATATTTGCTAACAATTGAGAGGTAAAAATTTTAAAACTAGAAAAATAATGAAAATAAGAGTAAAATAGCAAAATAGTAAAATAAACTGAAATATTATAGACTTTTTAAGATTAAATAGCCTAAAAAGGAAAAGATGGAATTTGATATTATAAATACATTTATTTATTATTATAAATGTATTAGCACTCATCAATGACGAGTGCTAACAAAAATGAGTTCATAATATACTAAATTATAATACATTAAGGAGGGGTTTAAATGAGAATTAGACCACTTGGTGACAGAGTTGTTATTAAAAAACTTGAAGCAGAAGAAAAAACAAAGAGCGGTATAGTGCTTACAGGTACCGCAAAAGAAAAACCACAAGAAGCTGAGGTTGTTGCAGTAGGACCTGGCGGAATGGTTGATGGAAAAGAAGTTAAAATGGAAGTTAAGGTAGGAGATAAGGTATTATTCTCCAAGTACTCTGGAACTGAAGTAAAGGTAGATGGGGAAGAGTACACAATAGTTCGCCAAGACGACATATTAGCGGTAGTTGAATAATTAAAAAATTAGTTTGGAGGGATAGGAATGGCTAAGAAGATTATATATGGTGAAGAAGCAAGAAGAGCTATGCAAAGAGGCGTAGATGCACTTGCAAACACTGTAAAAATTACACTTGGACCTAAAGGAAGAAACGTAGTTCTTGATAAAAAATTCGGTGCACCACTTATAACTAACGATGGTGTTACAATAGCAAGAGAAATTGAATTAGAAGATCCATTTGAAAACATGGGAGCACAGCTTGTTAAAGAAGTTGCTACAAAGACTAACGATGTAGCAGGAGATGGAACAACAACAGCTACATTACTTGCTCAGGCTATTATAAGAGAAGGTTTAAAGAATGTTACAGCTGGAGCTAATCCAATGCTTATAAGAACTGGTATTAACATGGCTGTAGAAAAAGCTGTAGAAGAAATAAAGAAGATATCAAGACCAGTTGAAGGAAAAGAAGATATAGCTAGAGTTGCTGCTATATCAGCTGCCGATGAAGAAATCGGTAAGTTAATATCAGATGCTATGGAAAAGGTAGGTAACGAAGGAGTTATCACTGTTGAAGAATCAAAATCCATGGGAACTGAGCTTGACGTTGTTGAAGGTATGCAGTTTGACAGAGGATATGTAAGTCCATATATGGTAACTGATACTGAAAAGATGGAAGCAGTTCTTGAAGATCCATTTATACTTATAACAGATAAAAAGATTTCTAACATACAGGAAATACTTCCAATACTTGAACAGATAGTTCAACAAGGCAAAAAGCTTTTAATCATCGCTGAAGATGTTGAAGGCGAAGCTATGGCTACACTTGTTGTTAACAAGCTAAGAGGAACCTTTACTTGTGTTGCTGTTAAAGCTCCAGGATTTGGCGACAGAAGAAAAGAAATGCTTCAAGATATAGCAATTCTAACTGGTGGAGAAGTTATATCCGAAGAATTAGGAAGAGAGCTTAAGGAAGCTACACTAGATATGCTTGGAAGAGCTGAAAGCGTAAAAGTTTCTAAGGAAAATACTACTATAGTAAACGGAAAAGGCGACAAGAGTGCTATCCATGCTAGAGTAAATCAAATAAAGGCTCAAATTGAAGAAACTACTTCAGATTTTGACAGAGAAAAGCTTCAGGAAAGACTTGCTAAGCTTGCTGGAGGAGTTGCAGTAATCAAAGTTGGTGCTGCTTCTGAAACAGAGCTTAAAGAAAGAAAACTTAGAATAGAAGATGCTTTAGCAGCTACTAAGGCAGCTGTTGAAGAAGGTATCGTTCCTGGTGGTGGAACAGCATACATTAACGTAATCAATGAAGTAGCTAAAGTTACTTCAACAGAACCAGATATAGCTGTTGGTATCAATATAATTAAGAGAGCTCTTGAAGAGCCTGTTAGACAGATTGCTGCTAACGCTGGACTTGAAGGTTCTGTAATAATTGAAAAGGTAAGAAACAGCGAGCCTGGAGTTGGATTTGATGCTTTACATGAGCAATATGTAAACATGATTAAAGCTGGTATAGTTGACCCAACTAAGGTTACAAGAAGTGCACTTCAAAATGCAGCTTCAGTTGCAGCTACTTTCTTAACAACTGAAAGTGTAGTTGCTGACATACCAGAAAAGAACAATACACCAGCAATGCCTGGCGGCGGAATGGGAATGGACGGAATGTACTAAAATAAATGGAGTCTCTCATAATATGGGAGGCTCTTTTTTAACATTTTTTTTATAAACAGACAAACAATACTTATTGAAAAGGTAAATTAATGTTGATATAATTAAAATGAAGTTAGAATTTGAAAATATTAAGATAATTTTAAATATTTCTGTTTTGAAGACGAAGATGCATTATCTTTATTTGGGCACTTGGGTAATGCGGAGCAAGTAGTGCAACCGGTCAGTTCTTTTGGACTGGCCTTTTTTTACAGGGGAGTAGGTTATGAAAGATATATCAAAAAAGAGACTTGGAGATTTGCTTGTTGAAGCTGGAAAGATATCTAGAGAACAGCTTGAACAAGTACTTAGAAAACAGAGAACCTCAGGCAAAAGAATTGGTGAGCTTTTAATAGAGGATAGTATTATTACTGAAGATGATATATTAGATGTTCTTGAACTGCAGCTTGGAATTCAAAGAGTACGTTTAGATAAAGTAACGGTTAATATGGAGGCTGTAAAATCTATACCTGAAAGCCTTGCATCTAGATATACACTGATTCCTATAGCTTTTGACAAGAATAATATAAAGGTAGTAATGGCTGACCCGCTTAATATATTTGCTTTAGATGATGTCAAAATAGCTTCAGGCTATGAAGTTGATCCTCTTATAGCTAGAAGCGATGAAATTAAAACAGCCATTGACAAATATTATTCCAGCCAGTTTGTTCAAAAGGCTGCAGAAGATCTTTCTAGAGAACAAAATGCAAGAGAAACAGATGATGCAAGAGAAATAGAAGATATAAGAAATGCTCCAGCAGTCAGATTAGCAGATTCAATAATAAAAAATGCTGTAAAGTCAAGAGCTAGTGATATTCATATAGAACCTTTTGAAAAATATATTAAGATAAGATTTAGAATTGACGGTGAGCTTCAGGAGGTTTTAAAATCCCCAAAAGAAACTGCGGCAGCATTAGTAACCCGTATTAAGATTATGGCAAATATGAATATTGCTGAAAAAAGGCTTCCTCAGGATGGAAGAATTTTAACTAATGTAGACGGCAAGGAATTTGACCTTAGAGTTTCTGTTCTTCCTACTATTTTTGGTGAAAAGATAGTTATAAGACTTTTAAACAGAGAAAGCTTTTTAATTGATAAAGAAGGGCTTGGTATTATCGAGGATGATTTGGATAAGCTTAACAGAATAGTAAAAAATCCTTACGGAATTATATTAGTTACAGGTCCTACAGGAAGCGGAAAGTCTACAACGCTATACAGCATATTAAATGATTTAAATAACAGTGACAGAAACATAGTAACAGTAGAAGACCCTGTAGAATATATGATAGAAGGAATAAACCAGGTAAACGTTAATCCTAAAGCTGGACTGACTTTTGCTTCGGGACTTAGAGCTATATTAAGACAAGACCCGGATGTAATAATGATTGGTGAAATAAGAGATAATGAAACTGCTGAAATTGCTATAAGAGCTGCTATAACAGGGCACCTTGTTTTAAGCACTATTCACACTAACGATGCAGCTTCAGCTGTTATAAGGCTTACGGATATGAAAATTGAGCCTTATCTTGTTGCAACTTCTATTGCAGGAGTTGTGTCACAAAGACTAGTAAGAAAAATCTGCCCTTATTGCAAGGTTGAATATAAAGCAAGCGATTACGAAAAAAGACTTTTAGGAGAAGATGACAGTAAAAATATTATACTATATAAAGGGACAGGCTGTGCTTTGTGTAACCAGAGCGGATATATAGGTAGACAAGGTGTTTATGAGATAATGGAAATAACTAGAGAACATAGAGAATATATAGCAAGAAATAAAACAACAGACGAGCTTAGAGATTTAAGCATTAAGCAGGGCATGAAAACACTGAGAATATCCTGTAAGAATTTAGTTTTAAAAGGAATAACTACTTTGGATGAATTAGTTAAAATAGCTTATTTGAAAGAATAGTCAATAAAGAGGTGAGAGTTTGCCGCTATATGAATATGAAGCAAAAACTTTAAATGGAGAAACTTTAAAGGGAACTGTTGAAGCAGGAGATGAGACTGCGGTTATAGATATATTGCGCCAAAGAAACTACTATCCTGTAAATATAAAATTGTGCAGGGAAGAATTAAATATAGAGCTGAGCTTTTTAAACAGGATTAAGCTTAAGGATATAGCAATATTTTGCAGACAGTTTTCTTTTATATTAACTGCAGGTATAAATATTTTAAAGGCTTTAGAATTAGTTAAAGAGCAGACAGAAAATAAAAGGCTTAAAAAAATACTAGAAAAAACCTTTGAAGATGTACAAAGAGGAAAAACTCTATCGGAAGCTATGGGAAGCCATAAGCATTTTCCGGATATGCTTGTAAACATGGTGGCAGTAGGGGAAACAAGTGGAACTTTAGATACTGTAATGATGAGAATGGCTGCTTATTATGATAAGGAGCATAAGCAGAGGCAGAAAGTTAAACAAGCTCTTACTTATCCTGCTGTTGTAAGTGTATTTGCTTTTGTTGTTGTACTTGTACTTGTAGTAAAGGTACTGCCTATATTTACAAGTATGTTTGAACAGTTTCCTAATGCAGTTATACCAGTACAAACAAGAATTATAATGGGTATTAGTAATGTGATAATTGAGAAGTGGTGGCTTATTATTATAATTACTGCTGCTTTAGTTTCAACAATTAAATTTTATTCTAAAACCGAAGAGGGAGCGTACTTTTTCGATAACATTAAAATAAAGTTTCCTGCCTTTGGGAAGATGTACTCTAAGGTTGTAGTCTCAAGATTTGCAAGAACTTTTGGAATGCTTACAGCCAGTGGAGTTCCCCTTATACAAAGTGTAAGCATCTGTGCTGATGTAGTAGGGAACAAGGTTTATGGAAAAGTTTTAAAAGATATGAGAGCTGAGCTTGAAAAAGGCCTTTCAGTAGGTCAAATTCTGCAGAAGGAAAAATTATTTCCTTCCATGATAACTCAAATGATTATAATAGGTGAAGAATCAGGTACATTAGAAGACATTCTTGATAAGACAGCAGATTATTATGATGGAGAAATTGAAACTGCAACTGCACAGCTTACTTCAATGCTGGAGCCTGTAATAGTAATATTTTTGTCAATAGTTGTTGGATTTATAGTAGTTTCTATAATAATGCCTATATTTGAGATGTATAATACCATTGGCTTACAGTAGAAATTGTGCTGATTTAATAATATAATATAAATATAGATAATATATATTAATTAATAATATATATAAAAAATAAATTAAGAATTTTTTCTAAAAGTTTGAACATGGAAAAGGAGGTGAAATGAGTGAAAAGAAATAAGAAAAAAGGATTTACACTTGTTGAACTAATTGCTGTTATTGCTATACTTGCTATACTTGCTGCTGTTATTGTGCCTAAGGTTAGTTCTTACACTACTCAGGCAACTACTTCTGCTAAAAAAGCTAATGCAAGCTCTATATTAAATGCTGTAGAAGTTTATAATGCACAGGCTGCAACTGCTATTTCAAGTACAACAACATTAAAACAAATACTTGGAACTGCAGAATCAGGGAATATAACACTAGAAAATGTTGGTTCAGCAGATGATGATTTAAAAGAAACTATACAAAGAGTTATTAATGCAAATAAAGGTATAGGAGAAACAGATACTTTAGCTACTTTATCTGGTTATATAAACTAATAAAAAATTTATTCTCGAAGGGAACTCCCTTCGAGAAAATTATATATTATAAATATTAAACAGTTGGTGAAAAAATGGAGATATTTTTAACTAGTTATATTTTTATACTATCACTTTGTTTAGGAAGTTTCCTGAATGTATGCATTTACAGAATTCCTAAAGGGGAATCAATAATAAATCCGCCTTCCCGCTGCGGAAATTGCAAAACAAGACTTAAAGCACTAGATTTAATACCAGTATTTAGTTTTTTATTTTTAAAAGGAAAATGCAGATACTGCAAGGAGAAAATATCTTTAAGGTATCCTTTTATTGAGTTGATAACAGGTGTGCTTATTACAGCAGTTTATATAGAATATGGTTTAAATATTACTTTTATTAAATACAGTGTTCTAATTTTATTTTTAATAGTTATTGGAATGATTGATTTTGATACAACAGATGTATATTTTAAAACTACGTTGTCTGGCATAATTACAGGGATAGCTTTTTTACTATACATATATTTTTCAGGACAAAGCATTACAGCTTATATATTAGGTGCAGTCCTTGGGGGAGGAGTTATATCTTTAATAATTCTTATTACCCGGGGAATGGGCTGGGGTGATGCAGAGATATGTGTTTTATGCGGTCTGTTTCTAGGCTTCAGACTTACTTTGGTAATGCTTTTTGCAGCTTTTGTATTTGGAGGAATTATAGGGATTTTATTAATTATTTTTAAAATAAAATCAAGGAAGGATTATATTCCTTTTGGTCCATTTCTGGCTTTGGGGGCTGTCACAGCTATATTTATTGGTGAAAGAGTTATTCAGTTATATTTATTATTGCTTTAATAGGTGAGAATATGAAGAAAAAGGCTTTTACTCTTGTAGAAGTTATCGCAGCTGTTGCTATATTATCAATAGTTATAGTAGCTGTAACATCTGCATTTATATCAGGAACAAAAACTTGGCGAAATGGTGAACAGAAATTAGATACTATGTTTTATGCTCAAGGTATTTCTGAAGCCTTTATGGGAGCAAATATATCTAAGATAACTCAGCTTTGCAATGATGAAGGTTCTTCTGCTTTTGTTTATTTCAATGATGATTATAAAGATTTTGTTCTTTATACAGTTAGTGGGTATACCAGTTTAACTAGTGCTGGGACACCTCCTAATTTTATTGATTGGTTTAATTTTGGGCCTAAAATACAAGGTAAAGTATCAAATGATGATTTTTCTTATATTGATACAAATATTTATAGTAAATGCAAAAACAATAACTCAAATAGAAAATATGGGGCTTATATTGCCATGCAAAAAGATAGCAGAGCTTCTACAGCAGGAACCGTTTATTATGTAAAGGTAATAGTCTGGGATTTAATGTATGGTTATGATAGTCCTTCAGTAAGAGAGGTTTATATCGGCAGGTGATAATTTGGAAAAGAAAGGTGTCACTTTTATAGAATTAGTTGCTGTTATAGGTATAGTATTAATAATTTCAGCTGTAATTTTTTCTGTATTTTCAAACGGGCTTAAAACATATTCTACAACTTCAGGAAAATCAATACTGCAAAATTCAGCAAGAAGTGTAGTAGAAGAGATAACTAGAAATGTTAATAATGCTCAGGTAGCCTATCCTATTTCCGTAAGCAGTGGAAAGGTCGTTGTTGATGGAAATACATTTAATAGTTTAAGCGATTGTTATGGTCTTGTATACGTAAAGCTGTCCTCAAGTGCCGGAAACCCTTTTATATATGTAATTAAAAATAATTCAGTATACAAAATTTTTCTAGATGGTACTGGCTGGGATTTGCCTATAGGGAAGTATATAGAAAACACTTCTTCAATTGATGCACCATTTTCATCAAATTCAAATGCACTAAGACTCAGGCTTAATCTAAAGTATAGAAATTTCAGTGAAAGTTATACTACCTTTATGTCAATAGGAGGTTATTAGCGTGAAGAAAAAAGGATCTACTCTTGTAATGGTTATAGCTGTTATTTCTGTATTACTGGTAGTATCTATAGCTGGAATTACTATAGCAACAAGCAGTATAAAAGCTCATATATCCTTTGACACTATGGATAAGGTTAATTTAGCAGCCAGGTCTGGCATACAATTAGGTATTGCTAAAGTAAATAAAGATAGAACGTCAATAAGTCCGTTAAATGCAGTTGCCTTTTATGATAATACAGTTACTTGCGATGTTACTTTTTCTTTAGACGATCAATCTTATATAATTGTAAATTCACATGCTTATTTAAACAATAAAAAATATGAAAAGACTCTTACCTATAATACAAAATTAAAAATAATTTCAGGTGATGATGGAACTATTGCTGACTATTTTGCAAAAAATACCATTAGCACGTTAGGAAATATTAACGATACTACAGCAGCTGCGGTTATAGGAAATGGAAAGAATTGCAACACGTATATTAACGGTAATATTTATCTTCAGGGAAATAAGGTAGTATTAAATGGCGCATTAAATATTACAGAAGATATCACTTCAATAGCAGCAAATGATGTTATTTTTCAGTGGAACAATCCATCTTCACCTCAAAACATATATATTCAAGCAGGAGGAAATGTTACTTTACAAAATCAGTTAACGGTTTATAAAAGTACAAAAATACTTTCTAATGGTGATATTACCCTTTCCTGGGTAACTACAAAACTGCTTTCTGGAACAGCTCAGCTGCAGGCTGGAAGAGATATTATACTTCAAAATGATTTAGAAAATGGAGCAAGCTTGTCACTTACTGCAGCTAGAGATATAAAGATGCAGTCAAATAAAAATGATATAAATTCCACTGGTCCTATGTTTATGCAGAGCGGAAGAGATATAATTTTAAATAAAAGCATAAGGTCAACAGCACCAGTAACAATGATGTCAGGAAATAATATGCAATTTGCTTATTATACTTATAATATATCTGGACAGACTTATTTAAAAGCAGGGAATACAATTTATGTCCCTAATATTACTGTAAATCTTGGAAGCACATATATTCAGTCAAATATATTAAATTATAATAGAGGAATTATAAAAAGTAACTCTAATCCGCCTAAAATTGAAACTAATGTAAATATTTTTCAAAGCAGCGGAGGTTTATTAATACCTGTTAATATACAAGTGCCTGCAAGAGCCCCAAGTCCACCTGCTGTGGCACCTGCTCCTTTAACTGCAGTTACAACTGTAAATGGGATAAAGCAGTTTAAGACTCCTGTAGTTTATGATACAAAGTATGATACTACTTATAGCGATGTGGCTTTTATTAAAGTAAAAGGAAGCGATGTACAGGCGCTAAAATATGCACTAAATCCTCCTGCAGGTACTTTTTCAAATGCCAATACACTAAAGTTTATTTTGATTGATGGGGATGTTAATCTAGACTGGAGATTTGATAAACTTGTAGCAAACAATACATTTAATAATTATATTATTTATTGTACTGGAACCTTTGGGGTATCTTGGGAAGAATTCACCTTTAATAATTCATCAATTATTTCTAAAGGTTTAAATATATTGTCAGAAAATTTCACAATATCGAAGATTAGTAGTGAAGTAATGACTCAGTCTATGAAGGACAAAATAAATAACTACTTAACTAAGTATCTTCAATAATTTAATGAGAATATATCTTTTACTGAAGAAAAGAGGTGATAGAATGTTTGGTAGAGATTATATAGCTGTTTTTATAGGAGCAGATATTATTAAGATAATGTATGGAAATAAAAAAAAGGTTAAACATTGGGAGTTTATTAATATTTCAGATAAAGATATGACTGAAGAAAATGTGGATATTATGGATTTTATTTACAGTTGTATAAAAAGGTTCATGAGACAGAAAAAGGTTAAGGCAGATGAAATTTTATTTTCAATAACAGGACCAGATATTGTAACAAGGCATATTGAGGTTCCAATAATGAACAAGAAAAACATTAAAAGTTCAGTAGAGTGGGAAATGAGTCAATACCTGCCTGGCGGAGGAAACAACTATTACGTAGATTTTCAGATTATGGAGAAAATAGAAAATAAGGAGAAAAAGGCTTATAAGCTTTTAGCTGCAGCTGTTCCAAAAGAAAAAACAGACAGGCTTGCAGAGCTTAGCAATAGGCTTAAGCTGAAGCTTAGAGCTGTAGATATAGCTTCTAACTGTGTTGCAAGGATTTTTAAGGAAGATAAAAAATCTAAGAATGTACAGGAAAGCATAGGAGTAATAGACCTTGGAGAAAGATCCAGCAGCATTATAATATTGGACAAGGGTAATCTGTTTGTAGAAAGAGAGGTTCCTTTTGGTTCTGAAACTTTAACAAGAGAAATAAGCAGAAGACTTCAGGTTGAGGAAAATGAAGCAAAGCATTACTTGCGGGAAGTATTTACCTTTGAGGATATTAAGGAAGATATTGAGGTAGATGCAAGGATACAGACTATGTTTGATAATGTACTTTCTTCTTTTTTAAAAGTTATTCAATTTTATACTACTGGAAGAGTAAAAAAGCCCCTGGATGAAATATATATAACTGGTTCTGCATGTTTTATGCATGGCATTGAAGATTATATTCAGGATTATTTTAATTCTCCTGCCTGTATAGTACAGTCTGTTAAGAACCTGCCCGTAAATATAAAGGTTCCTCAGGACTGTGATATTAAATTATATTTAAATGTACTTGGGCTTTTACTTAGAAAGGAATAAGAGATGAATGAACTTAATTTAATACCATATAGTTTAAAGGAAAAAAAACAAAGATTATTTAAGATAAGGCAGTATACTGCGTACTTTATAATTTTTATGTGTGTGCTTTTTATAGGAGCATATATACCAAATATTAAGCTGCAGTCTTTAACAGCTCAGGAAAAAATGCTTCAGAAAAGTGTTGAGGAAAATAAGGCCTTAATTGAAGAAAGCAGACTTATAAGCAGTGAGATTGAAAACTACAGCAAGAGAATTAAAAAGATAGAGGAGTTAGCTAATAACAGAACACTGGCCTTTGAGAAAATCCGTCAGTTTGAAAAGTATGTGACATCGGATATTAAATTAACTAATTTCATATATGATAAAAAATCAGCAGTTATAGAGGGGACTGCAGTAAGCTATAATTCCGTTAGTGAATTTGCAGCTAATCTGGAAGTTTCTAAAAATTACAGCAGTGTAAAAATTGTTAATATAACAAAGGATAACTCTCAAAATAACTATAAATTCTCTATAAATATATTATACTAAACTTAGGGAGGAGGCAAAGCCTTGAAAAATCTAAGCAAAAGAGAAAAAATAATGTTAATTACTGCAAGTGTGTTGCTAGTTTTATACGGCTATTTTAGATTGCTGCTGCTCCCTGTTATTACAGAAATTCAAGTTACTACTAAAAATATAAATAAATATACTGAGGAACTTAATTCTCAAAATTCTATTAAGTTAATAAGCCAGAATAATAAAAACCAATTAGAAGAGTTAAAAAGTAAAATACAAGAAACGCTTAAAGCTCTTCCGGAAAGTGAAAGAAATCCGGAAATTGCATATAAAGTAAAAGTATTAGGAGATAAAAGCGGGGTAGATATAGATTTTCTAAGTTTTGAAAGTGCTCAGATTGCAAAGCAGGATGAAAAAAACAGCTTGAATGAACTGGGAATTATTCAAGTGCCTTTAACTGTACAAGTTATTGGAGAATATAAAAACATATTAAATTTTATTAATTCCATAGAAAATGATAATAGAATTGCAGAAGTGGACAGAGTTGAAATAAGCGGTGAAGATAGCAAACTTAAGGCAAGTATAAGTTTTAGTTATCTTTATATGGAAGCTGAGAATAAAAAGGATGTACAATATGACTTTAACAAAGGAAATTATGGAAAAGAGGACCTGTTTAAATAAGTGTTGACAACCTCTCTATATTAAAATAAAATATAAATCAACAATGAAATAATTGATTAACTCGTATATCCCCTGAATATGGCAGGGAGTTTCTACCGGAAGCCGTAAATTTCCGACTATGAGTGAGTATTCATGTGTCTTTTAAGGCATGCTGATTTCACTTGTGGTTATTAGTGAAGTCCGTATGTTTTTTTATTTTATAGATTATGGAAGGAGTAGTAATTATGGCAAGAATACTAAAGCAGGCTTATACTTTTGATGATGTTTTATTGGTTCCAAACAAATCTGAAATACTGCCTAAAGATGTGTTACTAGGTACTAGTTTAACTAAAAAAATTAAACTTAATATTCCTTTAATGAGTGCAGGAATGGATACGGTAACTGAGTCAAAGATGGCTATTGCAATTGCAAGAGAAGGCGGTATAGGTATAATTCATAAAAATATGAGCATAGAAAGACAAGCAGCGGAAGTAGATAGAGTAAAGAGGCAGGAAAACGGAGTAATAACAGATCCTTTCTCATTATCTCCAGATAATACTATTGAAGAAGCTTTAGAACTAATGAGTAAATATAGAATTTCTGGTGTTCCTGTAACTGTTGAAGGTAAGCTTGTAGGGATAATAACTAACAGAGATATAGTTTTTGAAAAAGATTATACAAAAGCTATAAGTGAAGTTATGACTAGAGAAAAGCTTATTACTGCTCCGGAAGGAACTACTATGGAAGAAGCTAAAGAGATACTTAAAAAACATAAAATAGAAAAGCTTCCTTTAGTAGATGATGAAAATAACTTAAGAGGACTTATAACTATAAAAGATATTGAAAAAGCAATAAGGTTCCCCAATGCTGCAAAGGATGAAAGAGGAAGACTTCTTTGCGGAGCAGCTGTTGGTGTAACTAATGACATGATGGAAAGAGTTGAAGCTTTAGTTAAAGCCAATGTGGATGTAATAACGATAGATACTGCACATGGACATTCAAGAGGAGTTATAGAAGCTGTAAGAAAGATTAAAGAAATTTACCCAGAGCTTCAAATTATTGCAGGAAATGTTGCAACTGCAGAAGCTACAAGAGATCTTATTGAAGCAGGAGCAGACTGCATTAAGGTTGGAATTGGTCCAGGTTCTATATGTACAACAAGAGTAGTTGCAGGAGTAGGAGTGCCTCAGCTTACTGCTGTTATGGATTGCGTAGAAGAAGCTGAAAAGTATGGAATACCTGTAATTGCAGATGGCGGAATAAAATATTCCGGAGATGTAGTAAAAGCTTTAGCAGCTGGAGCAAAAGTTGTAATGATGGGTTCTCTTTTTGCAGGCTGTGAAGAGTCTCCAGGAGAAACAGAGGTTTATCAGGGAAGAAGCTATAAAGTATACAGAGGTATGGGTTCTCTTGGTGCTATGGCTTGCGGAAGCAAAGATAGATATTTTCAGGAAGGAAACAAAAAACTTGTGCCTGAGGGAATAGAAGGCAGAGTGCCATATAAAGGTTATGTAGCAGATACTATTTATCAGATAATAGGCGGATTACGTTCAGGTATGGGATATTTAGGAGCAAAAACTTTGGATGATTTATATAAAACTGCAACTTTTGTTGTACAGACTGCTTCAGGTTTGAGAGAAAGTCATCCTCACGATATAGTTATAACAAAAGAAGCACCAAATTACAGCATAAACTAAAAATGAGCAATGCTATCAGGAGGAACTTATGAACAAAGAACTTATATTAGTTATAGATTTTGGAGGGCAATATAACCAGCTTATAGCAAGAAGAGTAAGAGAATGCGGAGTTTACTGCGAAATCGTGCCTTACAGCTATTCTATAGAGAAGATTGCTGATAAAAATCCAAAAGGAATTATATTTACCGGAGGACCTAATAGTGTTTATGAACAGGGAGCTCCAAGGATAGATCCTAAGGTTTTTGAATTAGGTGTGCCAGTACTTGGTATTTGTTATGGTCATCAGCTTATGACTTATACTTTAGGCGGAGAAGTAAAAAGTGCACATACAAGAGAGTACGGAAAGACAAATATAACTTTAAATAATGAGTGCAGCCTGTTTGAAGGAATAGAAAGCAGCAATAGCTGCTGGATGAGTCATACAGACTATGTTTCAAAGGCTCCCGCTGGATTTGAGGTAGTTGCAAGTACTGCAGACTGTGCTATTGCAGCTATGGAAAACAGAGAAAAGAGATTCTATGGTGTTCAGTTTCATCCAGAGGTTGAGCATACTCCTTTTGGACAAAATATGATTAGAAACTTTTTATACAATGTGTGCAAGGTTCAAGGGGATTGGTCTATGTCCTCCTTTGCAGAAGATAAAATAAAGGAAATAAAAAATCTTGTTGGAGATAAAAAGGTTATTTGTGCTCTTTCAGGAGGAGTTGACTCTTCCGTAGCTGCAGTGCTTGTTCATAAGGCAGTAGGAAAGCAGCTTACCTGTATATTTGTTGATCATGGTCTTCTAAGAAAAGATGAGGGAGATCAGGTTGAAAAGATTTTTAAAGAACAGTTTGACATGAATTTAATCAGGGTAAATGCTCAGGAAAGGTTTTTAGGAAAACTGAAAGGTGTAAGCGAACCTGAAAGAAAGAGAAAGATAATCGGAGAAGAATTTATAAGAGTTTTCGAAGAAGAAGCAAATAAGCTTGGTGAAATAGACTTTTTAGTTCAAGGTACAATTTATCCGGATGTAGTTGAAAGCGGAACAGATACCTCTGCTGTTATAAAGAGCCATCATAATGTTGGAGGTCTCCCAGAGGATATGAATTTATCTCTTATAGAGCCACTAAGAGAGCTATTTAAGGACGAAGTAAGAAGAGTAGGAGAAGAAATTGGAATACCTCACCATTTAGTATGGAGACAGCCTTTTCCAGGTCCTGGGCTTGCTATCAGAGTTTTAGGTGAAGTAACTGAAGAAAAACTTCATATAGTAAGAGAAGCAGACGCTATTTTTAGAGAAGAAGTTGCTAATAACGGACTTGAAGGAAAGATATGGCAGTACTTTGCCTGCCTTCCAAACATCCAATCTGTTGGAGTTATGGGAGATGAAAGAACTTACTGTCATACTGTAGCTTTAAGAGCTGTAACAAGCTCAGACGGCATGACTTCTGACTGGGCTAGAATTCCATATGAAGTTTTAGATATTGTATCCAGAAGAATTGTTAACGAAGTTAAAGGAGTTAACAGAATAGTATATGACGTAACAAGCAAGCCACCTGCTACTATTGAGTGGGAATAGGATATATAAAGTTCGCAAGCCTTATAAAATAAGGGTTTGCGAACTTTTCTTTTATGATGTGATTCTAATAAGATTTTACTTAATTTTTAGAAAGTATTGCATTCTTTGCCCATTCTGAATTTTTTAGTATTGCTCGACCAACACCGATTAAATCAGCTTTTTTATTGGTTAATAGCCTTTCTGCAGTTATGGCTTCTACAATTCCACCAGTCAATATAACTGGGATAGAAACATTTTTTTTGATTGCCTCGGACAACTCACTAAAATAGCCCTGTTCTTTTACTTCAGGATGGGTATATCCACAAAATCCACCTGAGATATCTATTAAATCTATTCCAGCTATTTCAAATTTTTTTACGGCAAGAATACTATCAGATATTGTGGTTCCACCATTCATATAATCACAAGCACCTAGGCGTAAAGCAACAGGATATTCATTTCCAACAGTGTTACGAATAGCTTTGATAATTTGCAAATGAAGTTTTATTCTTCCATCGATAGTGTTTCCACTGTACTCATCGTTACGTTTGTTTGTTAATGGAGAGAAAAATTGATTTAATAAATAACCATGTGCAGAATGAATTTCAATGCCGTCAAATCCAGCTTTTTTAGCTCTCGTAGCAGCATAGGCAAAATCAGTAATAACTTTATCAATATCCGCCTTTGTCATTTCTTTAGGCAAGAGTTTCTTATCGGTTGCCCTTGGTAATTTGATGGAACTTGCACTTAAAGGAGCATATCCAGTAATCTCCTCTTCTGTTGCTCCGCCAGCGTGACTGATTTGCGCCATAACCTTTGTGTTGTTTTTATGTATAATTGATACTAATTTTGTTAGTCCCTCAATATCATCATCATTTGATATAGACAGTTGTCCTTTACTGGCCTTCCCCTCTAGACTAACATAGCTATGCTCTGTAATGATTAAACCTATATAGCCTCCTTTTGATTTTTCGGCATAATAATCGCAAAGTTGTTCTGTAACTTTTCCATCACTTCTTGCTTTAGCTGTTGCCATCGGTGGCATAACAAGCCTATTATGAAGCTTCATACTTTTAATGCTAATTGATGTATTAAGTATGCCCATTTAGATTCCTCCTAAATAATCACAAAATTTTATATTTAGCTTGGCATTATTATGATAGCATGATATACTTAATTTGATAAGAACATACTTTTATGATAGATACTATCAAAAAGGAGAGCTGTGGTATGATACAGGCAACAATGAGTTGTGAAGAAAAAGAAGTTAATGTGCGTCCATTTGCTTATGCTATTTCATTAATTAACGGTAAATGGAAGATGCACATTTTGTTTTGGCTTTGGAAAAGAGAAATTTTAAGGTACAGTGAACTAAAGCGAGCCTTAGGCAAAGTAACACATAAAATGTTAAGTAATCAATTAAAAGAACTTGAAGAAGATGGTCTTGTCATTAGAAAAGAGTATCCCCAAGTACCTCCAAAAGTTGAGTATTATTTGTCTGAAACAGGAAAATCACTTATGCCAATTCTAAGCGCTGTTTGTAAATGGGGTAACGAGCATGTTCCTGAAAATTGGAATATATAGCAGTATTTTTATTATTTCACATTTTTAAACTTATGTAAATTTAATTTTGATAAATGTAACTGTAATTCATTGTATTTAAATATAAATAGATTTATAATATTGGCACTTGAATTTTTAAAAATAAAAGTGCTTTTTTATTATAGTATGAAAAGTATTAATTTTCGTACAAATGAAATTGAAAGTTAATTTTCAAAACTTGTTGATAGTTTAGCATAATTATGATAAAATTATGCTAAACTAATTAAGGGGTGAATATAATGCCACATATCAGACCAGTTTCAGATTTAAGAAATAATTTTGCTGATATTTCAAGGGTTGTCCATGAAACTGCCGAACCAGTATTTTTAACCAAGAATGGTTATGGGGATATGGTTGTAATGAGTATGGAAGCTTATGAAAGGCTTAAGCTTGATATTTTGATTTATGAAAAGTTAAAAGAAGCTGTATTGGAAGCAAAATCAACAGATGTAAGATATGATTTTGATGAGGTTTCAAAAGAAATGAGGGAGAAACTTATTGAAAAACTATAAGATTAAAATGCTTCCTGCTGCAAAGGTTGATTTGGGAGATATGATTGATTATTTGTCACAATTCTACCCAAGCACAGCTTTAAAACAATATGATAGAATCATAGAAAAAATTAATGCATTGAAAGAATTCCCATTTATGCATGAGGAATATCCAGTTGATGTGATTGGCTTTAGATACAGAAAGATGTGGTGTTAGTATAATATTGTAGACATAGAAAGCCGAACACTTTAAAATAAAGAAAAGAGAAGGAAGTGTTTACAATGGCAAGAGGTCAAAAGCAATATACAGAAGAATTCAAAAATACAATAGTACATCTTTATAATTCTGGTAAGAGCTTAGCAGAGTTAAGCAGTGAATATGCCCTATCAAAATCAACAATATCAGGATGGATAAAGAAAAATAATCCTATAGTTATGGATAAAGATACAACTATAACGATGGCTGAATATCAAGCTATGTTAAAGAAGAATAAACAACTTGAAGAGGAAATAGAAATATTAAAAAAAGCTATGGGCATATTCGCAAGGAAGTAACTACTGTATTTGAGTTTATCACTAACAATAAGAAATATCATGACATTAAGCTTATGTGTAAGGTTTTAAAAGTGTCTAGAAGTTCCTATTATAAATATCTAAATAAAAAACCTAGTAATAGAGAATTAGAGAATGCAAAGATAGAGAAAGAAATCATAAATATACACAAAGCCAGCAAAAAACGTTATGGTGCTGTTAAAATAAATGAATCACT
Source organism: Clostridium caldaquaticum (assembly GCF_023806125.1). Classification (GTDB taxonomy): domain Bacteria; phylum Bacillota; class Clostridia; order Clostridiales; family Clostridiaceae; genus Clostridium_AT; species Clostridium_AT caldaquaticum. The sequence goes on from NZ_JAMSKT010000016.1 coordinate 23,832, forward strand.
AAAAGCATTGGGGATAAATATTAGTTTAAAGAGAACCCAACGTTTGATGAGAAAATTGGGGATAAAATCTATAATAATAAAAAAATACAGGCCAACATCATCAAAAAGTAAAATAAAAGAGCAAGAAAACGTTTTAAAAAGAGATTTTAATGCTACTACTATCAATGAAAAATGGGTAACAGATATTACCTATATCCACACAATTAAAGACGGTTGGTGCTATTTAGCATCAGTTATGGATTTATATAGCAGAAAAATTATTGGTTACGCCATGTCAAAGTCTATTGATACAACCCTTGCATTGCAAGCTGTGAAAAATGCTATTAAGCTTCAAAAGCCAAACAAACCGTTGATCCTGCATAGTGACTTAGGCTGTCAATATACAAGCTCTGCTTTTAAAGAATATATAAATAGCATTAAAATAATTACCCACTCTTTTAGTGGTAAAGGATGTCCCTATGATAATGCTTGCATTGAGTCTTTTCATGCCTCTTTAAAAAAAGAAGAAGTTCATCTTGTTAATTATTTTGATTATGATGCCGCAAGGCTTGCTGTATTTGAATATATAGAAGCTTGGTATAACAGAAAAAGGATACACAGTAGTATTGGATATTTAACTCCTCAAAAATGCGAAGATTTAGCTAGAAAAATTGCATAAAAGGTTCAACTTTTTGTGTCTAATATATTGACATAGATCCACAATTGAATGGATGAAAAAATGTATTAATCTTTGTCATAGCAGGAATGATTCGTAGTTGTTTTTGAAATATTTAGCAGTTTATTATAAATAAAAATGCCACCTATTGATTGAAATTATACAATGTGTGGCATTTTTTTATTTATAATACAATTGAGTTTTTAGATTTATTAAAACGTGTTATAATTCAATATTATATTAAAATTCTGAAAGTAAATTAATACATTAAAACTTGATTTAAGCGGGGATTAATATGTTATATAGAAGAAAAATGTTTCAAAATTCAATATTTTCACGATTAATAATTACTTTTTTAGTTATTCTTCTTCCTGTTTATTTGTTAAGTGCAGCAATACATAAGTGGGGTGTAGCAATTATCAGAACTCAGATAATTAACTCCATGAAATCACAAATGGATTATCATAAAATTATTTTTGAGAATGAACTTGATAGAATATTAAACTTACAATATGAGTGTTTATCTGATCAGGAGCTTTTAGAACTTGCAAATTTTTCACAGGAAATATTCAATTTTGATATAGCTAAATCAATTAACAGGCTTCAGAATAGATTATATACATTAAAAAACAGCAGTATTTATATTGAGAATGTAAAAGTGATTATTCCGTTAATTGAAAAAACTATTTCTTCTGAAAATGGTGTTTCTGCTATATCAGATAAAGATAAAGATATTATTAATTCTTTTTCGGATAATAATATATCTAAGTTAGAGAGTGAAAATAACATATTGTTTTCAAGAATAAGAAATAATTCATTTGATAATAAAAATATAAAACCTCGCTTTGTTCTGCAGGTTCAATTATCTAACAGCATGCTTCAAAATACTTTTAAAACTTTCAATTCTTACGATGGAAGCGGAGCATTAATTTTTTATCCTAATAAAAATTATCTTCTTACTACTTTAAATGATTATGAAATTACAAATCAAATAACAGAAGTAATAACTAAGAATAATGAAGTTTTGGATAATTATAATCGAACAATCAGCATAGGGAAAAACAAGTATATAGTTTTTTATAAAAAATTAAGTTCTAAAAATATTTGGATTGCTTCATATATTCCGGAAAAACAAGTGTTTTTACCTTTAAACAAGTATAAATATTTATTATGGATTTTTACTATAATATCTATGTTTATTATTGCTATTTTTTCTTTTTCAACACATAAATTTCTTCAAAGACCGTTAAAAAAGCTTGTAAAATCTTTTCAGCGTGTTGAAGCAGGAGAAATAAAATTTACCATTAAACATAATGCAAACGATGAATTTCAGTATTTATATACAAGATTTAATGCGATGCTGGAATATATTAATAATCTTATAGAGCAGGTGTATACACAAAAAATTATGAACCAGAAAGCTGAGTTAAAACAGCTGCAATCTCAGATTAATCCTCATTTTTTATTTAATAGTTTTTTTATATTGCAAAGAATGATACAGGGAGATGACAAGGAAAATGCAGTAAAGTTTTGTAGGTTTCTTGGGCAGTATTTTCAATATGTAACAAGAAATGCAAAAGATGAAATGCCGCTCTATAAAGAAATTGAACATGCAAGAAATTATTTAGAAATTCAAGCCATACGTTTTTCAAACATATCCATTAAGTTTGAAGAATTGCCAAAAAAATATGAAAATTTCCTTGTTCCAAGGCTCATATTACAGCCAATTATAGAAAATGCATTTGAACATGGATTTAATAAAAAAGCAAATGAAAGACTTATATATATTGGATTTAAGGAAACTATAGAGGGATTATACTGTATTGTTGAAGATAATGGAAATAACGTTGATGAAGAAGAGCTGAGCAAACTAAATAAATACTTTTCGGAAGATAATTCAGGGGAGGTAGAAAGTACAGGGCTTCTTAATATAAACAAGAGAATAAGATTAAAGTTTGGCGGCAGCAGTGGTTTATCAGTTTCACGAGGAGAAATGGGCGGATTTAAAGTAGTAATTTTTTTCGAGAATAAGGAGGAATACAATGTATAGACTTTTAATTGTTGACGATGAACCTTATATAGTAGATTGGATTTATGAACTTTTTGTACAAAATGAGGAATTGGAGCTTGATATTTACAGGGCATATTCTGGGCTAGAGGCACTGGATTTACTTAGAAGAGCTAAAATTGACATAGTAATGACTGACATAAATATGCCGGATATGAATGGATTGCAGCTTTTTAAAGAAATTAAAGATTGCTGGCCAATGTGTAAAGTAATTTTTCTTACTGCCTACAATGAATTTGAGTATGCTCATATAGCAAATAAGGGAGGAGTTACATATCTTTTAAAAACAGAAAGCGATGATGAAATAATTAATGCAGTAAAAAAAGCAGTGAATGAAATAGATAGTATTATAAGGCAGGAAGAATTAATAAAAAGAGCAAAAATACAATTAGACAAAGCTCTTCCAATTATGCAAAGGGAATTTCTGCTGGAAAAACTAAAGGGAAATGATGTTTTACATATATCTCAAGAGCAGTTGGATGAATTAAATATTAATTTGTGTGAAAATGATGAAATTCTCATTTTAATGGGAAGGTTTGATAATTGGTTTTTACAAAGACAGGCAAAGGATAAAATGAAACAATATGCAATAATAGAAGCAATAATTGAGAATTTCTTTTCACCATTTCTTAATTATGCATATATTCAACTTGATAACTCTATAATGGTGTGGATGATTCAGCCTAAAAAACAAAAGATTGAAAGCGAAAATAAAACTGACCTGTGGCATAAAACTGCTATTTATGTTAAAGGTTCACTTGACTCAATTCAGGAGCAATGTATAAAAAGTGTTAAATGTTCTTGTTCATTTGTTATAGACAGTAAAACTTGTTCCTGGAATGAGCTGCCGCAAAGGTTTTTATCGCTGCTTATGGTGATGAATTACGGTGGTATTAAAAGCAATGGAGCAATTCTTACTAAGATACATGAAGCTGATGAGGTCGATAATCAGCTAGATAAGTATTCTTATTGTATGCGTGAGGTTGGAGCATGGATTAACAGGATACATGATTTGGAAAAATTTTTGGTTAGCGGACAGCGTAAAGAGTTTTATAGTCTATTTGCTGAGTTTAAAGAAAATCTTATTCCGATAATTAAAACACATTCCAATCTTAGAACTGAAGTGTACTTTTCTATTTCTCTCTTATTTTTAAATTATATTAACCGCAATGAAAATTTAATGGAAAAATTAGCTGTACATTCTGAAATTTCCAATCTAATGAATATAAATTGCAGCATACCTTTCGTGAAAGTATTCGAAACTTTTGAGAAAATCGCTGATATAATATTTCTTTATCAAAATGATAGTAACGAAAAAAGAGATAACTTATTAATAAGTACTATTCACAAATATATTGAAGAAAATCTAGATAAAGATGTATCTTTGGTTGCATTAGCAGAAGTAGTTTATCTTAATCCAGCCTATCTTTCACGTGTTTATAAGCAGGTTACTGGAGTTAATTTATCTGACTACATTTATAATATTAGATTAAGTAAAGCTAAGAAAATGTTAAAAGATAGCAATCTTAAGGTTCACGATATAGCAAGAGCTGTAGGTTTTGAATCTGTAGCCTATTTTATAAGAGCTTTTAAAAAGGGCACAGGTATGACTCCGCAGGAATATCGAGAATATTAATATGTTATCATTTACATAAAGAAGTAAATATAAGTCAATAGAAGTAAAAATCTTATTATATAAAGAGATGATATAGAAATATATAATAAAGTTGTAAACGAAATCAAAATATAGATAAGGGGGAAAATTATGAAAACTACAAAAATCAGACTTCTTATATCGCTTGTTCTTTCATTTACATTAGTTAGTTCTGTTTTGTCAGGGTGCAGCTCAAAAAGCACAAATGCTGACAGTAATAAAGAGACACAGGTTTCTAAGGGAGATGGGGAGCCGCTTGGTAAATACAGTCCTGAACTTAATGTAACAGTAGCTAATTTTATGGATAGTACAGTTAAATTCCCACAGGGACAGTCAAATACAGATAACGTATGGACTAAAGCTTATAAAGATAATTTAGGTATTAATGTAAAAACTTTATGGGTTGTTGATACTCAGCAGTTCGAGCAGAAAATGAATGTAACTATAGCATCAGGTGATCTGCCAGATATTTTTCCTGTAACAGGTAAGCAGTTGAGTCAATTGGTAGAATCAGGAAGTATAGAAGACCTTTCAAGTGTTTATGATAAATATGCTTCTGATTTGACAAAAGATATTTATTCACAGGACAAGCAGTTGTTTGAACTTGGAAAAAGGGATGGCAAGTTATATGGTTTGCCAAACACAGGAGGTTCTTCAGCTCTTGACACTCCTCAAATGCTCTATATAAGGGAAGACTGGAGAAAGAAGCTGAACCTGCCTGAACCTAAAACAATAGATGACTTTTTTAAAATTGCAGATGCTTTCACAAATCAAGACCCAGATGGCAATGGCAAAAAGGATACTTATGCTTTAGCATTACATAAGTATGTTGCAGGAGCTCCATTACAAGGTTTTGCTGATTTGCAGGGGCTTGCAAATGCCTTTCATGCATATTTAACAACATGGATAAAGGATGATTCAGGTAAGATAGTATATGGAAGTATACAGCCAGAAGTAAAAGTGCTTCTGCAAAAGCTTCAGGACATGTATAAAAATGGTCAAATAGATAAAGAATTTTCTATTAAAGATATGGCAAAGGCAACAGAAGGGGTTGTTGCTGGCAAAGTTGGTATGGAATTTGGTATGATGTGGAATCCGTTTTTTCCTTTACAGTCTAGTATTGTAAATGATAAAAATACAGAATGGAAGGCATATCCAATACCAACATCAGACGGAAAACCGGTTAAAGTCAGTACATCTGTTACAACTCAAAATTTCTGGGTTGTAAAAAAAGGTTTTAAAAATCCTGAAGCAGTAGTAAAAATGCTTAACTTATTTACAGAAAAATTCTGGGGTAAAACTGCAGATAATAATCTGGCAAATGGCGATGGTGTTGATTTTGTACCTTTCAAATATGCTCTTCCGCAAGCTTGGCCTGCAAAGAAGAATGTAAATATACACAATAATATTGTTACAGCATTAAAAAGTAATGATGCTTCAAAGTTAAATCCAGAAGAAAAAGGTTATTATGACAAGATACAGGCATACTTGAAAAATGGTGATGTACAAGCAGGATGGGGAACTAATGCCATATTTGGAGAAAATAGTACCTATGATGTAATCAATTATTATATAAATAACAACATGTATTTATACAACGAATACAATAATATTCCTACGCCTTCAATGGTAGATAAAGGCTCCACACTTGATAAGATGGAAAACGAAACTTTTATTAAAATCATTATGGGAGCTCCTATTGATGAATTTGATAAATTCGTTGAAAACTGGAATAAGTTAGGTGGAGATGCAATTACAAAGGAATTAAACGAAGCAAAATAATTCTAAGAGAAGAGAGAAGGTGTATAAAACTTAAATTCCTTCTCTCTATTTTATACTGTTATAAATTTACTAATACTGTTTACTGTAATAAGAAGGAGGTTAAAAATGCAGAATACAAAAAATTTAGAAACTTCAATATATTCTTCTGAGACTAAAAGAAAATTTACTAAAATGCCTAGAAGAAAAGATTTAAGGGAATTGCCATATCATTTGATGCTGCTGCCTTGTGTAATTATTGTTATTTTAATGAACTATGTGCCAATGTTCGGAATTGTTATGGCTTTTCAGAAATATGTTCCTACAAAAGGTATCCTTGGGTCTAAGTTCGTGGGATTAGATAATTTTAAATATATAATCAATATGCCGGATACTCTTCAAGTATTATTTAATACTGTTTTTATTTCATCAATGAAAATAGTTTTAGGAATTATTGTACCAGTTACGGTTGCTCTTCTTTTAAATGAAGTAAGAATTACCTTTTTGAAAAGAAGTATACAGACAATTATATATTTACCACATTTTCTATCATGGATTGTTCTTTCTGGAATTTTGATTGATATATTATCTCCAAGTACTGGTATAGTAAATACTATGCTTAAAGCTCTTGGTTTTGAGCCTGTATTCTTTCTTGGAAATGAAAAGGTATTTCCATATGTACTGGCTTTGTCTGATACATGGAAGGAATTTGGATTTGGTACTATTGTATATTTAGCAGCTTTAACAGGAGTAGATCCTACGTTATATGAAGCTGCAATTGTTGACGGTGCCAGCCGATGGAAACAAACCCTGCACGTTACACTGCCTTCCATAATGTATGTGATTATTTTGACAACGGTTTTAAGTCTAGGTAATGTTTTAAATGCTGGTTTTGATCAGGTATTTAATTTATATTCACCTGCGGTTTATAAAACAGGAGATATTATTGACACAATGGTGTACAGGCTTGGTATTGTGGATGCCCGATTTAGTATAGCTACAGCAGTAGGTCTATTTAAATCAATTGTATCTTTCATATTTATTGCTGGTTCTTATAAATTGGCATATAAATATGGAGATTATCGAATTTTCTAGATAAAAGAGGTGACAGTGTTGAAAAATAAAACATTAGGAAGTAAGTTATTCACTATTTTAAATATTACAATATTAGTTATTTTGGCCGTATTATGTCTTCTTCCTTTATTAAATGTACTTGCTATATCATTTAGCTCTGCTTCTGCAGCTGCCACAGGCAACATAAAATTGTGGCCGGTTGATTTTACCTTAGCATCATACAAATATGTACTTTCTAAGAAAGAATTTTTGACAGCTTTATGGGTATCAGTAAAAAGACTTTTTCTAGGAGTATCAGTAAATATGATACTAACCATTTTAGCTGCTTACCCTTTATCAAAGGATAAAACTAGATTTAGACACAGATCTATTTATACATGGTTTTTCATAATTACAATTTTATTTAATGGTGGTTTAATTCCTGGGTATATGACTATGAAAACCTATGGATTGTTAGATTCAATTTGGGCATTAGTACTACCTTCAGCAGTGCCGGTTTTTAACATTATTCTTCTTATGAATTTCTTCAGAGAATTACCAATAGAAATAGAAGAAGCTGCATTTATAGATGGTGCAGGTCCATGGACTAGTCTGTGGAAGTTATATTTGCCTCTGTCAAAACCTGCCTTAGCTACTCTTGTTTTATTTGCTGCAGTAGCACACTGGAACAGCTGGTTTGACGGATTACTCTTTATGAATAATCCAAATCATTATCCGCTGCAAAGTTATCTTCAGACTGTAATAATAAACAGGGATATGTCTGTGATGTCTGCCAGCACATTAAAAGAATTAGCTGCAATTTCTGACAGAACTGCAAAAGCAGCTCAGGTTTTTATAGGTGCTGTTCCAATACTTCTTGTATATCCATTCCTGCAAAGATATTTTACTAAGGGATTAGTTTTAGGTAGTGTAAAAGGATGATATATTTCATTAATTAATCATAAAATAAATTTAAAGGAGTCTTTTATGAGGATAGATAGATTAAGAGCTAATCATTTTGAAAATCCCCTTGGATATGACTTAAGTGATTTGAGTTTATCCTGGGTGGTGGAGGATACAAAGGCAAAGAAACAGGAAAGTGCGGAAGTTATAATTAGCAAATGTGCTGATTTTACTTGTGAAGCTATTGTTTATGAAAGTGGAAAATTAAAAGAAGCTGACAGCCGTTCCTTCAGGCCGGGTATAGTATTAGAGCCATGTACACGCTATTATTGGAAGGTTAAAGTAACAGGAGATAATGGTGAAACAGCAGAAAGTGAAACAGCTTTCTTTGAAACGGGTAAGCTTAAGTATGAATGGAAAGGAATTTGGATTACATCGGATTTAGATAAGGATATTCATCCTTATATGAGAAAAACCTTCGAGATTGATGGTAAAATTAAGAAAGCCAGAGTTTATGCTTCTGCAGCTGGTATTTATGAGATTGAAATTAACGGAGAGAAGATTTCCGATGAATATCTGCTTCCAGGTTATCATGTTTACGACCGTTGGATGCAATATCAAACTTTTGATGTTACAAATTATCTGAAAGAAGGAAAGAATGTAATAGGAGCTATGCTTGGAAAGGGCTGGTTTTCTGGACGTTTTGGCCTGGCTGGACTAGAAAATACTTATGGAGATAGAATGGCATTGATTTGTGAACTGGTTATAACAAAAGAAGATGGCAGTCAGGTTGTGATTGCTACTGATGATACTTGGAAATCTTATAGAAGTCCGGTTTTATCTAGTGGAATTTATGATGGAGAACATTATGATGCAAATTTAGAAATATCAAATTGGTCAAAAGAAACCTGTGATGATAACAGCTGGTCAGGTGTAAAACCTATTAAATTAAAAATTGGACCTATGAGTGAGCGGTTAAGTCCACCTATTGTAAAACATGAAGTTTTTAAGCCGGTTGAAGTAATTCATACTCCAAAAGGTGAAACGGTTCTGGATTTTGGACAAAATATGACAGGGTGGGTTGAATTTGATATATGCGTTACAGAAGGTACTAGAGTTTATTTGCAGTTTGGAGAGCTTCTGCAGGGTGGATGTTTCTATCGTGATAATTTAAGAAGTGCAAAAGCAGAGTATGAGTATATTTCTAATGGAAAACCAGCTCATGTAAGACCTCATTTTACTTATTACGGATTCCGTTTTGTAAAAGTTGAAGGCATTTCAGTAAATCCACAGGATTTTACTGCATATGCAATTCACTCTAAGATGGATGAGATTGGAGAGATTAAAACTTCTGATGATAGAGTAAATCAACTGATAAAAAATGCAAAATGGGGTCAGAAAGATAACTTTTTAGATGTGCCGACTGATTGTCCACAAAGGGATGAACGGTTAGGTTGGACAGGAGATGCTCAGGTATTTGCTGGTACAGCAAGTTTTTTTACAGATACTTCAGCATTTTATAATAAGTATATGAGAGATCTAAGAGAAGAACAACAATTGCTTGAAGGTTCAGTGCCAGTAATAATTCCAAGGGTTAGAAATCAGAGAGAAGTAGGATCAGGACATGGCTCTTGTGCATGGGGAGATGTGGCAACAGTACTTCCATGGACTGTATACTTGTTTTATGGAGATAAATCAATGCTTGCAAAGCACTATGATTCAATGAAAGACTGGGTAAATTATATTATAAGGCAAGATGAAAAAGATGGAGGAAAACGTCTTTGGCAGACAGGATTACATATTGCAGACTGGCTTGCACTTGATAATCCTGATCCAAGCGATATATTTACTGGAGGCACTGATCAGTATTATGTTGCATCTGCATACTACTATTATTCAGTGAAATTAACTGCAGACGCAGCAGAATCACTTGGAAAAACGGAAGATGCTATATATTATAGAAAGCTTCAAAATGAGATTAAGGAAGCCTTCTTAAGAGAGTATATTACACCAAATGGAAAGCTTGCCGTAGATACTCAGACAGCTCATGTATTAGCTTTATTTATGGATTTAGTTCCTGAAAAATATCGTGTTCGTATTGCAGAAAGATTAAAAGCTAAGATAGTGAATAAAGGAATGCATCTTGATACGGGATTTGTAGGAACTGCCTATTTATGTCGAGCACTTTCAGGTGCAGGTGCAAATGATTATGCATATAAATTATTGATTAATGATGATTTTCCAAGCTGGTTATATCAAGTAAAGATGGGAGCAACTACGATTTGGGAAAGATGGAATTCTGTAAATCCAGATGGATATGTCAGCAGTACAGGTATGAACAGCATGAACCATTATGCCTATGGTTCAGTGGTAGAATGGATTGCTCGAGATGTGTGCGGCTTGAATCCAGTGCTTTCGGAACCAGGGTTTAAGAAAGCTCTTATCAAACCACAGCCATTTGGATATTTAAAGAATGCTTATATTTGTTATAAATCAGCATCAGGAACATATGTAAGCAGTTGGAATATATTGGAAAACGGAAGAGTGCAATATGAGTTTCAGGTGCCATTTAATTGCGAAGCAGAGATTATTCTGCCAGATGCAAAACTTAAAGAAATAATTATTACAGGAACAAAACCATTGGAAATAAAAGAGCAGAATGATAAGGTTATATTAAAGGTAGAGGCTGGAAAGCTTAATGTATCATATATGCCAGTATGCAATTATTTTCCCCATTTTAGTCTGAATAGTCCATTAAAAGATGTACTTGAAAGTGAAACTGGAAGTGCAATTCTTCGTAAGTACTTTGGGAATAATTTAGAAGGTATAAATAAATTTCCAGGTTTAATAGAAAGTTTAAAAAATAAGCCGTTAACAGCAGATCCTATATTTGGAGTGCTGTCTAATCTTAGTGAAAATCAGATAGCAAAATTAGCTAGTGAATTATCTGAGTGCCGAATTTGTTAGAGAGTAACTATTTTCATAATATAATTTAAAATTTAAAAGTTTAATTATGTAGAAAATGAGGTAGAATATGGAGAAATTAAAATATTTTAAGTCTGAAAAAATTTCAGAAAGAATTACTAGAATTACTGGTTTAACTGGTGAATTAATGTATTTAGTTGAAGGAAAAAATAAAGCTGTTCTTATAGATACTGGAACTGGTATTGGAAATTTAAAGAAATATGTTGAAAAACTTACTCAAAAACCGGTTATTGTTTTATTAACCCATGGTCATGTTGATCATGCTATGGGGGCATCAGCTTTTGAAGAGGTTTATATGAATCCAGCAGATAAGAATGTTTATATGGAACATAGCGATATTTCTGTTCGCATGGAATATCTGAAAATGTTTCTTGGTGAAAATTTTAAAAAGGTAAAAGAAGAAGACTATATACCTGCTGCATCCAGCTATAGTTTTAAACCTCTTTTACCAGGTAATAGCTTTGAGCTTGGAGGAATAACTTTGGAAATTTATGGTGGAGCAGGACATACACCTGGAATGATCACTATTTTATTTGTAGAAGAGAGAACATTATTATTAGGTGATGCTTGCAATTTCTTTACATTTCTTTTCGATAAAAATTCGCTTGATTTAATTACTTATGAGAAAAACCTGAAAGAATTGGATAATCAGACTAAAGGGCGTTATGATAAAGTTTATTTATCACATGGAGATGGCGATGCTTCAAAAGATATGATACAGTCAGTTATTAAAGTTTGTGAAGATATTAAATCAGGCAAGAGTGATGATATACCTTTCAATTTTTTAGGAGAGACAGCATATATTGCAAAGGCTGTAGATGTAAATATGGCGCGTATAGATGGAGGACTAGGTAATATAGTGTACAGTAAAGAGAAGGTTCATAAATAGAAATAAATTGTTTATTTAATTATAGTATATTAGAGATATTATGCTGCAATGTATAATACTTATAGTTATATAACTTATTAGCTCAAACTATTTTTAGTTAAAATTAAAAATAGTTTGAGCTTTTTAGTTTTGTTCTAAAGCATTGCCGCACTGTTGCGGCAAAACTTTGGCTGAAAATTTAGATGAAATTACTAAAATAATAATATATAATACACGTATAGGCAGGTGAGGTGTAAGTATATGACTGATAAACGTTTTCTAAAATTATTTAAATTACTTTCTAATAGCCGGACTCCAATGAAAAGTGAAGAGATATGCGAAAAGTTAGGCATTGCTCCAAGAACATTAAGAAGTGATTTAAAAAAATATAAGTCCACATTTTTAGAAAATGGAGTTAAACTAATATCAAAGCCAGGTGTTGGGTATTATTTTGACATTTTTGATGAAGACTTATACTTCAGATTTATACAAAGTATTATAAAAAAGGAAACTTATGAACAGCATTTAATTCCAGTTTACCCAGAAGAGAGAATTAATTATATAATAAAGTTATTATTAAGTACAGATAGTTATATAAAAATTGAAGATTTAGAAGAAGAACTTTTTGTTAGTCGTTCAACATTGACAAATGATTTGAAAGAAGTTAGAGAAAGACTTGAATATTATCAGTTAGGAATTGAAAATAAGCCAAATTACGGAATGAAGATTATAGGGAAAGAATTTAATAAAAGAGCATGTATTTCAAAATATTATTTTTATATAGATTCGTATGATGATGTTGTATTAAATACAGAAAAAAAGGAACATAAAGAAATAATTAAAAATTTATTATATGATACAATTACTGAAAATAATTTTACACTGACAGATATAGGATTTCAAAATCTTGTAATACATATAATGATTGTATTAATGAGAATAGATAAAGCAATAGAAGATGATACAATAGAGTCTGTTTATAAAAATCTAGAAGATGAAAAAGAATTTGAAATAGCATGCTCTCTTGTAAATAAATTAGAGAATGAATTTAAAGTCAAGTTTCCTAAAAAAGAAGTATATTATATTACTATTCATTTGTTAGGTAAAAAAGCAATGCAGAATAGTGAAGAAGAATTAATAATTAATCAGGAAATTCAAGATTTATTAAATTATATATTTAATGAGATAAAACAGCATTTTCAGCTAGATTTCTCACAGGATTTTGAGCTGTTTACATTTTTAGCATTGCATTTTCAACCAATGATGAATCGTTTAAAATATGGACTGTATATTGAAAATCCATTAATTGATCAAATAAAGAACGAGAACCGGTTAGCTTTTGAAATATCTCTTTATGTTGCAAATATCATTAAAGAGAAAACAACCTATGATGTTAATGTTCACGAAGTAGGATATATGGCATTACATTTTGCTTTAGCGATAGAAAGATTTCATGAAAAAACTAAAAGTAAAAATATAATTGTTGTATGTGCTAGTGGAGCCGGCAGTTCACAAATTTTATTGTATAAATTAAAACAAAAATTTAAAAATTACATTAACAATATAAAAGTAGCAAAACTATATGAGCTATTAGAAATAGATCAAAGTAAGTTTGATTTTATAATATCTACTGTTCCTATTACTTTTAAAACTAAAATTCCTGTTATTAATGTACAATATTTTTTAACAGAAGAAGATATAGATTTAGTGAGGAATATATTTACTGAAAAAGAAATTGAATATTCTTTTATAAATAAATATTTTAAGGATGAATTATTTTTTTCAGACATAAGAGGAAACACAAAAGAAGAAATAATAAAATATATGTGTGATGAAATCAATAAAGTCATAGAAATTCCTGAAGATTTTTATCAGTTAGTTATGGAAAGGGAGGAAATGGCTTCTACGGAGTTTGGTAATAATGTTGCTCTGCCTCATCCAATTAAACCTGTAACTGATACAACCTTTGTAGCAATAGGAATGTTACAAAAAGCAATAAAATGGCATAAGCAGCCAGTGAAGTTTGTATTTTTAATTAGTACAAAAAAAGATAGTGAAGAGTCTTTTAGTTTATTCATTGAAAGTGTAACTGCTTTAGTATTTAATAAAAATGCAATGCTTAAATTAGAAAAAGAACCGAATTTAATTACATTAAAAGAAATTTTAAAAGAAATGGCAGTTCAGGAAAAAGAAAATACTATTGATAATTTATTTAAATAAAGAATGGATAATTTAAAGCATAAAGGGAGAATTAACATGAAAATAATTTTATGCTGTTCTCAGGGAATGTCATCAAGTATATTTGTCAGAGCTATGCGACAAGAGATAAAAAAGCAGAATTTAGATTACACTATAGCTTCTATAGGTATATTTGAATTATCAAAATATATAGATAAAGCCAATATAGTGCTGCTTGCTCCTCAGGTTAAGTATGCTTTTAAGAATATTTCTGAAATGAGTAAAGCGTATAATATTCCTACTGTTTTAATTAATGAAACTGATTATGGAATGATGAATGTAAAAAAAATTTTGAAAATTATACGAGATGAAAATAATAATAAATAATAGTAACAATGGTGTTAGTATAATATTGTAGACATAGAAAGCCGAACACTTTAAAATAAAGAAAAGAGAAGGAAGTGTTTACAATGGCAAGAGGTCAAAAGCAATATACAGAAGAATTCAAAAATACAATAGTACATCTTTATAATTCTGGTAAGAGCTTAGCAGAGTTAAGCAGTGAATATGCCCTATCAAAATCAACAATATCAGGATGGATAAAGAAAAATAATCCTATAGTTATGGATAAAGATACAACTATAACGATGGCTGAATATCAAGCTATGTTAAAGAAGAATAAACAACTTGAAGAGGAAATAGAAATATTAAAAAAAGCTATGGGCATATTCGCAAGGAAGTAACTACTGTATTTGAGTTTATCACTAACAATAAGAAATATCATGACATTAAGCTTATGTGTAAGGTTTTAAAAGTGTCTAGAAGTTCCTATTATAAATATCTAAATAAAAAACCTAGTAATAGAGAATTAGAGAATGCAAAGATAGAGAAAGAAATCATAAATATACACAAAGCCAGCAAAAAACGTTATGGTGCTGTTAAAATAAATGAATCACTAAAAGCATTGGGGATAAATATTAGTTTAAAGAGAACCCAACGTTTGATGAGAAAATTGGGGATAAAATCTATAATAATAAAAAAATACAGGCCAACATCATCAAAAAGTAAAATAAAAGAGCAAGAAAACGTTTTAAAAAGAGATTTTAATGCTACTACTATCAATGAAAAATGGGTAACAGATATTACCTATATCCACACAATTAAAGACGGTTGGTGCTATTTAGCATCAGTTATGGATTTATATAGCAGAAAAATTATTGGTTACGCCATGTCAAAGTCTATTGATACAACCCTTGCATTGCAAGCTGTGAAAAATGCTATTAAGCTTCAAAAGCCAAACAAACCGTTGATCCTGCATAGTGACTTAGGCTGTCAATATACAAGCTCTGCTTTTAAAGAATATATAAATAGCATTAAAATAATTACCCACTCTTTTAGTGGTAAAGGATGTCCCTATGATAATGCTTGCATTGAGTCTTTTCATGCCTCTTTAAAAAAAGAAGAAGTTCATCTTGTTAATTATTTTGATTATGATGCCGCAAGGCTTGCTGTATTTGAATATATAGAAGCTTGGTATAACAGAAAAAGGATACACAGTAGTATTGGATATTTAACTCCTCAAAAATGCGAAGATTTAGCTAGAAAAATTGCATAAAAGGTTCAACTTTTTGTGTCTAATATATTGACATAGATCCACAATATAGCTGTTTTTATTTTAAAAATTCAATAAGAGATATTAAGTATTATAGAAAATTAGCCATGAACTTTTTACTATAAAAAAGAATGGCTAATTTTATTTTTTGAATAACATTAACTTTCTCATATAATAAAATGCCGCATTTAAGTGGCAATATATTCAGTTAATATTTGACTTGCGGCATTTTATAATAAGAATATGAAAAAAATATTATTAGAAGTAAAAGCACAAAGAGGGAGGTAATAACAATGAGAAAAATAGTATTATTATGTAATGCGGGAATGTCTACAAGTGCTTTAGTAACAAAAATGAGACAGGCAGCAGAAAAAATAGGTTATGAATGTGAGATAAATGCATATGCAGCTGGAGAAGCCTCGAAAGTTAAAGATGGTGCTGATATAGTGCTTTTAGGGCCACAAGTTAAGTATTTGCTAAATAAGGTAAAAGAAGAAGTAAAGCCAATTCCAGTAGAAGTTATTGATATGATGGCATATGGAATGATGGATGGTGCAAAAGTTATTAATAGAGTAAAAGAAGTGTTAGGAGATAAGTAGATGGAAGGAATGGAATTAATAAGTTTTCAGATAATTTCTGCAGTAGGAACAGCAAGAAGCTTATATATTGAAGCAATTCAAGAAGCAAAAAAAGGTAACTTTGAAAGAGCAGAGGAGCTTATAAAAGAAGGTTCAGAGATTTTTCTACAGGGACACCATGCTCATACTCAATTAATTCAACAAGAAGCAAATGGGCAAGTGGTTGTACCAACATTAATGTTGATGCATGCAGAAGATCAGCTAATGAGTGCAGATGGTTTTAAAATAATTGCAGAAGAAATTATTGAAGTTTATAAAAATACAAAAAAGTAATTATGTTAATTATTTTATATGTCTGTACTAAGTATAGTGTAATAAAAAACTGCTTTTCAATTTATATAATTGCAAAGCAGTACAGATGTAAAAATGATTTGAGGATACAGTAGGTAAATTAATTAATAAAAATATTATTATTTTAAAATAGGGGGAAAGTATATGGCTATTAATTTAGAAAAAGTACAAGAAAAAATACAACCTTTAACAGCAGCGATCGGACAAAATAAGTATTTGCAGGCAGTAATGAAGGGCATGATGTTGATATTACCAGCTACAATAATGAGTGCCTTTGCAACTTTACTTAAAATATTTCCAATACCAGCATATCAAAATTTTATTAACAGTAATGGATTAGGAAAATATTTCGATGTGCCTATAAATTTTACAAATAACTTTATGGCGGTACTAGTTTCATTTGCGGTAGCTTATGCATTAGCTACAGCTTTTGAAGTTGATGCATTCCCAGCTGGATTGATATCCATGGTATCATTCTTTATTCTTACACCTTATACCCTCGGAGAAATGGGTCCCCTTGGGCAAGCGTTTAGTATTCCTAATCAATGGTTAGGTGCTATGGGATTATTTACCGGAATGATTGTTGCATTCGTAAGTACCAGGTTATTTGTAGCTATTACTAAAAAAGGATTAATTATAAAAGTTCCTGACAGTGTTCCGGAATTTATTGCTAAATCCTTTTCAAGTTTAATCCCAGGTATTATAATACTTACATTGTTTACAATTATATCAGCAATACTAAGCAATACTAGTTATGGAAGTATACATGCATTAATTTATAGATTTTTACAAACACCTTTAACTTCGTTAGGTTCAGGTATTGGATCTGTTATTATAGTTGCTATATTAGCTCAGTTCTTATGGTTCCTTGGACTTCATGGGCATGCTGTTACCCTAGGTGTAGTAGCACCGATATGGTTTGCAATGGATGCGCAGCAACTTGCTGCATTTTCAGCAGGGCAAACATTACCTAATATTACAGGGTTTGCTTTTTTCATGACTTATTCAGCAGGAAATTTACTACCATTTGCAATTATGTTAGCATTTATGTCTAAAAGTGCTAGGTATAAGACATTAGGTAAAGTTGCTGTTGTTCCGGCAATATTCACAATTGGTGAACCACTAGCTTATGGTGCTCCTTTAGTAATGAATTTTGTTTTCGCATTACCTTATATATTATTGGATGGTGTTATTTTAGGATTAGCTTATTTCTTAACAGTTATTGGAATTCTTCCGCCAGTAGGTGGTGTAAGTACACCAGCAGGTACACCAGTATTTCTTTCAGGACTTATACAAGGCAGCTGGAAAATTGCGGCGTTTCAAGTTGTAGCATTTGCAATTAGATTTGTATGTTGGTATATCTTCTTTAAGGTTGCTGACAATATGGCAGTAGAGGAAGAAAGAAAAGCAGAAACAGTATAAAGTAATTTGTAAATAAGTTCTTGTCTTATCTTATACATGTTTTAATTTAGATAAGATAAGAACTTTCTATATTTAAGTGTTTAGTAAAGGGGAAGAATGAAAATATGAATATAAGCAATATTAGAGTTAACTATCAGAATTCCTGTATAAATGTAGATTCTAATTCATTAATAATAAGCTGGATGGTTGATACAAAGCAAACAGAATATCAGATTATAATAAGAAATAAAGATACAAATATTTATGATAGTAATAAAATAAACTCATCAGATAATGTAATATTTATAAGTGATTTAGATTTGAAGATGGAGACAGAATATACAGTGACAATAAAAGTTTGGAATGAGTTTGATAGTTGTATTAAAAATAAAACATTTAGAACAGCTATTTTTGGCAATTTTATTGGTAAATGGATATCTAATGGAGAAAAATTAGGAAATGAGATTGATTATTATAAAGATAATAGGAATTGTATATTAAGAAAGTTATTTAATATTAGTGATGATATAATTGAAGCTTTTTTATATATTGTTGGCTTAGGATATTATAATGTGTATATAAACGGCAGAAAAGTTGGAAAAGCTGAGTTGAACACTGACTGGACAAGGTATTCTAAGTGTATTTATTATGATGTATATGAAGTTAGTAAATACTTAAATAAGGGAAAAAACATTGTTTCGGTAGAGTTAGGTAATGGATGGTATAATCCGTCACCATTAAAACTATTTGGTAAGTATAATTTAAGAAGCGTATTGGATATAGGAGAACCTAAACTAATAGCTGATTTGAGGATAATAACAAATAGCAACGAGAAAATAATTATATCAACAGATGAATCCTGGGAAGTATCCAAGGGATCTTATCTTTTCAATAATATTTATTTAGGTGAAAGGTTTGACTCTAGACTAGTTAATGAAACATGGAAAGACTTAAATTCTGTAGATATTACATGGGAAAATGCAGTATTAACCACGTCACCAGGTGGAAAATTAAATGCCAGTTTTATTGATAAGATTGAACCGGTTAAAATTGTTACAGCAAAGAGTGTAACGGTAAATAATAAGAAAAATGTATTAATAGATTTCGGCGAAACAATAGAAGGCTTTATTGATATAAGCTTTAACGGAAAAACTGGTCAAGAAGTTAAACTTATATATGGAGAAAATATAAATGAAGATGGAACAGTTGATGTAGATACTACATTAGCAGGAGCTGTTGGAAAAATAATTGGTGATTTTCAAATTGATGGCGGTGATGGAGCTCCTAAAATTGCAGCACAAATGGATATTTGCATTTTAGGCGATGGTAAAACACATTATGTAAATAAGTTTACCTATCATTCCTTTAGGTATGTGGAAGTTCAGGGAATAGAGAAAGATAATATCAATGATATAAAAGCTTCCTATGTTCATACAAACTTAGAAGAGTCTGGTTCCTTTAAATGTTCAAATGAGTTTTTTAATAAATTATATAATGCAGCTAAGAATACTAAGCTTAATAATATACATTCTATTTTTGAAGATTGTGCAAGAGAGAGATTAGGTTATGGCGGAGATATTGTTTGTTTAGCAACTTCACAAATATTTATGTTTGACACTGAAACTTTATATGAAAAAGTGATAAAAGACTTCAGGTATGATATAAGAGAAAATGGAGGGCTTCCAGAAACAGCACCATATATGGGAATTCAAAGTAACGGAACAGGAGATGGGGCAGGACCACTCGGATGGCAATTGGTATATTCATATATAATTAATAAATTGTATCAATATTATGGTAATGTGAGAATTATAGAAAGTGAATATACACATATAAAAAATCAGGTAGAGTATCTGATTGGATTAGGACTTGAAAAATTATCAAAATGTTGTTTAGGTGACTGGGGAAGTGCTGAAGCTAAAGAAGGTACTTATAGAAAAATATCTCCTGCATTGGAATTTTCGGCGAGTTGTTTTTATTATTATCATATAGAATTACTGTCTAAGTTTGCTAAAATTATTGGAAATATTGAAGATTATAGAAAATATAGTGAAAAGGCAGAGGAAGTTAAGAAATTAATTATTAATATGTATAAGAATAAAGATGGTACTTATTCAGATAGAAGCCAAACAAGTTATGCATTTGCACTATTTTTTGAATTAGATGATGAGCCTGAAAAGCTTGCAAAGGAATTTGCTGAAAAAATAATAAATGATAATTATACCATAACCTGCGGTATTTTTGGAATGTTTATGACCTATGAGGTTCTTACTAAATATAATTATCAAAATGTTATTTATAAGTGGCTGAATAAGAGAGAGGAAAGAAGTTTCTATAGTATGCTGAAGGATGGACAGAGTGTTTTAAGTGAACATGTTCATGATTGGCCTGCGGGAGCAGATAATCATGCAATGTATACATCCTATATTCAATGGTTTTACGAGGGATTAGCTGGAATAAATATTTTAAAAGATTCTTTTGGAGCGGATAAAATATTTATAAAACCATACTTTGAAGAGGAGATAGAATTTGTAGAATGTAAATATAAGTCCATAAAAGGTGTTATAGAAAGTAATTGGAAGCGGTATAAAAATAATATTTTAATAAGCATTAAAAAACCTAGTAACCTGAAGACCTGTTTATTAATTTTAGATAAAAAATATAAGAATTGTATGCAGGAATATATAATTCAAAAGGAAGATGAAAACTTTATTTATATTGATATATCTTCTTTGGATTGTGATATTAACATAAGATTAAGGGAATAAACCAGATGTATTTGAAAGATTAGTATAGTGAATTTTTGGGTGCAAAAAATAGACATTATTTATATAACTGTACCAGTACAGTTCATTAATTTAAAAGTTTAAAATAGTTTTAAGTATTAGTATAATATTTCTTATATGAGTAATATTATGAAAAATATTTAAAATCTTAAAGTATTAAATTTTTTAACTGAATTAAACATAAGGAAAGGAGAAAAAGTATGATAAAAAGTTTTCCAAAGGGATTTTTATGGGGAGGAGCTACTGCTGCTAACCAATGTGAAGGGGCATATAATGAAGACGGGAAGGGTTTGTCAATACAAGATATAATGCCCAAAGGCATAAAAGGTCCTATAACTGATAAGCCTACAGAAGATAATATGAAGCTTATTGGTATTGATTTTTATCATAGATATAAAGAGGATATTAAGCTTTTTGCTGAAATGGGATTTAAGGTTTTCAGACTATCAATTGCATGGTCAAGAATATTCCCAAATGGTGATGATAAGGAGCCAAATGAAAAAGGCTTACAATTTTATGATAATGTATTTGATGAATTAGCTAAATATGGAATTGAACCGTTAGTTACAATTTCCCATTATGAAACTCCACTTGCATTAGCTAAGAATTATAATGGCTGGACAAACAGAAAATTAATAGGATTTTTTGAAAATTATGTAAGAACTATATTTACAAGATATAAGGATAAAGTAAAATACTGGTTAACTTTCAATGAAATAAATTCAGCATTACATGCTCCTTATATGAGTGCTGGAATATGGACACCAAAGGAACAATTAAGCAAGCAGGATTTATATCAAGCTATGCATCATGAGTTAGTTGCAAGTGCACTAGCAGTAAAAATTGGACATGAGATAAATCCGGAGTTTAAAATTGGATGCATGATTCTTGGAATACCAAACTATCCATTAACTCCAAAGCCAAGTGATGTACTTAAGGCAATGGAACAGGATAGGGAAAATCTTTTCTTTGCAGATATTCATGCAAGAGGGGAATATCCAAAATATATGAACAGATACTTTAAAGAAAATAATATTGAAATTAAAATGGAACCTGGCGATAAAGAAATATTAAAGCACACAGTAGATTTTATTTCCTTTAGTTACTACTTAAGTGTATGTGCAACTTCAGACCCAGAAAAGAATATAAAAGGAGAGGGTAACCTGCTTGGTGGTGTACCAAATCCGTACTTAAAAGCTTCAGAATGGGGATGGCAGATAGATCCTGAAGGATTAAGATATATTCTTAACTTCTTCTACGACAGATATCAAAAACCATTATTTATCGTTGAAAACGGCTTAGGTGCAGTTGATGAATTAATAACTGATGAAAATGGTAATAAGACTGTAAATGATGATTACAGAATTAAATATTTAAATGATCATTTGGTTCAAGTAGCAGAAGCGATTGAAGACGGAGTTGAAGTTCTTGGTTATACCACATGGGGATGCATAGATTTAGTAAGTGCATCAACTGCGGAGCTTAAGAAAAGATATGGCTTTATATATGTAGATAGACATGATGATGGCAGTGGAACTTTGGAAAGATATAAGAAAAAGAGCTTTTATTGGTATAAAGAAGTTATAGCTACAAATGGAGCGAGCCTGAAAAAATAAAAAAATTTATAATATAATAAAAGGGGATGGTTAACAAGTTTTTATTGCTTTATAGGAGGCAGTAATTGTTAACCATCCCTAATGCCTAATGACGTAATAAAAAACGGAGAAGACTTAAGTGACATAAAAAATAAAATAAAAACTAAGAAAACAATCAATTTTAGTAATATGGGGGAGTCAGTTATGAATTATTTAGTGTTTGATGTAGGTGGTACAGCAATAAAATATGCTCTAATGAATGAAAAGGCAGATTTTTTAGAAAAGGGTGATATGCCTACTCCACAGGATACAATAGAGCAGTTTGTAGATGCTATTGGCGGTGTTTTTGATAAGTATAAAGATAAAATTGAAGGAATAGCTATAAGTATGCCGGGCAGGATAGACAGCGAACGAGGTTATGCATATTCCGGAGGGGCCTTAAAATACAATTATGATAAAGATATATGTTCTATATTACAAAAGCGCTGTCCTGTACCAATTACAGTTGAAAACGATGGTAAATGTGCTGCTTTAGCAGAAGCATGGATTGGCAGTCTTTCAGATTGTAATGACGGTATTGTTGTTATAATAGGAACGGGTATTGGCGGAGGAATTATAAAAGATAAAAGATTACATAAAGGACCTCATTTCACTGCAGGGGAATTCAGCTTTATACTTATTGATAATAGAAATTCTGAAGGAGAAGCTTTATCGTCTTTATGGGCTTATGAAGGTGGATATCCAGGTTTAATAAGGCCTGTTGCAGAAAAAAAGAATATTCCTCAAGAAGAATTAGATGGGCGTAAAGTATTTGAAATGGCAAATCAAGGCGATGAAGAGGTGCTTCAGATACTAGATGATTACTGCTATCGTTTCGTAAGACAATTATTTAATTTACAGTACATTTATGATCCTGAAAAAATAGCTATTGGCGGCGGGATAAGTGCACAGGATATTTTAATGGAATATATACAAAAAAATATAGAAAAACTTGCAAATTCACTTCCATTTAATATTGTTGTACCTGAAGTTGTGCGCTGTAAATTCAGAAACGATTCAAATTTAATCGGAGCTTTATATCATTATATGACAAAGTTAAATGTACAATAGTTGAATATAAGTGAAATATAAATATATTTATAAATAAAAGGGTAAGGCAGTATTGTGGATTATTGATAAACACATAGTACTGCCTTATTTTTTGTTAAAATTGATAAATGAATAATGCTATTGCTATAATAATCATATAAACAAATTCAAGGGGATAAGATGATGATAGAAAAAAAGAAATTTTTTAATAAAAACTCTATAAGAACAAAGATGCTGTTAGGGCTTTTATGCATATTGACACCATTTGTAACATTTATGATAGTTTCCAGCTTTTATTTTATAAGTTCACTTAGGGAAAAAGTCTCAGAATCTAATAGGAATACAATGTCTGTATATTCAAAGTATATGGATAATAATTTAAAAAAAATTGATGGATATCTTCTTAATATTATTGGAAACGATGTAGATTACATGACTTTAAACAATTCAAAGGATGAAATGCAGCTTTATGACGCTTCCTGGTCTCTGGCAAATAAATTTGCTAATGATATCAAAAGTAAGGAAATGTTGGACATGTTGTTTTTCTGCAATGCCGGAAAAAACATTTATCGTGATCAAATTTCTGCTGAACTCAGCTATAAAGAAAAAACAGATATAAGAAATAAAATAAAAGAACTTGCAGAAACTGGAAAAAGTTACACTAGTTTAGATTGGTTTCCAGTTAAAATAGAACAAAAATATTATTTGTTGAGAATGATTGGTTATGATAACACTTATATAGGAGCTGTTATTGATTTTAATAATATACTGCTTCCTCTAAGTAAAATGGCTGTTAAGGAAAATCATATGATTATGTATAGTACTACTGATGGAGTACCATTAACAAAGATTGATTATATAAATAATAATAAAATTGATTTAAAAGGTAAAATAGACAGCTATTATTTAACAGGAAATCCACAAAAGTATATGGTAGTTGGAGAGAAGCTTTCATCAGCGGACATTAATGTACTATGTATTATACCAGATAAAAATATATTAGAAGGCTTAAATGAAATACAACTAGCTATATTTATTATATCCATACTTTCGGTTCTGCTGATTCCAATATGTATAATATTATTAAGAAGAGCAGTATTGAAACCTTTGGGGAAAATAGCAACCACTATTGAAACTATTACAAAAGGAAATTTTGATGTACAAATAAAAGATGATTACGCTCCAGAGGAATTTAAACAGGTTAACAATACTTTTAATTTAATGATTAAGGAAATAAAAGATTTAAAGATAAAAAATTATGAAGAACAGATAAATAAACAAAAAGCACAGCTCCAGTATCTGCAGTTTCAGATAAGACCACACTACTTTCTTAATGCATTAAAAAATTTATATAGTCTTGCTGAAAGAAGAAAGTATGAAACAATCCAGGAAGCAATTATAGGCTTATCTAATCATTTTAGATATATGTTTAAGGACAGTTTCACTCTTGTAACTTTAATGGATGAATTAAATTATATTAAAAACTATATTAGTCTTCAGCAAATATGGATGTCAGCTGTGCCAGAATATGAAATTGACATAGATCATCGAATAGTTGGAATAAAAATTCCACCCCTTACAATACAAACTTTTGTTGAAAATTCAATTAAATATGGTGTCCAGCTTGATAAATCTTTGAAGATAAATATTAAAGCAATATTACTTAAAGGTGAAGAGAAGGATTATGCGGATATTACAGTGTCTGATAATGGAAAAGGCTTTGATGAGAAAATCTTAAAAATGCTTAATTTAAATGAATATAAAGAAAAGAATAATAATCACATAGGTTTAAGCAATGTAAAA
Source organism: Clostridium caldaquaticum (assembly GCF_023806125.1). GTDB lineage: Bacteria > Bacillota > Clostridia > Clostridiales > Clostridiaceae > Clostridium_AT > Clostridium_AT caldaquaticum. The sequence continues at coordinate 49,169 of NZ_JAMSKT010000016.1, forward strand.
CAAAGGATAAACTTAGTTTATGGAGAAGAGGCTGCAGTTATTTTTTCTAATGGGACATCTGGAGGAGCTATTTCGGAGATAATTATACCTATTGAAAAGTTATAACAGTTTATAGGAGGAAACCATTAATGAATGTATTGCTGATAGACGATCAGATTAATGTGGTAAAAGGTTTAATAGTTGGTGTCAACTGGGAAAAAATTGGGATTTGTGAAATTTATAAAGCCTTTAATATACATGAAGCCAAAGAGATAATCAGAGATAATCAAGTGGACATAATGGTATGTGATATTGAAATGCCTTTAGGTAATGGAATAGAGCTTTTAGAATGGGTTAGAGAAAACTTTCCTGAAATAGAGTGTATTTTTCTTTCTGCTCACCCAGAGTTTGAATATGCTAAGGCTGCAATAAAATTAGGGAGTTTTGATTACTTATTACAGCCAATAAAGTACGATGAGCTTGAGAAGGTGATAGAAAAGGCGATTAAGAAAATAGTTGAAACTAGAGAAAAAAACAAATTTTATAAATATGGAATGTATTTAAGTGAAAATAAAAAGGAATTAATAGCAGATTTTCAGCAGGATTTTATGCAAATGTTTATTGATGTAAAAGAATCTGTAAAGTATCCTTTGAATAAGAAGTTTGAGATGTCAGGTTCAGTGGAACAAAAGTCTATTATTGATGAGATAAAGGATTACATTAGCAAAAACTTAGAGAAAGAATTATCTCGTAATGAGATAGCTGAAAGTGTTCATTTAAATCAGGAATACTTATCAAGATTGTTTAAAAAAGAAACAGGAATAGCTCTTATTGATTATATAATCAGTGAAAGAGTAAAAGTTTCAAAAGAACTGCTGATTAAGACGAATATACCTGTAAGTATCATTGCTTCAAAAGTAGGGTATTCAAATTTCTCACATTTTTCAAAAATATTTAAAAGGGAAACGGGATTGACACCATTAGAATACAGGCAAACTAAAAGAGTAAAATAAATAGCTTAGGTCTTAATGTTTAAAACCTTTACAACATATCACAAAAACATTAATATAAGTCATATTAGTGGCAGAGAGCAATTAGTAAAGATGGTAATATATAACTATCAAAACAGAAGGGGGATTAAAAATGAAAAAATTTACAAGTATGCTTTTAACTACTATGATTGCAGCACTGACTTTTACAGGCTGTAGTTCAAAAGAAGTCAGCAATGCAGGCGACAGCAGTACTGTCAGTTCTGAACCTTTAAGCATCGCTATGTTCTCTGCAGGTAATGATACAGATACAGAGGCAGTAGCGAATGAAGTCAGTAAGATTACAAAAGAAAAAATAGGGGTGGAGATAAACATTACAAGGATTAACTTTGGTTCTTGGCAGCAACAGATAAATCTAATGTTATCTAGTGACGAAAAACTAGATTTATTCCCTGCTTTTATAACTCCATTATCTACTTATGTAGCTAACGGACAAGTTATTCAGCTTGATGACCTTTATAGTAAATATGGTTCTGGAATTGCAGGCGTTATAGACAAGCAATATATAGATGCGGGAAAAATCAATGGAAAGTTATACGGAATTACTACAAATCGTGATTTAGCTGCATCGTATGGGTTTGTTTACAGAAAAGATATAGCAGAGAAATATAATATAGATATGAGTGCTGTAAAGAATATGGAGGATTTAACTAAGGTTTTTGCAGTAATTAAAGAAAAAGAACCTGGTATGTATCCCTTAGTTCCACAAAGTGGTGCCTCATTAGTAGAAACAGCTTATGGAGTAGACAGATTAGGAGATGGTAATCTTTTAGGAGTTATTATGAACAGAGGAGACAGTTTAAGCGTTACTAATTATTATGAAACTGATTTTTATAAGAATTTTGTTAAATTAACTAGAAGTTGGTTTAAAGCAGGATATATGATGCCAAATGCACTTAATAATACAGAAACTGCTTCAACATTTATGACCTCTGGAAAGGCTTTTGGATACTTTTCAAACTTAAAGCCTGGTTTTGCAGAAATTAATTCTGTTGCAACTGGAAAAGAGCTAGCTACAGTTACTTTTATTGAAGGCTACGCAACAACAGGAAATGCTCAAGGTTTGACCTGGGCTATAGCTAAAAATTCAAAGATGCCTGATAAAGCAATGCAGTTTTTAAATCTTGCTTATACTGATAAAGATATATCTACTTTATTGATTTATGGTATTAAAGATAAGCATTATAAAGTTGTAGATGAGCAAAACAATATAATTGATTATGTAGATGGAGTGACACCAGCAAATACTGCATATAATCCCACCTTTGGCTGGGGATGGTGTGCCAATCAGTTTATAACTCCTGTATGGAAAGGAAATTCCGGAGATTACTGGAAACAGCTTGATAACTTTAATAAGACAGCCTTTAAATCTAAGGCAATGGGCTTTACTTTTGATCCAGAAAAAGTAAAAAATGAAATAACTGCTGCTACAAGTGTTGTAAGTAAATATCAAAATGCGTTATCTATTGGTGCAATTGACCCTGAAGAAGCACTTCCAAAGTTTAATAATGAACTTAAGGCAGCTGGTTTAGATAAAATTATAGCTGAAAAACAAGCTCAGCTTGATGCATGGGCAGCAACTCAAAAGTAAATTTCATAATGTTAAGGGCTGATTAGCAGTAATTAGCCCTTTATTTTAAATAAAATAAAGGAGAATTGGTATGATAGAGGCTACACCTAAATTTAAAAAGAATACAGCTGCTGCAACAAAATTAAAAAAGAATGCAGTCAGAAAGTATCTTCCACTTTATATAATGATGATACCATCTATTTTGTATCTTATTATTAATAATTATATACCAATGTTTGGTATCGTTATAGCGTTTAAAAAAGTCAATTTTACCAAAGGGATATTAAAAAGTCCTTGGGCTGGATTTTCTAACTTTAAATATCTTTTTAAAACTCAAGATGCATGGATTATCACAAGAAATACAATAGCGTACAATGCGGTATTTATTATACTAGGTACAGTTATTGCAATTACTGTTGCTATATTGCTTAATGAAATTGCTTCCCAAAGGCTGAAAAAAATTTATCAGACTGTAATTTTGCTGCCATATCTCATATCTATTGTGGTAGTAAGTTATATAGTTTTTGCATTTTTAAATCAAGAAACTGGATTTATAAATAATACAATATTAAAATCCCTTGGCAAAGAGGGTATATCATGGTATTCAGAACCAAAATACTGGCCTTATATTCTAGTTATTGTAAACATATGGAAGAGTTTTGGATACTCATGTATTATTTATTTTGCTACACTAGTCGGAATAGATAAAGGATATTATGAAGCTGCCACCTTAGATGGTGCTACTAGATGGCAGCAGATAAAGCATATTACCCTGCCATTTTTAAAGCCTACAATAATAACTCTTACTCTTTTGAGTATAGGAAGAATATTCTACTCTGATTTTGGATTATTCTATCAGGTACCTATGAATTCTGGAGTATTGTATAATGTAACAAATACAATTGATACTTATGTTTATAGGGGGTTATTGCAGCTTGGTGATGTAGGGATGTCTTCAGCAGCAGGATTTTATCAAGCTTTAGTAGGTTTTGTACTTGTTTTACTTGCTAATTTTATTGTATCAAAAATAGATAAAGATAATGCGTTATTTTAACAGGAGGGTAAATATGGTTGAAAAGAAAAAAACATTTCAAATAACTGTAAATATAGTAATGATATTGTTAGGGATTTTTTGTCTTATTCCTTTTATATTATTAATTTCATCCTCCATTACAGATGAAACAGCTCTAATTAACAATGGGTATAGAATTTTTCCTTTAAAATTTTCGTTAGCAGCATATAAATATTTGCTTGCTGATTCAACAGGAATTATAAGAGGCTATGGTATTACTCTTTTTGTAACTGTTATAGGTACTACACTTAATGTACTTTTGACTTCTTTTCTTGCGTATCCTTTATCGCGTAAGGATTTACCTAAAAGAAATATAATTGCATTCTTTGTGTTTTTTACTATGCTTTTTAATGGTGGTTTAGTTCCTTCTTATATTATGTGGACAACAGTATTTCATATAAAAAATACTATATTTGCTCTGATTGTGCCCAATTTATTAATGAATGCTTTCTTTGTAATGATGATGAGGACATATTTTATAACAAATATACCTGATGAGATTATAGAGGCAGCAAGGATAGATGGTGCTGGTGAAGGAAAAATATTATTTTCTGTAGTTTTCCCTATGTCTCTGCCTATGCTTGCAACCTTGGGAATGATGGCAGGGCTTATATACTGGAATGACTGGACAAATGGTTTATATTACTTAACTAAACCCAAGCTGTTCAGCATTCAGAATATTCTCAACCGTATGCTTCAGGATGCTCAGTTTCTAACATCAAACATGTCCATGACAAGCAATATGGCTGCTTCTGCAGCAAGTATTCCAACAACAGGAATAAAAATGGCAGTTGCCGTTTTAGGTGCTCTTCCTATTATGCTTATATATCCTTTCTTTCAGAAGTACTTTATAAAGGGAATAACCGTTGGTGCTGTTAAAGGTTAAAGTTAACAGGCAAAATGTTTTATATGGAGACAAAAGTTTGAGCTTAATTGCTCTTGCTTTTGTTATTTTTTTCTCTATACTCATTTGGCGTAACACCGAAATAATCCTTGAATTTCTTATAAAAGAAATTTAAATTCTGATAACCTATTTCATTTGCAATTTCATATACTGGCATATGGCTGTTAGTAAGCAAAATTGCAGAACGTGTCAGCCTTTGAGCCTGGATAAGCTCTTTAAAGGATTTATTAGTAGTTTTTTTGATTAAAGAGCTTAAATAGTTTGGATGAAAATTAAAATGTGCTGCTGTAGATTCAAGTGTGCAGGTCATATAATTTTTCTCCAGATATTGAAGTATATCTATTATGGATGCATTTCCATTTGAATTTGCATGTGCCTGATTTGCATCATATTGAAAGACTTTCATTAGCTCAGTAAATATAAGTATCATATAGCAGTCGATAATTTCATCTGCATATAAAGATTTATCAAAATATTCGCAAAGCAGCTCCTTCATAAGATTAGGTATTCTTCTATTGTTGTCTGAATTAAAAATAATATAGTTGTCATGATTCTTTTTATCAGACACAGCGGTAACTAGAAATTCAGATATAATGCCTTTGCTTGAAAGTCTGCTTAGAAAAGAGGTTGTAAAATATTCCTTGCGTATTAATAGGTTGATGATAATATCTTCTTCGCCTGTAGGCAGTATGGAGTGGGGTACTTCTGTGTCTACAATACATATTTGGCCTTCTTTTAAAGTTATAGTTTTGTCTTTAACTATTTGTGTAACTTTTCCTGAGTATACGTAGTTTAATTCGATGTAATCGTGCTTGTGCATTGGCACTTCTGCAAAGCGAGTATGTTTTAAAACTGAAATATTTTCACCAGCTATTGCATCTTTTAAGTTAAATAAATATACTTTTTTTCCATGATAATCTATAGGATCAAGGTGCTTATATTTTTCTGACATCCCTGGATTAGATTTGTAATGCAACTCACGAGCTGTTAAAGTTCTAAGTTTTTCATCTAGTTCTTTATAATCCATATAAAATACCTTCCTTAAAATTGCGTTATTATTATTTTTCATAATACGATATTAAATTTGGTCAGTCAACATCTTTCTTTTTGATATTTTGATTACTTGATGAAGATGTTATCATTTACACATAGCAATAATAAATTATTTATAAAATTTAGATAGGAGGAATTAGTATGAATCACAAACAAGTGGCTACAGAAGTACTTAAGGCCGTGGGCGGTAAAGAGAATGTAAGCAGTCTAACACACTGCATTACAAGACTTAGATTTAAATTAAAAGATTTTTCTATACCAAAAAAAGAGGAAGTTCAGAAAATAGAGGGTGTTATATCAGTTATTGAAAAAGGTGGACAGTATCAGGTTGTAATAGGCAACCAAGTTGAGCCTGTATTTAAGGAAGTAGTTAAATTAATAGGGGAAAATGAGGAAATAGAAGTTTCAGAAGAAAAGGTTAAAGGTAAATTATTTGACAGGTTTACATCAATGATTTCAGGTGTTTTTACACCTATACTGGGACCTTTAGCTGCAACAGGTATATTAAAGGGATTATTATCACTTTTAACAGCAGTTCATGTTTTAACAGCAGATTCATCAACTTATCAGGTTTTATATGCTATAGCTGATACAGTGTTTTATTTCTTCCCTATTTTCCTTGGAGCATCAGCAGCAAAATACTTTAAGCTTAATCAATATTTAGGTATGGCAATCGGTGGAGCTATGGTGTATCCAACAATAGTTGCCATAGCAGGAAAAGGTGCAGCGATATCTTTTGTGGGAATACCTATGAACATATTAAACTATACCTCTTCAGTATTTCCAGTTATAGTAGCAGTGTGGCTGGCGTCAATTCTAGATAGAGCTGTAAGTAAGGTTGTATTTCAAGGTTTAAAATTCATGATAGCGCCGTTTATAGTTTTGGTTATCATGGTTCCGTTAACTTTTTTTGCAGTAGGACCTGTTTTAACATTTCTAAGTAACATTTTATCAAAAGTAACCGTAGCAGCTTATAACTTTAACCCTGTAATAGGTGGTTTACTACTAGGCGGACCATGGATTCTTATTGTAATGTTTGGACTTCACTGGGCTTTTATTCCAATATTTATTAATAATTTTACAGCAAATGGACATGATTCAATGATTGCATTACTTACTGCAAATCAATTTGCCATGGCAGGAGCTGCAATAGCTATTGCTGTTAAGGCTAGAGATGCAAAAGTTAGGAATTTATCTTGGTCATCAAGTATGATGTGTTTACTTGGTATAAGCGAACCAACAATATACGGATTATTACTTCCATATAAAAAGCCTTTAATTATGGCTATTATAGGAGGAAGTATCGGAGGTGCTGTTGCAGGATTATTTAAAGCAACTATCTATGCATTTGGCGGCGCAGGTTTACTTCAGATTCCATCAGCTATTAATCCTAAAGGAATAGATACAGGATTTTATGGATTTCTTCTTTCAGCAGCGGTAGGACTTGCAGTTGGGTTTATACTAACTTTAATTTGGGGTTACAATTCAAAAATGACTGAAAATAAAGAAGCTTAGTTAAAAGTATATATATTTGAAAAAGAGAGGATTATTTTTGAAATTACCATAAGATAATCCTCTTATTTTAATTTTTTAATTAGCTGCTATTTATTAAGTTTGGTCAGTGTATTAGTTTTGTTCTGATATTTAGAATAAATTATAAAAATGTTATGATTTATTTACATTAAAGTTATAGCACAAGGAAGGTAGATTATGAAAAGATTAAGGGAAGTTTTAGAGAATAAAGAGAAGAATTATATATTGCCTTTTTTCTGGCAGCATGGAGAAAGTGAAGAAATTCTTAGAGATTATATGAAGAATATTTATGAAGCTGGAATTAAAGCAGTCTGTATAGAATCAAGACCACATCCGGATTTTGTTGGTCCTCTGTGGTGGAGGGACATGGATATTATAATGGATGAAGCTAGAAAACGCGGAATGAAAGTTTGGGTTTTAGACGACAGTCATTTTCCAACAGGATATGCAGCCGGAAGAATAAAAAAGCAGCATCCAGAACTTAGAAAGTGGTATTTAAATGTTCATAGAATGGACTTTGCAGGACCTCTAAAAGATTCATCCTTTATAATAAAGTATTTCCCGGGACGTGCAGCATTAAGTCCAGGATTTAAAGCAGAGGAAGATAAAATTTTAGCAGTAGTAGCTGCTAAAATATCAGATGTGGAAACAGGAGAAGTTGATGATAAAACTCTTATAAATGTTTCTGAATATGTTCAAGATGGTGTGCTTTACTGGGATTTGCCAGAAGGATATTGGAGTATATTTGTTGTTTATCAGACACGCAGAGGGGGAGAAGAAACAACTAAGGATTATTTAAATCCTCTTGTACCTGAAGCAACAAAAGTTTTAATTGACACTGTATATGAAGCACATTTTGATAGATATAAAGATGATTTTGGAAAAACTTTAGCAGGATTTTTTTCAGATGAGCCTAGGTTTGGAAACTTAAAGGGTTTTAATGGTGTTATAGGGAAAACTAAGATGGTGCTTCCCTGGAGTGATGATATGATTAAAATAATGCAGAAGGAAGTAAGTGAAGATATTTTAATTTATCTTCCTCTTTTATTTACTGAGGGTGGAGAAAAGGCTCATTTAGTCAGATATGCTTATATGAACGTTGTAAGCAGAATGTACGGTGAAAATTTTACAAATCAGCTTGGCAATTGGTGCAGGGAGCACGGTGTAGAGTATATTGGACATATAATTGAAGATAATGGTGCTCACAGCAGGCTTGGTTATGGAACTGGTCATTTCTTTCGAGCCCTTTATGGTCAGGATATGTCAGGGATAGATGTTATCGGCGGGCAGGTTGTACCTGGTATGGACTTTAAACATGCAGGGTTTTCTACAGATGGATGGGACGGAGAATTTTTTCACTATGGCCTTGGAAAGCTTGGAACATCACTAGCACATATTGACCCTAAGAAAAAAGGAAGAACTATTTGCGAGCTTTTTGGAGCTTATGGATGGGTTGAAGGCTTAAAGTTTATGAAGTGGCTTACAGACCACTTGCTTGTAAGAGGGGTAAATTATTTTGTACCCCATGCTTTTTCACCAAAAACTTTTCCTGATACGGATTGCCCGCCACATTTTTATGCAGGGGGAAATGATGCCCAATTTAAGCACATGAAAATATGGTCAGATTATACTAATAAAATAAGCCATCTGCTTTCAGAGGGAACACATGTAGCACCTGTAGCGGTATTATATCATGCCGAAGCTGAATGGTCGGGAAAATATATGCCTTTTGAGAAGGTAGTAAAGGAACTTATTCAAAATCAAATTGACTGCGATGTGGTTCCTGCAGATATTTTTAAAAACAGCGTACAAATAGAAGATGATAGGCTCGTTATAAATAAAGAAAAATTTAAATGTCTTATAATACCTTATGCTGAAGCTCTGCCGAAATATTTATTAATAAGAATTGCTGAAGCTGCTCAAAAAGGTTTTAAAATAATTTTTATAGAAGAATTTCCTGAAAGGTTTAGTGAAGGCATTGACACTGAAGGAATTTTAAGCAGTATAAAAGATAATAAAAACTGCATAGTTTTAGCTCTTAAAGGCTTAGGAAATAAAATAAAAAGTCTTGGGTTTAATGAAATTGCTTTAAGCAGCTTTGAGCCTTATGTAACCTATTTTCACTATAGGCAGGAGGATGCTGATATATTCATGTTCTTTAACGAGCATCCTTATAACAATATAGATACTAGGGTATTTATTCCATTAAATAAAAAAGCTGTATATTATGATGCTTTTGAAAATAAAATTGAAAATTGTAACACTAATAATAAGAGTAATGGTGTAGAGATACAGTTAAAGCTGAATACCTATGAGTCAAAGATAATTATATTCAGAGATGATGCTTTAGAAACAGAAGTTATCGATAATGCTAAAAATTTAAAAGAGGTTAAAGAAATTAATGTATCAGGAAGCTGGAAGGTATTTTTAGCTAAAGCAGCAGAGTATCCAAATTTCAATTTGGAAACAGAGCTTAAAGAGTTAGTTAATTTAGCTAAATTTGACTTATACCCGAACTTTTCTGGGATTATCAGATATGAAATTAATTTTACAGCAGAAGAAACTGCTGAAAAGGCAGTTCTTGACTTAGGAAGAGTGTATGAAGTAGCAGAACTGTGGCTAAATGATAATAATATTGGAGTTAAAATATGCCCTCCTTATAAATTTGATATAACCAATTATATTAAAAAAGGTACAAATAAATTAGTAGTGGAAGTAACAAATACGCTTGTAAAATCACAGAAAGACTATTTTTCTCAATTTGCTGTGCAGGAACCTACTGGACTATTAGGACCAGTTAGTATAAAATTTTATTAGTATCAAAAATTAAATAACAACTCATTTCGTCTTATTAATTTATGAGGATGAAATGAGTTGTTTTATTTTTATATAAATAATTATATAAAAATAAATAAATATTTACTAAAAATACTTGAATAATTTAAATGAATAAAATATAATAACATTGTACGACAAATGAAAAGCTTTTTATGGCCATAAATGTCTAATTTAGTTATTCTTAGTAAAAAGTACTTTAAGTGCTATAATATCATTTAATAAGATAAACATACAGGAAAGGAGAGAAGATATTTAAGCTTTCTTAGTTTTAAGAATCTACAATAATTTGCAAAATACAACTAAAATATTATACTAAATATTTAGTAAATCAAAGAATGATGTCATTATTATTAAATTTTATCAAAAAGCTAAAAATTAAGTAAGCGGATTTATAAAAACAAACTTAATATTTTTAAAAGGAGAGTTTGATTATGGCTAAAAATTATGAGCAATTAGCAAAAGACATTATTAAAAATGTGGGTGGAGAAGATAATGTTGCATCTTTAGTTCATTGTGCAACTAGATTGAGATTTAAATTAAAAGATAGAGATAAAGCTGATAAGAAAGCAATTGAGCAATTACATGGAGTTATAACTGTTGTTGAAAGTGCTGGTCAGTTTCAAGTTGTTATTGGTAACCATGTAGCTGATGTATATAAAACAATTGGACAAGTAACTGGAGTTTCTTTAGAAGGTGCAGTAAGTGACGATGAAGTTCCTAAAGGAAAAGGGTTGAATCTTCTTATTGAAACTATTTCAGCTATTTTTACACCAATGTTAGGTGCTTTTTCTGGGGCTGGTTTAATAAAAGCATTTTTAATTCTTGCAACTACATTGAAATGGATGGATACTAAATCAGGAACATATACAATATTGTACTCTGCAGCAGATGCTATATTTACATTCTTACCGATTGTTTTGTCAATAACTGCAGCTAAGCGTTTTAAAACAAATCAGTTTGTGGCATTCTGCGTAGGTGCAGCACTAGTACATCCTAATATGACAGCGGCTTTTTCATCAAAAACTGCACTTACATTTTTAGGTATTCCTGTAGTATTAGTAAGTTATACTTCAAGTGTTATTCCTGCAGTTATTGCGGTATGGGTATTGTCAAAGGTTGAGAAGTTTTTCGCAAAAATTGTTCCAGAAATTTTAAATAGATTCCTAGTGCCAGCACTTTGTATAGTTACAGTAATACCTGCTACTTTCTTAGTTATAGGACCTGTTACAGATTTTCTTGGCAAGCTTTTAGCTTCAGGTTATACTTCTGTACTTGCAATAAATCCAATTATCGCAGGCGGAGTAATTGCTTTAATCTGGCCAGTAGTTGTACTCTTTGGTATGCACTGGGGATTTGTTCCTATCGTACTTAATAATTTTGCTGTTTATGGACGTGATACATTATTTACAATTACAGGTCCAAATAACTTCTGTCAGGCAGGAGCCTGCTTAGGTGTATTCCTGAAAACTAAGGACAAGGATTTAAAGGCAATAGCAGGTTCAGCTGCAGTTCCAGCATTTTTAACAGGTATTACTGAGCCGGCAATTTATGGTGTGAATTTAAAGTATAAAAGACCTTTTATCATAGCCTGTGTATTTTCAGGTATAGCAGGTGCTATTACAGCAGGTGCAGGTGCAGGTGCTTCCACATTTGTAGGTACAAGCGCTCTTACCCTACCTGCATATATTGGACAAGGTTTTACTGGTTTCTTAATTGCCTGTGTAATTGCGTATGTTGGATCAGCAGTAACTACTTATCTGTTTGGGTTTAATGACAGCATGATAATAAAAAAATAAAAATGAAATTTTAAAATAAGGTTAGACTTTATATTGCAGATAAGAGTTCTTATCTGCAATATTTGTATTGGACGTATAACAATTTTAATTATTATGTTTATATATAAAAAATACAGGAGGGATAGCTGTGAAGAATATTCAAATAAATGCTGAGGGTAGAGGATTTGTATTAGATGGGAAGCCGTTTTTCTATTTAGCAGATACTATTTGGAGTGCATTTACTAACGTAAGTATGGAAGAATGGGAGTACTATCTTAATCAAAGAAAATTTCAAGGATTTAATGTGCTTCAAATAAATACTTTGCCTCAATGGGATAGAAGTGCATCAGATTTAAATATTTATCCATTTCCAACAGAGGATAATCATACTTTTCACTTTACATCCTTTAATGAAGAATATTTTAATCGTGCGAAAAGAATGTGCCAGATGGCTGTAGATAAAGGTTTTCGCCTGGAGCTTGTTTTGCTTTGGGCAAATTATGTACCAGAAACATGGGCAAGTGCAATTATAAGCGATAATATAATGCCTTATGATTTTATCAAGCCTTTGATAAAGAAAATTTATGAAACATTTGATGAATTCAATCCAATTTATGTAGTAAGCGGAGATACTGATTTTGAAACAGAGCGAGCTATATCTTATTATGAGTGTGCCTTAGATACTATAACAAAGTTAAGTCCAAATACTTTAAAAACACTGCATATTAGAGGCCGTTACAGCACTATACCTGATAGTCTTATGAATAAAATTGATTTTTATATGTTTCAATCAGGGCATAACAGTGAGTATCAATATATGGCTTTTGAACTAGCTGAAAAATTTTATAATGATTTTCCGGTAAAACCAATTATTAATAGTGAACCTTGTTATGAGCAGATGGGTTATAGCAGAAAAATGTATGGAAGATTCAGACGAAGAGATATAAGAAAAGCAGCATGGTCTTCGATTTTATCAGGGGCTTGTGCAGGTGTAACTTATGGAGCTCACGGCATATGGAATTGGAATAAGATAAATAAAGCTAAAACAGGAATACTTGGTGAAGGTTTTGATGATCCAATGTTCTGGGAGGATGCTGTAAAGTTTCCTGGTGCCTGGGACTATGGTTATATTAAGTATTTGTTTGAAACATATAACATTAAGAGTCTCATTCCTTTAGATATAGTTTTAAATAATACAAAAGAGATACGCTGTGCTAAACAAATGGATGGAGAATTGATTTTTATTTATGTACCAACAAATACAAAGGTAATTTTAAATCAAACTTTTAAAGAATATGATTTTAAAGTTATTGATCTTTATGATAAAAATGTATTATATCCAAATGTTAACATAGAAGAAGACAAGACCATTATACAGATGCATAACTTTGAAGAAGATGTATTGATTATTGGAAAGAAAAAGTAATAATTTGTTGGAATGAATTAAAATAAATTTAAAAGTGCTATATTAAGCAACTGCTTAATATAGCACTTTTAAATTTGAAAAAGTTTTATATAAATATTTAGTATAATATATAAAAATATTTATATAAAACTATTGAAATGAGCACGATAAAGTATTATTATTTATATTGTAACAGATAAATTTAACAAAAAAAAGTTACTTGAATATTTTTAAAGAAATAAATATTTATTTTTAAAAATAAAATTTTTTATATTCAGCTGGAGGGGTGTTTGTGGTAGAGGTTAGTTATTTAGAAGCAAAAGCAAAACAGATAAGAAAAGATTTAGTAAAGATGATTTATGAAGCAAAAGCAGGTCATATAGGAGGGGCGCTTTCAAGTACAGATATAATGACAGTTCTTTATTACAGTATTATGAAGGTGAAACCTGAAAATCCAAAGCTTGAAGATAGGGATAGATTTGTATTAAGTAAAGGACATTGTGTTGAACCTTTATATTGTATTCTTGCAGATAAGGGCTTTTTTCCAAAAGAAAAACTTAAAACTTTTAGTAAGTTTGGGTCTACACTTATAGGACATCCTAATAATAAAAATGCAGGTATAGAAATGAATACTGGAGCATTAGGTCATGGCCTTTCAGTATCAGTTGGCATGGCACTTGCAGCTAAGATGGATAAAAAGGATTATAGAGTTTTCACACTAATGGGAGATGGTGAACAGGCAGAAGGTTCTGTATGGGAAGCAGCAATGGCTGGAGCACATTATAAGCTTGATAATCTTATTGCTATTGTTGACAGAAATAGACTTCAGATTTCAGGCTGTACTGAAGATGTGATGGGACTTGACCCTTTAGAAGATAAATGGACAAGTTTTGGCTGGAATGTAATAACTGTTGATGGAAATGATGTTGGAAAGCTTCAGGAAGTATTTTTAAGTGTACCTAGAGTCCACGGAAAACCAACTCTTGTGATGGCTTATACTACTAAGGGTAAGGGAATATCTTTCATGGAAAATGAAGCAAAATGGCATCATGGTGTGCCTGATGAAAAGCAAATGAAACAAGCTTTAGCAGAGTTGGGAGCTTAAGTGTTGCAGAAATTAATAGAGGAGGTACAGCTTATGAATAAAATACCGAATAGACAGGTAATATGTGATACTTTAATAAAATATGGTAAAGAAGATAGAGATATTATTGTTGTAACCAGCGATTCACGTGGATCAGCATCTATGACAGATTTTGCAAAGACTCTTCCAGAGCAGTTTGTTGAGGTTGGAATTGCTGAGCAGGACTTGGTTGGAATTTCAGCTGGACTTGCTACTTGTGGCAAAAAGCCTTTTGCAGCTTCTCCAGCATGCTTTCTAACAATGAGAAGCATTGAGCAGATTAAGGTGGATGTTGCTTATTCTCAAACAAATGTAAAACTTATTGGAATAAGCGGAGGGGTAAGCTATGGCGCCCTTGGAATGTCCCATCATTCTCTGCAGGATATAGCAGTAATGAGAGCTATACCTGGGATATCAATAATATTGCCGGCAGACAGGTTTGAAACTGAGAAAATGACTGAAGCTCTTTTAAAGCATGACGGACCAGTATATATAAGGATAGGAAGAAATCCAGTTGAGGATTCATATGAAAATGGAAATTTTCAATTTGAAATTGGTAAAGCAGTTACTATGAGAGAAGGTATAGATATAACAATAATCGCAGCTGGTGAAACTGTTAAACCTGCTATTGATGCAGCAGATGTATTAAAAAATGAAGGCATAAGCTGCAGAGTTTTAAATATGCATACAATTAAGCCTTTAGATGAGGAGGCTGTTATAAAAGCTGCTGAAGAAACAGGACACATAATAACTATTGAAGAACATAGCATATTTGGTGGTCTCGGAGCTGCAGTATCTGAGGTTGTAGTTCAAACAAAGCCAGTTCCGGTAAAAATAATTGGAATACCAGATGAGCCTGCTATTGCAGGAACAGGACCTGAAATTTTTAAGCATTATGGATTAACTGCTGAAAATCTATGTAAATCTGTAAAAGAAATGCTGCTGAAATAAGAGGAGGGATAGTTTGGGAAAAGGTTATATTCTTGCAGTAGACCAAAGCACATCTGGAAGCAAATCAATGATTGTTGACAGTAATGGTAAAATACTTGCAAAAAGTTCAAAAGAACACAGACAATATTATCCTAAGCCAGGCTGGGTTGAACACGACCCCTTGGAAATATATGAAAACGTTAAATTGATTTTAAAAGATGTGATTAATAAATGTAATATAATACCTTCTGATATTGATGTGGTTGCTATTACAAACCAAAGAGAGACTGTTTTAGTTTGGGATAAAAATACAGGCATTCCTGTTTATAATGCAATAGTATGGCAATGCAGAAGAACAGCTAATATATGTGATGAACTAAAAAATAAAGGTTTTGAAGATACTGTAAAGGAAAAAACAGGTCTTATGCTGGATCCTTATTTTTCAGCAACTAAAGTAAAATGGATACTAGACAATGTTAATGGAGCAAGAGAAAAAGCTGAAAAAGGTGAGCTTTCGCTTGGGAACATTGACAGTTGGTTAATTTGGAAGCTTACTGGAGGTAAAAGTCATGCTACAGATTATACCAATGCTAGCAGAACTTCAATGTTTAATATAAAAACACTTAAATGGGATGATGAATTACTTGACATATTTGATATTCCTAAAAATATGCTTCCAGAGGTTAAGTGTTCTGATGATATTTTTGGATATACAGAAGCAGGAGAGTTATTTGACATTAGTCTTCCAATATCAGGAGTCATAGGTGACTCTCAGGGGGCACTTTTCGGACAGCAGTGTTTTGAGATTGGTATGGCGAAGGCAACTTATGGGACAGGTTCTTCTATATTAATGAATATCGGCAACAGCTATATTGAGCCTAAAAGCGGATTGGTTACAGCTATTGCTTGGGGCATAGGGGGAAAAGTTGAATATGCTCTTGAAGGCATCGTTCATTGTACTGGAGATACGATAAAATGGGTTAAGGAAAACTTAGGATTATTTCAGGAGTTTTCTGAAATAGAAGATATGATACATGCTATTTCGGATAATGAAGGAGTTTATGTAGTGCCTGCTTTTTCAGGACTTGGTATACCTTATTGGGATGCTTATGCAAGGGCAGCAATAGTTGGAATGTCTAGAGGAAGCAATAAAAATCATGTTGTTAGAGCGGCTGTAGAAAGTATAGCTTATCAAATAAGAGATGCAGTAGAGGTAATTGAATCAGAAAGTTCAATAAGACTTAAAGAGCTCAGAGTGGATGGAGGTCCTACTTCAAATAAGTTTTTAATGCAGTTTCAGTCAGATATTCTTAATGTTAATGTTGCAAAAGCAGAAATTGCAGAGCTTTCAAGCATGGGTTCTGTTTATCTTGCAGGACTTGGAGCAGGAATATGGAAGTGTAAGGAAGAGATTAAAGCATTGCAAAAAAGTTCAAATATATATTTTCCTGCAATGAGAGATAGTTTTAGAGAAAAATTTTATAGTGGCTGGAAAACAGCGGTTAAAAGAGTATTAACTAATACATGATAGTAAATTAATTATTATTAAGTCAGAATAGAGGAGGAAAAATTATGGATTTTAAAATAAAGATTGGCTTAGCGCCAACAAGAAGATCAATATTTAGTAAAGAAGACGCACTCAAATTTAAGGGATTAACAGAAAAGAAGCTTCAGGAATTAGGAATTGATTATATTAACATAGATGATGTAAATGAGGAAGGGTTACTTTTTAGTGAAAGTGATGTAAGTAAAGTTGTTGATAAATTTAAGGCTGAAAAAGTAAATGCATTATTTTTTCCACACTGCAATTTTGGTACAGAGGATTTAGTGTGCAAAGTTGCTAAAGAATTAAATTTGCCTATTTTGCTTTGGGGACCTAGGGATGAAGCACCACTACCAGATGGTACTAGGTTAAGAGATTCTCAGTGTGGTCTTTTTGCTACAGGAAAGATATTAAGAAGATTTAATCTTCCTTTTACTTATATACCAAATTGTTCTTTAGAAGATGAGGCGTTTGAAAGAGGTTTAAGAAACTTTATTGCAGCAGCTAATGTTGTTAAAGAGTTTAGAAATATTAGAGTACTTCAGATTTCTACAAGACCTGCAGGTTTCTGGACAATGATGTGTAATGAAGGTGAACTTTTAGAGAAATTTGGAATACAAATTACACCAATTACTATGTCTGAATTTGCAAATAGAATATTAAAGATAGAACAAGAAAAGGATGAAGATGTTGCTGAAACTGTAGAATATATTAAAAACAACATGGAAATCTGTGTTCCTGATAATGCTGTAACTCGTCTTGCTGCTATGAAAGTTGCAATGAAAAGGTATGCTGAGGAGCTTGGTTGCAGTGCAGTTGCAATACAATGCTGGAATGCTATGCAGGAAGTTTTAAGTGTAATGCCTTGCGTTGCTAATTCTCTTCTAACTGATGAAGGAATACCAGTAGTATGTGAAACTGATATTCACGGAGCTATAACTTCAATAATGGCTCAAGCTGCAGCTATGGGGAAAGCTGTACCTTTCTTTGCTGACTGGACTGTTGCACATCCTACAAATAAAAATGGTGAGCTTCTGCAGCATTGTGGACCATGGCCGATTTCTTTAGTTAAAAAAGGTACAAAAGCTAAATTTGGAGGACCATTTGCATTTCCTGAGCATCTTCCTGGATCTGTTCACGCAGAAATTGAAGGTGGAGAAATATCTATAGTAAGATTTGATGGAGACCATGGAAATTACTCAGTTCTTTTAGGAAATGCTAAAGGAATAGAAGGACCTTTTAATCAGGGCACTTATCTTTGGGTAGAAGTTAAAAATTGGACAAAGCTTGAGGATAAGCTTGTAACAGGGCCATATGTTCACCATTGTGTTGGAATACACTCAGATGTAGTTCCGGTAATTTATGAAGCATGTAAATACATTCCAGGTCTTGTGCCAGATTTATATGATGATAATGAAGAAGATATTAAAGCATGGATTAGAGGGGAGTAATTTTGTTAAAATTCCAGGAAGGAATCATAATAATATCCTTCCTGGTTGTTATTTTAAGCTATAATTATGTATAAAAGAGATACAATAATATTAAACTAAATATTTAGTAAAACTTGATTGGTAACTTTTTTTGTATTATGATAATTATAGTGTTATAAAGCTAAGAGGTAAGGTGAATCAGTAATGAAAACAATAATGCAGGATATTGCAAAATTGGCAGGAGTATCTCCTGGAACTGTTTCCAATGCATTAAATAACAAAAAAGGTGTTAGCAAGGAAACTAGAGAAAGAATATTAAAGATTGCTGAAGAGATGGGGTATTATAGAAACAATAAAGAAGAAAGCAATATAATCAGATTTATTATATTTAAAAAACAAGGTTATGTTGTTTCAGATACTCCTTTTTTTTCTGCATTAATTGAAGGAATAGAAAGAGAGTGCAGAGCAGAAGGTTTTGAATTGATAGTTTCCCATGTAATACATAATGAGCACAGTGATGAGGATATACAAGAAATAATAAAACAAGATCAGATTGCAGGAGTTTTACTGCTTGCTACTGAAATGGATGAATCAGATTTAGAACCTTTTAAGAAATTAAGCATACCAGTAATTATTTTAGATAATTATTTTAATAATGCTGATTTTGATTATGTACTTATAAATAATGTGCAGGGTGCTTATCAGGCTGTTAAATATTTAGTTGAAAAAGGACATAAGGAAATCGGGTGCCTGGGAAGTTCAAAAATTATTAATAACTTCAGGTATAGATATGAGGGGTTTAAGGAGGCTTTAATTTACTCTAATTTAAATATACACCATGAATATGAGGTAGTACTTGAACCAACTCTTGAAGGTGCTTACAGAGATATGAAAGAAGTACTTAATGATAAGAATTTTAAGCTTCCCACAGCGTATTTTGCTTTTAATGATATAATTGCATTTGGAGCTATAAGAGCAATGAAAGAAAAAGGTATTAAAATTCCAGAGGATGTTTCTATAGTGGGTTTTGATGATATGCCCTTTTGTGAAATAAGCAGTCCAAGGTTATCTACAATAAGAGTATATAAACAATATATCGGTAAGACTGCAGTAAAGAGACTAATCCAAAAGATAACTGATAGAGATGAAGTAAAACTGAAAATGGAAATAAAAACTGAGCTTGTTGAAAGAGAAAGTGTATTGTTTTCTCCTGATACAAAAAAGCTATAGAGACAAACGGCAAATATTTGGTATAATTTATAATGAGAGTAAAAAAGTGTAGGTTTATGCTGCACTTTTTTATTATATTTTTATTGGACAGGAGGTAACTATGGATTATAAATTAGTTTGTATAGATATGGATGGAACTCTCTTAAACAAACAGCATAAAGTGAGTGAGGCTTCAAAGGAAGCACTTAAAAAGGCTCATGAAAAAGGAGTTCATATTGTTATAAGTACAGGCAGAATGTATGTTGATGCTAGGGAGTATTCTGACCTTATAGGCGTGAAATCTCCTGTTATTGCTTCAAATGGAGCAATTATAAAGGAAAAAGACAAAGATGAGGTTATTTATCAGAGTATTTTAGGTGAAAAGTTATGTTTAAAGCTTTTGGATATATTTCTAAAATATAATATAAGGCCAACATTTTCTACAATAGAAACAATGTATTCTGGAAATATTTTCGCTTCAGCTTTTATGAAATATTTAAAGTTAAGGGGCATTTTTAATGAAAAGATAAATTTTAAGCATGTATGGACACGTAAGCAATGGCAGGACATATTTAAAAAAGAAAAAGACAATATAGTAAAAAGTGAAATAATGGTGAGAGATGAAAATAAGATAAAGAAAATCAGGGAAGAATTAAAGTCTATAGATGGAATTGAAATTGCAAGTTCCTTTAAGCATAATGTAGAAATTACCTGCAGAGGAGTGTCTAAAGGAAGTGCCGTAGAAATATTAAGCAATTATTACAATATAGAAAGAGAAAAAATTATAGCAATAGGAGACAGTGAAAATGATTTGTCCATGATTGAGTTTGCAGGCATGGGCATAGCCATGGGTAACGCCATCGACATAGTAAAGCAAAAAGCAGATTATATAACAGAAACAAATGATAATGATGGAGTTGCAAAGGCAGTAAAAAAGTTTGTTCTGAAACAAGAGTATTAATTTGTAGAAAGTAATATATAAGTGAAAGGAATAAAATAATGGCCATTTATTATGTATGGAATATTACTATTCATTAAAGTAAATAATATTGAATAGTTAGTTTTTTTTCTAAAAATTAGAATTATGATAATTTATAATTCTAAGTAAATGTTAATTTTAATTAACATTCACATAACATTAATATAACTTTAATAGTGTAAAATAAAAAATTGTAAGTAGAAACAGTAAATGATTAAGGGGGAGCAGAATGAGCATAATAATAACAAAAAATTTAAACTTGTATTATGGTAATGTTAAAGCTTTGAAAAATATCAATTTAGACATAAAGGAAAATTCTGTTACTGCCCTAATCGGACCTTCAGGTTGCGGTAAATCAACATTTTTAAGAACACTTAACAGAATGAATGATTTATTAGATAACGTCAAAATTGAAGGGGAAGTTTTATATGAGAATAAAAATATATATAGTGAATTTGATGTTATGGAACTTAGAAAAAGAATAGGTATGGTATTTCAGAAACCTAATCCCTTTCCTATGTCTATATATGACAATATAGCCTATGGTCCAAGAATACATGGAGTGAGAAGTAAAATTGAACTTGATGAAATTGTAGAAAAAAGTTTAAAAGGTGCAGCACTTTGGAATGAAGTTAAAGATAGGCTTAATAAAAACGCAATGGGATTATCTGGAGGGCAGCAGCAAAGATTATGTATTGCAAGAGTTCTTGCTGTACAGCCGCAGGTACTTTTAATGGATGAGCCAACATCAGCACTTGATCCAATTTCAACAGCTAAGGTTGAAGAATTAATGGATGAATTGAAGAAAAATTATACTGTTATAATCGTAACTCACAATATGCAGCAAGCAGGAAGAATTGCAGATTATACGGCGTTTTTCTTAAGCGGGGAAGTAATAGAAAGCAGCAGAACAGAAGATATTTTCTACAATCCAAAAGATAAGAGAACAGAAGACTATATAACTGGAAGATTTGGTTAATCTATAATTTTAAGGGGTGAAAATTATGACAAGAGGATCTTTTGATATTCATTTACAGGGACTTCATCAGGAAATTTTAAGAATGGGGAGTATTGTTGAAAAACAAATATATCAGTGTATAGAAGCGCTGGTACATCAGGATGAAACTTTAGCTAATAAAATAATTAAAGACGATGATTTAGTTGACAATCTCCAAAAGGAAATAGAAGATAAGTGTATTAAATTAATAGCTACTCAACAGCCCCTTGCCTTGGATTTAAGGAGTATATTTACAACTACAAAAATTGTCACTGATTTAGAGAGAATGGCTGATCATGCTGTAGATATAGCTAAAATAACTTTAAGATTAAAAAATGAAAAATATATAAAACAGCTTATAGATATCCCTAAAATGGCTGATATAGTTAAAGAAATGATAAAAAATTCAATCGACGCTTATGTATCAGGTAATGTTCAAAAGGCTTATGATACATGTAAAATGGACGATAAAATAGATGCTATTTATAAACAAGTATTTAGCGAACTATTAACAATCATGGCAGGAGATTCTACTACTATAAATCAGGTAACACAATTTTTGTTTATATGCAAGTTCTTAGAAAGAGTTGCAGATCACGCTACTAATATTTGTGAATGGACTATTTATTTAGTAACAGGTGAGCAAAAAGATTTAAATGAATAATGATATTTAAAAGAAAGGTATATATCAATTTGATATTATACCTTTTTTTAGTTATATTAGTTATATTTTATATATTTTCAATATTTATAGGTTATATTACAGGGAACAATTTTATTTGAATAATTCAAAGTTTTACATAATTAACACAATCTAAACAAACACTAAACATAGACGAAACATACTTAACAAAATTATATGATAATATAATCTTGTTGAAAAAAATGTAAAGTTTCTAGGAGGAGATTTTAAATGACTAAAAGAAGATTATTAGGTCTAATAAGTTCTATACTTGTTACAGCAACTGTATTTTCGGGATGTGCAAGCAAGCAGCCAGCAGAGAATAAGGAACAAGCACCAACAGCAAAGTTATCAGGAGAGATAAAAATAGACGGTTCTTCAACAGTTCTTCCAATATCAGAGTCCGTAGCTGAAGAATTTAAAGCAAAAAATCCAGATGTTAAAATTACAGTTGGTGAGTCTGGTACTGGCGGCGGAATGAAAAAGTTTATAAACAAAGAAATAGATATAGCAGATGCATCAAGACCTATAAAAGCTGAAGAAAAAGATGCTGCCGCTAAAAATGGAGTAGAATTTATTGAATTAAAGGTTGCTTTAGATGGAATTACAGTAGTTGTTAATAAAGATAATACATGGGCAAAAGATATGACTGTTGAAGAGTTAAACAGCATATGGAAGGAAGGAAGCACTGTTAAGACTTGGAAAGATGTGAGAGCTGACTGGCCAGCTGAACAAATTAAATTATATGCACCAGGAACAGCGTCAGGTACTTTCGAGTTCTTTACAGAAGCAATAAATAAAAAGGCTAAGTCAGCAAGAGCAACAGATGTTACTACAAGTGAAGATGACGGTGTTCTTGTTCAAGGTGTAGCTGGAGATAAAAATGGTATGTCATACTTCGGTTACTCTTATTATGAAGCTAACAAATCAAAATTAAATGCAGTTAATATTGCAGGAGTAGCTCCAAGTTTTGATACAATTAAAGATGGAACATACAAACCTCTTTCAAGACCTTTATATATTTATGTAAATAAGGAAGCTTTAAAGAAGGCTGAAGTTAAAGAATTTGTTAACTTTTATTTAAACAATGCGAAAAATCTTGTATCCGAAGCTGGATATGTAGCATTGCCAGAAGCTGATTATACTAAACAATTAGACCTTGTAAAATAATAAAATAAATAAAATATTTCATAAAATAAGCGCCTATACAAAAATGATATGGGCGCTTATTTTAAAGTTAAATTGTTTAAAAGAGGGGTATTATGAATTTTAGTGAAAGTTTCAAAAAATTTCTAAGTAATATTAAAAATATAAATTTAAATAAGTTTAGCCATAATAAATTTTTACAAATTAATGCAAATAAAATAGCTTTAAAAATGAATAAAATTAAATCAAACCTTTCTTTAAAAAAACAAATGACAATAGTATTTACGTCTATTTCAATTATACCGATTTTATTAATGGGAGTGTTCATATTTAGTAAAGTTTATAATCAGATGTATAAATCTCAAAGAAATATGCTGGAGGCTTATGCTGAAGGAGTAAAAAATAATGTAAATACTGTAATAGCAGATTCAAATAGTATATTAAAAAGTTTATCATCACAATCTGATTTGCTTGTACTAATGCAGGAAAACCTCAGCACAGGACAAATTAAAGAAGCAGTTAAGCTTAATAAAGTAATAATAAGTATGGAAAATGCAATAGAAAGCTCAGAAAAGTTGTATGAAACTATTTTTATAGCTGATATAAATGGTAAAGTTATAGCAGATGGGTCTATATTTAATCACAAATATGAAAAATTAAATATTTCTAATACAGACTATTTTAAAATGATAAAAAATGGTGAAAAATTTTATGTTGGAGAACCAATGAAGTCAATAGCTACTGAAAATTACGTTATACCTGTTGCGGCATCTATTGAAACAAAAGCAGATAAAATGGGTTTGATTGTAATCATGTTTGATTTGTCCAAATTTACATCAAATATGAATGATATAAAAGTAGGAGATAATGGTTTTTTATACATAGTATCAAAGAACGGAAATATTATTTATCACAAAAATAAGGATTTGTTACTAAAAAAAGTTGAAAATAATCTTGTAAATACAGAATTGAGTAATTTTCAAAAAGGACAGAGTATAAAAGGCTTTAAATTCTATAACGAGAGCGGGATATCAAGTGTAGCAGCATATAGTTCAATAAAAAATGCAGAATGGTTAGTAGTAACTTCAATGAGCAGAAAAGAATTTATGAGGAGCATTACAGAAATTGGTATATTTATATTTATTTTAGTACTGTTAATGATTTTAATAGCTTTAACAGTATCCTTAAAATACTCTAAAGATGTAACAAATCCAATATTTAATATAGGTAAGCTTATGAAAGAAGTGGCATCCGGCAATATTAATGTGAAAGCCGAACATAATGAAAACATTGAAATTAAGAAATTAAGCAATGATTTCAATGAAATGACTAAAAATTTACGAGACCTCATTTCAAAGGTAATAAATGTATCAAATGCTGTCAGTTCAGCTTCAGATAATTTTGTTGATTTAACCACAAAGGCTTTCGAGAGTGCTAAACTTGTTTCAGATTCCATTGAACATATTGCAGCTGGTACACAAGAACAAGCTGCAGCTGTGGAGATGGGAGCAAATAAAATAGAACAGATTGCAGAAAATATTTCGCTAATTAGTAAAAGTGCAGATATAATGATGGAGGCTTCAAACAAAACGGATTTTATTGTTCATAGCGGAATTAAGGAGATGCAGTTACTAAATATTAAAGCTGATGATACTGAAAGAATTTCAGAAGAGGTTTGTAACGAAGCTTTAGAATTAACGTATTCAATAAAGGAAATAGAAAATATACTTTTGGTAATAGAAAATATTGCAAATCAAACAAATCTTCTTGCATTAAATGCTGCTATTGAGGCAGCTCATGCAGGGGAATCAGGCAGAGGATTTTCTGTAGTTGCAGAAGAAGTTAAAAAACTTTCTCAAATTTCTTATGAGAAGACACGAGAAATAACGCAAATAATAAGAAAATTAGAAAATAAATCAGAAAACGTACAAAATATTGTTAATAAAAGTAAAGCCATAGTTTCAGAACAGAATATTAGTGTGAGAAATATGGAAGAAGCACTTAATAATATATGTCTTGAAGCAGGTAAAGTTAAAAATATAATATCAGATATTTATAATAAAATCGGTGATATTAATGCAGAAAAGAATATGATGCTAGAAGTTGTAAATAATATATCTATAGTAGCAAATAACACTGCATCAGATTCTGATACTGTGTCGTCAGCAGCTGGTGATCAGTTTGCAATAATGAAGGAAATGAAACAAAATTGTGCAAAGCTTAATAAATTATCCGTTGACTTAATTGATAGCCTTAACATATTCACAAAACGCATTTAACAAAAACTTAACATAACTTAACACAGAATTTAACCAAAGTATATTAAAATTAATTTCAAGTGGTTTTTTATGCACTTAAAAATCAACAAATCACTTGAAATTTCTTTATTGGAGGTTTAATATGTTCAGCTCAAAGAGAAGACCTATTAATATTAAAGAATTAATAATAGAAAAAAGTCTACAAGTTTTTGCAGGTATATCTATTTTAACAACAATAGCAATAGTATTTAGTTTGCTTAGTGAAAGCATTACTTTTTTTAAAGAGGTTTCTATTAATGAGTTTTTTACATCAACAGTATGGACACCATTAATGGAACCGCGAAATTTTGGAATAATTCCATTATTGGTAGGTACTCTTATGATTGCATTAGGGGCTAGTATAGTTTCTATACCTATTGGACTTGGTACAGCTATTTATCTTAGTGAATTTGCATCAAGAAAGTTAAGAAATATTATCAAACCAATACTAGAAATATTAGCTGGTATACCTTCAATAGTATACGGTTTTTTTGCTTTAACATTTATAACACCTTTAATAAAATCAATTTTTCCAAGCACAGAAGTCTTCAATGTTGCTAGTGCAAGTATTGCAATCGGAATTATGAATATACCTCTTGTAGCTTCATTAAGTGAAGATGCAATGACTGCAGTGCCTAATTCTATAAGAAATGGGGCATATGCATTAGGCTCAACAAAATTGGAAGTAGCAACAAAAATTGTTGTACCTGGAGCTATTTCTGGTATAATAGCCTCATTTGTATTAGCAGTTTCAAGAGCTATAGGTGAAACAATGATAGTAGCAATAGCAGCAGGTTCAAATCCTCAATTGAATTTTAATCCATTAAAGAGTGTTCAGACTATGACAACTTATATTGTAAATATAAGTATGGGAGATGTAGCTCATGGAACTGTTGAGTACAGGACTTTATTTGCAGTTGGTGCCACCTTATTTGTCATGACCTTTATTCTTAACATAATAGCAAAGTCGATTATCAGCAGGAAGTCGGAGGTAGCTTAATGGATAATAGAAGTTTAAAAAATATAAAATATAGAAAAGTAAAAAATAATATATTCAAGGGAATTTTTATACTCTGTACATTAGTGGGAGTTATATTCCTTATACTTTTGATATCAGACATGCTTTCAAAAGGACTGAAAAATTTAGATTGGGATTTTTTAACTAGTTTTCCTTCTAGAAAAGCTGAAAAGTCGGGAATACTTCCAGCTATGACAGGAAGTTTATGGCTTATAATTCTTACTACTATAATATCGCTTCCTGTTGGTGTTGGAACAGCCATATATTTGGAAGAATACGCAAAAGAAAATAAACTAAATAAGTTTATTCAAATTAATATTTCTAATTTAGCAGGTGTACCATCAATAATATATGGGCTTTTAGGATTAAGCGTTTTTGTAAAGAGTTTAGGGTTTGGTCCCAGCATTTTGTCAGGAGCTCTTACACTTTCACTTTTAATATTACCTGTAATTATTACATCAACGCAAGAGGCTGTTAAAAGTGTACCTGATGCATTGCGTCAAGGTTCTTTAGCTTTAGGAGTGACAAAGTGGCAGACTATTACAGGAGTTGTACTTCCATATGCTATGCCTGGAATACTTACCGGAAGCATATTAGCAGTATCAAGGGCTCTTGGTGAAGCAGCTCCGCTGCTTGTTGTAGGAGCTGCAGTTTACATTAGTTTCCTTCCAACTAATATAATGAGTTCCTTCAGTGCTCTGCCAATACAAATTTATAATTGGACTGCAAGACCGCAGGAAGAATTTCAGCAAATAGCAGCTAGTGGGATACTTGTTCTTATGGTTGTGCTTTTAAGTGCAAATGCAATTGCAATACTGCTTAGAAATAAGTATCAGAAGAGATTAGAATAAATAGTATGGAGGAAAAAATATGTCTTTAGGTTTAGAGATAAAAAATCTGAACTTTTACTATGGAAGAGTTCAGGCATTGAAGGAAATAAATATAAAAATTGAGCCATATAAAATTACAGCTTTGATAGGACCATCTGGCTGCGGCAAATCTACATTTTTAAGAACATTAAATAGAATGAACGATCTTATTCCAAATACTCATGCTGAGGGTGAGATATTGTTAGAGGGAGAAAATATACTTTCGAAAGAGATAGACGTAGTAAAATTAAGAAAAACTATAGGTATGGTTTTTCAAAAACCTAATCCATTTCCAAAGAGTATATATGAGAATGTAATTTATGGACCTAAAAGACATGGTATAAAAGATAAGGCCACCTTAGACGAATTAGTTGAGACTAGTCTGCGTGGAGCTGCATTATGGGATGAAGTTAAAGATAAACTTCATAAATCAGCCTATGAAATATCCGGAGGACAACAGCAAAGACTATGTATTGCAAGAGTTCTTGCTGTAAAACCTGAAATTCTATTAATGGATGAGCCTACTTCAGCATTAGATCCAATCTCTACTATAAAAATAGAAGAATTAATGGAAGAATTAAAGAAAAAATACACAGTTGTAACTGTAACTCATAATATGCAGCAGGCAGGAAGAGTTTCAGATTATACTGCCTTTTTCTTAAATGGAAAAATGATTGAATGTGGAAAAACGGAAGAGATATTCTATAGACCAAGAGATAAGCGTACAGAAGATTATATAACAGGAAGATTTGGATAAACATAAATTAAGTAAATATTAATATCAATATTTATTTTGAAGAAAAAGTATGGTGTTAGTATATTAGTGTAGACACAAAAAGTAGAACGTCTTAAAATATAAAAAGGGAAGGAAGTGTCTACAATGGCAAAAGGGCAAAAGTATTATAC
>NZ_JAMSKT010000017.1:0-6459 GCF_023806125.1 Clostridium caldaquaticum
GCCGAACACGCAAGTTAAGCTCCGAGATGTCGATGATACTGCACGGGAGACTGTGTGGAAAAGTAGATAGTCGCCAATTAAGCTGGCCAGATAGCTCAGTCGGTAGAGCAGAGGACTGAAAATCCTCGTGTCCCTGGTTCGATTCCTGGTCTGGCCACCAAAATGAATATAAGGCGCTATAGCCAAGTGGTAAGGCAGAGGTCTGCAAAACCTTTATTCCCCAGTTCAAATCTGGGTGGCGCCTCCAATATACATAGACGTTCCAATAATTTGGAACGTTTTTATTTTATTCAATACTTAAATTATAGAAAATTGACCAAATTTGTATTAAAATATAAATATCAATTAAACAAATAGCAGAAACGAGGGATAAGACATGAGCAGAGCGGGAGAAAAACTAAAGGCTATAAGAATACAGTTAGGTTTAAGTCAAAAACAGCTGGCTAAAAAATTGGGAGTAGCTGAAAGTTTTATAAATGAAGTTGAGCAGGGAAGAAAGATATTAAATGAAAGCCTTATAAATAAGTTATCAAAGATTGCTGGAAAAGATATAAATGATATAAATATGTCTATTGAAGAAGAAGTATCAAGAGAAGATGTAGATATAAAAGAAACAAGTGTTAAAGTTAATAAAGCAAATATAAGTAAAGCTATAAGCAGCGAAGTTAATGATGTATGGAACAATGCTTTAAGCTCAATTTTAAAAACTATACCTGTTTATAAATATAATTTAAAAGATACTGTCGGCAGCAGGCAGCTTCCTGTAATGGCAAATAAAATAGAAGGGTATGCATTAGATAAGGTTTTATATCTTCTTATAGAAGAGGATGATATGATAGGTTTTAGAATAGCAAAAGGAGATATTGCTTTTGCACATATTACCCACGAAATTGAAAATAATGCAATATGTCTTGTAGAATATAATTCTGAGAGAGTTATCAGGCAGATAAAAAAATTAGACAGCAATAAAATACTTCTTATAAGCAATAAAGGAAGCTTAAGGACTGAGACAGCATATATAAAAGATATAAATGTAATTGCAAAACTGGATAGATTAGAGATAAAGCTGTAGTTTTAGGCTATACGAATTTAAACTCAATAAATTTTGAAAAAAGACATGTTCTAGATAGATTTTTAGAACATGTCTTTTTTACAAAATAAACCATACTTATTATATTTTTTATAGTATAATATTCTTATACTTAAATTTAACAGAAAGGTTATGAAATAATATGACAGCAATTAAAGACTCGCACTTATTAAAAACAAAATCATTAGTGCCATTTTTATTTGCTCGTTCTTCAGCAGCATTATCCATGCAGAATTAGTTCAGACTCAAACTCCAGACAGCATGAGAGGAAGAGTAAGTTCTGTAAACCAGCTGTTTATAGGAACTTCTAATCAGCTTGGAGAATTTGAATCTGGAATTACAGCTAAGTTTTTTGGTGTTGTGCCTGCAGTTGTTCTTGGAGGAATAGGGACAATAATGGTAGTATTAATTTGGACTAAGCTGTTTCCACAGCTTTTTAAAGTAGATAAGCTTGTTAACTTAGAAGATAGGAAGGTAATATAAATGGAATCATTGTTAAATATCGACAAATCAATACTGTATTTTTTATCTGTTTCTTTAAAAAATCCATTTTTTGATGTAGTTATGCCGTTTATATCCTGGATAAATAATCATGGAGAGGTGTGGATAGCTATATCTATAATACTTATGATTAACAAAAATACTAGCATAAGAAGATTAGGAATAACTATGCTTATTGGACTTGCTTTAGGTTATTTAACAGGTGAAGCTAGTTTAAAAAATTTTGTAGGGAGGGAAAGACCTGTTGGAGAGGAGTATAACTTTGATTTCATAATTCCAAAGCCTACATCTTATTCTTTCCCTTCAGGACATACTACTTCTTCTTTTGCTGCCTTTGGAGTATGTCTGTTTAAGAAAGCAAAGTATAGATACTGGGTATTATTACTTTCTTCAACAATTGCTTTTTCCAGGCTTTATCTTCATGTTCACTATCCTTCAGACATTTTAGGAGGAATAATATTAGGACTATTATGTGGCTGGGTAGCTGTTAATTTAGCAGAGGCATATTTTAGAAAAAGAGAAGAAAAATAATGGGATATTTATAAGGGGGTATGTTTTATGTCAGGATTTATCTATGAAAAAGAATACGAAATACATTATTATGAGGTAGATTATAAAAGAAAAGTTCTTATAACAAGTATTGTAGATTTTTTAGGAGATATAGCAACAAAACAGTCTGAGGAGCTTGGAGTAGGGATAGATTTTTTAAAAGAAAGGAAGCTTTCCTGGGTTCTTTATAAATGGAATATTGATATGTATAAGTATCCAAGTTATGGAGAAAAAATTATAATAAAAACCTATGCTTATTCTATGAGAAAATTCTACGCTTACAGAAAATACGAAATATTAAGTTCTGATGGTGAAATTTTAGGAGGGGCAGATTCTATCTGGTTTTTAATAAATACAGAGAGAAGAAGACCTGTTAGAGTTACTGAAGACTTATTTAGATTTTATGGGGTAGATATAAATGATGAAAGTATTTTAGAAATAGAAGACTTAGAAAGATGCAAAAATATAACTAGTGAAAAAATTTTTAATGTTCGATACAGCGATATAGATACTAATAGACATGTGAATAATGCAAAGTACATAGCCTGGATGTTGGAAACTGTTCCATTAGATATTGTATTAAATTATACACTTAAAAATATAAAAGTAACTTATGAGAAAGAAACTACTTATGGTGAGACTATAAAAGTACTTACAGAATTAATTAATGAAGATTATAAAGTAACCTGCTTACATAAAATTATAGATAAGGAAGATAAAGAGCTTACTTTACTTAAAACAGTTTGGGAGAAAAATTAAGAGCAAATCCAGTTTAAGATTTGCTCGCATTTTTTGCTGCTAAATAAGCAGAGCTCCAGGCCCATTGAAGATTAAAACCTCCGCAGTCACCGTCTACATCTAAAATCTCTCCTGCAAAGTATAGATTAGGTACAAGCTTGGATTCCATAGTTTCAGCATTTATCTGCATAGTATCTACTCCTCCGGCTGTAACTTGTGCATTTCCCCAGGAGTTAGTATCTGTAACTTTAAATTTCCAATTTTTAAGTAATGCATATATGTTTTTCTTTTCCTTATAGCTTAAATTCCAGCAAGCCTTATGAATATCAGTTATTTGAGCTTCTTTTAATAATATAGGTATAAGCTTTTTATTTATAATTCCAATAAAAGAATCATGAACACTTCTATGTCCAAATATGGAAAAATGACCTTCAAAAAAGTTTTCAAGCTCTTCTTCCTTCATTGTGTATAGTATTTCTACCTTGATTAAAACTTCTTTTCCTTTTGAAAGAGAATAAGAAGCTATTCTGCTTAATTGAAGAATAGGGGGACCTGATATTCCGTAATCCGTAAATAATATTTCTCCAAATTCCCGCCTTTTTAAATGTCCGTCAACATAGATTTCTGCAATTCCATTAAATTTAACTCCGGCTAAAGCCTTTAGGTTTTTATAGTCAAGTTTTAGCTGCACAAGAGCAGGTACAGGATTTATTATATTGTGTCCTAAAGCTTTAGCTAAAGCATAACCAGAACCATCAGAACCAGTGGAAGGTGCTGCTTTTCCGCCGCAGGTTAAAAGAAGCTTATGGCATTCAAACATATCCCCATTTAAAGTTTCTATTTTAAAACCTGCCTTAATTGTTTTTATAGATTTAACCTTTGAGTTTAGGTAAACAGGTATATCCTTATCTGCA
Organism: Clostridium caldaquaticum; assembly: GCF_023806125.1. Taxonomy (GTDB): domain Bacteria; phylum Bacillota; class Clostridia; order Clostridiales; family Clostridiaceae; genus Clostridium_AT; species Clostridium_AT caldaquaticum. The sequence goes on from NZ_JAMSKT010000017.1 coordinate 3,793, forward strand.
AGTGCAAGTCTCATAATATCCAGTACGGAAGAAGCCTGAAGAGACATAGGATACATCCTTCCTTCTTCGAGAGTAATCAGAGGGAGCCCTAAAGATGAGAAAAAGTTTATTGTATCTGAAACTTTAAATTCTTCTAGTGCTCTTTTGAAAAACTCAGGATTTTCACTATGAAACTTACTGTTTTCTATATATTTATTAGTGATATTGCATCTGCCGTTTCCAGTTGTTAATAGCTTTTTACCGACTCTATCACTGCCTTCAAGTATTGCAGCGTCTGCTCCCATATCCTTAGCTGTTATTGCTGCCATAATACCAGCTGCACCGCCGCCAATGATAATTAAATCATGTTTCAAAACAAATCTCTCCTTAGTAAAATAGATTTACTTATTATCTATATATTTTACCCTAAATATATGTTTTTGAATATAATAACAAAACATCTTATTTTCCCATAGTATACTGAAAAGCATTTATTTTAAAAAATAATATACTATCTAGAAACTGCGGATAAAATTACATTTGTATCGGTGTATAAAGTAAAATATAATTTAATTAAGTCACAAATAGAAAGGAAGATATTATATGAAAATAAAAGTTAAAAATAGTGAGCTTCCTCTATTTAATGCAATATTGAAAGTTAAAAGTTTGAATTATGATATGGTTATAGCTAAAGAAGATAATGAAGCGGTAGCTTTAAATATTAAAGATGTAGAGCTTATAGCAGAAAATGAATTTGAAGAGCTTATATTAAGTTATAGAGATATATTAAAGATTAAATTATGTAAAGATATTTCTCCTGTGTTTTATTCTGCACTTATAGGCTGTATAGAAGAAAGAATAGGTGAAAGGTTAAATAGTCTTGAGGTTTTAAATGATAATTATAAGATTTCAGGAAAGGGTATATATGAGAAAAAAATAACATTAGTTGCAAATAATCAGATTCCTTTAGATATAACTGTAGTTGGAATGAAGTATTCAGAGGAATTCAGCATAACATTTAAAGATATAACTTTGCAAAGCTTTATTGATGGCTGTAATGAAAATATAAGACATTTAAGAAAAGAGATAGAAGAAAAAGAGAAAAGCATAAATAGATATAAAAATATTTTAAAGGAAGTAATGAAAAACAGCATTAACTTAGATAACAAGCAGGCTGAAAGGCTTATATCTTGTTAAAATATAAATAAGTCCTAATATATCTTTTGATTTTTAAAGGTAGATATATAGGACTTATTTTAGTTATAATTAAAAAGTATAACTTATCATAACGATAATTATAGTGCATAATATAATTATAATAATCGCAAAGGAGAGGATTTAAATGCAGGCAGGAGAATTTTTAAATTATAAAAATTGGGTAGTAGTTGGAGATGTATCAAATCCAAGCAAGTATGCATATAGAATATTAAATGCATTAAAAGCTGCAGACTTTAATGCAGAGGGGGTAAACCCAAGAGATACTACAGGAAACCTGTATAAGAGTCTTAAAGAGGTTTCTTATAAAATAGATGTAATAGATTTATGCATAAATCCTATAACTGGCTTAAAGGTAATGCAAGAGGCTAAAGATCTTAATATAAGCAAGGTTTTAATTCAGCCAGGGGCAGAAAGCCAGGAAATTCTGGATTTTTGCAGAAACAATGGAATAATTGCAGTTGAAGGCTGTGCTTTGGTTGAATTGGCTAGATAAATTTACCATTTCGCTTTGAAAAATAGTTATTACTAACTTGGAGCATAAAAAACCTAAAATAATTCCAGTAAAAACATCAGTAGGATAATGTACATTTAAATAAATTCTGGAAAATGCAATTAATGAAGCTAAAATTACTATGAGTATACTTAATTTATTATCAGAATTTAAAAATATTCCCGCAGCTGCAAAGGAAGATGCAGTATGTCCTGATGGGAAAGAATAAGTTATTGGTTTTGAAATTAGGAGTTTATTTTCTAGCATATTAACAAAAGGCCTTGTTCTTTTTATTAAATGTTTTATTATACCTTCTCCAATAATTGTAGTTATTATAAGAGAGGCAATTATCATATATCCTTGCATTCTATAATTTTTGTTCAGTATTAAATATGTTGAAATAATAAGCCACACAAAACCGCCGTTTCCAAGTGTAGTAATCAGGATCATTATTTTATCAAGAAACTTATATCGAAACTTTTTATTTAAAAGGTTCATCATTTTTATGTCGATATTTTGTAAAAAGCTTATCATAGCACAACTGCCTCCATTAAAATAGGTAAAAAGGTATTAGCTTTTATTAAACTTTCTTAATTATATCATATAACTTTATTATAAAATATAAAGTTTAAGAATAAGTTATATATAGTTTAAAAAAATTTTATTTTTATTCTTCGTTCTAAAATCCGTTAAATTAATTAGATAAAATAAGGGAAAGATTAATAATAGCTGATACTTTATATTTGTAATTTGTCACGCATCTGACACCAGGTAAAATATAACATCATAAAAAAAGAAAAAAATATTTAAAAATGTGTTGACAGTAGATTAAAATTTGTGTATTATATTCTATGTCAGGTCGCGAGAGCGTCATAAAACGACAAAATATAATGTGGCTCATTGGTCAAGCGGTCAAGACACCACCCTTTCACGGTGGTAACAGGGGTTCGATTCCCCTATGAGTCACCACTATGGGCGCA
>NZ_JAMSKT010000017.1:6469-74378 GCF_023806125.1 Clostridium caldaquaticum
CAGCTGGGAGAGCATCTGCCTTACAAGCAGAGGGTCACAGGTTCGATCCCTGTTGTGCCCACCATAGTGATTAAATCACTAAAATTAAAATGGCCCAGTGGCTCAGTTGGTTAGAGTGCCGGCCTGTCACGCCGGAGGTCGAGGGTTCGAGCCCCTTCTGGGTCGCCATTTAAGCTGGCATGGCTCAACGGTAGAGCAGCTGACTTGTAATCAGCAGGTTGTAGGTTCGATTCCTATTGCCAGCTCCAATTAAATATGGCTCATTGGTCAAGCGGTCAAGACACCACCCTTTCACGGTGGTAACAGGGGTTCGATTCCCCTATGAGTCACCACTATGGGCGCATAGCTCAGCTGGGAGAGCATCTGCCTTACAAGCAGAGGGTCACAGGTTCGATCCCTGTTGTGCCCACCATAGTGATTAAATCACTAAAATTAAATATGGCCCAGTGGCTCAGTTGGTTAGAGTGCCGGCCTGTCACGCCGGAGGTCGAGGGTTCGAGCCCCTTCTGGGTCGCCAATAAAAATCCTAAACATTTGTTTAGGATTTTTATTTTTTTAAGAATGTTGTATTATAAAAATAAGGCAGGTTCTTTCCTGCCTTATTTTGCTTTGCTTAAATTTTTCTTTATTCTTATATCATCGCCAAAGAATTTGTAAAGTGAAAAATTGCCTAAAAGTCTTGAACTAATTCTTTCAGAATAAATTTGCAGTATTTCTTCAAGCTTGCAGTTAGTTGAAACAATCATCTTTTTATTTTTTAAAATCTTTTTATTTAAAAGATTAAAAAGCTCCGTTTTTGAAAAATCACTGATTTGTTCTGTTCCTAAGTCATCTATAATGAGCAGGTCGCAGTTTATAAGTAGCTCTTCTAAAAGTTCATCTCCATCAAAGCGTACGCGTTTTAAATTTTGTATAAGGCTTTCAGCAGTTCTGTAAACAACAAGATAGCCTTTATCAAGCAGTTCCTTTGCAATACAGTTTGATAAAAAGGTTTTGCCTGTGCCGGAATTTCCATAGAATAATAAATTTTCATTAGTAGAATCAAAATTTCTTATAAAATTCATGCATCTTGTAAAAATTTTTTCTATGTTTTTTTTAGGGCTTTCAGGTTCGCTGCCAGATTTTCTTGGAGAGTAGTACTCAATATTAAAGTTGTCAAAATTATTTTCTTTAATTAACTCGTTTAAGTCTGAGTTTTTATAGTATACCTTAACAAGATGCTGTTTATAGCAGGAACATTTTTGATTTCCTATAAAGCCAGTATCCTGGCATTTTTCACATTTAAAATTATGTTCAAGATAATTTATAGGATAGCCGTTTTTAAATAAAAGCTCAGATTTTTGAACTCTTAAGTCTGTTATTCTTTCTCTCAGGTTTTTTAAGTACTCATCTCTGTTTTGAATATCTTTAAAAGCACTTATGGAAAGCTCTACGCAAAGCTTTCCTATTTTTCGTTCAAGTTCTAAAACTTCAGGCAGCTTTTCTTCAATTTCTTTTCTTCGTTTTGAAAGTGCTTTGGCTTCATTTTCTCTTATATTTTCGTAGATTTTTGCTATTTCAGCTTGATAACCATTAATCATCGGTAGTCTCCCATCCTAATAACTTTTTCTCAAGTTCGTCAAAATTATAAGTTCTCTGCTCAAAGTTGTTAAAGGTGCTGTTTGGGTTAGGTCTAAAATTATTATTTTTCTTTGTGTTTGCTTTTTTAACATCTTTTTTAGCTATATCTTCAAGTGTAAAAAGACCTTCCTTAAACCAGCTGCTCAAAATTCCATCAATATATTTAAATTCAGCTTTATTTATTCTTTCAAAGCATATATCTATAGCTTTATATATTACTTCAAGAGGAAACTTATATACATTAACCCATTTATCCAGCATATCTTCCTGTGGTTTCATTACTTCTCCGTCTTTTATTCCTAAATATGTGAGTATTCGTCTGATTTTAATCCATTTGTCTTCATGTCTTTTTATATAAGACTGAGCTTCATCAACGGTTTTAATCTTGGAATCATACCAAGCCATTGCTATCTTTTCTATATATCTATAGTCAGTCTTTCCTTTAGAAACACAATATTGGATTAAAAGCAATATAAGTTCAGGAGGGAAGCCGTATTCCTTCTGCCATCCTATATAAAGACTCATTTCCTTTGGCGAAAGTGTTCTTGCAAGTAATTTTTCTATTTCTTGAAGCATGCCTTTTGTAGTATCTTTATTTAATTCCTGCAGAAGATTTACACTATCAATATTTTCTTCTATAGACTCGTTTAAATCTAAAAATTGTATATTAAAGTTTCCCATATTATCTATAGGTACCATTTTAATAACACCTTCATCATTCCAATAATTCCAGGCATTTAATACATCTGTTTCAAGAAGATGAAGTGTGCTTGCAAGTATTGATGAACTTACGCCAAGTTCCCCAGACATACAGTATTTTAGTCCTAAAAGATAAACTTTAACAAAATCTCCTCGAGCTTTTGTCATGTAATTGTCTATGAAAATATTGCTTACTGGTGTATAGGCCTGAGCCTTGCTTTTAAATATAAAAGTGCTCACAGCACCACAACCTTTCTTTGCTAATTTTATACAATATGTAGTATTGCATAAATTTATTATAACAAAATATAGTTCTGCACTCAACAAAGTTCAAAATCAATATTTATTTCTTAAGTGATTAATTTAATAATTGGATATCTATAGAATATGAACACTTAATTAATTTTTATTCATAAACATGGATATATTACAAAAATAATTATATTTTGTGAAAATATTGGGTATATTACATAAGGTGAGAGGAGAGGATGTATTTTTGAATTCTAACAGTAAGCAATGTAAGTTTTTAAGTTTCATAGTTATAGTTATAACCCTGGCAGTATCCTCTGTTTACTATAAGATAAATAAGCCTAATGCTTATGAGATTAGAGTAGAAGATAAAGTTGTAGCATATGTAAAAGTTGATAACAGTATTTTCAGCAAAATTAAAGCTTTAGGCGATGAAGTGGAAAAAAGATTTAAGACTTCAAAATTAAAAGATAGTATAGCTGTATATAAGTCAACGGTTACTGAAGATTATTTTATTGATGAAAAGCTTTTAGATAAAGCCATAATACAAAACAGCGGTATACAAATAGATGCTCTGTCAATGCTTTGCGATGGAAAAGAAATTGCTATAGTAGCTAATGAATCAGAAGGAAAACAGGCACTTAATAAAGTAGCAAATTATTATGCAGATAAAAGTGGTCTTAAAGTTAAAGAAAGCAGGGTAAAAAATAAGATTACATATTCTAAGAAAAAAGTGATGCTTTCAGAGGTAGATACTGTAGATAGGGTTAGTGAAAGAATTAAAGATGTAAACTTAAAGTCAAATAAGCCTGTTGTAACTATAGAAATTACAGGAACTGTTGAGAGTAAAGTAACAGCATTACCTAGAACTATTGTACAGCCTACAAATGATTTGCCTTTGGGGCAGACTAAGGTGCAGAGTGAAGGTAAGAATGGACAAAAAACAGTAGTAAAACAGATAACAATGGAAAATAGTAAAATTATCTCGTCTAAAATTATAAGTGAAAAAATAACTGTAGCACCAAAGGATAAAATTGTGTTAAAAGGTACAAAAAGTGCTGCGGCTGTTAACAGTACTCTTTTAGCTTCACCATCCCGTGGAACTATATCTTCAGGTTTTGGAATGAGGTGGGGCAGAATGCACGAAGGCCTGGATATAGCGGCGGACTTGGGAACTCCTATATACGCAGCCCTTGATGGAACTGTAACCTATTCAGGCTGGGCAACTGGCTATGGTATGCTTATAAAGCTTAAGCATAAGGATGGCCTTGAAACTTACTATGGACATTGCAGCAAGCTATTGGTATCAGAGGGGCAAACTGTTAAGAAAGGTGATAAGATAGGGGAAGTTGGAAGCACAGGAAACAGTACAGGGCCTCATCTTCACTTTGAGGTAAGAGTAAATGGTATACCTAAGGATCCGGCTCCTTATTTAAAGAGTATAAAAGGCAGTTAAAATAAAAAGACCTCAAAACGAGGTCTTTTTATTTAAGGTAAAAGCTTGTTTATTTCTAGCATTCCTGCACCTTGAGACCATTTGAACATATCTAAAAGTTTGCAGGAAACTTTTAAAAGAGCAATAATATCTTTAAAAGGCAAGTCGGGTTTATTTTCAAAAAGTAGTGCACAAACACCGCTTATAAAAGCAGCGGCGCAGGAGGTGCCTGTATAAGTAGTATAAGGATTATCCAATGGATAAGCATACACTCTTGAGCCGTTTCTTTCTGAAACATAGTCTTTATTGGTATTTAAAGAGCATATATCCACACATGCTGCAGCTATATCTGGTTTTTCAAGTTTTCCATAAGGACCGCAGGAGGAATATATATAAGGTTTTATGCCTTTTCTAGTGTCTAATCCAGCTACGGTAATGCAATTACTTAAAGTAGCAATGCCTTTTATAGAGCTTTCTTTATTTCCGCTATTTCCGCTTGGAACAACAACTACAATACCCTTTTGTACTGCTATATCAAACAGTTTTGAAAAAAGTGAAAGTATGAATGGATTATAGTCCACAACTTCAAAGGGTAGACATATTACTTTTATGTTATATTCTTTGCTTTCATTAAGTATAAGCTCTATGGCATAGAGAATATCTGATATAAATCCTCTGCCTATGCTGTTGAAGGCTTTTACAGAGAATAGATGGCTGTTTTCAGCAATTCCTCTGTACATTCCTTTTGAGGCGGAACCGTTGCTGCAAATTATACCGCTCATAAAGGTTCCATGTCCATTATCATCATAGGGATATTTTATGCCATTTAATATGTCAATAAATTTTTTTATTTTATTATTTGGAGCAGAAAGGTCTACATGAGGATAAGTACCGCTGTCAATCAAGCCTATTCCAATTCCTTTTCCGGTCAGTTTGTATCTTTCCTGAAATGCTATACCATTAGCACTTAATACACTGCTTCCGCATAAAAAAGCATTTGTATCAAAAGTTATATAAGATACTTCTGGAAGTTCTAAAAGTCTTTCTAAAGCACTTGCTGATAAGCTGGCACTTATACAATTTAATGAAGGTATGGATCTAATGAGCTCTGCTTTAAAGGAGTTTATTTTTTTCTCTATATTTTCTCTTAAATTTTTGCAATGGATTATTACTCTGTAATGTTTATAGTTATTAGAAGCTAAAGCTGATTTAAGATTATAGTCCAGTTTGCTTTTTAGAGAGAACATTCAATCCTCCTGAAAAATTGATACCATTATATATTATGAATACTTTGTTGTATTGATACGGTTTAATAAGAATTTTATTATTTTTTAAGAATTTATTTTTCAGCAAAATACATATAGTTAAATACAAAATAAATTAAACATAATAATACAGAAGAAAAATGCTAAATTGAAGCAATATACTAATCTTAACTTTAATTGTAGATAGTTTATAGTGCTTGTTATGCTCTAAATATTTTTCAAATTCTATTAAATCACTCTTTTTTAAACGACGTAATTCACAGTTATGGTTTTCGTTATACCACTTTTCGAATTCTTCAACTACATTTGTATATAATGATATTGTTTTTTGGCTTTTTTTATATTTCTTTAGATACTTTATGAACTCCTCTATCATTAATGTTCACCTTTTCTAATAAGATAGCTTGATATTTTTCAAATACTTTAGTATTTTAACTATAATGTTTATATCTTTTAATCTTATCATATTATACACTTTACAGTAAAGTTAAATTTATTTGTATTAAATGCAGCTATTATTTTATTTATATATAAAATTTTCTGAAAGATATGTGTTAAACGGTTGACATATATTAATAATAGTCATATAATTAAATTGTACATTAAAGGTTTTCAAAAGATAAATGGTGGCCGCCAAGATAAAGTATAATTTAATAATTATGAGGAGGAAAAACATGAAAAGAACAAAGATATTATCTTTAGTATTATCAGTAAGCTTAGCAGCTTCAGTATTGGCTGGATGCGGTAAGAAAGCAGCTCAAGATAATACAAGTAATAATCAAGCAGCTCCTGGTAAAAAAGTTGAGATAAGTATTCTTATGGGTAAGCCTGAAGTGGCAAAACAGTTTGAAGAAATGCTTGCTGAGTATAACAAGGAAAGCAATAATGCTAAGATAACTATGATACCTTTAGCAGGTCAAAATGCTTACGAAAAGATGACATCTTTATATGCTTCAGGTAATGCTCCTACTATAATGATGGTTGGACAAGAATTTGGAAGCTTTAAAGATAAGTATTTGGACTTATCAAATGAATCTTGGGTAAAAAATGCTATGGAAGGAACGCTTGACTACGTAAAAGTGGATAACAAGGTTCTTGGTATGCCTGTAACTGTAGAAGCTTTCGGTTTTATATATAATAAAAAAGTATTAGATGAAGCAGTTGGAGGAAACTTTGATCCAGCTTCAATAAAAACAACAAAAGACTTGGAAGATTTATTTAAAAAAATAGAAGCTAAAGGAAAGAAAGCTATTCACATATCACCAATGGATTGGTCTTTAGGGGCTCACTTTACTAACGTGTTTTTCACAACACAATCTCAAAACAGAGATGAAAGACATAAATTCATGGCTGATTTAAAGGCTGGAAAAGTTAGTTTAAAAGATAATAAGCAATTTAATGGCTGGTTAGATACTTTTGATGTTATGAAGAAGTATAATTCAGCAAAAGCATCACCATTAGCTCCTCAATATGAAGAAGGACCAGAAAAGCTTGGTACAGGTGAAGTTGGATTATGGTTTATGGGAAATTGGGCTTATCCACAAATTAAGGAGCTTGATGCTTCAGGTGAATATGGATTCTTACCAGTACCAATTAGTAATAATGCAGCTGACTATGGAAACAGTCAAATATCTGTAGGAGTTCCTTCTTATTGGTGTGTGGATGCTTCACAATCAAGCAAAGAGCAACAGGAAGAAGCTAAGAAATTCTTAAATTGGTTAGTTAATGATAAAAAGGGTCAAGAAATTTATGTTAACAGCTTAAATTTCATACCTGTATATACTAATTTTAATGCAAAACCAACTGATCCGCTTTCAAACAATATTCTACAGTATATGTCCAGCAAGCAGACTTTAGAGTGGATGAACACTTATTATCCAGCAGATGGATGGCCAAAGATGGGTGCTTCAATGCAGAAATATTTAGTTGATAAGATTGACAGAGCTGGACTTATATCAGAGTTTGAGACATATTGGAAGACTGCAAAATAGAAATTTAAATAATAAGTAATAATGGAATAGGAATTAATTCTTATTCCATTATTAATAATATTAATTATTATTTATGAAGGAGAGAAAGAATGTATAACGAAAAGAGCTTCAGTTCAAAGCTGAAAATATTTATGTTATTTGCTTTTGTGCCGTTATCAGCTTTTTTAGTTGTAATAGTAATACCATTTTTATTAGGTTTATATATGACTTTTACTAGTTCTACGGGTGCGTCTAAAACAGCAGATTTTGTTGGAATTAGTAATTATATAGTTGCTTTTAAAGATGCAGATTTTTGGGGTTCTTTAGGATTTACTTTTAAATATGTAATTATAACAGTGGTACTAACTAATGTTATAGCCTTTGCTTTAGCACTGCTTGTTACAAGCGGGTTTAAAGGACAAAATTTCTTTAGAACCGGATTTTTTACTCCAAACTTAATAGGTGGAGTAATACTAGGATTTATATGGCAGTTCATATTTTCAAGAGTATTTGTATCAGTAGGACAAACACTGGATATTAAGATATTGTCTACTTCCTGGTTGGCTGAGCCGCAAAAGGCTTTTTGGACTTTAGTTATAGTTGGAGTATGGCAAAGCTCAGGCTATATGATGCTTATATATATTGCTGGAATTATGGGTATATCAAAAAGTGTTATGGAGGCTTCATATATAGATGGAGCATCATCTTTAAGACAGCTTATCAGCATAAAAATGCCTCTAATGGTGCCAGCCTTTACTATAAGTTTATTTTTAACTTTGCAAAGAAGCTTTATGGTTTACGATACAAACCTTTCTCTTACAAGAGGAGGTCCTTACAGATCAACTGAGCTTATAGCAATGCACGTTTATAATGATGCGTTCTTATCACAAAATTATTCTTCAGGTCAAGCTAAAGCGTTAATTCTGTTTGTAATAGTTGCAATAATTGCAGTAACTCAAGTAGTTATAATGAAGAGAATGGAGGTTTCAGAATAATGGGGGTAAAGGCTGCTAAAAGAATTAAAGCAGGGCTAGTACTTGTGCTGTCTACAATATTGCTCTTACTTTATTTATATCCTTTCTTTATGGTATTAGTAAACTCTTTAAAGAAAAGAGCTGAAATTATTAAAAGTCCGCTTACTTTAGGAGAAAATATAAATTTTAAAAATTATACTGATGCTTTTAGAACAATGAATTTTATGAATGGATTTTTTAACTCATTAATTATAACAGTAGTATCAGTGTCTTTAATAATAATATTTTCAGCTATGCTGGCTTATTTCTTAGCAAGATGGAACTGGAAAATAAATAAACTTATATTTGTAACTTTAGTTGTTTCTATGATTATTCCTTTCCAAGCTTTAATGATACCGTTCGTTAAGATATATGGAAGCTTAAACCTTCTAAACAGTAAATGGATGTTATGCTTCTTTTATTTAGGTTTTGGATTAAGTTTGGCTACATTTATGTATCATGGTTTTATAACCAGCATACCTGTAGAGTTAGAAGAAGCAGCAATTATAGATGGAGCTTCACCTATTCAAGTGTTTTTTAAGATAATATTACCACTATTAAAGACTACAACTATAACTATTGCAATACTTGATGTTCTTTGGATATGGAATGATTTCCTGCTTCCATCATTAGTTTTAATAGGAGAGGATCAAAGAACACTTCCGTTATCAATGTTCTACTTCTTTGGTAAATATACTTCAGATTATGGAATGGCTATGGCAGCATTAATTTTAACAATTATTCCGGTAATTATTTTCTATTTATTGATGCAAAAACAAATTATTAAGGGTGTAATAGAAGGAGCTATTAAATAAAGTATAAAGGATGATGTTATTTTGAATAAAAAATGGTGGGAAAAAAGTATAGTTTATCAAATTTACCCTAAAAGTTTTTATGATTCAGATAACGATGGAATAGGTGACCTAAAGGGTATTATTTCAAAATTAGATTATTTAAAGGATTTAGGTATTGACGTTATATGGTTAAGTCCTGTTTATAAAAGTCCTATGGCTGACAATGGCTACGATGTTTCAGATTACTATGATATAGAAAAACAGTTTGGCTCTATGGAAGATATGAATGCTTTAATAGAAGAAGGTAAGAAAAGAAACATAAAAATAATTATGGACTTAGTTATAAATCATACTTCTGATGAACATGCATGGTTTATAGAATCTAAAGCATCAAAAGACAGCCCTAAAAGAGATTATTATATATGGAGAGATCCAAAAGAAGATGGAAGTCAGCCAAATAATTGGGAATCAATTTTTGGCGGTTCTGCATGGAAGTACGACGAAGTTTCTAATCAGTATTATTTGCATGTTTTTGCTGAAAAACAGCCAGATTTAAATTGGGAGAATCCGAAAGTAAGAAAAGATTTATACCAAATGATAAATTATTGGCTTGATAAAGGCATCGGAGGTTTTAGGGTAGATGCTATAACTTATATAAAAAAAGGAAATGATTTTAAAGATTTAAAACCTAATGGGAAGGAAAAATTAGTTCATGTAAATGGTGCTTGCTTAAATCAAGAAGGAATAGAAGAGTTTTTAGCCGAGCTTAAAGAAAATACTTTTGCTAAGTATGATATTTTAACTGTAGCTGAAGCGCCTGGTGTTCCTAAGGAGAAACTTAGCAGGTATGCTGGAAAAGATGGTTTCTTTGATTTGCTTTTTGAATTTGAGCATGTGGATTTAGACATAAATGCGGATGGAAAATGGTACAAACCTAGAAAATGGACTATTTTAGATTTTAAAAGTGCTATTAAAAAAAGCCAGGAAGTTTATAATGAAATTGGTTTTGGTGCCTTATATCTTGAAAACCATGACCAGCCAAGATCATTAAATAAATTTATTAAAGAAGAGGATATTAGTTTAGTATCTGCAAAAATGTTAGCAGTGACTTATTTTTTCTTGAAAGGAATTCCATTCATTTATCAAGGACAAGAAATAGGAATGACTAATGTTAAATATGAATCTATAGAAGACTATGACGATATTGCTTCGATTGGTCAATATAAAGATGCTTTAAGTGAAGGATATTCAAAAGAGGAAGCCTTAGCAGCACTTCATAGAAGAAGCAGAGATAATGCAAGGACTCCAATGCAGTGGGATAACAGTGAAAATGCTGGATTTACCAAGGGTAAACCATGGCTAAAAGTAAATCCTAATTATAAAGATATAAATGTAGAAGCTAATTTAAAGAATGAAAATTCTCTATTAAACTTTTATAAGAATTTAATTAGACTTCGTAAGTTCAGTAAATATACAGATGTAATAGTATATGGCAAGTATATAAAGTTTTTAGAAGAACATGGGGATGTATTTGGATATATAAGAGAATATAATGGAAAACAAATTTTAATACTTTCTAATTTTACTGATAAAAATATTCAGTTAAAGCTTGATTATAATGTAAGAGAAGTCATTATATCTAATTATGAAAATATTGATTTAAATAACAAAAATATAGAACTAAAAGCTTATGAAGCAGTGGTTTTAGAGCTTGTCTAGGAGTGCTTTTAATGGTAAGAGATAAATTACAGGAAGCTAATGAATTTATAAAAAATAACAAACATAAGTTAAATAAGGAATATAGATTGAACTACCACTTAATGGGTGAGTATGGTTGGATTAATGATCCAAATGGATTTATATATTATAAGGGTAAATATCACTTGTTTTATCAGCATTATCCTTATGAAGCGGTTTGGGGGCCTATGCACTGGGGGCATGCTGTAAGCGAGGATTTAGTTAAGTGGAGCTATGAACCTATAGCTTTAGCTCCGGATACAAACTTTGATAAAGATGGCTGTTTTTCAGGTACTTCTATTGAAAAGGACGGAAAGCTTTATCTTGTATATACAGGCCATGTATATACTGGAGTGGATAAATCAAAAGATTATAAGCAAACTCAGGGAATTGCTTATTCAGAAAACGGAATTTTTTTTGAAAAATACCATGGGAATCCTGTAATAAATAGTAATCAAATTCCAGAAGCAGCTAACAAAAAAGATTGTCGTGATCCTAAGGTTTTTAAAATAGATGATATTTATTATATGGTATTAGGTTCAAATGATGAAAAAGGAAATGGTCAAGTTCTTTTGTATAAGTCTAAGAATTTAATAAATTGGGATTTTGTAAATATATTAGCTAAAAGTGATGGAAACATAGGAACAACATGGGAATGTCCTGACTTATTCAAGATAAACGGTAAGGATATATTGATGGTTTCACCGCAATACATGAAGCCACAGGGGAATAATTATCATAATATCCATTCTACAGTTTATATAACAGGTAATTTAGATTTAAAAAAAGGTATATTTAATATAAATGGTTATAATCCAGTTGATTACGGCTTTGACTTTTATGCTCCACAAACTGCTTTAGATAGTAAAGGCAGAAGAATAGTAGTAGCTTGGATGGAAATGTGGGAAAGTAAGTTTCCCACTCAAGAGAGAGGAGATAATTGGTGTGGAGCTATGACTCTTCCAAGAGAGGTTGTATTAAAAGATAATAAACTATTTTTTAAACCCGTTTCTGAAATAGAAAATTATAGAAAGAATGAAGTTTCTTTAGAAAATATAAGCGTTAATGGAGAAAACTTGCTTCCTATAACTGGAGACAGCTATGAGCTTCAAATAATTTTTGATGCGAAGCACTCAAAAGAGTTCGGAATAAAACTTAGAACTTCTGAGACTGAAGAAACAGTATTGACATATAGTGTAGAAGATAAGTTATTTATATTTAATCGTGATAAATCAGGAATAGGTCCTAAGGGAGAAAGAAAAACAGAAGTAGAGCTTATAGACAATAAGTTAAATTTGCAAATATTTGTTGATAAATCTTCCGTTGAAGTGTTTATCAATGAAGGAGAGAAGGTTATGACAGGAAGAATATATCCAAGCAGAGAGTCTATTAACTTGAAGGTTTTCTCAAAAGGTGATTGTAATATATTATCCCTTATAAAATGGGATATAAAATAGAGTTTATAAGTAACAAGCTGTATGTAAATATTGTACAACTGGCTTGTTATATAAACACTGCATATGTCAATCGGTTTACATAAACGCTTTGGAGGGATAGTATGTTTAAGTTTGAAGATAAGATACAGTTTCAAGATAAGTCAAATGATATTCTAACCGTAGGAGAAATTTTAATTGATATGATTTCAGCAGATTACGGTGATAATTTTGAATGCAATACTTATAATAAGTTTTTTGGTGGTTCTCCAGCTAATATTGCTATGAATGTAAAAAAGCTGGGAATAAATTCACTCGTTGCCTCAGCAGTTGGTAAAGATGGATTTGGAAGATTTTTAATAAATCATTTGAAACAGTTTAATATTGATACTGGCTGTATTCAGCAAGTAGATTACTCAACAAGCATGGTTGTAGTTACAAAGAGTAAAGCAACACCAATCCCTATATTTTATAGAGAAGCAGACTATTATATGGAATATACAAATGAGCTTAAAGAGGCTTTAAAAAATTCTAAAATAGTTCATTTTTCCTGCTGGCCAATATCAAGAACGCCAGTTAGAAATACTATTTTAAAAGTTATTGAGCAGGCGAGAAAAAATAATATGTTAGTGTGTTTTGACCCTAATTATCATCCGATGATATGGCAGAAAGGTGAAAATGGGATTGAATATGTTAAGTCAATAGTAAGTAAGGTTGATATTGTAAAACCATCGGAGGATGATGCAGAAAGATTGTTTGGAAAAGATACAAATGAGAATCAGATAGAAAAGTTTTTAAAGCTTGGTGCTAAGCTTGTAATTATGACTCTTGGAAAAGACGGAGCAATAGTTTCAAATGGGGTAGAAACTATTAAATTTAACACTTTGGCAACAGAAGTAGCAGACACTACAGGAGCAGGAGATGCTTTTTGGTCAGGTTTTTATGCTTCCATTATAAAAGGGTATACTATTAAAGATGCGTTAAAATTGGGTTTTGCAGTTAGTGCATACAAATTAAAGTATACTGGAGCAGTGGTTGATTTACCAAAGCTTGAAGAAATAAAAAAGATGTATGGTTTATAGGAGGCGGCAATTATGGCAGTAAAAAATCAAGTACAGCTTATTACTTATCCAGACTCACTTGGTGGAAATTTAAAAACTTTAAACAACGTATTATTAAAGTATTTTTCTGATATTTTTAAAGGTGGGGTTCATATTCTTCCTCCATTCCCATCCTCAGGAGACAGAGGGTTTGCGCCGCTTACTTATTTAGAAATAGAGCCTGAGTTTGGTACTTGGGAGGATATAAAGGCTATTGGCGAAAATTTTGATGTGCTGGTAGACTTAATGGTTAACCATATTTCTCAAAAATCTAAGTATTTTCAGGATTTTCTTTTAAAGGGCAGAAAATCAGAATATGCTGATTTATTTATTACTTTAGATAAACTTTGGAAAGATGGAAAGCCTGTTAAAGAAGATATAGATAAGATGTTTCTTAGAAGGCAGGTGCCTTATTCTGCTTTTACAATAAAAGAAACTGGTGAAGAAGAAAAAGTATGGACTACTTTTGGAAAGACTGATCCTTCAGAGCAGATTGACCTTGATGTGAAATCAGAAAAAGTAAAGCAGCTCCTTACGGATTTCTTTATTAATTTTAGTAAAAATAACGTAAAAATAGTAAGATTAGATGCTGTAGGCTATGTTATTAAAAAGCTGGGAACAAGCTGCTTTTTTGTAGAACCAGAAATATATGAATTCCTAGACTTTATTAAGGGACTGGCAGATTCTTTAGGAATAGAGCTTCTTCCAGAGGTTCACTCACACTACACAATTCAATATAAGCTTGCAGAGCATGGCTTTTTTATATATGATTTTATATTGCCATATAGAGTTCTTGACACATTAATAAATAAAAATAGCCAAGAGCTTTGCAAATATTTAAAAAATCGTCCCAGCAAGCAGTTTACAATGCTTGACTGTCACGATGGTATTCCTGTAAAACCAGATATGGATGATTTAATAGATACTAAGGAAGCTAGAAAGCTAGTTGACATTGCTTTAGAAAGAGGTTCAAACCTTAGCCTTATAGTATCAGATGAGCATAAGGCACCAGATGGTTTTGATGTGCATCAAATAAGATGTACTTATTATTCTGTACTTAACAAGGATGATGATGCATACTTAGCAGCAAGAGCTATTCAATTCTTTACTCCTGGAATACCTCAAGTATATTATGTAGGACTACTGGCAGGAGAAAATGATATTGAGGCTGTAGAAAGAACTGGAGAAGGCAGAGAGATAAACCGCCATAACTTTACTCTTGAAGAAATTGAACAGTCGATAAAAAAGCCAGTTGTTCAAAGACTTCTAGAGCTTATACGATTTAGAAACGAATATCCTGCTTTTAATGGAGAATTTAAGGTTTTAGATTGTGCTAAAGATGAAGTCAGTCTTTCTTGGGAAAAGGAGGATAAGAAGTGTACATTGTTTATAGATTTAAAAACTAATAAATCTGTAATCAATTATATAGATAATAATGGTAAAGAAACTGAATATTTAGTATAGCGGTATGACCAAGGGGCTTAATCCCTTGGTTTTGTTTTACGTTTATAGACAAATTTTTACTAATATAATATAATAAATTTGTATTTAGAAATGGAATAGGAATGATTTTATGGCGACAATAAAGGATGTAGCTAAAATAGCCGGAGTTACTGTAACTACGGTTTCAAGAGTGTTAAACAACAGAGGATATATAAGCGAGGCAACTAGAAAAAAGGTATATGATGCTATGGAAGAATTGAATTATCAACCTAACGAAATAGCACGTTCCTTATTTAGAAGAAAGTCTAATATTTTAGGGCTTATAGTACCAAATGTGTCTCATCCATTTTTTGCGGAATTAACAAATTATGTAGAATTTTATGCTTATCAATCAGGTTATAAGGTATTAGTATGTAATTCTTATCAAGATAGCGTTAAGGAAAAGGATTACGTGGAAATGCTTAAAAGAAATCAGGTTGACGGTATTATAATGGGAAGTCATACAATGGAGACTTCAGATTATCTTATTCCAAACCTGCCTATTGTAGCTCTTGATAGAGACTTTTTAAACGGTATACCTTTTGTTACTTCAGACAACTATGAAGGTGGCAGGCTTGCAACTAATCTTTTAATAGATAAAGGCTGCAGAAAACTTGCACATATAAGCGGGCCTCTTGAATTAAGTACACCAGCAAATAATCGTTATCAGGCTTTTGTTGATACAGCAGATGAAAGAAAGGTTGATTATGTTATTAAAGAAGCAAAATTGGATATATTTGAAAGCTATGAAAAGCTTGTTTATAAAATGTTTGAGGAGTATCCTGATATAGATGGTATATTTGCCAGCAGTGATATGATAGCTGTTTCAATAATACATGTTGCTAGTTTGCTTGGCAAAGAAATTCCAAAGGATTTAAAAATAGTGGGCTATGATGATATTAATTTGGCTTCTTTAATTGTACCTTCCTTAACTACTATAAAACAACCCATTAAAGAAATGGCTGAGCTTTCTGTAAGCTTATTAATTAATGAAATAGAAGGGAAAAAAGTAGAAATTGAAAATATATTGCCTATAAGGTTAGTAGAAAGAAAAACTACTTAAAGGTATAAAATAATTAGTTCGCATGGAGGAAAAGGCCATGAGAAGAATTAATAAAGTATTATTCATGTTTATAATTTTAGTTGCAATTTTTATAATAAGCTTAACTTTATCAAACAAAAGTCCTGTGTTTAATGGAAAAGTGAATGACCTTAAAAATAAATTTTATGGAAAAACTTTAAATAAGGAATTTAAAACAAAAATAAAAGCAGGAAATCTCAGCACTGATTATTTAATTGAACAGGCACTTAGGGATATTGATAAACTTCAGTTAAATACAGTTAATATACCAGTGGTTATACATATTAAGGATTTGAAAGCAACGGATATGACAGTTGATGAAGAGAGTAAGAAAAAGGCTGTAGAGCTTATAAAAAGATTAAGATGGAAAAAGATAAATATTATTTTAGAAGCGTATCCCTGGATAGACAATGGAAAGCAGTATGAAACCGAGTGGAAACCTGTGGATATAAATAAGTTTTTTGACAACTGGAAAAGTAAGGTTATTAAAAATCTTATTGATGATATAGCAGTACCTTATCATGTGGATGCACTTAATGTAGCGTCAAATTTTATAAATATGGAATCTTATGAAGCTTCCTGGATAGATATAATAGATTATGTAAGACAGTATTATAAGGGGCTTATAACTTATAGAACTAATTGGTGGTATAAAACTGAGGATTTTAATAAAAAGCTTAATAATAAGCTTTTTTCAAAAGTAGACTTTATTTCCATTGCTGCTTATTTTGAGCTTTCAAATAAAGATATAAATACTGCTTACGAGCTGACAGAGGCAATAAAATCTACAACTGCTCATAAAAGAAAACAAAATATAGAACAGCAGCTAAAGGAGTTTCATGATAAGTGGCAAAAGCCTATATTTTTTGGAGAACTTGGGTTTCCAAGAAGAAATGGGGCTGCAAGAGAGCCGTGGAATCCTGAGCCTACAAAAATAGAAAATGTTTTAGAGCAGGCAAACTGTTTTGAAGCTTACAGAAGGATTTTTGAAGATAAGCCTTGGCATTTAGGTTTTTCTGTTTTTGCAATCGGGGAGACTAGTGAAAATAAAAACTATTATCCAAGTGAAGAGAGCATAGATATAATCAGGAAGTGGTATAAAAATAATAATATAAGCGAGAGATGATTTGTAGTTGTAAATAATTTAATGGAGTGATTCTAATGAATAAAACTAAAAAAGTTATTTTTGAGACTGCTATTAAGGAGTTTTCTCAAAATGGGTATAGTGGAGCTACTATGGATAATATTGCTGAAAGTGCAGGTGTAGCAAAAGGTACTCTTTATTATCATTTTAAAAGTAAAGAGGAAATATTTAAGTATATTATTACAGCAGGAATGGGATTAATGAACGAGGAAGTTAAAAATGCAGCCGATTCCCAAGAAGATATTCTTAATAAATTGAGAGCTATTTGTAAAGTTCAACTAGAGATGGTACATAGAAACCGAGATTTTTTTAAGGTAGTAATGAGCCAGCTTTGGGGCCAGGAACTTAGGCATCTAGAATTGCGTGAAAGTATTAAGCGGTATATATCAGTAATTGAGACATATCTTAATGAAGCTATGGAAAAAGGCGTTATTAAAAAAGGTGAACCATCATTTTTTTCATATGCTTTTTTCGGAACATTATGTTCAGCTGCTGTGTATGAACTTATAAATAATGATTTAAATAATGTTGATGATGTTATAGAGAGCCTTATGGAGTATGTTCTAAAGGGAATACAGTTATAATCAAGAGGATTTAAATGATTTTTATTCAAGATTATGGAAGTATCAGTCAGATATTTTGCCATAATCTTTTTATTTTATACAAAATGAAAGAATTTCATGAATTATATATATTGACAGGGGAAGAAAAAAGGAGTATAAATAAACTGACTGGTCAGTTCATAATGACTGGTTAGTAAATTTAAAGGAGGAGTAGCATGAATTTTATAAAAATAGCTTGGCGAGATATATCAAGTATATTTAAAAACAGAATACTTAGAGTTTCTGTAACTGCAATAATAGTCGTACCTCTTTTATACAGTCTACTTTATCTTGCGGCCTTCTGGGATCCTTATAGCAAGTTGAGCTCCTTGCCAGTAGCTATAGTTAATTTAGATGCTGGAGCTACTAAAGATGGTACAGCTGTCAACTATGGCAATGATTTGGTAGAAAAACTAAAGGATAATAATAAAATCGGATGGAGATTTGTTTCGCTGGAAGAGGCAGAGCAAAAGCTTAAAGAAAAAGATGGGTATTATGGTATGTTCATAATATCAGAGGATTTTTCTAAAAAGATTATAAGTGCAAAGGATGGAAAACCAGAGAAAGCAATAATTACCTTTATTGAAAATGATAAGAAAAACTTTTTGGCCGCCCAAATAAATAGTAAAGTACTAGGTGAATTAAAATTAGAATTAAACAAAAACATCGCTAAGGAATATACTATCGGTGCTTTCGATAGTCTTTACGAAGTAAAGGATGGAATGATAAATGCAGCAGATGGCAGTAAAAAACTTAAGGATGGCATGATTACTGCTAAAGATGGAAGTAAGGAATTGAGTGATGGTGTAAAAACTCTTAATGGAAAACTTCCTGAGATGAAAAGTGGTATTAAGCAGTTGTATGATGGCTCAATCAAGTTGAAGGATGGACTAGGGCAAGTTCAAGCAGGAGTTGGGTCATTATATGGAGGGGTAACTCAGATAAATGGAGGACTTCAAGATGCCAAGTCTGGTGCAATACAAATAAGCGATGGATTAAATGCTATGAATGGAAAAATGCCAGAGCTTGAGAAAGGAGTATCTGATCTTTACAAAGGTTCAGAAGATTTGAAAGTTGGTATAGATAAAGCTTCTAACGGAGCAATTCAGGTAAATCAAGGAATAAAGGATTTTTCTGATAAGGGCTTAACTCCTGTAGCGTCAGGAATAGGGCAACTTGATGGAGCATTAAATGATCAAGTACTGCCTAGCATGAAAAAAATAAATGATGGTGCAGCACAGGTTTCTGCAGGAATTGATGAGTTAATAAGTAATATGACAGCTTCTCAGACATCAATGGCAAATGTATTAGCAGTTTATCAACAAAAAGTAGTTGAGGGTACTGCTACAGCAGATGATGTGGAAAAAATCATAACATCAATAGGAACAATATTAAATGCTTCTAACACACCAGACAATCAACAAAAAGTAAATGCATTAAAAACAGGTGCTAAGACGGTTAGTGATGGATTAAAATTAGTTTATAGTAATCTTAATGGAGATTTCAAAACAGGTCTTGATAGTCTGAATACTAATATGCCTAGCGTAAAAGTAGCAGCAGATAAACTTTATAAAGGTTCTGGTGAATTATCAAATGGATTAGATGCTTTAGCAGGCGGTGCAAAAGCTATTAATAATGGCTTGGGACAATTGAATAGTAAAGTACCAGAATTATCAGCAGGTGTAGTTAAACTAAGTAATGGATCAAAGAATCTGGTTTCAGGGTTAGAACAATTATACTCAGGTTCTGCTAGACTAAAGGAGGCTATAGCTAAACCTGAACAAGTTAAAAACTTACAATCGAGCAGTACAAGTGGTGGAAAAAATCTATTTGAGGGTATTACCGCACTAAAAGACGGAGCTTTACAGTTAAGTAATGGATTAGGAGAGTTTAATAGTAAACTACCAGAACTTCAAGATGGTGTTAATAAACTTCAAGATGGCTCAATACAACTTTCTGATGGAATTGTAGAGCTTACTGATGGGGCTTCTAAATTAAGTGATAAGCTGCAGGAAGGTGCAGATAAAATAACAAAGAATTTAATTAATGATAGCGACACTATGGGTGAATTTGTTTCTGAACCATTAATTATGGACGAAAAACCATTGAATCCAGTAAAGGATTATGGAACAGGATTTGCGCCATATTTTATACCTCTTTCATTGTGGGTTGGTGCATTAATGATGTTTTTCGTAATTACAGATAAGATAGACGATGATATAGAGGCAAGTAATTTTTCAATAGTTATAGGCAAATTCTTATCCTATGGATATATAGGTATACTACAGGCAGTTTTAGTTAGTGTAGTTGTAATGACTTTAGGGCTTAAGCCGGATAATGTTCTTTTATATTTCTTAACAAATATATTTATGTCCTTTGTATTTATAGCAATAATTCAAAGTTTGATATTCCTAATGGGTCAAGTTGGAAGATTACTTTCTATTGTACTTTTAATATTACAATTAACTTCTTGTGCAGGAACATTCCCATTAGAAGTGGTGCCTAAGTTGTTTAAAGTGCTAAATCCATTTATGCCATTTACTTACTGTGTATCAGCTTTAAGAGAAGTTATATCTGGATTAGATATTTCTATATATGGATATGATATAGGTATATTGGCAGGGTTTTTAGTTGTATTTTTAGTAATATCTGTGTTAATGAAAGGGCATGCTGATAAAATTCAATTAAAAATACAAGAGAAAAAAGAAGCAATAGTATAGATAAAAAGCATATTTTAATAAAATTATTATATTTTTAATTAAAAAAACAGATTGTATGAAATAGTTTATTTTATATACAATCTGTTTATTTTTATGTTGAATTTAATTACAAACTATGCATTTATATTTTCAGCTTATTTTGTTAAGGAATATATATTTTTATACAAGTATATATGTGATATTATAATAATAAAAATAGAAGGTAACTTAAAAGCAACGGAAATTTCTTCAAACATTTGTTTGAATGCTTCACATAGGTTTTCGTTTTAAACATAGCTTTAAATTTTTCTAAATGGAGTTTATGAGAGCGTAAATTATAAATGAAAGGGGTTTAGAAAAGTGAATGGTTTTTGGGATTTGGTATTGTTTTTTGCAATATATTCATTTTTAGGGTGGTTGATGGAAACAATATTTGCAAGCATAAATGAAAGAAAGTTTATCAATAGAGGGTTTTTAAATGGATTCTTTTGTCCAATCTATGGATTTGGTGCTATACTGATAGTTCAATTTTCAAAGTGGATTATTTTTGTTTTTAAAGATTATTCAACATCATTATTAATAAGCATAGTGTTTTCTACTATTTTGGTTACTGTATTGGAATATATTACAGGATTTGCTTTAGAGAAGGTATTTAACTGCAAATGGTGGGATTACAGCAATAATGCTATGAATGTTAAGGGATATATATGTTTGAAATATTCACTTCTATGGGGTATTCTGGCGTTTTTATTAGTACAGGTGGTACATCCTACTTTTTCAAAATTGATTTTTTCCGTACCTGTGTCAACAAAGGGCTATATTGCAGCAGTTATAATCTTATACTTTCTTATAGATACTACAAAGTCGGTACTTGAAGCTTTGGATTTAAGGAAAGTGATTATTAATTATACAGATTTACCGGTGAATAAATATTATGAAAAAATTATTAAATATAAAAGGTTTTTCCTTGCATTTCCACGACTGTTAATTTTAAATGCAGGTATTTTAAACCGTGATATAAGGAGCATTCTGAATGATAAAATTGATAAAATCAAAGTTGAAATTAAAAGCAGATTCCGCTAGTGAACAAGAATATAAAGAATGTATTTGTGATTTGATTCAACACGATATGGTAAAATCAATGAAAAATTTTATACAGCATGGTGATATAAACTGTCTTGAGCACAGTTTATATGTTTCATATATCAGCTTTATGATATGCAGAAAGCTGAGACTTGACTACCGTTCAGCAGCCAGAGGTGGACTGCTGCATGACTTTTTCCTGTATGACTGGCATATAGGGAAGCCATATAAAGGATTACATGGATTTATTCATCCATATATTGCATTACAAAATGCAAACAAATATTTCAATTTGAATAATAGGGAAAAGGACATAATACATAAGCATATGTGGCCTTTAACCTTTAGATTGCCAAGGTATAAAGAAGCTTTTGTTGTGCTAATGGTGGATAAATATTGTGCATCCATAGAGATTATCAAACTTGGAAGTATAAGAACAGTTCATAAACTAAAAAATATATTAGAAATTTGAATTTGTAAGTATTAAGTATTTTTAAGTGAAAATGCTGCATTGTTATAAGGTACTATTGCTGTTAATTAGAAGTCTAATGACTTAAATTTAAAGCAATAGTACCTGATGATAAAGCTATCTTCAAAGGGAAATAGGCATTGTTTGTAAAATTTACTCAATTAAAAATCAGGCAGATTCATATTTTTTATTTTACAAATTACTTCATTAATATTTCGGCAGTTAAATTTTTTTAAAATACTATTTATTTCAGTTTTTAAAGTAGATATTTCAATATGACGATGGTTACATATTTCTAGACGAGTCATTCCTTTTATAAAAAGTTTTATAACTGACGTTTCAGCAGGAGTGAGACGGCTTATTATATTAATATAATTCATTAAATTTTCTTCATTTGTTTTTGCACGTACAAATTCATTTCGTATTTTTTTAGCAATGACAGGTCTAATGGGGGACTGTTCAAAATATGCATCTTTTACTGCATTTATAATTTCGCTAGGTTTAGCATTTTTTAATACATAATCAGTTATACCTAATTTAAAAGCTGAAAAAACAGTTTGATCTTCTTCATGGACTGTAAGGATAACTATTTTAATATCTGGGAATTTTTCTAATATTTCTTTTGAAGCTCTTAAACCAGCATGGCTGTCCTCCATATCAATATCCATAAGGATTACATCAGGCTGATGTATAGCAGTCATTATTACTGCTTCATACCCATTATTAGCAGTACCTACAACTTTAATATTTTCATTCTTTTTTAAAATGTTTTCTATTCTTCGGCATATTGTTTCAATATCATCAACTATTAAGACTTTTATAGAATAAGTATTATTCAAATGTTTCACCTCTTGAATTTAATGAAAATGATTGCCATATAGGGTTGAAATTTTATCAACCATGTTTCATTACAGGTAAAAAGATTTTTAATATAGTTCCTTTTTCAAGTTCGCTTTCAACGATTACCTTCCCTTTATGAGCACATACAATTTTATGAACATAGGATAAACCTATGCCCCAGTTCAATCGTGAAGATTTAGTTGTAAAAAAAGGTTCAAAAATTTTATTTAAAATTTTTTTATCTATTCCGCAGCCGGTATCTTCTATTGATATAATACCCCAGTTATTTAATTTTTGTAAAGTAATTGTTATTGTTCCTTCCTTTCCTTTTATAGCTTCAATAGCATTATTAAGAATAACGCATATGCATTCTGTCATATGTTCTATATCTATAAGACATATTGGTAAATTACTGTCATACTTTTTTATTAAAGAGATATTAGATGGTATTTTACATTGATAATTTAACGCGTTTTCAACAGGCATAGATAATTTGACAGCATTCATGTTTATGTATATTGTATTAAAGCGCTGATGAAGGGTATTTAATCTATCAATACTTTGATTTACAGTAGAAATAATATTTTGTGTAATTTTTTTAATTTCATCGTAATTTTCATAAGTTTCTTTCAGATATTCTGCGTCACTTAGTATGGATATTAACTGATTTTTCATAGAGTGAGAAAAAATTTTAGCTCCAATATTTGCAGTTTCTATACTTTTTGAAATTTGAATAGTGTGATTTTTATAAGCATCATCAATTCTTTTTAATTTATATATTGAAAAAATAGTAATAATAAATGACACTATAACAAAATAAGGGAATATGTTGTATATAGCTCTGTTTTTTACTAAATCTATTCGAATAAATTTTATAGTTCCTGCGATAGCAGAAATATTAATAAGTATTTTAGGTGCCCATGAAAAAATAACAAAATAAGGAATTATGATTGAAGTCATAGCAATAATAAGAAAAACAGCATAATTTTTCAGAAAATAATAATTACGCTGTAAATGAGCATTGTATATAAAAATACCTAAAGTTGCAATAAGATAACAGGCGTTAATGATTGATGTAACAGTATGTAATATATTAATAATTATATAAAAATTGTGAAATGAAATTAAAATATATTCTCTGCTAAATAAAAATAGATAAACATTTTTATATATAATAGGATCATATATAATAAATTGAAAAAAAGGAGCAATAAGAAGATAAATTAATATTTTTTTAGTTCTATTTTTTGGAAAAATATTAGTAAATGTTAAAGCAAAGCTAAGTATGCTGTATAAAAATAATAAAACTCCGGCATTTATGAAACGGTTTACTAAAATAATATCTGGATTTAAAGAGTTGACAATTTTCCATAAGTCATTAGGTATTGAAAAAAGATGAAAAGCTATAAATCTATAGTAATTAAGTTTTCCAATATAAAAGATTAAGCTTAATATAGATAAAAACCATCCTAAAACCGATAATAATAAAAACCATAAAAATAGATTTTTTTCATTATCATTGAATATTACCAACATAAAGAAAATAAGAAATAAAATAGATATAAAAAGCATAGATTTGCACCTCTGAATTTTGTAAAGGTTTAAAAATATCAACTTTATTAAGTGTATAATAAAAACTATAATTACATTGAACAAAACAGTTGGAGACGATAGGACAATTTAATTATAAAATGTTTTATTGTCTTTAGCAACAAGTATAAAGTAAGGGGGAAAAGTGATGAAAAAAATTTGTCTTTTTATTCTTGCAGTATTTATGCTTTTTAACTTAGCAGGCTGCAAGAATAATACTCCAAGTAATAATTCTTCAAATCAAGAAAAGTATAAGTACTCAGGTACTGTATTACAAGTTACGCAGTATGGTACAGTTGAAGGATTACTTGATAATACTACAAATACTTTACAATGGTTAGGAGTTCCTTATGCGAAGCCTCCTGTTGGGGAATTGAGATGGAAAGCACCTCAAAATCCAGAAAAATGGAATAATACATTAGAAACAAAACAATATAAAAATAAAGCTGTACAGTTATCAGGGAAAGAGGTTATAGGAAGTGAAGATTGTCTTTATTTAAATATTTGGAGACCAAATACTAAAGATGAAAATATTCCTGTAATGGTTTTTGTACATGGCGGAGGTAATATAACAGGTTCTGGTGAATCTTTTAAAGGAGATGTACTTGCTCAAAAATCTAACAGTATTATTATTTCAATAAATTATCGTTTAGGACCTATGGGATGGTTTTTAAATGACGCTTTAAAAGACGGTGATAAGCTTAATGATTCAGGAAATTATGGATTATTAGATATTTTTAAAGCTTTAGAATGGGTACAAAATAATATTGCAAGCTTTGGAGGAAATCCTAAAAATGTTACTCTTTCTGGTCAATCTGCAGGAGCAAGAGATGTGTTAGCTAGTTTAATTTCTCCATATTCAAAAGGTTTGTATCAAAAAGCTATACCTTTAAGCGGAGGATTAACTTTAGCAGAACCAGAAGAAGGTAAAAAATTCACTCAAGAGATAATTAAAAAGTTAGTAATTAAAGATGGTAAAGCTTCAAATGATGAAGAAGCACAAAAATGGATTGAATCACAGTCTTCAAAGGATTTAGCTGCTTATTTAAGAGGAAAAGATGCTAAAGAAATTGTACCTTTATATGGTACTGTGGCTATAAAAATGGGTCAATTCCCTCATTTATACAAAGACGGAAATGTAATTCCTAAAGAAGGTTTTGAATTGTTAAAAACAGGTAATTACAATAAGGTTCCAATTATAATAGGAAGTATGGCAAATGAATTTGCTGGTTTTGCTGCAATGGATCCCTATTTTGAAGGAGCTGTTTTAAATGGAAAAATATATAGTGATCCAGAAAAACTTAAAATATTAAACGATGCTGTAACATATGGCAGTAAGATGTATGCAGGATTTAACGCTGATAAAGTAGCAGATTTATTAATTGTTAATAAAGATCAACCATCTGTATATGCATATAGATGTGCATGGGGAACTCAGGAAGGAGTTATTACGAATAATACTAAATTATTTGCGGCTGCTCATGGTGTTGATGTAGATTTAATAACAGCAAATTATGCTTTTGGAAATTACTTTAAAGGTTTTTATACAGAGGAAAATAAACCAGGAAGAACAGAATTATCTAATATGATGATGACTTATATAAAGAATTTTTTACACACAGGAGATCCAAATGGAGATAATTTGCCTAAATGGACAAAATGGCAGACTGCTGCTGATTCAGATAAAATTTTAAGACTTGATGCTGATACTACAAAAGCAACAGCTGTTATGTCAAAAGAACATTTGGTAAAAGAAGAAATAATAAAAGAAATGAATGATAATTTACCAAAGAACGAAAAGGATATAATTATTGAAAAACTATTAAAAGGCCGTTTCTTTTGGGAGTATTAATAATAAGTAATATTATAAAAACAGCAGGATTGAATATATTCCTGTTGTTTTTAATTTTACACAATTTTATATTGATTATGTTATAATGTAAATAAAATGTAAACTATTGCTTAAAATAAATATTTTAAAAAGGGGAATTTTAATGGTAAAAAAATATATTGCATATATGACTTTATTATTTATTGTTATTTTATTAGTCATAGGATGTAGTAATTTTTTAACGAATGAATCAAAAGAATTAATTGATAGACAGGCTCAATTTTCTGAAAAAAATGTAAAATTGAAAGTAATTACTTGGACTGACGAAAAGATTCCAATGGAAAAAATAATTACAGAATTTAATAAAAAATTTCCTAATATTACTGTTGAATGTACTATAATATCATCAATAGATTATGTAGACAGTATAAATAAATTTCTTGCTAATAAGGAGAATATAGATTTAATTTGCATAGTTTCTCCCGATATGTATTCTCAGCTTGCAGATAATAAACAACTAGAACCACTTAATGATTTTGTTTACAGAGATAAATTTGATATGTCTCCATATGGAAATGTTATAAATGATTTAACTTTTGAAGGAAAATATTATGCTGTTCCTTATAGAAATAATGTATTTCTTATGTATTACAATAAAACTATATTTGACAATGCAGGTATACCATATCCTACAGAAAATTTTACCTGGGATGATTTTAGAAAAACTGCTAAAAAATTGACCAAAGGTTCTGGAAAGGATAAAATCTGGGGAGCTTTTATTCAAGCATATCCGTATTTATGGACGATTTCTGCACTTCAAAATGGAAAAAGCTTACTAGATGATGATTTGACTCCTTTTATAGATGCCTTACAGTTTACTGTTGATCTTCAAAATGACGGCAGTGTGCTTACAGCAGCACAAATTAAAGAACAGGGGCTGATTAAAGGGGGGTCGGTTACTATGTTTGGAGGTAATAAAGTTGCAATGATGCCTATGGGGGAATGGACAGCATGGCAGCTTCGGGCTATGAAAAACAGAGAAAATTTTCAATGGGATGTTGCCCCAATGCCATATCCTAAAGGAGGCAGTCCAAATGTGACTATAGGTTCATCAACTTTAATGGGTATTTATGCTAATTCTAAAAATAAAGAAGCAGCTTGGGAATTTCTTAAATATTATTGTGGTGAAGAAGGGGCTTGTATATATGCTGAAAATGGCAGTATTCCTGGAGCTGTAACATCTCATGTGAAAAAGATATACGTAGGTGATAACACGAAAGATCCTAAAAATATAGGAGCATTTTTAAATTCCGTAATAGAGCCTTGTATGCCGGTATTTCCAAAATCCAGCCAGCTTTCAAAATTAGTTGAAGAAGAATTTCAACTTGCAATGAATGGAATAAAAACTCCAGAAGAAGCAGTACGTGCAGTAGAAAAACGGCGGAAGGAATTAATGAAATAAAATACAGCAACTTAAATCAATTATAAAAAATTGTTTATTTTTAAATAAATTATGATATTATATAAATAAGAAATGCTTAGTGCTGGTAAAACACTAAGCATCCTAAGAACATTTATTTTGTTTTAGGGTTATTGGACGAATTGAATAGGTATTTAATTAATAGAGACTAGAGCACTAATCATTGGAGGATGGGTGCTTTTTCTCTTTGCTGTTAATTTTGGAAAATATAATTTTAACTATTCCCCGAATCGCTTATATCTACCAATTCATCAGGGTATGGAGATAAAATAGTCTGCTGCAATATATATTCTTCGTTATACTCAATAGCATAGCCTTTTAAAAGATGAATTAATACGCTCAGCGGAATTTTATTTTCTCTGTATTTTTCTAAAGTGTTCAGAAAAAAATCTTTTTCCTTAGAAGAAAGCTTATCGGAAAAATAGCCGAATATATGCTGAAGAGCATTGATTATGCTTGTGTATCTTGGAGTTTTAGCAAAGGCTGAGGATAAGTGCTTTTCATAATCTTTTATCAGCTCATCGAAGCTATTTTTTTCATGATTTGCAATAATCCTTCCAAGGAGTTTCTGCTCCTTTTGATTATAAGCCATGAATAAATATTTATTATCGCTTTGAAATTTTATTAATTCTGCCATAGAGTTTGATTTTTTTATTTGGCGAAACCTATAAAAAAGAAAAAGCTTAGTTAAAAAATGCTCTCTTATTTTAAAATTGGTTAACCTTCCTTCTTCTTCAATAGCCTTTTCAGAAAACTTTTCTAAAACAGCTTTGGCAAATAGGCCTGAACCTTTTACAGAGCCGCTGGTATTTTCTTTTCCTAAAAATATTTTTACATCTTTTATACCGCAGGAAGGTGAACGTCCCTTTAATATAAAGCCATCTATTTCAGGCAGAGAGGATAAAAAATCTTCTGAGAATTTGTTCATATCTGCAGTTAAGTCCTTGCCAGTAGAAGGCTGATAGAGAATAAGATTATTCTTTTCTGAAACAACACGAATAGGGTCTCTTGGAATTGGAAGCCCTATGCCTACTTCGGGACAAACTGTTATATAGTTAACAAAATTACCTAATTTTTGGACAAATTTATCAGGCTTTATATCACCGTTATACCTGCAGTAGTCAAATCCAAGGCATCTGCTTACAACTACAGTTGGTTTTAAATTATTTTCCATTGCTATACCTCGTGCATTTTTTTAATGATTTTATTTTACCAAAATTTAAGTAATATATGCAATCTTAGGTAATAATTCTATGGAATTATTAATTTTCTGTATAGGTTTTGCTGTAATTTATTGCAAAATTACGAAAAAGCTGAACAGTAGGACTCATATATTTATCCTTCATATAAGCAATATAAATAAAACGTTCATGAGGCGGATTTAAAATTGGCAGAACTTTTACATCAAAATGATTCAGCATCCATATATGCGGTACAACAGCAATGCCGTAATTTATAGAGACAAGTCCCGCAACAGCGCTGTCCTCTTCAACTTCACATATAATTTTTGGAGTAATATTAACTTTGTTAAAAAGATTGTCTATTATGGGGCGAATACCGCTTTCTTTACTGTAATATACAAAGGGGAAAGGAGCAGTATCTTTTAAATCAATGCTGTCATAAGCTGCAAGAGGGTGTTTATTTGAAACAATGAGTACAAGTTCCTGCTCAATTAAAGGTATAAAATTAATATCAGGTTCATTTGCTGCAAAAGAGCAGAATGCCAAATCGAATTTTTCCTCTTTAAGACCTTTAATAATAGCTTGGGTAGTTCCCTGGCTGAAGTTAAAGGATATATTTTCAAAGTCCTTGTTGCTGAAAAATTTTTGTATCATTTTAGGTACAAAATGCGGGCCTAAAGTATAAATAAAAGCTAAATCAACAGTACCATGAGAGGGACTAATAAGCTCTCTTAGTTCTTTTTCACCTTTTTCAAGTTCGCTTAGTGCATTATCTACATAATTAAGAAAAAAACGGCCATACTTTGTTAAACGAACGTTTCTTCCCCGCTTTTCAAAGAGATAAGTTCCTAAATCTTTTTCCAGTTCAGAAATAGCATAAGTTAAAGTAGGCTGGGTTATAGACAGCTTTTCTGCTGCCAGTGTATAATGTTCAAGTTTTGCTAAAACTCTAAAATACTCTAGATGTTTTAAGTTCACTTAATTTCCTTCCTTCCTTTTTTATATATCAATAGTATAACAAAATTCATAGAAAAATTCTATTAATTAAGCTAAAAATATCGATTAGATTTATAATAAAATTCATATTATAATAGAATTGCGTTAATGATTTAACAACATAAAATGGTTTTGATAAAGATGTTCAATTTCTAAACTGATTTATAGAATAATAAAAGTAAGCTGTATACGTGAAAATCAGTAACATATAGTAAGTTTCATATTAGTTAGAATTAAATATGGAGGTAAAAATATGACAAAATACCCTAATATTTTTAGCCCATTTAAGGTTAAAAACATGACAATAAAAAATAGGATAATAATGCCGCCAATGGGTACAAATTATGCAGGACAAAATGGCGAGATTAACGCTGAACATATTAAGTATTATGAGCAAAGAGCTAAAGGGGAAACAGGATTAATAATAGTAGAAAATGCAGCAGTTGATTTTCCTTTAGGATCAAATGGTACAACACAGCTTAGAATCGACCATGACAGTTTTATACCAGCACTTTATAAGCTTACAGAAAGACTTCATAAATATGGTGCTTGTGTGGCAATGCAGATTAACCATTCAGGTGCTTCTGCAGTTCCAGACAGAATAGGCTGCCAGCCGGTTTCATCTTCAAATATTCCTTCTAAAACTGGAGGAGCAGTTCCAAGACCATTAGAAAAAGAAGAAATATTAGATATAGTTGAAAAGTACGGAAAAGCAGCAAGAAGAGTGCAGATAGCCGGATTTGATGCGGTAGAAATACATGCTGGTCACTCATATTTGATTTGTCAATTCTTATCCCCTATTTATAATAAGCGTGAGGATGAATTCGGCGGAAGTCTTAAAAATAGAGCTAGATTTGCAAGAATGGTAATTGACAGTGTAAGAGCAAATGTAGGACCAATGTTTCCGATTTTCCTTAGAATTAGTGCAGATGAGCTTCTAGAGGGAGGAAACACTTTAGAAGACATTCTAAAAATATTAGAGTACTTAAATGATGAAGTAGACGTATTTAATGTTTCAGCAGGGCTTAATGATTCTCTTCAATATCAAATAGACAACATGAATCTTGAAGACGGATGGCGTTCATATATGTCTAAGGCAGTAAGAGAAAAATTCAATAAACCAACAATAACAACAGGAAATATAAGAAATCCAGAAGTTGCTGAGAAACTTTTAGCTGAAGGACATGCTGATTTAATAGGAATTGGTCGTGGATTAATTGCAGATCCTAATTGGGTTTTAAAAGTTAGAACTAACCAGGAAGATATGATAAGAAAATGTATCTCCTGTAATATAGGATGTGCTGGGCATAGAATAGGTTTAAACAGACCTATAAGATGTACTATGAATCCAGATACTATATATGAAGATGCTTATAAGAGCAGAAGAGTTAAAAAGCCAACAAATGTAGTAGTTATCGGTGGCGGAACTGCTGGACTTGAAGCAGCCTGCACTGCTGCAGAAGTAGGATGTACAACTTTCTTATTTGAACAAAAGAAAGAGTTAGGCGGACTTGCAAGAGAAATCTCCAAGCTTCCAGACAAGAATAGAATTTCATGCCTGCCTAAATATTTAATAAATAGAGCTGGAAAGTTAAATAATTTAATTGTTTATACCGATACAAAAGCACATGTAAAAGCTATTGAAAATCTTAAACCTGACGTTATAGTAAATGCTACTGGTTCCAAACCATTACTGCCTCCTATTAAAGGTCTGTTAGAACGTATCGATAAAGAAGGAGAAAAGATATACTCAATTATTGGACTTTTAAATAATATTGATAAGTTTGAAAATGTTAAAGGCATGAAAATAGCAGTTGTAGGCGGAGGAGCTGTAGGACTTGATGTTGTTGAGTTCTTTGCAGAAAGAGGAGCAGAGGTTTCAATAGTTGAAATGATGCCTATGCTTGGAAGAGACTTAGACGTAATAACTAAGCTTTCAATGATGGATATTATTAAGAAACATAATGTAGATGTCCATACAAGTACAGCACTAGTTGAAGTAGCTTCAGATCATTTTAAAGTAAAGAAAGATGATATAGAATTAAACTTAGAGTTTGATTATGGATTTGTATGTCTTGGTATGAGATCTGAAAATTCAGGACTGAATGAACTGCTTGAGTATTTTGGAGATAAAAATGTAGAAATAATTAATATCGGTGATAGTGCCAGAACAAGAAAGATAATAGACGGTATGGCAGAAGGCAGAGATATAATACTTACATTAGAAAAGATAGGTGCATTGCAGGAATATAATACAGATGCAGCAGTTCATGTAATTAATATAGGGAATATTGTAAAGCCTAGAAAGACAAAAGAAGATAATTCAATAGCCGTTCAAAACATAAAAGCAATATAATATTTATAATAACTTGCTATTCTGCTTTGCATAAGCTGCAGCAGAATAGCAAGAATAATAACATTATATGTTAAGTTAATAACTTAACACACTAAAGGTTTCATAGAAGTAATATTTTTATAAAAGGAGAGATTTATTATGGCAGAACGTATAACAGGACACACAGAACTTATTGGATTAATTGCTTATCCTATAAGACACTCAAGTTCACCTAGAATGCACAATGAAGCATTTGCAAAGCTAGGACTTGACTATGCATACTTAGCATTTGAAGTTGATAACAGCACATTGGAAGATACTATTAAAGGCTTTAGAGCAATGAAGGTAAGAGGATGCAACGTATCTATGCCAAATAAAACAGTTGTTCATAAGTATCTTGATAAATTATCACCTGCAGCTGAGCTTTGCGGAGCAGTAAATACAATTGTAAATGACAATGGAGTTTTAACTGGACATATTACTGACGGAATTGGATTTATGTCAGCTTTAAAAGATGCAGGCATTGATATAATAGGAAAGAAAATGACTATAGTTGGAGCAGGCGGTGCTGCAACTGCTATACAAGTTCAGGCGGCTTTAGATGGAGTAGCTGAAATATCTATATTCAATGTTAAGGACAGTTTCTTTGAAAGAGCACAAAAAACAGTAAAAGACATAAATGAAAAGACAAACTGTAAAGCTACATTATATGATTTAGCTGATTTAGATGCATTAAAGAGAGAAATAGAGAGCAGCTTTATATTCACAAATGCAACAGGAGTTGGAATGAAGCCGCTGGAAGGACAGACTTATATTCCAGATAAATCTTTCTTCCGTCCTGACTTAGTTGTAGTAGATATTATTTACTCACCAACAGAAACAGCTATGCTTAAGATGGCAAAAGAAGTTGGATGCAGAACAATGAATGGTCTTGGCATGATGCTTTTCCAAGGAGCAGCAGCTTTTGAATTATGGACAGGACAGCCTATGCCTATTGCTCATATTAAAGAAGTTATGAATATTAAATATTAATTTTAATAAAAACTGAGGGGGAGAACAAAATGGAACAGAATAATAAGAAATACTATTTAACAGCATTTGTACTTTATTTAAACTATTTTATCCACGGTATTGGAGTTTCTATATTAGCTCAATATAAGCAGCAGTTTGCCATGCAATGGGGAGCAAAGAAACTAGCAAATGGCAGCTTTGATGTAAGTTCAGTTGTTATGGTTATTGCTGCATTAGGTCTTGGACGTTTAATTGCTCTTCCTATTGCAGGACCTCTTTCAGATAAACTTGGAAGAAGAATAGCTTCTTTAATAGGTATTGTATCTTACATTATATTCTTCGTAGGTATTGCATTATCTCCAAGTGCATCTGTTGCTTATTTGTTTGCTTTAATGGGTGGTATTGCTAACTCATTCCTTGATACAGGAGTTATACCTGCTTGTATGGAAATATTAGTTAAGTCAACTGGACTTGCAACTATTTTAACAAAGCTTGGAGTATCATTAGGACAGTTTGTACTTCCTATGATGCTTGGCTATGTAGCAGGAAACCAGATGTCCTATAAAACTTTATTCTTTGTAATGC
Source organism: Clostridium caldaquaticum (assembly GCF_023806125.1). Lineage (GTDB taxonomy): Bacteria > Bacillota > Clostridia > Clostridiales > Clostridiaceae > Clostridium_AT > Clostridium_AT caldaquaticum. The sequence continues at coordinate 40,194 of NZ_JAMSKT010000017.1, forward strand.
CTGCATTATTTGTTATTATAGCTGTTTTCACAGCAATTATGCCAATGCCTAAATCTTCTTCTGTTAAAAATAGCAGCGTTAAAGAGGAATCATTGCTTAAGAAGATTAAATCAGTTAAGTTTACACCAACAAGCATTGCATTAATATTAATTGGTTTTACTTGTACCTCAACTTTCCAGTTATGGTTAAATTGTATTCAGGAATTTGCTAAATCAACAGGACTAAAGAACCCAAGTGTTATTCAGTCATATTATTCAATAGGTACAATCATTGCGGTTTTAGTTACAGCTGCATTAGTAGGAAAATCAGTAAAACCTGTTAAGATTTTGTTTGTATATCCGCTTATTGCATTAATTATGCTTGTAATTGTTTATGTTGTAAAGACACCGCAAATCACTATAATTGGGGGATTTGTAATTGGTTATTCAGCAGCAGGCGGAGTTCTTCAAATGGCTACTGCAACAATCAATGATATGTTCCCTACTATTAAAGGAACTATCACAAGCATTATTATGATAGCATCAAGTGCTGCAAACTATGCTGTTTTATCAGTAGCAGGTGCTATTACTAGAGCTTATGGTGTTGAAGGTCCAAAATATGTATTATTACTTAACATAGGTATTACATTTGTGGGAGTTTTACTTGCATTATATGTTAATATGAGTTATGCTAAAGCTACAGCTAAGGCAGATAGCGGTGCAGCTGTGCTAGAATAGTATTTTAGGCAAGAAGAATATGGCTTAAGTATTCTTCTTGTTTTTCCAATATAATATTTTAAAATATATTAAGGAGTCTGGAGAGAATTATGAACACAGTAAAAGTTAAAAATGTAGTATTAGGTGATGGTATACCAAAAATCTGCGTACCTATAGTAGCAAAAACTAAAAAAGAAATAATAGAAGAAGCTTTAAGTATTGCAAGTTTACATGTAGATGTAGTAGAATGGCGAGTAGATTGGTTTGAAGATGTTTTTGACATAGAAAAGGTTGAGGATGTTTTAAAGGATTTGGTACATGCTTTAAATGGTATTCCTTTATTATTTACTTTCCGTACTTCTAAAGAAGGTGGAGAAAAAGCTATAGATGCAAAAGCTTATGCAGAGCTTAATAAATCAGTAGCAGCTACTGGTCTTGTAGATTTAGTAGATGTTGAAGCTTTTACAGGAGACGATGTTGTAAAAGATATAATTGAAAGTGCTCACAGCTTTGGTGTAAAGGTTGTTGCTTCAAATCATGATTTCAGTAAAACACCTTCTAAAGATGATATAATCTATCGTTTAAGGAAGATGCAGGATTTAGGAGCAGATATACCTAAAATTGCAGTAATGCCAAAATCCAAATTAGATGTTTTAGAATTATTAGAGGCTACAGTTATTATGTCAGAAAAATATGCAGACAGACCAATAATCACTATGTCTATGGCAGGAACAGGTGTTATAAGCCGTCTGGCAGGTGAAGTATTTGGTTCTGCATTAACCTTTGGAGCAGCAAAGAAGGCTTCAGCACCTGGACAGATAGGTGTAGAAGATTTATATGGAGTATTACAGTTACTTCATAAAAGCATGAACTAAATAGCGATATAGTAAAGGTATATGGGCAGTTAACAATGACTTGATTAAACTATATAATTGATTAAGGTTGTTAACTGCCCTTTTTGGAGGTGTTATAGTGGCAATATTAAAATGGCTGGATGCTAATTTTGAAGAATTTTTAATGGTAACTCTTTTAGCACTAATGACAATAATAATGGGTATACAAGTTTGTGCAAGGTATGTATTTAATTATTCTTTATCCTGGTCTGAAGAAGTGACAAGATATTTGTTTATATGGTCAGCCTTTATGAGCGTAAGCTATTGTACAAAAAAGTGTATTTCAATTAAAATAGAACAAGTGGCTGAATTAATGTCAAAGAGAGGGAAAGCATTTATAAAACTTATTAACCATACTATCGAAATTATATTTTTTATATATATGATACCTTATGCCATGGCGTATTTGCAATCTTCTATACAGAGCGGACAATTAAGTCCAGCTGTTAAAATTCCTATGTATTTTGTTCAAGCTGCACCGCTTTTTAGTTTTACTTTAGCAGCCTTTCGAATAGTTCAAAGATGGGTTATTGAATTTAATATTGTCAGGAAGGGATAAATTATGTCAGCATACGTAGTATTTTTGTTATTTTTTATATTTTTGATAATAGCAATTCCTATATCTATATCTCTTGGAATAGCATCAGTTCTTCCAGGAGCTTTTGACCCATCCTTTACAGCCAGCGGTAAATATATTATTCGTTCAATGCTTGGAGGAATGGATAGCTTTCCGCTTCTTGCTATTCCTATGTTTGTATTATCAGGAATAATAATGGCAAGAGGAGGGGTTTCAAAGAAGCTTTTTGATGTTTTTTCATATTTTTTAGGAAAGCTTACAGCAGGCATGCCTTGTGCTGTTGTTGTAACTTGTCTTTTCTATGGTGCAATTTCTGGTTCTGCACCAGCTACAGTAGCAGCTGTGGGAAGTATGACAATTCCTGTACTTAATAGTTTAGGATACGATAAGGTTTTTTCTACGGCGCTTGTAGCAGTGGCAGGAGGCTTAGGGGTTATTATACCTCCAAGTATTCCTTTTATACTTTATGGAATGGCTTCCGGTCAATCAATAGGAGATTTGTTTATAGCTGGTGTACTTCCAGGGCTTTTAATCGGCGGACTTTTAATGGTTTATGCTTATTATTACTGCAGGAAAAATGGTGAAGATAAAGAAAAGATAAACGCTGTTGTATGTGAACTTCATAAAAAAGGGTTAAAGAAAATATTAGCAGAAAGCTTTTGGGCAATTTTAACTCCGGTTATTATTTTAGGAAGTATTTATAGCGGTATAGCATCTCCTACAGAAGCCGCAGTATTATCAGTATTCTATGCCTTGGTTATAAGCCTTTTTGTATATAAAACTATAAAGTTAAAGGATTTGTGGCTTATACTTGTAGAAGCGGTAAGAACTTTTTCGCCAATTTTGTTTATACTTGCAGCTTCAGCAGCTTTTTCAAAGGTTCTTACACTTATGCAGGTTTCACAGACAATTAGCACATGGATATCGGCTAATGTATCAAACAAGATAATTATGCTTATTGTAATTAATATTTTACTGCTGTTTGTTGGAATGGTAATGGATACAACTCCAGCTATTTTAATATTAACACCGATACTGCTGCCCATTGTAGCAAGTTTTGGAGTTTCACCTATTCATTTTGGTGTAATCATGGTAGTTAACCTAGCTATTGGTTTTGTAACACCGCCTATTGGAGTAAATTTATTTGTGGCAAGTTCTTTAATGGATATTCCTGTTGTAAAGATTGCAAGCAAGGCTATACCTCTTATCATATATTTCTTAATTGCATTACTTTTTATAACATATATACCATCAATCAGCTTAGTATTAGTAGGGTAGGTGTCTGAATATGAAAAAAGCAAAAAAAATAATAACTCTTATATTAATGACAGGTATCCTATTATCAGCAGCGGGATGCAGCAGTAGTGGAAATAAAGAAGAGGTACAGCGTTATGCATGGCCACTTGGAACAGCAAGTCCAGAGGATACTGTTACACATATTTATGCGAAGAAATTTTCAGAGGAAGTAAACCGCTTAAGCGGCGGCAGGATGAAAATAGAAGTATATCCAAATAGTGTACTAGGTGGAGACAGAGAGCTACTTGAAACCTGTAAAGATGGGGATATACCTTTTGTAGTTCAAAATACTGCTCCGCAGGTAACTTTTATGAAAGAGATATCAGTATTTGATATTCCGTCAGTTTTTTCCAACATAGAAGAGGCAAGACAGGCTATTGATAATAAAGAATTTTACAGCTTGATTGAAAAGGTATATGAAAAAGCAGGTTATAAATTATTAGGCTACGCAGATCAAGGCTTTAGAGTTATGACTACAAATAAGAAAGTTGAGTCTTTAAAGGATTTTAAAGGACAGAAGATAAGAACCATGGAGAACTCTAATCATATAGCCTTTTGGAAATCATTAGGTGCAAATCCTACACCTATGACCTTCAGCGAAGTTTACATAGGACTTCAGCAAGGAACTATAGATGCACAGGAAAACCCTTATGAAGTTATTGTATCAAGTAAAATTTATGAGCAGCAGAAATATGCTGTAGATACAAATCATCTTCCTCATCTTATATCTCTTATAGTAAGTGATGAGTTTTATAAAAAACTGCCAAAGGAAAAGCAGGAGATTATTGATAAAGCAGCAGAAAGTGCAAAAGAGTATGCAAGAGAAGCAGCAGATAAACGTATTGCTGAAAAAATAAAGAGTATACAATCAAAGGGGACAGAGATTATAGAAGTTAATGAGAAGCTGAGAGAAGAAATTAAAGAAGCTTCAAAACCTGTTTATGACAGCATTCGTAAGCAAGCTGGGGATAAAATTGTGGATGCATATTTAAGTAAAAAATAATAATATTAAATATAATAGCGATAACTGAAAAATAAGTTTTTTCAGTTATCGCTTTATAGTTTAAAATAAATCTCATATTCATTTGAAGTTTTAACAAATAATTTAAAATTTACGAAGTTATTAATTGTTTGTTAATTTATTATTTGCAGCTTATACTAACCAGTTCTTGTTGTTCAATGCATTGTATTACATTGTCTACAACTTCATCAAAAGATTTATCATTCATAACTTCAATATCACAGTATTTTTTGTATAAAGGATATCTTTCTTTAAAAAGATTATGAATTCTGGATACATCTCCGGATAATAGTGGTCTGGTAGATGCATCAATATCTCCAAGTATTTTTTCTACAGGACGATTTATAAAAATTATTACTGAATTTTTGTGGAGTACTTCCATGTTGGAGGGAATTTTTACCGCACCTCCTCCGGTAGATATAACGCAAGGATAATTTTCAGCCAATTCTTTTATGGCTTCGCTTTCTATTTTCCTAAAATGATCTTCACCATGCTTAAAAATATCTTTTATAGAACATCCTTCTTTTTTTATGATATATTCATCTACATCATAAAAGGTAAGTCCAAGTCTTTCAGATACAGCCTTTCCCATAGTTGTTTTGCCGCTCCCAGGCATTCCTATGAAAACAATATTTTTATTCATTTTAATTCCCCCTTTTTAATAGAACACTTCAAGGATATAACCTTAATAGTTTTCGTCAAACTTTTTATAATTACCTAAAATTTTGAAATACCTGCTGTTGTTTTTTACAGCTTCAATGGCTAACTGTACCGTTTCATCTTTAAGGTTTCCTTCAAAATCTACATAGAAGAAATATTCCCAAGGTTTGTCTTGAAGTGGTCTTGATTCAATTTTAAGAAGGTTTAAATAGTTTTCCGCAAAGCATCTTAAAACATTGTATAATGAACCAACCTTATGGGAAGTGGAAAATACTACGCTAATTTTATTATTGTATGAATCTTCCTTCATATCTCTTGATATAATTACAAACTTTGTAGTGTTGTTACTGTTGAAATTAATGCTTGGTTTAAGAATATCAAGTCCATATAGCTTAGCTGCTCTCTTGCTGCCTATTGCTGCCAATTTTTTATTGTTTTGTTTTTTTACATATTCAGCACTTTTTGCAGTATTTAAGTAAGGGATAAGTGTCCAACTAGGACAATGCTTTAAAAATTCGCTGCATTGACTAAAACCTTGAGGATGAGAGTATACTTCTTCAATATCTTCTAATTTTGCACCTTTTATACCAAGCAGGTTCTGAGCTACTTTTAAGCAGACTTCTCCTGTAATATAAAAATCATATTTGTTTAGCAGGTCATATACCTCAGATATAGCTCCTGTTGAAGAGTTTTCTATTGGCAGTACTCCATAATCAATTTTGCCGTTTTTAAGCTCTATGAATACATCTTCAAAATGTTCTACTGCCTTTCTTTGAACATCATCTCCGAAATATTCAATTAGAGCCTCTTCACTGAAAGAGCCAGGTACTCCCTGAAAGCCGATAACTATTTTATTTTTTTCATAGGAAGATAAAAGTTGATTTTGAAGTTCTTTGCTTATTTTCATAAGAGAATTTAAAAATTCTTCAAGAGCACCTTCAAAGTTTTTATTATTTAAGCTTTGTAATCCTCTTTTAATAACTTCTTCTTCTCTAGTTTTATGAAGTATTGTTAAATTATGCTGTTTCTTGTATTCTGCAATCTTTAATACATACTCCATGCGCTTTTCAAACAATCTAACAAGATCTTTGTCTACGCTGTCAATTTCTTCTCTTAATTTTGATAAATCGTCCATTTTATACACCACCCCGATATTAGTTAGAATATAGTAAATCTAAAACAGCCATAGCTGTTACTGCTTCAACCACAGGTATAGCTCTTTGAACAATACAAGGGTCATGACGGCCCCTAACTTCAAGTTCAGTATTTTCCATTTTAGAAATATTAACAGTTTTTTGAGGCTTACCTATAGAGGGAGTAGGCTTAAAAGCAGCTTTGAAAATTAATGGCATTCCGTTTGTAATTCCGCCTAAAATACCGCCATTGTTATTTGTTAGAGTCTGTACTTTGCCGTTCTCTATATAAAATTCATCATTTGCCTGTGAGCCTCTTAAGCTTGAAATGCTGAATCCAGCTCCAAATTCTACACCTTTAACTGCAGGAATAGAGAATAAAAGATGGGCTAAGGTGCTTTCTACAGAATCAAAGAAAGGTGAACCTAAACCGGCAGGTAAATTAATAGCAGCTGCTTCTATTACTCCTCCTACAGAATCTAAATTTTTTTTTGCCTCTAAAATTGCATTTTTCATTTCTTCTTCTTTTTGCTCGTTTATAACAGGGAAGCTTTTTTTATGAAGTTCTTTTAAAGAGGTTAGCTCAATATTTACTTTATCAAAAGGAGTATCATATATATTTCCTATTTGATATATGTGACTTCCAATATAAATATCTTTTTCAGCTAAAATCTGTTTTGCAATAGCTCCTGCAAAAACCAGCGGTGCTGTTAAGCGGCCGGAAAAGTGTCCTCCGCCTCTATAATCATTGAAACCTTTGTATTTAATAAATCCTGTATAATCTGCATGGCCTGGACGCATAGCATTTTTAAGCTCACTATAATCTTTTGAATGCTGGTCTTTATTCCATATAACAGCACAAAGAGGTGTGCCTGTTGTAGACTCATTAAAATACCCGCTTAATATTTCAAAACTATCCTTTTCATTTCTTGGGGTTGAAAACTCATTTTTTCCTGGAGCCCTTCTTCCCATTTCAAACTGTATTTCTTCTAAATCTAATTTTATTCCAGAAGGTAGTCCGTCAATTGTTATGCCGATTCCTTTTCCATGAGATTCACCAAAAATTGAAAATTTAATTCTCTGTCCCCAGACTCCACTCATCCAATTTACCTCCTAATGTAGCAAAATCTTTGAAAAATTCAGGATAAGATTTTTTTACAGCATCGCTGTTTGTAATAATTACAGGTTCTGTACATTTTATAGAAGCAATAGAAAGTGCCATTGCGATGCGGTGGTCATTCCAGCTGTCTACTATTCCACCTTTAAGTTTTTTCTTACCATGAATAATTAAACTATCCTGAAGCTCTTTTATATCTGCTCCTAATTTATTTAATTCAGTTGTAGTTGATTTTAAACGGTCAGATTCTTTTATGCGCAGTCTTGCTGCATTTATAATTCTTGTTGTACCTTCACTTAAGGCTCCTAAAACTGCTAATATAGGAACAAGGTCGGGACACTGGGAAGCATCAATTGTAATTCCTTTTGTTTTTGAAGCTTTTGTAGTTATTATATCTTCTGAAACAGATATATTTCCGCCCATTTCTTTAATAATATCTACAATAACCTTATCTCCCTGCAGTGAATTAATATTTAAATCCATGCAATTCACTTGTTCACCAAGAATTCCGGCTGCAAGATAGAAAGCTGCCTGAGAAAAGTCACCTTCAACTTTGTAATTTTTAGCTTTATATTTCTGATTTCCTTGTATATAAAACTCTTTATAAGAGTTATTTTCTATTTCTACAGAAAACTGACGTAAAATATCTAAGGTTAAATCCACATATCCTTTGGATTCTAACTCTGTAGTTACAATAATTCTGGAGTCTCCTTCCAATAAGGGAAGGGCAAACAAAAGACCAGTAATGAATTGAGAGCTGATATTTCCTTCTATTTCATAATCTCCAGGTTTAAGCTTTCCTTGCAAAGTAAGAGGCAAGCCTTCTTCATTACAATACTTAATATTTTGGGTTTTAAAAAGTTTATAGTAAGGAGTGAGAGGACGGCTTTTCAATCTTCCTCTTCCGTTAAAGGTTATTCTATTTCCTGTTAAGAGAGCGATAGGAATAAGAAAACGTAAAGTTGAGCCTGATTCAATGCAGTCAATTTCTTCAGCTACTGCTTGAAGTGTGGAAGCTCCTTTAATGTCTAGACGGTCTAAGTTTTTTTCTATTTCTATTCCTAAGGACTTCATGCCATTACAGGTGGCAGTAATGTCCTCAGAAAATATTACATTTTCTATATTGCTTTTTCCATTTGCAAGACTAGCAGCAATAATTGCTCTATGGCAAAGACTTTTTGATGGTGGAATTTTAATACTGCCTTTAAGTCTTGAGGGTATAATTTTTATAGAGCTCAAAATGGAGTTCCCCCTTTAGCTTTTAATATATTTTTCTATTTCTTCAGGTTTAATATTTTTAATGAAGCTTTGTCCTATACTTTCTAGTAAAATAATATTCATACTTTTTCCTATATTTTTTTTATCCATATTCATAGCTTTAAAAAGTTCAGTTTTATTAATATCTGGCAGCTCATAAGGAAGATTGTATTTAGCAATGAGTTTTTTAAGTAAGGCTGAAGTACCTTCTTCAGTAATTTCAAGTTCTTCACTAGCTTCGGTGATTGCAGCCATACCTATTGCTACTGCTTCTCCGTGAGTGAATTTTTCATAGTTAAAGCATTTTTCAATTCCATGCCCTATGGTATGTCCAAAGTTAAGAAGCATTCTCTCTCCAGTATCTTTTTCGTCCTTTTCAACAACATCCTTTTTAATACTCAAGCAGGAATAAATAACCATATCTATATTTTGCAAAAGCTCTTCTTTTGTTTTGTATTGTAATAGGTTATAAAATAGCTCTTTATTTCTTATTGCTCCATATTTTATAACCTCTGCCATGCCATCATAGAAAACTCTATCCTTAAGGCTTCTTAACAAATCAGGGTCAATAAATACAGCAACAGGCTGATAAAAGCTTCCTATAAGGTTTTTTCCGTGCTTTGAGTTTACAGCCACTTTTCCTCCGATACTGCTGTCGATTTGAGCTAAAAGAGAGGTTGGGATTTGTATAAAAGGAATGCCTCTTAATATTATAGAAGCAGCAAATCCTCCTAAATCTCCAACAACTCCTCCTCCAAAAGCAATAATTAAATCTCCTCTTGTAAGGTTAAATTCTAAAAGTTCATCGCAAACCCTTTGAAGTACCTCAAAGGATTTGCTTTTTTCACCAGGCTCTATTATAATCATTTTGGTTATAAAATTTTCTTTAATTAAATTATTTTCAAGTTTCTGGCCATATAACTTTTCAACATTAGAATCAGTTATTATGGCTATTTTTTTATTTTTGTATATTTTTTTTATATTTTCTCCAATATTTTGGATAATTCCCTTCTCTATATATATTGGATAGGATTTATCAGGAAGATTTACGGTAAGTTTAAGCATTAAACTATCTCCTTTCTCCTTAAGTGAGCCTTTTCAAATTCAGATTTAATAAGGCTGCAGTTATTTTCTGCTATAGCATTTTTAAGTATCTTAATATTTTCTTCAAAAATCTCCAGTTTATTAATAATATTATCTCTATTTGAAGTTAAAAGTTCTGTCCATAAATCAGCATTTATCTGTGCCACTCTTGTGCTGTCTTTAAAGCTTCCTGCAGCAAATAAAGAAGTTTCTACGCCTAATAAATCACTGTTTACTAAGGCAACTGCCAGTATATGGGGAAGATGGCTTGTAAATGCTATAACTTCATCATGATGTTTTGGATCAATTCTAACGGTAGCTTTACAGCCCATACTCTTTACTATTCTTTCTAACAGCTGAATGTTTTCTTCTTTGTTTCTTTCTACAGGAGTAAATATATAGCTTGCTCCTTTAAATATATCCTTGGAAGCATAATTTAATCCTTGCTTTTCTCTCCCTGCCATAGGATGCCCTCCAATAAAATCCAAGTCTTCGGGAATAAAGGAATTAATATTATTAACTATTTCTTCTTTAATACCACCTACGTCTGTTATAATTGCCCCGGATTTAAAATCTTTTATGTGTTTTTTCACAAAATCTAAGGTTAATTTAGGATACAAGGCAATAATGACTATATCAGATTTTTTTAATGGTATTTCTGCTTCTTTATATCCTTTGTCAATGATTTTCATATTTAAAGCAGTATTAAGGGCGTTTTCATCTACATCAACAGCCCATAAATTTTTAGGTTTTAATTCCTTTAAAGCCATAGCATAAGAACCGCCAATAAGCCCAAGGCCAACTATAGTGATATTAAAGTCTAAGCCCTCCAATGCAATCACCTCATTATTTTATAAACTTCTGTCATTTACTTTTGCTATTTCTCTTAAAGAATTCATTAGAGAATCAAATCTTTCTGGCTTAATGGATTGTTCACCATCACATTTTGCATTTGCAGGGTCATTGTGCACTTCGATTATTAAACCGTCAGCTCCAACTGCTATAGCTGCTTTTGCAAGAGGTTCAACCATCCACCACATACCAGCGGCATGGCTTGGATCTACAATTACTGGAAGATGTGTTAATCTTTTGAGTGCAGGTATAGCGCTTATATCTAACGTATTTCTTGTGTAAGTTTCAAAAGTTCTGATGCCTCTTTCACAAAGAATAACATTTTGGTTTCCTTCTGCCATAATGTATTCTGCAGACATAATGAGCTCTTCAATAGTTGCAGAAAAACCTCTTTTTAAAAGAACTGGTTTATCAGTCTTTCCAACTTCTTTTAGCAAATCATAGTTTTGCATGTTTCTTGCACCTATTTGAAATACATCTGCATATTCTAACATTCCTTCAATCTGATTAACTGCCATAACCTCTGTTACAATAGGAAGACCTGTTTTATCTTTAGCAAGTTTTAAAAGCTCAAGCCCATTTTCTCTAAGTCCTTGAAAACTGTAAGGAGATGTTCTTGGTTTGTAAGCACCGCCTCTTAAAAAGGTTGCCCCTGATTCCTTTACTTGTTTAGCGATAGTAACAATCTGTTCTTCACTTTCAACGGAGCAGGGACCAGCCATAACAGCAATTTTATCTCCGCCTATAATGCTGTTTCCAACTTCAATAACAGTATCTTGAGGATGAAATTTTCTATTAGCAAGTTTAAAAGGTTCTTGTACACGAAAAACTCTATCTACAATTTCCTCTACTAAAAAATGATTTGGATCAAGCTTGCTTGTATCCCCTACCAGACCAAATATGGAGCAGTTTTCACCTTGAGTTCTGCTAACTTTAACTCCTAAGCTTTCTACTTTAAGTTTCAGCATTTCAATTGCCTCCTCTGTAGCTTCAGGTTTCATAATAATTACCATAAATGTAGCCCCCTTTATATTTTATAAATAAAAAAGGAAGACCCCAATGAGTCTTCCTTTTAATATGCTTATACGTTAAATCTAAATTATATAAAGCTGTTTACACACAAGCTGTATGTGTTTCTTTTCAAACTCATTAGAAAAGGATGCTTCAATATTTTTTTGTACGACAATAAACCAGCGCTAAAATAAAAGCCCCAGTAAAAATAAAAGCTAAAATAAAATTGTCCTACAAAATCCTTTCTAATTAAGTTTTCCATTTTGATTTCCTCCATTTTGAGAAATTCCAAATTTTATGTTTCAAAGTGTTATTGTTATTATAACACACACATTTAAAAAATCAATAGATTTTAGTAAAATAACATGAGAAAATTTCAAAAAATGAAGGATGCAGCTTTAACAAGCTGCATGAATTTTATTCTTCCACACTTTGATAAGTAAAAACTATAAAATCAAACTCTTCAGCATCAGTAATTTCACCATAGCTGTCTTCAGAAATACCTGGATAGTAGTATAGAACAAATTTTTCATCTGTTCTCATATTTTCAATGATTATATACTTCTGGTCTTTGGTTATATCCTGAAGAGTGGCAAGCACTTTGTATCTATCAGTTTCAGAAGTTCTGTCATTATTTAAAGTTAATACCCAATTGTCATGAAAGGTTACATTTATTCTTACATGATCGCAGTATACAATCCTTGAGTTTTCTCTGCAGCCTAAGCAGCCATCAAATTTATCTTCGCTGCAGTTTATATGAACACATTTGCTGCAATGCTCAAGTTGATTTAATGCATGACTGTTATCATGCTTATAAGAATTTAGTAACTTAATATACTTGCCGTCATCACTAAATAAGCTTAAAAAGCCTCCTTTTTTATTAACTTCTCTTTCAGCTGCTTCTATAAGATCAATATATTTTTTTAAAACTGGAAGCTTAGTTACATATTTTCTTTTGTTAAGCTGCTCCTTTTCTAAAAAAGGAGAAACATTGTCTATTGCATAGGTAAGGTCAACATAGACCTTACCATAATGCTCTTTTTCTTTCTTTAAAAAATCTTCTGCCTTACTCATATTTCACCTTACTGCTGTTTATATTTTTTCAGTTCTTCATCAAGGTCAATCTCTTCAAGCTTTTTAAACTCATTTTCCAAGGAGTTGTCTTCTTTAAGCTCTCCAAGGCCTTCAGCATAGGCTTCCTTTTTTTGAATCTTTCTTTCAATATCATTTAAGTTAATTTTATTATTTTTAGTATCAACATTTGCAAGTATTTCATTAACCTTTCCAGCAGCTTCAGCATTGTTATATCTTGCAGCAGCTTCATCTCTATATCTTCTTGTTTTTTCAATTTCTTCTTCAAGGTCTTTAAGTTTAGCTTTAACAGCTTCAGCTTTTGCGCGAGCATCATCATAGCTAACCTTTAGACTGTTATAACTTCTGTCAGCTTCAAGCTTCTTTTCAAGGGCTTTTTTTGCAAGCTCTTCATTACCTTTGCTCATAGCAAGTCTAACTTTAGCATCATAATCCTTTGATTCTTTTTCTGCATTTTGCATTTTCTTTTCAATTTCATGAACGTTTCCCAAGATTTGAGCAGAGGAAAGCTTAGCATTGTTTAAGCTCTCTTCCATATCCCTTATTTTTTGATCTAAAAGCTCAATTGGATTTTCCATGTTGTCTATTGCGTTATTAACTTTTGCTCTAAAAATGTTTGATAATCTGTTAAATACTCCCATTATTATTTTCCTCCTGAATTTTTATTTTTTAAAATCTTCTTCTTGAATTTTTAATTATTTTATAGATAATAATTAGGACAATAATTAAAAAAATAAGTCTTAATAAATCTGAAAAGAAACCGCCTATTCCGGAGCTGTAGCTTCCATAATATGAGGGACCGTAATATCTGTGAGAGCCCCAAGGTATTGGTATAGGCAAAATACTTCTTTTACTGCTGCTTGAGTTATAGTTTGGTGTAGTAGTATTAGTGTTAGTATTGTTTGATTTTGTACTGCTGGATGACTTTGGTGTACTAAAAATACCTGATTTAAATCCTCCTGAAGAAGATTTGCTGCTGGAGCTGCTAGAGCTGGTGGAGGATTTTGGTTTGCCAAAGCTTCCAGATTTAAAACTGCTAGATGATGAGGATTTAGATGTAGTACTTTTAAAACTTCCAGATTTAAAGCTGCTGGTTGTTCTAGGTGCTGCATATACAATGTTGTTTGTGCTTCCACTTGTAAAGGTATTTATTGTTCCTGGTATGATAAAGTCAACAGAAACAAATAAGAAAGCTAGTAATAAAATAAATAAAAAGCGCTTTTTATTATTAATTTTTTACACCCCCAAGAAGATTAATACAATTATATATATATTATACAACTTATCTGGAAAAAATTATATTGAATATGTATTAATCAAATCATGTTTTTATTATATAGTATATAATACTGTATTACAAATTTAAAAATAACTTATATAGCATGAATTACAACTATTTATTACAAAAATATAACAAAAACTCGATAAATCTTTAATTAGCTCATTATTGATTCATATTTTACAAAAATTCTTCGTTAGTTATAACTTGTAATAAGTTTATATATACCTTATAATATAAGTATATTGAAAGTTTAAAATTGTAAAATATTATCAAAACTTTAATGTAATATAAAAGCTTAACAGGAGGCGTAAAGATTGATAATCTTTACGTGCTTTTAAGGAATACAGGAGGGATTTAAATGAAAAAGGAAAATAAATTTAATATTGACTTTATTAAAAGTTTAGCAGCAGAAATAGCACAAAATGCCATAGTTTCTTATGAAGATTTGCCCCGTTATGATTTATTTCTATCTCAAGTAATCGATTTTTTAAATGATAGATTTGAAGATGAAAAGTACACAAGCAATATAGTTCAAAACTATATAAAAGGTGAAGTCATTTCAAAACCTGATGATGGTAAAAAAAGAGGTTATACAAAAGAGCATCTAGCACAGCTTGTTCTTTTAAGTTATATGAGACCTATTTTAACTACAGAGGAAATAAAAAAAGTTTTTGCCCTTGCTTTTAATAATATAAACAACAGAGCAGATGATATTTTATCCTGGGAGAATGCTTATAAAATATTTTCTGATTTTCAAAAGGAAGTATTTGATAACTTCTTATCAGAAAACAACTTTAAAGAAGAAAAGCTTAAGAAGATAATAAAAGAAAGCAATTTAAAAGGTACAGATGAAGAGAGAATTTTAGTATTTCTTACGGTTATGACCTTAATTGCACAGGCTAGTGCTATTAAAAAGCTGGCTAAGAAAATAGTGGATGGATATAATCAGGAATAAAAGAAAAAGCAGTTGGAAAGGGGAACACCAACTGCTTTAAAAATCTATTTTATTATAAAGGGGGTTTTTTTCTTCTCTATATTTATATATTAAGTTATAAATATGAAGATTTTATGTACATATTGAATATTCTTTGTTAAGATTTATAAAAACATTGGATAAAATCCACTTCTGTGAAAAAAATAAATTATATATGGGAGATATAGTTTTACGAGAGGTGGAAAAGCATGAAGGAAAGATTTATTAAAGATATAAGAAATGATAAATATATAGAAGGCAGCTTTATGATAATGAAAAAGCTTGCTAGAGAAGGGAAAACTATAGTTGCTATTATTGGAGATAAAACTGGTGATATTAAAGCGTACATACCGGAAAATGAAGAAGAGATTAAAGTAGGGGATGTAATATATATAAAGGGAGTCAATGAGGCAGGACTTCAGGTCAGTGAATACAAAAAGGAAACGGGATTTGATTTAAATGATTATCTGCCAGCTTTAAGCAAACCAATTGATGATATTATGGATGAAATAGAAGATATATCCCTAAGAGAATTTAAAAGTGTAGAGTGTATGGCTTTAAACGACTACTTTTTTAAAAACAAAAGCTTTGTTGATAGATTTGTAAGAGGAATTGGGGGACTTAACCAGCATCATAATTATATAGGCGGTTTGGCTGAGCATACTTTAAATGTTATGTATTTGACTAAGGTAATGGCTTATAGATATGATTGCAGATATAAAGATTTGGCAATACTTGCTGCAAAGCTTCATGACATAGGGAAAATAGAAGAATATAGTGTAGAAGGTCCATTTTCTGTATCTATGAGAGGTGAGATGGAAGGGCATATAGTAATAGGTGTTACTATGATAGAAGAAGCTTTTAAAAAAGGCGGCAATATATACAGTGAGGATTTTAAACACAGAATAAAAGGCTGCATTGTTCAGCATCATGGCAAAGAAGAATATGGCTCTCCTAAGGCTCCAAATACAGAGGAAGCTTTTATAGTCCATTATGCGGATTTTGTTGATGCAACCTTTAATAAAATAGGTCAGGTAAAAGATACAGCAGAACCAGGAACTTGGTCGGAATACGATAGAAGAATTGGAACTAGATTATATATTTGATTATATACCGAGTAAATCTGGCATTTGCTGCATATATACCTATTGAGGTGATAAATTATGGATGCAATAGTTAGTTTAATAGGCAATGTAGGATTTCCTATAGCTGTGTCTATATATCTTTTAGTTAGGATAGAGAGCAAGCTTGAGAGTCTTACAAACAGTATTAATAATCTATCCAGCGTCATAAATACAATGCAAAAGTAATATGTTGAAAATGAAGCTTGTACTTATGAAAAAATTCAAAAAAGCAGGCTGGAATTTGGGGGAACTTATGAAAAATCAAGGTTCATGAATAAGTAACTGTATATTCATAATTTCTTAATATTATCCTGTTATACTAAACATAGAAGTTAGATCCCCCTTAGATATAATTTCTAAAATAAATTGATGCTAGACTTGTTCTGGCATCTTTTTTTGTTGTATAATGAATGAATAACAAATCAAAAAGTTAATAATTTTAAAATTCCGAAATATGAATAAGAGTTATAACGATTTATAAATATATTTATGTATAACGAGAAATACTAGGGGGTTAGGCTGTGAATTACAGGAAAGATTTTTTAGGAAACGTGAAAAGGGTGGTAGTTAAGGTAGGAACTTCTACACTTACTCATTCCAGCGGACTTTTAAATTTAGCCCGTATAGAAAGCTTGGTCAGGCAGCTTGCGGATTTACATAATCAAAACCTTGAGGTTATATTGGTTACCTCAGGAGCGGTAGGAGCAGGCATGGGAAAGCTTGGACTTAAAATAAAACCTAAGACTATTCCGGAGAAGCAGGCTGCAGCAGCTGTAGGGCAAGGAATACTTCTTCATATGTATGAGAAGATATTTTCTGAGTATGGAAAAACTATTGCTCAAGTGCTTCTTACAAAGGATGACTTTTCAAACAGGAATAGATTTTTAAATGCCAGAAATACCTTTTTTGCTCTTTTAGAGCAAGGTGTTATACCTATAATAAATGAAAATGATGCCGTAGTAGTAGATGAGATAAAGGTAGGAGATAACGATACTTTGTCAGCTCTGGTAGCAAGCTTGGTAGAAGCTGATCTTCTTATACTTTTATCTGATATTGATGGATTATATGATGATAATCCAAATACAAATCCAGCTGCTAAGCTTATTTCTTTTGTGGAGGTTATAAATTCAGATATAGAAAAGGCAGCAAGCGGTGCTGGTACAAAATTAGGTACAGGAGGTATGACTACAAAGTTAAGTGCAGGAAAGATTGCTACAGCTTCTGGAACAGCTATGGTTATTGCTAATGGTGCAAAGCCGTCTATACTTCAGGAAATTATCGACTGCAAAGAAGTGGGGACTTTATTTAAACCTAAGGAGCATCCGCTGCAGGCTAAGAAACACTGGATTGCATATAGTACAGATATTAGCGGCAGAGTTTTTGTGGACGAAGGAGCAGAAAAGGCTCTTATAAAGGAGCAGTGCAGTCTTTTGTCAAGCGGAATATGCAAGGTGGAAGGCTGTTTTAGTGATGGCTCCGTAGTGTCTATATATAACTTAAGCGGCAGAGAAATTGGAAGAGGAGTAATAAATTATTCTTCTTCAGAACTGGAACTGATACAAGGAAAAAGGTCCAGGGATATAGAAAAGGTATTGGGGCATAAACATTTTGATGAAGCAGTACATAGAAATAATATGGTAATATTCTAAAAAGGGGGCAAATATAAATGGATATTAAAGCTTGTATTGCAGAAAAAGGGAAATTAGCAAAGGCAGCAGCAAGAGGACTTGCAAGCTGCGAAACAAATGTAAAGAACAAAGCTCTTCTTAATATGGCTGAAGCACTTCTTGAAAATGCACAGGTAATTTTAGCTGCAAATGAAAAGGATATGGAAGCGGGCAGAGCAAAAGGTTTATCAAAAGCAATGCTTGACAGGCTTATGCTTAATGAAAAAAGAATTGCAGATATGGCAGAAGGAGTAAGGCAGATAGCTTCCTTAAGTGATCCTATAGGTGAAGTTACAAAGATGTGGAAAAGACCAAATGGAATACAGATAGGCTCAATTAGAGTTCCTTTAGGTGTAATAGGTATTATTTATGAAGCAAGACCAAATGTAACTGTAGATGCTGCAGCCCTTTGTATAAAGGCAGGTAATGTAGTACTGCTTCGCGGAGGTTCAGAAGCAGTAAATTCTAATAGAGCTCTTGCAGAGGTTATTTCAAAAGCTACAATAAAAGCAGGACTTCCTGAAAACTCTATTCAATATATTGATATAATAGATAGGGAAGCAGTTAATGTAATGCTTAGACTTAATGAATATATTGATGTGCTCATACCAAGAGGTGGAGCAGGGCTTATAAGGACTGTTGTAGAAAATGCTACAGTTCCTGTTATAGAAACAGGTGTAGGAAACTGTCATGTGTATGTAGATTCTGATGCAGATTTAAAGATGGCAGAGGAAATAGTTATAAATGCAAAAACTCAGAGACCGGCAGTCTGCAATGCTATGGAAACACTGCTTATTCATAAAGACTGCTATGAGGAATTTTTAAAAAGTCTGGCACCTAGACTTATAGAGCTTGGAGTAGAGATAAGAGGCTGTGAAAGAACAAAAGCTTTAGTTAATGAAGCTGCAGCTGCCTGTGAAGAGGACTGGAGAGTAGAGTATCTTGATTTAATATTGGCTGTTAAAGTTGTAGACTCCTTAGATGAAGCTTTAGATCATATATATAAATACGGAACTAAACATTCAGAAGCTATAATAACTAACAACTATTTTAATTCTCAAAGATTTTTAAAGGAAGTAGATGCTGCAGCTGTATATGTTAATGCTTCTACAAGATTTACAGACGGATTTGAGTTTGGTTTTGGAGGAGAGATAGGTATAAGCACTCAAAAGCTTCATGCAAGAGGACCTATGGGTCTTGAACAGCTTACTACTAACAAGTATATAATATACGGAGAAGGACAGATACGTAAGTAATGAAAGGACAGTATGCTTAAGTGTACTGTCTTATTTTAACAAGCAATATTATTATAAGAATTATAATAATATTTTAATTTTTTTTACAAATATATAAATATGAAATTTCTATGTTACAATTTTTATAAGGGTTGTAAAAAAACTGTATAAACTTATAGAAAGAAGGATGGGATTTGGTTAGCGATTTTGTATCTGATTTGAGAAAGGAATTTAAGGGTTACAATGGAACTGCGTTTATTAAGGATTTGTTTTCTGGACTTACTGTTACTGCTGTAGCACTTCCTCTTGCTTTGGCTTTTGGTGTAAGCAGTGGTGCTACTGCAGCTTCTGGAATGATAACGGCGATTTTTGCAGGTATAGTTATAGCGCTTTTAGGAGGAGCTTCCTATCAAATATCAGGACCAACTGGAGCTATGACTGCAGTGCTTATACCTGTTGCAATGAAATATGGTATACAAGGAATACTTGTGGCAGGATTTTTATCTGGAGCTATTTTGTTTATAGCAGGTTTATTAAAGTTTGGACGAATAGTAAATTATATACCTATGCCTGTTATAACTGGTTTTACTTCAGGAATTGCTGTTATTATAGCACTTGGACAAATAGACAACTTGTTTGGAACAATAAGTAAAGGTGAAAATGCTGTAGAGAAGATTATATCTTACTTTAATCTAGGGTTTAAACCTAATTTTTCAGCACTAAGTATAGGAGTGCTTGTTATAATTATTATGCTTATATGGCCTAAAAAGTTAAATGCTGTTTTTCCATCATCTCTTGCGGGGATAATAGCTGCAGTTATTGTAAGTTTTGCAGCAAATCTTAATGTAGCTGTAGTTGGAGAAATACCTGCTAAGCTTATATTAGACGATAGATTAAGTTTATCTTTTCTTACAATAGATAAAGTAAAAGAGCTTATCATGCCTGCCATAAGCATTGCAGCTTTAGGAATGATAGAAAGTCTTCTTTGCGGAGCAGCTGGGGGAAGGATGAAGAATGAAAAGTTAAATGCAGGTAAAGAACTTATAGCTCAAGGTATTGGGAACATGATTATACCGCTTTTCGGAGGTGTGCCTGCTACAGCAGCTATAGCAAGGACAAGTGTTGCTATAAAGTCAGGGGCTCAGACTAGGTTAACTTCAGTAATTCATTCAGTTGGGCTTATAATATCTATGTTTTTATTAGCTCCAGTAATGTCAAGAGTACCACTTTCAGCTCTTGCAGGAGTTTTAATGATGACTGCATGGAGAATGAATGAGTGGGAAAGTATTAAAAATATATTTAGCAAAAAATTCAGGGGAGCTATATGGAAGTTTATTCTTACCATGACAGCAACTATAGTTTTTGATTTAACTCTAGCAATAATTATTGGAATTATATTTTCACTTATTTTATTTGTTGTGAGAATTTCAGATATTGATATAACAATAAGCGATGTATATCCTGAAAAACTGTCTATAAAACATATTGATGTGAAAAGGTTGAAAAATGCAAAAGTAGTGTATTTTACAGGTCCGCTGTTTTTCGGTACAGCAGAAAGGCTTTCTGTCATGCTGTCTGAATTAGAAAATGTAAGCCTCGTGATTTTATCAATGCGTGGTATGCCTATGATAGATATTTCGGGTGCGCTGGTTCTTCACGAATGTATAAAGGAATTAAGAGAAAAAGGTATCAGGGTTGTTTTTTCAGCTGTACATCCAAAGGTTGCTGATATGCTTAAAAAGACAGATCCTTCTAACGTTATAGGGGATGAAAATATATTTTGGAGTACAGATGAGGCTATTGAGGCAATGCTTGAAAGAGAAGCTGTATAAAATTCAATATACACAAAACAGAGCTATGGGCTTAAAATAAGCACATAGCTCTGTTTTTATATAATAGGAAATTTCAGCAAAGTAAGTATTAATTCTTTTCTCCCTGCAGTTTTGTTAAGTTTAAAAGTCCTCCCGCAAGAAGCATTTGTTTTTGTCTTTCTGTAACATTTAAAAGCATTCTGTATTTTCTGCCCTTAGTTATATTGTCAACTTCTACTACACCAGCTTTAATTTGCTCTTCAGCATTCTTTATTAAAAGTTCGTCAAGCATATCTATATCATCATAATCCTTTTCGTTTTCGAAAACTAAAGGAAGTATACCGTTGTTTATAAGATTTGCCATGTGAATTCTAGCAAAGGATTTAGCCAAAACTGCTTTAACTCCAAGATATAGAGGAACTAGTGCAGCGTGTTCTCTGCTGGAGCCTTGTCCATAATTACTTCCGCCAAGTATGAAACCTCCTCCAAGTTCTTTTGCCTTCTTTGGAAAATCCTTGTCAGAAGGAGTTAAGCAATAGTCTGATAAATAAGGTATATTAGATCTAAATGGTAACAGTTTTGAATTTGATGGCATAATGTGGTCTGTTGTTATATTGTCTGAAACCTTTGTTAATACTTTGCCTGCTATTTCGCTGCTAACAGCTTTTCCTTGAGGGAATGGCTTTATATTGCTTCCTCTGACTACTTCTACAGTAGTTCCGTCTTCAGCAGGAGGTACTACAAGGTTGTCGTTGATTAAGAATTCTTTAGGAAGCTCTACGTTAATAGAATCTCCTAAGGTTCTTGGATCTGTTATATATCCTGTAAGCGCAGAAGCAGCAGCAATTTCAGGACTAACCAGGTAAACTTTGGCTGAGGTGGTTCCAGACCTTCCTTCAAAGTTTCTGTTAAAAGTTCTTAATGATACTGCATCTTCTGCTGGTGACTGTCCCATGCCTATGCAAGGTCCGCAGGCTGATTCTAAAACTCTGGCTCCTGATGCAATTATAGAAGCTAAAGCACCGTTTTGAGCAAGCATTGTTAGAACCTGCTTAGAGCCTGGTGAAACTGCTAAGGAAACATGCTCAGCGATAGTCTTTCCTTCAAGTATTTTTGCAACTTTCATCATATCCATGTAAGATGAGTTTGTGCAGCTTCCTATAAGAACTTGATTTACCTTAACATCTTTAAGGTCACTTACTTTAACTACATTATCAGGACTATGAGGAAGAGCAATCATCGGTTCTAAAGAGTCTAAATCTATTACTACTTCTTCGTCATAAACTGCATCATCGTCAGCCTTTAATTCTACATAATCTTTTTCTCTTCCTTGAGCTTTTAAAAACTCGTAAGTTGCTTCATCGCTAGGGAATATGGAAGTAGTAGCTCCAAGTTCTGCACCCATATTTGTGATTGTAGCTCTTTCAGGAACAGACAAGCATTTAACGCCTTCGCCGGTATATTCAAATATTTTGCCCACTCCGCCTTTAACTGTCAGTCTTCTTAAAAGCTCTAATATTATATCTTTTGCGGCAACCCATGGACGAAGCTTGCCTTTAAGAGTTACTTTTACTATTTTAGGCATATTGATATAATAAGCACCGCCGCCCATAGCAACAGCTACGTCAAGTCCCCCGGCACCAATTGCAAGCATTCCGATTCCTCCGCCGGTTGGTGTATGGCTGTCAGAACCGAGTAAGGTTTCTCCTGGAACTCCAAATCTTTCTAAATGAACCTGATGGCATATTCCATTACCTGGCTTTGAAAAATAAATTCCATATTTTTTTGCAACGGATTGTATATAAGCATGGTCTCCTGCGTTTTCAGGGCCAGTCTGCAAAGTATTGTGGTCAATATATGCTACGGATCTCTTGGTTTTAACCTTGTCAATTCCCATGGCTTCAAACTGAAGATAAGCCATGGTACCTGTAGAATCCTGTGTTAATGTCTGATCTATTCTTAAGGCAATTTCTTTGCCCTGTACCATTTCTCCTTCTAAAAGATGTGCTTTAATAATCTTTTGTGCTAAATTTAAGCCCATTGCTACTCCCCCTATGTTAGTGTTAATTATTGTTATGGCAGATTATTTGCCAAAGCAGCGAAAATAAAGAAAATATGTGAACCGGAGTTTAAACTTTTGTTAAACGTCCTGCTTGTGTAACATATTTTCTTTAGTATATCAGTAGATTAAAAATACTAGCTCGCTCTTTCTCCTTTAGTGTTAAAAACTTCAGGAATATACTTTTCTACTAAAAGTTCAAGTTCCTCATTAGTGATAATAGTAGTTCTGCCGTTTTCGTATTGCTCGTCTACCCATTCTTTTATAAGTTTAACTCTTAAATCTTTTTTATCTATTTTATTTTCATCTTTAAGCCTGTAATAGGTATTTATCCAGGCTGCAATACCGGCAAGGCCAGAATATTCATTTACAGCTACTACTACAGGTCTATCTAATATTTTTTCAGTATCAAATATATTATATATTTCTTCATCTTTCAAAACTCCATCTGCATGTATTCCGGCTCTTGTTACATTAAATTCGCTTCCTACAAAAGGAGTTCTAGAAGGTATATTGTAATCAAATTCACTTTGAAAGTACTCGGCTATTTCAGTAATTATATTTAATTTCATTTTCTTTGTGTTGCCTTTAAGCTGTCCATACTCTATAACCATAGCCTCAAGAGGACAGTTACCGGTTCTTTCTCCAATACCAAACAAGGTAGTGTTTATTGAGGCACAGCCATATAACCAAGCAGTTGAAGCGTTAGAAACCACACCGTAAAAATCGTTATGGCCATGCCATTCCAGCCATTCTGATGGAACGCCTCCATGGTGTCTTAGGCCATGCATAATTTTTTGAACGCTTCTTGGAAGGGAAGCTCCGCTATGAGAAACCCCAAGTCCTAAAGTATCGCAGGCGCGTATTTTTATCTTGTTACCAGATTGCTTAGCTAATTCCATAAGCTTTTGAACAAGAGGAATAACAAAACCAAAAAAATCTGCCCTTGTTATATCTTCAAGATGACATCTTGGCGTAATTCCATTAGCTAGTGCGTCCTCTGCAATAGATAAGTATTTATTCATAGCTTCCTCTCTGGTCATGTTAAGCTTTTTAAATATGTGATAATCAGAGCAGGACATAAGAATACCTGTTTCTTTTATCTCCATACTTTTTACAAGCTTAAAATCTTCTTTACTAGCTCTAATCCAAGAAGTAACTTCAGGAAATTTGTAGCCTGAAGAAAGGCACTGATAAGCAGCTTCTCTATCTTTATCAGTATATAGAAAAAATTCCGTCTGTCTAATAATACCCGAATTATTATCTAATTTATGAAGATAAGAATAAAGTCTAACCATTTGCTCCACGGTAAAAGGAGAAACTGATTGCTGACCATCTCTAAAGGTAGTATCTGTTATCCAGATATCCTCAGGCATATCAATAGGAACTTGAATATTATCAAAAGTTACTTTAGGAAGTTCGCTATAAGGGAATATATCCCTATAAAAATTTGGTCCATGCATACGTTCGCTAAATGTTTTATAAAAATTATTAACCATGAAACCCCCTCCTCTAAATCTGAAAATGAAAATTTGCATTCCAAAATTGCAAAGTATGATATTTTTGTAATTTAAATTTCAAATTTCTCAATTTAACATTAATTACTCTGTAAAGCGTTTAGACACAATCCTTTATTATATAGTACATTATATCATAGAAATTTTAATTTGAAAACACATATTTTATAAAAAATGCAAGTTTAATATATTAAAATTTCATAGAGTGAAATATCTATATTTATTATTGCATTATGGAAAAATGTTTAATAATTAGATTTAAAGGAAAAAGCATACCCTAACAAGTAAAAATTGTTAAGATATGCTTCATTAATTTTCTTCATTAATTTTAATATTTAGCTGCAGCTTCCACCGAGGTTATTTGGGTTATAGACATCAAAGGAATCTCCAAATATACCTTTTCTGTGAACTACCTTTACATTTTCAAAAATAAAGGAAATGTCTTTTTCAGCTACAAACTTAATTCCGTCTACTTCTACAAAGTCGTCATCTTCCTTTTGTTCATCCAGAACAACTCCAAAGGTTGGGCCGCCTCAGCCAAAGCCTCTGATTGCAAGCCTTACTGCTTCCTTATTTCTCTTTTTTAAGTTGTCAAGTAAGGCTTCTTTTGTTGAATCATCAATAATGATATTCATAAAACTCCCTCCTTACCCTATAGGGGTATAATAACAATATAATTATATTGTTTTACATTTATTATGTCAAATATTTAAGAAAAAATTAAGAATAAATAAGTAATCGGTGAATTGGAAGTTATTCATAAAAACTATATTTGCATAAATATTCAAAGTTAAAATATAAATTTTTAAAACTTTCTATGTAAAATGTTGAAAATAAAAGAACTTGCAAATTATACTTATAATAAATAAATGAATAAATATAAATTTTTTCGTTGACAATGAATTATTATACATGTATTATAAAAATATAAAGAATTTACGGGGGGCTTATCATGTTCAATTTAAAAAATAGAAGTTTTTTGACACTTTTAGATTATTCTCCAAAGGAAATAGAATTTCTGCTAAATTTATCTGCTGAACTTAAGAAAGCAAAATATGCAGGTTGTGAAAAACAAAAGCTAAAAGGTAAAAATATAGTATTATTATTTGAAAAAGACTCTACAAGAACAAGATGTGCTTTTGAAGTTGCAGCTTACGATCAGGGTGCTCATGTTACTTATCTTGGGCCTACAGGCAGCCAGATGGGTAAAAAGGAGTCTATTAAAGATACAGCTAGAGTTTTAGGAAGAATGTATGATGGAATTGAATATAGAGGATTTTCACAAAAAACAGTTGAAGATTTAGCTAAGTATTCTGGTGTTCCGGTATGGAATGGATTAACAGATGCTGATCATCCTACTCAAGTTTTAGCCGACTTTTTAACAGCAAAAGAACATTTAAATAAACCTTATAAAGAAATGGTGTGGGTGTATGTAGGTGACGGAAGAAACAATGTAGCCAATGCTCTTATGATTGGCGCGGCTAAAATGGGGATGGATTTTAGAATAGTGGCTCCAAAAGAGCTTTTTCCAGTAGAGGAGCTTATTAATAAATGTTTAGATATTGCAAATGAAACTGGGGCGAAGATAACTTGCACGGATAATATAGAAGAAGGAGTTAAGGGTGCAGATGTAATTTATACTGATGTCTGGGTTTCCATGGGAGAGCCTGATTCTGTATGGGAAAAAAGGATTAAGCTTTTAAAGCCCTATCAAGTAAATATGGAAATGTTAAAACTTACAGGAAATCCTAATGTAATATTTGAACATTGTCTTCCATCCTTTCATGATTTAAATACAACAGTAGCAATGAAAATATATGAAAAATTTGGGTTAAAGGAAATGGAAGTTACGGATGAAGTGTTTGAAAGCAGATATTCTGTAGTGTTTGATGAAGCGGAAAACAGAATGCACACAATAAAGGCTGTTATGGTGGCTACGTTAGGAATGTAAAAATATACTTAAACTTTGCATAGATGAAACATGCATAAAGCTTTTATAAATAAGAGACTCCAATTAATTTAAAGGGAGTCTCTTATTTTAAATTTTTAATATTACTCTGCAGAAAGTCCAGCGATATTTAGGAAATTCCAAGGCTTATTAAAATGTGGTTGGAAGAAGAAATCAACAAATCCTAATTCGTCTACAGTCATTTTATTTTGAATACACACTGATAAAGTATTTATAGCTTGAGTTAAATCTGCTTTTGATGCTATTTGAGCTCCTAGTATTCTCCTTGACTCTCTTTCATATACAAGCTTTACTTTAACTGATTCATAGGTTGGCATAAACTCCGGTCTATAATTTTCATCCACAATGACAGTTTTTATATCAAAACCTGCTTTAATGGCTGATTCTTCTGTAAGGCCGGTGGCAGCAAAATTATAATCATAAATTTTTATGCCGGAAGTTCCTTGCGTACCTATATACTTAGTTGTTGGTTTTACCAAGTTTCTAGCTACTAAAGTGCCCATTCTTACAGCGTTGGTTGCAAGAGGTATATATTCTCTTTTTCCTGTTGGATTATAAATTACAGCACAGCTGTCTCCTGCAGCATATATATCTTCTGCGCTTGTTCTCATATATTCATCTACTATAATTGCTCCATTTGGCAGCATATCAATTTTATCCTCAAATAACTCTGTATTTGGTTTAAAACCTATACACAAAATAACTAAATCCGCTTCGTACTGTCCTTTATCTGTTACAACCTTTGAAACCTTGCCGTTTACTCCCTCAAATCTCTGCACCGTTTCACCTAGTGCCATTTTAATGTTGTGGCGCCTTATCTCCTCTTCTGCAATCGCAGTAAATTCTGCATCAAAATACTTGCTCAAAATTCTATCTAAGCTATCAATAAGAGTAACATTCTTACCATTAGATTCAAAAGCTTCTATTAACTCTACTCCAATATACCCGGCTCCAATTACTACAATATTCTTAGCAGTTTTAGATTTTTCTATTATTATGTTTGAATGATAGTAATTCTTTGAAAGTAATATATTTTCTAAATCTATACCTTCAATCTTTGGTATAATTGGCCAAGATCCAGTTGTTACAATAAGTTTGTCATAAGTATCTTCAAAGATTTCATCATTTCGCAAATTCTTTACCTTTATCTTTTTGTTATTTATATCTACATCTAATACGTCATGCTCCATTTTTGTTGTTACACCTAATTTTTCAAGAGCTTCAGGGGAACTGTAAAAAAGTCCCATAGGATCTTTTACTATTCCACCAACATATAATGCGATACCACAGGATAAAAATGAAATATTGTTATTTCTTTCATATACAGTTATTTCTGCTTCAGGATAAAGTTTTACAGTATTTATTATTGCAGCTGTTCCTGCATGGGTACATCCTATTACTATTACTTTCATATGTAATTCATCCTTTCTAAATACATTTGTATTATATATCTATTATATATTGTTTAATAACAAATATCAAATGATATTTGTTATTATATTATTTTTTTTATTGCTTTTAGAATAATCATCAAATTTATCAGTTATTCTTTTAAAATTAAGTCAGCTACTGTTGATGTGAATTAGATTCATTTATTTCATTATTACATTAAAATAAAAAAAGAGTAGTTATATTACCTGTATTTAGGATATACTACTCATATTTTTTTATTTTCTTCTAAATATAATAAAGTATCTATTCTTTTTCTTAATACTTTATATATGTCCTCGATATCTTCATTAATTTGGTAAACTAAATGAATAGTATCTTTTAATTTAGATTCTTTGGCATGAACAGTTATAGAGGTTGCAAGGGCGTTAGATGAGTTAACCAGATTGAGAGACAGTGTACTTAATTGATATAAAATTATAAGTAATGGATTTATATTGTTATCAAAATAATTAAGCTGTAATGGGTTAAGTGGAAGCTTGGTTAAGTTATCTTTAATGGAATTAATATTCTGAAGTATATTATTTGCTATATTAAGTTGTTCTGCGGTATATGAGGTTCCTGAAATATTATTTGCAGGATATTGTGGCTCTGAAGATTCAGCAGGTTCACTTTCAAAGGCTCCATTAGTATTATTTATATTAGATTGTTTATTATTATTCTCCATAAGGTCCTCAAAAACAAATTATATATATATTTATATATAAAAGCTTTGCTGTTTTATTACTAAATTTGATATTTTTATAAAATTAATATAAACGAAACAAGCCAGTCATATCGCTGAATTGTTATATGGCTGACTTGTTATACAATTTATTTAGTATTTTTAATAAATCTTATCTATATCATAACCATGTTCGTTTAAAGCTCTAACTATTTCATCTATATGTTCGTGTCCGTTGGTTTCTACAGTTACCTCAAGAGCCACATACTTTAATCTGTCAATAGCTTTAAACTGATTATGATCAAGTTTAATAACATTGGCCTGCTTATCTGCTAAAATTTTTGATATTTGAAGGAGCTGTCCAGGGGTATCTTTAAGCTTAACAGAGAAACAGAATATTCTTCCTCTTGAAATAAGTCCATGGTTTAAAAGTTCTGCCATTGTTACAACGTCTATATTTCCGCCGCTTATTAAAGAAACTACCTTTTTACCTTTAAAATTCAATCTGTTTAAAGCAGCCAGTGACATTACTCCTGTTGCCTCTGCTACAAGCTTATGCTTTTCCAGAAGAACATAAACAGCTTCTGTAAGTTCATGGTCGGTTACGGTAACTATATCATCTACATAATTTTTTATTACCTGAAAGGTTTTTTTGCCTGGATTTTTCACAGCTGCACCTTCTGCAATGGTATCTACGCTTTCCGCACAGATAAGTTTTCCGTTTTCAAAGGAACATTTTACAGGGTTTGCTCCTTCAGATTGAACGCCGATAACTTTTATGTCAGGGTTAATAGATTTAGCTGCTACTGCTACTCCGCTTATAAGTCCGCCGCCGCCCACAGGAACTAATATAGCATCCACATCCTTTAATTCTTCAATTATTTCAAGTGCTATAGTTCCTTGACCTGCCATTACGTCTACATCATCAAACGGGTGAATAAAGGTGTATCCATTTTCTTTTTCCAGTCTTTTAGCTTCTTCATAAGCTTCATCATAAATTTTTCCTTTAAGAACTACTTTAGCCCCATAGTTTCTAGTGGCTTGCACCTTTATAAGAGGTGTGGTTTCAGGCATAACAATTGTTGCTTCTATTCCAAGTCTGCTGGCTGCATAAGCAACGCCTTGAGCATGATTCCCTGCGGAAGAAGCTATTAATCCTTTTGCCTTTTTATCAGCACTTAATTTGGAGATTTTATTCAGTGCTCCTCTTAGTTTAAAAGCACCGGTTACTTGAAGATTTTCTGGTTTTATATAAACTTCATTTCCGCTTTCTCTGCTGTATTCTGGACTGTATATTAATTTAGTGTTTATACATATATCCTTAATCCTATCTCTTGCTTCTAACACATCTTTCAAAGTTAAATATACTTCTTCATCGTTTACTGCAACATTTTCTTTCATAATATTATATCCCCCTTTTTTATGTTCATTGAAAAATTATAACATAAAAGCTGTTGTTTTATAAGAGGTTTGAACTAAATTTAAAAAAGGGTATAATTTATTTAATTTTATAGAAGAATATTAAATAGAGAGTATTCTATGAGAAAAGTAGGGATTGCATATAATATGCTAAGTCCTATGGTGTTGCTTCTTTTCTTATGGAGTGCTCTTTTTTTATGATATATAGCAGTTAATTGTTGATAAAATATTTTTTAGGATAATCCTTTTATGTAAATTATAGAAAAGCAGGGCTTTTATTAGAGCCTTGCTTTTGAAATTTTATTTATTAGTATATTTCCTGTTTGTAAACTCAATAAATTTATCTGAAAGATAAGGGTCAAACTGTGTTCCTTTATATTTTTCTATCTCTTTTAAAGCATCTTCAATTTTAAATTTTTCCCTATAAACTCTTTTTATAGTCATAGCACAGAAGCTGTCTGCAATTTGAATAATTCTGGCTGAAAGAGGGATATCTTCTCCTTTAATGCCATAGGGATAACCTTTGCCGTCATATCGTTCATGGTGATATCTTATACCTTCTAGAAGGCTCTCAGGAAGCCCAAACACTGATAATATAGCAATTCCTAACAGCACATGAGATTTAACTGTAGTATATTCCTCATTAGTAAGCTTTCCTCTTTTTCTTAATATATCATTTGATACTAATATTTTACCTATATCGTGAAGCCAAGAGGCTATATTTATATCGTTTATTTGCTCATAAGGCAAGTCCAAATATTTTGCAAAACTTACTGCATATTGAACAACAAATTGTGAGTGTACATAACTGTAAATGTCTTTTTCGCAAAGTACATGAAGAAGTTTTTTATACTCCTCGTTTAAAACTTCTTCAAAGGATTTATCTATTATTATTCCTTGACATTGCTGCTTATTATAGTACATGTTAACTTCAGCACGATGTAGAAGTTCCTGTATATTTATAGATTGGTTTTCAGTATATGTCATACCTGCAGAAACAGCAATCTTTACGGGTGTAAGTTCTTTATCTACATTAAAATATCTGTTTTTCAAATCCTCTGTCAGCTTATTTAATAAATTTTCAGCTTCTTTTTTATTTAAATTTTCTACTAGAATAACAAATTCGTCACCGCCAAGCCTTCCTACTATACCTTTATATTCTAAAACAAAATTTTTTAGAGCATTTGATATTTGAGATAATAACTCGTTTCCTATAAAATATCCAAAAGTATCATTTATCTGTTTAAAATGATCTATGTCAATGACATAAGCAGTAAGTTTTCCACCTTTACTAATAATGCTGTCTCCTAGTTCTAATATATAGTCTAAGGTTGCTACTTTTGTTAAACGGTCAGTTACACATAATTGCTCGTACATATTTTTTTTACAAATGATTTTTTTAAGTTTGCAAAATACAGCATATTTTATAGTACTTATTGTTACTGATAGTTTTTTAATTGGTATTTTATCCATTTAATTAACCCCCAAAATTTATTTTATACGTCTATCTTTTGTTTGTTTTATAATATGATGGACTAGTCTTATTGTTACTTTTAAAATTTTCAATTAAAAATTAAAGGATACAAAACTAATTTGCATCCTTTAACTATTGGGGCTTTTTATTTTTGCAGTACAGAATTTAAAAAAGCTAAAAAGTTATCTAAGTCTGAACTGAGTTCATTAAGAGTAGCATATCTATTTTCTAATGCCTTTATTGCTTTATTTAATTGGTTAATACCAGAAGTATATTTTTTTGCTTGAATTTGCCTGTTGGCAGATTTTAAGCTTTTCCACATAATTTTTTGCTGCTCAGATATTTGCATTAAATGGCTCATAATAATTTCCATGTGACCGTTTACCTGATTTTCAAGAACATCTTGAGGTATAACTGTAATTTTAGGTATTTTTACTAGTAAATCTCCTACTTGGCTGCTTTTTTTCTCTACTATTTTTTCCAGTTCTTTATTCTTTTTCTGCAGTTCCTTAATTAGTGCTCTTTTTTCTTCTATTATTGAAAGTTTTGAAGTTTCATCCTCAGAAGGAGCTGAAGGCTGTGCTTTAACTAAGCTGAAAGAGCAAAATAAAATTATAAATAGTGACAAAGAAAAAATTTTCCATTGTTTCATCAGGATGCCCCCTTTGGCTTTAACTAATCAATTTTAGCTTGCCACTAAAAAGGCGGTTTATGTCAGGGAGCTTAAGGTATAGGAGCAATATATTATACTGATTTCCATTTTTGATCAAAATAAGCCCCCGAAATGGGAGCTTAAAAAAACTATTTCAGCCCGCTTACTTTTCCTTTAAGTGCCTTTAAGCGTCCGTTTACATAATCAATAAGCTGGCTTTTGTTGTCTTTCAGGCTGTTAGGAGCACTTGAAATTATGGATATAAGATCTAGAATATTAGCTTTTACAGTATCAGAAATTTCATAGGCAAGAAGTTTATTTTTTGTTTTCCAATACACATTATTAAATTCATCTGCCTGTCTTTTAGTATAGTATCCTTCTTCAATTCCGTATTGAAATAAATCTGCAGCAGATTCTAATTCTTCTATATCCTCAGATTTTGTAGTTTCATCAATAAGAGTTTCAAATGATTTCATTTTTTAGCAACCCCTCTTTTTTAATGATAAGCATATTTTTAACTAATCTTATATTTCATATACTGGAGTATATTAGAAATAAGAATTAGGTTAAAATAATCAATGAAATAAGTCTACCATAAAGTTATAAATTTATAAAGTAAAAAATTATTATCTGTCTGATATCTTTAACATATTGCAAAAAATTATGTATTAGGAGGCTTTTCTACTTATCAGCTATTCTTAGTATATGTTATAATAAATACTATATTTGCAAAAATAACTGGGGCATAAAGATTAATAATCTTTGTGTACTTATAAGGAATACAGGGGGGAATTGCTATGCCTATAAAAATACAGGATGATTTGCCTGCGGCTGAGATTCTAACTAACGAAAATATATTTGTAATGTCTGAAGATAGGGCATTTCATCAAGATATAAGACCTTTAAAAGTTGCTATTTTGAATTTAATGCCTACCAAAATTGCAACAGAGGTTCAGCTTTTAAGACTTATAGGAAATACGCCTTTGCAAATTGAAATTGAATTACTTCATCCTAAAACTCATATGTCAAAAAATACTCCAGAAGAACATCTGACAAAATTTTACAAAAGTCTTGATGAAGTAAAACATGAGAAGTTTGATGGACTTATTATTACTGGAGCACCGGTAGAGCAGATGGAATTTGAAGAAGTTAATTACTGGGAAGAATTAAAGGAAATAATGGAATGGAGTAAGCATAACGTATATTCAACCTTTCATATTTGCTGGGGGGCTCAGGCAGGACTCTACTATCATTATGGAATACCCAAATATCCTTTAAAAGAGAAAATGTTTGGAGTTTTTGCACATAAAATCAATCAAAAGAATGTAAAATTAATGAGAGGGTTTGATGATGAATTTTATGTTCCTCATTCAAGACATACGGAAATTAGAAGAGAAGATATAGAGAAAGTGGAAGAACTGACTATATTATCAGAATCAGAGGAATCTGGAATTTATATTGTTGCAACAAAAGGAGGAAGACAAATTTTTGTTACAGGACACTCAGAATATGATCCTCTTACATTAAAGTCAGAATATGATAGAGATATAAATAAAGGTTTAGATATTAAAGTGCCTAGAAACTATTTTAAAAATGATGACGTTAAAAATGAGCCCATAGTAAGATGGCGGGGGCACGCTAATTTGTTATTTTCAAACTGGCTAAACTACTATGTTTATCAGGAAACACCATATGACTTAAATCAATTAGATTAATAATGTGACTTATATTCTTAAATTGCGGAAACATTTGGAATTGTTGCGCAAAATCCTTATTTAGTATATAATATAAGTATCATATAAATAAGGAGTGAGTTTATGGAGAGTGGCGTCAGTTGGCAGGAGGCGGTTTTAATTTCAAAACTTCATTACCCAAACGCTGAAAAGTCAACTATTTTATACTTTGCTAAACAGATATATGCTGCAAGGTATAAGGCTAATCCTAACAAACAAGCAGAAAAAATTGAAAAACCAGTCAGAAAACTAAAGGAAAGATATATATTACAAGGTGCTAGTATTTAGCACCTTTTTTTGAGATGTTTTAGAACCATTAGGGACAGTTCTCAAATATTCCGTATAGAATAACAATTGTTATTTATGGTAAGAATATCAACAAAACAAACTAAGGAGTTGATATTAATGCCTAGAACAAAGCGTATTAAAAGCTATGATTCAATCTATCATGTTATGGTTAAAAGTATAAG
>NZ_JAMSKT010000018.1 GCF_023806125.1 Clostridium caldaquaticum
ATATCTGCATACTTGCCTATATTATTGACAGAGTTTGTACAGAATATACATTTTCATAAATTTTTGTGCCTTGAGCACAGCGAAAGGAATGATAGTTAATATGATAAAAGTCTTACTAAATGGCTGCTCTGGGAAAATGGGAACTATGGTTACAGCAGTTTCTAAAAACTTTTCTAATCTTAAAATTGTAGCCGGAGTGGATAAATTTAAAACTAAATTAGACTATCCGATATATGAAAACATATCTGAGTGTAGTGAAAATATAGATGTAGTTTTGGATTTTTCAAGACCTGATTCTTTAGATAATCTTTTAAATTACTGCAAAGAAAAAAATATTCCTCTTGTATTATGTACCACAGGCTTCACAGCTGAGCAGCTTCAAAAAATAGATGAATACAGTAATATTATTCCTATATTCCACTCTGCAAATATGTCTCTAGGAGTTAATGTAGTAAATAGTATTTTAAAGAAAATAAGTGCTTTGTTATATACCAATTTTGATATCGAAATAATTGAAAAACATCATAATCAAAAGGTAGATTCACCAAGCGGAACTGCAATTTTACTTGCAAATACTATAAAAGATTCTATATCTGACAAAACTCAATTTGTATATGGGAGAGAAGGTATAGGCAAGAGAGAGCATAAAGACATTGGAATACACGCAGTAAGAGGTGGAAGTATAGTAGGAGAACATGAGGTAATATTTGCAGGACAAGGTGAAATTATAGAAATAAAGCATACCGCACTATCTAGAGAGGTTTTTGCAGTTGGAGCTTTGAAAGCTTGTGAATTTATGCATGGAAAAAATAACGGATTATATAATATGGATGACCTTATAGAAAATCCAGTATCATAATAATAATGGACACACTTTTGAGTGTGTCCATTATTATCTTGTCTTATTCCATTTACTTTATTAATAACATTTCCTTAGTCTTCTACTTAAAGTTTTTATTTAGCCAGTTCTCTAATTTGTCCATTCCTTCTTTCAACGTATCTAAGCTATATGAATATGATATTCTTATATGTCCCTCTCCTCCATTTCCAAAGGCAGAGCCTGGAACCACTGCAAGATGTGCTTCTTTCAAAAGTCTTTCGCTAAACTCTTCGCTTTTTAAATTATACTTAGCTATTGATGGAAATATGTAAAAAGCTCCTTTAGGCATTACAATATCCATTCCCATGACTGTTAATCTTTCATAAACATAATCGCGTCTTTTGATAAATTCAGCTTTCATTTTTTCTACATCTTGAAGGCAATCTTTCAAACCTGCATAAGCTCCATATTGAGCAATGGATGAAGCACAGGAAACATTGTATTGATGCACCTTTATTATTTGAGTCATAAATTTTAAAGGAGCACAAACAAAGCCAACCCTGAGTCCTGTCATAGAAAACATTTTTGAAAAACCGCTTACTAAGATAATTCTGTCTTTTAACTCTTGTATTTGAGCTATTGAGTAATAATCTTTTTCAAAGCATAAGGAACTGTATATTTCGTCAGTAACTATAACAATAGACTTTTTTTTCAGTACATAATAAAGCTTATCTCTATCTTCTTTTGAAAGCACTGCTCCTGTAGGATTTGATGGATAAGATAAAACTAATATTTTAGGCTTCTCCTTATCAATAAGTTTTTGAAGCTCTACAAAATTTATTGAAAAATCTTCCTCGAGCTTATAATCTATAGTTTTTCCCCCCATAAGTCTAACACAGCTTTCATAGGCTGGATAGGCAGGAGTTGGAATAAGTACTTTATCACCAGGATTCAAAAGAGAAGTAAATACCGAAAGTATAGCTTCACTTCCCCCTATAGTTATGCATACTTCTTCAGCATTATATTTTATATTAAAGCCCTGTAAATAGTTACATATCTCCTCTCTGAGTTCTATTATTCCAGCATTAGCAGTGTATGCAGTTTTATTTTCTTCAATTGCTTTTATCATTGCTTTTTTTATCTTTTCAGGTACGCTAAAATCTGGCTGTCCTAGTGTTAATGATATAGCTTCTGGAAAATGCATCACCTTATTAAAAAACTTTCTTATACCTGATATTTCAATACTTTGTACATTTCTTGATATCAAATTCTCTGTGTTTTTTAAATCTGTCATTTTATAATCCTCCATATAATGCTTCATTAAATTATAATTTTTTGTACTGTTAAACTGAACTTTTAAATTGAATACATGTATATTAAATTATTATATACTTATTTGTTATTTTTTAAAAGATTTTCTTCCATGTCCAAATTCCCCCTTTTATTATTGCTTATTTTCTATTATAATTTATGATATACTGTCATACTTATTTGATTTTTGTCTTAAAAAGGAGGATTATGATATGGAATATAATTTAACAGATCCATATGAGATAGCAAGGTATATAAAAGAGGCAAAAAAAGTAACTCCTGTTAAAGCTTATATTTCTGGAGATTTAAGCGGAGTGGACTTTGGAAAAATTGAGGTTTTCGGCTCTGATAATTTCTATGTACTTTTTGGAGAAAGCCATGAAGTATGCGATTTAGTAATGAAAAACAAAGACAAGATAAGTAAATTCAAATTTGAAAATGATAGACGTAATTCTGCTATACCACTTATGGATATTTTAAATGTAGATGCAAGAATTGAGCCAGGTGCTATAATCAGAGATAAGGTTACTATAGGCAAAAATGCTGTAATAATGATGGGTGCCGTAATAAATATAGGAGCTGAAATCGGAGAAGGTGCCATGATAGACATGAATGCTGTTGTAGGAGCAAGAGGAAAAATCGGAAAGAGAGTACATCTTGGTGCCGGTGCAGTTGTAGCTGGAGTACTTGAGCCACCTAGCAAAGAACCTTGCATAATTGAAGATGATGCACTAATTGGAGCAAATGCAGTAATACTTGAAGGTGTTAAAGTAGGTAAAGGTGCAGTAGTAGCAGCAGGTTCAGTTGTAGTAGAAGATGTTCCTGATGGTGTTGTTGTTGCAGGAACTCCTGCTAAGATTATAAAAACTGTAGATGAGAGAACAAAAGAAAAAACTCAAATTCTAGAGGATTTAAGAAGATAAAAAATTAGCAGATAGAATAACTATCTGCTAATTTTTTATTAAAATAATATTATTCCTCTATATTTTCTATTATACTTTCTTCATCACCAGTGGAGGCATTTCTAGTATCTTTATTAACTCTTTCCATCTTTGATATTGAAACCTCATAGGCTACTTTCTTAATAATTTCAGTATCTGAAATCTTTTTCTCATACTCTCTGCTTTGCAATCTTCCCCAAACTCTTATATTATCTCCCACTTGAAGACCTTGACAAAATCTTGAGTTTCTTCCCCAAG
Organism: Clostridium caldaquaticum; assembly: GCF_023806125.1. GTDB lineage: Bacteria > Bacillota > Clostridia > Clostridiales > Clostridiaceae > Clostridium_AT > Clostridium_AT caldaquaticum. The sequence goes on from NZ_JAMSKT010000018.1 coordinate 3,331, forward strand.
CTATAGTTGGGATGTAATCTGATTTGTTATATGAACGATTTACAGCCAAGAGCATATCTGCTATTTCCCTTCCGAAAGGAGTAGTTCTATAAACTGGCTGTTTGCATATATATCCATCAAGGAATATTTGATTCGGGTTTTTACTTTTTTCAATACAAAACTCTACATTCCTTGCAAATACCGAAAGTATTAACCTATTAGCTCCATCAATAAATTTGTTGTAAGATCTAAGCTGTCCCTCAACTATTACCTCACTGCCTTCTTTTAACTCCATTCCCCCTATTAGTCTTTCTGAAACTGTAACGCATAATACGTCCTTAGCATCACTTAATCTAGGTACTTCAAGATTAAATGTATAAAATCCTTCTCCATACATCTCATGACTAAATTGAAGGTTAGATATTATCTTTCCCTCCAAGTAAATCTTGTTGTTTAACATTAAATTATCCATCGTAACCCCTCTTTCCCTTAGTTTTAATTACCTATACAAAATATAAATATTCAAATAAAATACAAAATATAACTTTTTTATATTAATTATAAAACTTTTTTACTAAATTTCTTTCTATAGTTTCACTATCTATACACTGAATTAAGCCTATAGTTATAGCAATCATAAGAGCGTATAAATGAATATCATCTGAAAATTGGAGACGAATTGGTATTTCCTGCGGTTCAATTTGATTTATTGTGTCTAAATTCAAATATCGTTGAAGGCAGTATACAAAACCTAAATTATTGTCCTCAACACTTGAAACAGTTACCGTATTTTTTATTCCAAAGCCATAGGTTATGGTATTTCCAAAAACATTCAGGTTATCACTGAAATTACTATCCATATTTACAAAGCAATACTTTCCCTTTAAGGTAATGTTCTCAAATTTTTTACTACTATTTAATAATATGTAATCTAAGTACATATTTTCTTTCAAACTTTCTGCTGCAACAAAACGATGACTAATACCTAGCACATTTAAAGCATCTTTTAAATATGTTTTTAGTTTTTCTTCCATAATACCTTCAACTACCGTTAATGTTTTCAAATTATCGCCCCCTGCCTATATGCTTGTTTAAATTTATTTTAAACAGGTATTATTATTTTATACCTTATGGCAGAGATATTACCATTATAATACATTTTAATTGCTGCTTTCAATAAAATATAATATTCAAAATTATTTAGAAATTTGTTTTCCTGCTGCATCTATGTAAAAATTATTTTTATATATTAAATCTGACACCTTTACAAAACTATACCCATCTTCTTGAAGCTTTTTTATAACCTTTGGCAGCGTTTCCGGAGTATATTTTGCAGTATTATGATATAAAAGTATAGAGCCAGGCTTAGTTTTTTTTATTACTCTATTATACTCAATATCTGCTCCATGTTCCTTCCAATCTATGCTGTCTACATCCCATTGTATGCAATAATACCCTGCATTTTGTACAGTTTCAATTACAAGATCATTATATGCACCTGATGGACATCTAAATAGTTTTGTACTCTGTCCACTTATAGCTATTATCTTAGCTTCACAACTCATAATATCTTGCAGCATTTTTTCTTTTGATATCTTTGTCATATCTGGGTGTTTATTTGTATGATTTCCTAACTCATGTCCTCTTTTTACAATATCTTTTACTAAATTTTCATTATCATCTATCCAAGCTCCTACAAGAAAAAAAGTAGCCTTTACCTTGTATTCATCTAATATGTCTAATATTTTAGAGGTATTATCATTCCCCCAGCTTAAGTCAAAAGTTAAAGCTATTTTCTTATCTTTAGTTTCTACACTGTAAATAGGAACTTTTTTATAAAACAGCTTAAAAACTCCTGTATCTCTATAATTGCTAATTATTGAGATAATTGAACCAAACAGCAAAAGAATTATAAGTAAATATACTTTTTTTAACCTAACACTTTTTATGTAAAAATTTCTCATACTTCTCCCTCTTATAAATTTATTTTCAATATAATTTTATTCTACTTTAAAGATTATATTCTTTTGTTTTAACTTAGTGGATAACTTAACCAATAAAGCCTGAAACATCACAGTATAAACTGTTATATGCAGCAAAAACTATTAATACAATACATAGCAAATATATATAAGGGAGGAATTATAATGGCACTAGGTTCATCAAGAAGCAGAAAATCTCAATTAATACCCGAAGCACATAAAATATTAGACAATATGAAATATGAAATTGCAGAGGAGCTAAATTTAGGTGTTCATCAAGGCTCTGAAGATTATTGGGGATATGTGTCAACAAAAAATTGCGGCCGTGTAGGTGGAGAAATGGTAAAAAGATTAATCTCCTTAGCTGAAAATGAATTAATTAATAATAAAAAAGCTTAAAATACATATGGAAAATATTTAATTTAAAAGCACCGATTCACTTCGGTGCTTTTTGTGATATAATATTTTATAGCTGATTTTATAAGCTTAACAAAAGGGGGAAAGGCTATGTTTGGAGATACTTCAGATTTAGCAGAGAATAAATTACTTGTACTTTATATATTGGATAAAATTAAATTTCCAATTTCAAATATACAAATAACACAAATAATTTTAGAAAATAATTTTATTAATTATTTTACTCTTCATCAATACATATCTGAGCTGGTGTCCTCAGGTTTTTTAGAATATAGCACTGAAGAATCTAAACAAAGATTGATTATAACGGAAAAAGGCACAAAAGTTCTATCTATGTTTAAAGAAAGACTTCCTCAAAACAAAATAGAAATAATAGACAGCTATTTAAAGAAGAACTTAGTTAAAATAAAAAAAGAAATTACTATTTCAGCTGATTATACTATAGAAAACAATAATAATTATATAGTAAATCTAAAAGCTACAGAAAACAGCACTACCTTGATTGACTTAAAGCTTAATGTCCCATCAAACAAACAAGCAAGTGACTTATGCAATAAGTGGAAAAAAAACTCTGCTGAGCTTTACAGCAGCATTATTCGTCTGTTGGTAGATTAAATTAATGTCATTCCAGTAGGTTCGCCGCCTATAGGTATGACTTTTTTATTTTCCTTATCTAAATTTAACTCCACTAATAAATTATTGTAGTTATCTCCAATATATATGTTTCTTCCTTCTTTAACTATTCCCCTTGGCATACCCCCTATTTTAATTCTTTTAACCTCTATCATCCTTTTTATATCAACAACACTAATTGTTCCTTCTCCAAAATTTGAAATATAAGAATAGTTCTCTTCAGTATATATATCTACAGGACAATTTCCTAATTTTACATTACCAACTGTCTTTAAACTAATTAATTCTATTATTTTTAAATTTCCATATTCATGTATTCCCATATTGCTCTCACACACCAAAACATATCTTCCATTTGGTGTAAATATTGCCTTTGTAGGATATGGTGCAACCTTTATGTTCGCTATATTTTCTTTATCACTGCAGCGTATTAATGTTATACTGTCACTTTGCATATTAGCAATAACCATAATACCCTTTTCTTTATCAATGCTTATACTGTGTGGAAAGCTTTCACAAGGTATTTCCTCAATTATTTTTCTTTTTATTAAGTTGAAAACTATTAAACAATTTGATTCTCCACAAATAATATAAGCATTGTCGCCAAATAATGAAACTCCATTGCAGTGCATACCAATAAAATAACTTTCAATTTCTTTGTTTTCATTTATGTCTACAATAGATAAACTATTGTTATAACTATTAGCAATTAATAATTTATCTTTATAAGGACAAATATCATGGGGACCTACTCTGTTTAACTTATCCTGGTTCAATGGTATTTTATATTCTTCTTTAAATGCTGCCAAATTTACTTTTGAAATATTGTCAGAAGATGTATTACAAATATATAAATAACTCACTTTTACCACCCCCGTTACACTTATATAATATGTAACCGGGGTAAAACTGTTAATACTTTATTTATTTCTTATTATCTTTCTCATGTCACCTATCATATAAAGAGAACCAGATATTAGCAGCAAATCATTTTCAGTACAATAGGTTTTTGCAGTATTATACGCAGCTTCATAGTCTTCAATAACCTCTACACTAGGATTGACTAAACTTATAGCATAAGCTAATTCTTCTGCCAGTTCTCCTCTATCAGAATGAGGAGTTACAGCTATTATTTTAAAAGCTTTAGGTGCTATAATATCTATCATCTCTTTTATTTGTTTATCTGCTAATATTCCTAAAATCAATATAAGTTTTTCATAATTAAAATAAGTATCTATACTTTCTGCAAGTTTTTTAATACCGTCAATATTATGTGCTCCATCAATTACTACTAAAGGTTTTCTGCTCATCATTTCTAATCTTCCAGGCCATTTTACCTTTTTAAGTCCGTTGATTATGTGTTCCTTCCTTATTTGCAAACCCTGCAGTGCTAATTCTTCAGCTGCATAAATTACAGTAGCGCAGTTTTGAATTTGATGTTTTCCTAAAAGTGAAAGATATATATCATAACTATCCTTTTCAGTATTAATTATTAAATGCTGCATATAATCTGAAACTTCTTTAAGCTTAGCTGAATCTTTAGAAACCTCTACAAGTTTAGCATTTTTCTCTATACAGATATTTCTTATAACCTTTAGGCTTTCTTCTTCCTGAGGGGATAATACTAACGGTACACTATACTTTATTATTCCAGCCTTTTCGTAAGCTATTTTGCTTAAAGTATCCCCTAAAATATTCATATGATCATAGCTTATTGAAGTTATTATGCTAAGTATTGGAGTAATTACATTAGTTGAATCCAACCTTCCTCCAAGACCTACTTCTACAACTGCATAATCTACTTTATGCAAATAAAAATAATAAAACATAGTACATGTAATAATCTCAAATTCTGTTGGATGTTCATAACCTAAGCTTACTACTTCATCTACGGCTTTTGACACTGCTGTTACCGAAAAGCTTAAATCATTCTTTGCAATATTTTCTCCGTTTATCTGAATTCTCTCTTCAAACTCTTCTAAATAAGGGGATATATACATTCCCACTTTATAGCCTGCTTCCTTTAATATTTCCGTAATCATAGCAGTAGTAGAACCCTTACCATTTGTCCCTGCTATATGTATGCACTTAAGCTTTTTATGTGGATTTCCTAAAAGTTCTAAAATTTTCTCTGTTCTTTCCAATCCATACTTACTTCCAAACTTTGCAGTATTTTTTATATAATTCATAGCTTCATTATAATTCATAATAGTCACCTTCTAATAATTTAGACACGGAAATTGTGGATTCCGTGTCTATAATTGTATTTAAAATTTAACATATTGTATTTATTTAGCATTAAGTTTTTTAGCGTTAAATTTCAACAGAGATTTAATTTAAGCTATCTATTCTTTGAAGAACAGCAGTTAACATCTCTTTGTACTTTTCTCCCTTTACTTTTTCTTCCTCTACAACTGAAGCTGGAGCCTTGCTTGTAAAATTACTATTAGAAAGTTTCTTTTCAACTCTGTCTATTTCGCTTAAAAGCTTAGCTTTTTCTTTGTTTAATCTTTCAAGCTCCTTTTCCCTATCAACCAAGTCTAATAATGGAATAAAAATTTCAGCTCCAGATGTTACAATTGAAACAGCATTTTCCGGAATACCTTCTTTTGAATCTAAAATTTCAACTTCTGAAGCAGAAGCCAGTTTTTCAAAATACACAGTTCCTGCATTAAATGCAGCTTTTGCTTCACTTGCTGCGTAAACCATGAGCTTAGCCTTTCTTGAAGGCGGTACATTCATTTCTGCTCTTACATTTCTTATTGATCTTATAGCATCTATAATATAGTTCATATCCTCTTCGGCATTTCTATCATTTAAAGATTCTTCATATTGCGGCCAATTTGAAATAGTAATAGATTCATATTCTGCATCCAAATGAGTATAAATTTCCTCGGTAATAAAAGGCATTATAGGGTGAAGCAGCTGTAAGCTGGTTGTTAAAGCTTTATATAATACATTTAAGGATGCACCCTTTTGTTTCTCATCATTACCATAAAGAACTGGCTTAACAAGCTCTATATACCAGTCGCAAAGCTCAGTCCAGATAAAATCATATATCTTTTGAGAAGCTATACCTATTTCAAACTTGTCTATATTATCAGTTATTTCCTTAACTATTGTATTTAATCTTGATAGCATCCATTTATCAGCTAAAGTATAAACTTTCTCTTCTTTATACTTGTCTATAAGAGATTTATCTAAGTTCATCATAACAAATCTTGAAGCATTCCAAATCTTGTTTGCAAAGTTTCTAGCAGCTTCAACTTTCTCTATTTGGAAGCGTATATCATTACCTGGAGCGTTTCCTGTTATAAGCATAAATCTTAAAGCATCAGCTCCATATTGTTCTATAACATCAAGAGGATCTACACCATTGCCTAATGATTTAGACATTTTTCTTCCTTCTGAGTCTCTTATAATACCGTGAATTAATACTGTTTCAAACGGAATATCCTTCATATTGTGAAGTCCTGAGAAAATCATTCTTGCTACCCAGAAGAATATAATATCATAACCCGTTACAAGTGTACTTGTTGGGTAAAAATATTTTAAGTCTTCTGTTTCATTTGGCCAGCCTAAAGTTGAAAATGGCCATAAGGCTGAACTAAACCAAGTATCAAGAACATCTTTGTCCTGCTCTAGATTGTTACTGCTGCATTTTAAACAAATCTTCGGAGCTTCTTCAGCAACTATCATATTACCACAGTCATTGCAGTACCAAACTGGAATTCTGTGTCCCCACCAAAGCTGCCTTGATATACACCAATCTTGAATGTTTTCCATCCAATTGTAGTATATCTTTTCAAATCTTTCTGGAACAAATTTAATCTTCTTTTCTCTAACAGCCTGAATAGCTGGCTTTGCAAGAGATTCCATCCTTACATACCACTGTTTTGATATCATAGGCTCAATTACAGTTCTACATCTGTCATGGCAGCCAACATTGTGAATATGGTCTTTTATCTTAACAAGGAAGCCTTGTTGTTCTAAATCATTAACAATAACTTTTCTTGCCTCGTATCTGTCCATGTTAGCATATTTACCGCCTAAATGGTTTATAGTACCATCGTCATTCATAACCTTTATCTGCTCTAAATTATGTCTCTTACCAACTTCATAATCATTAGGATCGTGTGCTGGAGTTATTTTTACTGCTCCAGTTCCAAATTCCATGTCTACATAGTCATCTGCTATAATTGGTATTTCTCTATTTATAAGAGGCAGCATCAAAGTTTTACCTACTAAATGAGCATATCTTTCATCCTTAGGATTTACTGCAACAGCTGTGTCACCAAGCATAGTCTCAGGTCTTGTAGTAGCAATTTCTATAAACTCATTACTTCCAACTACTGGGTATTTTATGTGCCAAAAGTATCCAGACTGCTCACTGTATTCTATTTCTGCATCAGAAAGTGCAGTTTTACATTTTGGACACCAGTTGGTTATTCTGTTTCCCTGATATATAAGACCTTCTTTATAAAGCTTAACAAAAACAGTTCTTACAGCTTTATTTAAATTCTCATCCATAGTAAAAGCTTCCCTAGTAAAGTCTGCAGAAGCTCCCATCTTCTTAAGCTGCTGTCTTATTCTATCTCTATATTCATCGGTCCATTCCCAAACCTTATCAAGAAAGGCTTCTCTTCCCATTTCCTTCTTTACAAATCCTTGTTTTAAAAGCTCATTTTCAACCTTTACTTCTGTTGCAATACTTGCATGATCTTCCCCTGGAAGCCAAAGAGTACTGTAGCCCTGCATTCTCTTTACTCTTATTAAAAAGTCCTGAAGAGTATTGTCAAGAGCATGACCTAAATGAAGCTTGCCTGTTATATTTGGAGGAGGCATTACTATTGTATAAGGCTTTTTAGATTTATCTACTACAGGGGTAAAATACTTTTTCTCTTCCCATGTTTTATAAATTCTTTCTTCAAATTCTTTTGGATTATAGGTTGTTGCAATGTTTTTAAACTCTTCCATATCTTTCATCTCCTTGTATTAAACATTATAACCAAATAAAAAAGCCTTCATCCATAAAAGGACGAAGACATACTCGCGGTACCACCTTTTTTCCTACAGGCAACCTGCCTTATAGGCTCTTAATCAAATTAACGGTAAAGAAAACCGTCCTGCTCTACTAAATTCAAGCAAGAAGCTCCAAAGCTACCTTCAAGGTAATTCATATAGAAAGTCTTACAGCCTATGAACCTTCCTCTCTTAATACTCCTTAACCTCTACTCCTCTTTTTCAAAGCTTTTATTTATGATATTATTACTAATTATTATACTATTATTTTAAAAACTGTCAACCTAAGATTTAAAAATCAAATAGAGGTTGTAGAAAAACTATTTTTAAATAGTTTTCCACAACCTCACATTAGCTCTTATAAATTCACCATAATATTAAAAACATAAATTTAAAGTGTTTATTTACTTTATAAGTCTTACCATTGTTACACCATCAATAGCTTTTATATTTTGCAGAATTTCTTCTGTTACATCTCCCTCAACATCCAATATGTTATATCCAGTATTTCCCTTGTGTGCATTTATCATACCAGAAATATTTATATTATTGCTTGCTAATATTGTTGTTATTTGTCCAACCATGTTAGGAATATTAATATTAGCAACTAAAAGTCTTATTCCTCCTGAGTAAGGAAGCTCACAGTCTGGAAAGTTAACAGAATTCTTTATAGTACCTTTTTCAAGAAAGTTTTTAAGCTCATCTACTGCCATAACAGCACAGTTTTCCTCAGACTCTGGAGTTGAGGCTCCTAAATGAGGAATAGGTATGATATTTTCATTATCTAATAGCTCATCCTCTGGAAAATCTGTAACATAACAGCTAACAGTACCATTTTCTATAGCCTCAAGCAAATGCTCGTTTACAACAAGTCCTCCTCTAGCCATATTAATTATCTTAATGCCTTTTTTCATTAAAGCAAATTTCTCTCTATTAATCATACCTTTAGTGTTTTTATCTAAAGGAATATGAATAGTAATGTAATCTGAAGTTGCTAATAAATTATCAAGACTTGTTGCCTTTTTTACATTTTGTGAAAGCTGCCATGCTGCATCAACTGATATATATGGGTCATAACCTATTACCTCCATACCAAGAGCAGCTGCAGCATTAGCAACTAATACTCCTATATGTCCAAGTCCTAAAATTCCAAGCTTCTTCCCCTTAATCTCCGGCCCCTCGAAATTAGATTTACCCTTTTCTACTAATTTTGCAACCTCTTCTCCTTTTCCTTTAAGAGATTTAGCCCAATTTATACCAGCATTTATCTTTCTTGAAGATAGAAAAAGAGATGCTAGCACAAGCTCCTTAACCGCATTTGCATTAGCTCCTGGAGTATTAAAAACAACAATTCCTTTTTCAGTACATCTCTCAACTGGTATATTGTTAACTCCCGCTCCTGCTCTTGCAATTGCCTTAAGATTTTCAGGAAGTTCATAATTAAGCAAATTAAAACTTCTTAGAATTATTGCATCTGGATTTTCAAAATTTTCTCCCTGCTCATATAAATCCTTTGGCAACACATCAAGTATTTCTTGCATAATATTATTATACTTTTGAATTTTAAACATAGATATAGCCCCCTTTTTTATATGCAATTTTTATTATATCAAAATTGCATTTATATTACAATTCTTATAATTTATAGGTCTTTCCAACTGGCTAAAACGATCATTTTTAATGACATTAGTAACCTTTGAAAAAAAACTATATAATATTGTTTTTTCTATTTAATTTTACAGCATTTCATCCAATCTTTTCTTGATTTCCCAAAGGAAGTTTTCAGTATTCACTACCTTAACCTCATTTGATTCAACCAATTGTGCAAGGTCTTTTGTCATGCAGTTTTCTTCAATAGTTTTTATAGACGCTTTCTCAAGTTTGTCTGCAAATTCAACAAGTTCCTTTATTCCATCCAGTTCTCCTCTCTTTTTAAGAGCGCCAGTCCAAGCAAAAATTGTAGCCATTGAATTTGTTGATGTTTCCATACCCTTCAAGTGATTATAATAGTGTCTTTGTACTGTTCCATGAGCTGCCTCATACTCATAATAACCTTCAGGTGAAACAAGCACTGAAGTCATCATAGCAAGACTTCCAAAAGCTGTAGCAACCATATCAGACATAACATCACCGTCATAGTTTTTACATGCCCAAACCATACCCCCTTCAGAACGTATAATTCTGGATACTGCATCATCAACAAGAGTATAAAAATACTCTATTTTTGCATCTTCAAACTTTGACTTATACTCTTTATCATAAATCTCCTGGAAGATATCTTTAAAGGTGTGATCATAAATCTTTGATATAGTATCTTTACTTGAGAACCATAAATCTTGTTTTAAATCCAAAGCATAATTAAAACAAGCTCTAGCAAAGCTTTTTATGGACTCATCAAGATTGTGCATTCCCATTAATACTCCGGAACCTTCAAAATCCTGAATTGTCTGTCTTGTAATATTTCCACTTTTTGATGTAAATACTAGCTCTGCCTTCCCAGCTTCTTGTACACGATACTCTACATTTTTATAAACATCACCATAGGCATGTCTTGCAATTGTTATAGGCTTATTCCAAGTTCTTACAAACGGCTTGATATTATTCACTATTATTGGAGTTCTAAAAACAGTACCATCTAAAATAGCTCTTATAGTACCATTAGGGCTTTTCCACATTTTTTTCAAATTGTATTCTTTAACTCTATCAGCATTGGGTGTTATAGTAGCACACTTTACGCCTACTCCATACTTCTTAATAGCCTCAGCTGCATCTACTGTAACCTGGTCGTTAGTTTCATCTCTATACTTAAGTCCCAGATCATAATACTCAGTATTTAATTCTACATATGGGTTTATAAGAATTTCCTTAATTTTGGCCCATATTATCCTTGTCATTTCATCGCCATCCATTTCCACTAAAGGAACTAGCATTTTAATCTTAGTACTCATAAATAACCCCCTATGAATTTTTTAGCTACAGATATTGCATAATTTTAAATATTAAATAAATCATTAATCTATATTATTATAGTTTATTATAGTGTTAATATCAAGAGATTATTGGAATTTAACAGAATTGTAATAATGAATGTTTTTATTAATTTTGTATCAAAAACTCTTAAAAGATTTTTAAATTTTTCAAACTTGCATGAAGAACTGCATAGATTATATGTTAGTAACAATTTTCTATTCTTATATTTATCATATTTGAAGCCTATATAAATAAATTTTTCTTTAACACTATCTCCCTCCATAACATATTATAAATTATACTTAAATTTTAATGGAGGTGTACCATGAAGAAAAGACGCATAACTTTATTTTCCCTGCTTGTCTCTTTTATAATAATTGCAACTATATTTGCAGGCTGTAAAAAACAAGTCAGTGATACTGTAGTAAAAGTAAAATTAAATGAGGTAACTCGTTCCATTTTCTATGCTCCATTTTACGTTGCCATGAATGAAGGTTTTTTCAAGGAAGAGGGTTTGGAAATCGAACTTACAACTGGTGAAGGTGCAGATAAAACTATGCAGCAAGTACTTAGCAAAAGCGTAGATATAGGCTTCTCTGGTCCAGAACAAGTATTATATATTTATAACCAAAAAAGAGAAGACTACCCTATAGTATTTGGTCAGCTTACACAAAAGGACGGTTCCTTTTTAGTGTCAAGAAAAGAAGAAAAAGATTTTAAATGGGAATCCTTAAAAGGAAAAAACGTTATTGGAAGACGACCTGGTGGAATGCCTGAAATGGCTCTTGAATATGTACTTAGAAATCATGGGCTAACTCCAGGAAAGGATCTAAATGTAATTACAAATATAGCTTTTGCTGCAACAACAGGAGCTTTTAAAGGTGGTACAGGAGATTATGCTGCACTGTTTGAACCAAATGCAAGTCTTTTAAAAAAAGATAACGCTGGTTATATTGTAGCATCAGTTGGAGCTTCTGCTGGAATAATTCCATATACCTGTTACTATGCAACAAAATCCTATATAGAAAATAACCCGCAAATTATAGAAAAATTTACAAGAGCTGTTTACAAAGGTCAGCTTTGGGTTCAGAAAAATAATGAAACAGAAATTGCTAAAGCCATAAAATCCTTTTTTCCTGGAACTGATGAAGCTTTAATAGCACAAGTTGTTAAAAACTATAAAGATATAGACGCTTATGCATCAAATCTTATCCTTAAAGAAGAAAACTTAACAAGACTTATGGATATAATCCAATCCTACAAAGCAGATCTTTTAACAGAAAGACCACCATTTGATAAGATAGTAAACAATACTTTTGCTGAAAAAGCAATAAAAGATTTAAAATAATTTTAATGGCATGCCAGCTTTGGCATGCCATTACACTAGATTTAAATACATATTTTCTTAACGTGGGCTACTCCTATTCTCTAACAGAACGAATCGCACCTGTAGCTGCTGAAGCAGTACTTACTGAATATAATCTTAATAACTTTCCTGCTTCTCGTTTTACCACTTCTAACTCTTGTTTTCTCTTTTCCAATTCTTCATTAGACACAAGTAATGTAATTGAACGATTTGCGATATCTATGGAAATTTTATCACCATTTTTTACCAGTGCAATAATTCCGCCTTCTGCTGCCTCTGGACTTACATGTCCAATAGATAATCCTGCAGATGCACCTGAAAAACGACCGTCTGTAATTAAAGCAACGTATTTAAATTTGCCTAGAATTTCTGTACAACGATGCATTTCTCTCATTCCTGGTCCACCTTTAGGTCCTTCATAACGAATAACAACAGCATGATTTTCACGAATTTTCCCTGCCTGATAAGCTTCTTCAAAATCTTCCTCACAGTTAAAGACGATTGCATCACCAATAAAGGATTTTAAATATTCAGGAACCGCAGACTGTTTAATTAAGGCGCCATCTGCAGCCAAATTACCTTTCAGTACAGCAATTCCGCCTTCATTGTCGATTGGTCTATCAATATAGTGAATAATTTCGCGGTCAAGAACCTTAGCATCCTTAATATTTTCTGCAACTGTTCTTCCTGTTACTGTTAAAACATTAAGATTTAAATACTCTGAAATTTCCTTCATTAAAGCAGGCATTCCTCCAGCACGTTGTAAATCATTCGTTGTATATTCATTATTGTTTGGTGTCACACCAGCAAGGAATGGAACCTTACGGCTAATTTCATCAAATAGTTCTAAAGGCAGCTCTATTCCAGCTTCATGGGCAATTGCAGGCAAATGAAGACATGCATTAAGGGAGCCACCCATAGCTAGCAGTACTGAAATTGCGTTTTTAAAGGCATCTAATGTAAGTATATCTCTTGGCTTAATTCCTTTTTTCACAAGTTCTACTGCTTGACGCCCTGCTTCCTCAGCAGCCAATAGCTGCTCTTCAGATAAAGCCTGCATCCATGATGTTTTAGGCAATGTCATTCCTAATGCTTCTGATAATCCCTGCATAGTGTTAGCTGTACCTAAAAACGGACATGCTCCTGCACTTGGATAATATTTTTTTGTTACCTCAACAAGACCTGCTTCATCCAGCTCTCCTGCTAAAAATTGTTTTCTAGCTTCCTTTGACTCCTTTGGCTTAATGTGATTTGGCATTACACCGCCTAATACTACTAAACTTGGTAAATTCAATCGTGCAGCAGCCATTAGCATACCTGGAACAATCTTGTCACAAGAACTTAGTGCAACCATTCCATCGAATATACCGTGTCCATTTACCATTATCTCAACACTATCTGCAATAGTTTCACGGCTTGGAAGAGAATATTTCATTCCTTCATGCCCTTGAGTAATACCATCACAAACCGCAATAGTATTAAACTCAAGTGCAAGTCCACCTGCTTCTTCTACACCTTTTTTAACACGGTCAGCTAATTGTCTTAAATGAACATGACCTGGAACTATTTCATTCCACGAATTTGCTATTGCAATTATTGGCTTATCCATATTTTTATAATCAATACCACATGAACAAAGATGACCTTTCAATATGGCACGAGTGTATGGTTTTATTGTTGACAGACGATTTTGCATAATTACTCCCCTTTAACTCAAGAAATTTATTTTCTTAACTCTTTTTTAAAATACGTATATGTGCAATTGTTTGAAAAAAATTTTCTTCATTTATATTATATCATTTAATTTTATATTGTAAATAAAAAATTTTTTTCATTAAAATTAATCACATTATAATAGTAAAAATGGTATTTACAGACTGAAAAATCCTTTTGCCATTACGACAATTCCTCAATCTATAAATACCACCTTTTAAAATGCTTTACTGATTTCTGAAGCTGCTTATAAGCTTTTTATTTTTTTCTAAACAAAATATTTGATTTATTATTTACCTTTAAAAATAATTTTAAATTACCATAAAACTATTATTAATGAACCTATAAAAATTTAATTAATTCCTTAATACTATCTATTAAAATATCAGCTTCAGCAAGTTCTCCATCTAATGCAAATCCATAAGTACATCCTATGGTATAAATATTGTTTTTCCTTCCGGCTTCTATGTCTTGTTTTCTGTCACCTACTATAACCATATCATATGGGTAATTATTCTTTATTGCCTTTAAAATCTCATACTTAGGGATAAAATCATACTCATGTGAGCAAATTAAAGTTTCAAAATATCTGTCCAGCTTAAATAGCTTACTATGACACTCTTTATAATAAATGTTACAGTTGCTAATAAAAACAAGATGATATCCTTTATTTTTTAAATATCCTAATGTTTCTAGTGCGCCTTCATAAAGAATAGGTTTTCCTTTTTCAATTAGAAGTTTCATTTCTGTTCCAATAATACTGCTGCACTTCTCTCTAAGCTCATCACTTAAATTCGGCATAAAGATTTTCCACATATCCTGAGCATTAAACCCTAAGAAGTAACTTATTTCCTTATCTGACCATTCCTTTTCTTCAGCTAAACCTTCTTTAACAAGAAACTCATATGCCTTTCTAAAAGCAGGAGCATATATTTTTACACTATTGTGCAATGTTCCATCATAATCAAAAAATATAGTATTAATATTATTAAGCCGCATAAGATTTAACACCAATAAATTCTAAAACTGCTTTAGTAAATTTGCCATTTCAATAGCAGTAACCGCTGCATCATAGCCCTTATTTCCAGCCTTTGTCCCTGCTCTTTCTATTGCCTGTTCAATTGTATCTGTTGTCAAAACGCCAAATATTACAGGCACTTCTGTTTCAAGTGATACATTAGCAATACCTTTTGATACCTCACTTGATACATAATCAAAATGAGGTGTTGCTCCTCTAATAACAGCACCAAGACATATTACTCCATCATATTTCTGAGTTTTAGCCATTTTTTTAGCAACAAGAGGTATTTCAAAGGCTCCTGGTACCCAAGCTATTTCTATATCTTTATCTTCAACACCATGTCTTTTTAAGGCATCAACAGCTCCAGCTACAAGCTTTCCGCCTATAAATTCATTAAACCTTCCTACAATAATACCAAACTTCAATCCTTGTGCAATTAAATTACCTTCAATTGTTCTCATCTTATTTAACCTCCTCAAATTTTAATAAATGTCCAAGCTTTTCCTTCTTAGTTTTTAAATAATATTCATTTCTTTCATTATGCTTCATCTGAATTGGAACTCTATCTACAATTTCTATTCCAAAACCAGATAGACCTTTAATTTTTCTAGGGTTGTTTGTCATTAATCTTACTTTTTTTACTCCTAAATCAGCAAGTATCTGAGCACCGATTCCATAATCTCTCATATCCTCTGGAAAACCTAAAGCTAAATTTGCTTCTACTGTATCCATTCCTTTATCCTGAAGAGAATAAGCTTTTATTTTATTTATAAGACCAATTCCTCTTCCCTCTTGACGCATATATAATAAAATTCCTCTTCCCTCTTCTTCAATTCTTCTCATTGCTGCTGCATACTGTTCACCGCAATCACATCTTAGTGATCCAAAAGCATCACCAGTAAGACATTCTGAATGAACTCTAACTAATACTGGCAAATTATCTGAAACATCACCTTTAACCAAGGCTACATGGTGCTCTCCATTTAGCGTATTTTCATAGCCAATTATTCTAAATTCACCATATTTTGTTGGAAGCTTTGCTTCTGCTGTTCTTTTTATATAATTTTCCTTTTTTCTGCGGTAAGCAATTAAATCTGCTATTGTTATTATTTTTAAATTATGTTCTTTAGAATATTCCATAAGCTGTGGAACTCTTGCCATTGTACCATCTTCATTCATTATTTCGCATATTACTCCTGCAGGATATAATCCTGCTAAATTGGGAAGATCAACTGCAGCTTCTGTATGTCCTGCTCTTTTCAGTACTCCTCCCTTTTTAGCAACTAGCGGAAAAATATGTCCAGGCCTTTTAAAATCCTCTCCTTTAGCTTGGGGATCAATAACTTTTTTAACTGTTAATGCCCTTTCATAAGCAGATATTCCCGTTGTAGTTTCTACTGCATCAATAGATACTGTAAAAGCTGTTTGGTGAGAATCTGTGTTTCTATCAACCATATATCCTATGTTAAGTTCTTTAAGCCTTTCCTCTATAACAGGCATACAAATCAAACCTCTGCCATACTTAGCCATGAAATTGATTGCCTCTGGAGTAACTTTCTCAGCTGCCATAAGTAAATCTCCTTCATTTTCTCTATCCTCATCATCAACAACAATTATAATTTTCCCAGCCTTGATATCCTCTATTGCTTCATCTACAGTATTAAACTTATACATTGTTTATCCTCCTTATAATATTATACAAATCCATGCTCACTCAAAAATTTCATATCTATGCATTTTTTAACTGATTGCTGCTCTTTAGATACAAGCAGTTTTTCTATGTACTTGCCCACCATATCACATTCTAAATTAACAATATCACCAGCTTTTTTCCTAAGCAGCGTTGTAACTTCCTTAGTATGCGGGATAATTGAAACTTTAAATATATTTTCATCTACATAGGCAACTGTTAAGCTTACTCCATCTATAGCAATAGAACCCTTTTGAATTATATATCTTAATATATCAGTATCTGCAGAAATTGTTACCCATACTGCATTGTCTTCATTTTCGAATCTTTCTATACTTCCCATTCCATCTATATGTCCACTGACCATATGACCACCTAGCCTGTCTCCAAGCCTTAAAGCTCTTTCAAGATTAACTTCATCACCTGGAGATAATAAATGAAGATTGCTTCTTCTCATAGTTTCTGCCATAACATCAACTGCAAAACTTTTAGATGTAAATTCTGTAACTGTAAGGCATACTCCATTAGTGCTTATGCTATCTCCAAGCTTTACTTCTTCTAAAACCTTACTAGCTTTAATTATAATTTTCGCAGACTTAGCTCCCTTAACTATGGACTGAACCTTTCCTATCTCTTCTATAAGCCCAGTAAACACCTCTTTATCACTCTCCTTTCAAATAGCCTTCTATCATGATATCATCTCCAAATTTATAAACTTCTACATCTTTAAGCAATGCTGCCTCTTTCATTAAAGTTCTTCCTATTCCTCCAACAGGCGTCTTTGCTTCCCTCCCGCATATAATCTTTGGAGCAATGAATACATTTACTTTATCAACAATACCTGCATCAATTGCTGAATAATTTAACTCGCTGCCACCTTCTAATAGAACGCTGTCAATTTTCCTTTCTCCTAGTGCTTTCATTAAATATCGTAAATCAACTTTATCATCCTTCAATGGGGTTATAATTATTTCTGCTCCTTTTTCTTCAAGATTTTTAAGCTTTTTCTTATCTGCAAGCTCCGTTGAAGCAATAATTGTTCTAGAATTTGACTGTATATTTAAAACATTTGCCTCTAAAGGTATTTTTGCATAAGTGTCAACAATAACTCGTATCGGATCACTCCCATTGCCTTCTTCTAATCTTGTATTAAGATAAGGATTATCTTGAAGTACTGTACCTACTCCAACCATTATAGAGGAAACTCTATGTCGTAATCTATGTACATGCTTTCTAGCTTCCTCACCTGTTATCCACTTAGAATCACCAGTTCTTGAAGCTATTTTCCCATCCAAAGTCATAGCAGTTTTCAATATGCAAAAAGGTAATTTTGTTGTAATATACTTTAAAAATATTTCATTTAATTTTCTACTTTCTTCCTCTAAAACACCAGTTACCACTTCTATACCATTATCCCTTAAAATTTTAATTCCTCTGCCTGCTACCTCTGGATTTGGGTCTCCAAGTGCTACAACTACCTTCTTAATTCCTTTTTCCACTATAGCATTTGCACAAGGCGGGGTTTTACCATAATGAGAGCAAGGCTCTAAAGTAACATACATAGTAGCTCCTTTAACATCCTCTGTAGCATTTTTAAATGCATTTACCTCCGCATGACTACTTCCATAAATCTCATGATAACCTTCTCCTATAATTCTTCCATCTTTAACTATAACAGCTCCCACAAGCGGATTAGGATTTGTATAGCCGATGCCTTTTTCAGCTAATTCTAATGCTCTTTTCATATACTTTTCATCCATACACTAACACCTCTAAATATATTGTTACCAATAAACAATAAACTTCTCATTTTTTGAAAAAAATAAAAGCCCTGAATAAATTCAGGGCTTACATAGCAAATGTTTATACAACAATTTTATATCTATACCAAAAATATAGACAACAAACATAAACGTTTCATCTAATCTTCTTCCATCCAGACTTTACTGTCGGCCTCGGAGTTTCACCGAATCTGCCTTACGGCTCGCGGGCTTTACCGCCGGTAGGGAATTACACCCTGCCCTGAAGATTTATTTAATTATTATATTTTTAATATATCATTGTAATTTATTTCTGTCAACAACTTAAAAGCTTGTATTTACGCCAGTTTCAAATTCTGAAACCTCATGTGAACTAGCTGCTTCATCTAGCGCATTATTTACTGATTGATATTCTAAATTTTTAAAAGCTACAGAAAGCATAAGCTTTATTCTGTTTAACTGATTTACTTCGCTTGCTCCAGGATCATAGTCAATTGCTGTAATATTAGCCTGCGGATATTTAATTTTAAGTGCCTTAATCATTCCTTTGCCTGTAACATGATTTGGAAGACAAGCAAAAGGCTGCATACAGACTATGTTATTTACTCCACTTTCAATAAGCTCCACCATTTCAGCAGTTAAAAACCAGCCTTCACCAGTTTGATTACCAAGAGATAATATTGATTCTGCTCCCTCTGCAAGACTTCTTATATTTTTTGGTGGTTCAAACCTTTTACTCTTATGAAGAGCTTTTTTCATTTCTTTTCTATAAAATTCAATCCCTAGTATGGCAGCATTACTAAATATCTGTGATTTTTTCGTACCTGATAACTTCTTATATTTAAAGTCAGCATCATAGGCAGAATAGAGAAAAAAGTCAATTAAATCAGGCATAACTGCTTCTGCACCTTCGTTTTCTACAATGTCTACAACATTATTGTTAGCTGTTGGATGAAACTTGACAAGTATTTCCCCAACTAAACCAACCTTTGGTTTTACTATATCTTTTATAGGGAAATTATCGAAATCTTCAACAATTTGCCTAATACACTGCTTAAATAACTTATACTCTCCACTTCTTACAGCTTCCTTACATCTTAAAACCCAGTTATCATAAAGTAAGTTTGCTGCTCCCTTTATCTTTTCATAAGGTCTTACCTTTAAAAGCACTCTCATAAGCAAATCCCCAAATACTAATGCCATCATAGCTTTATTGAAAAGCCCTGGAGTAATAGAAAAACCTGGGTTTTTTTCCATTCCCAGTGCATTTAAAGATATTACAGGAATATGGCCATAGCCTGCATCTTTAAGAGCTTTTCTTAAAAACCCAATATAGTTAGTTGCTCGGCAACCTCCGCCAGTTTGTGATATCATTACAGATAATTTATTAGTATCATATTTACCTGACTTAATAGCTTCTATAATTTGACCAACTACTATAATGGATGGATAACAAGCATCATTATTTACATACTTAAGCCCTTCATCCACTGCATTTTTATCTACAGAAGGAAGTACAACAACATTGTAGCCAGAAGATTTAAAAGCCTCTTCTAAAAACTGAAAATGTATTGGAGACATTTGCGGTGCTAATATTGTATGTGTCTCTTTCATACTTTCAGTAAATAAAATCTTCTTAGAAACAGTTGTTGCTTTTACAGGCTTAAAACCATTCCTGGCTCTTTCCTCCATAGCTGCCTTTAAGGAACGGATACGAATTCTAGCTGCTCCAAGGTTGTTTCCCTCATCTATCTTAAGCACTGTATATATTTTTTCAAAACTACTGAGTATCTCTTGAACCTGATCTGTCGTTACAGCATCAAGACCGCAGCCAAAAGAATTCAACTGAACTAATTCTAAATTATCCTGTTCTTTAACAAAATTTGCTGCAGAATAAAGCCTTGAATGATAAACCCACTGGTCAACAACTCTTAAAGGCGCTTTATCCCTTTCAAGATGTGCAACAGAATCTTCAGTAAGTACAGCTATTCCAAATTCAGTTATTAAGTTAGGTATACCATGATTTATTTCAGGATCTATATGATAAGGTCGTCCCGAAAGAACAATGCCTTTTTTACCTGTTTCCTTTAAATAACTTAATACTTCCTCCCCTTTTTGTCTAATATCATTTTTCATATTTTCTTGTTCCTGCCAAGCTTTTTCCACTGCAGAATTTATTTCACTTTTAGATATATTAAAGCACTTGAATTCTTCCAGCAATCTCTTTTTTAGTTTTTCTTTATTATCTAAAGATAAGAATGGATTCATAAAAAGTATTCCTTTTTCTTTTAACACATCCATATTTGTTCTTATTACCTCTGCATAGGAAGTAACTATAGGACAATTATAGTGATTATCCGCTTCCTGTTTTTCTATCCTTTCATACGGAATGCAAGGATAGAATATAAACTTAATTCCTCTGTTAACCAAGCTCATTATATGTCCATGAGTTATTTTTGCAGGATAACAAGCAGATTCTGAAGGTATAGTTTCCATTCCTAATTCATAAACAGCTTTAGAAGATCTTGGTGATAACTCTACTCTAAACTTTAATTCATTAAAGAAAGTAAACCAAAAAGGATAATTTTCATACATATTTAACACTCTAGGAATTCCTACAGTTCCTCTTGATGCTTGTTCAAGCTTCAGTGGTTTGTAGGAAAAAATTCTATTATACTTATAATCATAAAGATTAGGTATAGTTTCTTTGTTTTTGTTTATCCCTAGTGGTCTTTCACATCTGTTTCCTGAAATAAATTCCTTGCCTTCATTGAATTTATTTATAGTTAAGAGGCAGTTATTTCCGCAGAGTCCGCATCTTTTCATAGTAGTTTCTGCAGTAAAACTGTCTAGCTTATCTTGTGACAAAATGCTGCTTTCTGCTCCTTCTTTATATCTTTCTTTTGCTATAAGGGCTGCACCGAAAGCTCCCATAAGACCTGCTATATCTGGTCTCACTACTTCTCTTCCAGAAACTATCTCAAAACTTCTAAGCACTGCTTCATTATAAAAAGTGCCTCCCTGAACAATTATTTTCTTTCCCATTTCCTTTGGATCTCGTATTTTTATAACCTTTAAAAGAGCATTCTTTATTACTGCATAAGAAAGTCCTGCAGATATATCTCCTACTGTAGCCCCCTCCTTTTGAGCCTGTTTTACTCTAGAATTCATAAACACAGTACATCTAGAACCTAGATCTACTGGGTTTTCAGCTGCAAGTGCAGATTTAGAAAATTCTGACACTGTCATATTTAACGAATTTGCAAAAGTCTCAATAAAGGAACCGCAACCTGAAGAACAGGCTTCATTTAAAAGTATGCTATCTATAACTCCATCCTTAACTCTAAGACATTTCATATCCTGCCCACCAATATCCAGTATAAAGTCTACTCCCGGCAAGAAAAACTCAGCAGCCTTATAATGTGCTATAGTTTCTATTTCACCTATATCTATAGACAAGGCTGATTTAAGCAATGCTTCACCGTAACCAGTTACAGCAGAATTTACTATTTTTGCTTTAGGTGGAAGTATATTATATAAATTTTTTAATATTTTTACAGTACTCTTTAAAGGGCTTCCTTCATTACTTCCATAGTATGAATATAATATAGAGCCCTCTTCATCTATAAGTACAGCTTTTGTAGTAGTAGAACCTGCATCTATTCCTAAAAAACATTTTCCCTTACAGCTTTCTATTTCTTTTCTAACTGCTTTATTCTTTTCATGCCTTTCTTTAAAACTTATAAGTTCAGCTTCATCTTTAAATAGAGGTTCTAATCTACGAACCTCTAGCGAAGTATTATTTTGCAAAGTACTTAGTTTCCTCATAAATGTTCTAAAAGGAATAGGCTGATTTTTTTTAGATGACAAAGCCGCACCCATTGCAACAAAAAGCTGTGAATTTTTAGGAAAAATAACCTGTTCTTCAGATAAACTAAGCGTTTCTATAAATCTTTTTCTAAGCTCTGAAAGGAAGTACAGCGGTCCTCCTAAAAAGGCTACTTTTCCCTTTATAGGCTTTCCACAGGCAAGACCGCTTATAGTTTGATTAACCACAGCCTGAAATACAGACACAGCAATATCTTCCTTTGCTGCCCCTTCATTTAACAAAGGCTGTATATCTGTTTTAGCAAAAACTCCGCACCTGGCAGCAATTGGATATATAACTTTATAATCTTTAGCCAGCTCATTGAGGCCTGCTGCATCTGTTTTAAGAAGAGATGCCATTTGGTCAATAAATGCACCTGTACCGCCAGCACAAGTACCATTCATTCTCTGCTCTAATCCACCTGAAAAATATGTAATCTTAGCATCTTCTCCTCCAAGCTCTATTGCTACATCTGTCTGCGGTATAATATTTTCTACAGTCTTGGTTCCTGCAATCACTTCTTGAATAAATGGTACATCTAACCATTTAGATATTGTAAATCCTCCGGAACCTGTTATAGCCATTCTTATATTGTATTCTTTATACTGAGTATATGCATCGTTTATTATATTTGATATAGTCTTTTTTATATCTGAGTAATGCCTTTTATAACTGCTGTAAATTATATTGTCAGAGCTATCTAAAACTACTAATTTAACTGTGGTTGAACCTACATCAAGTCCCATGTTTAGCAGCATGTCCATATATTCATAGCTTTTATAAAAAGCTATGTCCCCCCTCTCATACTATAAAACATTTTTTACATTCTCAAAAATAAAAATAAAAAAATATATATAATAATTATATTATAATTATATTGGTAAAATATAGTAAATATTGTTATTTTCTGTTTAAATATATTTATAATTATATAACTTTATTACCGGATATTCAATATTTAATAAAAATACCCAAATGACGTTTTCATAGTTCATTTGGGTATTTTTATTAATCTTTTGCTTTTATTCTAGCTACAGCTCTTTTAAGCCTTAGTTCTTCTTTTTTATAATCAAGTTGAGCCTTATTTTTTAAATGTTTCTCTGCTTTTTTTCTTGCTTCTTCTGCTCTATTTATATCTATTTCTTCAGGCCATTCAGCAGTTTCACAAAGAAGATTTATTTCATTATTCTTCACCTTAAGTATGCCAGTGGATGTAAACAGTTTATATTTTAACCCGTCTAACGTAGTAAAAGAAGTAACTGTTGGACTTAACAATGTAACCATAGTTATATGCTTTGGGAGAATTTCTAATCGTCCAATATCATTTTCTGTAGTAAGTTCTTTAACCTCTCCATTAAATATTTTTCTTTCTGGAGTTAATATGGTAAGCTCTAAACATTCACTCATATTTATTCTCCCCTTTACTAAGCCATCATCCTTTTAGCATTCTCTACAGCTTCTTCAATAGTTCCTACGAATAAGAAAGCAGCTTCCGGAAGATTATCATGCTTTCCTTCTAATATTTCCTTAAAACCTCTTACAGTATCCTTTACGGATACAAACTTTCCTGGTATTCCAGTAAATTGTTCTCCTACTGTAAATGGCTGAGAAAGGAATCTCTGTACCTTTCTTGCTCTTGATACAACCAGCTTATCTTCATCTGAAAGCTCATCAATACCTAAGATAGCTATTATATCTTGAAGTTCTTTATATCTTTCAAGAATATGCTTAACATCATTAGCAACCTTATAGTGCTCTTCTCCAACTATTCTTGGATCTAATATTCTAGAAGTTGAATCCAAAGGATCAACAGCTGGATATATACCTAATTCAACTATAGATCTTGAAAGAACTGTTGTAGCATCAAGATGAGCGAAGGTAGTAGCTGGTGCCGGGTCTGTCAAATCGTCTGCTGGCACATATACTGCCTGAACAGAAGTAATAGACCCATGCTTTGTTGAAGTAATTCTTTCTTGTAAAGCACCCATTTCTGTAGCTAAAGTAGGCTGGTACCCAACAGCACTTGGTATTCTTCCAAGAAGTGCTGAAACTTCTGAACCTGCTTGTGTAAATCTAAATATATTATCTATGAATAGAAGTACATCCTGTCCTTGATCTCTATAATATTCTGCCATAGTAAGACCAGTAAGTGCAACTCTCATTCTTGCCCCTGGCGGTTCATTCATTTGACCAAATACTAAAGCAGTCTTATCTATAACTCCAGATTCTTTCATCTCATTATAGAGATCATTTCCTTCTCTTGTTCTTTCACCTACACCTGTGAATACAGATATACCGCCATGCTGCTTTGCTATATTGTTTATTAGCTCCTGTATTAAAACAGTCTTTCCAACCCCAGCACCACCAAAAAGTCCTATTTTTCCACCTTTTTGATATGGTGCTATAAGATCAATTACCTTTATTCCTGTTTCAAACATCTCAGGCTCTACAGACTGCTCTTCAAAGCTTGGTGCAGGCCTGTGTATTGGATAGTATAAAGATGCTTCTACAGGTTTATCTTCATCTATTGCCTGACCTAATACATTAAATAACCTTCCTAAACATTCTTTACCAACTGGAACAGAAATAGGCTTTCCTGTATCAATAGCTTCCATTCCTCTTTTTAAACCTTCAGTGGAATCCATTGCTATAGTTCTAACTATATCATCGCCTATATGATGTTCAACTTCTACAACAAGAGGCTTTTCGTGCTCTCTTTTTATTTCAATGGCATTATATATGCTAGGAAGATTTTCTGAGTTAAATTTAATATCTACTACAGGCCCTATAACCTGTACGATCCTTCCAATGTTTTTAGACATCAGATTTCCTCCTTACTTTTGTGCCTCTGCTCCTCCAACTATTTCAGATATTTCTTGAGTAATGGCACCTTGTCTCATTCTATTATATTGAAGCTTTAACTTATCAAGTAATTGGTTAGCATTTTTTGTTGCTCCATCCATAGCAGACATTCTGATGGATTGTTCACTTGTCTTTGAATGAATTAGAAAATTAAGCATTTTTTCTCTCATATATAACGGAATAACATCTCTTAAAAAAGTATTCGTATAAGGTTCAAATAAAATATTATCTCCGTTAGCTGCTGCATTCAGACTTACTTTATCGAAAGGCAGAAGTTTTTCAACTACAACTTCCTGCTTTGTCTGAGAAAAAAATTTCGTATATATAACATTTATTTCTCCTACTTCACTATCGTCATATAACTTAAGTCCATAAGTTGAAACCTCATTAGCATCTCCCAAACTAGGAACATCTGCAATATTTATATATTTTTGAATTAAATTATAATTAAATCTATTAAAAAAGGATACACCCTTTTCTCCAATAACAATTATAATAGAGTTTTTCATATCCTTCGAAATTTCTTGAGTCGCTCTATTCAGTATATTAAGATTAAAGGAACCGCAAAGCCCAGTATCTGATGTTACTACAATATATAATTTCTTTTTGCTGCCATTTCCATCTAAATATATACTGCTAATACTGTTATCTTTTAAAACATCATTTAAAATTTTACTAAAAGACTCATCATACAAATTGCAGATATCTAATTCTTCTTTCGTCTTTCGAAGCTTAGAAGTTGCAACAAGTCCCATGGCCTTTGTAATCTTTTTTGTATTTGTAACAGATTTGATTCTTCTTTTAATAGCAACAAGTCCTGTTCCAGCCACCCTAAACCCTCCTGTATTCCTCATACTGTACTGAACAATTATTAATTGTTCTGCTTCCTCAAGAAACTATGCTTGTTCAGTAAAAAAAACTTTCTTAAACTCTGCTATGGCTTCTGAAAGAGCCTTCTTAATATCGTCCGTAAGCTCCTTCTTTTCAAGTATGAGCTCTCCTATTTCTTTATGATGAATATCCATAAATTCAAAAAACTTCTTTTCAAAAAGCTTTATTTTAGAAACATCTATATCCATTAAAAAATCGTTAACAGCCGCATAAAGTATCATTATCTCCTTTTCAACGGGCATAGGTGAATACTGACTTTGTTTTAATATTTCTGTCAATCTCTTTCCCTTTTCAAGTCTTCTCTTAGCTTCTTTGTCTAAATCTGAACCAAACTGTGAAAAAGCTGCAAGTTCTCTGTACTGTGCAAGATCAAGTCTTAGTGTACCAGAAACCTGCTTCATAGCTTTGATCTGTGCACTTCCACCTACTCTTGAAACTGAAATACCTGCATTTACCGCCGGTCTTTGTCCTGCAAAAAACAATTCTGTTTCTAGAAATATTTGACCATCAGTAATAGATATTACATTAGTTGGAATATATGCTGTTACATCTCCAGCCAAAGTCTCGATTATAGGAAGTGCTGTTAAAGAGCCTCCTCCTAATTTGTCTGAAAGCTTAGCTGCTCTCTCAAGCAATCTTGAATGAAGGTAAAATACGTCACCAGGATAAGCCTCTCTGCCAGGTGGTCTTCTAAGAAGTAGAGCCATTGCTCTGTAAGCTGCTGCATGTTTTGATAAATCATCATAAACTATAAGAACATGTTTTCCTTTATGCATAAAATATTCGCCCATACTGCAGCCAGCATAAGGTGCAAGAAATTGACGAGGAGATGTTTCAGATGCTGTGGAAGATACAATTATTGTGTAATCCATAGCCCCCATTTCCGTAAGAGTATTATATATATGAGCAACTGTAGATTGCTTTTGACCTATAGCTACATATATGCATATAACGTCTTTGCCCTTTTGATTTATTATAGTATCAATTGCTAGAGCAGTTTTACCTGTCTGCCTGTCTCCAATAATAAGTTCTCTTTGGCCTTTACCTATTGGAATCATAGAATCTATAGCTTTTATACCAGTTTGAAGTGGCTCTTTAACAGACTGTCTATCTATAACACCTGGAGCTGCCACTTCAGTAGCTCTATAACCTGCTGCTTTTATAGGTCCTTTACCATCTATAGGTTCCCCAAGTGCATCTACAACTCTTCCAAGCAATGCCTCGCCAACAGGCACTTCAACAACTCTTCCAGTTCTTTTAACAAGATCTCCTTCTTTTATTCCTCTCTCACTTCCAAATAAAACAGCACCAACATTATCCTGCTCAAGGTTTAGAACCATGCCATATACACCATTAGCGAATTCAAGAAGCTCGCCTTCCATACATTCATCTAAGCCATATATTCTAGCAACCCCGTCTCCAACCTGAATTACAGTACCTGAATCCACAGTCTCTAATTTAATTTCATATCTTTGTATTTGCTGTTTTATAATAGATGTAATTTCTTCAGGTCTTATGTTCATAATTTCACCTCTATTCTGTTTTAAGGGTTAATTTTTTAATTTCTTCATATTTACCTTTTATAGTTCCATCAATAATATCATTACCTACTCTTACATAAACTCCGCCTATTATTGACTTATCAATTTCTTCATTCAATATAACATTTTTGTTATACTTTTTCTGAAGCTTGTCTAAAAGACTCTTTCTTTCTTCGCTGCTAAGAGGCACCACAGTCTTAACAAATGCATCAATAGTTCTTTTTTTCTCTAAATGAATCTTTTTTATTTCCTCTACTATTCCTTTCAGTTCAATCAAACGATTTTTCTCAATAAGAATTAACAGAAACGACAATACATCATTTTGTATTTTTCCCTTAAATATATTTTGGAATATTTCTTTTTTCTTAGAAGTATTAAAATCTGGTAGCTTTATAAGCTTCAGAAAGTCATTATTATCCTCGATTATTTTAATAATTTCATTTAGCTCGCTTAAATACTCTTCCTGTTTACCTTTTTCCTCTGATATTTCATATAAGGCAAGTGCATATCTTCTATCTAAATATTCATGAAACTCATTCATGTTTAAATACCTACCTTATCAATATATTCCTTAATGAGCCTTCTATGTTCTTCCTCATCAATAGCTGTTTCCAGCACCTTAGAAGACATAAGCATTGCCAAGCTTACAGCCTGAGCTTTTATTTCATCCTGAGCCTTTTCTTTTTCTCTTTCTGCATCTACCCTTGCTCTTTCAAGAATAAATTCTGCTTCTTCCCTAGCTTTTTCCAAAATTTCTTCTGATACTTTTTTAGCTCTGCTTTTAAATTCTTCTATTATAGCCTTGCCTTCTTCTCGAGAATTTTTTAGATTATTTTCATTTTCTATTTTGAGTGCTTCAGCCTTTTTTAAGTTATCTTCAGATTTTTGTATTTTATCTTTAATTTCAGCTTCTCGTTCAGAAATTACTTTCATTACTGGCTTATAGAAAAAATAACTTATTACAAGAACAAAAATTCCAAAATTTATTATGGTGGCTACAACTGTTAGAGGATTTATCTCCATAAGCTTTTTCCTCCTTTAGACGTAAATTTTTTAGTGCCCTTAAGGCACTAAAACGAAACTAACCTGCAATTTTTCCTAATATCATTATTGCAATTAATAGTCCATAAACAGCTGTAGCTTCCGCAAAGGCATTACCTAAAAGCAATGCTGTAGTTATCTTACCGCTTGCCTCTGGTTGTCTTGCAATAGCCTCCACCGCTCTACCTGTTGAAAGACCTGTTGATATTCCTGCTCCTACTCCTACTAATACCGCAATACCAGCAGCAATAGCCATTAATCCTGCATCTGTCATAATAAATTCCTCCCTTTAAAATAGTAAAATATAATTTTATATAATTCCCTATTATCAGATAATTTTTATAAGTTTACTTAATGTAATAAACTTAATTTTAATGTTCAACTATAACTTTTAAATTAATCATAGTAAGCATTGTAAAAACAATCATTTGAACAGCACCATCGAAAATATCAAAATATACATGTAATGGTATTGGTATTACTAATTGCGCAAACCAAGTAATACCCTCCAACCCTTTATAAATTATAGTCATTATAGTTGCTGCAGCTGTCATATTTCCAAAAAGACGAAGGCTTAAAGAAACTGGCAGTAATATTCTTTCCAGTATATTCATAGGTGCGAGAAACGCAACAGGTTTACCATATCCTAAAAAGTAATGACCTATTCCAACCTTTTTAATAGCATATACTTGAATTATGAAAAAAGACGTTAATGCCATACCTAATGCAACACTATAATCCATTGTGGGTGGTTCAATACCAACTAACCCTGTTAGATTCATAGCTAGAAGAAACAATATAAGTGACCCTACGTAAGGTACTAGTTCCGTATATTTTTCTCCTATATTTGATTTAACAAAACTATTAGTATATTCAACTATCATCTCAGCAACAGCTTGCTTTTTTCCTGGTACTCTTTTTAATCCCCTTGTAAATAAAATAGATAAGACTCCAAATAATATAATAATAACCCACTGGATTACTATATTTTCTGAAAATCCATACTGCTGTCCAAAAAGCGATAATTTAAACAGATATTTTGCTTCCCCCACTCAATCACTTCCTTTCATTTGCTAAATTAATTACTCCATATAATATTAGAGCCAAAAAATGTGAAGTGAATCCCATAATAAATGAAATTATATTCTTGATATTATTATTGAAAATAGAAACTCCTATTATACAAATAATAAATATCCTTACAAAAGTAATAAAAAAAACTAATCCTCTATTTCTCTTAAACTTACTACCTAAAATATTCTCTATCATAAATTTTGAAAATGCAAAATTTATAACAGCTGTAAATAAACCTAAAATAAAAATATTAGAATAATTATCCCATATCAATTGAATGGTTATTCCTGCAGTAACTGCTATTATTAAATCATAAAATATAATTTTTTTAAGCATGCTTTATACTTCCTTAATGCTTCATTTTCCTATAGTGCACCTACTAGACTATTATAAACCTTGTACATTAATAATCAATTTAAGAAATTGACTAAAAAAGTCGATTTTACCTTGTTTAAACGTTTTAATACATTTGTTGCCAATACTATCTTTGCAACACATCTTTTGTATTAAGTCTTTAATTTTAAGGATTTTTAAATAATAGAATATTAATATTGTTAAATCATTAATAAATCCTTTTTTAAATTTTAAATTGTTATCTATAACAATATTAGTAATTATTTCATATACTAAAGTATCCATATTATTTTTTATTTTACTATTATAAAAAGGGAGCTGATTTTTTGAGAAAAGTTGATGTTAACCATATATATATGAACTATCATTCTTTAAAAACAGAAACGGAAGCTTTAAAAGATATAACCTTCAGCGTTGATGAAGGTGAATTTGTTAGCATAGTAGGGCCCTCCGGCTGCGGTAAATCTACAATCTTAAACATAATTGCAGGACTTATTAAACCTTCTTCAGGTGATGTTTGCATAAGTAGCAGCGAATGCAGTATCCTATCGAAGAAAATAGGGTACATGTTTCAAAGAGATCATCTTTTTGAATGGCTTACTGTTTGGGAAAATGTATCCTTAGGTCTTAAAATTCAAAAAAGATTCTCAGCTGATACTAAAGATAAGCTAGAAAAGCTTCTAAAAAATTATAATCTTTGGGACTTTAGAAACCACCGTCCAGATGAACTTTCAGGCGGTATGAGACAAAGAGTTGCCCTTATCAGAACTTTAGCTTTAAATCCTGATGTTCTGCTTCTTGATGAACCATTTTCTGCACTAGACTATCAAACAAGACTAAATGTTAGTGATGAAATATATGAAATAATAAAGAAAGAAAATAAAACAGCTATAATGGTCAGTCACGATATAGCAGAAGCTGTATCTATGTCCAACCGAGTTATAGTTTTATCTAAAAGACCTGCTACTGTAAAAACAATAGTTGACATAAAATTTACACAGGAATACAACACACCCTTAAAGCATAGAGAAGCTCCTGAATTTAGAGTTTATTTTAACAGTATATGGAAGGAGTTGGACTTAAATGACAAATTATAGCTTAGAACACAAACATTATCTAAAAAATGTAAAGAAACAAAATACTATAATAATAGTAACAAGATTAGTTATACTTATAACCTTTTTCATCCTGTGGGAAATTGCTGGATACTATAAATGGGTAGACCCCTTTTTAACAAGTACGCCATCAAGAATATTAAAAAGCTTAATAAAAGTATACAGCGAAGGTACACTTTTTAGACACATACTAGTAACCTGCTTTGAAACTATATTAGGTTTTATATCTAGTACTGTACTAGGAACCTTGATTGCCATATTATTGTGGACCTCAGATTTTACCTATAAAGTATTAGATCCCTATGTAGTTGTACTAAATGCTCTGCCTAAAGTTGCATTAGCACCTATTATAATTTTCTGGATGGGTAATGGCATGAAAGCTATAATTTTAGTTGCTATACTAATATCCATAGTTACCACAATAATCAGCGTATTAAATGGCTTTAGAGAAGTAAGTGAAGATAAAATCAAGCTTCTTCAAACATTTGGTGCTTCAAAACTGCAGATTTTAACTCACCTTATAATACCAGCGTCAGTTCCAACTTTTATCTCAGCACTTAAAATAAACGTTGGTCTATCTTGGGTTGGTGTAATTATGGGAGAATTTTTAGTATCAAAGGAAGGTCTTGGATTTTTGATTGTTTTCGGTGGACAAATTGCTCAGTTAGATACTGTAATGATGAGTATTATTATTCTTTCTGTACTAGCTTATCTTATGTATCAAATAGTTGCTGTTATCGAAAAAAAATTTTTATAGTTCAAAACCTTATCCTAAAATGAATTTAACCGTTAGATAATAAGAATTCTAAAACTTTAGACTTCTTATTATCTAACTTCACCAAACATAATGAAAACTGTTCAGTATAACTAATAATAAAAAAACTTTATGACTATATAACTAAAAATAAAAATATAATATTTTTTATGTATATATCCTAGAGCATTTGGATAAAATTGTAATGGAATATTTTACATAAAACTAAAATATATTAGTAATGAATTTTATATTACTAAAGATATTTAGAGTTTTAATTAATATTCTAACATTATAGGAGGATACATATGAGTTACTTTCAAAAAGCAAATGATTTATATAACACTAAAGATTATAAAAAGGCCATTGCTATGTACCAAAGAGCAATTTTGGATAAGGATAATGAAGCAGCTTCTTTGTATAATGCTGCTGTATGTTTTATTAAGCTTAAGGAATACGACAAAGCCATCCCACTTTTAAAATCAGCAATAATAAAGAAACATGAAGCTAAATATTTCTTTAACTTAGGCTATTGTCATGCTATGCTTGGAAACAATAAAAAAGCTCTGATATACTTTAATACCGCCTGGTCTCTTGATAATAATGATAACGACTGTGAAAAAGCTATAAATCTTATAATGAAAAATTATATTAAAAAAGTCCAAGATTAATTCTAGGACTTTTTTACCATTCTCCAGCAATTTTTGAATTTCTGTGGTCTAAGTCAAACCTTCTGCTGTTAAAATAATTACCCCCTTTATAAAAGGTTGGGTCTACATTAATCCACTTACCTTCTTCTGAAATATATACCTGATTCCATGCATGACTTACCCAGCTTACACCATTAAAGCCTTCTCCAGTTATAATTCTTGCTTTTAATCCGTTAGCTCTTGCCATTGCTATATAAAGAGAGGCATAATCAAAGCATATACCTTTTCTTGTCTGAAAAGTTGGTATGGCACCTGATTTTACACTCAAATCATTGTTCAGTACTCTTTCAGCCTTTTCATAATCATAGTCTATATTGCTTCCAATCCAGTTATATAATACTTTAGCTTTTTCGTTGGTAGTTTGTGAATTCTTAGTAATCTCTTTTGCAAATCTGTCTATTATTTCATTAGACTTTACAGCTTCATCTAAGGTAACTCCGTTATAATAAACTATTACCTTTCTATTACCTATTTTTTCAACAAAATTACTGTTTAATTCCTGCGGCTCAGCTTCCTTAATAACAACTTTAAAAGAATTGTCCAAAATATTTGGAAGCTGCTTTGCAAGTTTTGAATTAGTTACTGGTATAACAACCTCCTTACATAAACGATTGTATAGCTTAGATTCTTCTAAATACACATTATATTTATTTATTATATTAAACATTGATAAAATATTTAATATAAATGTAATAAAAAGAACGTAACCAATAGCTTTTGGCAGCTGAAATACTGCTCCGCTTACTCTTTTAAATATGCTGCTCTTATTTTCAAGAAACTTTCCCATCAAATCTACTACTGGATAGAAAGTTATATGGTTAAAAAGTTCAAAAATTAATATTATAAGCCTATTAATTACAAGTATCATTACAGGTATGACTACTACATAATACACAAGTGTATTGTTGTCTAAGTATACTTTAAAGTTAAGAGGGATAATATCATAAATTTTATTATAAAACTCAGTATCATGCTCAATAAATATTTTTTTAGAAAAATATATTCCAAGAAATAGTGAAATTATAAAAGCTATGTTCCCTTCTAGTTCCTTTATATCTCCCTTCAATCCCTGAGAAGAAAACTTAAATAAAAATCCTTTTATTATTGGATATATAAAAACTACTGCTAAAATAAAAGAAATAGGATTTATGTTCATTGTACCTCACCCTCTCATCTACTAAGATAATTATATCAAAATCTCACTTTATGCATATATTGTCAAAAGAATTATATACTGAACTTAGCATAATGTTCATTAAATTGCTGTTAAGCTTATTTTTAAAACTAAATATATGGCTGATGCCTCCTACTTAAAATTTATACTATTATTATATCACTTAACTTGTTAAAAATTAAATCACATTATCGATATTGTTAATCTTCTTCAATTGCAATTTACTTTTTAATTTTTTGCAGTAAACCTACGCTTAAACTTGACACCGCAAAACCCTTATTATATGATAAAAGAGGATATTTTTATGCTTTCATCCTCTCTTTTATGAGAGGTTTTTATTTTATATTGGGCATAATTTTAAAAAGGATATTAACAGAGGAGTGAACAGAATGTGTAATCATAAAATAAGAACTAGATATGCCCCAAGCCCAACTGGCTATATGCACGTTGGAAACCTTAGGACAGCACTATACGCTTATCTAATAGCAAAACATGAAAATGGTACATTTATACTTAGAATTGAAGATACAGATCAGGAGAGGTATGTGGAAGGAGCTGTTGATGTTATATACAACACTATGAAAATTACAGGTCTTATCCACGACGAAGGCCCAGACAAAGGAGGTCCTGTTGGTCCTTATGTTCAAAGCGAAAGAAAACCAATCTACATGGAATATGCTAAAAAGCTTGTAGACAAAGGTGAAGCTTACTACTGTTTCTGCTCTAAGGAAAGACTTGATATGCTTAAAGCCAATGCTGAAGCCTTAAAGAGACCATTTAAATATGATAAGCACTGTATGCACTTAAGCAAAGAAGAAGTTGAAGAAAAATTAGCAGCTGGAGTGCCATATGTTATAAGACAGAATAATCCTACAGAAGGAACAACAACCTTTGACGATGTTATATATGGAACTATTTCAGTAGATAATTCCGAACTTGAAGATATGATTCTTATAAAATCAGACGGATATCCTACATATAACTTTGCTAATGTTGTAGATGACCACTTAATGGGAATAACCCATGTAGTTAGAGGAAGCGAATACTTATCTTCTTCACCTAAATATAACCGTTTATATGAGGCTTTTGGCTGGGATATCCCTGTGTATGTTCATTGTCCTCCAATAATGAAGGATGCTCAGCATAAGCTAAGCAAAAGAAACGGTGACGCTTCCTTCGAAGATTTAATTGCAAAGGGATATTTAAAGGATGCAGTAATGAATTATATTGCACTTCTTGGCTGGAATCCTGGAAATACTCAAGAAATATTTTCACTTGAAGAACTTGTTAACATATTTGACTATAGGCAAATAAACAAAGCTCCTGCTATTTTTGATCCGATTAAACTTAAATGGATGAATGGAGAATATATTAGAAAGCTTACACTAGAAGAATTTCACGAAATGGCTCTCCCTTATTATAAAGAAGCCATTAAAAATTCTAATATAGACTTAATGAAAGTTAGTAAACTGCTTCACACTAGAACTGAAGTGCTTGGAGAAATTCCAGAACAGATTGATTTCTTTGATGTTCTGCCCGAGTATTCAAATGATTTGTATATTCATAAAAAAATGAAAACTAATCTAGAAAACTCACTAGAAAGTCTTGAAAAAGTACTTCCGTTATTTGAAACAATTGAAAATTGGGATTTTAACACTTTACACGATTCTATTCTTAAATTAGTTGAAGAAATGGGAATTAAAAACGGAGTAATGCTATGGCCAATAAGAACTGCCTTGTCTGGTAAAGCCTTTACCCCAGGAGGTGCTTTTGAACTTGCTGAAATACTCGGAAAAGAAGAATCTATAAGAAGAATTAAGATTGGAATAGATAAACTTAAAAATGCTTAAAATAAAACGTGCCAGTACTTAATAAAGACTGGTACGTTTTATACTAAATAACATAAATTTATAGTCGCTATCTTTATGTTATCACATTTTTGACGTAATATAAATGTTCTACTTAGTTTATAACGTAACGAAATTTTTTTATTGACATAAAAGCACTTTTATTTTATTATTGTTTTGAAATATTTTAAAATATAATATATACTGTGAAGAGGAATAGTAAAAATAAATTCTTTTTTCAGAGAGGAAATTATTTGGTGTGAGATTTCCAAAGCTTTATTTTGAACCCGCCTTGGAGTTCTGTACTGAATACAAAGTACAGCGGTTTTCTTCCGTTATAGAACTTAAGCTGGATGCTTTATGCATCAATTAGGGTGGTACCGCCGATATTGCCTCGGTCCCTTTTGGGATTTGAGGCTTTTTTATATTTTTTATTTAGGAGATGAAAACAATGAGTAAAGAAAAAGAAAAAAAATTTGTTGAAGCAATTACTCCAATGGATGAAGATTTTGCTCAATGGTATACAGATGTTGTTAAAAAAGCTGAGCTTGTAGATTATTCAAGCGTTAGAGGATGCATGGTTATTCGTCCTTACGGATATGCTATATGGGAAAACATACAAAAAAATTTAGATGCTATGTTTAAAGAAACTGGTCATGAGAATGTGTATATGCCAATGTTTATTCCAGAATCACTGCTTCAAAAGGAAGCTGACCACGTAGAAGGTTTTGCGCCTGAGGTTGCATGGGTTACTCATGGAGGAAATCAAGAGTTAACTGAAAGATTATGTGTACGTCCTACTTCTGAAACCTTATTTTGCGACCACTATTCAAAGATAATTCAATCCTATAAAGATTTGCCAAAGTTATATAATCAATGGTGTTCAGTTGTTAGATGGGAAAAGACTACAAGACCTTTCCTTCGCACATTAGAATTTTTATGGCAGGAAGGTCATACAGCACATGCTACAGCTGAAGAAGCTCAAGAAGAAACTATCAAAATGCTGAATGTTTATGCTAAACTTTGCGAAGAATATTTAGCAATTCCAGTTATTAAAGGGCAAAAAACTGATAAAGAAAAATTCGCTGGAGCTGAAGCTACTTATACTATTGAAAGCTTAATGCATGATGGAAAGGCTTTACAATGCGGAACTTCTCACAACTTTGGAGATGGTTTTGCAAAAGCCTTTAACATTCAATATACAGATAAAACAGGAAAGCTTCAATATGTGCATCAAACCTCCTGGGGCATGACTACAAGACTTATTGGTGCTATGATAATGGTTCACGGTGATGACAGCGGTCTTGTTATTCCTCCAAGAATTGCTCCAACTCAGCTTATAATAATTCCAATAGCTATGCACAAAGCTGGAGTTCTAGATAAGGCTGCTGAATTAAAAAATAGACTTTCAAAAGCAGTTAGAGTTAAAATGGATGATAGTGATAAAATGCCTGGCTGGAAATTTAACGAGTACGAAATGAAGGGTGTCCCTCTTCGTCTTGAAATTGGACCTAAGGATATAGAAAATAATCAAGCAGTTCTAGTAAGAAGAGATACTAGAGAAAAAATAATTGTTTCCCTTGATAATTTAGAAACTAAGATATCAGAACTATTAGAAGATATTCAAAAGTCACTTCTAGAAAAAGCAAGAGCTGCACAGCTTCAAAAAACAAGTACTGCAGTTAACTTAAATGAATTTAAGAATCTTCTTGATAATAAGCCTGGTTTCGTTAAAGCAATGTGGTGCGGTGACAGAGCCTGTGAAGACAGAATTAAAGAAGAAGCCGCAGCTACTTCAAGATGTATGCCTTTTGAACAAGAACATATATCTGATACCTGCGTATGCTGCGGAAAACCGGCTAAAAAACTTGTTTACTGGGGAAGAGCTTATTAAAACTAATATAAAAAAGCCTTGAAATTCACTTATTCCAAGGCTTTTTCTCTATTTTCATCACTATTTTTTTCTTCAATTTTAATAACATTATTCCAATTTATATACATATGAAATAAGCTAACAACATCCTGCTCATTATATAATAATATTTTTTCTTTTTTCTCCTCTGGCATTCTGTTCATATAGTCATCGTCTTTTATTATTTTATTAAAGGTTTTTGCTAAATTAGCTCCGCTTATAAGCTCGCTGTCTCTAATTATTCCGAATTCTTTTTCTAAAGCTTTTAAACCTATTGATGTTTTCTTAATTTTTTCATACTCTTTCTGTAAATCTATTCCTATAAAAAAATCCTGCACTTTAAAATGCAGCTTATATCTTTGAAAAAGATAATTTATAATTGTGTAATCATTGTTGCCTGAAAAAGTAACTATATATTTCTTATTTTCTTTTATCATTTTCTCAAAATAACTCTTTGACAAAATTAAAATATCATAAGCATCTTGATTGTTTTCAATCATATATTGAGTTATCTTCAAGCATTTTTCGCTATCTTCAAAATAGCAGCAGCCAAATACACCTACACATATTGGCTTTTTATAAACATAATGTTCCAAATCAAAGAATATTGCCTGTTTAAACAAGTCCTTCTGTCCATTAAAGACTAATGCACCACTGTTATCTAAATCTCCAACATATATATCATTTTCTCTGGTAATCACTAAAAATCACTCTTTTCTAGTCAATCTGAATTAAATCTGATGAGAATTTATAAATAACATCTTTTCTCTCTACAACAATCATAGCTTTCCTCCTAGTTTCCTCATTTCCTTGTACCTTTTTTATAAGTTCTTTTGTAGGATTTACACAAACAGGATTGCCTACAAGCTGAAACATAGAGAAATCCCCTGCAGTATCTCCATAAGCATAGCTTTTATCTAAATCAATGTTATATTTTTCTTTAAAGTAATGTATTGCTTCCTTCTTGCTCCTGCTATCCCACATAGGTATAACTTCACCAGTATAGATATTCTTCTCATCCATACCATAAACCGCTCCACTATAATCATCAAAGCCATGCTTAAGTGCCATTTCCTTAACAAGCTCTACTGGACTTCCCGATATCGTAATTAGAATATGGCCTTGACTTTTATGCCATTTTATCTTATCTCTAGTAAAGGTATATACTCTATCTCCTTTTTGATTTACTACATTTCTAGCAATAAACTCTACCTGAGATTTATGAAGCCCTTTTATTGCTTCCACATAGATATCAGCCATTTTTAAAAGATAGTTATCATAATTTCCCTGTCTTTTATCATATCTTTGATATTCTGGTCTTACTTCATTATACCATCTTTCTGGCTCTATAATCTCATATTTAACTAATTTTTTAAATATTTCTGCTATAAGCCCTTCCCTATATAAAGTACCGTCTATATCAAAAAATGCCCCAATTTTATTACTCATTACAGCCTCCATATTATCCTTTATTATTATAATATTACAACTATTACTATAATGCTATTATTTTTATATAATAAGTATAACCAATTTAGATGTATTAAATAAAAAAAGTAGACATAATAGTCTACTTTTAAATATTAAAATGCAGGAACTATGCTTCCGTTGTATTTTTCTTCAATAAACTTCTTAACTTCTGGAGAAGTTAATGCTTCTGATAAAGCTTTTATATATGGTTTATCCTTATCCTCTTTTCTAACTGCTAATATATTTGCAAATGGTGAATCTTTTGATTCTATTGCCAATGCGTCCTTTGAAGGATTAAGTTTTGCTTCTAGTGCATAATTTGTATTTATAACTGCAGCCTCTACATCTTCAAGGGTTCTTGGAAGCTGTGCTGCTTCTAATTCTTTAAATTTAAGATTTTTAGTATTTTCTGTAATATCTAGTGGTGTTACTAAATCTCCATCTTTAACCTTAATTAAACCTGCTTTTTCAAGAACTCTTAAAGCTCTTGCTTC
Organism: Clostridium caldaquaticum; assembly: GCF_023806125.1. Taxonomy (GTDB): domain Bacteria; phylum Bacillota; class Clostridia; order Clostridiales; family Clostridiaceae; genus Clostridium_AT; species Clostridium_AT caldaquaticum. The sequence goes on from NZ_JAMSKT010000018.1 coordinate 42,991, forward strand.
ATTAGTTGGATCATTTGGAACAGCAATAGTTGCCCCATCCTTTAAGTCATTTAAACTTGTGATTTTCTTTGAGTATACGCCCATTGGCTCTAAATGAACCTTAACAGTATAATCTAACTTAAGCCCCTTTTCCTTATTCATGTTCTCAAGATAAGGTACATGCTGAAAAAAGTTTGCATCTAGTTCCCCATCATTAACACTTATATTAGGTTGAACGTAATCCGTAAATTCTTTTATCTCTAATTGGTACCCCTTTTTTTCTAGTAATGGCTTAACAACCTCTAATATTTCCTTATGTGGAACTGGAGTTGCACCAACCTTTATAACTTTCTTATCATTATTAGTTGTAGCATTAGCATTTACTGCTGATGCATCTTTTTTAGCACCACATCCTGCTAATCCTATTGTTAAAATTGCTGTTAAAACTAAGCTTAATGATTTTTTCATTGTAAATTACCCCCTGTTTAATAATATTTATTTTGATAATTTTTTATATGCATAATTGCCTAAACTTTGTAAAACTTGAACAATAATGATTAATATTATAATTGTATAAATCATAATATCAGTTTTAAATCTCTGATAACCATATCGAACTGCTATATCTCCAAGACCGCCTGCTCCGATTGTTCCAGCCATAGCTGAATATCCTATAACACTTATAACTGTAAGAGTTATTCCTAATACTATAGATGGCAGAGCTTCCTTCAGCATTACCTTGAATATTATCTGGGAAGTACTTGCTCCAAAGGATTTAGCTGCCTCAATTATACCTGGGTCAACCTCCTTTAAGGCTGATTCAATTACTCTAGCCGCAAACGGTGCTGCTCCAATAGTTAATGGTACTATAGCAGCATTTCTGCCTATAGAAGTTCCCACTAACAGCCTTGTAAAAGGAATAATAGCTATCATAAGTATAATAAATGGAAAAGACCTTAAAAGATTTATAACAAAATCTAAACTTCTGTTAACAGTTTTATTAGGTTTCAATCCTTTTTCATCTGTTATAACTAATACTATAGCTGGTATAAAACCAATAATAACAGCAAATAAAGTAGATAATATAACCATATATAAAGTATCTATTAATCCTGGAAGCAATATCTCAACAAATAAATTACTAATCGACATTTCTTATAACCTCCCAGCTAACGGATTGTTTATCTAAAAATTCAAATATCCTTTCCTCATCTTGTTCACATACGTTGATAACAAGACTTCCTAAAACATCCTCTCTAAACTTTTCTAACCTTCCCCAGACTATAGAAAAGTCTATATTTAACTCTCTTGCCATAGAAGTTATTATACTCCTCTGACTTGTTTCTTTAGGGAAAAATATCTTTATATTAACCCCTTCTTTAGGTAAAACATCTTCTTCTCCCATTAAATCCTTTAGTTCGTCTGTAGGTTTTAGGAACAATTCTTCCACTCCACCTAAAGCCTTAACTACGCCTCCCTCCATAAGAGCGACTCTATTACATGCCTCCTTTATAACTTCCATCTGATGCGTAACAATAACAATAGTAATATTAAGCTTTTGGTTTATTTCCTTTAAAAGCTGAAGTATTGATTTAGTTGTTTTAGGATCCAAGGCTGAAGTTGCTTCATCGCAAAGAAGTATCTTAGGCTGAAGTGCCAAAGCTCTTGCTATTGCAACTCTTTGTTTCTGTCCACCGCTTAACTCTCTTGGATAATTATTAACTTTCTCTGACAATCCAACTAAATTTAAAAGATTATACACTCTTTCCTTTATTTCATCTTTTGAAAATCCCCAAAGCTCTAAGGGTAGTGCAACATTCTCATACACGCTTAGTCTATTTAAAAGATTAAAGCTTTGAAAAATCATACCTAATTCTTTTCTAAATTCTCTAAGTTCATTAGAGGTTAAGTCTTTAACCTCCTTATTCATAACAACAATGCTTCCTTTATCATAACTCTCAAGTCCATTTAAGCATCTTAAAAGAGTTGATTTTCCAGCACCGCTATGTCCAACTATCCCAAATATTTCTCCCTGTGCAATATTAAAGCTTACAGAATTTAAAACTTTTGTACCTGAAAAACTCTTGGAAACATTTCTTATGCTTATCAAATTAAGTCCTCCATCCATTATATTTAATAATATTTATAAACATACAGCAATATAAAAATTAAAAACCCGAGGAAACCTCGGGTTTGCATAAACATCCCTTATTTCCTCATCTCTCAGTATTCACTATAGAATACTGCAGGAATTGGCACCATTGTATTATTAAAAATAACACCGGTTGCCGGGCTTCATAGGGCCAGTCCCTCCACCTCTCTAGATAAGCTTCATTGATAATATTCATTTTTAACACATTGTCTTTATTATAATAACATTTGGTGTATATGTCAATAGTATTTATGCATATTTTACTCTATCATTTGATTTTGATTCATCATTTGTTTTTAAGCTGTCATTTAAGACTTTCTCTAATTCTTTTGTTCTATTTTTATCCATTGGCGCTACATCTTTTAATTTATAAGGGATGTTCATTTTCTCATATTTTTGTACTCCTAAAGTATGATAAGGAAGCAGCTCGACTTTTTCCACATTTTTTATAGATTTAATTATTTCCTTAAGTTTTTCCATATGCTCATCTGAATCTGTTATTCCAGGAACTACTACATGCCTAATCCATACCTTCACATTAGTTTTGCCAAGAGCATGTAGAAATTGATTTAATCCATGTTTGCTTCTCCCAGTAAGGTTTTTGTATCCAAAATCATCAACATGTTTTATATCTAATAGAACCAAATCTGTATACTTTAATATTTCATCATAATCTCCAAAACCGTATCCAGCTGTATCTATTGTTGTGTGTATTCCTTTTTCCTTACAAAGTTTTAGCATTTCCAGTAGAAATTCAGGTTGAAGCAGGGGATCTCCTCCTGAAAAAGTAACCCCGCCACCAGAACGTTCAAAGTATGGCTTAAATCTCATAATCTTTCTTAAAAGCTCTTCGGAAGTAATCTCGTATCCTCCGTCTATTGCCCAAGTATCTGGATTATGACAATAAGAACATCTCAGCTTGCATCCTTGAAGAAAAACTACAGTTCTCACTCCAGGACCATCCACTAATCCCATGCTTTCAATTGAGTGTACTCTTCCTTTTAACATAAAATCCCCTCCTTCATAATTGCTATTTTATTATATTATAACAGATTTATTATATTATAACAGAATAACCGCAAGAAAAACTCCTTTAATTACATTTTTTCGTGGAAAGTTCTGTTTATAACATCCTTTTGTTGAGCCTTTGTCAATCTGTTAAAGTTAACAGCATAACCTGAAACTCTTATTGTTAATGTAGGGTACTTTTCTGGATGTTCCATTGCATCTATTAGAGTTTCTCTATTTAATACATTTACGTTTAAGTGATGAGCATTTTGTGCAAAATATCCATCCATAACAGCAACTAAGTTATTTATTCTAGTGCTGTGATCTTTTCCTAGCGCATCTGGAAGTATTGAGAAAGTATTTGATACTCCGTCTTCACAGCAGGAATATGGTACCTTAGCAACTGAGTTAAGTGATGCTAATGCTCCCTCTATATCTCTTCCATGCATTGGATTTGCACCAGGTGCAAATGGCTCACCAGCTTTTCTTCCGTCAGGAGTTGCCCCTGTTTTCTTACCGTAAACAACATTTGATGTTATTGTAAGAACTGATAATGTGTGCTTAGCTCCTCTATAAGTTTCATGTTTCTTAAGTTCTCCTGAAAACTTTTCAACAATTTCTAGAGCTATGCTGTCAACTCTATCATCATCATTTCCGTATTTAGGAAATTCTCCTTCAACTTCAAAGTCTACAGTTATTCCGTTTTCTCTTATCGGCTTAACCTTAGCATACTTAATAGCACTTAAAGAGTCAGTTGCAACTGATAATCCTGCTACACCGAAGGCCATAAGTCTTCCTACCTTAGTATCGTGCAATGCCATTTGTGCTGCTTCATAAGCATATTTATCGTGCATGTAATGAATTATATTCATTGTATTTACATAAAGCTCGCTGATGTAATCAAGAACCTTGTAGTAGCTAGCTTTTACTTTCTCATAATCAAGAACTTCATCTGTTATTGGCTCAATTCCTGGTACAACCTTTATTCCAGTCTTTTCATCTATTCCTCCATTTAATGCAAGAAGTAAGGACTTACCTAAATTGCATCTTGCTCCAAAGAACTGCATTTGCTTTCCAACCTGCATTGCAGATACACAGCACGCTATAGCATAGTCATCTCCGTAAATTGGTCTCATAACATCATCATTTTCATATTGAATTGAGTCTGTTAATATAGACATTTCCGCACAATACTTCTTGAAGTTTTCTGGCAGATCTTGTGCCCAAAGAACTGTCATATTTGGCTCTGGAGCTGTTCCTAAATTTATTAATGTGTGTAAATATCTAAAGGAAGTCTTAGTTACTAATGGTCTTCCATCTAATCCTACACCGCCTAAAGATTCAGTTACCCAAGTTGGATCTCCAGCAAATAACTCATTGTAATCTGGAGTTCTTAGATGTCTAACAAGTCTTAGCTTAATTATAAATTGATCAATTATTTCTTGAGCTTGTTCTTCAGTAATTAAACCTGCTTGTAAATCTCTTTCAATATATATATCAACAAATGTACTTGTTCTTCCAAGAGACATTGCTGCACCGTTATTTTCCTTTATAGCAGCAAGATATCCAAAATATAAGAATTGAACTGCTTCTCTAGCATTTGCTGCTGGCTGTGATATATCAAAACCATAAGAAGCTGCCATGTTTTTTATCTTAGCAAGAGCTCTTATTTGCTCATTTAATTCTTCTCTTAATCTAATAGTTTCTTCCACCATAGCACCTTTTAGGTTCTTAAGGTCTTTTTTCTTTTCTTCAACTAATCTGTCTATTCCATAAAGAGCAACTCTTCTGTAATCACCTATAATTCTTCCTCTACCATAAGCATCTGGAAGACCAGTTATTACTCCTGTTTTTCTTGCAGCCCTTATTTCCTCAGTATAAGCGTCGAAAACACCTTGATTATGAGTCTTTCTGTAGTGAGTAAAGATTTCGTCCATCTTCTCATTTACTTTATAACCGTAAGCTTCAAGTGCCTGCTCAGCCATTCTTATTCCGCCCCAAGGATTTGTGATTCTCTTTAGTGGAGCATCTGTCTGTAAACCAAAAATTACTTCATTTTCTCTATCTATATATCCAGGTCCAAAAACATCAACACCTGAAATAGTTTCAGTGTCAACGTCTAGTACACCTTTTTTAATTTCTTCTAAAATTAACTGACTGCATTTTTCCCATACCTTCTTAGTCTTTTCAGTTGGTCCTACTAAGAAACTTTTGTCACCTTCATATAATTTATAGTTTTTTTGAATGAAGTCTCTAACATCTATGTTATTCATCCAATCGCCTTGATTAAAGCCTTCCCATTGTTTAAACATGCTCTTCACTCCTTGTTTCGTCTTTTTACATTTTCTATTATACAATGTTTTTTTATCTGTATCAATAGTATTTTTTGCTGTTTTTATGCCATTTTTACTACTTATACTGCAACAGTTTTGTTTTCTGTAGCATTACTTTGTTTTGCTGTTATATTCAACAATAATTATTTATTAATTATTGTTTTAATATTTTTATTTTTTTATTCTGCAAAAACAAAAACCCAGATACTCTGGGTTTTTAGATATGATAATTATTAGCTATTGTTTATTTACAAAATTCTTTATTATATTTTTCTGTTCCCAAGTTAGAGTAAAAAACTCACATCCACTATAATACAATTCATCTTCCTTTTTTACCCACTTAACTTCAGCTAAACACCAAAAAGAAGGATTATCTTCTAAAGTAAGGGTGAAATTTACAAAATCCCCTTCAGTTAAAGGTACTCTGCTCTTGAAGCATATTCCTGTTTCCGAAATATTGATTACCTCCATTAAAGGTTTATCTGTAGTATAATCTTTATAAACGCTTTTGTTGTTGACACGAGGATAATGAATATCCAGATTGTAATTAACTCTCTTTTTAAATCTTTTATCCTCATTTAATAAGTGTTCTATCCTTCCCCCTGAACCCATTTTACCCTCCTATTTATTACTATTATTCAAATTTTAGACTGTCTTAATTTATGCCTGTTCCTTCTCTTAAAAAGTTTAAATTTATTTTTTACACTTGAAACTCCTTATTATATTATATGTTAGGTATAACAGTTCTTTGTTACAATAATACCTTATTTTTAATATATATTCAATTATTTCTGTTAACTTTTGAACTTCTACCATTGACATTCTTACTAACAAGTGGTATTATTTAATTGAGAATGATTTTCAGTACGAGGTGGTAATAATGAGCATTTACGATTTAAAACCTGGACAATGTGCTTATGTTAGTGATATTATCGGAGATCAGAAACTAGCTAAAAGATTGTTAGCACTTGGAGCAATTGAAGGAACAGAAATAAAGGTTAAAAACACAGCTCCACTTGGAGATCCAATTATTATTAACTTTAGAGGTTTTGATTTAGCAATTAGAAAAAAAGACGCCAAAAATATTGTAGTAAATAACATAAGATAAAGGAGGGTAAATATGGTTACAGTTGCTCTGCTTGGAAACCCAAATGTAGGTAAAACAACCCTTTTCAATCTACTTACAGGTTCCAATCAACATGTAGGAAACTGGCCTGGAGTTACTGTTGAAAAAAAAGAAGGCTATATAGGAGACAATATCAAGATAGTAGACTTGCCTGGAATATATGCAATGGATACTTATTCAAATGAGGAAAAAGTAGCAAAAGACTTTTTGATAAATGGTAACGTAGATTTAATTATAAATATAGTTGATGCTTCAAATTTAAATAGAAACTTATACTTGACTACACAGTTAAAAAAATTTAACAAACCTATCATTCTACTCTTAAATATGATAGACACGGCGGAAAGCAAAGGGATAAAAATAAATTATGTTAAATTATCCAAAATCATTGGTGTTACTGTTCTGCCAATTATAGCATCAAAAGGCAAAGGTATTGAGGAGCTAAAGAAAATGCTTATAAGCTCTGATTTTTTAAGTTTTAAAACTGATAATAATTATCAATTTCACAGCGAAAAAGAAACATATGAATATATAGAAAATATACTTAAGGATTGCATTACAATAACCAATAAAGATAAGATTACTGCAACAGAAAAAATAGATAAAATATTAATAAATAAATTTCTTGCTTACCCAATATTCATAGCTGTTTTAGCTTTTATATTTTTAGTTACATTCAGCTGGATAGGTCAACCCTTAGCAGATTTATTGGATAGCGCTGTAGCAGATATACTTGTTCCTAAGGTTGAGGTTTTGCTTTCTAATAGCAGTGACTGGTTTAAATCACTTATATTAGATGGAATAATAGGAGGAGTAGGTTCTGTTATAGTTTTCCTACCAGTAATACTTGTACTGTTTTTATGCATATCTTTTTTGGAAGACAGCGGATATATGGCTAGAGTAGCATTTATTATGGATAAACTAATAAGAAAGATGGGACTTTCGGGTAAGGCATTTATTCCACTGGTTATAGGAATTGGCTGTTCTGTTCCCGGAGTTATGTCTGCCAGAACACTTGAAAGCGAGAAAGATAGAAAACTAGCGGCTTTACTTGTACCTCTTATGTCTTGTAATGCCAGGCTTCCTGTTTATTTAGTTTTTGCTGGTGCATTTTTTAAAGGTTATGAAGCACTAGTTGTTGCATCACTATACTTATTAGGAATTATCGTGGCATTTATTGTAGGAATAATATTTAAAAATACGTTGTTCAAAAAAGATGACGAGCCTTTTATAATAGAACTTCCTGAATATAAGCTTCCGGAAGTAAAATCATTAGCTATGCATACCTGGGAAAAAGGAAAGGGCTTTTTAAAAAAAGCTGGAACATTAATTTTCTCAATATCTGTATTAGTTTGGGTACTCTCAAACTTTAATCTAAGTGGATATACTGATATAAATACAAGCTTCTTAGCTTCTATAGGTAAGTTTATTAGTCCTATATTTTATCCACTTGGTTTTGCTTCCTGGCAAAACTCTGTATCCTTACTTGCAGGTATTATGGCAAAAGAAGTTGTTGTAGGTACCATGGGTGTTATATACGGTGGAGAACTATCCAGCATTCTGCCAAATAACTTTACCCCACTTGCAGCATATAGCTTTTTAGTCTTTGTTCTTTTATACACTCCATGTGTGTCATTAATCGCAACAATGAAAAAAGAATATGGAAACAAAATGGCTATATTTTCAGTAACTTATCAGCTAATTTTAGCCTGGATTGTATCCTTCATAGTATTTAATCTAGGAACCCTCATCTTCAAAATAATTTAATTTTAAGCGGGTGATAATATGTATGAACTAATTATAACTGCTCTAGTTTTAGGAGCAGCAGGATTTATATTATATAAAAATTTAAAAAAGAGCACTAATGGTGAATGTAACTGTGGAAGTTGTTCCTCTAGCTGCCCGAAGTATACCATAGAGAACAAAAAGAAGTAGGTACATTTACCTGCTTCTTTTTAATAGCTGCTAAATATTATGTTGTTTAACTCCTCACTGTTTCTATTCCCTTTAAGTATTAAATCAATAATTTTAGCTGCGGATTTTTTTGATATTTTCTCAACATCATAAGATAATATAATATTATGTTTATTAATCAAACTTTTTAGAAACTTAAGCTGTTTTTCTGTTATACAATCCTCTCTTACAAGCTCACTATTATTTTCAACATCAAAAATAAGCTTAAAAATCTTAGGAAGATTTAAGACATCTTCATAATTATGAAGCATTATAATATCTTTAAGTTCCTCATCTTTTGTTTCTAAATACTTATAGTACAGTTCTACACTCATAGCGCCGTCTATCTGATCTTCCCTATGCACTCCTAAAAACTTTTCAACAGATTTTAAATTACATCTATCCATTCCTAACTGTTTGTAGTAAGGTCTTATAAGCCTGTATAAATCTATGTGTTCAACAGGAGAAGTAAAAAAAGTATTATATTTTTCCATTCTCTTAATAATAAAAGGCTCATCAAAAGCCATACCATTATAAGAACACCATTTATTAAACTTAGCTAAATCCGAAGCAAAAACATTTAGCACCTCTGCTTCATCATGAAGCTCCTCTGCATAATACTGCTTAATATTATAAAATCCTTCTTCATCAAAATACCCTAAGGATATAAGAATAATATAATCCTTGTCCTTATCAAATCCAGTAGTTTCTATATCGAAGTAAGCTATATCATGCATATTATATTTTTTAACTATATGTGATTCAATTTTAATTTCATCTTTATATTCTTTAATAAGCATCTTTTCCTCCAAGGTATAAAGTTTCCTTTGTAAAAATTATATAACAAAAACTTAGTTTTTTAAATAAAAAACTTCATAGAGTTTATTAAGTAAACTCTATGAAGTCAATATTACATTTTTTCTACTACGTCTATCCCTATAATATATAAACCATTTTTAATTACTTGACAAGCAGCTTCAACTAGTTTCAGCCTTGTATTTTTAACCTCTTCATCCTCTGAATTTAATATACTATGTGCATTATAAAATTTATTAAAGGCCTTTGAGATTTCTATAATATGTCTTGTAACAATTGAAGGCTCAAGTTTATCTATTGCAAAAAGCACCACATCCTGAAATCTTGAAATAAGCTTAACAAGTTCAAATTCCTCTGCAGAGGTTATCTTACTATAATTAATACTTCCTGTAACCTCTCCTGCCTTTCTTAATATGCTCCTTCCTCTTGCATAAGTATATTGAACATATGGTCCTGTTTCCCCTTCGAAGTTAAGCATTTCTTTCCAATCAAAAATAATATCCTTTTCTCTGTTATTTTTAAGGTAGGTAAATACTATAGAACCTATTCCGATTTTTTTAGCAACTTCTTCTTTATTCTCTAAATTAGGATTTTTTTCATTAATAACCTCTAAAGCTTTTACTACTGCCTCATTTAAAAGCTCCTCCAAATAAATAGCATTACCACTTCTTGTAGAGAATTTCCCTTCTGCAAATTTAACCAATCCAAAACCAACATGCTTACAATCATCTGCCCAATCATATCCCATAAGCTTTATAGTAGTAAATACCTGCTTAAAGTGCAAAGCCTGTGAACTTCCAACAACATAAATATTCTTGTAAAAGTCATAGGTTTTCTTTCTATAAAAAGCAGCAGCCAAATCTCTCGTTGCATATATAGTAGCTCCGTCAGACTTCTTAATTATACATGGAGGCATGTTATACTCATCAAGCATTACAACCTTAGCACCATTACTTTCAGTTAGAAGTCCTTTTAGCTCTATTTCCTCAACTACTGCATCCATTTTATCGCTGTAAAAGCTCTCTCCAGCATAGGAATCAAAATTAACATTTAACATATCGTAAACTCTCTTAAATTCCTTCAAGCTTAGCTCCTTAAATTCATTCCAAAGCTTTACTTCCTCTTCACATCCATCTTCAAGATTTTTAAAATGCTTTCTTGCAACATCCTCTAAGGAAGGATCCTTTTCAGCTTCATCATAAAACTTAACATATAACCTTTCAAGCTCACGAATAGCATTTTTCTGCAGAGCTTCTTTATCTACCCATCTATGATAAGCTGCAATCAGTCTTCCATACTGCGTACCCCAGTCACCTAGATGATTTACTCCAATAGCCTTATAACCTTCAAAGTTCATCATTCTATAAAGTGAGTTTCCTATAACAGTTGTAGTAAGATGTCCAACATGAAAGTTTTTAGCAATATTTGGTGAAGAGTACTCAACTATAACATTTTTTCCTTCTCCTATTTTTGAAGAACCATATTTATCTCCTTCAGCCTGAACCTTTTCTAAAATTTCCTTAATAAAAGAAGCTTTATCCATAAAAAAGTTTAAATATGGCCCAAGATTTTCAACCTTTTCAAAGCCCTCCTTATTTATCTTATCTTTAAGGTCTGATGCAATCATATTTGGTGCTTTTCTAAGTACCTTGGAAAGCTGGAAACAAGGGAATGCAAAATCCCCCATCTCTGGTCTTGGCGGAATTTCAATAAGTCTTTCTATAAGATTAAACTCTAAATCTACATGTTCTTTAATTCTTTGTGCAATCAATGCTTTATAATCCATAAAATCATCTCCTTTTAAAGTATACAAATAAAAAAGCCGTCCCTAAAAATATAGAGACGGGCATAACAACCGTGGTACCACTCTAGTTGATATAAATAAAAAATATTTATATCCACTCTAAACTTTAACGCAGTCAACGGCTTACCATACACACAATCAGCTTCCGGCAGCTTCTCAAAGGCTCTCTTCCTCTTTTATATTCTGCAAGGCTTCCACCCTCCCCTGCTCGCTTTAAGAACTCTAAAAAAGTACTCTTCTTATCAATGAATTTTAATATAAATATTTACACTGTATTATATTATTTTATACAGTTTTTGTCAATATATACATCCATATTTATTATACTACAGAATACTATATCAATAATTAAATACATCTTTAAAAAACCTGTTTTTTAAAGGGTAGCTAATATTAATTGATGTTATTGTACTCTATGACAACTTTTTACCTGAAAATTTTCACAAATTCATCACATTTAAAACATTTTTTAGTCAAATATATAAAATATGATTATAATATTAAGTAGATTATAAAATAATAAGGCAGGTTCTATTATGAATAAAAAAATACTTTTAGTTGAAGATGAAACTAAGCTATCCGAAGTAATGACTTTATATTTAAAAAAAGAAAATTATGATGTAGTCTCTGTTTCTGATGGCAGAACTGCTGAAGACATAATAAACAATAATACATTCGATTTAATAATTCTTGATATTATGCTTCCTGGTAAAGACGGTTGGGCACTACTTAGAAAAATTAAATCGTTAGGTAATACTCCAGTTATACTAACAACTGCAAGAGGAGAAGAAGATGATAGAATATTTGGGTTAGAATTAGGTGCTGATGACTACATGGTTAAACCAATCAGCATGAGAGAACTAGTTCTCCGTGTTAATCTAAGAATTAATGCAAAAGCTAATCCTGGAAAATCCCTGAATTTTAACAACTTAACTATACATGAAGAAAGCAGAGAAGTACTTGAAAATAATAAACCTATTTCTCTAACCCCTAAAGAATTTGATCTTTTGCTATTTTTAAGTAAAAACACAGGACAGGTTTTTAATAGAGAACAACTTTTAAATACGGTCTGGGGTTATGATTTTATAGGTGATTCAAGAACTGTTGATACTCATATAAAAAAGCTAAGAGAAAAAATAAAGTTTTGCGAAACTCATCTTTTAACTGTATGGGGAGTGGGATATAAGTTAGTACCTTAACATTAAACTAACTATTATTAAACAGTATAAGCTTATATGCAATTTTCTTGAAGGGAGCATTTATGGAAAAAATAACAATAAAACTTATAAAATATTTTATGCTTATAAATATCTTTATTCTTGCCATAAGCCTTATATCAAGCAGTATTTTTCTGTATAAATTTTATCTAGAACAGCAGTATAACAGTTTACAATCTTCTGCTGAAAATGTATACAATTCTTTAATTACTGATAAACAAATTACTGATACAGATATAAGCGGAATACTTATAAATGGTAATACTATTACGCCTTTAACTCATGGCAAAATGGGTATGATGCCATTTTTACGTTCTGCAAGTGAAAATAACTTTAAAACTAAAGGTGTTTTCCAAAATGGTATGGGGGCTGAGTTTTTATATTATAAACTGCAAACTGATTTAGGAGACATTGTAGTTTTTCAAAACAACAAATATTCCTCAGATTATCTAAGAGTAATTTATATTATTTTGTTTTTTATATTTATATCAGCAGTTTTACTTTCAATTCCATTAATATCTTATGTGGGCAAAAAATTTACAAGACCTATACTAAAATTACAAAAAGTAGCCTCATCAATATCTAAAGGAGACTTTGATGTAGACTGCATTGTAAATACTAATGATGAAATAGAAACATTATCTGAAAATCTTAGTCAAATGGCTGTAAGTTTAAAAAAGAAATATCAGCTTCAAAGAGATTTTATTGCAAATGTATCACATGATTTTAAAACTCCTTTAAGTGTAATTAGAAGCTATAGTGAAGCAGTATCAGATGGAATAATTGATGAAAAAAACACTAAAAAATATGCTTATGAGATTATTAAAGAAGTGGATAGATTAAATTCTCTGGTTATGGATTTACTTCAGCTGTCAAAGCTTCAAGATGGTGCTTACTCACTATCTAAAGAATTTATTAATTTATCTGATCTTGTAAGTGAATGCGTTAACCAATTTACCCCAATAATTAGCAAAAAAAATATATCAACTGATATTTCTGTTAAACATGTAGAAATCTATGCAGATAGAAAATACCTTCAAAGGGTACTATACAATTTTATTGATAATGCCCTCAAATTTAGTTTAGAAAATAGCAAAATAGAAATCTATACCACCGTCATAAATGATTCTTTAAAACTATCTGTAAAAGATTATGGAATAGGTATAGAACAACACTTATTAGAAGATATATGGGACAAATATTATAAAAATTCACAAAGCGGTGGTATGGGCTTAGGTCTTCCAATCTGCAGAGAAATTTTAAAAATTCATGATTTTGAATATGGAGCTAAAAGCTCTGCTAATGAGGGAACTGAATTCTACTTTATTATACCCAAATATAATATACGTACTTTAAATATATAATATTTTTATAACTTCAGTACAAAATATAATAAAATGCAGTTAAAGTATAATTAATAGTAAAAACCATTAAAATCACTTAAAAAAACTAGTTTTCAAAAGAAATTTCAAGCTAATTTTAAATAATCTTGATATACCCCTGCAAGGTATGTATACAAAAAACATTTTTCTGTATATAATACCTATGTAGGGTATATTTTGTATTTGGAGGTAGCTATGAGTATAGAAACTAAAAAGAAAATTTTAAAAAGAAAAGCCCAAGTAGACAAAAATAATTGTGTGGCTTGTGGAACTTGTGCAAATGTATGTCCACTAGGAGCAATCAAAATTGTTGCTGGTGTTTTTGCAGAAGTTGACGAACAAAAATGCGTGGGGTGCTCAAAATGTGTTAAAGAATGTCCTGCTTCTGTAATAGAAATTATTACAAAGGAAGAGGTGAAGTAATATGGTTAATAAGAAAATGAAATCCTGGTATGAATATTTATATTTTGTATCATTAATTTATTTATTTCTAGGTATTTTTAACATACTTTTTGCCTGGATAGGTATAATATGCTTCATTGTTCCATTAATTATTACTTTCTTTGGTGGCGGAAAAATTTACTGCAATAAATACTGTGGTAGAGGTCAGCTTTTTTATCTTCTAGGTACTAAATATAAACTATCAAGAAACAAACCTATGCCTAACTTTTTAAAATCCAAATGGTTTAGATATGGATTTTTAGCATTTTTTATGTTTATGTTTGGAAACATGATTTTTAGCACATACCTGGTTTTTGCAGGAACTAAAAATTTAAAAGAAGTTGTAACTATTCTTTGGACATGGAAAATGCCGTGGCAATGGGTAAATACTAGCTTTGTTTCACCCTGGATAGCTCAATTTGCTTTTGGTTTTTATAGCATAATGTTGACTTCCACAATATTAGGTGTATCAACAATGCTTTTATACAAACCTCGTTCCTGGTGTGTATATTGTCCTATGGGAACTATGACTCAAGGTATTTCAAAATTAAAATATAAGAACAAAATAAAGTAATTTAGTAGTAGCTGAATAATTATTTTATTCAGCTACTACTAAATTATTCAACAGTTCCACTATTTTGAACTGCCAAACATCCTCGTCCTTGACCTTTCCCCGTTTGCCCACGTCCTTGAAGTCTACCTTGACCAAAATTTCCAGTACAGTTTTGCATATTTGTTTTTAAATTCTCTTTTAACTTTTCTCCCTCTTCCTTTGTAATTGTACCTTTTACTACAACTTCATCTATTGCTTTTGTTCTCTCTTCAAGTAAAGCTGTCTTTAACTGTTCCTGAGTCATTCCTTTTTCAATTGCTAAATTATAAAGTGTTTTTCCTGAATTAGTAGAGTTTGTTATTTCCGCATCTGATAAACCTAACTTGCTTTTAAGGATATTTGTTATATACTCATATCCTCTCATAGATGTAATTCTACCTAATCCTAATCTTTGTCCAGTTGTACCTGCAGATGTAGTATCTGCAGATGCAGCATATGCAGTTGCTCCCATTCCTATTGCCATAGTAAGTACTAACGCAGAAATAACGCTTTTCTTTTTCATTTCAATTCCTCCTAATTATTTATTTTAGATACCATCTCCTTGGTACATTTTTATAATAACTAATCATTTTGTTTAAATAGTGGTGTAATTGTGATGAAATTGCAAAATCTTAAAAGTTCCTTAGTAAAATTAACTTTCATCATAGCTTAATTATTCAATTACTGAGCTTTTTAATATGCTTTTTATTATATTCTAAGCGTTCTGTTACTATATAAATTTCATTTTAAGTAAATTATATTCTCAATTTTTATACTGCCTTAAAAACTTATAAAACTTTAAAAGGATGTCCCTGTTATTTTACAAAAGACATCCTTTTATTTGTTAAAATATTAATATATTTTAACTTTATCTATTCTTTTCAATGATATACTTTTCAGCTGATAGTGCTGCTATTGTTCCATCTGCAACTGCTGTTGTTATCTGTCTGAACTGTTTTTCTCTTACATCTCCTGCGGCATATACTCCTTTTATATTAGTCTGCATACTTTCATCTGTTAAAATGTACCCTTGAGATGTAAGCTTTAAATAATTCTTAAACAGCTCTGTTTTAGGTTCTGTTCCAATATATCCAAAAACAGCATTAAGCTCTATAGTCTTCTCTTCACCAGTTTTTACATTCTTTATAATTGCTTTGTTTACAAAGTCATCACCTTCAACATTAATTAAGTCCCAATTATACATAACCTCAATTTTAGGATTTTTTAATACTTCATCTATTGTTGCTTTTTCACCTTTAAAGTAATCATATCTTCTAATCATTATAACCTTTAAAGCAAATTTCGTAAGAAACAGAGCCTCTTCAAGAGCAGAATTTCCTCCACCTACAACCCCAATTGTACTTCCTTCATAAATTGCACCATCACATACAGCACAGTAATGAACTCCTCTGCTTGAGTACTTTTCCTCATTAGGAATTGGAAGCTTCTTTGGTGTTGCACCTGTAGCTATAATTACTGCCTTAGGTTTGTAAATATATTTTTTTGTTTCTATAATCTTTTCTTCATCAGTCAATTTAACATTAACTATTTTACTGAAGCTTTCTACTTTAGCTCCTAGTTCTTTTGCCTGTTCAGTCATTATATCAGCTAAACCGCTGCCTGTTATTTTTTTAAACCCGGGATAATTCTCTATAGTATCACTGTTTCTAACCTGCCCGCCTAAAAGCTGATTTTCAAGCAGAATCATATTCATTTTTGCTCTAGACGCATATATTGCAGCTGTAAGTCCAGCTGGGCCCCCACCTATTATAAGCAAGTCTAAATCTTTTATTTCCTTATCCATTTTATCCTCTCCTATGTATTTAAATATGTATAAAAAAATTTTATCAATATATATTCTACCAAAACTACACATTTTTACTTTTATTTTATACTGTTAATTATATCATTAATATCTAATAGTATACAATATTAATTATTATTTGTTTAAGCAATTATAAATCTTGATTTATTTCCAATTTATGATATGTTATTACTATATTTAAATAATGCTAGGAGGTTTTCACAATTGGACTTGAAAGTATTGTGGACTATATCAAAAAGCATGGGTACCGTGTCTGATATAGAGATGCTGAAACAGGCAAAGGCCTTTAACATAAATGTAATAACTACTGACGTAGATGATGCAGATGCTTGCGGATTTCTCATTACAGGTAAGAAATACATATTACCCAAAGTTAAAGATTCAAAATACATTGACAGCATGATAGATGTTTGCAGATGCGAAAACGTTACTACCATAATACCTCAGTATAGCGATGAACTAATTTTAATATCAGAAAATATTCATCGTTTTAACAACCTAGGTATAAAAGTTTTAGTAACAGAAGATATTGAAAAGCTTAAAATAGCAAACAATAAAGTTAATCTTTATAACTTTTTTAAAAATGAAGATTTTATACCTAAATATATACCTATATCTTCAATTGATTCTATAAAAGATGCAGCTTTTCAGCTTGGTTATCCTAATGTGCCTGTTTGTATAAAACCAGTAAATGGAGAAGGAGGAAAGGGCTTTAGAATAATAACTGCAGAAAAAGTTAATATCTTTAGCGACTCTTCCGCCGCTTTGAAAATAGATCTTCCTTCTTACTTAAATCAGATTAAAAAAATAGATAAAATACCCCAGCTTATAGTTTCAGAATATCTTCCAGGAAAGGAATACAGCGTAGATTGCGTGTGCAAAAACGGCATAACCTATATATGTATTACACGCCAGAGAGTAGAGACTACCCTGGGAGTTGCTACTGTATCAATTATTGAGAAAAATGATAAAATAATTCAATATTCAAAGAAAATAATATCTGCTCTCAATCTTTCCTATAACATAAATCTACAATTTAAATATTCAAAAGAAGGGCATCCTAAACTAATAGAAGTAAATCCCAGAGTATCTGGTTCTCTAGTTGCAAACTATGGTGCTTTAGTAAATATGCTGGAATCTTCTTTAAAGCTTGCTTACAATATGCCTCTTGAGGAGCCTACCATAAAATGGGGAACTAAAATGATACGATATTGGAGCCAAATCTTTCAAAATAATGAAGGCATTTAGCTTATTTACAGCTAGATGCCTTTACTGTATCAAATTATATTATTGTATTTTTTAAACATATCCATAAAAAGTTTTAAGTGCAGTTCCTCATCAAGAATTATTCTTTCAAGCAGCTGCTTTATATATTTATCTCCTATTATTGATATATGATATTTGTATGTTTCTATTGCCTTACTCTCTGCCTGAATATCTTCTCTAAGCATCTCTTTTATATGTGTTGTAAAGTTCACATAAATAGGCGACCAAAGTTCTCCAGGCGGACATGCAGAATTAATATAAATAGGTTTGACTCCCAGCAGCTTGATAGTTTCGCCTAAAAGTTCAAGATGTTTCATTTCAGCCATTGATACTCCACCTATAAGCTCAGCATAATCATCATAATTCCCTTCACTTACAATGTGCTGATATACATAAAGGTTTATTGCAGTAAACTCACTTACCGCTCCTGCATAATCTTCTAGAAGAAGGTTTGCATACTGTACATTCTGAATTTCTATCTTAGGTTCTGGATATGGTAATTTAATAATGTAATTAGTATGCTTTGAAATATCTCCTGGCATTTTTGCCTCCTGAAAATTATAAATACAATTTATAAATATGTTAACATAAAAAATTTATTACAGTTTTTTATTTACATATTTTATTAATTTTTTTAATACTTCCTCAGGCTTTTTATAAAGCTTATTGTCCGTACGCTTTGATTATTTAAAAAATAAAAATACTTAATCTATCTGTCAATACATTATTGCCTGCATATTTTTAAAAGCTCTATTCTTTTTTCATTTACTTTTTCCACTTTAAATACTAAATTTTCATATTTAACTATATGTTCTTCATTTTCTTTTGGTATACTTCCAATAAGATCTATAACAAATCCGCCTACAGTATCAAAATGCTCAGAAGGAAGATTAATTTCTAAAGTTTCATTGATTTCATCAATACTTACCATACCATTAACTATATAAGTATCATTGTCAAGCTTTTGAATATACTCGCTAGATTCATAATCTTCATCATATTCATCAAATATATTTCCCATAACTTCTTCTATTAAATCTTCGATTGTTACAATACCAGAAAAACCACCGTATTCATCTATAAGTATTGCCATATGATTTTTACTTTTTTGAAGCTCTCTAAAAAGTATATCAGTATTTTTAGTTTTAGGTACAAAATATGCTGGTCTTAATAAATTTCTTATAGATATGTCTTCTATTTTCTTTTTTCTAAGTTCAATAAATAAATCCTTCATGAAGAGTATGCCTATAATATTATCTAATTCATCTTCATAAACTGGAATTCTTGAATACTGCTCTTCTAAAACCTCATCTATAATTTGTTCTATAGGACTATTAATATTTATTGCAAATACATCAGTTCTATGAGTCATAATTTCCTTAGCCAAGGTATTATCAAATTCAAAAATCCCATCTATCATTTCTTTTTCTGTTTCATTCAGTACTCCATTTTCTTCCCCTACATCTATCATCATTCTTATTTCTTCTTCTGTTACTTCTTCTTCTGTTCTTTCAGAATGAACATTAAAAATTCTGGCAAACAAATTTGTAGACACCGTAAGCACTTTAACAAAAGGAAGAGTAATTTTTGATATAAAAACTATAGGCCTTACTGCAAACATGGCTATACTTTCAGAATTTTGCAATGCTATTCTTTTAGGAAGCAACTCTCCAAGCACCAGTGTTATAAATGACAAAGCTATGGTTACAAGTACTAAAGATATTTGGCTGCTAAATGCAGTAATATATGAAATACCTATTTTATTTATCAGCTTTGAAAGCTGCTCAGATATACTTACAGCTGCTGATGCACTGGCAAGAAAGCCAGCAAAAGTTATTCCAACCTGTATTGTAGCCAAAAATTTACTTGGTTCTTCCAAGAGTTTGACTAGTAATTTCGCTTTATTATTTCCTTCGCCAGCCATATAATTTATCTTAGTCTTATTTAAAGATATAACAGCCATTTCACTGGCTGCAAAAAAAGCATTTACAAGTACTAAGATAAAAATAAGCAGCAATTGAAGCAAAATACTATCAGGCTCACTTTCCATTAAAAAAATCCCCCTTTGAATCTCATGATATACAATAATCTTTTATAAGTATTGAATAAAATTATAACATATAATCATTAACTTTACTAATTTTATTAATATTTTGTACTATTAATCAACTTAGATTTATGTTCTCTACCAAGATATTTTTTATATTAAATAGTTCTAACCATAAAATAACATTCTGTCATTAATATTATATAGGACTTAGTGTTTTTCGTAAAGTTTGATTAAATAGTAATTTATAGACATAAAAACTAAATTATTTTATTTATAACCTCATAAAGATTTTTTCCATTTACATCTGCATTTTCATTTAATCTTCCTATTTTTGCAGTCTTACAGCCAGCAGCAATTCCAGCTTCAATGTCTGTATCCATATCGCCAATCATCCAGCTGTTTTTTAAATCAATATCGTATTTTTCAGCAAGCTCTAATATCATACCTGGCTTTGGTTTTCTGCAATTTGATTCTCTATTAAAATCAGGACAATATTTTATTTCTTTAAACTTACAATAAGGTTCAAGCTCCTCTATCATTTTATCATGAATAGCCTCCAATTGTTTCTCAGTTAAATGTCCCATCTCAATTCCACCTTGATTTGTTACTATAAACAAATCATAATTATTATCATAAGCTTTTTTTAATGCTTCCTTTACTCCGTCATAAATTATTAAATCTTCAGGCTTATTTACGTGCTTTTTAGAATTATCATTTATTACACCATCTCTATCTAAAAAAATTGCTTTATTCAATAATAACACCACCTTTAAAATATTTGTTCATATATAGGTTATACTGCTTGAATTAAATTATTACAAAAAATAAAACCCCGCACTGTTAATATGCGAGGCAATTTCTTATTTTATCTCTTTAAGCACTGAAAGCAGATAATTCCATGTATTTTGAACTGAAGATATGCTCATATGCTCATCAGGAGTATGAACATCATATAAATTTGGTCCAAAAGATATCATATCTATATCATTAAATTTTTCTTTAAAAAGTCCGCATTCAACTCCTGCATGTATTGCTACAATTTCTGGATCCTTGCCATAAAGATTATTATATACTTTTACAAATAAATTTCTAATATTTGAATTTGCATCATACTCCCATTCTGGATAATCTGATTCTGTCCAAAATTCTGCACCAAAAGCTTCTGCTGCTATTTTTGCAGTATTTACAATATTTTCTTTTAAACTCTTAACTGAACTTCTTGTAGCACTGTCAAAATGCACTAATTCTTCATCAGTTTTTATTACTCCAAGATTAGTAGAACTTTGAACTAAACCAGATATCTCCATGCTCATGCTGTGAACTCCATTAGGAATTAGGTTTAACAATCCAATAACCTTCTTGGTTGTTTCCTTAGAAAATACTTTTTCATACTTTTTAGAAACAATTTCAAATTGTATATTTACATCAGCATCTGATATTCTAAACTCATTTTTAAGTATACTGTTCCAAATATGTACTTTTTCTTGAACCTTTTCAGCATCCTCTTTCTTTAATACTATTAAAGCATCTGCCTCACGAGGAATAGCATTATCCTTAGCACCGCCTTTTAATGAAACCAATTGAAAATCTACAAAAGTATAAATATCATAGAGAATACGGCCTAATATCTTATTTGAATTTCCTCTGCCTTTATTTATTTCCATACCTGAATGTCCGCCTTTTAAGCCCCTTACTCTAAGCTCTGCAGAAATAAGATTTTCATCAGCCTTTTCCCAATTTATCTTAAGAGCTGCTCTTGTTCTCACTCCACCAGAGCAGCTTACCAATAGCTGTCCTTCTTCTTCAGAATCCATGTTTATTAATATTCTTCCTTTTAAATGCTCTGGATTTAAGGCTCTTGCTCCACTCATACCTGTTTCTTCATCTGTAGTTAATAAAACTTCAATAGGCGGATGAGGTATATCTTTAGAATCTAAAAGTGCAAGAGCATAAGCTATAGCAATACCATTATCTGAGCCAAGAGTAGTGCCTGTAGCATATATCATATCCCCTTCTACTCTCAACTTCAACGGGTCTTTAGTAAAATCATGTTTTGTATTTTGATTTTTTTCATTAACCATATCCATATGGCCTTGAAGTATAACCGTTGGGGCTTTTTCATATCCAGCGGTTCCTGATTTTTTAATTATAACATTTAGTGCTTCATCTTGTATTACTTCTAAATTACGCTCTTTTGCAAAAGCTACCAAATAATCACTTATTTCTTTTTCATTTCCTGAACCTCTTGGTATTTGAGTAATTTCCTCAAAAAATTTAAACACTTCATAAGGCTTTAAGTCTTTTAAAACATTGCTGCTCATAATTACCACCTTTTTCTTTTAATTCTCCTATTAATTTCAACACAACAAAAAACAAAAATCAAGTATTAACTCTTAAATTATACTGTACTTTTCAATTAAAGTACATGTTTTTATCAGCTCCAGTTTTATATTTACCAGTACTTCTTGCATGAAAATATCAAGTTATTATCTTGTTATTATTATTAATAAACATTATACTATATACAGTAGTTTTAAATACTATCAAATCATAAAAGTTACGTTTTATGATGCTTAGGAGTGATTTAAATGAATATAAATAAAGAAAATTTAATACAGTTAATTGAGGATGTATGTACCATAGATGAATTTAAACCTTCAGAGATTCCATGTGTTGACCTGTACATGGACCAAGTAACAACTTTTTTTGATGAAAAACTGCAAAGCTTAAAAAGAGATAAAAATGAAAAAATACTTACAAAGACGATGATAAATAATTATGCAAAAGCAAAGCTCCTTTTACCAATAAAAGGAAAAAAGTATTCAAAAGAACAAATAATGCTGCTTTCATTAATATACAATCTTAAACAAATACTTTCAATTAACGATCTAGGTTTAATATTATCTCCTATTATAAAAAGTATTTCTGAAGATAAAGGTAAATTTCCATTAGAAGATTTATATTCTTCATTTTTAGATCTTAACAAACTTCAATTAAATGAATCTAATCGCTGGTTTAGAGATAAACTTGAAGTTGTAAGCGAAAAAGCATCTGAAATAAAAACAGAAGACAGGGATTTAATCACTTTAATTTTATCAGTTCTAATGCTCGTTGCTTCAGCAAATACTCAAAAAAGGATGGCTGAAAAAATTATCGATAATTATTTTAAAAATTCATAAGAGAAGCAAATTAATAGAAAATCTGCATTTAAAGCATATAAATCTATTATACAATAAATGTTAATACAATAATACATAAATACATATAATGTTTTATAATTATTACATATTAGGCTCATACTATCTTTAGAAAAGATAGGAGTGAGCTTTACTATGTTTGAAAAAATATGCGACAATGAAATATATAAAATTTTATATAACGGAGAGTGGATTAATTCTCGTAATAATAAAACAATAGAAATTCTATCCCCTGTAGATAATTCTCTAGTTGGGAAAATTCAAGCATTAACAAAAGAAGAAGTAGATGAGATTATAAAAAATTCAAAAGAATCACAGAAAGCATGGGGTAATTTACCTATAAGTGAAAGAGCCTCTATACTTCATAAAGCTGCAGCAATTATTGAAGAAAATGCTGATGAACTGTCTCAAATACTGCAGCTAGAAATAGCTAAGGATATTGAGTCTTCTCAATCAGAAATTAAAAGAACAGCTGATTTTATACGATTTACTGCAGATGAAGGAAAACATATGCAAGGAGAAACTATACTCTCAGACAATTTTCCAGGTTTTAAAAGAGACAGAGTTTCTGTTGTTTATAGAGTTCCTGTTGGTGTGGTGCTTGCCATATCACCTTTTAATTATCCAATTAATTTATCTGCTTCAAAGATTGCTCCAGCACTTATTGCTGGGAATAGTGTAATACTAAAACCACCTACTCAAGGTGCAATTAGTGCACTGTATTTAGCAGAGACATTCAATAAAGCTGGCCTGCCTAAAGGCATATTAAATACAATTACAGGTAAAAGCTCTGAAATAGGAGATTATTTAATTACACATAAAGATATAAATTTTATTAACTTCACTGGAAGCACTGAAGTAGGAAAACATATAGCAGAAATTGCCGGAATGGTTCCTATGCTTATGGAGTTAGGAGGCAAGGATGCAGCTATAGTTTTAGAAGATGCAGATTTAAACGAAGCTGCAAAACTCATAGTTTCTGGTGCCTATAACTATTCTGGTCAAAGATGTACTGCAGTTAAAAGAGTTCTTGCACTTGAAGCTGTTGCTGATAAGCTAATCCAGAATATGACGCAGGAAATAACCAAATTAAAAGTAGGAGCTCCAAAGGAAGGTGCAAAAATAACTCCTCTTATAAACAGTGCAGCCGCAGATTTTGTTCAGGAATTGATTGATGATGCTATTAACAAAGGAGCCAAATTAATTATTGGCAATAAAAGAGAAGGAAACTTAATTTATCCTACTTTATTTGATTATGTAACTACAGCTATGAGACTGGCTTGGGAAGAGCCTTTCGGACCAATTCTTCCTGTAATAAGAGTACAAAATGTTGATGAAGCCATCGCTATAGCTAATAAATCTCAATACGGACTGCAAGCTTCAGTATTTACACAAAATATTAAAGAAGCTTTCTATGTTGCAGACAAACTAGAAGTGGGTACAGTTCACATCAATAATAAGACTGAAAGAGGTCCAGACCATTTCCCTTTCCTAGGAGTAAAAGCTTCTGGCCTAGGAACACAAGGTATTCGCTACAGTATAGAAGCTATGAGCAGACCTAAGGTTGTAGTTTTAAATATAAATTAAATTAATGCAAAATATTATATCCCCATGTATTTAATCATGGGGATATAACTTATTTTAGACTTTTTAAGTTTTCTTCTATTATAGATTTTACATATTCTGAAAGATTATTTTGCTCTTCTTTAGACAGCTCTTTTGTGTAAATTGGTTTTGATATTATAACATCAACATCTGCAGCTTTAGTCTTTTTTCCCTTGTGTATCTCAAAAATTTTGTAAGTTCCATTTATAGTAACAGGTACTATAGGAACACCAGCTTTAGTAGCAAGCTTCATTGCCCCCTTTTTAAATTCCAGCATATGTGATCCTTGACTTCTTGTTCCCTCTGGATAAATTGCCATAGAATATCCATTCTTAAGATTTTCAATACCTTCTAATATAGACCTAACTGAATCTCTTGAATCTTCTCTATCCATAAATACACAGTGAATTTGTTTCATCCAATAATTAACTCCTGGAAGCTTTTCTAATTCCTTTTTTGCTATAAATCCCATTGACTTATTTAAATAACCAAGCATAACTAATATATCAAAATTACCTTGATGGTTTCCTACAAAAACGCAGCTTCCTTCTGGTATATTTTCAGCTCCAACTACATTTACCCTTGAGCCTGTTGCCTTAACAAGACTTTTTGCCAATCCTCTTACCTCATTGGCAATATATAAATCTGTTTCTTCCTTGTTCATTTTTTTCCTTAAATACTCAAGCTTAAATCGCTTAATATATAATTTTATAATAAAATAAATACCATAAACTATCCATAAATAAGGCATCACTTTACCCCCTATTCCTTTCTTTTATATAGTTCATTATACTAATTACTGCTTTTTATTGCAAGCCTAACACATATATGATAGTATGTATAGAGATTATAAAAGGAGTGATAATATTTGATATTTCCTAGGAAACATTTTAAATTCATTCTGTTATCTCTTTTTTTGATAATAACACTTACTAACTGCAGTAATATTAAAAAGGAATCTACTTCCTACAGCTCTAATAATTCTTCTAATAATAACTTACTTGTACATTATATTGATGTAGGTCAAGCGGACAGTATACTAATACAAGTGAATAATAAAAACATGCTTATAGATGCAGGTAACAAATCCGACAGTGATAAAGTAATATCTTATCTAAAGCAACAAGGAGTTGAGAAATTAGATTATGTCGTTGCAACTCATCCACATGAAGACCATATAGGAGGTATGAGCGATATAATAAAAAAGTTTTCTATTATTGATTTTTATGCACCCAAAAAAACTAATACTACAAAAAGCTTTGAAAATATGATTTCTGCTCTTAAAGATAAGAAAATAAAAATAGCTACTGCAGGAGTAAAGTTTAACCTTGGAGACAATACAATTTGTGAAATGCTGGCTCCTAATAGTAAAAACTATGAGGAAATTAATAATTATTCTGCCGTTATAAAATTAACCTATGGAAATACCAAATTTTTATTTATGGGAGATGCAGAAAAATTAAGCGAAGATGAAATATTAACAAATAACTTCGATATATCTGCAGATGTTTTAAAGGTTGGGCATCACGGAAGCTCCTCTTCATCATCTTCAGGCTTTTTAGATAAAGTTTCTCCTAAAACAGTCGTTATAAGTGCTGGCAAAGGTAATGATTATGGTCACCCGCATAAAGAAATACTATCTGAGTTTAAAAAGAGAAACTATACTATATATAGAACAGATATTGATGGAACAATTGTACTCTTAAGTGATGGAAAAAAAATTAAAAAAATTAATCCCTCAAGTAAGTGAATGTTCATTTAGGGCATTTACTTGCTTGAGGAATTTTTCTATAAAATAAAAAAGCACTAAGTACTAAAACTTAATGCTTTAAATTGGCGACTATCTACTTTTCCACACAGTCTCCCGTGCAGTATCATCGACATCTCGGAGCTTAACTTGCGTGTTCGGCATGGAAACGAGTGTACCCTC
>NZ_JAMSKT010000019.1 GCF_023806125.1 Clostridium caldaquaticum
TGCATACTTGCCTATATTATTGACAGAGTTTGTACAGAATATACATTTTCATAAATTTTTGTGCCTTGAGCACAGCGAAAGGAATGATAGTTAATATGAATTATATAGGATATTTATAGTTAAAAACTATAAATAATATTTACTTTACTATGCATATTTTATTGTTTAACATTTCACAAATCAAAAAGAAAAATTCCCCTTGACATTGACAAACTATTTCCTTAAAATTAAATTAATTATTTTATTACACTAAATCAATGATTAAGAAAAGTAGATATGTTTAAAGTCTACAGAGAGTCGGCGTTGGTGGGAATCCGATGATAGAGAACATATTGAATGGTCTTATGAGAGGAAGCTGAAATAATTTATATAGTAGGTAACCCGGGTTCTCCCGTTATAGAGATAGGATATCATTTTATATTGTATCCAAATAAGTGGTTTTTTCAAACAATTGAGGTGGCACCGCGGATATTTCGTCCTCTGCATTTGCATTTTGCATTTGCAGAGGATTTTTTAATTAATTAAGATAAGTTAATAATATTATTTTAAAATAAGGGGGCTTTTATATGTTAAATAATAATGGTTATTTTGGTGAGTTTGGCGGAGTATTTGTTCCTGAACCATTAAAAAATGTACTAAAAGAAGTAGAGGATAGTTTTTATAAGTATATCGAAGATCCGGAATTTTTAGAGGAATTAAAGTTTTATCAGAAGCAGTATATAGGACGTGAAAATCCTCTATATTTAGCAGAAAGATTAACCGAAAAAATTGGTGGCGCAAAAATTTATTTTAAAAGAGAGGATTTAAATCATACTGGTGCCCATAAAATAAATAATGCTATAGGTCAGGCTTTATTAGCTAAAAGAATGGGTAAGAAAAGAATAATAGCTGAAACCGGTGCAGGACAACACGGTGTTGCTACAGCAACAGTATGTGCATTATTTGGTATGGATTGTACAATTTATATGGGTGAAATAGATACTAAAAGACAACAATTAAATGTATTTAGAATGGAGTTACTTGGTGCTAAGGTTATTCCTGTAACAAGTGGAACTGCAACTTTAAAGGATGCTGTTGATGCTGCTTTAAATGATTTTGTACAAAATGCTGAGGATACTTTTTATCTTCTAGGTTCTGCTGTTGGTCCACACCCTTATCCAACAATGGTTAGAGAATTTCAAAGCATAATTGGAGAAGAAGCCAGAGAGCAGATACTTGAAATGGAAGGAAAACTTCCTGATTATATTGTGGCCTGTGTAGGCGGTGGAAGTAATGCTATCGGTCTTTTCCATCCTTTTTTTAACGATAAGGCCGTTAAAATAATAGGTGTTGAACCTGCGGGAAAAGGCCTTGATACTCAAGAACATGCCGCTTCTTTGACTAAAGGTACTCCTGGTATAATTCATGGATTTAAATGTTATACTCTTCAGGATGAACAAGGAGAACCTCTTCCTGTATATTCAATGGCTGCAGGTCTTGACTACCCTGGTGTAGGACCTGAACACAGCTATTATAAAGACAGCGGAAGAGCTGATTATGTAGCCGTAACTGATCATGAAGCTTTAAAAGCTTTCTTTGAATTATCTAGAACAGAAGGCATAATACCTGCCCTTGAAAGTGCTCACGCAGTAGCATATGCTATAAAGCTTGCATCAAAACTTCCTAAAGATAATATAATTATAGTTAATTTATCCGGCAGAGGAGATAAAGATGTAGCTCAGGTTAAAGATATGATTGAAGAAGATGAAACTGTCGCTGATCTTTTAAATAAACAATAAATTTCTGTTATAATTATAGACAATTAAATAAAGACTGCATAAAGCATTCTCATGCCTTCTTGCAGTCTTTATTTAATAACTAAGTTAAAGAAACCTTCAAAACAACTTTTTTTACAAAACAAGGCTCATCAACAGCAATGCAGGCTTTATGACCATCTTCAGGATAAAAAATAACAAAATCACCTTTATGAACAATCAGTTCACTACCAACACAATCTGCTTTATAAAAAGCTTTATCACCTTTAATAAGATCGTTCTCAGTTAAAACCAATCTATCGACGTGAATGCAGCTCATTTTTTCAACACCTTCTATAATGAATTGAATATCCATATAGCGTTGATGGGATTCAAACCTACACTCCTCTTCTTTTCTTGTATTGTAAGCTTGCACCAACGCAAATATATCATCGCCTTCAATTGAATATCTACCAATCTCTAATGATTGTAAATCAGTTTCTTTTAAGAATTTAAAAGCTCTTTGCATTTTATCATTGTAACAGTAACGTTCAGCATCTTTTAAAGCTGCAATAATCATTTAATATTCTCTCCTTTTTAAAAAGTTAGGTAAGTTTAATAAAATCTTGAATTTAGGCTAATAATAATTATGAAGCAATGGATTAAACATCAATTGCTTCATAATTTAAAGATTCATAATTTATTTAGTTCCGGCCTTTACCCATTCTTCTGAAACACATACATATTTGATGTACTGTCTAAAGTAAGTAAATGTAACATGAATTTTTCCATCTTGAGTTTGTTTTACAGAAGGGTATGAAAATTCACGATTTATTTTTTCTTTAGAATTGTTACTCATGCAATACCCATCACCAACTTCGATATTTCTCTTATATGGCCAAGTTTTTCCTCCATCTTCAGATATAGCAATTGTTAATGGTGCTCTTGGCGTCCCCCAGAATGCTGTTTTTCTATTAGCTTCTTCTTCTGGAACAAAACTGTTTTCTTCTTCGCTAACCTCGGACACTGTAGCATCTTCTTCATCTTCTATTTCATCATATAATGAAGCTCTGCGTTCTGTAGCTTTTTCAGCATTTATATGATTATATACTAATGCTAAATGACCATTATCAAGTACTGTAAATTGTATAGAAGAATTGTTATTAGGTAACTCTGTTGGAACAGGTTCTGTCCATGTTCTTCCATTATCTTTAGATACACTCATATATATATTATCTGCCCAACGGCTTCTAAATAAAGCTAATAATGTACCATCATTCAATTTTTCTACATTCATATGAACACAGCCTAAACTATTTGGAACTTCGTATTCAGTCCAAGTTTTACCATTATCACTTGAAATTTTAACAGCACTTACATCGTAATCTCCAGTCCATTTTATACCTTTAGGTGTACGACAATAGAAAATTGGAATAAGCCATTCTGAATTATCTAAAACAACTACTGGCTGACGTACGAAGGTACCTGGTTTATCAAATAAAGTCTCTATTGGTCCCCATGTGTATCCATTATCTGAAGATACTCTGTATCTAACTATAGCAGTATCTTGATTTCCTGATTTTTGTGCTGTGTATATTAGCCATAAGTCTCCATTTGGTGCTAGAAACAAAATAGGATTTTGTTCTGACCTAGTAGGATCTTCAGATAATTTCACAGGAGTTGTCCATTCTGATTCTCCTTTATTAAGCCTTGACATGTAAATTGATATATCAGCTATACCTTCTTGTGTTCCTGAAAACCATACACATAATAAATCCCCATTTGGTAATGGCATTATATTTGATGCATGATTCTGGATACAGAAAGATGGTAACGCTGCTTCTACTCTATCTACATCATCTTGAACTTGATAGAGTTTTCCTTGACTAACTTTAACGTTTTCTTTTTCAATATTATTCATAATAACACTCCACTCCATTTATATTTAATATAGCATTAATATTTTTAATCATTGTGAATTGATATTTATGTTTTTAATGATACCTAATGAAATAATATTGTATTATACATTTCATTAGGTATTCATATATAAATTTGTATTATCTTACTACTTATGCCACTTTTTCTTCTGTGTCAGCTTTTTATTTTAACTAAATAATTTTTCTAAAGCTATTACTTCAAATAGTATTAAGATTTTGGAGCTAATTCAGCACCTGCTTCTATTGCTGCAAGAAGACTTGCCTCATCAGCAATATTTTTACCAGCGATATCAAAAGCAGTACCATGATCAACGGATGTACGAATTATACCACCTTTTAATCCAACAGTTATGTTAACACCATCTTCAAAACCTGATACCTTGATTGGTACATGTCCTTGATCATGATAACAAGCTACAACTAAATCAAACTCTCCACGAATAGCACGGAAAAAAACTGTATCTGCAGGATGAGGTCCACTTACATTAACTCCTTCTGAAATTGCTTTTTCTATTGCTGGAATTAATTTTTCCTCTTCCTCGCCATATCCAAACAACCCATTTTCTCCACAATGAGGATTGATACCACATACAGCAATTTTAGGATTCTTATAACCTGCACGTATTAAAGTTTCATTAGCAAGTTTAATCACTTTATAAGTTCGCTCCGGATTTATTGAGTTTATTGCATCTATTAAGCCTTTGTGTGTTGTAAGGTGAATAACCTTTAACTTAGGTGTTGTTAAAAGCATGGAGTAATCTTCCGTATCTGTTAAATCAGCTAAAATTTCAGTATGACCAGGATACATATGACCACCAAGATGAAGTGCAGCTTTATTTAATGGCGCTGTACAAATAACTTGAATTTCTCCATTTTTAGCTAAATCAACAGCTTTTTTTATGAACTTAAAAGCAGCATCTCCAGCTAAAGGAGAAAGTTCTCCAAAAGGAAGATCAGCAGGTAATAAATCCATGTGTATGCAATCAATTGTTCCTGAAACAAATTTACCTTCACTGATGTTTTCTATTTTATTCAACGTCAATTTTGATCCTGTGATGCTAGCAGCCCTTTGTAACATCTTTATATCTCCTATTACAACTGGACGAGAAATATCATAGACAGAAGAATGTTCTAATGCTTTTACTATGATTTCAGGGCCAATACCAGCTGCATCTCCCATTGTAATTCCTATAATAGGTTTCATATTATACCTCCTTGAAGTATATTTAAAGCATTTACCATAGCAAAACTAGTGCCGAAATTGCCTGCCTTTGTTACTGCATAAATTTCTTTGTCACTCTGTAGCTTTCCTATTGGAATACCTGATTCAACTTCATCGATTAAATGAAATTCAGTCATGTGTAATTGTGCAAATACTTGAAAAGCAGTATCTCCTCCTGTAAGAAAAAGGCGACGCAGATCAAGCTCCTGAATTAATTCTACAGCTAATTCTCCTAAAGTATTGGATATCATGTTACTAACTTCTACTGCATTGTATCCATTATCTCGTCCTATCTTCTGAGTTTCTGCTACTTCCCATGAAGAAAAAAGTGCAATATTCTTTTTTTGCTTGAAGGCTAAAATTGCCTCTTGTTTTAATCTCTTAATCTCTTGCTCTTTTGCTTTATTATTTACTATAATCTCTGTGGATTTCATTTCTAATCCAGCTACATTTTGGTCTTTTAATAATTGCTCTAATTGCTCTCTTGCTATTGCACTGACGCTTCCTATAACTAATAATACAGGTTTTTCAGAAGGTTCTATAGTTATTGTTGTCTTTTTCTTATTCAAACCATAAACTTGAGGAAGATAATTCATAAGTCCTGCGGAACCAACCCAAACCACTGAATAATCAGTTTTATACATTATCTGTACCAAACATTTCAAGTCAGATTCCTCTACAGAATCTACTGTCACATAGGAAATATTATTATTCTTAAAGTACGCTAATCGTCTTGCAACGCATTCATATCCCTCTCTCAATTCTTTGTAAGAAATATGTCCCACTTCTTTTTTAGCTTGATTTCGAATTAACCTCATGATATTAGAATCTGTTACAGGAGTCTTAGGATCCTTAGCTACTTCTGTTTCATGTAGCTGCTTCTGATTTAAAAAGTGAATACCATCAATTACTTGGCGACCATTCTCAGGAAAACCAGGAGCAATCAACATAAAATCAGGTTTAAAAACATCATATACCGCATTTATCTCTTGTCCTATATTGCCTCTCATCGTAGAATCAATTTTTTTATAAATAACATCAAAATACTCATTTTTTATTTTTTGACAAATATGGTTTACTTTTTCATAGGCTTGACTCTCAGGGATTGAACGGCTATCAGTATTGAAAATAACAGCCTCTTTATTACCTTGAAGTATTAAATCATTGTTAAGTATCACTGAAACGTCTAAACCATAATGCACAAGCTGACCCCCACAATCACTTGCACCTGTTATATCATCTGCAATAACCGCTAATCTTATAGATTTCATTGTTTATCGACCTAATAATTTACTATATATTGCTTTAACATCTTCTAATTTTAATTCTTTAGGGTTATTATTTAGCAGACGTTTCACTTCTAAAGCAGATTTTGCTAATTCTTCTAAGTCTTCTTCTTTCACGCCATATTCTGTCAAGTCCTGAGGAATTTCTAAAATATTAGTTAATTCAACAATTCGCTCTACAACCTTTTCAGCAATTTGAATAGGAGTTAACCCTTCTTCTACTTGAATTCCCATCGGTTTTGCAACAAGAGAAAGACGATCTGCAATAGCATCCATATTGAACTTCATTACATGAGGTAATAACATTGAGTTTGCAACACCATGAGCAACTTTATATTTTCCACCTAATGGATAAGCTAAAGCATGTACAGCTGCAGTACCTGCAGAAGTTAATGCCATGCCACCGTACATGGAACCAAGAAGCATCTTCTCTCTAGCTTTAACATCTGATCCATTTTCATAAGCTTGTACTATGCTTGATGAGATCAAACGTATTGACTCTAACGCAAACATATCGCTTATAGGATTTGCTTTATTTGAGATAAAGGACTCAAGTGAATGTATAAATGCATCCATACCTGTAGAAGCTGTAATTGGCTTTGGCAGGCCTAAAGTTAATATTGGATCAATAAATACAAGCCTTGGCAGCATATATTTACTTACTATACCAATTTTCAATTCCTGCTCTGGTACAGTGACAATTGCGTTTGGTGTTACCTCTGCGCCTGTTCCAGATGTTGTTGGAATTAAAATTGTTGGAACACCTGGCTTCTTTATAAGATTTGTTCCAAACAATTCTTCAATAGGACTATCATTAGTTTTTAGTACTGCTATAATTTTTGTAGTATCAAGAACACTTCCTCCACCAATACCAATTATTGCATCATATTCTTTGTTGCCTACTTGTCCGAAAACATCTTTTATATTATCAACCGTAGGCTCAGGTAGAATATCCATGTTCACATCCACAGTTATACCTTTATTTACTAACTGAGTTACAATCTTATCAAGAAATCCTAACGCTTTAATTGGTGGCTGTGTTAGAACCAAAACAGATTCTACTTTTGTACCTATTAAATGTAAATGTTCTGATAAGGATTCAATAGAATTTTGTCCAGCTATAATATGATCTGCTGTTTGAAATTGATATAAATTCATTATCTAATCACCACTTTCTAGTCATGTTTTCTGTTATATTCCTTTATAAAAATCAACCATTTTTCTTACTTTCAAAGCAGCTTCACCTGATAATTCAGATATAGGAAATCTTGGCGGCCCTACTGGTATTCCATTAAACTCTACCGCTTTCTTTAAAGCAGAAGGGATTGCTCCTAAGGCAAAGGTATCGCGGAGAGGTTGTAACTTTTCCTGTGCTTTTTGAGCTTCCTCTATATTTCCTTCACGCCAATTATTATAAATTGATACAACTATTTCTGGCAGCATGTTAGCAGTTGCAGCCACTGCTCCTACGCCTCCTGCCATTAATGTTTTAAGAATTAAAGAGTCTGTACCTGCAAACACTGAAAAATCCTCTTCTTTTGTCACGTTGATATACTGCTCTATATTTTCAAATTTACCACTGCTATCTTTAATTCCTATAATATTTGAAACCTTCGCTAATCTAGCAACGGTTTCAGGCTCTATATTCATTCCAGTTTTTGAAGGTAAATTATATAACATCACTGGAATTGATACCGCCTCAGCTATCTTTTCATAATGAACAGCTAATTCATCCTGTGACGGTGTAATAAAATATGGTGTAATAACAGAAAGTGCGTCAGCTCCTATCTCCTCCATCTTTTTAGATAGTTCAATAACTTCTGCCGTTCCATTTCCACCAGTACCAATCATCACTGGTACCCTTCCTTTAGCTTCATCTATAACTATCTTAGCAATTTGAATTTTCTCTTCCTCATTAAACAGATGAAATTCACCATTTGTTCCTAATGCAAAAAGGCCATGTACACCCGATTCAATTAAATAATTTGTTAGTTGACGTAATACTGTTTCATTAACCTTTTGTTCTTTAGTTAATGGCGTTAACATTGCAGGAAAAATCCCTTTTATATTCATATCGATAACCTCCTTTTTAAAACAGGAATCTGAAAACTGTTTCATAAGTTAATTATAAATCTATATGTTTAATTTGTCAACATTTACTCTATATTTTTTGCAAATTTCATCATACCAATCAAAAATCGTTGCATATTTAAACAGAATTATTTCTTTTCTCAACTTGTTTTCATTTTCCATACTAGAAAATAAAATATCTTTTTATTTATACTATCTATTATAGCTCTAAGAAATATATCTTCAGATAAACGATAAAATATTGCATAAAAAAAGGCGCTTATTTTAACTTGCGCCATAAAGTAGTTCGATTTATATTCAATCGTTCAGCTGTACGAGTATTATTCATCCCCTCTTCAAGCCAAACTTTTTTAATAATCCTCTGCTCTATTTCTTCTAGTGTTCCTGATAAATCAATAGTTTCTTTATCAATTGGCATCTTTATACGCTTTAGCACTTTTTCAACATCATCATACTCTATATAAGTATTATTTGCTACTAACATAATTTCTCCGATAACTTCCTTAAATTGATTTAAGTTTCCCTGCCACTTAAAATTCTTAAGAAGTTCTATCGCCCCTTCTCTAATGCCAACAATTTGCTTACCAAACTTCACATTAAAATCATTAATATAAATACGTGCTAGACTTTCTACATCTTCTTTTCTCTCATTTAATGAGGGAAGCTCTAAAGCTAGATGCGACATATAATAATATAGCTCATGTAGAAACTTTCCTTGTTCTATAAGACTTAGAATATTATGCCCCGAAGAAGCTATTAGTCTGCAATTCAATTTACTCTTCAATAAATAATCTATTAACTGTTTCTGAACAGATACTGATAATGCATCAATATTTTTGAAGAATACCATACCTATTTCAGCTGAAGAAATGATGGCTTTGTCACCATTTTCATTTAATAGATCAGACCAACTCTCTTCTGTAATTATATCGCAGTGAAATACTACTAGAGGATATTGTCTTTTGGAACTATTAAAATGAATGTATTGGGCTAACTTTTCTTTTCCTGTTCCCTTTTCCCCAGTAATCCATATAGAATCTTCAATGCGGCTATACTTTTCAGCCATTTCCAATGCATATTTCATCTTTTCATTTTTAGATATCATCAAATTTGTAATATTTACAGATAGATTTTCATCAGGTGAAATTATGAAAACACCTGGAATATCTTTCTCATTATTCAATCTACCTCTTTCAATACGAAATACAGCAAGCTCAGAGTTATTTTCAAGTAAACAACCTGTAATCTTCCAATATTCATTTTCTATAAATATAAGTGTCTGAAACTCACCCTTTTGAAACACCTCTTTTACTAAGTGCTCCAAGTTTAATTTATCTCTAAGATTATCCAGATTTTCTTGATAAAAAAGGTTTGAATAAACTGGTTGAAGCCTTTGATTATAAGCAACAATTCCCGCCTTCTCATTTTGGATAATATTATGAGCCACCAAAAATTCCATTTTAAGCTTTTTAGTATAAGCATAAATTTTTTTTGCATTTTGAAAGGCCTTTAGTACACTTTCTCTGCCAGAAGTAAGTAATACCCCATTTAAGCCCATTCTCTCTGCTTCCCTAACTGTGATAACATCACCAATAATAACATTGTATCCTTCTTGTTTTAACTTAATTAATATTTCTTCTACCTGGTCTTCCTTCTGAATAGTATACGTATATATGTCAGCATTTAATATTTCACAAACAGTAGCAGCACTTTCTGAAATTGAGGCGAAGCCCACAATAGCAGTTTTTCCAGGATAATCCTTTAAAAGTGTTAATACTCTGAGCATATCATATCCTGAAATTTCTACCTCTACAACCGGAATGGAAACTTCCTTCTGAATCAACTCTGCAGTACCACCACGGCTAATTATAATATCTGTTCCATTGGTTAATGCTTCTCTTGCAAGCGCCACCCCCTTTTCC
The DNA here is from genome assembly GCF_023806125.1 of Clostridium caldaquaticum. Taxonomy (GTDB): domain Bacteria; phylum Bacillota; class Clostridia; order Clostridiales; family Clostridiaceae; genus Clostridium_AT; species Clostridium_AT caldaquaticum. The sequence continues at coordinate 10,195 of NZ_JAMSKT010000019.1, forward strand.
ATGTCACCAACCTCTACTTGCAAATCGAAATCTACATTCTCTTTCATATTTATTATTAACTCCTTCAAACCATTATAAGGAGCAATTACCATAACCTTCATATTCTCACCTTCTAATGTAATTTTACTATTTTCGTTATTATTATACCATAGCAATTATTGATTAAATACCCAATATATAAGCCACAAAAAAGTTTTATTTAATCTACAAAACTTCTTGTAAACAATGATTGCAAGTCAATAAAAACCTATAAAAACTCTTTATTTATTTTGACAGAAAAAAATAAAGATATAACTCTTAAATATATTATTTTCAGAGTCATATCTGTATTTTTTATTACAACAAGAACATATTGCCAAAACACCTACAAAAGTCAACTGTTCCTGCTGTTAAAACGTCAGTTTTACATTGGAAACAATACAACAGCACCAATACAAAGTGCAAGTATTCTTATAAAGTACATAGGAACGGTGAACATCCAAAACTGTGGCAGTTTATATTTACCCATTCCAAAGATTATTGCTGGCATACCGTCGATTGGCATATATCCTCCGTTCCAGCCTGATACAACCACGGCAGCTGCAGCAGCGGTAGGATTGAGTCCCAAGCTCATACAAGCAGCAATGGCAATAGGAGCAAAGATATACACAGAACCCATGTTAGAGCCTGTAAAAGTAGCACAAGTACTAGTCAATAAGGCGAAAATTAAGATAATGATAAAAGGGTTCATGTTGTTACCTAGGGCATTAGCCACGTTTTTACCAACCATGGCTGTGAAGCCAGAATTAGCAAGTGCGTCAGCCACACCAATAACACCAGCCATCATAATGATCACAGGAGCACCCATATTGTCGCGAACTTCCTTAAAATCAAGAGCACCAATAAAGAGCACAAATGCAGCTGCCAATCCCGGAATCACATAAGCTGCATTGCCCAACTTGTTCATGAGCATCATACAGATAACGCTTACAGCGAAAGCAGCAACAACGCAGTATTCTTTCCATGCAACCATCTTAGTTGACGCAACTTCATTCATAGCCTTATTCTCCTCAGAAGCTTCAGCAACAGGATGATCAGGCAACAAGCGATAAGAAATCAGACACCATACCAGAAAAGCTATGGACATAATCACATTCATCAGGGAGAATTTTACCATAGAAAGTTTTCCAGTGAATCCCGCAGTTTCCAGAACAGTAATCGTAACACCGAAGTGTAGCGCCACATTAATTGGAATCAGTGGGTGGTTAGTAGCAAAACCTAAAGGCATCATGAGCTTTGAAGTTGGAAGTTTTTTGCTATATGGAATAGTAGCCACCAACGACAGAATAAGCACATAGTAACCTGTAGCTCCACTTCCTACCAGACTGGCTCCAAGCATTACAACCACAATTAGCAGAGCATAACTCTTGTATCCACCTTTATCTACTAAGGTAATCATAGAGGATTTGACCTTATCAATAAGGCTGGTTTTCTGGAGAGCTGCCATAACTACCATAAAACCGGCAATCATGATAACGCTTGGGTTCACAAAGCCTGCAAAAGCCTCCTGAACGGTGGATAGACCAGTTACTACCAGTAGTAAGCAGGCGAGCAGCGGTGGTGCACCGAACGCAAGCTTGTCCGACATGATGAGTACGATCATCAGTATTAAGATACTAAGGGCAATAATCATTTGTGTTGTCATTTTATAGTTCTCCTCTCTTTTTTACACAATTTTTAGGACTCTGAGATTATCTAGATATGTATCTCAAAGCGGCAGTTTGATGACTGCCTTTCAGCACACTTTAATTTGAATCTCAAAATTTCTCTTAAACCTTTACATCCAAACTAGTATACCACTTACTTTTTAAATACGCAAAACTATAAGTGCTTTGATGATTAACATAAAAATAATTTTACCAATCCCCTCCCTATTGATGAAATTTACTTTTGAAAATTAACTCTTGGTGAATTAGAATTCGTTATCAACCAAAGATGTCAGTTGATATTTGCAACACTTTTTTGTAGTTAGCTACCTTACATTTTTTATTTTACACTATATTGTTGTATTTTTCAACTGTTTCTTTTTAAATTTTCATATATTTCGAAAAAAATAAACTCAATATAATTGTAAGCGTCAAAAATTTCTGTATTTACTGATCATTTGTCCTTTGATAAAAATAACTCCAGTAGAATGTTTTAAAGCATTCTACTGGAGTTATTTTAAATCTTTTGTTCCATGATGTGCTGTCAAAGTTATGTATATATTTTTAAAGCTTTATAAATATTAGTTTATTTTTGCCCTCAAATTCCTGATATAAATATTAGCACTGAGGAGCTTTATAGCTTATTTAAGACAATAGTTTAACCACTATCTGATAAAAATATTATTAATATTATATACAATTGAACTACCTTTATATTCCGAACGTCTAAAAAGCTTATTTGACTCAAAAAAGCCCTGTGGCAGGGACGGTGAAAATATATCTTGTTTTCCTTCAATACCATCCATAACCCTCTGATCATTTTCTATAAAGGCATCTATATAACTGACATGGATTGGAGTGCCATTATGTGCCGGACAAATATAATCAAACTCGTTACTCCTCTTTTTTAAAAGCTTCATATTCTGCTGATGCTTTTCTACATAACTATAATCTGCAAGCATTAAGAGTACCTGCCCAGCTTCTAATTCGTCTCCACTAAATAGTAGCCTGTTTTCTTTATCCAGAAAAGCTATACTTCCAGCATTATGTGCAGGAATCTCAATAACTTCCAAAGTACGCCCACCAAGATCAAAAACATGTCCATTTGTTACAGTTTCAATTTTATAATCCAAAGGAAATTCTTCAGGATTACCAAAAGCTTTCTTTGCATCCTGAACTGAATTCGGGTGCATATAGCTAATATCAAACCATCCATTTCCACCGGTATGATCAAAATGACCATGAGTATTTGCAACAAATATTGGTAAATCCGTGATTGTTTCTACAAACTGTCGAAGATTCAATCTACTCATTCCTGTATCTATCATCATAGCTTTTTCATTTCCAAGCAATAGATAGGAATAGCTTCCCACTCCTTCTATAACCCAGGTATTTTTATTAAATTTTCTCGCGGTAAAAGGCCTGTCTTGCATTTTATTTTCCCCTTTCAAAATAATTTATTCATCAACTTATTAATCAATGCCCCTAGAATGTTAATAAGTTTTCCTATCCCTTTATTGAACCTATCATTACACCTTTAACAAAGTACTTTTGTACAAATGGATAAATACAAAGAATTGGAACTGTTGAAACCAAAATTGTTGCATATTTTATAAGAGGTTTATAAATATCAAGATTGTCAGCAACTATTTGCTGAGCAACACTACCACTATCCACAGCATTCTGGTTCTGTAACAAAATCTCTCGCAAGAATAGCTGTAATGGATAGAGTTCTCGTTTTTTTAAGAATATGGATGCAAAAAACCATTCATTCCATTTTCCTACAGCATAAAATAGAGCTATAACTGCAACGGTTGCTTTTACCAAGGGAAGAAGCACCACAAAGAGAATAGTCAAATCATTAGCACCATCTAGACGGGCAGATTCTTCTAGACTGTCTGGAATCGCCAAAAATGCAGTACGCATTATAATAATATTCATAACATTAAGCGCACTTGGAATCAGCATTGACCAGCGACTATCCAATAATCCTATATTTTTAACAGTCAAATAAAATGGTATCAATCCACCATTAAAAAGCATTGTAAAAGTTACAATAAACATTAATACATTTCTATATTTTAAACTCTTTCTTGAAAGAACATATCCACTAATGACTGTAAAAAGCATACTAATTGAAGTACCTACTACAACATAAAATATTGTATTGATATAACCTCCTATGATATTAGGATTACGAAAAATTAATCTAAAACCATTAAAGCTTATCTTACCTTCAGGCCATAACATTATACCGGATTTTGTATTTACAATTCCAGGATCGCTGATAGCCATAAAAAATACATGCAAAAGTGGCGCTATACAAATAAAAGCAACTGAAAGCATAAATACATAATTAAATATATCAAATGCCCATTTACCCAGTCCCTTTTTCCTAACCATATAATTCCCTCCTTAGAACAGACTTGAGTCTGTATATTTACGACTTAGCCAATTACTGAATAAAAGCATTGATGTATTTATTACAGAATTAAATATACCTACTGCAGTACTAAAACTATAATTCATATCCAGAAGACCCTTTCTATAGGTAAAAGTGGATATAACATCTGCTGTTTGATAGGTTGCTGGACTATATAGGAGTAGAACCTTTTCAAAGCCTACACTAAACATTGAACCCATTCTTAAGATAAGAAGAATAACAATTGTAGGCATAATACCAGGTAAGGTTATATGCCATGTCTGTTTCCATCTACCAGCTCCATCAATTTCTGCTGCCTCATATAACTCTTGATCAATTCCTGATAAGGCAGCTAAATAAATAATACTGCTATAACCCATTCCCTGCCACATATTAGAACCAACATAAATTGAACGGAACATACTAGCCTGACCAAGCAGATTCTTTTTCTCAAAACCAAAAATACTTAATAACTGGGTAATAACACCATTACTATTAGTAAATTCAGATATTATACCACATATTACTACCATGGATATAAAGTAAGGCATATAGCTTATAGTCTGAATAGTTCGTTTAAAAAATTTACCTTTTATTTCATTTAAAAGCAATGCAAAAACAATTGGAATAGGAAAGTTAAACAACAGATCATAAAAACTGAGTAAAAATGTATTCCTTAATAATCGAAAAAAATAATAACTGTTAAAAAAATCATAAAAATTTTTAAACCCTATCCAAGGACTATTAAATATACCTAAAGCCGGTGAATAACGTTTAAAGGCCATAATAATTCCTGTCATTGGAATATAACTGAATATAATAAAATATAAAAGCATAGGAACTGCCATCAAATATATAACAGTGTTTTTACGTATATCAATAGCTATATCTTTAAGTAAGCTTCTTTTCTTTAATTTAATTTCACCTGTTCCTGGTACTGTATCTTTCAATGTATGCATATTCAACCTCCATTTATAGTTATAAATAATAAAAGTTAGCTTTTAACTGTTATGGTGATTATTTATCACCATAACAGTATACTAAAAGAAATGTTACTTTCTGTTATTAAATCTATCAAGAGCTGTCTGCTGTATCTTAATAGCCTCCTCAATTCTCATGTTGTTAATCTGTTTAACAAAATCATCGAATTTGCTTAATGGTTCAGTACCAATTATAAACTTTACAGTCATTTCATTTACGTAGGTTGTTATATCGGGCATAATATTACTAAATTCTGAAGATTCATCGGAAGTAAGAGTTACTGGAGGCATTACATAATCTATACCATCTTTAGCCCATACATTACATGCTTCCAATGATGCACTCTGTCCACTTGCATTATATACCTGCCACATACGCTTATAATCTACAACTCCAGGACCATCCCATCTTGCATACTTATGCATAGCAGCATTTGGAGTCAAATCTCCTGAAGCTTTAAGAACCTTATCTGTCCAAACTGGTTTTCCATCCTTTAGTATAAAGGTATCATTTTCCTTACCATAGTTTACTATATTACTTCCTTCTTCAGTGTATAGGTAATCCAGCCATTTAACAGCAAGAATTGGATTCTTACAGCTCTTAGTGATTGCAGTACCTTCACGTACTTCATAAGAAGGATAATTGAATTTAATCTTCTGATCTGGAGTTTTCTTAGGGGCTTGTATAGCCTCTAAATAGAAATCCGGGTTATCCTTTACATTACCATATATAATATAAGCATTAGCTGTAAGACCCCATAAAGTTGAAAACATACCTGTTTTATTACTTGCTGCAAGATTTGCTGGTGCCATAATTTCAAAACCTGCATCAGTACGCCCCATGAAATCCTTATCAATCAAGCCTTCCTTATACCATTGGTTCATAAGAGTAAGATATTCCTTATATTCAGGCTGACATGGACCATATTTTACCTTGCCATTTACTTGATAAAAACTTCCTCCTATATCCCAAGCGGACAAAATCTGATTGAATAAAGGAACACCTGTATTAGGTAAAAGAAGAGGAGCTTCTACATTTAACTTTGTTTTAAAAGCAGTTAATACCTCATGCCAGTCATCCAAAGTTACAGGAGTCTTCAAGCCTACTTTGTCTAGCATGTCCTTACGAACCACAAATCCGGTCCAAGCAGGTTCTGCTCCGTCAGTCAAATGGAAAAATGCCCATCTGTTTCCTGAGTCAGTCACTGTTAGTTTTGCAACAGTTGGATTCTTAGACATTAATTTAGAATAATTAGGAGCATATTTTTCAATTAAATCATTCAATTTAAGATACACACCGTCAGCAATAGCTTTATCCGGACCACCAGGATAGTAAATAGTTCCTTCACGCTCCTGTATTATATCCGGCATATCATCAGAGGCCAGCATCAAGTTAAAAGCCTGCTGTTCTTGTCCTGCAGTTGGATGGATAAACTCAATATGAACCCCTGTTTTCCTTTCTATCTCCTGCATACTGAGAGTTTCATTGTAATTCTTAATCTGCTCTGAACTTGCATTCGTAACCCAGTATTTAAGAGTAACAGGCTTATCTGTAAGCGGCAATGAGTTTTCTGTCACTGCAGTCTGTGATACATTTTCAGTGTCCGCAGAAGTATTTTTACTTGAAGAACATCCTGTTGTCATAGACATAATGATTGAAAAACTTAATAAAAGACCCAGCATAGTTTTTTTTCTTATCATTTTTCTTTTCCCCCTTTTTAATTTATAAACAACAGCTTTATTGCTGTTATCAATTTAATTTTTAACTATTTTATTGGAATCTCTATTAACGACTTATACTTACCTCCACAATAAATAGTCTGATGAGCTACCTTAACCTTTTCCTGAATAGCCCAATTTCCTACATAGTTAGAGTGAATTGCAAACTGCGGAAAATCCGAACAAGAAACATCTATGCGTAATCTTGAGCCAGCCCTTATATTCCATGTAATTGGCAGAAGCTTTATATTTACTTCTACTACTTCTCCTGGTTCATAAGTTAACCTTATTGATGAATTATTCCTATAAGCAAGAGTAGTTATACTGGATCTTATATTATAGGCCTTTCCATTAGACTTAACTTCCATAACTTTTACTGTAAAACTGGTATCTTCACAGTCTGAACTCACAAAAAGTTTTACATTCATCTCTCCGATTATACACATATCTTCTGATATAGGTTCTGAAACAAAACTCAAGACATCATCCCTGTAACCTGGCTCATACTGTAAAAGACTTCCTTGTTCCTCCATAGTTTTAAAAAGTGTATCCGCACCATGAGAATAAATTGGATTTTCCGGATTATAATCAAACTTTATTTCACTTAATTTATTTTCTGCTATATAAGAAAGTCTATATGAATTACAACTTTCTCTTTTATCACCTGTTAAATTAAAAACCTTTTGTCCACTATTTACTATGGGCCATTTATCCCATTTTACCCACTCATCATTACCTACCATATAAGCTTTTATTTCGGCATCAGGTAGTTTCCTTTCCATCAATATTTTTTCAAACCACTGAAACATATCAATTTCATCATTTATTTTTGCATTTTTAGTTTCATGTGCATCAATACAGGGTACCATAAAATGGTTCCAACCACCAATTACAAGTCTACTATGAGCCTTTACTTCAGGACTTAATTCATCATATCCTAAAATGGTGCCCTCCTGATGATGATCATACCAACCTGCTACTATACACATTGGCACTTTGACTTTCTTAGGCATTTCTCTTAACGTTTTCCACACCCCAGATTGCCAATATTCACACTGATAATCAGTATTCAATAGCCAATCCCTATACCATGGCAGCTTTACACCCCATAATTTTTCATCTACATTTATATGAGGACGATAAAGACAAGACTTTATATAATCCACGTTAATTTCATATCCTGAATTCTCCATTGTCCATGCTGTAAGTATGTCGTGACAAAACAATCCATCTTTGTATAATGAAAGATAACGGTCTACGCTGTAATGAGCAAGATAAATAGTCTTAACTTTTTCAGGAAGTTTATCTGCAATAATCCAGGCAGTAAGACCGCTGTAAGAAAATCCATAAATTCCTATGGAGCTGCACCATTCCTGCTCTGCAAGCCAATTTATTGCATCTATTCCGTCTCTTCTTTCATTTTCATTAGGCACCCACACACCCTCCGAACCGCCTGTACCACGGCAATACTGAAATATAGACACATAACCTCTTTTGGCATATTCCTCTGATTTAGCCAAACTTATAGGTTCATTATGTGGATAAGGAGTTCGTGTAAATATTACAGGCCAAGGCCCCTTCCCCTTTGGGAAACATACTATAGTCCGAAGTCTTGTACCATCAGACATGGGCACCATTATATTCTTAATATCACCTATTTCATGAGATTCGGCTCGTACACTGTTTTTGAAAGAATTTCTTATCCTGTTAACAATCATATTCACAAAATCATTTTCCTCCATTTATATTACCTCCATATCTAATAGTACTGAACTTAAGCTCTTTCCATGCATATCAATTGCAAGCGACCTTGTTACTCCACCACCCAAGGCGTTTTCCATCACAAAATTAAGTGCGCCTAAAGATGGTATTTCATATCTTTTAACCTCCCCAAAAGCTATTTCCTTAAACCATTCTTTTACCCTGTTAGCAGTAACCTGGTTTTTAATTTTTTCATAATTATCAATATTATAAACAATAAGTGAAATTATGGAAATATTGCCTTTATCTCCAGTCCTGGAATGTGCTATCTCCCTTAACTTCATTTTTACACCTCGCAATCATACACAAATTTCTTCATATACTACCTTAATATCTACATCCCTTTCCGGTATCATTACTGATGCAATAGATACTATTTCTCTCACATATTTTCTTGCACCACCACCACCTGCCGGTCCGTTTGTGTATAGTGCCTCAACTTCATTCCCTATTATTTCAGCATGTTCCTTGTTTAAAGTTCTAGCTGCTACTCTTAATCTTACCTCATTAAAATCATTCCTTCCTTTTTTTATAGTATTACTCAATTTATCCTTATATAAAGAATTCACTCCAATATAATCAATTCTTAGTTCCTCTATTGGTAACTCAATATATTCAAGTCTTTTCTTAATAATATCCCCAGCTAATTTTGCCCTTTCTAAAGCTCCGGAGCCACCATAGCTTATTTCGCCTTCACCAATATAACAATCTTTATAGCCTATACTGGTTTTAAGAAGTTCTGTCTTTTTAATACCACTTGCTCCCTTTACAAGTACCTTATTATTTTCCACCTGTTCCACTGTTACTTTTGAGAAATCAGCTATAACATCCGGTGTGTAGTATCTTTGTGGATCCTGTATTTCGTAGAGTATTTGCTCCTTACACGTATCAACCGTTACAATTCCGCCAGCATCTTCAAGCTTGGTTATAATGATATCACCGTTTTCATAAATTTCTCCTATAGGGAAACCTATATTCCATAAATCTGGAACATCTTTGTATCCCGGATCAGCGTAATATCCTCCTGTAACCTGTCCTGCACACTCCAGCAGATGTCCCGCCAAGGTACCCTTTCCCAACATTTTATAATCATCATATTTCCATCCAAATTCATAGATTAAAGGGGCAAGTACCAAAGATGGGTCTGCTACTCTTCCAGTAATAACTATATCCGCACCATTTTCCAATGCCTCAACAATACCTTTTGTACCAATATAGGCATTAGCTGAAATTATCAAATGTTTTATAGTTTCTAGCTTTTCTCCTGTTTCCATAATCTCAAGATCCAAATACTTTTCAATATTTGAAAAAACATCATCACCAAGAACAGCTGCAATTTTCAACTTCCTGATACCCATTGACTCCGCCATTTGCTTAGTTACCTTTGCAGCAGCCAGTGGATTTGCAGCCCCCATATTGGTTACAACTTTTACCTTTTTTTCTATACAAATTGGCAATATTTTCTTCATTCTGTATTCAAACAATTCATTGTAACCTTTATCCCGTTCCTTAAGTTTCTGTTTCTGTGCCAGAGCTATAGTTCTCTCAGCAAGACATTCAAATATAATATAATCCAGGTTGCCTTTTTTCATTATCTCTATTGCAGGCTCGATCCGGTCTCCGCCATAACCAGCTCCGGAACCTATCCTCAACTTCCTCAAGTTAAAAAACCTCCTTATGTCTTTACTTACATAAAATAAAATGTTTATATACTTAAATTAAAGCAATTTTTGTGCCAGTATTAAAACTATTGCAATCAGCTAGCCATTATAAAATAATCCTTATATAATTTCTCATTTTTTGGAAATTACTTTCCAGTCAAAAGTTTTATTATTAATGTTTCAGCACAAAATAAAAGAGTTTCTAATTTTTTAGAAATCATACATATTAATTCTAAAAAATTAGAAACTCTTTACTTTGTTTAATATTTATTTATTTTGTTGTATAGTGAAGCTAGAGAAATACCTAAAGCCTGTGCCACCTTTTTCTTTCCTTCAACGGAATTTCCATATTTCATTAAAGCCTTTTTAATTTCATTGATTTCAGCTTGTTTGACTACTTCTTCTAAAGTCCTTATTGGTATAATATCCTTTCTTAATCCTTCTTTCTGAATCTTCTTTGGCAAATCCTCACTTCTTATTATACCTCCTGCTGCCATCATTGCAGCAAATTCAACAGTATTTTTTAATTCTCTTACATTTCCAGGCCAGTCATAGTTTAAAAGAAGCTCAAGAGCTTCCTCTGACATTTCTACTTTATTATTAAATTTATACTGAGCATGCAGAAGAAAATTATTAATGAGAGGCAGAATATCACCTCTACGCTCTTTTAAAGGATAAAGGTTTAGAGTAGCTACTGAAAGCCTGTAGTAAAGGTCTTGTCTAAATTTTCCTTCAGCTACAAGAGTTTCAAGATTTTTGTTGGTAGCTGCAATTACTCTTACGTCCACAGGTATCTCCATAACACCTCCTACAGGTCTTATACAACGTTCTTGAAGAAATCTTAAAAGTTTTGCCTGAAGCTTGTAATCAAGTTCAGAAATCTCGTCCAAAAAGATTGTGCCACCATCAGCTTCTTGAATAAGTCCTGTCTTACCACCTTTTTTTGATCCTGTAAAGGAACCTTCCTCATAACCAAATAATTCACTTTCAAACAGATTGTTATCCAAAGCTGCACAGTTCAGCGGCACGAAAGATTCATTTCTTCTTGAACTGGCATTATGAATGGACTGAGCATATAACTCTTTTCCTGTGCCGCTTTCACCAGTTATAAGTACATTTATATCCTTATGAGCAATTTTTAAAGCAAGTTCTTTTGTATTTTCAGATTTTGCATCAGAGCTTATAATATCTTCTATAGTGTACTTGGCATTTTCCATCTGCTTAACACGTTTCTTTAAATTCATAATTGTATTATTCGATTTTCTAAGCTCTTCAACCAATTTATAAATATCATTTATCTCATTAAGAATTGATACACCTCCAATAATTTTATCATTCTTTATAATGGGCACTATGTTTACAACATACTCTATACCATCAACCTTCCTACGAATACCCAAAAGTTTTCTGCCACTTTTTATAACTTCCGGAAGCTTGCTTCCTTTCCTGACAGTATCTAATGAACGACCAATAATATCTTCAGGTCTGACTTTTGTAATTCTAGTATAAGCGTTATTTATATATACTACTTTGCAATCTTTATCTGCAATTAATACACCATCGTAAAGAGACTCAAATATACTTTTTTCTAATTCACTAATATACATAAGCAGTCCCACCTTTATACACTTGTATCAAGCATCAGCAATAAATCTATGACTGTAAAACTTTTAATAATTATTCAAAAAGAAAATTCACCCCAAAATATCCAATATTTAAATATCATTAAAGATACAAAATAAAGTGAAGTGAATACTTATGTATATTCTACAAGAATGATTATTTTCCTTTGAAAAAATAACAAAATTACAAGCTGAATTTACCATATTTTAGCTTAACACTTTTCGTTCATAATTTGAGTAAAAATTAATGAATTTATATAGATTCTTTTGCTTACATACAAAAACTAATAGTTCTATCATCATAAGCTAATTCAATTTACATACATCCCCTTCAGTTATACCTTTTTCATTAAAGGTATCAACTCTTACATATACCGGCTCACCTTTGATTAAAGCACCTATCTTTACTTCATTGCTGCTAAAAACCATGTAGCTGTGATAAAATTTATCCGATGCAAAGCCCCAAATCACATTATATCCTACAGAGCCAACGTCTTCCCACTTAACCAAAAGAGAAAGTTCGCTTAATCTTTCTAATGTAACTCCTGCAGCTTTCTTAGGAAGTTCAACATTTCCTATTCCAAATACTCTAAGACCAGAGATACATGCATTTTGATTATAAGGAAGTTCCTTTACTATACATCTGACAAAACGCACTTTAAGTCCTTTCTCTTTTACTACAAGATCATGGGACAAATCCGTATCTGCTTTTGATTTATCCTCAATAACAAAGTATTCTTTTCCATCTAATGAACCTTCTAAAATCCATCTTGTATAGTGCCTGTTTTCATCTATATATCTTTTTGGGGATCCTACTCTATAGAAAGCTACTCCCTCTGGAAGTTGAGTATCTATATTATCGTCTGCAAAGTTTATTTGAATGGCATATACATCACAAATTTCCTTAAGATCAACTTCAAGCCATTCCCCTAATTTATTTGAAGAGGCTTTACACCAGGTTTGAACATTTTCATCTGTAGCTTTAAATGGCTCTTTTCCTTCCTCAAAGGATGAGGCTTTAGCAGGCTTACCATAAGAAAGAAGCATCCACTCCGGATTACTCCATGGATCCATCTTTGCCTGTTGAATTTTCATTGGCCAATCACCATATCGCTGATTGCAAAACAATTCCCCATCTTTATCGTATCCTGCCAGCCATATTCCCAATCGTCTTTCAAATATATGATTTACACTTATTCTCATGGTTGAAGCATGCCAAAAATTTCCGAACTTATCTTCCATTGTGGAACCATGTCCTGCTCCAGGAATAAAACCGCCTGGTTTATAGGAATATGGATTGTTTTTATCTAAAGTAAAAGGATCTAATGGTCTATCAGATACATATACATCATCACCGTATATATTGTACTGAGTTCCTGTGCAGGCATACTTTCGTGAGATTATCGCTTGCAAAAAATCCTGCAGTCATGGAAGGAAAAAGAAAGTATTTCCCTTTGAACATTATAAATAGAAGGAGCTTCAGCCTATCTTGAAACCGATATTTTACCATTGTTATCAATGAACTGATATTTGTATTCCATGTTGATTGGATTACATACGTATTTCATAAATATTTTCTCCTCCTATTTTTTAATCAATAGCTTAACATCCCCCACAATACCTGTTGGTCCCAATATAGGTCCTTTTGACAGCATTGCAAAGAAGTCACCTGATGTGGAAGGTGCAAAATGTCTCTCACGCTCAAGTGTTGTTGCCACTTCAATGCGGAGCTTGTTTCTACCCTGCTTAAGCTTGTTGCTTACATCAAAAACAAAGGGCGGAGCTACTTGAATTCCAACAGATTCCTCATTTACAAATACTTCTACACCTTCAAAGGCATCTTGTATGATGAGAGCTGCACCTTTTATTTTACCAATTTCGATTTCATTTTCATAGCGGATAAATCCTGAGAAGTCCGGATACTTTAGCGCGACATTTTCAAAGGAGCTTATCCTCTGCTCTCCATGAAAATCAGGATACTCAATAGATTTTGAAAAGCTCATGATCCAGCCATCGTTTAAAACAAGTTCTTCATCATATGAAAGTTCAGGCTTGATTTCAATGTCTTCAGCCTTATCAAAAACTACCACTACACTTTGATAAGGTGGTATATCTAGATAAAGAGTAGTGCTCTGTCCATTTTGCAATATCTTAACCTCATGCAGCTCATTTCTCCAAACATCGTATCCATATAAGCATCCTGTCATTGGTACGGTAACAGTTCCTCTGAAAGTCTCAGCTACATTTTCATTTGTGAATATATAAATATCATTATCTTCTTTGTAATGTAAATATCTAAGCATTGAGAATGCAGGTTCTACTTTAATTTCTGTAACAGAGTTTTCTTTCAGTTCAGAAACCAACATGTCTAGTGCTACTACTTTACAGTCTGACAGCTCAGTCATCAGGCTATTGCTTCCATTTACAACTCCTAATGGAAGAGTATCAATAAATATAACAGGAAAACCTGCTTTCTTAAGTTCAATTACAGCCTTAGCTGTAGTCTCAGTGATATATTGTGCATAAGGTACAATTAAAGCCTTGTACTCCTGATTATTAATCTTTAAAATCCTGCCTAATTTTGTATTGTATCTTTCCTTTTCAGCAAATACATCAGAAGGGATAAAATCAAAGTCAATTTGATTGTCCATAAGTACATGTGCAGGCTTTTGACTTAGCATATATTTACCTGTCCATTCTGCCTCTGCATGATAAAGTATAGCCACAGGAGTTACCCTTACTCCGTCACTGATTAATGCACACATACGATTCAGATATCTCATTAAGGCTCCAAAATGCTTAAACTGTGGATCATGACCGTTAGCATAAAAATGTGGAGGGCAGTCAGGGTCCGGATAAGGCTTACAGGAAAAAGCATGTGGTACATAGTGATTTACGCCTCTTACAAGAAAGTGATCCACAAGATATTTCATTATGCGAACGCCTTCGCTCCAGCCATAGGCGCCGAATATTTCACACATGGTGCGTCCTTTCTTAATAGGATCAATAGCTCCAAAGGAACTGCCTAGCTTGCCAAGCATATAGTGATAGAATTCTCCATCACGTTCTTTTATAAAAGTTTTTTTAGGATAAATTTCTCCTGCAGGCATTACCTGTCCTCCAATATCATCAATCCCTGACATATGCTGACCGGAAAGGCCACGAAAAAAATGTCCAAGAGTTGAGCCAAGTCTTGCATGTGAGTTATTGTCCTCAATTAAGTGACCAATGTATTCAACGCCTCGCTCTTCACACCATTTTCCTATTTGCTTTGAAAAATTCTCTTCAACAAGTCTTGTTATGATATCCATATAAGTATAACGTACCTTTGCTGCTTCATTTGGAAATCTCCCATTTTCCCACAGAAGAGGAAGTTTTGTTTTCCATTCATTTCCTATACGACATAGCATCTGCTCTTCCACTTCATCACTCCATGGAAGATCCTGATCTTCTCCAATAGCTTTATTACTGTACATTTCGCCATTGCCAAGCTCCGGCTCATCAGAGAAGAAGCCCGCAATGGTTTTACCAAACTCATCTTTATAGTGCTCGAAGTGAGGCTCATATACTGCTTCGATTTGTTT
Source organism: Clostridium caldaquaticum (assembly GCF_023806125.1). Classification (GTDB taxonomy): domain Bacteria; phylum Bacillota; class Clostridia; order Clostridiales; family Clostridiaceae; genus Clostridium_AT; species Clostridium_AT caldaquaticum. The sequence continues at coordinate 25,629 of NZ_JAMSKT010000019.1, forward strand.
TCTTGCACTTTTCTTGTTAAGCATATTGATATAATTTTCACGAGTTCCGGCATTCCTAGTAAGAAAGTTAACATAAATCTTCCATTTACCAGCAGGAACATCCCATACAAGCTGTCCATCTTCAACAAACTCAGTTATGTCAACAAGTGTTGATGCATCAAAGCTTTCGTCAATACGAGCCGCACATATGCTTAGAAGTTTGTCATCATCAAAGTATCTTCTTTCCTTGTTTCCTCTGGCAAAAAATGAATCGCCCGCAAGTGGATTCTTAGTAAACTTGGCATGCTTTGTTATATTTAACTGTGCTGATTTCATAGGCCCCACAACTTCTACGGAAGAATAGTAAAGGAACTGTCTATGAAGCTCTGCAGGTTCATCTTTTAATGCACCATTTGCAAATCCTGTAGGAAAATGACTGTCATCTAAAATCCATACCTTCATATTGCGTTTTTTAGCTTCATCAAGAATAATATCCATGTCATGCCACCACTGTGGTCCGCAGTAATCAGGATGTGGTCTGCTTTCTATACAAACCGCTCCTATACCTGATGCATGTATAGCTCCCATATATTCTCTAAGCACTGACTCTTCTTCTCCATGAATCCATAGAAAAGGAAAGATGTAATTACTACCTTTTGACTGCAGTAGATTTTTAATTTTTGAGTTCATTGTATTACCCCCTGTCTTACTAAACATACTTATTCAAAAAATCCGCACTAACCTGAAATGATTTGATTGGAGATTTGTCAATCCAGTTTCTGTGGCTTTCAAGAATAATAGCTTTTACACCGTAATTTTTTGCTTTTTCTACCATATCCTTCAAGTTCATGTTTCCATATCCTAACTCTATACTGTCGGATTTTAAAATAGGGCTGGCTCGTCCGGTTACTCTGCTTCCCCTGTCGTTAATGTGATAGAGTTTCATTCTCTCCCCAAGGGTATCCATTAATGCCAAAACATCTGCTCCAGCTTCCGTTGGCCAGTAAGAATCAAACTCGAAGTTTACATACTGTGGATCCGTATTTTGAAGAATCAGTTCATAAGCAGTCTTTCCTAACTCCACCTTGCGGAATTCACAATTATGGTTATGGTAAAGAAAATTTATGCCGCCTTCTTTCAGAAGTTTTCCTGCATGATTAAGCTTATCTATCAGTTCTAAGACTGCTTTCTTATCTGAATAGTCGAAATGATGCATCCCTGTTAAAACAACATACTCTGTCTTAAAATCTTTGGCTTCCTCAATGATTTCCTGAGTCCTGTTTAAAATGCTTCCTAAATCCTCATGAACACTCACAACTTTTAAACCTGACTCTATTATAAGCTTTTTCCAATTAAGATTACCGCTTCGCCCCATGGGCATTCCTGCCATTCTGGTAAGTATACGAACACTCATTGGCATTTTCTTAATCATAAAACCATTCAGCTCAATACCGTTGTATCCGACCTCTTTCATAAGCTGCAAGGTTTCCCGGGCTTTACTCTCCGTTTCCATGACTGTTCGAAGCTGAAATTGTTGTACCGCCTTAATGGTCATATATCTGATCTTCCTTCCTAGAACCCGTATTTTTTTATATCCCCTAACACCGTCAAGCTTTCCTTTGGAATTCTTCTTTGTGTAGTTCTATCTACAGCTATAAGACCAAACTTTGGCTTATATCCAAGTTGCCATTCAAAATTATCGATTAAAGACCAGTGCATGTATCCTAGAACATTGATTCCTTCTTCAAGGCACTCATAAAGTCCCTTCATTGTTTCTTTTATAAATTCCACTCTATCTTTATCGTTGCTAGTTGATATACCATTTTCAGTTACTATAATAGGTTTATTCCAGTATTTTGAAACAAATCTCAAAACTCCTGCCAAGGATAATGGATAATATTCATTTCCAGCCTCTGTCATTTTTGTATTTTCATCAGGCTCTATCTTACCATTTGGTCCAAAGACCTTACGGGTATAGTTTTGAACTCCTAAGAAATCATCTTCCTTAATATATGGAAGATAATGCAGAAAATCCTCATCCCATAATGCTTGTATATATCCCTCGCCGCCTGGTAATGCCTGATAGTCATAAAGAGACATAGTTAATCCAACCTTTATATCTGAATTTACTTCCTTTATAACTTCTCTAGCTTTTATATGGCTTCTCATAATAATTAAATCGCCATTTTTAGTGCGAGGCTCATGGAAAGTGTGTATATTTCTTGGTTCAACTCCAAATGCCTCTCCAGCGGCTCTATAATATTTCTCCATGGTACTTTGTCCGCTTACGTTAATACCTACCTGAACATCCCCATTTGCTGATTTTGCCTCTGCAGCTTTTAACATCTTAGCTTGATACTCTTTCATTATTCTCGCTATTTGTATTCCCATATTTGCTTCATTTATTGTACAAATATATGGTATTAAGTTACCTAATTCAGAAACAACGTTCTTACAATAGTTACCAAAGTACTCCACAGTAGTTTCACTTTCCCATCCACCTTCTTGAATCAGCCATTTTGGCGATGAAAAGTGGTGTAGAGTTACTATAGGTGTTACCCCATTCGCATGGCAGAATTTCAGCACATCTCTATAGTGCTCAATTTCATTCTTATCAAATCTGCCTTTTAATGGCTCTATTCTTGCCCATTCTATTGAAAACCTATATGCATTTAAGCCTGCATTTTTAAGCAGCTTAATGTCTTCCCTGTATCTGTTGTAATGGTCAACTGCGTCTAAAGACGGCTCTTTGTACATAGATCCTGGAATATTCTCCAATACCCAAAAATCACTGTTTTTATTATTTCCTTCTACTTGATGGGCTGCAGTAGCCGCACCTATCATAAAATTTTCATTGAATTTTTTCATTTACTTTTCCTCCAACCCTAAAAACTTACTTATCATATATAGAAATAGATATATTAAAATCTAATCCCATATTATAATGATACATTAAAACGTTTTTAATCTCTCGTATTTTTTGTTCTGAATGGGTAAATATTATATATTTAATTTGCTTGCTTGTTCCATTTTATTCACTACGCCTACTGGGTAGAATTTATAAATTATAACAGAAAGTGCGGAAAAAATAGCTGGAATCAAACCGCTTGCTACCATGAACCAAGTAAGCATGGATGGAATTCGGCTTAAATCACCAACATAATTGCCAGTTGCGGAGTCTACAACATAGCCTACAGCTCCGAGCACAAGGCCTGTGATTAATGTACCGATAGCAGCCTGTGCTTTACCGAGAAAAGTGCTGAGAGTAGAGATAATACCACCCATACCCTTGCCGCTTATATGCTTGTTGTAATCAATGCACTCCATCCACATGGTTTGCGCCGGAACAAAGCATAAACCATTACCGAAAGAATATATAAAGGTAAGGGTAAAATTAATCCAGTAGCTCATACGCAAAATACCGAGAATTTGCAGCACGAAAAGTCCTAATGTGGCAACGAATGTGATATAGCAACCAAGATTAAGCAGTTTTACACTAGAACCAAGTTTTTTTGCAAGCAAAGGTGAAATCATAGCAGATATGAGCATCGGTAACATAGAGCTTATAGCACCAATAGCAGAATATAAACCAAATTGTTTAAAATCCACAACACCTGTTGTAAGATTTGCACAGTACGCCCATTTTACGTAATACATACCTGCCACACCAGCAAGTGCAAATACCATACCACGGCAAATCTGACCAATAAAATGAACTAAAAATGCCTTATTTTTCGTAAACACTTCTTTAAAATCTTTTAATCCAACCTTGTTGTTTTCTTGAGATTTGGCATCCTCTTCATGATTTCCACCTTCTTTAAACATCATCAGGCAGGTAATCGAAATAGCAAAAGCTATGATGCATACGATAAAAGTCGTGATAGAAAATGATTTACCAAAATTGCCTACTTTAGCATTTACTGCATTAACCATCATCAAGAACATGGAGAACACAGCACCAACAAACACTGCTAACAAACGATGGTACATCATGAGCTTGGAGCGATGTACGTGGTCAGAGCCAAAGCTTTGTATTATAGGCGTTACTGCAAAAAATGAGGCACCCATATCATACATCAGATAAAAGAATAACACCCAAATAAATAACATCACAACATTTGTTTTAATTCCATTTGGAATACTGTACAAGAAGCAGATACTAATAAGAGTTAAAACCATGCTGATTAAAGTAAAGAATCGATATTTGCCAAATTTTCTAGGTTTTGCGTTATCCATAATCCAGCCCTGCAATGGGTCGTTAACAGCGTCTACAACTCTACCAATAAGCAAGATGGTAGGAGCTATTGTTGCACCAAGCACACCAAGATTCGCATAGTCAGTTAAGTACAATAAAAAATAATTGGACATAAATGCAGATGCAATAATGTTAATAATAGATACTCCGGTAACACCAAAGCTTGTTTTAGCATTGTAAGGAAATTGTTTCTTCTCTTTTTTCATATATTACTCCTCTTTTCTTTTAATATTTATAATTTTTAACCAAGATCTAATTTTTTTTAATCTTGGTTAATTCCTTGTTAAGCATGTACATCATTTTTTCATTATATACGTCTTTTGCCAAAGTAGATATTCTGTCAATGCTCATCCATCGAATCATAGCAAAAGAAGGATGTTCATCCATTTTCCCTAGATACTTTCTAAGTACCTTCTTGGCTTCTTCATTTTTCATAATTTCCTCAAAGGTGCAGCGTGTTGAGTAAACATCGCCAGTAATATCAATATCCTCCACAACTACATCGCTTAAGTCAGGCATCTTAAACCAATTTTCTGCTGATCTTCCTTTGTCATTTACAGGAGCTTCATAGCTTGCATTTTTCTCAGCTACCTTGTTAAACACTGCTAAATCCTCATAAACATCACCATTACTTATGCCTACTGCCTTAACTATATTTATACCATCCTGCAGCATAACATTTTCAAATACAAAGATTTTATGACAATTTGCTTTTGACTTTAATTCTTTTCCATTTATATAAAGTGTTACTTCACTGCAGTTTGAATAAACTTTAACCTGTATTTTATCTTCAGTTCTGTCTATAAATCTCTTACTTGTGATATGCACAAATTTTTCATCACTCCAATGAGCCTTGTACATATAAAAAGCATCTTTTTTAATCTTTCTGTCGTAGGTTACAAGACCTTTGTTATTTCTTCCTTTTACGCCGCCTTCGTTCCTTATATTTGCTCCAAAGTCAAACATATTCCATACATAGGTTGCCCATAAGAAAGATTTCCCCTCAAATATTTTCCAAACTTTTTCATGCAATAGTGCCTGGTATTCCTCGGTATAGTCCTTTACTTTCGGGGTGCTACTATGATATTCTACAATACCTTCAGCACCATATTCAGATATGCATAAAGATACATCTGAATTAGCCTTATGGTAATTATCAAGCCAATCTGAAAAATCCTCCGCCTTACCTCTATACCATCCAAAGTATAGATTATAACCAACTACATCAGTTATAAAGTTATACTCATCGGTTTCATCTACAAAGAAAACATTTGCCATCGTAGACAACCTTGTTGGATCCTCTTTTTTAGTAATCTCATTAAGCTCCTTAACAACCTTTCTTACTTCAGGTCTTTCGCCGCCGATTTGAATTTCATTTTGTATTCCCCAGAACATTATTGAAGGGTGATTATAATTTTGTCTGATAAGTTCAATCATCTGCTGTTTTGCGTTTATGCCCTCAAATTCCGACTTCATCATAACTGATATAAATGGTATTTCAGCCCATACAATCATACCTTCTCTATCGCACAAGTCGTAGAAAAATTGGTCATGCTGATAATGAGCAAGTCTTATGGATGTAGCTCCTATCTCTTTAATAAGTTCCATATCTTGAAGCTGTTCTGCATGGCCTATTGCCCAGCCCATATCTTTTCTATCCTGATGTCTTGAAACTCCATGTAATGGAAGATGTTCTCCATTTAAGAAAAAGCCTTTTTCAGCATCAACTCTAAAATATCTAACCCCAAAAGGAATTGAAAGCTCGTCTAATCTATCATTAAAGCTCGTCACAGAAATTTTTGCTTCATATAAATAAGGATTTTTTCTTCCATTCCAAAGTGTTGGGCTTTCTATTAAAGCTAACAACTCAACTTCTTTAGTTTCACCTGCAGATATTATAACTTCTTTTGCTGCATAAGTTACACTACTGCCCTCTGCATCACAAATATCTGTCCAAAGCCTTACTTTCTTGTCTTCGCCATTTTGATTAACCAATCTGGTTTTTATAATCAGCGAAGCCTTTTCCTTGCTCACTTCTTTTTGGATTATATATACTCCTTTTGAACCATAATCCATCAAATCAAAATGAACGTTATTAGTAATTATTATATTTACGTCTCTATAGATTCCACCAAAAAAGGTAAAATCAGCCATCTGAGGATATACATAGTCTACAACTGTATTATCAACCTTTACAGCCAATATATTTTTGCTGCCGTATTCTACAGCCTCGGTTATATCAAACCTGAAAGTAGAATATCCTCCTCTGTGCTGTCCAAGGTGCTTACCGTTTACATAAACATCAGTAATACTGTTAGAACCTTCAAATTCTATAAAAACCTTTTTCCCCTTCTCTAATGTAGCTATAATAAATTCTTTTCTATACCAGCATACTCCCTTATAAAAATCATCTCCATTGACACCATCAATGGCATTCCATGTATGAGGCAGATTTATACTTTCCCAGCTCTCATCATTATAGTTTTTATTCATAGCTTCAATTTCGTCCTGTCTTAAAAACTTCCATCCGTTATTGATATTAATAATTTTTCGCACTAAGCATTCACTCCTCATTCTGTAGTAGTAATCTTTTACATCTATAATATATTATATAGCTTTTTTATACTCGCAATATATTGACTTTTTTAGTAATATTTTAACTTTTCTTTACTATTTATTGTAAGTTATAATATATATAATTTATAAGGCAGCTTAATTAACGAAAGGATGTATTAAAATGTTTGCATTCAAAACCTCAATCGAAAAACTCTGTAAATTTACATTTAATCTTACTAATTTAGATACTATTTTTATAGATTCATCCTTAAATGTTCTATTTGAATACGGTCATACACAAATACCAGAAATTTTAAAACCTTACTTCAGAAAGCTAGATGAGCTGTTAAATCTACAGGATTTTAATTCCGATGAAGACGTATTTATGCATTTAACCCCATACATGACTAACTTTGTCTCTGTTAAAGTATGCCAAAACAATAAATACCTTGGAAGCATTATTGTAGGGCCTTACCTTACTGAAGAACCTAATAAATTAATGATTGAAAGTATAATTTCTGAAAATAAGCTTTCAATTTCTCTCAAAGATGCAATTGAACAATATTATCTTTCTCTTCCATTGATAAGCACTTATAAGGCTAAAATTATTGCTGAATCTCTATCCTATAACGCATTAAATATTGAGTTTATGGAAATGCATAATGTTAGTATCAGAAATATAAAACACAGCTTTCAGACCGAATCACCAATTTTAAGAGATTTTATAAAGCAAAACACAGAAAAATCTACAGATACGATTAAAAAAATATATAAAAATGAAAATGACTTTCTCCACGCTGTTGAAATAGGTGATATCGAAAAACTTGAAGAAATATTCCAAGAATCTTCTCTCATAAACCATGATTTGCAGGCTCGGGTTCCTAACGATCCTTTACGAGCAGGAAAAAACTTAGCTTTTGTATTAAATACTCTTCTAAGAAAGGCTGCAGAAAAAGGCGGGCTTCATCCCGTGGATATTCACAACATGTCGGGGAAATATGCAGTACAAATTGAACAAACAACAACTATCAAACAGTTATCAAAACTGCTTAATAAGATGCCTTTAGATTACTGCAAAGCTGTAAAAAAGCTGTCACTAAGAAACTATAATTATCTTACAAAAAAGGCTATAGAATATATAAGAAAAAATATTGACATCGAACTTAGTCTCGAAACTATTTCTAAGGCTATTAATGTGAATCCCTATGTACTGTCCAGACAATTTAAGAAAGAGACGGAATATAATATTACTGAATATATAAATATACAAAGAATAAATGAGGCTGTGTATATTATGGAAAATAAAGATATATCAATAACAGACATAGCTTATATGGTTGGATTTAATGATATTAATTACTTTTCAAAAGTATTTAAAAAATTTAAGAAAATGACACCTTCGGAATACAGAAAGAATCTGAAATAAACCATGCAGCAAAACCGTACAAGTCTAAATCGGCATCATTAGAAGTTTTACACGGTTACTTGACTATATGGGGGCTTCTAAAAGCAACCGCTGTCTCTTCAGGCTCTACAGATTCCTGCTTTCCAAGACCGGCTTCACCAAGGTAATCGTGACTATTCCAAACAAAATCATTGATTACATATAAGAAACATTCAACATCATGCAATTTAATTTATTTTTCTTCTATAACTTAACTGAAAAAGAAAATGTTAATATGGAACATTTATAAACTGTCTCCCGGTTGCCAAAAAACGTTAGTTTCAAAAAATTTCCGTATTCACTGCTCAGTTATCCTTTTATAAAATAAATCCAGTAGAATAAGCTGTAAAGCCTTCTACTGGATTATTTTTAATCTTTTGTTCCATGGATATTTTTGTTTTGAAGCTTTAACTCTTCAGGAAGTTCTTTGGACCAAGGCATGTATTTTAATAGCGTATCTGTATCTATCTTATCTAAATTGCATAGCACATCCATAAGATAAATTAAATACTTTTCAATATTGTTGTAATTATATTTACCTTTTCATCTGTTTCTTCGCAGGACTTACAAGCATAGCTGTAGGTTATATGTTCCTCTATATAAAGCTGTGCTGGTTTATATTTAAAAATTTCTTTTGTTTTAGTTCCTATTATAGTTTATAGTTAATTTATCATGGCATTTATCACAAGTTGCATTGTCATCATCTAATTTATGTTTAATAGCAACTCTTTCTAAATTAGCAAGGTTATCTTTTTTTCCTACATAAAAAGTGTTTGTATTGTCTAAACTATAACTGTGCCAAGTAATAATAAAAACCTGCCCACTAGTATTTTCCAAAACAATTATACTAACAATATTTAGGTAATAATATTGGGTATAAGAGGAAGTGTGGAAGGTGATAAATTTGAATGAGAAGCAAGAAATTATATTAAAGTATATTAGAGAAGGTAAGTCACAGAGACAGATAAGTAAAAAATCAGGAATTGCTAGAGAGACCATAAGAAAATATATTAAAGCCTATGAAAAAAAGCTTACTGAAGTCAATGACAATTTAGGAGAAAAAGATTGATATGTACGAGGCTTTAATTGAAGAAGGATATGACATAAGCTACCCATCAGTTGTAAATACCATAAATAGCATTGAAAGAAAGAAACGCGAAGCGTACATAAAACAGGAATATGCACCTGGAGATATTGTAGAATTTGATTTTGGAACAGTAAAGCTTAAGATGAATGATGGAGGCATAAAAGAGTTTCAACTAGCTGTATTTACTGCAGCCTATAGTAATTATAGATGGGCTAGATTATTTCCAAAACAGAATACAAGTTGCTTTCTAGAAGCTCACGCTTTGTTTTTAAGAAAATTATGGGAAATTACAGGACTGTTGTTTATGATAATACAAGAGTTGCGGTAGCAAAGTTTGTAGGGCATACAGAAAAAGAACCAACGGAAGCACTGTTAAAGCTATCTATATACTATAAATTTTTATTTAGATTCTGCAATACATATAGCGGTAATGAAAAGGGACACGTTGAGAGAAGTGTTGAATTTGTAAGAAGAAAAGCATTTTCAAGAGATTGCACATTTGGCTCTCTTAATGAGGCTAACGCTTATCTTGATGAAATGATAGATAAATTAAATTCACAAACTCTATCTAATTGCAATAAGTCACCGTTAGAATTATTAAACGAAGAACGAGAGTACTTATTGCCAGATATGCCTTTATATGAAACTGCAACCATTACAGATCTAAGAGTAAATAAATATTCAACAATTATGGTTGATTCCTGCTATTACTCTGTACCAGATGATTATGTTGGCACAATAGTACGCTGCAAGGTTTACACTACTAAAATTTTAGTTTTTTATAATGAGAAGGAAATTGCCAGACATGATAAGATTTATGGTATGAATCTATGGCATATAGATATTCCCCATTACTCTAAAACTCTTTTTAAAAAGCCGAAGGCTCTAGTTAACAGTACAGCTTTTAAACAGATGGATAATACGCTTAAAGACATTTATTCTAAATATTTTAAGAGCAATGAAAAAGACTTTGTAAGGCTTATTGAATTAGTTGGGATCTATGGTCTTATATCTATTGATAATGCCATTAAGAATTTACAAGAGTTATGCCCAACAGATATAAGCATTGATAAAATTGAGTTTATTTGTTGTAGAAAAGATGATCCTAAAATTGTTTATTTGGCAGACCATAATGATGAAATTATGAATAACTCACTTAGTATGTTAAATGAATTTAACAGCCTTCTAAATATTTAGTAAGCACATATAAAGGGAAAATATGCTTATTACCTATTGAAGATCTACCAGCTGACGCTCAACTAAAATTAAAGTATCTCAGCAGCTTAAAGTTTATAAAAGATGGTCAAAATGTTATTTTGTCTGGAAACTGTGGAACTGGAAAAACCCACATTGCTATCGCATTAGGAATAAAAGCATGCTTAGAAGGATATAAAGTATTATTCACAACTGTACCGCTTTTTATTACACAGTTAAAGGGGTTGAAATCCACTAAGAGTTTAAGAGGTTTTCAAAATAAACTTTCTAAGTACGACTTAGTTATACTTGATGAATTTGGATACATCTCTGCTGATAAGGAGGGGGCGGAGCTCCTTTTTACCCATATTTCCCTTAGAGCTGGGCAAAAATCCACTATAATCACCACTAACCTTTCTTTTGATAGATGGGGCGAAATATTTGGTGACCCTGTAATGACTGCAGCAATGACGGATAGGCTAACTCACAAATCTTATGTTGTGAACATGAGTGGACCATCTTATAGGATAAAAGAAACTTCGGAGGTTACTATCGTTCCATTGTTTTCCTTAATTAAATCTTCTAATTTCTTTATATAATCCATTCTCATCACCCTTTACAAATATACTTATATTGTATTTTATATACGTATATTTGTAAATACTTATTTTTGAGATACATCTAAGTATCCGAGAACTCCTCGGTAACTGATAATTTAGCTTTTAGTATTTTGTATTCTTACCGCAACTCTTCATACCATTTTGCAAATATCCAAATACTCCTAATTTAGCGAATTAGTACAACCCCCTCAAGTAAAAATTCCCCAAACCGTAGTCTGAGGGAACATACAAACACACATGAAAAAAAGGGGCAAATTGCCCCAAGCCTTTGATTTCAAGCTATTTCTTCTCTATCTTCACGACACACTCAACGTGTGTTTTGATAGAATGATGATACTAATACGCATTAATATAGATTTTGCGTAAAGATGAACCCCCTATAGTAAGGGGGCATCTAAAAATTGATATCTATACATTTATGCAAATAACAAATTATAATAAGCCTTTTCATTTCGAATAAAGCATGAAAAAATATTCTAGACTTATATTTTAACCTGAATTATTCACGAATGCTATAAAAACTATGCGTAGCATGGCATTATAACTACATTTCCTTTGTTTTTAGCTTTCACTTAAAAAGTGATAAAAAGCTATAGAAAAAAAGGCCTTAATTTGTTATGGTTAATTTGCGTAAAACACTTAACAAAGGAGAGACTTTTTATGAATAGTTTAAAAGAAAAATCACTAAATTTCAATAAAAAAATCAATTTTGATGGTGGAGATTTAACATCTGATGCAGGATTGTTTCTTTATAAAGAGTTTAATGAAAAGATAGGTTTAAGCGTAGCTATAGAAAATAATTTAAGAGTTAAAGATGATGCTAAATTTAGATATCATACAAATTCTGACATAGCTATTCACAAGATTTATCAAAATATATCTGGGTATCACACTGATGATAATGCCGATGATTTGATTAATGACCCAGCATTTACAGCTGTTTTAGAGAAGGGAGCATTAGCTTCTCAGCCTACAATCTCACGATTCAACAATAGATTGGCAATTGACAATGTAAAGCAGTTTGAAAAGATAAATGAGTTACTTCTGAATAATGTTTATTCAGTGGAAATGCCTAGTGAAATTATATTTGACATAGATTCTACGAATTTTGAGACTTATGGTAATCAACATGGGTCAGCGTATAATTTTCACTATTCTTCAACTGGATACCATCCATATATTAATGTTCGATGGACTAACAGGAGATTTAATTAAAGCGGAGCTTAGAGCAGGTAACATCTATACATCAAGGCAGATTGTAAGATTCATTGGACCAAGTTTAAAAATGTATGCAGAAAAGTATCCCTCTATGTCAAGGTTTGTAAGATGAGACAGTGGTTTTGCTAATCCAGAGCTATATAAACTGATTGAAGAAAATAAAGGCTTTTACGCTATAAGACTGAAAGCTAATGCTACTCTCTACAAAACAGCTGCTAGCATAACTGAGCGAATGGATAAGTTGTGCAAAAGTAATATTTACGATTACCAAGTTGTTTATGGTGAGATTGCCTATAAAGCTTCATCATGGGATAAGGAAAGAAGAGTGGTTGTTAAAGTTGAAAAGCCTGAAGGTGAGATGTGTTACAATTACACTTTTGTAGTCAGTAATATGGTTTCTACACCTAAAAAGATAATAATGTTTTACTGTAACAGGGGAACCATGGAAAACTTTATTAAAGAAGGTAAAAACGGCTTTAACTTTGCTTCTATGAGCAGTTCAGAGTTTATTGCCAACGCAAATAAACTTCAAATAGCCATGCTAGCCTATAACTTTAATAATTGGTTTAGAAGATTAGTCTTATGCAAATCAATGGTATCAAGCAGAATTGAAACTATAAGAATAAAGCTTGTAAAAATAGCTGCAAAGATAGTTAAGGGTTCTAGATATTTGAATTTTAAGCTCTGCAGCACTTATGCATATAAAGATACGTTTTGGAATACTTTAGACAATATTAATAAGCTTTCATTTTTTTCATCTTATACTTAAAAATGTTTAGATATATTTAGGTATATTTGAAAGCACCCTACGGGTTTATGGTAGGTACTTACTTTAGTTTTGGCTCTAAAATCTAAGGTGCAAGTCAGTAGGGAAAAACTAGCGTTTTTTAAAGCATTTGAAGGCTGCCAGTTAAGAAAAAGAAGTTTTATATGAAAAATTTCTAAATTAGAACAAAAAAACAATCACCAAGCTTATTTTTAATGCCATAATTTTCAAGATAGGTACTCGAAATAAACTTGGTGAATAATTCAGGTTTAAATAATTTTTCAAATTCACCACAAAATTATTTAAAATACTTAAAAAATCTAAATTTATATTTGTACCATATTGACAAATATATCGTCATGCGTTATATTTGTATTACGATATAACGCATGACGATATATACCTTTTTAATATTTTTAGGAGGTGATTGAAATATTACCAAATATTAAATACCCTGCTTTAACAGAATCCACGTATTATATACTACTCTCACTATTTCAACCTCTGCATGGTTACGGAATTATGCAATTTGTAAGTAATATAAGCAATAGTCGTTTAGTCCTTGCACCTGGTACGCTTTATGGTGCGATTAGCAGCTTACTTGATAAGAATTGGATTAAAGTTTATAACTCTAACACAGACTCTAGGAAGAAAGAATATATTATAACTGATCTCGGTCGTGAAGTAATTGAATCTGAAATTAGCAGGTTAAAGGAGCTTTACAATAACGGTATTAAAATTGTTGGAGGTCATGTAAATGATTAAAAAGATACGAAGAAACATAATTAAAAATATATTTGTTGATTTAGAAAAAGAAGAAAAATGGCTAAATAAGATGTGTAGTGATGGATATGCACTAAAAGATATTTCAAACGGCTATTATATTTTTGAAGATTGTAATCCTAATGAATATATATATAGGGTAGAATTTATAAAAAACGAGAATACTTATGAAAATAAAGAGTCTTACAAAAATTTTATGCAAGAAATGAATGTTGATCTTGTTTCATCTGTAGGGAGATGGCACTATTTTAGAAAAAAATCGTGTCTAGGTGAATTTGATATCTATTCTGATATTGATTCAAAAATTGAGCACTATAAGAGAATAAATATTATATGGTATATCATTGCCTTTATATTTATTTTCTCCGGGCTATCCCAGCCATTTACACTTATACAAAGTATTTTTTGGGGAACTTTAAATGTCTCTGATATAATCGTAAATCTTATACTTATAATAATTGGAGCGTATTTTCTTACTTTAGCCATACCACTTCAAAAAAAGATTTCAAGACTGTTAAAAGAAAAAAGACTACATGAATAATAACAATACTAAAATTTCTTATTTAAAATCATTCTTCTCTCTGAATAGAATACAAACATTTGTGAAAATTGCATTGCGATATATAAATTAATACATTAAAAACACCCTATCGCTACTCGGCCGCCACCAATTAATGATAGGGTATTTTTATAACTCTCCTCCCTCTATAATCTTTAATTTTCTTTAATATACTTATTTATTCTTAGATTTTCATTTTCAATAAAATAAAGCTAATGGATATCCACAATTCTCAGGTGGTCTACCCTCCCATGTCTCGCAGGATCATCGTCCCAAAATTCCTTCGTTCAACCTATCCGTGAGGTGGATGTCAGTTATGCTCCTTTGCAGGGTCTATGCCCGTATGGTGATTTATACTACCGACTACTCCAAGCTTCATTTATCAAAGAACTACAATCTAAAAATCTGTTGATAATTTATATTTAAATAATAATTATACATATTTATTAAGCAGCTTTGCCTGTAACTTCTGGATGTTTTATATCATTTATCAATTTCTGTGGATTATAAGCAACACCTTTTTATTTTTTAAAATCAGATCAAAAATCTGATTAAGATTTAAATCCTTAAAACAATCTGGTTCATCTATACACCTTTTTTGATCATACTGCTCTTTAGTCTTAAAAAGAATACTGTAAAACATATAAACGACCTCCCTTTATCATAGATAGAAAGTTATGGTTAGTCTTTACTCTTACAACTCTATACAAACTTATCCGATCTCATTATTATGCCTACAATTTTTCTAATATTAATTATATAAATCATTTAATTCCTGTTTTATAGTAGGATAAATATAACTAATAGCAGTTGTAATTAAATACAAAAAACTCCTGCAAATGTTTTAAAACATTTGCAGGAGTCATTAGCTTATAAGCATTTTTAGACGAACTCCATCGCCTATTAATTTTCAATTCTAAAATAATTTTAACACCATATTTTTTTTAAGTCAACAAAAATTCCATATATTACATTAATCATTTAAAGTGCCTTCATAAAATATTTTGTTCTATGATGTACTGTCAAATGTATGTCTATATTTTTTATATACATTACTGTAAATGGTTAACCACATTTATATTATAATTTCTTTGATAAATTATTTAGTTTGTGCGCAGAAGAATTTAATTCCTGTAGTGCAACAGCAATTTGTTCAATAACAGTTGCTTTTGCTTGGAATATTTCATTTGATTCATTAATTTTTGAATGAATACTATTAATTAAAGTTACAATATTCTTAAGAACATCATCAATTTTTTTTATAGATTCACTAGTTGTTCCAGAAAGCTTTCTAATTTCTTTTGCAACTACATTAAAACCTTTTCCTGCTTCACCAGCTCTTGAAGCTTCTATAGCTGCATTTAAACCAAGCATATTTGTTTGAGCAGAAATACCCTGAATAAATTTCAAAATATCATCGGTATTTTTTGAACTTTTTTCAGCCTCTTGAACTTGAGTAGAAATTTCAATATTCATATTTAATACTTTTTGAATAGCAGTTGATAAATCATTGATTTCAGAAGATATTTTTTCTAGAGTATAATATAAAGTATTAGCAATTGTTTTTAGTTCAGAACTCGTTTCTAAGCTTTTACCTAATACAATACACCCAACCACTTTATTGGAATCATCCTTTACTGGAACAGCATAGGATCTAAATGGTACACCATAAACTTCTTTTGGTACATCAGCAACAATAATTTCTCCAGATTGTATTGCTTTATGTACAGCACCACCAGATGGAATTTTATCACCTTCTTTTGATTTTAAAACTAAAGTTTTTCCTTGTTGAACTTTTAAAAATATATCAGTATTAGATATACCAAAGGCGACATCTTCATCAAACATATTTTTTAAATATGGCAAAACCATATTAAACGAATTTAAAACTTCATTATCAAAAATATTATTATTCAATTAAAACACCTCCAATATATAAGCTACTTCTTTTATACCTTACTCTTTTAAGTTTTTTCATCCTAATGTCTTAACTAAATGACATTACCGAAAAAGGGAAAATTTTCATTGACAATAACAGGGAGCACTTAAAAAAAGTAGACCGCAATTGCAGTCTACTTTTAAGTGTCAGCTTAATTAGCAGCTAGTCTCTTATAGGCTTCGTATCTTTCTTTTGCATCCTTCTCTGTCTTTTCAAACAATGCTTCAGCCTGCTCTGGGAATACCTTTAATAAGGAAGCATATCTAACTTCACCAAGCAGGAACTCTCTAAAGGAAGCAGTTGGTTCCTTGGAATCAAGAACAAATGGATTCTTTCCTTGTTCCTTAAGTTCTGGATTGAATCTATACATATGCCAGTATCCAGCTTCAACAGCCTTCTTCGCTTCTTCCTGGCTCTTACCCATTCCTGATTTAAGTCCTTGGTTTATACATGGAGCATAAGCTATAATTAAGGATGGTCCATCATATTTTTCAGCTTCAGTTATAGCTTTTATAGTCTGATTCTTATCAGCACCCATAGCTATTTGTGCTACATAAACATATCCATAGCTCATAGCCATCATACCAAGGTCTTTCTTCTTAGTTCTCTTTCCTGCAGCAGCAAACTTAGCAATAGCAGCAGTTGGAGTTGCCTTTGAAGATTGTCCACCAGTATTTGAGTAAACTTCTGTATCGAATACAAGAACATTTACATCTTCTCCAGATGCAAGTACGTGGTCTAATCCCCCGTATCCTATATCGTATGCCCATCCGTCTCCGCCGAATATCCATTGAGATTTCTTTATTAAGAATTCCCTGTTTTCATATAAATCAGCTAAAGCTTCAAAATTACCTTTTTCAACTTCAAGAAGTGGAAGCATCTTAAGTGTTGCTTTCTTTGAACCTTCTCCATTCTTGAAATTATCAAGCCAATTTTGAATTGCTGCCTTTAACTCATCACTTATTTCTAAAGCTAAAGCTTCTTTAGCACGTGCAGCTAATCTCTCTCTTATTTGCCTTACGCCTTGGAACATACCAAATCCAAACTCAGCATTATCTTCAAATAAAGAGTTAGCCCAAGCTGGACCATGTCCACAGTGATTTGTAGTATATGGTGTAGATGGAGCACTTCCTCCCCAGATTGATGAACATCCTGTAGCATTAGCTATCATCATTCTATCACCAAACAATTGTGTTACAAGTCTTGCGTATGGAGTTTCTCCGCAGCCTGCACAAGCACCAGAGAACTCAAGAAGCGGCTGCTCAAATTGGCTGCCCTTAACTGTTTCTTTGTTCATTGGATTTTCCTTATATGATAATGTTAAAGAGTAATCCCAATTGTTTTGCTCATTTAACTGAGTTTCTACCGGTTTCATTGTAAGTGCCTTTCCTGGTGCTGGACAAATATCAGCACAGTTTCCACAGCCTGTACAATCTAATACAGAAACTGAAATTCTGTAGCTTAAGCCTTCAAACGCCTTTCCGCCTTGAGCTTTCTTAGTATTAAAACCTTCTGGAGCACTCTTAGCTTCTTCTTCATTAACTAAGAATGGTCTTATTGCAGCATGAGGACATACATAAGAACACTGATTACATTGAATACACTTATCTATATTCCATTCTGGAACACTTATAGCAATTCCTCTCTTTTCGTAAGCAGCTGTTCCCATTGGGAAGGTTCCATCCTCAACTCCTAAGAAAGTACTTACAGGAAGAGCATCTCCTTCTTGTCTATTCATTGGCTCAAGTACATTCTTTATAAAGTCTGGTACAGCCTTAGTAGCTGCAGCTTCTTCATAGGCATTCTTCCATGCTTCAGGCACCTTAACTTCTACTAAGGATTCAAGTCCTTTGTCGATAGCAGCAAAGTTCATGTTAACAATTTTTTCTCCCTTTAAGCCATAAGAAGCAACAACTGCATCTTTTAGATACTTAACAGCATCTTCTATTGGAATAATATTAGCCAGCTTAAAGAAAGCAGCTTGCATTATCATGTTAATTCTTCCGCCAAGACCAATTTCTTGTGCTATTTTAACAGCATTTACTGTATAGAACTTAATATTGTTTTCAGCAATAAATCTCTTCATGTTTGCTGGCAGATGTTTTTCAAGACCTTCTTCATCCCATAGAGTATTTAACAGGAATACTCCATTTTTCTTAAGTCCATCTAAAACATTATATTTATTTACATAAGATTGGTTATGACAAGCTATAAAGTCAGCCTTATTAATTAGATATGGTGACTTAATTGGCTTCTTTCCAAATCTTAAGTGAGAAATTGTAATACCGCCAGACTTCTTTGAGTCATAAGCAAAGTATGCTTGTGCGTAAAGATCTGTATGATCTCCTATTATCTTGACAGCACTTTTATTAGCTCCAACAGTTCCATCTGAACCTAATCCCCAGAACTTACATGCCTTAGTTGATGCGTCTGCAACATCTATTTCTTCTGCTGCTGGAAGTGACAGGAAGGTTACATCATCATTTATACCAACAGTGAAACCATTTTTAGGCTTGTCTGCCTTTAAGTTTTCAAAAACAGAAACTATTTGTCCTGGTGTTGTATCTTTTGAACCTAGACCGTATCTTCCACCTACAACAACTGGTCTAAATTCACTGTCATAGAAGGCATTTTTAACATCAAGATATAATGGTTCTCCAGCTGAACCTGGCTCTTTTGTTCTGTCAAGTACAGCTATCTTCTTAACAGTCTTTGGTATGTATTTAACAAAATGTTCAATTGAGAATGGTCTGAATAGGTGAACCTTTAAAAGACCTACCTTTTCTCCTCTAGCATTTAAGTAATCTACTGTTTCTTCTATAGCATCACAAGCTGATCCCATTGCTACTATCATTCTTTCAGCATCTTCTGCTCCATAGTAGTTAAATAAATGGTAATCCCTTCCGGTAAGTTTATTTATTTCAGCCATATAATTTTCAACTATTTCAGGAATTGCATTATAAAATCTGTTAGCAGCTTCTCTTCCTTGGAAATATATATCTGGATTTTGAGCTGTTCCTCTTGTTACAGGACGTTCTGGATTTAATCCTCTTTTTCTGAAGGCTTTAACTGCATCTTCATCTACAAGAGCCTTTAATTCGTCATATTCTAAAACTTCAATCTTTTGAACCTCGTGTGAAGTTCTGAAACCATCAAAGAAGCTTAAGAATGGAACTCTTCCTTTAATTGCTGAAAGATGGGCAACTGCAGATAAGTCCATAACTTCTTGTACGCTGCTTGATGCAAGAAGTGCAAAACCAGTCTGTCTTGCAGCCATAACGTCTTGATGATCTCCAAAGATTGAAAGAGCATGAGCAGCTATAGCTCTAGCACTAACATGAAATACTGATGGAAGCAGCTCACCAGCTATCTTATACATATTTGGAAGCATCAATAAAAGACCTTGAGAAGCAGTAAACGTTGTAGTCAAAGCTCCAGCTTGTAGGGAACCGTGTACAGCTCCAGCTGCTCCAGCTTCTGACTGCATTTCAATTACCTTAACTTCTTGTCCAAAAATATTTTTTCTTCCTTTAGAACTCCACTCATCAACATGCTCTGCCATAGGTGAAGATGGAGTTATAGGGTATATAGCTGCTACATCCGTAAAGGCATAGGCTACGTGTGCTGCAGCGGTATTACCGTCCATAGTTTTCATCTTTCTCATGGATATACCTTCTTTCTATAAAAAATTTAAAATTGATACAGAAACATAAACCATTTAAAACAAAATACCAAATACCTAGTCTTTTGCAACATTAAATAAAATAGTACAGGCCCAATTTCTATTATATACTATTATTTTAATAATTCAACCAAATTGTCACTATATTTTTGCTTTTTAAAACAATTTTTTATACGTATACATAAATAAACTCTCTCTTATAAAGCTAAGAGAGAGTTTGTGAAATTTTTGTTAATTATTTTGCAATAAACATCTGAGTCCAATAAATACTTCCATCTTTAGCCACACCAACACCAATTTCTGTATACTCTGCCTTTAATATATTTGCTCTATGACCTGGAGAATTCATCCAAGCAGTCATAACTTCTTGGGGGGTTCTTTGTCCCATAGCTATATTTTCACCAGCAGTTCTGTAAACTATTCCAAAGTGCTGCATCATTTGAAATGGTGAACCATAAGTTGGGGACTGATGGGAAAAGTAATTTTTATTCTTCATATCCTGAGATTTATATCTGGCAACTCTAGAAAGTTCCCAATTTGCTGCTAAAGGCTTAAGCCCATACTTGCTTCTTTCTACATTAACCAATCTTATAACCTCGTTTTCAAGCTTTTTAATATCATCGATGTTTGGTATGCTGAGCTTTTGTCCAGGATATATAAGACTTGGATTTTTAATCTGAGGATTAGCACTTATAATTTCAGATACTCCTATTTGGTATCTTACTGCTATTTTCCACATGCTGTCTCCTGATTTAACTGTGTAACTTATATTTTGTGCATTTACTACAGTTTTTGCACAAAAGACTAATAAAAAACTGAACATAATTGTACAAATTTTTTTCATCACTTATCACCTCAACTATATTCTTAATAAATTTCATATTATTTATTTTAATTTTTAATGGCTATATAGATAAATATTGCTATAAATGTTATTTTTAAATTAAAAAAGACTTTACAATTAACTAAAATTGTAAAGCCTTCCTTAAAATATTTTATTCTTCCAATACTTTTTTTATTTTTTGCAATAAAATTTCCTTATCCATTTCATCGATATCTTTTAATGAATCTAAAAGCTTAATAATTTTTTCTTTTACATCAACAGTTGCCTTACCATCATATTTGTTAATTATATATCTTTCTCCATACTTCATTATTCTTGCATTAAAACCTTTAGATTCTAGTAAATTTTTAAAGCTGTCCTGTACTTCACTATCACCATGAACTAAAAGAATTTCTTTAGGCTTTTTCTTAAAACCTTCCACCCACTCTAATAAGCCATTTCTGTCAGCATGACCCGATAGACCCTGTAAAACATGAATTTCAGCATTCACCGCAATTTCTTCACCAAAAATTTTAACTTTCTTAGCTCCACTAATTATAGCTCTTCCAAGAGTACCTTCTGCTTGGTATCCTACAAATACAATTGAACATTCCTTTCTCCAAAGATTATGCTTTAAATGATGTTTTATTCTTCCTGCCTCGCACATCCCGCTTGCAGATATTATTAAAGCACCGCTTTGTATTTTATTTATCCTTGCTGAATCTTCTGGTGAACTAGTAAAAATTAATCCTTCAAAATCTAAGGGATTATCACCTTTATCAATAAGCTTTTTTGCTTCTTCATCAAATATATTACTATATTTTTGAAATATTTTTGTTGATTCAGAAGCTAAAGGACTGTCCACATAAACAGTTAGGTTTTTTAGTGTGTCATTTTCAACATACTTATTAATAACATAAAGCACCTCTTGAGTTCTCCCTACTGCAAAAGAAGGTATTATAACATTTCCACCCCTTTTGAAAGTAGTTTTTATAATATTTACAAGCTGTCCAAATTCATCGTTTATATTATCATGAAGCCTATCTCCATAAGTGGTTTCCATAATTACATAATCTGCGTAGTCTATTTTAGAAGGATCTTTAATAAGAGGTAAATTTTTATTACCCAAATCACCGCTGTATACAAGCTTAACTTCACCTTTATCCTTATCCTTTATCTTTATTTCAACAGATGAAGAGCCTAAAAGATGTCCTGCATCTTTAAATCTGATTTTAAAACCTTCAAAAAGTTCAATCCATTTATCATACTCACAGCTTCTAAATAGATAAATTGAGAGTTCCGCTATTTTAGCAGTATATAAAGGTTCTATTGGTTCCAAACCCTGTCTTATTCTCTTTCTGTTTTTCCACTCTGTTTCCATCTCCATTATATGACCGCTGTCTGGAAGCATAACACTACAAAGATCTCTTGTGGCTTCTGTACATATAACTTCCCCTTTAAAGCCTCTCTTATAAAGAAGAGGAATTCTACCGCTGTGGTCTATATGAGCATGAGTCAATATAACAAAGTCTATTTCTTTTGGATTAAAATCAAAATCTTCGTTTCCCCTCTCCTTTTCATCTTTTCCTTGATAAAGTCCGCAGTCAACTAAAACATTCTTCTCGTTAACTTTTATTAAGTGGCAAGAACCAGTAACACAACCAGCAGCTCCGTAAAATTGTAGTTTCATTTCGCTTCCTCCCAGCAATTTATTACTTTATATTTGTATTATATTAAAATAACTTAAAACAAAACCCTAGACTGTAAAGTTTAGGGCTTATTTTATTATTTTCGGCTATATTGAAGTATAAGCTTCACTATTGGTTCTACTCCATTACTATATTTACTGTTTAACATATTTTTTACGTAATTTTCTTTATTGTTATATAGTTCTTCTAAACTTTTTAAAAAGCTTTTATTATCTAAAGCTTCTTCCTTTAAAACCATACTGAATCCACTCTTTTCAAAAGATTCCGCATTTAAAATCTGATCTCCTCTGCTAGACTTTGCTGAAAGCGGTATTAATAAATTAGGTTTTTTAAGTGCAAGTAGCTCAAAAATTGAGTTTGCACCAGCTCTTGATACTACAATATCTGCTGAAGCCATTAAATGAGGAAGTTCTTCACTTACATATTCAAATTGCTTATATCCATTTTTCACATTATAATTATCTTCTACATTATTTTTTCCACATATATGAATTATGTTATAACTTTTGAGCAATACATCTATGTTACTTCTAACAATCTCATTTATAACCTTAGCACCTAAGCTTCCACCTATAATAAGCAGTACTGGCTTATTATCATTAAATCCACATATTTTTAATCCTTTAATTTTACTTCCTTCTAATAATTCCTTTCTTATAGGTGTTCCTGTCAGCACTGCTTTGTTCTTATTTAATTTTTTTAAGGCTTCGGGAAAGGTAGCACAAATTTTAGTACAATAAGGAATAGAAAGCTTATTTGCAAGTCCTGGAGTTATATCAGACTCATGTGCAATTACAGGAATTTTATTTAAATAAGCTGCTAATACTACAGGTACAGCTACAAAACCTCCCTTTGAAAACACTATGTTTGGTTTTTCTTTTTTTATTATATCATAGGCCTGTTTAATTCCTTTTAAAACCCTGAAAGGATCTGTAAAATTTTTTATATCGAAATATCTTCTAAGTTTACCACTGACTATTATATGATATTTAATATTATGCTGTTCTATAATTCTTCTTTCTATACCATCAGCAGTACCAATATATTCTATATCATACCCTTCTTCTTTAAGCCTTGGAATAAGCGCAAGATTTGGAGTAACATGTCCTGCTGAACCTCCACCTGTCATTATTATCTTTTTAGTATTCAATATACCATCTCCTAGACATTTAGTTGTTGCTTACTAATTATATAATATACTAAGTATTTATTTTTTGAATATAATAAAATAAAATTTTAAAAAACAATTAATTTTTTAACTCCAATACCTATATTACACTAAAATAATTATTTTTTAAATGGACAATATATTATTACAAACATAAAAAGGAGGAATGCAAAATGTCAAGAAACAACAGAATATTAGTTCCACAAGCTAAAGCTAGTTTAGATAAATTTAAAATGGAAGCTGCTAGAGAAGTAGGTGTTAATCTTAAAGAAGGCTACAACGGAGATTTAACAGCTAGAGAAAATGGTTCAGTAGGCGGTCAAATGGTTAAGAAAATGGTTGAAGCTTACGAAAGAAATTTATAATAAATTTTTTTACAAAATAAGCACATGGATTTGTAATCCTTGTGCTTTTTAATTTATATCCGAAAATTCAATATTAATCTTATCATTTATAGTTGTATCTATAGCAGCTATAGTTAAATTTTTACCTTTTTGTAAACACTCTTTATTAAACTTTACTAAAAATTCGCTGCCTTCTCCCTCTTTGCTTATAACCTTAATACTTCCATTCATGTAATCGACAAATTTTTTCACTAAAGAAAGTCCAATGCCAGTCCCCTCAGCTCTTCTTGAAAGAGATGTATTAATCTGCGAAAATCTATCAAAAATGCAGTCTAATTTATCTTCCGGTATTCCTATTCCTTCATCTTTTACACTTAAAGTCACATAATCATCCTCTACAAATAAAGTTACCAAAACCTGCTTTCCTTCAGGCGTAAATTTTATTGAATTTGATAAAAGATTTAAAAGTATTTTTTCATATTTATCCTTATCTAAAAGCACTATACATTCTTCTTCATTTGTATCAAATATTAATTGAATACCTTTGCTTTTTGCATATAAATTTACAGAACTAATAATAAATTCAGTTGTATATACAATATCAAAATTAGAGGAGTTTAAAGTTAAAAAACCTGCTTCAGCTTTAGAAATATCCAATATATTATTTATAAGCTTTAAAAGTCTGCTGCAGTTTTGGTCTATTCTTCTCAAAGTTTTATCTATATTATCAGTTATTTCATCTTTATATATATCATAGGCTAATTGAAGAGAAGAATAAATTATAGTCAGCGGAGTTCTAAGCTCGTGAGATATAACGGAAAAGAATTCATCTTTTAGTTTTGTAATCTCTTCAAGTTCTCTGTTTCTATTTACCTCATCTGTTATATCCAATCCATACACATGAATTCTATTTACCAGGTTATCATTATCTTTATAAGGAATAAATTTAACTTTGTAGAACCTTTTAATTCCATTTTCATCTAATACACTGTAGGGTGAAAGACTAAAGGGCTTTCCTTTCTCTCCAACGTTGCAAATTATATTATTCAGCTTATCATATGAATAACTATTATCAACCTTATTAATATCTATAGTATGGTATTCATTTATCAATGCTTTTTCATCATCTGTAGTATTTATTATATTTTTATATTTTTTATTAATAAGTTTGCAGGTTAATTCAGGATAATTAAAAACGGCAATTGGTACATCCAAATCATTAACTACATCTTTTATAAAAGCTGCCTGCTCCTCTGCATTAATTTGATGAAGTTTAGCTTCTGTTACATCTTTTAAAGTTATTATAGTATATATTACTTCCTGTTGTCTGTTAAATATAGGATTACTATTTATCTCTACATACTTTGTATTTAAGCTTTCTTTATCAACAAGCTTTACTATAAGATTATTTATAGGTAGATTTTTTTTACAGGCTTTTTCATATATATAATGCATACTTAGTCTATCTTCCTGCAGATTGAACACATTATATTTATTAAAAATAGCTGCTGGGCTTACTAACTGACCAAAATCAAGTTGAATAATATTATATACAGCTCTATTACATATACTTATTGTACCATTGCTATCTACTACCAAAATCCCTTCTGATATATTATTTATTACATCTCTAAGATGCATAAGGTGTTTTTTTTCCCTATCCCTTAATATTTCTATAATATCACATTTTGTTTTAAGTTCTGTAGAAATATTTAAAAACTTTTCTTTTTCCCTGTCTAATCTTTGCATACTATCTTCAATTTTTTTTCTATTTTCCAGAACACTTTTAGTCTTTTCCTGTATATATATCTCCACCTGTTCTTCTTTTCCGCAAATAATTATTGAATAAAATTTGTTTTCACCTATTTCAACTTCTGTTATTTCTTCTTCCTGTTTTTTGTTAAAGCAGTTTATAATTACAGAACTGAGTTCTCTTAAAAACTGAAGAATATAAAAGCTTTTATAAAGTATTTCTTTTTTTAAATTAAGCATTTTTTCTGCCCTATTATTAAAATATTCTATACTTAAAGGTTTACCTTTAAGTATTATTACTCCAAAAGGAATACTTTCATAAAATTTCAGCATATAAACATTTCCTCCATTATTTTCATTAAATAACTTATATTATATTCTGCATAAAATTGTAAAATCCTTCAAAAACAAATTAAAATTTCTAAAAAAAAGAGAAGCTTTTTTAGCCTCTCCTTATTTTTTAAGATACTCTATAATTTGTAATAATCAATTGAACAGTTCTGGTTCCTCTATATTCATTTATATTTATTGAATATACGAAGTCCATTTCAATATTATTTTGTATTCCTTCATACATTTTCTGCATCTCATTTTCTCCATATTTACTCACTATAGTTTCATTAAAATTTTCAATATCTCCAAAATATACTGCTTCTATAAGCTTACCATCCTTAGATAATAATTTTAATTTTAATACATTTTTATTTACACCTAAAACCATAGCCTTATAAACTTTTATTTTCTTTTCCGCAAATAAAGGTTTTGTATTACCTTTCCCAAAAGGCTCTAAAGATTCTAGTTCTTCTGCCAGCTGCATAGTAATTCTTGAAAGAGGTAACTGCATATCAATTATTACTTTAGGAATTATATCTTCATCAGTTAAAGGACAGCATTTATTAAGTTTATCTCTTAATAAACTGATTTTATCCTCTTCTAAAGATAATCCTGCTGCCATAGGATGTCCACCAAATTTAGTAAGCAAATCTTTACACTTTAACAGTTCTTCAAACATATTATATTCTTCTATTGACCTTCCAGAACCCTTTACGCCTTCTTTTCCTTTTGTTAAAACAATAGCAGGAACATTATATTTTTCCCTTATTCGTCCTGCAATTATTCCAGCAACACTCTCATGCACCTCTGGCATAAATACAACTAATACTTTGTCGTTTTTCATTTTAGAATTTTCTATTAAATGTATTGCATCTTCAACCCCATTATTAGTAATATCTTGTCTTTCTTTATTTAATTCATGAAGCTTTTTAGCTAATTCCTTTGCTTCATCTAAATTGTTTGTTAATAAAAGCTTTAATGCCCAAATAGCCTGTTCCAAACGACCAGATGCATTTATACTAGGTCCAATAATAAATCCAAGAGAATATACTGTTATTTCCTTATTGTAAATTCCTGTTTCTTCAAATAATGCTTTAAGTCCAAGATTGTTTGTATTATTAATTAATCTTAATCCATTTTTAACTATAATTCTATTTTCATCTATTAAATCTACAACATCACATACAGTTGCTATTGCAACAAATTGCAATAATTTATATAACTCCGAATTATCTAATTTCATAATATCAAACAGTATTTGAGCAAATTTAAATACAACTCCTGCACCACATAGGTATTTAAACGGGTATTGACAGTCTAATTGCTTAGGATTTATTACTGCATCGGCATCTGGAACTACATATTCCCTAATTCCATCATCTTTTTCAATAAACTGAATATCGTGGTGATCAGTTATAATAACTATAATTCCAAGTTCTTTTGCCAGCTTTACCTGTTCTATAGCAGCAATACCATTATCACAGGTTATGATTACATCCACTGAATTTTTCTTTGCCTCTTTTATAATACTTTCATTTATACCATAGCCCTCTTTAACTCTATCTGGAATACGATAATCTACATTTGCTCCGCAGCGAGACAATATAGTATACAGCATATATGTACTAATTACCCCATCAACGTCGTAATCACCAACGACAAGTATCTTTAATTGTTTCTCTATAGCATTTTTAATAATTAAAACACCTTTCTCAATATCCTTCATAAGTCTTGGATTATTTAAATGCTCTACGCTGGCATTAATGAACTTATAAGCTCTGTCCTTATCTGTAATACCTCTATTAACAAGTATTTTTGCAATAATTTCACTGCAGCTTAACTCTTGAGCCATTCTTTTTATATCATGCTTTACATTTTTTAACATCCATCTTTCCATTTTAATCACATCCAAATATATCAATTAACAGTTGTATTTTACAGATAATGAATACTCATGTCAAATTTAAAATACTAATATATTAAAAAACTCATGAAAATAACATATACATAATTTCCCAGGAAATATATGTTTTATTTGCAGCTATAAGACAATCTAAATTTCAGGGCTTATTATCTGAATAGAAGGTTTTGTTAATACTTTATTTATAACCTTAAGTATTTCTTCTTCCGTAAAATTGTTTAAATTATTTTCCTCATATAAAAACTTTTCATAAGAACCATACATTATTTCGTAGGAAGTTAAACTTTTGCAAAGCTCCACAGCTCTTTCCATATTAAATTCTCTTTTAAGCTTTATGATTTTAGCAGTATTTTCTATTCTTTCTTTCGTAAAATAATTTTTACTTGTTTTAATGTCATTTATTATACTGTCTATAAGCTTTATTGCAGTTTTTATATTGAACTTAGAAGTTCCAAAATAAATTGTATATAGTTTTATTCCTTTTTCATTTTTAATAGTGCTTCCTATATCATATACAAGTCCATGCTTTGTTCTTACTTCATCATAGAGAATACTGCTTATCCCTTCTCCAAAACTTACATTAAAAAGCTTCAAGATATTTACTTCCCTATCAGTGAGCTCATGAATTGAATATATATACTGAAGTTTTGCTCCGCTTATTCCTTTTCGTTCCTTTATAAATATTCCTGAAATATTATCTTCGTACAGTTTCAGCTGAGGCTTTACATATTCCTTTCTCCACTCTCCTAAATTTTCTTTAACTATTTTTAATACCTCATGAAAACCTAATGAGGATATAACTGTAACTACACAGTTTTCAGGAGCATAAAACCTTTCATAAAATGCTTTTATCTCATCTAGAGTTATAGATTTAACACTTTCCTTTGACCCTATAATAAGTTCTTTTATCCTTCTATTTTTAAATGCATTAAATAGAAGCTCATCCTCGCAGTATTGTGTAATATCATCCTTCCACTCTAAAAGCTCTTCACAAATAATATCTATCTCTTCTTTAAAACCTTCTTCTTTAAAGCTTGGGTTTAAAATAATATCTGAGTATAATTCAAAACCTGTTCTAAAATCCTCACTTAGAGTTGTTCCATAATATATACAATAAGGATAATTTGTCATGGCATTATGAAAAGCAAAAACCTCATCACAAAGTTTATTAATTTCCTTCTCACTTCTTGTGCTAGTACCTTTAAAAAGCATATGCTCAACTACATGAGCAATGCCTTTTTTATACCCTTCTTCCATTAAAGCACCTGCTTCAAAACCAATGCAAAAGGATGTAAGGTTTCCTGATCTGTATTCATATATAAATTTAATACCATTAATTAGAATTTGTTTTTGCAAGCCTATTCCCCCGATTCTTAATTCATCTTGCTTTTTCATTTATTTTTACTTCTTTAACAACTTCATCCAAAACTGCAAGCATAAGGCTTACACCTCTTCCAGCTCTGTTTTGCTTTTTAATGCTTTGAAGGCTTACATTTTGGTTATTTTTCTTATTTGTAGTCAATATAATTTCACAATAACTTTCTAGAGATAAGGCTATCTCATCTATTTTTATAGAGTTCACAACTTCTTCTCTATTTATTAGTGCTGCGAAAATAACTTCATCCTGATCTTTTAGGTTTATACCTAAAACACCTGAAGCAGCTTTTCCCATAGTTGGTATGTCTTGTTCATCAATTCTTATTCCGAAAGCTTTCTTTGTAATTATTAAAATATCCTTTTTTGTATCTCTTAAACTAAATAAAACATCAATAAGCCTGTCATCTTCACTCTTAAATTTATAAGATACAATACTGCTGAAATCTCCATTAAAATCTTCAAAACCAGTTTTTTTAACAAGTCCTTTTGCTGTAAAAAAGAATATATCAATATTCTTTTTTGTATCTTTAATACCAATTAAGTTTAATACTTTTACTCTGCTGTCAATATCAAATAAACTGTTTAAACTTATTTCTCTATCTTCTAAATTGGAAAGCATAACAGCATCAAAGCTAACTGCCGTTCCATTGTCTAAAAATATAAATATTTTTTCCAAAGAGTTTGTAAATATAGATTTATTTTTTTTACCAATGGCCTTTTTGCTGCTATACACTTTCATACTGCCTTCTGCACTTACAGCTAAATAAAACTCTTTATACTCTCCTTCCTCTATATACTCTACAGATATGACTTCATCTTTAGGACATAAGTTTACCAATTTCAAAGAAGAAATATTTCTTTCTAGCGCTTCAATTATAGGCTCTTTAACAACAAACTGCAGACTATTTTTTGTTATTATTTTAACAAAACCCTCTTTTCGCTGTTTTTCTACAAGTTTTACATCTGCTAAAGTTTCATTATCTTTTAATTTTAATGCCTGCAGCTTTGAATAAGTACTGTTGAACTTATCTAAGCCTGTCTTTTTTATATTCCCTTTACTTGTTATAAAAATAAAATCCTTTTGAACAGATATATCCTCTATAGAATGTACGGATACTATTTTTTCAATGCTTAAATTCAAAGACTTCACAATTTCGTCTATTCTCTCGCCCTTTTCCTTCCATTTATATTCTGGAACAGCATTACCTTTTAACTGATACATATTTCCTTTATCAGTAAATAGCATAATTGTATGCTTTGTGTTAGATTCAAAGACAAACTTATTAAAATCTCCTTCTCTATAATCTATGTCCTCAACGCTGCTGTTTATTCTGTTATAAGATTTTAAAGGTACCCTTTTTATAAAACCTTCATTAGACATTGTTACTACAATGTCTTCCACTACTATAAGCTCTTCAACATCTATTTTAGCTTCTTCATCATCCTCAATTACAGCTGTTCTTCTATTATCTCCAAACTTTTCTTTTATTTCTAAAAGCTCCTTCTTTATAACCTTCAAAAGTTCTTTTTCATTATCTAAAATCTTTCTAAGCCTAGCAATTTCCTTTTCTAAGTCCTTATACTCCTTTTCGAAAGTTTTAATTTCAAGACCAGTTAATCTATAAAGCATAAGCTCCAGTATAGCTTCTGACTGAATTTCTGTAAATCCAAAGTTTAAAACCAGATTTTTTTGGGCATCTTTTTTAGACTTTGAAGCTCTTATAAGAGCAATTATTTCATCCATTATTCCAATAGCCTTTATAAAACCTTCAACTATATGAAATCTTTTTTCTGCAATTTCAAGTTCTCTTACAGTTCTTCTTGTTACTACTTCTTTTTGATGATTTACATAATGGGTTATTATAGTTTTAAGTCCCATAGTTTCTGGCTTTCCATTAGATAGAGCAACCATGTTAAAGGATATATTACACTGTAAATCAGTCTTTTTAAATAAATATTTTAATATTTTTTCTCCTGCAGCCTCATCAACAGATTTTTTAAACTCAATTACAGCCCTAACTCCGTTTCTATCTGATTCGTCTCTTATATCTGTTATAGCCTCCAAAACTTTTGAATGTTTTTTATCTCCTGTCATTTCGGATATAGTCTGAAGAAGCTTTGCCTTTGACCTTCTGTAAGGGAACTCAGTAATTACAATTCCTAATCTTCCATTTTCAAGTTTTTCAACCTTTGCCTTGGCTCTTAAAGTTACTTTTCCTTCTCCAGTTTCATAAGCAGAAATCAAAGAATTCTTACCTATAATTATTCCACCTGTAGGCAAGTCTGGTCCTTTTATAAAGCTTAAAAGCTCCCTAGTTGTAATTTCATTATTATCTATAAAGGCTATAGTTCCATCTATAACTTCTTTTAAATTGTGAGGAGGTATGTTAGTTGCCAGTCCCACTGCTATACCAAAGGCTCCGTTTACTAAAAGGTTTGGAAACTTACTTGGAAGCACCTTTGGCTCCTTCTCAGTATTTGAATAGTTGTCCACCATATCAACTACATCTTTATCTATATCTCTTATCATTTCCATAGCTAAAGGAGTTAGTCTTGCTTCAGTATAACGCATAGCTGCAGCACTGTCCCCATCCTGACTTCCCCAGTTTCCATGTCCGTCAATTAAAGGCATTCTCGTTGTAAAATCTTGAGCTAATATTACCATAGACTCATACACCGAGCTGTCTCCATGAGGATGATATTTTCCAAGTATATCTCCTACAATTCTGGCAGATTTATAATAAGGTTTATCAGGAAAAGCCTTAAGAGTATAGGCTCCATAAAGAATTCTTCTATGAACAGGCTTTAATCCATCTCTTACATCTGGCAATGCTCTATCCTTTGCAACCTCTACAGCATAAGGAAGATAATTTTCCGGCATTGCTTCCTCAATAGGTATTTTTATAATATTATTATCCTTTGGAATATCTATTTTTTTAGCCATATGCTTCAACCTTTCTTCTAAAATTCCGCATACTTATACATATAGTTTTTTCTAGGCTCTACTACATC
The DNA here is from genome assembly GCF_023806125.1 of Clostridium caldaquaticum. GTDB lineage: Bacteria > Bacillota > Clostridia > Clostridiales > Clostridiaceae > Clostridium_AT > Clostridium_AT caldaquaticum. Next base: position 58,150 of record NZ_JAMSKT010000019.1, read on the forward strand.
TCCCATAAGAAGAGAAATCATTTTTTCTGCTTTTGCGGCATCTTCTATGGTAACTTGCTGAAGAGTTCTAGTTTCAGGATTTAGGGTTGTCTCCCAAAGCTGATCTGCATTCATCTCTCCAAGACCTTTATATCTTTGCAGCATAGCTCCTTTTCCAACCTGTTTTTTCACAGTTTCCAGTTCCTCATCGCTATAAGCATATTTAACTATTTCCCCTTTTTTATCACTTTTATAAACCTTATAAAGAGGTGGAAGAGCTATGTATAAATGTCCATTAGCAATAAGCGGCCTCATATATCTGTAAATATATGTCATCCAAAGTGTTCTAATATGATAGCCGTCTACATCCGCATCTGCCATTATTATTATTTTTCCATATCTTAAGTCTTCTTCCTTATAATTATCAAGCACTCCAGTTCCTACTGCTGCGTTAAATATTTTTAATTCTTCACTACTAAGCACATTTTCCAGCTTTTGCTTTTCCGTATTCATTATCTTTCCTTTTGAAGGCATTATAGTTTGAAATCTTCTGTCCCTTGCCTGTTTTGCACTTCCTCCAGCCGAGTCTCCCTCAACAACTATAAATTCACATAAAGAAGGATCTTTTAAGGTACATACAGCTATTTTCCCTGCAAGAGGTGCAGTACCTTTTCCCACCTTTTTCTTTTCTGCCTCATTTATCTTTTTTATTTTTTCTCTTCTGGCAGCTGCTTCTATAGCATTGTTAATCATAATTGCTGCAATATCTTTATTGTCTTCAATCCACTCTGAAAGCTTAGTGTAAGCTAAATCATTCATCATAGTATATGCTTCATTATTTCCAAGCTTATTCTTAGTCTGGCCTTCAAAAACAGGATTACTTATTTTTATTCTTACTATAGCAGTAAGACCTTCTCTCAAGTCATCACCTTCAAATTCCTTATCCTTTTCCTTTATTAGATTTAGCTTTTTAGCCCATTCCTTAAATGCTCTTGTCATTCCTGTTTTAAAACCGCTCTCATGTGTTCCAGCATCACGAGTCGGTATGTTATTAACGTAGCTTGCAATATACTCAGTAGTAGAATCTGTAAACTGCATACACACTTCACCATATATATTTAGACCATTTATAAATCTTTCACCTTCAAACAGTATAGGCTCTTGATGAAGCACCGACTTGCTTTCATTTAAATAATGTATAAAATCTAAAAGTCCTCTTTCTGAATAGTATTCTTTTTTTACAAGTTCAGCTTCTCTTTCATCAATAAGTACTAGAGTAATACCCTTGTTCTGAAATGATAATTCCTGAAGTCTTTCATCTATTATTTCAAATTTAAAATCAGTAGTTGAAAAAACCTCTTTGTCAGGTTTAAAAGTAACTCTTGTTCCATTTTCTTTAGTTTTTCCTATAACTTCAAGAGGAGAAACAGGAGTTCCCGGCATCTTTTTTTTAAGCTCACTGTCAAAGGTATACTCAAACCTTTGCCTAAATATTTGTCCATTTTGATGAACCTCTACCTCCACCCATTCCGAAAGAGCATTTACCACTGCTGCACCAACTCCATGAAGTCCTCCTGAAGTTTTATAGTTCTTATTATCAAACTTTCCACCAGTATGGAGCTCTGTAAAAACCATCTCCACTCCAGATTTTTTTTTAATAGGATGAATACCTGTTGGTATTCCTCTTCCATTATCTATTACTGTTGCACTTTTATCCTTATTAAGTATTATTGTTACCTTATTACCATAACCATTTGATATTTCATCTATAGAGTTGTCCAATATTTCCCACAAGCAATGATGTAGACCCCTAGAACCTGTAGAACCTATATACATTCCTGGTCTTACTCTTACTGGTTCCAATTTCTCTAGGGAAGTTAAATCCGTAACATCGTAGGAGTTTTTTCTATTTTTATCTTTTTCCATATTTATCCTCCATGTGTTAAAACTGTATGTAATTAATTGTATAGTTTTTTTTCAAAAAGTAAAGGGAATGTTTGAGAACGCATGTTCTATTGTATGACATTACTATAAATAAAGCAATAGGCAATCAGTTAAAATTAACTAATTGCCTATTGCTTTATCATTATTTAATTTCGTTAATCAATTCCCTGAATTTAGGTAAAGATCTCTCAATCGTTTCATAAGCTACACAATACGCAATTCTTACATAACCTGGACAGGCAAACGAAGTTCCTGGAACAATGAGTATATTATGCTGTTTAGCCAAGTTGCAGAATTTTATATCATCTTCAATTGGAGATTTTACAAATAAATAAAAGGCACCTTGCGGTTTAATACATTCATAGCCATATTCTACAAGACTATTGTATAGTAATTCTCTATTTCTATTATATATATTTAAATCCACTTTAGCATCTAAACATCTTGCAACTACACGCTGAAATAATGAAGGAGCATTTACAAAACCTAAAGTTCTGTTAGCTACATTTACAGCAGCAATCAAATTTTGAAAATCTGCTACTTCACTTGGTACTACCAAATAACCAATTCTCTCTCCAGGCAAAGATAGAGATTTGCTATAGGAATAACCAACAATAGTATTTTCATAATATTTTGTAATATATGGAACCTCTACTCCGTCATATACTAGTTCACGATAAGGCTCATCAGAAATGATATAGATTTCTGTTCCTAATTCCTTTTGTTTTTCTCTAAGTATCTCAGACATTTTAATAATAGTATCTTCTGAATAAACTACTCCTGTAGGGTTATTAGGAGAATTAACAATAACCGCTCTTGTTTTGTGATTTATTTTTTCTTTAAATTCTGAAAGATTAGGTTGAAAATCTATGGTATTTGGTGATACTACAACTACTTTCCCCTCAGAATTAGAAACATATCCGTTATACTCTCCAAAGAAAGGAGCAAACACTATTACTTCATCTTCTGGGTTCAGAAGGGCTTTGAAAATAACATTTAATCCTCCAGCAGCTCCTACTGTCATAACAATATTGTTTTTATTAAAATTTGTACCAAACTTATCATTAATAGATTCTGCAATTGCTTCTCTTACATCTTCATAACCAGAGTTATTCATGTATCCATGAACCATATTTATATCTTCATTGTTTATAATATCTATGATAGCATTTTTCACAGCCTCTGGAGGTGCTACATTTGGATTTCCTATACTAAAATCATACACATTTTCCGCACCATATTTTGCTGCTAATCTTTTACCTTCTTCAAACATAGCTCTTATCTGTGAACTATTTTTGATATATCCTGCAACTTTATTTGAAATCATATTTTTTTGCCCCCTTCTAAGATAAATAAAATAATTATATAAAGCCCCCTGGCTTTATATACATTATATAGAACATTTTTAATAATCTCAATAATAAAAAATTTATTTAGCTAATACCCTTTCAAATTTAAAAAATACTTTAAAAATTATTCTATAAACAACGACATATTCTCTTGTCTAATTGTTTTAAAAAGGAGCCTCCGTTAAACAACGAACAGCTCCCTATAGATTTTCTATAAAACAAAAATTTTAACTAAATTATTGATTTAAAGTGCGTTTTAAAAACTCTCTGGTACGTTCCTGAGTTGGGTTGTTGAATATTTGCTCTGGAGTTCCTTCTTCTGCTATAACTCCTTTATCCATAAATACTACACGATCAGCTACTTCCTTTGCAAATCCCATTTCATGAGTTACGATAAGCATTGTAAGACCAGATCCAGCAAGTTCCTTCATAACCTTAAGAACTTCACCAACCATCTCTGGGTCCAGTGCTGAAGTAGGTTCGTCAAAAAGCATAACATCTGGTTCCATAGAAAGTGCTCTTGCAATGGCTACACGCTGTTTTTGACCGCCAGATAGCTGTTTTGGTTTTGCATTTATATACTTATCCATTCCAACTACCTTCAAATATTTCATAGCAACTTTTTCTGCTTCTTCTTTGGAGCGTTTTAACACCTTCATCTGTCCAACGGTGCAGTTGCTTAAAACATTGTGATTATTAAACAAATTAAACTGCTGAAACACCATTCCAAGCTTAGTACGATATGCATAAATGTCATGCTTATCATCTAAAATATTTTCACCTTTATAAATAATTTGGCCTCCACTTGGTTTTTCTAAAAGGTTGACACATCGAAGAAGAGTTGATTTGCCAGAACCTGAAGAACCAATTATACAAACTACTTCTCCTTTGTTTACTGAAAAATCTATATCTTTTAATACTTCATGACTTCCAAAGGATTTACTTAAATGTTGAATCTCTATTACTTTTTCCATTCTTTTCCCTCCTTCATCTAATAATGTCCTGTTCCGCCATTATTTGTTCTGCGAAGCATATCTTCAGGAGTTTCTACCTGCATTTGATTAGCATACATAATATAATTCTCTGGCCCCTCCAGTTTCCTCTCAATGTAACGCAGTATTCTTGTTATTGTAAAGGTCATAACAAAATAAAGTACACATGCTACAAAGAAAGATTCAAAATAGTGAAAATTCATTCCTGCAACTGATTTAGTTTGGAAAAATAATTCTGATACTGAAATTACATTAAGTACTGAAGTATCTTTTATATTAATTACAAACTCATTACCTGTTGCTGGTAAAATATTTCGAATTACTTGAGGTAATACTACATTAAGCATAGTCTGAATATGGTTCATTCCTATAGCATGAGCTGCTTCAAATTGCCCTTTATCAATAGAAACAATACCTCCTCTAACTATCTCAGACATATAAGCTCCAGTATTAATAGACACTATAATTATTGCAGCTGTAAACTTATCCATATCTATATTGAAAGCTAACTTGGATCCATAATAAATTACCATAGCTTGTACAATCATAGGAGTTCCACGAAAAACTTCTATATAAACTGAAAGAATTGCATTAATAACCTTAAGAAAACCTCTTTTTACTCCACGTTCAGGCATTGGAATAGTACGTATAACCCCTACTAACAAACCGATAATAGAGCCTAAAACAGTACCAATCATAGAAATTACCAGCGTTGTGCCTGCTCCTCTAAGAAACATGGGCCAGTTTTTTGAAACGATTTTCACAATCCACTCTATGCTCATTTTTCTCCTCCTTATTCTCCTTTAGTCAGAAACCGAATGCGTTATACCGCACCCGGTTTCAAAAAATACTATTTAGCTGCTGGTTGATTTTTAATAGCAGTATCCATAATAGTTTTTCTCTCCTCTTCTGAGATACCTGCTAAGGTTTTATTAATTTTTTCAGTTAAATCACTGCCTTTTGCAACACCTACAGCAATTGCTGTATCTTCATCTGAAGTAGTAAATCCATTTTTAAATTCTACCATTTTAAAATTTGAATTAGCAGACTCAGCACTAACCCCTTCTGGACGTTCTGAAACATATCCATCAATCATTCCTGATTCAAGAGCAACTCTCATTGCAGGGAAGTTATCCATAGCAGGCTGTTTAGCCACGCCTTGAATTTGATCTATTACTGTATAATGGAAAGTGTTTAACTGAGCAGTTATCTTTGCTCCTTTAAAGTCTTGGATGGAAGTAGCACCATCATATTTACCGCCCTTTTTAACAACCATAACTAAATCTGATTTATAGTAGTTGTTTGAAAAATCTATTGTCTGCTTACGCTCTGCTGTTGGAGACATACCTGCAATAATCGCATCAATTTTACCAGAAGTTAGTGCTGGAACAAGACCATCCCACTCAGTCTTAACTATAACCAGCTCTTTACCCAAATCTTTAGCAATTCTTTTTGCCATTTCTACATCGTATCCTCCTGCATATTCTGAGCTGCCCTCAATTTTAACAGCACCATTTGATGCATCTGTTTGAGTCCAGTTAAAAGGAGCATATCCAGCTTCCATACCTACCTTGAAAGTTCCACCTTTTGTTGCTGCTTGTTCAGTTGTTGACTTTACTTCCTCTTTTTTGCTGCTTGATGCACATCCTGTTAAAATCATAACTGCTGATAAAGACATTGCAATTAATAATGATATTTTTTTCTTCATGATAAATCTCTCCTTACATTTTATTTAATTTAATATACGATTTTAAACCTCTCCTATAAACAAAGTTTATACTGTTTAATGTATGTTTAAAAATTTTACGACATACAAAAAGACCTGAGGCGAGCTCAGGTCGTAATACGCAAAATTACCCAATACTCCTTCTTTTCCCAAATGAGATAGCACAACTCAATAAACCGGGACGTTTATTGAGACAGTCCTGCAGCTCTTAACTGCAGACCCAGCAAGTAATACTGAGAATATTACTAGCTTCGGCGATGTTTCCTTCTCCTTAGAATCATTGCTTCTCCTACTCCTCTAAAGACTGTTAAACACCGCGCCTCTACCTCACTAGAAAAGTGAGGTTTTATTAAATTTTCATTTATATTCTACTGCAAAATAATATTTTCGTCAATATAAAAAAGTAAAAACCTTAATAATTTACATAAATACAAATTGAACAAAAACCATATAAATAACCGTACCTACCCCAATGCTTAGAAGTGTATTTTCTTTCCAATTATGAATCACTATAATGCAAAGAATAGCTATAAGTTCTGGAATCCAATATGCAGAACTTCTGAAATTAACCGTTTTAAGACAGTATACCACTAACAAACCGATAGCAGAAAAAGGCAAAACTTGTCCAAGATAATTTATATATGAATTATTAGATTTTATATCTTTAAATAAAATAAAAGGCAAAAACCTTGTTATCATCGTACCAATTGTTACCATGCAAATAATAATAAATGTTTGAACAGGCGTTAAAATCACTATATTCCCTCCTCTGCTGCTACTTTCTTTTCAACACATTTTTTTCGGGATATTATTAATACCGCCAATATTGATAACATAGAAGGAATAATAAAATTGCTTTGTCCGAAAACAAGCAAACATATAATAGAACATAAAACACCTATTACTGCAGGTTTGTGATTTTTCTGACTTTTCCACTGTTCTACGAATATTACTACAAAAAGAGCAGTTAACACAAAATCAAGCCCCTTTGTATTGAATGAAATTATATAACCTACTATTCCACCAAGTGCAGAACCTAACACCCAATAACTGTGGTCAAGAAGTGTAATAAAAAAATTAAACCATTTCCGATTTACATCCTTTGGCGGCTCAGCTGAACATATAATAGAAAATGTTTCATCACACAAACCAAAGATAAGATATGGCTTAAATTTACCAGCATCCTTATACTTTTCAAGTAATGAAATTCCATAAAATATATGCCTGGCATTTATCATCAATGTCACAAGTAGCGCATAAACAGGATTAAATGCTGATGTAAGAAAAGTAATTGCAACATATTGAGCTGAACCTGCAAATGCCATAAGACTCATCAAAACTATCCAGTGAACACCATATCCCTTACTGCTCATTAAAATACCATAAGCAATTCCTAAAAAAGTAAACCCAGTAAATACTGGAATAGTATGAGGAAATGCTGCCTTTAATGCTAATGTTTTTTCTTTCAATATTATCACCTCTTTAAACTTCATCGACGGGTACATTGACAGTTCGTTTTTCTATACCCATTACCATACTTGTTTCTACACTGCTAATTGTTGTATTCTTCATTAATGAATCAATTATAAAATCCCTATAACTTTCCATATCTTTTGCTACAATTTTAAGGAGATAATCATGACTTCCTGTAAGTGTATAACATTCCTGAATCTGTGGAAATCTATTCACATCCTCTAAAAATGAATGTATTGTTTCCCTGTTTAAAGGTGATAAATTGACAAGTACAAATGCAAGTACTTCCATTCCTAATTTTTTCTCATCAACAATAGCAGCAAATTTTTTTATAACTCCAGTTTCTACCAAGTTCTTTGTTCTTGCAAGGCAAGCTGATGGTGATAATCCAACTTTTTTTGATAATTCTAAATTTGAAATTGAACCGTCTTCCTGCAATTCTCTTAAAATTGCTCTATCAGTATTATCAAGTATCATTACAATATTATATCCTCCTTTGCCCTATACAAAAAATTTTGTTTTGTATAATAACGATAATACCATATTATATTTTGTTTGTAAATAAAATATAAGAATTAAATACAACAGCGCAACAACAGAGCAATAGGAGCAATAGGGACAGTTATTTAATATTTTAACCTACTGCCTAAAAGTTCTATTCTTTTTAGATTAAATTTTAATTATTATGTTTCTTTATTATTACAGTTTAAAATAATTTCTTGTTAATTTAATATTTTTTTCAATGCTTGTCCAATTATAATGTTAGATAATCATTAATATTTTGTTAATATTTTGTCATGCCTTTACTTCTACAATTTATTTTTTCTTTAACAAGCATATTCCATCATAAACTCCCGGGTTATATTCCTATATTTCTCCTCATCAAGAAGCTTTACCCCAAGGCTGCTTAATTTTGAAACCCTGCTTTGAGTTATGTTTCCAAAGACACGACAAATTTCACTGCATTTTAAGTTGCAAAGACTTCTCATTAAAAGTACAGCTAAAGCCTTTGCTTCAACTATTTCCCTACAGTATTTAGTATGTAATTTTATTTTTTTAACTTCCATCTTTAATGCAATAAATTCTATTATCTCTTTAATTTTAACGTTCCTGACTAATATCTTTCTTCCACTTCTGTATTCTGTCCCTTCGCTTAAAAATTCAACTTCCTCTTTAAAAACTTTATCACAGCATTTATATACTAATCTCATATAACTTTCCCTTGCTTTTTTAGGATTTTTGCTAAACATACCCATAATAAAACCATCTTCAATTAGTTCATAGGGGTCATGTCTTAGCCCTAGATATATTGGAAGACTTGAAAATTCGTATTTCTCTGGGCAGTTTTCAAATCCCTTAATATCACATGGGTTGTTATGTACATAGGCTGATAGAGCATAGAGATATACTTCACTCTTTACCATTTTACTTTTAAATCTGTCTTGAAATAGATGTCCATGTCTTTTATGTTTGTGGTTAAAATATTGTGCGTAGGAAAAATTTATGCTGTGCATAATCCTTGAAATATCTGTTCCATTAGTATCTATTATTAAATGAAGATGGTTATCCATGAGACAGTATCCATATACTCTAAATTCATAAGTTTTTTGATATTTTTTAACAAACTCTAAATAACAAGCCTTATCCTGATTATCCTTAAACAAATTAACTTCACTTATACTTCTAGCCATTACATGAAAAATAGCGTTTTCTTTCTTTTGCCTTGCTATTCTTGGCATAAAAAAACATCTCCATTCAAAAGTTTACTTTGTAATTAGTATTCCCTTTGAATTAAGATGTTATTCTTTGTTTCTAAATAGTACTTATATGTCCCTATCTTCTGCATATTTCATTGAAACTATTTTTAGTTATATCGATGTGGGTCAAAGCTCTGTCATTAGAAAAATTTCCCAACTTATCGACAGTACCTTTATTTCCTATTGAAAGTCTCCAATAATTAGTTCTCCCACCGCCTGAATTCATTATTCTAAGGGTTATTTTTTGTATTCGTATAACCCATCCGTCACCAGCTGCATTCTCTAACGTTCCTCCATACTTGTTTGCAATCTTTTGTGCTAGCTGATAATTAGGATTGGTCAATACATAAGTCATCAACATGCCTGCAAGGTTCTTTATAACCGAACCTGCAAACCACCCTAGTGCAGCTCCTCCTACCGCAAATCCAGCTATAGTTGCATTTCTTTTCCATCCTGTTAGTTTATAATAATCTGCAACAGCTTTGCCGAGTAAACCACCTAATCCTGCACCTATTACTGCACCTACAACATTTACCACAACATGTCCACTAGGATCTGCATAAATAACAGGATTATTCTGTGCAGATGTGTATTGATTTAAGCTCAAGATATCAACTTCAAACCCATGGAAAGTATCCCTTGTTATAAACCTTCCAACATTTGCATCGTAATATCTTGCCATCAAGTAGTAAAGTCCTGTTGCTTCATCATATCTGTATCCTGCATATCTTAATGGGTTAGCTGATGCCACACTACTGCTTTGAAATAACAACTACGTAGTAGGCAGTATCTCTTTTGTACAAGAAAGAGTATAGTTATCCTTTTAACTACACTTTTTCTGAAAATTATATTTATAGCTATAATGTTATATTTAAAATGGATTGATTTATATTTATTCTAAACCTTATTAATACTTACTATATTAATTGCAAATCGAGTTTAAATTAAATTTAATGCACTTGCAACTTCCTTTGCTTTTATTCTAACTTCTTGTTCACTATAAAAGGCATTAGGTATTTTTAAATCTTCTTCAAAAGGTGAAAACCTACTTGTTACAATCATTAACTCTTCAAATAATTGTTGTTCTATTTTTGTTAATGAATTATCGTATTCTAAATTAAATGTATCTGAAAATAAATCACAAAATATATTTGTATCGTATTTGTTTTTTAAATAATAATTTAATAAATAATATAATTTTTCTTTTTGTGTCATAAAAAAATCCCTTTCATAGTTATTATTTCGTATACATAAAATGCCAAATTGAATTAGTTGATCTATCGTATAATACTTCCAGTTTATATGATACACCATTTTTAATCATTCGAGAATAATACATTATGGCTCTTGATCCTCTAGGGTCTGGCTTAGCAACACCATTCTTGATTGCGTCTATTAAAGTTTGAACAGGAACAAACCTCCCTGTCTGTTGCATTCTTTCTGTTGCTTTTAATGAGAAGTTAACACCATTGTCAAGTACTTTGAAATATCCAATAAGTTGTAAAATCCATTTTGGCATTTGTATTGCTATATTAGCATTTGCAATCAAATACTTAGTTGTAATGCCTGCTACAAGTTCACCAGCGAAGAAACCAATCACAGCACCACCAAGCATAACTGCTGATCGAACTGCCCAGTATTTTGCTCCTGTACACCCAAGATGTTTTGCAACATAATCGCCAAAAGCCCATCCTGCAATGCCCCCTATTATGCTAAGGGCAATACCTATAGGTGTGGGTGCATGACCATCTTTATCAATATACATTACAGGATTGTTATTTGTGTAAACATACTGATTTAAACTTCTTGGCTCATCTTCAAACCCATGGAAAGTATCCCTTGTTATAAACCTTCCAACATTTGCATCGTAATATCTTGCCATCAAGTAGTAAAGTCCTGTTGCTTCATCATATC
>NZ_JAMSKT010000001.1 GCF_023806125.1 Clostridium caldaquaticum
GATCCTATAAGAGATCCTCTTTTTTTCGAACAAAAGGAATGGGTCTTATTTGTGTGCCTTCATTTATGGTTTTCATTTTCAAGTTATCACCTTAAAAAACATAATAATTTAAAAATATTATATAAAATAATGCCATAAAGTTAGACATAATAGCTAAAATACCAAGTAATTTATAAACTATACTTTTGTATTTATCAGCAATTATTCCATCTAATCCCTTGCATAATAATATTATTAATGCTATTAGTGCAGGAAATAAATATCGTCCTTGCGGCTGATAATCTGAGTAAATTGAGTAATAAGAATGTAATATAAAAGAAATAACAGATGTAAAAGCTAAAGCTATATAAAATTTATTTCTCATTAACATTTTAATATCAGTTTTATAATAATATACTATTTTATAAAACAGACCTATTAAACTAGCTGCAACAATTAAAAACATTAAAAAATAATATTTATTGTTCATTGGCAAAATCATATAGTCAAAATACCCCCAAAAGCTTTTGAATGTATCACTCAGCCAATTTGTATTAAACAATAAATATCTTATGCCTAATCCTCTATGTTTTAATGTATTTCTAATTGAAGGCTTATATTTAGGTATAGCAAGTTTTTCTGATAACGCTCTGCCATAGTTTCTCCCTAAAAAATCTCCGTCGTAAATTAAATAATTTCTTATAAAAAACCATCCAGATACTATAAAAATAATAAAAATACATAATAATAGTTTTTTAAAAAAACTATTTGATAATTTATTTTTATAAGTAATTAATACTATAAAAAGTGTAGCAAGTATTATAGAATATCCATTCAAGTATGATAATGCCATCAAACCTGATACAATGCCAACTTTTATCACTACATTATATCCCCAATTTGATTCTAAACCTAAAAGCCATAAATAAATCATAATAGATGATAAAAATACAGTAAATGCATCTTGATTTGTATATGCAGATATAAAGGCAAATTGGGGAATGAAAGCTAGAAATAAAGGAAAAAAATACTTTACTTTAGATTGTTTAAATATACGCTTACTTATTAGCCAAGAAAAGTATACTGTTCCCACCCCTGAAAATACAGAAAGCATTCTTGAAATTATATATACTGGCAAATTGACACCTATTTTATCAGCAAATATGCATAAACCAGCTGATATTATATAAGGGAGGTAAGGCGTTGTAGCATATGAAATCCCATAGTCTCCATAAAATAATCTTATATCACCACTTATAGGTAAATTTCTATATTTAATAATGAAATTAACAATATCAAACCTTTGAAACTCATCTGGAGCATGATCAAATGGAATAATTACAGCCCAAGCAATATATAAAAAAAACGAACAAGCTATAAGCACAACTACGAAGAGACGTTCTTTGTCCAATTTACTTGTAATCAATACGTTATACTCCTTTCGAGCAAAATGCAACAATACTTTCTATTATTATAATTTTATTGCTATTTATTCACTAATGCTTATTATATATCTTTCAATTAGTTATTTCAATATTTCAAGCGTCGATTTCTATTTAATATATAAGTGAATAAGAATTATAAATTTGTCATATTATATATAAATAATGCTAAAAATAAATAATAATATTATAATATTTATTAAAAAACATATGCTTTTTATTATAGCATATAATTATATATCGAAATTACAATACTTAAAAAATTTAGAATCTCAATTATTAAATAAAAAAATGCATAATTACTATTATTCAAGGTGATATGATGCGCAAATTTACTTTTTATATATTATGTATTCTGTTAATAACTATTCTTGCGACTATATTATTTAAATCTAATTTATTAGGGCTTATAACTCCAAAGAATATCAACACAAATAATGTCAGTAACTCAAATAATATAGAATCTCAAGATGTATTAAAATCCGGTTCAGGAGTATATGATGATAACAATATGACTCCTGATAAAAACTATGTAAGTACAAATTCTTCTATTACATCTAAACAAACTTTAACTGAAAATTATAAAAGTATTATTGATTTATCAACAATAGAATATAGATATAACGATATGATAAAGGATATTGATAAGTTAATTTCTATGTTTCCTGATAAAGTAAAAAAAGTTATAATAGGTAAATCTGTACTAGGACGTGATATTCCAGCAGTAATAATAGGTAATGTAAATGGACTTGAAAATCTATCAAAACTTGAAAAAAACATACCTCACCGTTTTTTTATCATGGGAAACTCTCATGCTCGAGAAACTCATAGTACACCAATTATTATGAAACAAATTGAGTTTTATCTTTATAATTGGAATAATTACTATAATGGTCAGAAGCTTAAAGATATTTTCTCAAAATCAGCAATTTTTTATGTGCCAATGCAAAATCCTGATGGTACGGAGCTTGTATTTAGCGGACTTAATTCAGTAAATGATAGCATACGATATGAAAATTTATTAGCCATGCTAAAGAATAAAATAGATAATCATCTAATAAATCCTGGTGATGTAGATTCTAATTGGCAATATAATGATAAAGATTTTAGAGTATGGAAATCTAATATTAATGGTGTTGATTTACACTATAACTTTTGGGAAGATGGTGTAAATGATGAAGACGTAAAAAGTTATACTGCTACTGATCCAAAATGGTGGGCTAAATCTGAACCTGCTTCAGAATATTATATTGGATCAAGTGGTTTATCTGAACCTGAAACAAAAGCTGTAGTTAATTTTATAGACAAGTATAAACTTTTCAATTATGCTATAACTTATCACGGGCGAGGACCTACAATATTTTGGAATTATAAACTCTCAGGCGAAGTTTATGAAAAAAATAAAAATATAGTTATTGATATAGCTATACTTACTCAATCTCCTTTTTCACTTAGCGATTCTCTTCCTATAGGCTTTGTAGGTTGGTATACAAAGAAATATGGTGGCTTTGCTGCAAACTTAGAAATTGGCTGGAATGAATATCCTTTTGATTTTGATACAATGCAAAATAACACAAATAGTTCAGTTGATGCTTGCCCATTAATGGCAAAACAATTACATTATATATGGAAAGTTCAAAAATATACACCTTTATATATTCTCCAAAAGTATGTTAACAAAAGTGATAATACTACAGTTTCTTCTTTATCTAAATTACCATAGCAATTAATTTTTTATATCTAAAGCTGCTAACTCAGTTTATTAGCAGCTTTTATTTAGTTTAGTATATTTAATTTTTCTATTATATTTTCAAAAATATCTTAAGTACATATAGGCAACTGCATACATATTATTAATGTTTATTGACACTATCTCAAACCTGATTTATTTAATATTTCTTGTATTATAGATTCTCCAACAATTAAACAGTATACAAAATATAATGAACCTGAAAAAACTATACTTAATAAAATAGTAAATATATCAGATAAATTTAACAACTTTACTAATTCTACTGCAATAAATACAAAAATACTTCCTATCAAATAATGTACATTTTTTTTATTTATTATTTTTCTCTTCATATAATTTTTTGTATATTTTAATTGAATAGCTAAAACTAAAAACTCTGCAATAGTAAAAGCAATCGCAGTACCATTTTGGTTAAAAATAGGAATCAATATTAAATTTAATATAAAATCAACTACAGCTCCTACAATAACAGATATTAACAACTTTCGTTCTTTTCCTAGTGGCATTAATATCTGTATCCCTGTTAAATTGCTAAGTCCTATTAATATAATTATAAAAACAGTAATTTGCATAGTGGGTACTGCAGGAATAAACTCATCACCCGAAAATAATCTTATAATTTGAGGTGCTAATGCATATAAACCAACACAGGAAGGAAGTCCAAGAAACAATATAAACTGAACAGATTTCTCAATTAATATATTAAAATTCTCTTTCATGTCTTGTTTTATATAATAAGCCAGTCTAGGAAGCAATACAACACCAAGAGAAGTAACTATACCAAGAACCATTCTATTTATCTTTAAAGCAGCTGAGTAATACCCTACATATTTATCTCCTGATATTATTCCAAGCATAGCACTATCAAGATTTATATAAATATTCGTAGCAACTTGTGACGAAAACAAAATTAAAATAGGCTTTAAGTGCCTTTTAAAATCTAAATTTTTAAAGCCAATCTTAATATATTTTCTGGAGTTTATTATATTTACTATATTTGCTCCACTAAGTGCTATAACACTTATAGCACCATAAATAATATAATCACCTCTATTTTGAACTAGTAAAAAAAGAAGTACTATTGATATTATTTTAAACATTATACTTCTTATAGTAATAAATCCATAGTTCTCTAATCCTTGATACATCCAATCAATACTAAAGATATTTAATATTAATAAACTTCCTAATAATAAAAATAGTATTCTTTCATTCCAAAAATAATCTAATGAAAGTACAGCCGTATAATAAACAACTGAACTTACTATTCCTGCAATTGTATTTATTAAAAATATCTCAGAAAATACTTTTGAAAGCTTAATCTTATTATCTCTTGCTTTTGCAATTTCTCTTACACCATAAACAGGTATTCCTAGACTTGCAAAAATCAAAAAAATATTTACAATAGATGTAGCATAACTAACTTTACCTACACCAACAGCACCTATTACTCTGGAAACATACGGAAATGTTATAATAGGAAAAAGCATATTTAATAAAGTCAAGCTTACATTGTATACATAGTTCTTAATTAATGATTTTTGCCGCATCATATTTTACCTCTAATATAATTAAATTACAAAAGAATAATTATTTTTTTAGAGTATTCTCAAATATATCTGTTGAATTATTCCACGTATATGTTTTAATTAATTTATATCCGTTTTCAGATATTTTTCTTAATAAATTTTCATTTTCTATTAAGCTTAATATATTTTGAGCAAGTGACTCTATATCGTGGGGTTCACAAACCATAGAAGTTTCTCTATGTATTCCTATATCCGGTATACATCCAACATTAGTTGCTACTACTGCACACTTACATGCCATAGCTTCCATTGGTGGAAGATGCCATCCTTCTGTCCAACTAGGAGATATAAAAATATCTGATGTTGAGTACAATTCTCTTAACTTACTTTTTTCAGGATTTTCATAAAACTCAGCATAACTTGGTATATCAGTACCTTTCTCTAATCCAAATAGTCTAACCTTTATTTCAGGATGAATTTTTTTAACAATTTCTATGGCCTTTATTCCATCATTATAGCCTTTCCACTCTAATTTATGATAAAGCATTAAAATTACTTTTTCTCTATTATAAATTTTATTATTATTATAAAATTCATCAAAATTTATTCCATTAGGAATTAGCGCATCAACCTCTACATGAAACTTCATCTCCATTAAATCCTTAAGCCACTTTGCAATAACAATACGTCTTAGAGGGAGCTTATAACTATTATTAACTAAGTATTCAGGTCCACTCCATTTTTCGTAATGCTGAATAAAATAAAACTTCTTACCCTTGTTTTTATTTAACTTACTGACTGAATATGCTGTTGGCCATGCTGTAGCTATGGTAGCATCTGCATCTCTTATAAATACACTATTAATTAACGGAACCTGCTTTACTTTTACTTTCAAATCAAACCAATCTACTTTATTTCTTTTTTTAATAACGTTACCTACAGAAGCTTTTATTCTTCTAAATTCACCTTTTAAACCTTTATTTTGAAATTTATAAGATAATACAGGGACATAGCATACAACATCATGTCCCCTCTCTTTCAATCTATTAGCATATTCAAAAACAACCTTCAAACCTCCAGTAAGGTTAATAAAAGGAATTATAAAATTTATTTTCACACTAACTCCTCTCCTTCTTAGGAAGCAGTCCTGGCTTTACACGTTTACCAGTTCTATTGTTAACAGCATCCAAAATAGCTTTAGTATTTATTTTTATCCTAAATAATTTATTATCTTGAGCAATTATTATTCTTATTATCCTATCTATATAATCTCTTAAATATCTTTTAAGCACAAGTCTATTGTTATTTCTTATTTTTGCTACAAGCATATGATTTCTAAAACCATAATAATCTTTCCATTGTTCTTTTATATTTATATAGTAAAAGTTTTTACCTAATACTTTTCTATGTAAAATGAGACTTTCTACTTCTTTATGAATAAGTATGCTATCTCTTACCCAAACAATACTAAACTTGTCTGATATTCTTAGTGTGTACTCTAAATCATCACACTGAATAAAAAATTCTTCCTTTACATTACCACAGGCTTCAATAACTTTTTGATTAATTAATACCCCAAGTAAAGGATACGTATAAATATTAAGAATTTCATTTTCAATAAAATCTGATTCTTTATGTTCAATATTTTTAAAATACTTATCATTATCAATAACTGAGTATATCGGTCTTTTTTGAAGCGTTAAATCTTTATTATAAACAGCACTAACTAATACAAATGCAGATGTTTTTTCCTTTACTTTCATTAATTTTTCAAAAGCATCATTTTGAGGCTCCGCATCATCATCCATTAGCCAAAGCCAGTCGTATCCTAATATCTTTCCTGTCTCAATACCCTTATGGAATCCACCTGCACCTCCAGTATTTTGCTGTAATCTTATATAATGTATATTTATACCTTCATATACATTTAAAACTTCCGTACTTTTATTTATATCCTGAGAAAAATCACAAATAAATTTATTTTGTATTAACAATTCAGCTGTTCCATCCGTTGAAGCATTATCTATTATTATTATTCCATCAAGGTTATAGGATTGATTTATTAATGCTTTTATACTTTCAATTAAAAAATTTTTTCTGTTGAAAGTGACAACTACAGCAGCTGAAGTTTCTTTGTTTTTCATCAAAATCCCTGCCTTAAATATTAACTTTATTTAATTTTTAAATATATATCTTATACCTTCTATAGTTCCTTCTACCAAGGCACTTGCTCTGTTATAATCTCCTTTGATTTTATACATAATCCATTTCTTAATATTTGAAACACTTATTCCTGCAATAGATACTAAATAACTAAACAATTTAACTTTTTTCTTAAATTTATTCATAAAAATAATTTTATTTCTAGTATTCCACTTTATTGCAAAGGCCGAATCTTCTCCTCCGCTTGCTACACTTACTTTATGATATATAACAGCTTTAGGGGTATAGATAAGTTTATATCCTTTCATCATTGCCTTTATGCAAAAATCAACATCTTCATAATACATAAAATAGTCTTCTTCTAATAAGCCTATATTTTCTAAAACCTCTTTTTTTATAAGCATATTACAACCTGTTATAAAATCAACTTCAGATTCATTATCATATTGTCCTTTATCTATTTCTTTTAGTCCAAAATGTTCTACTCGAAATTTAAGCCAATTAACCTTTCCTCCAGCATACCATATTAACTTTTTATTACCATAATACATAATTTTACTACCGACGATACCAACTTTGGAATAATTTTTAAAAATTTCCATCATATTATCTAAAAAATCTGGCTCCACTATAGTATCATTATTTAGTAATAAATAAAAGTCTGCATTATTTTCTAGTCCATATTTGATTGCTACATTATTTGCCCCTGCAAAGCCTAAGTTTTTTCCTGTTTCAATAAGCTTTATATTAGGAAGACTTTTTTTTATTTCTTCTACGGAATTATTTTGAGATCCATTATCTACTATTACAATTTCATAATTTTTATTAGTTAGTTTTTTTAAACTATTTACACATTGTATAGTATCTGTAAAATTATTATAGTTAACTAATATTATAATAGTTTTATTCATTATATTATTCACTCTCAAATCTTCGTTATATTTAATTTTTCATATTTCTTATTATATTTAAATAATCCTTAGCAACACTCTGCCAATTAAATTCTTTTCCTCTTCTGATGCAGTATGCTTTCAATCTTTCATATTCTTTTTCATTATTGTATAAATTTTCTATTTTATTCGAAAGCTTCTCATAATCAAATTTTTCAAATTTTAATTCTTCTAACTCAACTAATTCTTTTAATGATGAGGAATTTGATACTATAGTTACTGCATTTTGTTTCATAGCTTCAACAACTGGCAGCCCAAAACCTTCATATAATGAAGGAAATATAAATATAAAACAGTTTTTCATAAGTACATGCTTTTCAACATTCGTAACATAGTTTAAATAAATTATGTCCTCAGCATACTTATGATTATGAATAGCTTCTTTAATGTTTTTAGACTTCCACCCTAACTTGCCACATAGTACTAGCTTTAAATCAGTTTCTTTTCTTATACTTTCATAAGCCTTAAGCAAGGTACTAATATTTTTTCTTGGTTCTATAGTTCCTACATATAATAAATATTCTTTAGGAACTATTTTATTGTTTTTCTTAAAGAAATCCACTTCTTGTTCTTTTGATATTTCAATATAGGTTCCATCTTCATAAATAACACTAATCTTTTCTGTATCAATATCATTATAGAAATATTTATGTATACCTAATTTAGTAGCCTTAGATACTGCAATAATCTTATCTGCCTTTTTAATTGAAAATGGTATAAAAATCTTATTTATAAGCTTGTTGTAAGTTTGCATAGTTTCAGGCATTTCATAAACAACCAAGTCATGTATTGTTAATAAGCTTTTTGCATTATAAAGCTTTAAAGGTAATACATGTTGTGTTCCCCAAAATATATCAATATTATATTTTCTTATTAGTTGTGGAACCTTAAACAAGTACCATAAAGTTTTTTTATAAATCTTATTTGAATCTTCAATAACTATTAAATTTTTATATTTATCGCCTTCGAAAACAACATGTCTATCTGAAAAGAGATAATATACATTTTCTTTATCTATCTCCAATAAATTTGTAAGCAGACTATCAAGATAAAACCCTATTCCTGTTTTATATTTTGATAACGGTCTGGCATCTATACCAATATTCAATTTGTTTCACCCGTTTCTTTATAATTTCTAGCAAACACTAAAGCCAACCCTATAAGAATCCAAAGATAATAGCTATAAATTAAAAACGCTACTGCCATTTGAATTAATATTATACATATAGAAGTAAGAATACTACATAGCAAAATAAAATATCTATCACGTCTAAATTTAAATGTATTAAAAAAGGTTTCTCTAAAAATAAAAATAAATGAAATAACGAAAAAGCTTGAACCTAAAATACCTGTTTCAGCCAAAATAGTAAAGTAATCATTATTAGCACGCCAACCTGCTGGAACTGGTCTAGGAATAAATTTGAATTGTTTTTTACCTGCAGGACCATACTTATCTATATAAAATACATATCTTCCAATACCTACCCCTATAACAGGATACTCTTTAAAGGTCTTTAATAATATTGTATTCATAGCTCTTCTTTCATTCATGCTTTGGGAACCTTTAAATTTATCACTTATTACAAATTTTACGTAGTTTAAGTTATCCGTAAAATAAAGTGTTCCTATAAGAAAAAAACCTAATATCCCAATTACAGCTATACCTTTAGCAATAATTTTTTTATTAATATATTTTCTACCATATACGGAAATTAGAAAAACAAAAAAACCAATTACACTTACAAAAGTACTAATCCATGCCCCACTTGAAAATGTTAATATTAAAGTTAAAAATTCAATAAATAAATATATACTATACTTAAGCTTATCTTTAGAGCAAAGAATAAACAGACCTATAGTTAGTGGAATCATTATACCAATTTGATTTCCAAAAGCTAAAGGTTCAAAAGCAGTACCTGCTAATCTATTATCCCAAACCCCTTGCTGAGGTCCAGGAAACTCTCTTATAACATTAGGTATTACAATTGACAAATCTAATGAATATAAAAGATATATAAATAATCCAATTATACTAGATATTATTCCTACATTAATAAATAACTTTACTAAATTAATAATCTCATTCTTATTATTAAACAGATTTAATATTAAAAAAGATAAACAGATTATATAAAAATACTGAAATAGGTTTTGAAACCCTAAACTGCTAAATCCAAATATAACCTTATATCCAGTAACTCTACCAATAGAGCTTTTATAAAAAAGAGATATTATGTAAGATATAAATCCAATAAAAATAAATGCTATAAAAAAAATTTGAAAATAGGAATATTTTATTTTAGCCTTTTTCTTTATAATTTGTATAAACAATAAAATAATTCCTAAAACTTTTACGTATATGTTGAATTGATTATGTAAAAACGTAAACGGCCAAATTAATATAAGAAAATATATATATTGCTTTGGTAGATATAAAAAATATATAAAACCAAAAATAAAAAAAAAGTATATTAGTAGCGATATTTTTAAAATGCCGCCCAAAGCTGTTAACAATATTAATATAGACATAAATATCCACATATATCTTTTAATAGTTTCCTCATTACGAAGTAAAAACATATTGTATCTCCTTAGTATTTATAAATTTATTATAAAATAGTTCTATATACTTCGAAGGTTTCTCTAGCACATTTTTCCCAAGAGAAACATTTTGTTCTTGCATATCCCTTATCTTTTAACTCAATAATATTTATATCTTTTTTTGTACTCATTAGAAGTTTGTCTGCCAAATCTTCAATAGAATACGGATTAATATAAATTGCTGCCTCCTGTAATACTTCTGGAATCGAAGAAGTTTGTGAAGCTATACAAGGTACACCATAAGACATGGCTTCTAAAGGTGGTAGTCCAAAACCTTCGTAAAAAGAAGGATAGACAAATAACTCTGAATTTTTATATAATGTTTTTAATTCTTCATCATTAACCTTACCTGTAAAAAAAACCCTCCCTTTAAGGTTATTTTTTTTAATTAACTTATACACTTCTTCATACTTCCACCCATTATTCCCTGCAATTATAAGTTTATGTGGAATTTTATCCTTAATTCTATCGAAAGCCTTAATTAAACCATCAATATTCTTACGTGGTGATATAGTGCTAACAGTTAGTATATATGGCATTGATAAATACTGTCTTATTTTATTGCTAACCATATTATCTTGTATTGTGTCATGTGAAAAATCATTAAATCCATTATATACAACAGCTGTTTTATTTACTACATCAGGATAATATTTTTTAATCTCAGATTTTGCAAAATTTGTTATGCAGATAATCTTATTAGCTTTCTTAACTGAAATATTAGTAATAACTTTTTTCCAAATTACTGTTTTTTTAGTAAAATCCTGACTTCTGCTAAGAAAAGCCAAATCATGAATTGTTATGATTATTTTGTTTTTTGAATTAATAGGTGCCATAGAATCTGGATAATGTATAATTGCATTAGGGTATTTTTTATAAATATACTTTGGCAATTTAAATTGCTCATAAAAATTTCTTTGTATAGAATTTGTAATACCTTTAAGTACTATCAAGTCATCATTATTATGAACATAGTTAAAATTATTTCTATCTTGTTCCCTTATTACAATTTTTATGGAAATTTCATTTTGTAAATAAAGAGCTTTTGCAAGTTCATAACTATATCTGCCAATTCCACCACTTAAAGAAGTTTGTAAAGCATTAAAAATTATCATTATACATTTCCCCTAATTAATTAAGTTACAATACCTTATACGGCTTTTTGCTTTTGAATTCTGCATATTTTTCATTTATAAAATCACTTATTTTCTTTTTGAATATTTCTTCATCAAATTTTTCTGCATGTTTTCTAATATAATATTTATCAAAGCACATATTATTAAATTTATTAACTGCTTCTATTAATGAAAAAGTTTTTTGTTCATTAAAAAATACACCTGTTTTTTCATTAATTACTGTTTCTAAGGCTCCACCTTTACCATATGCAATTACAGGCCTTCCACTTGATTGAGCTTCAAGCGGCGCAATTCCAAAATCTTCCTCTCCCGGAAATATAAAAGCTCTACATTTTGAATAATACTCTTTTATTACATCATCAGGTTGTCTTCCTAAAAATTTTATATTTGCCTTCGCCATGTTTTCAAGTCTTACTTTTTCAGAACCATCTCCAATTACTATAAGAGGTAATCCTAATTCATTAAAAGCTTCAATAGCTAAATCAACTCTTTTATATGGAACTAATCTGGAAATTATTAAAAAATACTCTTCAGTAGTATCAGATATATTAAATAATTTTGTTCTTACGGGAGGATGAATAACAGTACTTTCTCTTCTATAGTGTTTCCAAATTCTTTTAGCAACATTTTCCGAATTTGCAATAAAGTAATCAACTCTATCTGAAGAAACTTTATCCCAAAGTCTCATATAATTCATAAAATATTTTAAAAATATTTTTTTAAAAGGACCTATAAGAGTTTTCTCAGTTTCAGCATATTCATAATAAAATTCCCATGCATATCTCATGGGTGTATGGCAATAACAAATATGCATTGTATCAGACTTAGTAACAACGCCTTTAGCACAAGCAGAACTACTGCTAAGTATTATATCAAATTCATTTAAATCAAAACTCTCAAAAGCCATAGGCATAAATGGCAACAATCTTTGATGTCCTTTATCTATATTTCTTTTATTTTGTAAAAAAGAAGTTTTTACATCTATATCTCTGAGTGCTGGATCTAGATTTTCAGCATTATATAACGATGTATAAATAGAGGCATCTGTGAAGATTTCTTTAAAATTAATCAACACTCTTTCAGCTCCGCCCATATTAGTTAACCAATCATGTATTAAAGCTACTTTCACAATTACACCTCTTTGTTTATTGTATTTTTAGCAAACTTAATATTTTGCTCTTTTTCTTTTGATGAGATCATAATATATTCATCCGTCTCTACAACTATTAAATTATGTATATCATTTAAAACAACTTTTTTATTTGTAACCACTATATTCCCATCTGACTTATAAAATATACAATTATTATTTTTAACATTATTATTTTTATCTTTCTCTCTATATCTCTCCAAACTAGTCCAATTTCCAACATCATCCCAACCAAAGTCTGATGGAATTACATAAATATTATCAGCTTTCTCCATAATTCCATAATCTATTGAAATACTATCTACTTTTCCATAGTTTTCTTCTAAAACTTCTTCAAACTTATCTTCCTTAGAAATAGCTATTTCTTCTAATAATTTATAAGTTTTACTAAGATATTTTTTTGTTAACATTAATATTGTATCAGCCTTCCAAATAAACATTCCGCTATTCCAAAGAAATTTTTGTTCTTTTACATATTGTACAGCAGTTTCTAAATTTGGTTTTTCTATAAATCTTTCTACTTCCTTTATTTCGAAACTATCTATATTCATATTAGTTTTACCAAACTTTATATATCCATATCCAGTTTCTGGTCTATTAGGAAATATTCCAACAGTAACTACCGAATTATTATTTTTTTCAATAAAACTATCAGCTGCTTTTAAAGTTTTAATAAATTTATTTTCATTCTTAATCAGATGATCAGCTGGAATAACTGCTATGGTACAATTTTTATAATATTTATTTATTATAAACGCAGAAAGTGCCAAACATGGTGCTGTATTTTTACCAATTGGTTCAATTATAATATTTCTATCTAGCAAATTTGGAAGCTGATTTTTTACAAGCTGCTTATATTTTTTACCTGTAACTACAAAAATTCTTTCTAAAGGTATAAGATTATTTAGCCTTTTAACAGTCATTTGAAGCATTGAATCTTTTCCCAAAAGATTCAAAAATTGCTTTGGCTTTTCTTCAGTTGACAGCGGCCAAAATCTCTCTCCTTTACCTCCAGCCATAATTAATGCACAAAGCATAATTAAGACACTCCCCTATCTTGCGTTTTTATCACCAAATAAAAGAAAAATGGTTTTGAATATTAGTTTAATATCAACCCACAAACTTCGATCTTCTATATATTTAATATCCAATTCTATCCATTCTTCGAAATCAATGTTATTTCTACCCATAACCTGCCAATAACAAGTAAGTCCTGGCTTTGCTAATAGCTTATTATTTTGATATGGTGTAAATTTCCTAACTTCCCTAGGAAGATTTGGTCTTGGCCCTACTAAAGACATTTCTCCTTTAAGTACATTAATTAGTTGAGGTAATTCATCAATGCTTGTTTTTCTGATAAATTTTCCTATTTTGGTAACTCTCGGGTCATCAGTTATTTTGAACATAGGACCAGACATTTCATTTTTATCTTTTAAAGATTCTATTAAATCTTCAGCATTATCAATCATTGATCTAAATTTATACATTTTGAATAATTCTCCATATTGACCAACTCTTTCTTGAACAAATATTATGGGACCTTCAGATTCAAACTTTATTATTATAGAAACAATAATCATAACTGGAGATAAAAGAACAAGCCCTAATATAGATAAAACTATATCCATCAGCCTTTTTACTAAAAAGTAAAGTCTGCTTTTATTATTTTTTAATGTCTGTTCTTTTGAATACATCTCCACTATAATCTCCCCCTATACTTTTATAGGTTTATATAATTCAGTACAAAACAATATAAATAAATTTTAAATATTTAGTATTCCGTAAAAATAACATTATGCTCTTTTAGTGTAAGAGCATTTTTATCTTTATTTGACAATATAACCTCTTTAATATCTCTTATTGGCCAATTTATTGATAATCTTGGATCGTTCCAAGCAATACTTCCTTCATATTCAGGATAATAATACTCAGTACATTTATATGTAATTTCAGCTTCTTCAGATAAAACTAAAAATCCATGTGCAAAGCCTTCAGGTATATAAAATTGTTTTTTATTTTTCTCACTCAATATAACGGAAACCCATTTTCCATAAGTAGGTGAACTTTTTCTTAAGTCTACAGCCACATCAAAAATCTCTCCACTAATAACTCTTATTAACTTGCCTTGTGGCTTTGGATTTTGATAATGCAACCCTCTGAGTACTCCTTTTTTTGATTTTGACTGGTTATCCTGAACAAAATTAATATCTAAACCTGCTTTTTTAAAGTCTTTATAATTATAGGTTTCCATAAAGTATCCTCTATTATCTTCAAATACTTTAGGTTCTATTATATAAACTCCCTTTATTTCTGTTTCTTTAAAAATAAATTGTCCCATATAGTTTTTAACCCCTATTTATTTTCATACATTTTATTATAATACTTCTTATACTCTCCTGAAGTTACTCTTTCCATCCAATCTTTATTGTTTAAATACCATTTTATTGTTTTTACTATTCCCTCTTCATACATAGTCTCTGGTTCCCAACCTAGTTCTTCTCTTATCTTGGTTGGATCTATTCCATATCTTCTATCGTGTCCTTTTCTATCCTCTACATACTTTATTAAATCTTCTGTTACTGAATCATCTACATTCTCATTAATGTACTTAATAACAGTTTTTACAATGTGAATATTAGTTCTTTCATTATGTCCACCTACATTGTAAACTTCTCCTAACCTGCCTTTATTTATAACCATATCAATTGCTTTGCAGTGGTCTTCTACATATAGCCAGTCTCTTATATTAAGTCCATCCCCATACACAGGAAGAGGTTTTTTATTTAAACAATTATTTATAATAAGCGGTATTAATTTTTCTGGAAACTGATATGGTCCATAATTATTAGAACATCTAGTAATATTTATAGGCATTTTATATGTATCAAAATACGCTTTAACAACTAAATCTGCACCAGCTTTACTTGATGAATACGGACTATGAGGATCTAGTGGTGTTGTTTCTGTAAAGTAACCAGTTTCTCCTAAAGATCCGTAAACTTCATCTGTAGAAACTTGAAGATATTTTTTCCCTTCTTTAAAGCCATCATCAGTTTGCCAAGCGTTTTTTGCAGCATTTAAAAGTGTTACTGTACCTAGCACATTTGTATTTACAAACACTTCTGGCTCCCTTATACTTCTATCTACATGTGATTCTGCAGCAAAGTTCACTACATAATCAATATCGTAGTCTTTAAACAACTTTTCCACTAAGCTTTTGTCGCATATATCACCTTGAACGAAGGTATATCTTGAATCATTTTCTACAGCTTTTAAATTTTCAAGATTTCCTGCATAAGTTAATTTATCCAAATTAATAAGCTTAATGTTATCATATTTCTTAAACATATAATGTACAAAATTTGCCCCAATAAATCCTGCTCCACCTGTAACTAAATATGTTTTCATACTATGATCCTCCGCTATATAATTTCTTCTGCTATCTTCAATAGATACTTACCATATTCTACTTTTGATAAAGGCTTAGCTAATTCTATAAGTTGTTCTTTATTAATAAAGCTTTTTCTATAGGCTATTTCTTCAATGCATGCTACATACAATCCCTGTCTTGTTTGAATAGCTTCAACAAAATTTGCAGCCTCAAGTAGTCCTCTATGTGTTCCTGTATCAAGCCAAGCCATACCTCTACCAAAAAGCTCAACCTTTAATTTGCCTCTATTTAAATACTCGTTGTTCACTGCAGTTATTTCTATTTCACCTCTAGCAGAAGGCTTTACATTTTTAGCTATTTCTACAACATTATTATCATAAAAATAAAGTCCTGGTACTGCATAATTTGATTTAGGAACTTTAGGTTTTTCTTCAATAGAAACTACATTATTATTCTTATCAAATTCTACTACTCCAAATTCTGTTGGATTGCTTACATGGTAGCCAAATATAGTAGCTCCTTCTTCTCTATTAACTGCTCTTTCAAGTCTTTCTGAAAATCCGTAGCCATAGAATATATTATCACCTAAAACTAGTGCTACTCTATCATTGCCGATAAATTTTTCTCCCACTATGAAAGCATCTGCAAGTCCTCTTGGCTGCTCCTGAATAGCATACTCAAATTTTACTCCTATTTGACTTCCATCTCCAAGAAGCTCTTTAAAGCTGCCAATATCTCTTGGAGTTGATATTATCAAAATATCTTTTATTCCTGCTAACATCAGTACAGATAAAGGATAATATATCATAGGTTTATCATAAATAGGCAATATTTGTTTTGACACTGCTTTTGTTATAGGATGAAGCCTGGTACCAGACCCTCCAGCTAGTATTATACCTTTCATTTTTTTAAACCTCTCCTAATTTATCTAAATTATTAATTAGTATTATATATAATTTATAATCGTATAACTTTCTGTTGCTATTTACTTAACATTTTGTATAAATATCTTCAATGCATCTTCCCAATGTCTCATTTCGTCTCCAACAGTACATCTTAGCATCATATTATCCAAGGAAGAAAATAATGGCCTTTTTGCTGCTCGATTAATTTTATCAGAAGTTGTTGGATTAACAATGCAATTAATATTTGCATATTCAACTATTTTACATGCAAAATCATACCAACTGCATTCACCTTTTCCTGTACAGTGGTATATTCCATATTCTTCAGTTAATGCTAGCTTTAATAGATGAAAACATAAATCTTCAGCATTAGTTGGATTCCCTCTCTGATCATTAACTACATCTAGTTTACCTTTTTCTTTTGCTGCTTTCATTATAGTTTTTACAAAATTGTTTCCATAATAGCCATAAAGCCATGCAGTTCTCACTATAAAGTATTTGCTTGAAAATTGCTTTACATATTCCTCTCCTAAATATTTTGTACTTCCATATACACTCTTTGGATTAGGCAAATCATATTCTCTATAGGGCTTAGTTCCATCACCAGCAAAAACATAATCTGTAGAAATATGTATAAGTTTTGCTCCTAATTCTTCACTAACTATTGCTAAGTTTCTAGGTCCTATAGTATTTGCTTTAAAGGCTATATCTTCATTTGTTTCACAATCATCTACGTGTGTATAAGCTGCTGAATTTATTATAATATCTGGTTTTACATTTGTTATGTATTCCCTTGCTGCTTTCAGATTTGCAATATCTAACTCGTCAATATCTACTCCTACAATGTCAGCATTCTTATATGCGCTGCTAATTGAACCTAATTCTGATTTCATGGACTTTAATATACATATTATTTGGGTTCCTAACTGCCCTTTTGCTCCAGTTATTAATATTTTCATTATCTTTCTCCATATTAAGTAATGTCTTATTTTAACAACAATTTAATTTTCTATCATAGACTTATAAAAACATCTCACTATTACAATTATTTTTATATTTGTTAATAAATTTTTATATCTTTACAATCACATTTAAAATACTAATATAATACTAATTTATTTTCCTTATACTTACCACAATAAATATAATATCATAATTTATAAATTACAGTATACTATAAACCTTAAAATTATTGATACTTTTACAAAAAATTATACATTAATATTAATATGGTTTGCTAAGTATGTAGAAAAAATAACCTTTTTGTAAAGAATTTGTTTGCTATTTTTTATCTTATCAATAAATATATCATTAAAACTGACAAACAAAATATCGAGTTCCTTTTTTATTATTGGACCCTTTCTTTATTCATATCTAATTATACTCTCTCTTATCTCTCCCCACTTGAGTGCATCTGCAATTCCTTCTTCTATGCTCTTTTCAGCTCTCCATCCTAAAAGTCTCCAAGCTGTATCAGCATTTGCATAAGCTCCCGGCACATCTCCTGGTCTTGGTTCTACTTCTTCCTTATCTATAGTTTGATTGTAAACTTTCTCGAATGCAGAAACTAATTCTTTAACAGTTACTCCTCTTCCCGTACCGAGGTTTATAACCAAATAATCAGGATTACCTTCCTTATTAAAAGCGTCATCAAAATTTTCAATGGCTTTAACATGAGCCTGTGCTAAGTCCCAGACATGTATATAGTCTCTAATTCCTGAACCATCACGAGTATCATAATTAGTTCCTGTTATATAGAAGGTTGGGCTAGCTCCAAGAGCAACATCAACAAGTTTTCCTAGAACGTGAGAAGGAAACTTAATATGTACTCCCGATCTCATTTTTGGGTCTGCTCCTATTGGGTTAAAATATCTAAGTGCTATTCCTTTCATTCCATAAGCTGTACAAAAGTCTTTAAGTATCATTTCCATCATATATTTTGTTCTTGCATATGGACTTCTTGGGTTCAGATGTGATTTTTCTGTTACCATAAAACCTTCAACATCATCATATATTGAAGCTGAAGAACTGAATATAATATTTTTACATCCTAGTTTATTCAAATTATTAAATAACTCCAGAGACTTTGCTACATTCTCACGATAATAATCATAAGGTCTTTCTACAGATTCAGGAACTACTATTAAAGCAGCACAGTGAACTGTATGGGATATCTCTGGATGATCTTTAAAAATTTTTTGAAGAAGCTCACTATCTGCAATATCTCCTTTATAAAATATTCTGTCCTTTGTAAATTCCTTTCTGCCTGTAACCAGAGAATCCAAAATTACAGGGGTATGGCCTTTATCTATTAAAGCAGAACATACTGTACTTCCAATATATCCTGCTCCACCCGTTACTAATACCTTCATTATTATCATCTCCTGTAAAGTCTTAAAATTTTATTAACCTATTTCTATTTTATAATCATAATTTATTTTCCATAAACTTGCTACATGAAAAATATTATCATAATTAATAATGTACAGTCTACAGAAAAATCTAGAATAATTATTATTTTAACAAAAAAGTTATTTTTTTGATAAAAATTTAGTTGCAAAATCTGCTGTGTTTAAAATAAAGAAACTTAAAAACATAGTATAAACTATTATCAATACAAACTAACTGTAATACTTCATCTTTTATATTAGTCTTAAATATGATATCATTATATTTTAGATATTTATATTTTTTATTATTATCTAAATGTTGGGTGGTGAACTATGAGCTATTTTGGCAGATTTATATTACTATTAATTAATATTATAGTTGGATTACCTTATATTTTTTATAACTATATGACACTTAAAAGTATTTGCAGATTTCTTATAGATATAATAGTTTTTATTGTAGTCAGTGCTATTTGCTATCTGTTAGGAAAAACTTATGACAAATTAAATTTTTATCAGCAGGAATTAGAAAATTCACATAGGGAATTTCAAGAAATTTTTGATAATATAAATGTTGTACTTTGGTCAAGTAACCTAATCAATAAACAAACCACAGTTTCAAAAAGAGCTTCTGATTTATTCGGATATAAAACTGAAGATTTTTCAAAGAACTATCACCTTTTCACAGAAGCTGCTCATCCTGAAGATAAAGAATTAGTTAATAAGTATTATCAGGAATTATTATCAGGAAAAGAAAGTGTTGCTGAGTATCGCATAATACGTTCAGATGGTCAAATAAGATGGATTCAAAGCAACGGAAAGCCAGTATTCAATAAATCAGGTAACTTAATTAAACTTGTTGGTACAACAGTTGATATTACAGAGCGAAAATTAGCAGAACAAAATATACATCATGTAGCATATCATGATACTTTAACCGACTTGCCTAATCGTAGGTTTCTTTATGAGTATCTTAATAAGGCTTTTGCTCGTTCTAAAAGAAATAATCAGGGTCTTTCCATTCTGTTTTTAGATTTAGATGGTTTTAAAGATGTTAATGACAAATATGGTCATGAAGCTGGAGATATATTATTAAAACAGGTATCACAAAGACTTAAAAATAATATCAGGGAAAATGATATTGCATCTCGTCTTGGAGGAGATGAATTTCTTATAGTTCTTGAAAATAGCGATAAAAATCAGACTTTACAAATTGCAGACCGTATAATCAAATCAGTCAGTGAACCTTACACTTTAAATAATAATGATAGTGTATTTTTCACAGTTAGTATAGGAATCAGTTTATATCCACAAGATGGTAATAATCCGGAAATACTTATTAATAAGGCTGATAAAGCTATGTTCTCTGCTAAAAAACGTGGTAAAAATGATGTTAAATTTTATACACATGATCTTGATTAGAATAATGGAAAATATTAATAAGAAGTATTTTAATTTCCACTAAAAACTTTGTCGAATGGATGATATAATATTAAGGGCATAAAGTCAATAATCATTGCGTGCTAAATAAGGAGTTCAAGGTGGATTTATGAAAAACTTAAAAAAATTTTTGTTACCCATAGTGCTTTTGGCTGCTTTAACTTTAAAGACGCACACAACTTTTGCTGCTACAAGTACTGTTAGGCTTGGTGGAGCTGATAGATATGAAACATCTGTAAAAATATCTCAAAATAGCTGGCAGCAATCGGATTATATTGTTTTGGCTTCTGGAGAAAACTTTCCAGATGGTTTAAGTGCAGCACCTTTAGCTAAAAAATATAATGCTCCTTTAATACTTACTCCTGGAAATTCCATGACAGCTAATATTATATCTGAACTTAAGAGACTTGGAGTTAAAAATGCCTTTTTAGTAGGGGGAACTGGAGTATTAACACATAATATCGAAAATCAGCTTAAGAACTTAAATATTGCTGTTACTAGAATTGCCGGTGCTGATCGTTTTGGTACAAGCATAGAGGTAGCTAAACAAATAGGTACTAGTAACGGAGTTGTAATTGCTTCAGGCGAGAATTTTCCTGACGCCTTATCTATTGCTCCCATAGCTGCACAAAAGCAAATGCCGATTTTGCTGACTACAAAGAATTTAATCCCTGATAACGTAAACAACTTTGTAAAAACTAATCCAGCTTCAAAATATTATATTATTGGAGGGACTGGGGTAATCAGTGATGCTTCCTTAATCTCCTTAAAAGGTTATGAAAGGTTAAGCGGATTAAGCAGATATCTTACTAATTCTGCTGTGTTTAAAAGATTTTCCAGCGAGCTTAATTTAAATACAGTTTATCTAGCTAATGGTGAAAATTTTGCTGATGCACTAAGCGGTGCAGCAGCAGCGGCTATGAATTCAACCGCTATTATACTTACAAATAATTACAGTTTTTATAACAATTTAGATTTAAACAACAGTCTGAATAATCTTCCAGCCTTAAAAATATTAGGGGGTACAGGGATTATTTCTGATAATATAGTTAAAGAGTTTCTGAATGCGGTTTCTAAAAACTCAAAATTAGTTCTTGGATATGCAACTTATTATAGTCCAAATAATGATACTTCCTATACATCTTTAACCAAATATGCTTCCTTAATTGATACAATAGCTACTGAAGCCTTTCAAATAGATGCTAACGGAAATATGTCTGCAAACGTTGCCCTTCACCACGTAAACTTTGCAAACAGCAATAACATAACGACTTTTGCCATGGTGCACAATGCCTTCAATGCAGATACAGCAAAGTCTGTACTTGAAGATGGAAATAAAAGAAAAGCATTGATTAATAATATTTTAAACGCTTTAAGAACTTATAATTATAAAGGTGTAAATATTGATATTGAAGGTGTGTATTACTATAACAGAGAACATTTTACAGCCTTAATGAGTGAGCTTTATGCCGCTTTACATCCGCTTGGCTACAAGGTTACTGTGGCTGTGCCTGCTAAAACCTATGACAATGTAAAAAATTCCTGGAGCGGTGCTTATGATTATGCAAAACTTGCAAGCTGTGCAGACCAAATAGTTTTAATGACTTATGATGAGCACTGGACTGGCGGTGCAGCAGGCCCAATTGCCTCCATAGGCTGGGTTCAGAATGTAATAAATTATGCTGTTTCTGTTATTCCAAAAGAAAAAGTATTGTTAGGTCTTGCAGCTTATGCTTATGATTGGCCGTCAAACGGAGGCAGTGCTAAGGCTTACGGTATTTCCTCAGCTTATAATTTAGCAAGACAGTATGGAGCAACTGTACAATGGGATTATACTTCAAAAAGTCCTTTTTTTACTTATACCGATAGTTCAGGAATGGAACGTATTGTCTGGTTTGAAAATGCTGAGAGCATTTCTTATAAGCTTGATATTGTAAATAACAATAATCTTTCAGGTGTAGCAATTTGGAGACTTGGACTTGAAGATGAAAATTATTGGACAAGCATTAAAAATAAATTGAATAAGTAAGATTAAAAGACCTGCTTTGCTTATATTAGCTGGCAGGTCTTTAATTTATCTCTTTCCTGATAACTGACTTTTACTGTATGCTTATACCCTTTTATAAATACTTTTTAATATCTTCTACTGTGGGAACTCTTCCCATTACTTTTACCTGTTCATCCACTACAAGTGCAGGTGTTTTCATAACACCATAGGCCATAATATCCTTAAAATCCTGAACTTTTTCAATAGCAGCTTCAATTCCTAATTCTTTTACAGCCTCCCTTACATTAGCTTCTAATTTCTTGCAGTTAGCACATCCTGAACCTAAAACTTTAATTACCATAATAAAATCCTCCTTCATAAATCATTTTGCTTTTATTATAAAATATTATAATAATACCTTTCTCATACAAAAACGTATGAAAAAGTATTAAATAAGTATCCAATTAAAATAATACCTACTGATACGATAGCTACAAAAATAGCTAAAAGTTTAGGCTTTACTACTTTACTGAGCATAATCATAGAAGGAAGTGAAAGAGCTGTTACTGCCATCATAAATGACAATACTGTTCCCACACCTACTCCTTTTGCAAATAATGCTTCAGCTATAGGCAAAGTGCCGAATATATCAGCATACATAGGAATACCTACTACTGTGGCAAGCAATACTGCAAATGGATTATTTCCTCCAACCACATTTTCTATGATTGTTTGAGGAACCCAATTGTGAATAGCTGCACCTATTCCAACGCCAATTAAAACATATAACCATACTCTTTGTATAATATCCTTCACCTGTTCTTTTGAATAAGATATTCTCTCATTACGAGTCATTTCAGGCACTTCGGCATCAACATTTTCGATTTCTTTTACATATCCTTCTACATATTTTTCAAGTCCCAACCTGTCAATCAAAGTTCCTCCAATAACCGCCAGAATCAATCCTACTATAACATAGGCTATGGCAATTTTGGCACCAAAGAAGGACATAAGCAATAAAAGCGATGCCAAATCTACAAGAGGAGAAGATATGAGAAACGAAAAGGTAACACCCAAAGGCAATCCAGCAGATGTAAAGCCTATAAAAATCGGTATGCTGGAGCAGCTGCAAAAAGGTGTTATCGTTCCAAGTAATGCTCCAAGTATATTTCCTTTAATTCCTCTTATCCCTCCGAGAATTTTTTTTGTTCTTTCTGGCGGAAAGTAACTTTGAATATAAGATATAATAAATATCAAAGCTGATAATAATATAAAAATCTTTATAGTATCATATATAAAAAAGTGAATGCTTCCACCCAGCCTATCATTAATGGATAAGCCAAATACCTTTTCAACAAGAAGTTTTACAAGCTGTGAAAGCCATGTCATTTTAAATACCTGATCATTTAACCAGCTGAATATTAAAGACAATATATTCATATAAAAACATCCTCCTTACTTTTTATAAACTTCAATATACTTTTCAGCATATTTACACTTTTCAATATCACTTTTCAGTTCTGGATAATCCCTTATATTATCCACTATTTTTTCAAGTATCTCTTTGTGCACCTGTTCATTAAGAGATAAATCATAAAATATAAACTGTTCCTGTCTTTCATCTTTTACAAAGCCCATATCCCTAAGTTTAGCAAGGTGTTTTGATATTTTAGGCTGAGGTTCACCAGTAATACCGCATATTTCACAGACACAGAGTTTTTTATGATATAACAAAATAAGTATTCTTAACCTTGTTTCATCTGATAATATCTTGAAAAAATCAGTTAATTTATTCATAAAATCTTCCTTTCAAATAGATTTTGCTTTTGTATATATAATTTTGAAAAATATAAAGTATTATACTTATATTCCTATATGAGTATATGAGTATAATACTCCTATGTTTTTTAAATGTCAATAGAAATCTAGATTCTTAAGAAAAAATAATAAACGAGAATAGATAACTCTTTATTAAAATATTATCCATTCTCTTACATTAAAATATATTTATAAGTACTCCGTTTTTATATTTATGCAATTTCATCTATTTCTACATTTTCAACAATAATTAAGTTATTAATATCTTTTTTTGCCATTGTAGATGCTAAACTTGCAGTATTTACTAACTTATTTATATATGTTGATATATTTCTAAATTTATTATTTTGTATTTTACATCCAGTAATTCCTATTGATGCTGAAACGGGTATATCATTTAAAAAAGGATATGACTTTATTGCTCTCATTATTTTTTCAGCAAGTAATTTACTTTCTTCTATGCAATAAGGAGTTGCTATAGCAAATTCATCTCCAGCATATCTGCACAAATAAGAATTTGGATTAAGATTATTTCTTAATATATCCGACACATTTTTAAGTATTGTATCTCCAACAATATGTCCATATTTTTTATCTACATAACCAAAATTGTTTAAATCAATAAAAATTATTGTTGCATGTTTTCCGTGCTTTATAAATTTATAGGTATTATAAAACATATATTCACTTTTATATAAACCTGTGAGCAAGTCAATATGTTTACTTAATTCCATATTTAAAGCTGTCCTTGTAATATATCCTATAACCTCATTTTCCTTTTCTACTAGTATAACATTAATATCTTCATTTAAATCAAATATTTCTTTTATTTCCCATATGTACATACCATAATCAACACGCATATATTTGTGAGACATAATGTCAGCAGCTATTCTATTTGGGTGTGATCCAATTAATTCATTTTTTGTAATCACACCAGTTAATTTATCTTCTTCATAAACAATAAAGCAACCTGTACCTTTTTCCTGAAAAATATCTTGTATTTTTCTAGTTGCATTTAACACATTAACCTTTAATATATTATTTTCTATTATATCAAAAGCCTTCTTTATCATAAATCAATTGATTTGCTAACATTAAGAGTAATATTTACCTGTGCTTTTATTATCATAGATTCGTTAGCAATACGTCCTCCTTCCTCCATAATTATAGGAATAAGTTTATCTTTTGACAGCATATTAAGTAGAGACTTTCTTACAACAACAGCCTCAATATATTCATGTTCAATTCTGATTATTTCATATTGTTCCGGTGAAAGTACATCTACCATTCTTCTTGCAGCCTCTGGACCTATTGGTGCTCTCTTACCAACTAATAGTACATCCTGCATTGGAGGCATTTCAAACTCTGAAAAACGCATACTTATATCCGCTTTTTTAGTTCCTTCTACTTTACTATTCATAACTTTTCCACCTTCCATAAATACAAATAATATATTATCATATTTTGTCTAATTTTTCTATTATTTGTATGTATTATATTATAAATAATATCAATAAATATTTTAAATTTAAATACTTTTTAATAATTCTTATTATAATTTGTAAATTACAGATATTTTATTACTATTATTCGACATAATCATGCTCCTTTTAACATTTCCCTTAACTCTTTCCAAACAAAACAAGCCACGGTTTTAATAAGGTTTTTACTCTTATTTACCGTGACTTTCACTAATTTTTTAATTTTAGTTTTATGTGTGACGTAAAATTACTGTTTTTATACAATTATACATTATGATAATTATAATAACATCAATCTATACGTCTAGTTTTTACATTTTTTAAAAATAATTATAAAATATGCGAATAAATTAAATTACTTTATCATATACAATTATATGAATTAATATTATAGAAGGGTTTTATGTGTTATAAATCATTATCTTCACCAGAAAAATGGATTCTTACAGGAATTCCAGTTCTTTTTATAGTAGGTTCCTTTATGCACTTTTTATATGACTTTACTAGTAAAAATGTAATAATTGGTATCATAGCACCAGTGAATGAAAGTGTCTGGGAACATTTAAAAATGATTCTTTTACCAGTAATCTTATGGTGGACAATTTATTATTTAGCAGTTGGAGGAATATATAATATTGATAAAAACAAGTGGTTCACCGCTGCTTTAGCCGCACTGCTTACTGCTTTAATAACAATCCCACTACTATTTTATTTTTATACTAGAGCTTTTGGAATAGAATTATTAATAGTTGATATTCTATTATTATTTATAGCTCTTTTATTTGGTCAACTAGCAGGTCTTCATTTTTATAAGTACACTAAAGGTATTGATTCAACTATATCAATAAGTATAATTTTCTCTCTAATTTTTCTTTTTATATTATTTACTTTTTATCCACCACACTTACCATTATTTAAAGATGGCCCAACAGGTAAATATGGAATATATTAATTTGTGTTGTTTCAACCTTTATCCTAATTTTTAAGTAATTATCAAAAATTTCCGCATTCACTGCTTATTTATCCTTTAATAAAATAACTCCAGTAGAGTAAGCTGTAAAGCCTTCTACTGGAGTTATTTTTAATTTCAAAAATTTTAACACAGATGCAATTGAAACCTCTTATGAAAATTATTCAACCCCATATCATCATTTGAAATCCAATAAGAATTAAAAGAATCCCTACAAAATTTACAAATTTCTCTTTAGGCATTTTATCAATAACCCTTTTGCCTGCCCATGTACCTGCAATCATAGCAATACCCATAAATAGTCCAATACCCAAAACATATAGTCCAATACCAAGGTATCTTTGATAAATAACTGTCTTAGAAATATGCATAGCAACAGCAGTTACTGCTTCGCTTGCAATATAAGCTACAGGTGAAAGGTTCAATGAAAGAAATAATGCTGCCCCTATTGGTCCTGCACTTCCCACAATTCCTGAAATCAAACCTGTCACTGCTCCACCAATAAGCATTGTCCTGTCACTAGGTTCAAATTTAAGCACTTTAAAATACTTTAACGCCGCAAAAATAATAATAGCAAATCCAATTCCTCTTGTAATAATTTCTTTAGGCACTTTTACAAAAGAAAATGCCCCTATAATACTCATTGGTACTGCACCTATTACAAACATATACACAGGTTTCCATTTAATTTGTTTAAAACCAAAGAAAACCCGTGATAAATTGCCGATTAACTGTGCAATAGTTAATATTGGCACAGCCATTGTTGTACCAATGGTTTTGGATAAGAGCGGAAGTAATAATAGTGCACCCCCAAAACCTGCAGCACCCGATATTGCAGCAGCTAAAAAACTGCCTGAAAAAAGAAAAAAATATGTCCATATAACGCTCATCTTGATTCCCTCTTCCAATTATATTTTATACTCCATACACACTGCCTATTTATATGCCTTTACATGAGCACCTGCATAAGCACCGTCTAATAAGTCGGAATTAATTTGATTATAAATATCTTCTAAATTCTTTTGCTTGGCTATATCCTGAATAATTTCCTTTGTATATAAATTTATTGGGGTAATCTCTACTTCCTTAAAGCCAACTTTCCTGAGTATATCTTCATATAATTTTATATCTAATGCTCCTGCAATGCATCCTACCCACATTTCTACACTTTGTTTTATATCTTCAGTCACTTCTTTTAATTGCACAATATCTGCTATAGCAAGCCTTCCACCTTGTTTTAAAACCCTGTAGGCCTCTTTTAAAGCCACTTCTTTATCTTCGCATAAGTTTATTACGCAATTTGAAGTAATAACATCTACTGTTTCATCATCAAGAGGAATATCCTCAATATAACCCTTTAAAAACTCTACATTATTTACCCCCATTTTTTCTTTGTTCTTATTGGCTAGTTCAAGCATTTCATCTGTCATATCAAGACCATATACTTTTCCTTCTTCACCTACATACTTAGAAGATATAAATGCATCAATTCCTCCACCACTGCCTAAGTCTAATACTATTTCACCTTTTTTTAAAGCTGCTAAAACTACAGGGTTAGCACAACCTAAAGATGCATTTACAGCATCTTCAGGTAACCCCTCAAGATATTCCTTTGTATAAATATTTGCGTTATCACTTATATTTCCGCAACAAGCATTGCCACAGCCACAAGATGCCTTCAAATTACTGCTTACTTTCTTAGCAATACCGCCATAATAAGATTTAATTTTACCTTTAATATTGTTATCCATAATTTATACCCCTTTCATTAACAACATTTATTTTGCTTTGCAGCATTAATTATTAACTGCAAACTTTCTAATACCTGCTCTCTCTTTTCTTCTGGAATAGATAAAAATATCCTTTGATAGTATTGATCCAAGCTCCTTTCAATATTATCAAATATTCTTAATCCTTCATCTGTTAACTTAATTGAAACATACCTTCTATCTTCAGGATGTATTTCTCTAATGGCTAAGCCTGAGTCCACTAATTTATTAATCGTCCTGCTCATAGTACTTTTATCTAGCGCTAATAGTTCAGCAAGTTCATTTAGAGATACATCCTTTGCTCTTCCTATTTGAACAATAGCATTACATTGAGATACTGTTGTTCCGCAGCACGTGGCTTCACTTTCCTCTACTATACCTAAGTTTCTAACAAGAACTCTTATTAGTTCTCTTAAATAGTAACTTTGTTTATTATTCATGTTTTCACCTCTATATTAATTGTAACACAAAACAGTTGTATATTGCAACTATTTTTGTATAAATACTAAGTTTATCTCTTTTCCTTAGCCGTACCCAACTTAAAACTAAAATCATGGCTTTAATAAGGTTTTCTACCCTATTTTCACCATGATTTTTAACAAAAATACAGTAAAAATATTATTTAAAAACTATAGCTTTAACAGGACATTTATCGATTATCGCTTTCAATTCATTTATTTCCATATCATTAAGTGTAGACTCTTTCCATTTTGCTTTCTTATCCACTACCTTAAAATACTGAGGCATTAATTTTTCACACACTCCGCATCCTATGCAATACTTCCCATTAATATCCATACCAGTTACTTTTCTTAAACTTTGCTCTTCCTGAATAGAAATATCTTCTTTTTTTACAAATACAGTCATTAAATACGATATTATCAGTATTGATATTACTGTAAATATCCACCTTATCCCCATAAACTGCACACCTAGGAATTTTGCTTCATTAGCAAGCATTGGTACTTTTATTACTGCCCATGTACTTAATATAATAACTACGTTTGCGATGCTAGCACCTTTCTTTAAAAGCATTTTGCAGACTGGGAATGCTGCATAAATAGGCCCTGCTGAAAAACTGCCCAATAAAAATGATAATATACTCCCTTTTATTCCCGCTTTCTCCCCAAATCCGTTTATAATTACTTCTTTAGGAACCCATGCTTCAATAATTGATGTAAGTATAAAAATAACTGGCATAATTTCAAGCATTTCTATAATATAATACATGCTATTTTTCACTGATAAATAAGCCTTATTGGGCATTGCAATAAATAAAAAAATATATGCCAAAGATACTGCAGTCAGCAGTTTATTCTTTTTAATTACTTTTATCATTTTACATAATCACTCCCATCATCAGTGCTATTATAAGTGCAAATACAAAACTAAGAACATTACGGGCAGCAGCGAATTTCAAACCAAACTCCTGTTTTTCTAATGGAAATGTCACTATTCCAACCATCGTTAAAGTAGTTAAAAATGCAACGACAGGGACAATACTTGCGCCTGCATCTACCAAAGAACCTACCAGTGGAAATGCTACAAAGGCTGGAATTAATGTAATACTGCCTACAAAGGCAGAAATAACAGTGGAAATAAACAAACTAGATCCTCCCAAAGCATCCTTTATAAATTCAGGCGGTATGAACGTTAAAATCAATCCAATAAGAAATAAGATGCCTATAATCTCTCCAATCATATTTTTCATCATACCTTTTGCCATTTTCATAGAATTAAATGTCTTTTTCTTATTTTTAACAAGGGATGCAACAAACGCAGCCCCTGTTATA
Organism: Clostridium caldaquaticum; assembly: GCF_023806125.1. Classification (GTDB taxonomy): domain Bacteria; phylum Bacillota; class Clostridia; order Clostridiales; family Clostridiaceae; genus Clostridium_AT; species Clostridium_AT caldaquaticum. Next base: position 30,651 of record NZ_JAMSKT010000001.1, read on the forward strand.
CCCCATAATGATGCTGTGAAAATATCCACCTTTTATCACTCCTTATCCTGATAGTTTTTTGGATTAGGTGATTTTATAACAAAAAATTCCAACACTTCTTCGTCGTGATTATGAACATTCATTTTTGTTTTATAGGGAATATTAATAATATCTCCTTTGGTGTAATGATGTGCTTCTTGTTCATTTAACTGTAAAGTCATTTTCCCTCGTACAATTATCATATAAACGTTTGAATTAGAATAATGTTCAGGAAGACTTGTTCCTTTTACAAGAACCATATGATTCAGGTGGACATTTTCATCATCCACAATCCTTTCAATTATTTTATCATCTGTAATACTATATACATATTTTTTCTCCAGCATAAAAACTCTCCTTTCATTATGTTTAAATCCATATTATAATAATTTACAGCAATATACAGTTACCACGGTAACTAATTTCAAAAAAGGTGGTATTTATGAATATAAAAGATTATCTAAATATTTTAAGATTAACAGAGTTATTTGGTGGATTTTCTAATGAGGAACTGCTTAATCTTTTTAAAACGCATAATTATATTATCTCTAAATACAATAAAGGCAGTATTATTCATTTTGAAACCGAGAAATGCAATTACTGGGATATTATTTTGAAAGGTCAGGTATTTATTCAAAAGATTGATGAAAAAGGAAATGTACTAACTATAACCGAATTTAAAGTTGGAGATAGCATAGGAGGCAATCTATTGTTTTCAAAGTATCCTTATTATCCTATGAGTGTACTGGCAAAATGTGATACTGAAATTTTACATATTAATAAAGATTTTGTACTGCTGCTCTGTCAAATTAGCCAGGATTTTTTAATACAGTTTTTAACTTGCATATCAGACAAAACTGCTATTTTAACAAGCAAAATTAAATCCATCTCCATGAAATCTATAAGAGAATCTATTATTGAATTTTTGAATTATGAATATTACACTCAAAAAAATAAAAAAATAAAACTTTATATTACAAAAAAGGAATTAGCCGAAAAGTTAGGTTTTCAAAGGACTTCTCTTTCCCGTGAACTCAATAAAATGAAAAAAGATGGCCTCATTGATTATGACGCCAATTATATTACTATCTGTAACTTTGATATTATTCGTAAACCCTGAGCAAGATACGTAACTAAAATAGCAAAAATGGAGCAGTCCATCTTCATTTTATATTAATTATTAAAATAAAGGAGATTCAAAAATTAAATTTTGAGTCTCCTTTACAAGATATATAACTTTTTAATCTAAATTCTCCCCGTTGCTATCAATAACTTTTCTATACCAGTGGAATGATTTCTTCTTAATGCGTTTTAAAGTTCCATTACCATCATTATCCTTATCCACATAAATAAAACCATACCTCTTTTTCATTTCTCCACCAGATAAGCTTATTAAATCCATGCAACTCCATGGTGTATACCCAATTAACTCCACACCATCATTTATTGCTTCTTTCATTTGTTCAATATGTCTTCTCAAATAGTCAATCCTATAATCGTCATTTACTTGATTATTTTCATCAACAATATCATCTGCACCTAACCCATTTTCAACAATCATAATTGGTATTTGATATCTATCATAAACATTGTTTAAAACCCATCTCAAGCCTTCAGGATCTATCTGCCAACCCCATTCACTTGCTTTTAAGTAAGGATTTTTTAACCCAACAATTAAATTACCTGAAGCTTTATCTTTGGAAGCATCAGCACCAACACAATTTGACATATAGTAACTGAATGAATAAAAATCAACAACTCCATTTCTTAAAATCTCAGCATCATCTTCTTCAACAACAATATTTATATTATTCTCTTTAAAATAACGCTTTGCAAAACCAGGATAGTACCCTCTAACTTGTACATCTCCACATAGCATGTTTTTCATTTGATCGTGTTGCTGCGCTTTTAATATATCCAGTGGATTACATGTACTTGGATATCCACACATATATGCAATCATACAGCCTATTTTGAAGTTGGAATTTATTTCATGTCCTAGTTTAACCGCTAAGGCACTTGCAACAAATTGATGATGTAAGGCTTGGAATCTAACCTCTTCCGTATTTTCTTCATCGCTTAAAAGCATAGCTCCTGCTGTTATAGCACCAAAGGAAACGGTCAAACAATTTATTTCGTTAAAAGTTAACCAAAATTTCACTTTATCTTTATATCTTCTAAAAATCGTATCACAATACCTAATATATAGACTTATTAACGTTCTATTTCTCCATCCACCGTATTTAATAGCCAAATTAAGCGGTGCTTCATAGTGTGATATTGTTACAATCGGCTCAATATTATATTTTTTCAATTCATCAAATACATCATCATAGAACTTTAAGCCTTCCTCATTTGCTACTTCATCATCTCCATTTGGAAATATTCTAGACCACGCGATAGACATTCTAAAACAATTAAGCCCCATTTCAGAAAATAGTTTTATATCTTCCTTATAGTTATGATAAAAATCACTTGCTTCATGACTAGGATAGTAATATTTATCAGTGTCAATTTGTGGAGTTGTCAATCTTAAAAAACCGTCTTTTTGATTAGTAATAATATCTGCAGTACAAGTTCCTTTTCCACCTTCATTCCAACCACCTTCAAACTGATTTGCTGAGCTTGCTGCTCCCCAAAGAAAGTCTGTTGGAAATTTATTTATATATGACATTCTTTTTCCTCCTAGACAGTTTTAATTATATCTTCACCAGATTTAACTTTACCAGTTTTAATAGGTAGAACATCATTATATTCTGATGTATTACTTACAACAAACATTGTTGTTAAATCATAACCTTCTTTTTCTATAGATTCTTTATCAAATTTAATTAATAAATCACCTTTTTTTATTTCATCGCCAACCTTAACAAAGGATTCAAAAAATTTTCCTTCTAATTTAACCGTATCAATACCTATATGAATTAATAGCTCAACCCCATTATTAGATGTTATCCCCACAGCATGCTTAGTTGGGAACATCAATGAAACTTTACCATCTACAGGTGATACAACTTTATTATTTGTTGGGACTATAGCAATTCCCTTTCCTGCTAATTCTTTTGAGAACACTTCATCATTTACCTGATACAAATCCTTTAATTCTCCGTCAATTGGACTAGCAATATTTTGAGATTCCTTATTTGATATATCAGCTACATAAGTATCATTTACTTCAACTTCATCCTTAAACCCAAATACAAGAGTTAATATAAATGGTGCCACAAAAGAAACAATTACTGTTAAAAGTGTGAATATAAATGAATTCTTTTCTGGTCCAATGAATATTGGTAAGGAAACTAATGCTGGATTAACAAAAGCATATGCTTTTACATGTAATAGTCCTGATACAGCTCCACCTATACCAGCTCCAATCATAACAGCATAAAATGGTTTCTTAAACTTCAAGTGTATACCATACATTGCTGGTTCAGTTATCCCTACTAAAGCTGAAATTGTTCCAGTGAAAGCTACTCCTCTTACATTTTTATTTCTTGTTTTAAGTGCAACTGCGAATGCTGCTCCAGCTTGCGCAATATTTGCTGCCAATGCTGATGGTACTAATATAGGATCAAAGTGCATAGTAGCAAACATCATTATTATTACACCTATCATTCCATTGTGCATTCCAGTTAATACCAAAAGCGGATAAGTTGCCGCTGAAAAACCTACTCCAACCCAGCCTGCTTTATCATATACAAATTGTACGACTTTGATAAAATAATCTCCTATATAAGTTCCTAAAGGTCCAAGAACTACAAGAACAACTGGCATTGTTATCAATATAACTACTAATGGTTTGAAGAAAATCTTTATTACTTTTGGAGAAACTTTTTCTGCAAACTTTTCAACATAACACATAAACCAAACTCCAAATAATACTGGAACTACGCCAGAGGAGTACATTGCTAATCTAACAGGGATTCCAAAGAAATATGAATATTGCTCTCCCTTACTAGATAGTGCAATAAAGTTTGGATGTACTAATACTCCAGCAATTATCATAGCGAAAAATGGATTAGTTTTCATTTTTACCGCTGATGTATAAGCTACAAAGAATGGTAAGAAGTAATAAATCGAATCTGCCATTATTGAAAGAAGCTTATAAGTGGAGCTATCTTGAGCCATTAAATGGAACATTGAAATTACAGTTAATAATACCTTTAATATACCGGCTCCAGCAATTGCGGGGATAAGTGGTGCAAATGAACCTACTAACACATCCATTACCCTGTTTCCTATGCTTTGTTTTTCGTTATTTTCATCTTTTATAGTGCCTTGTGTAAATTTACCTAATTTTATTAGTTCGTTATAAACCTTACTTACTTCATTTCCTATAACAACTTGAAATTGTCCACCTTTATTTATTACTCCCATAACACCATTGATTTTCTTAATTGCTTCTTCATCAGCTTTTTTTGTATCAACTAAACTAAATCTCAATCTAGTTACACAATGTGTCACATCTTTAACATTTAATTCTCCACCAACTTTAGCAAGAACTTCAATTGCAACATTTTTGTAATTCATAGCTTTATTCTCCCATTTCTTTTATATAATATATTAATTTCGCTAGCGACTTTTTCTTTATCATGCCTTTATTATATAGTTGTAATCATTTAATTTAATCTTCTATTTTTATTGAAATTATTCTCTTATTTTAAGTTTTTAAATATTTTGTAAACTTTAAAAAGAAAAAAGATTAAAATTAGTATCACTAATTTTAATCTTTATCTACACTACTTTTAGAATTACTTTTATTTATGTATAATCAATTTCAAAATTAATCACTCTTACTTCATGGGGCAATAACTTAAAATTACAATTTAATGTATCTTTATTAGCATTAATATAATCAATCTCTAACTTTGGAATACTGATTCCTTTCAAATAAGATATTTCATCAGTTCTTAAATTATTTTCTGCATTTAATTTTACCCATTGATTTAGAATACTTCCATGCTTTTCATTTAATATAAAACTTTTAACCCTATATCTTCCATTAGGGATATTGGTAATAGAAAAAAATAAATTAAGTTCATTTTCATTCTCATAAATGTTTTCCAATTCATCTAAACTAATACTTTCCTCAGTATTTAATAAGTAAGAATTATTAAAATGTTTATAGTTATAACATATCATGGTAAAAGAATTATTATTCTTTTTAGTTATAATATAACTATCTCCTTTTTGTACCATATTTTCATTTAGTTTTTCTAAAAAAGTGAATGCATAAAATGATGGTTTTTTAATGCCATTTTTACTTATTAGCCCTGTCCCCCCCTGTAGTAATAAGTCTGTATCAAGATATTCTCCAGAAATATCAGAAGCCATCCAATAACCTACCTTATCAACTTTATCCATACTATCTAATACATTTTTTATTATATATGTAGCTTTAGAACAGCTATCATTTGTATAGTTTCGATTGGATACAGTTGAATTCCACTCGCTAATAATTAATTCCTCAAATAAATATCCTAAATCTCTAACATTTTCTTTTATACTCTTTAACTTGTTTAAAAAATAGTTTCTCTCACTAGATGCTTGCACTCCTTTTGCACCACTTTTTATAATCGTAGTGTATGGATATATGAAAATAGATATAAAGTCAGGTTTAGCTTTATATTTTTTCCATTCTCTAAAAAATTCCAAAGAACTTGATTTGGTGAAATTACCTCCTGGTCCGCCTACCTTAGCATTTGGTAGCACTTCCTTTATTTTATTATATATTACTTCAAATATCTCAAAGTATATAATATTTTCATCTGATAAAGTACTACTGATATTTTCATTTCTAGAAACTTCAAAATACCACTTTTCAACTTCTTCCTTTCCATATTTATTAATACAATGAATAATAAATTTATGTATTAATCTATTCCATTCTTTTAAATTTCTATATTTAATAACCTCAGTCTTCAAACTAACATTTTGTTCTGGATTTTTAGATATTTTCTTTGCTTTAGGCATTAAATCTATAAATGGTTTCATCCCGATATTTATAATAAAATCTAATATCTTATCTATTTTATAAAAGTTATATTCGTTCTCTTTATTCTCTATATTCATATCTTCATTAAAAATTCCCCAGAAACGTGCATATTCAAAATTTATTTCTTTTTTTAATAGTATAATATGTTCCTGTAATAAGGATTGTAGTATATCGTTTGCATATCCAATATTTATTATTTTATTATAATTTCTTTTTAATATTTTACTATTATTTATATCAACTTTAATTTTTACTTCATTTGACGGTACCACAGTTATGCCTTGCTCAAGTTTCCTTTCACTTAAATACGCCTCTATCTCTTCTTTTACCTCAATAAAGTCCTTACTCTCTACTTTATTAACCTGTTTAAACTTCTTTCTATACTCATTTGGAGTCATTTTAAAAGTTTCTTTAAAACATTTATTAAAAAGAAAAGTTGTAGCAAACCCATTCTCTAATGCAATTCTTGTGATAGGTAAATCTGTGTTTATTATATCTTTGACTGCATAATTCAATCTTACACTATTTAAATATTCAGTAAAGGTTAAGCCTAATTGATCCTTTATAAATTTAGACAAGTATGGAACTGATAAAAATTCTTTATTTGCTAAATCATTTAATGTTATATGTTCTTTATAATTGCTGTAAATATAGTTTATTATATTATTTAATCTATCAACATGCTTGGTTTTTTTGCTATTTTTTAGTATAGCATCATCACAAGTTATAAAACTTTCTACCAATTCGTTAATTAATTCAAACTGCAAACTTATCAATGTTAGCTTTTTACCATTCTTTATGAAGCAATCTAATATTCTATTTATACACTCTTTTAATTTAGTATAATCTTTTTCAACATAAGCAACAGAATTGCAGTTAAATTTAACAGTTTTATATTCTATAATTTTGCATAATTCCATATAAGAAATATCAATACAAATGAAAATAGCATCATTTATTGTTTTAAAACTACACTTGCTATTGTCGTTTATCACTAATACATCATCTTTTTTCATAGCGTACTCATTAGACTCTATCTTAACATATACTTCACCTTTTATAATATATAGCAATCTAATATGATTATTAACATAATTTTCTATATCAGTTGATTTAAATATCTCTAATTTCATTATTACTTCTTTAAACATTATCTAACTTTCACCTTCTTTTAGTATCTTTACTATATTCCAGTTTATATGATATAGATAATCTTTGGGAAACCTCAGTCATTCTATAAAAAGGCTTTATGTAACAAATCATCTTGAGCAATTAAATTCACTGCATTAATAATATTATCAAATAATGCTTGTACTTGTTCTTCTTTTGTATTCTTACCTTTAAATATGTCAAATAACGGCTTCTTTAAAACTAATATCCTCCATGGATTATTAGGAACTTCAGTCATTAATTGAAATTCACCATGATTCATTTGTAATCTTTTCTTCAATTGTTGAAATTCTTGGGAATTTAATACTCTATTTCTTTTTTCCATTACTTCTTTTTTATTAGGATAATAATCAGTTTCAACAAGTACTACAAAGTCCGGCCCCTTATTTACATCCGTAGGCTTTATTTGATGATCATCTGTATCTAACAGAACTCCAGCAAAAATCCCTGGGTTCCATGGTGTAAAGAAGTCAATGCCCTTTCTTCCCCAACGGTATTTATTATACTTCTTTGAAAAATCCTTTGGATTAATATTCTTCAGACTAGGACATTCATTCTCCCAGTCCTTGCTTTCCAATTCATAAAAAAGAGCATCTAAGTTCTTCTCTAACGTCATCGCTGGAAAATATGCTAAAATATCTTCCATTTTTATTGGCTCAGAATATCCTAATCCTTGCTCTTTTAAGTAAGCAACAAGTTGTTTAATTAAGAATTCTTCCAAATTTCCAAATTTATAGGTATTTAATTCTAAAAATTCACAAATATCTCCCCAAGTTAATTTAATATCTGCATCCTGAGTATGCTGTAATCTAGTTGCTGTAATAAGTACAGTATAGAATTTACCGCTACCTAAAGTACTGCTATTATTTTTATATTTCTCAATTTGATTATTACTTAATGAACTAAAAACTTTATGCTCACATATAAATCCATTTTCATTTACATTAATAACAAGATCAATTCTTCCATTTTCAACCGTAACTTGAGTTCTAATATTTATTATTTCATCTCCATTAATTTCAAAAAATTTATTCTGTGACTTACCTAATAAAAATCTACAATACTCATAACTTAGCCCTTCTATATTTAAAAGCATCCAAGCAAGTAATTGAGTTAAATAATCTTCTTTAGGATCTTTATTTTTACTTGGTATATAAGATTTAATAAAACTAAACATTGATGTATCCATTTTATTTATCCTCCACTTCATTGTTATTTTAATATTTCATAAGTATTTTTATTTATGCTAGAAACAAATAATAGCATCCTACCCTAGCCTTGCTACTATGCCCTTTTACCTTACTTTATCATAAAATAGCACCATAATAAAGTCGTATAAAAACAGCTTTATTTTCCCCATCATTCTTTCAATTTTATATCCATTTTTTCATAAAAAAGTTATACTGTTTAGTACAGAATTAAGAGTCAAAAAATTTCCGTATTCACTAACTATTTAACCTTTGATAAAATAAATCCAGTAGAGTAAGCTGTAAAGCCTTCTACTGGATTATTTTTAATCTTTTGTTCCATATTGCAAAGCACATACATCACATAAATTAAATACTTTTCAATAATTAAGCCATTTGTTTTATTGCTCTCTAAGCTCCATTATTATCAATGTCCAAAGAGTAATCTGTAAAATAAGTTTTTTCAAAATACTCCCTATATGAGTCACTCAATATTTTTAAATTTTCAATAAATATATCGTAATATCCACTCTCTTGCTGAAACTTTAATAATAATTGCTGTATTTTCCAATCAGGTGATTTTTTATATTCATCAATATCTTCATAACTGTAATTTCGGTAACCATTATCCTCTAACCTTGGATATATCAATCCCTGCTGTTCATAGTATTCAACTGCTTTTTTCGTCAGTTTACATTCTCTGCAAACATCTTTAATTAACATCCTTATCACATCGTAATTATCATAGGCTAACTCCCAAGGTACTAGTCAATACCTGTTTTATAAAAATTTCAAATATATACTCAGTTTTTATCGCATCAGTTATCATTTCAATAAGTGCTTGAAGTTCTTAGTATTGATATTGACTATTTGCCTTTATAATGATATTCCTAAATATTTTAAGAGATTTTAGGCGGCTAGTTAATTTAACACCCTTTTTAAATTAAAGAATTACTTAATACTTAACTTATATTGATTCTTTCTTCCTATTGCTGTTTGCTGTAAAATTTACCTCACTTTAATCAGGAAGCATTATCCTATATTGATGTTAAAATATTTTTGTTTAATAGATTCTCATGTACAACCTGTAGCCTATTTCTTCAAATAAGGAAAACATAGTTGTAGTTATAAAATATATTCCTATAGCAACAGGCGCTTTGATTGTCAGCAGTATACTAAAAATACTCGTAAATATAAGGTTTGATTTTGCCATCTTAACTTTCTCTATTGTTTTAGGCTCTGTTAAAGAACTGTGTTGAAATTTCGCTACAACCTGTCAAATTGGTTATAATAAGACTATACGAATGATTATGGAGGTCTTACTATGCCAACGGTAGAGTCAGTAAAACATGATATAGACGCATTAGGAACAACAGGAAAAGAAGAAATACTAAACTACCTTGAAGAAGTATTCGTGTTAGGCTCATTTGCTACAGAGGTTACAAATGAAGTTAAGGAGAACAGGTTTTCAAGGGGAAAGTCTGCCCTCACTGTGGGTGTGATGAAGTATCCAGAAATGGAAAGTATCATGGAAAGCAAAGATATATTTGTAAATCCTGCCTAAAGACTTTTACTGATTTTACATTCTCTCCAAAGCATAATAGTAAAAAAGATGTAAAGCAATGGATACAATATGCCAAGTGCATGATAAATGGTTACTCCATAAGAAAGTGTGCCGAGGAAGTTAAAATAAACATACCTACATCATTTTACTGGAGACATAAAATATTAGACGCAATTAGAGCCTTTATGGGTATAGGAAGTGTTGGTGGTGTTATAGAGGTTGACAAGGCATTCTTTAGGGAGTCGTTTAAAGGAAACTACAAGAAAAGCACTACTTTTACCATGCCACGAAAAGCCCATAAAAGAGGTGTGAAGGGTAGTCATAGCAGTAAGACCGAAAAGAGAAAAAGAGGTATCTCGAATGAGCAGGTATGCGTTTTGTGTGCTATGGACAGAGCAGGAAACCTTATTACTGAACTTATATGCAAAGGAAGAATGAAGCATACAGATTTAGAAAGGCTCTTTAGTGGAAGGATTGAGGATGAAGCCATCCTTTGTACGGACTCCCATAAGAGTTATATTAAATTTGCACAAAATTTAGGCATAGAACTACAACAAATTAAGCGTGGTAAGCATAAAGAAGGAATATATCACATACAGCATATTAATGCCTTCCATAGCAAACTCAAGAAATGGATGGATAGGTTTAATGGCGTTGCAACTAAATACCTTGCTAACTATATGTATTGGTTTAAATGGCTTGAAATCTTTAATACAGAGAAAGATACTATAAAGAGCAAAAACCTATTAGTGCAATCTCACACCTCTCATATTGGTACAAAATTAAAAGACTTTAGGGCTAAAAAAGCAATTTATATATAAGACATGCTAAATATTTGAAATTTAGTAATTACATGCTATATAATAGAATAAATGAACAATTGTAGGATATTACAAAACAAAATGTATAAGAATAAAGGGGGAAAGTTTTTATGAATAAGAAAAAAGCGTTAAACTTTATTCCAATGGGTATAGGACTTATGTTAATAATATTTGCACCTATGCTTGGAAATAATGTTGAATTACACTCAATCTATGAAGATGTTACACGTTCATATTTTACTTATATTGCATATACAATATCATTTTCAATTTTAGGATTAGCAATTTTCCTGTTAGGAGTTATAGGTTACTATATGGGCAACAAGAGATAATAATTAATTTTTATAAATACAAATGGGATATATTAATATTTTCATTATGATTATATTGCATAATATTCTAAAAAGACGAACTAAAGGAACTCCTACTGGAGTTCCTTTAAAATGCTATAATATCAACACTATTCTTTAACATAGCCTTGTTTTAAAATATAAAAATAAATTTCGGCTTAACGATGTCAGTACATATAATAACGGAATTATAAAATATTTATCTGGCATTTTGATGCTATCTAACCATGGAATAATAATTGTACCGACTTCCACTGGCATTCTGATAATAACAAAATACAGTGAGGATATAATAGGCAATTGTAATAAGCCCACGAAACATCCTAACATACTTTTAGCACTTTGACTATAATATTCTTCCACCTTTGACTCGAGTTTTAATTTGTCATTTTTATATTTCTCTTTTAACTCTGCAATTTTTTTAGATAGAGTCTGTTGCTGCGCCATGCTAATTTTTTGCTTTATTGAAATTGGTAAAAGTATAATTCTCACCAATACAGTCAAAAGAATTATAGATATTCCCCAATCACCAGTAAAATTAAAAAGACGGTGTAATAGATTATTCAGCAAATTAAAAATGATATTCATACAATCCTCTCCATAATACTAATAAATTTTGCATCAAGCTTATAAATATTCATTTTCACTGCCTCTTATCATAATTTCTCTTGTAAATTTCAATTGCTCCTATTAATAAAAGTATTAAAACAGAATAAGGAGCACTTTCCAGTAAATTTATTGTATAATTAAAAACTTCAGTACCAATTGCTTTACCAAAAATAAACCTTAACAGCCCCAAAATCCCCAACATAAGAACAAAAGCATATATTTCCCATTTAGTTAAGCCTCTATTTATCGCATAAAATCTTTGATACAGGGAAGTTAATGATGCTGTTTTCTGTCTGCTCTTTTTTGATATGGGAACTATAATAAAGGAAATAACATTTACTAATATAAACTGATCTACACTTATACCTAAATTAAATGAAGGATTAAGTATCCATTTTAACATCATCATGAATGTTGAAATTAAAAGCATCCATAGTAAATATTTTTGTATATAATTTAGAAGACTATAAGTTTTACTTTTGTATCTGCTATATTCCTCAATAATAGATTTGCAAAATTTTTCATAGTCATTTCCAATAATCATATTCATAGATTTATTTTCAATTTGTGCCTGCAGCATCATATCCATAACCTGCTGGAAGATTTCTTCCTTTTCAATTCCCCTTAAGCCGCTGTTTTGTATATATGAAGTTATACTCTTATACAAATACAAGTTAGTCTTATTTAATTTCTTTTGCTGTTTTAACCTGATTTGTTTTAATCGCCACTCTAACAACATTAACTATCCCTCCAATACATTATCAATGTTCTTTTTAATTTCATTCCATGATGATATAAAATCTTCTAATTCCTTAACCCCTTCTTCCGTAAGATAATAATATTTCCTCATGGGTCCTAAAGGAGATTGCTTCATATTAGAATAAAGTAATTTTTTCTTTTCTAATCTTATAAGTATGGGATAAACACTGCCTTCAGAAATTTCTTGGAATCCATATGCTGTTAATCTTTCACATATTTCATAACCATATGTTTCATGATTACTTACTATCTTTAAAATACATCCTTCAAGCAAACCCTTCAGTATCTGTGTAGTATTAGCCAAATAATCACCTACTTTGTATTGCATAATAGTATATATAAAATATACACCCACTACTTTGTAATGTCAAGTAGTTATATTTTTCACAAATTCATCACATTTACATTAAAAAAACAACAAAATATTGAGATACAATTTTAATATAAAGTGAAACGAGGAGTGAATTAAATGAAAAAAAATAAAAAAATAGGTATAAGAAGAGGTATACAAGTATTTTTCTTCTTGTTTATTGCACTTATATCACTAAATCATAGTCTTGTTGAAAACGGAAGGGCAATACCGTTTTTATCATCAGCGTCCATGCATGCCTTGTGCCCTTTTGGTGGTATAACTTCCATATACCAGTTTATAACTTCAGGGACTCTGGTCAAAAAGTTGCATGAATCTTCCTTTGTCCTAATGGCAATCGGCATACTGTTAGCCACACTATTTGGCCCATTGTTCTGCGGCTGGATATGCCCTTTAGGAACACTTCAGGAAGGCTTAAGTAAAATAGGGAAAAGAATATTTAAAAAGAAGTATAACAATTTTATACCTTATAAATATGATAAATATTTAAGATACCTAAGATATGCAGTTCTAGCCTGGGTAATATATATGACCGCTATAACCGGTAAAATTGCCTTTGAGGCATATGACCCATTTTATAGCTTATTTAATCTTTGGAGTTCAGAACTGGCAGTCAGTGGAGTAATAATCCTTGTGTTAGTTATTTTAGCTTCATTATTTGTTGAAAGGCCATGGTGTAAATATACCTGCCCTTACGGAGCTTTTTTAGGAGTATTTAATCTTTTTAGAATATTTAAGATTAAGAGGAATTCAAGTTCCTGCGTGTCCTGCAAAATGTGTGATAGTAATTGCCCAATGAATATAAAAGTATCACAAAATAATGTAGTAAGGGATCATCAGTGTATATCCTGTATGAAATGTACTTCTGAAGAGGCATGTTCAGTAGTAAATACAGTTAATATGAGCAGCAATTTAACTAATAAATCATTAAAGCCACTGGTTGCAGGGATAATTTCAGTAATGATACTATTTGGAGGCATTGCAGTATCCAGCAAGTTAAACCTGTGGTCTACAGAATCAGAAAAAATACCAGTTAAATATACTTCCGGAGAACTTATGGGGCAAGCTAAACCAGAGGATATAAGAGGATCTTATACGCTTGATGATATATTTAAATCTTATGGCGTGCCAGTAAATGATTTAGCTGAAGCCTTTGGAATAAAAGGAGTAGAAAGCCTGAAAACTTTTAAGGTTAAGGAGTTTGAAGCTATATATTCATCTTATAAGGGAAGTGACAAAGAGATAGGAACAGAAAATGTTAGATTCTTTGTAGCTATGTATAATGGGATGCCTTATAATTTAAGCAAAGATATTTATCTTCCTAAGCCGGCATCAGAGATATTAAAAGAAAAAGGAAAGCTTTCAGAAGAACAAATGAAGTATGTTAATAGTCATTTAGTAGAAGTACCTAAATAAGTAGTTTTATATGTAATTGATAAAAATGTATATATTGAAGAGCATCCATAGATGTGATTTACACAAAACTATGGATGCTCCCTTTCCTACGGATGATTCTTTTTAAAACATAATAAAAGCACCTGCTAATTTATATATTAACAAGTGCCTTTTAATCTAAAATTGCATCTTCTGCCCATTTTATATCCACATCTGTTATAATATTTGGATGCAGTTTTGCAAGTTCTTTAAGAAAATCAACAAATTCTCTACTCTGAAAAACAAATGAAATTTCTTCAAAGGATTCAGATAAATAGAAAAGCTCCTCAGAAGTACATGTTTTAAGAAACTCTATCGTTTCATTTTCATTTTTTGTAAGTTCACTTTCTATTTTGCTCCAGAAATCTCTCTCCAACCATGGATAATTATCAGGTAGATTTTTTCTCCACAGGATTAGTTCCTTAATTTCTTTTTTATCCACCTTTTTTCATCTCCTCTATACTTCTTTGCAAACTATCCGGAAATATAGTGGCAACTATATTGTTTTTATCCGCCACTATAACTACAACCACATTCTCATATTTAGCAAATTTAGAATACCCTATAATATTCCCTTGTTTATCTACTATATTTTTTTTATAAAATAAATTTTTTCTTTTTAAATTAACTGTATAATTTGCTGCAATAAGTATTTTTTCGTTATCCCAATCTTTAGGAAACCATGATTGATAATTTCCTGCCCGTTTTGTCCGTTCTGCATGGCTTGGAACATTACCTACTCTTACACCATTAGCATATTCTTTAACTATATTATATTCTATGCCATGACTTTCTAAAAAATCAATATTTTCTTAAACATGTCCACCACTTTTAAACTTTCCTAAAGTCTCTTTCTTTGGATTCTTAGGATTTGTAAATTCTCCTTTACTAGAATGCTCTAATATAATTTATAGGAACAGTTATTTAATATTACAACCTACTGCCTAAAGGTTCTATTCTTTTTAGATTATATTTTGATTATTATGTTTCTTTATTATTACAGTTTCAAATAATTTCTCGTTAAATTAATATTTTTTGCAATGCTTGTCCAATTATAGTATTAGTTATCAAGAAGCTTTACCCCTAGGCTGCTTAATTTTGAAACTCTGCTTTGAGTTATGTTTCCAAAGACACGACAAATTTCACTGCATTTTAAGTTGCAAAGACTTCTCATTAAAAGTACAGCTAAAGCCTTTGCTTCAACTATCTCCCTGCAGTATTTGGTATGTAATTTTATTTTTTCAACAAAACAATATCCATATACTCTAAATTCGTAAGTTTTTTAATATTTTTTAACAAGATCTAAATAACAAGCCTTATCCTGATTATCATTAAACAAATCAACTTCACTTATGCTTCTAGCCATTACATGAAAAATAGCGTCTTCTTTCTTTTGCCTTGCTATTCTTGGCATAAAAAAACATCTCCCTTCAAAAGCTTACTTTGTAATTAGTATTCCCTTTGAATTAAGATGTTATTCTTTGTTTCTAAATAGTACTTATATGTCCCTGTTGCTATATTATCATTAGCAACTGCAAATATCAATTTTAGCATAAGATTATTATTGCAGATCTATACCTTATAAATACTATCAAATTGTGAATATTTATCTATAAATGCTTTATTTGCAGCCTGGAGTTTTCCAAAATACTCCCTATATGAATCGCTCAATATTTTTAAATTTTCAATAAATATGTCGTTATATCCACTATCTTGCTGAAATTTCAACAATAATTGCTGTATTTTACAGACAGGTGATTTTTTATATTCATCTGAGTTTCTGTATTCCAAATATTTTTCAATATCTTCTTTATTTTCTTCTAAATACATATCCATATTGTTTACTGAATCTATTATAGATGAATTAATTCTCTGTATATCTGCCTCTTCCATCTGTCCAAGACCCTGATGTAAAAATTCTTCCAGTTCTTCAGGAAATCCTTTTTCTTGAATTTTATCCAAATAATCAACAATTTTATTATATGCCCTTTCTTTTTCCTCAGTATCAATTTTCTCATTAAGAAACTGTCCAAAATGTACGCATAAATACATCCCATAACCTCCTGGAAATGCTTGCAGCAGTTTCTCTTTGATTGTAAAATGCTTTTCTATATCTTCTTCAATATAGGTATTTGCCTGCTCAATGTCATAATGTTTTATCAACTGTTCAAGGCACTTTTTCTTAGCAATTGATTTTTCAACTTCTAAATACATCTTATATTTGCATTTTGCCAGAGCAGCGGATCTATTAGTGCTCGTAAGAATATCTTTGATTTCAGCAATGCTGATACCTAATTTCCTCAAAACTCCAATTTCTTTTAATACAGAAATATCTTCATCACTGTAATTCCGATAACCATTATCCTCAATCTTTGGACATATCAATCCCTCCTGTTCATAGTATTCAACCGCTTTCTTCGTCAATTTACATTCTCTACATACATCTTTAATTAACATTCTTATCACCTCGTAATTATCATAGGCTAACACCTAAGGTGATAGTCAATACCTATTTTGTATAAAGTTTAAAATGCTTCTTTTTCTTTTGACAGCGTTAAAACAACTATTTTCGGGATGATTGAAAAGCCTTTGTGGAATAATGCTGTTTCCAAGTCCCCTGCTTACAATCATAGTGCAGTTCCCTCTTTTGTATTCTCCTGATGTATATTCTGGGAAAAATCCCTGATTCGGCGCAATTAATCCTCTTATAATCTGGTTAATTTAACACCCTTTTTATCCTGTTTAAAAGTAAACAGCGCTTTTAGGACAACTTTTCACACATTCCATGCATAAAATGCACTCTGTTCCATTTTCCCTGCTTCTTTTGCTGTCTAAAATATCTACATTCATGGGACATACTCTTTTGCATTTTCCACAAGAAATACACCTCTTCACTGCTAAAAAGCAAATTCCATGTTCCTTTGACAGTGCTATTTCATAAGTATATTTAACATCTTCTGCGTATTGTTCAGGAAACTTTTCATTACCTGGTAATGCTCCGTTTCTTCATATTTAACCGCTTTAATGTCTTCTTTTATTTCATATATAACTGCATCAGGATATGCCATCAAAATCGGGGAATGTGTTGCTATTATAAACTGTGAGTTCTTCCCAACCAACTGATGAATCCTGCTAATCATCGACATTTGCCTTGTAGGTGATAATGCTGCCTCAGGCTCATCCAATATGTAAAGTCCGTTTCCCCTAAACCTGTTCATAAACACGGCAAAAAAGGATTCTCCATGAGACTGCTCATGAAGTGAACGCCCGCCGTACGAGTCAATAATTCTTGCACCTCCCTCGCTTTTATCCAGTTCTTCAATTGTTGTTGCAAGGTTGTAAAAACTTTCTGCACGCAGGAAAAACCCGTCTTTAGGTCTTCTGATTCCTTTAATTATCTTTATGTAATTATATAATTCAGAATGAGAGGCTCTTGATGAAAAATTGAAATTCCTGCTCCCGCCTTCAGGATTAAACCCGCAGGCTACGGCAACAGCCTCTAAAATAGTTGACTTTCCTGTTCCATTCTCTCCAACAATAAATGTCTCTTTAGGGTGCATATCAAGAATTGATAATCCCCGAATAACTGGAAGAGAGAATGGATATCTCCGAAAAGATTCTACCCTTTTTCTGTCAAGTTCTATTTGCTTTATAAATTGATTATTCTCTAACATTTCCAATATCAGTGCTCCCGTTTTATCTAATGTTCATAGGTCAAAACATCCATATTATCCATTTCCTGTTTTATTTTTTTGTTTTATTTATCTTATCGTAGTAGTTTTTAAAAGCCATAATATCATTATAAAATTCTGTTTTAAATACCAAAATGCTTACTGCTGTAATAATTATGGCTGGGACAACCAAATATAAAGCACCGCCAAAAGAATCCAGGACATTTAGAACACGCAGCAGCCCTAAAACCAAATAAGAAGGCAGCAAACCAAAGATAAAAATATAAACTCCTGACAGCAGTAACATCGTTATTTTAAATGCTATCCTGCTGCCTTTATAGTAAAAAAATATGTTAACTAAAATTATCCCGCTAATAAATATTTTTCCCGCTAATCCTTTAATACCGTTAGATACTAAACTTAAAGCAATATCTGCAAGTAAAAGAAAAAATAAAATAATTATACCTGTATTTACGATTTTCCTGCCCCTCTTAACTTGTTCACTGCTAAAAAACAAAATTATCTACCCCTTCTAATAAATTGAATTGGAGAATTACTTAACCCCATATCATCATTTGTAATCCAATCAGTATTAAAAGGATACCTACAAAATTTATAAATTTCTCTTTTGGCATTTTATCAATTACCTTTTTACCAGCCCTTGTTCCTGCAATCATAGCAATACCCATGAACAATCCAATTCCCAGCACATATAGTCCAATACCAAGGTATCTTTGATAAATAACTGTCTTGGAAATATGCATAGCAACGGCAGTTACTGCTTCGCTTGCAATATAAGCTACAGGTGAAAGGTTCAATGAAAGAAATAATGCTGCCCCTACCGGTCCTGCGCTGCCGACAAGACCTGAAATCAAACCTGTCACTGCTCCACCAATAAGCATTGTCCTGTCACTAGGTTCAAATTTAAGCATTTTGAAATATTTTAATGCCACAAAAACAATAATAGCAAATCCAATTCCTCTTGTAATGATTTCTTTCGGAACTTTTACAAAAGAAAATGCTCCCAAAACACACATTGGCACTGCACCTATTATAAATATATACACAGGTTTCCATTTAATTTGTTTAAAGCCAAAGAAAACCCGTGATAAATTGCCAATTAACTGTGCAATGGTCAGTATTGGCACAGCCATAGTTGTACCAACTGTTTTCGATAAGAGTGGAAGTAATAATAGTGCACCACCAAAACCTGCTGCTCCTGATATTGCTACAGCCAAAAAACTACCTGCAAAAAGGAGAAAATATATCCATGGAGTATTCAAATTGATTCCTTCTTCTTATATAATTGCTAATATCCTATACCCGATAAATCCTAAAATCAGTATCCACAGCATTACAATAATCACACCTGCTGCCTTGGCTTCTGGAATATCACTTTTCAATTTTATCTCGGCTTCTTTCCTGCATTCTTCCATAATTTCTGCTGGTATCAACTTTAATGCAATCGCAACCCCCATAGGTATCAGTATGAAATCATCTAAATATCCTAATACGGGGATAAAGTCAGGTATCAGGTCTATAGGACTTAGTGCATATGCAACAACAACAGCAGTAAATACCTTTGCAATTAAAGGTGTTTCTTTCTTTTTATATGCCAGATATAAAGCAAAAACCTGTTTCTTTAACTCACTTGTTTTTTCTTTCATTTTTTCTATCATACTCAAGTCTTTCATACATTCCATTTTTTATATCTTGTAATATATAAAAATACAATCCTATTTATTTCATAGATAACCCTTTATCTATAGCCTTCTGAATTATTTCATGACAGCACTTCCCTAACGGATTATTCTTTATACACTGGCTGTTTTTCATAACCCCTGTGATTTCTATAATATCCTTGACTGTTTTTGCCCCATCTTTTATAACGGCACTTATAACCTGCTCCTCTGTAACTTTACTGCAGTAACAGGCGTATTTAGGATTGGCATCTTTTTTAAACCATATAGGCACTTTCACTTGCTGCTTATTAAATTTAACACCTGATTCTGGATTATAATAAACAATGTCACATTCTTCATTCATGCATATATAATAATCTGTATCTCCGACCAATTCTGTTAATGTATCAACTACCAAATGTCTGACTGTAATACTTTTTACTTTGACTCCTGATGTTTTACATACAGGACATGTATTATCATTTTCCACTTTATTAGATGGCTCTTTTCCACCACAGCAGCATATATTTATTTTTTTATTTATCATTTTAGCCTTACCTTCCTTTATTTTTATTTTAATAGTACTTATCTTATAATGAAAGTACTTTTCTGTTTTAAGATTTTTGTTCATATCATTTTAATTATATACCCTCATTATACCTTAAACCTACTCATCCTAAAACAAAAATCATGGCTTAAATAAGGTTTTCTACCCTATTTTCACCATGACTTTTAGCACATTTTCTTATTAATATATTTTTTATTCTACTGTAACAGACTTAGCTAAGTTTCTTGGCTTATCAACATCGCAGCCTTTCTGAACTGCAATGTAGTAAGCAAGAAGCTGAAGTGGTACAACTGATAATACTGGTGCAAGTATTTCTGCTGTTTTTGGTATATAAAGTGCTGAATCTACAGTTTTTTCCACAGTTTCATTTCCTTCAAAAGCAAAGGCTAAAACATTTGCTCCTCTTGTTTTAACTTCCTTAACATTGCTTAACATCTTCTCAAAAAGCTCTTCTTGAGTAGCAAGTGCAATAACTACTGTTCCCTTTTCTATTAAAGCAATGGTACCGTGCTTTAATTCACCTGCAGCATAAGCTTCTGAGTGAATGTAGGAAATTTCCTTTAGTTTTAAAGAACCTTCCATTGCAACAGCATAGTCTAAGCCTCTTCCAAGGAAGAACATATCCTTATGCATAAAGTTTTTAGAAGCAAACTTTTGAAGAACTTCCTTGTGTTTTAAAACTTCTTCACATTTTTCAGGAAGTTTAAGCATTTCTGCCTTTATGCTCTCTATTTCATCGGTACTTAAAGTACCTTTGCAGTCTGCAAAATATAATGCAAGTATATACATAGCTATAAGCTGAGTTGTATAAGCCTTAGTTGAAGCAACTGCTATTTCCGGTCCTGCCCAAGTGTATAGGACATCGTCAGCTTCTCTTGAAACAGAGCTTCCTACAACATTTGTTATAGCTAAAACTCTTGCTCCATATTTTTTAGCTTCTCTAAGAGCTGCTAAAGTATCTGCTGTTTCACCTGATTGGCTTACAACTATCATTAGCGTCTTTTCATTCATTATTGGATTTCTATATCTAAACTCTGAAGCTATATCTACTTCAACTGGTATTCTAGCTAGTTTTTCTATTGCATATTTTCCTACTATTCCTGCATGATAAGCAGTTCCACAAGCTACTATATAAACTCTATCTATATTTGCAAGCTGTTCTTTAGTTATTGTTATCTTATCTAAGGCTATTGGTTTTCCTAGAACAATTCTTGAAGTCATTGTATCTTTTATAGCTTTTGGCTGCTCATGAATTTCCTTTATCATAAAATGCTCGTAACCGCCTTTTTCTGCAGCATCGGCATTCCATGTTACGTGGAAAACATCCTTTTTAATTTCATCTCCGTCTTCTGTTAAAAGCTTTATTCCATCTTCATTTATAACAACAAATTCCTTGTCATTTAAAAGATAAATATCCCTTGTATAATTTAATATTGCAGGAATATCTGAAGCTATGAAAAACTCGTCCTTTCCAAGACCTACTATAAGCGGACTATCTTTTCTAACTGCTACAAGCTTTCCTGGCTCATGAGTTGAAACTACACCTATAGCATAACTTCCTTCCATCTTTGTTATTGCTTTCATTACAGCTTCTTCTAAATTTCCCTTATAATAATAATCCACAAGATGAGGAATAACCTCTGTATCTGTTTCTGACATAAACTTATAACCCTTAGCTGAAAGCCATTCTCTTAGCTGAAGATAGTTTTCAATTATTCCGTTATGAACTACACTTATAGTTTCATCCTCATTTGAATGCGGATGTGAGTTAAGGTCTGACGGCTCCCCGTGAGTCGCCCATCTTGTATGCCCTATTCCTACTGCTCCGTGTATTGGATTTTCATTTAATTTTGCTTCAAGATTAGCAAGTCTTCCTTTACATTTTGTAACCTTTAACAAATTATCTTCTATTATTGCAACTCCTGCTGAATCATATCCTCTATATTCAAGCTTTGATAATCCATGAATTAAAACTGGTGATGCTTCTTTTTTACCTACATATCCAACTATTCCACACATATTATTAATCTCCCTTTCTTTTCTGAATCTTAGACGACTTTAATAAACCATAGGATTTTTTATAATTTTATCTCTATGGCGTTCTATAAAAGAAAGGTTTTAACACCCGGTTAGTGTTGTGGCAAGAATCACTTCTTGTTTTTACTAACCTTTAACGGTAGTGCATTACCGTGGGGCACCCGCCGAATACTCGATATTCCCCAACCTCGTCAACTTAACTAACTTATTTTAGCTAAGTTCTGGCGCTTTTATTTATCCAGTTATTAACTACTTTCCCCCCTCCTTTTTAATTCACCTTTCTAGTATAAAAACTAAACGTCTATTATATTATACGTGAATGTCTGTAGCTTGGTCAATGTTTTTTAACATAGAATTAATTTAATAACCACAAAAAAACCTCCAGTTCTTACTGAAGGTTTTACATTTAACTTTTCTTATCTTACCTGGCTTCCTGTTGGAAGGTCTCCTGGAATACTTACTGTAAACAGCTTACTATCGTCATCTGTTGAAGCTGCAAGTATCATTCCCTGAGAAAGCTCTCCTCTTAATTTAACAGGCTTTAAGTTGGCAACTAATACAACATATTTTCCTACTAAGTCCTCTGGCTTATACCACTTAGCAATGCCTGAAACTACCTGTCTTTCCTCTCCTGCTAAATCTACCTTAAGCTTTAAAAGCTTTTTAGCACCTTTAACAGGTTCGCAGGATATTACTTTAACTACTCTCAAATCAATCTTTTCAAAATCCTCTATAGTTATTTCTTCTTTTATTGGCTGACAAGCCACCTTTGGCTCTTCCTTAACTTCCTTAAGCGCTTCAAGTTCCTTAAGCTTAGCTTCAACATCAATTCTTGGGAATATAGCATCACCTTTCTTAACCTTTGCAGAAGCTTCAGTACCGTCAAACGCAGAAAGTGTATCCCAAGCTGTTAAGTTTATGCTTAACTGCTCATTTATCTTCTCAGAAGTTTCTGGAAGGAAAGAAGATATTAAAACTGATGAAAATCTTAAAGTTTCTGCCAAGTTATAAAGAACTGTTCCCAGTCTTTCTTTTTTGCTTTCATCCTTTGCAAGTATCCAAGGTGTTGTTTCATCTATATATTTATTTGCTCTTCTTATAAGCGTCCAGATTTCAGCTAAAGCTTCTGGAATTCTTAAATTATCAATATGAGCTTCTACTTTCTTCGGTGTTTCAAGAGCTAAACCTATTAGTTCATCATCTATCTCTTCCTTAGCTGTTGGAGCTGGTATAAGGCCTTCAAAGTACTTTTCAATCATAGCTACAGTTCTTGATAAAAGATTTCCTAAATCATTAGCTAAATCTGAATTTACCTTCTTTATAAATATTTCGTTATTAAATAGTCCATCTGAACCAAAAGGTATTTCACGAAGCAGATAATATCTTATAGCATCTACTCCAAAGTGCTGTGCCAAAACTACCGGATCAACAACATTTCCTTTAGACTTTGACATCTTTCCGCCGTCAACTAAAAGCCAGCCGTGTCCAAACACCTGCTTAGGAAGCGGAACATCTAAAGCCATGAGCATAATAGGCCAGTAAATAGTATGGAATCTTAAAATATCCTTTCCTATAAGATGTACGTCTGCAGGCCAGTATTTTTGGTAAAGCTCGGTATCTACATCATTCTTATAACCTAATGCAGTAATATAATTTGAAAGAGCGTCTATCCAAACATAAACAACGTGACCTGGATCAAACTCTACAGGTATTCCCCAGTTAAAAGAGGTTCTTGATACGCAAAGGTCTTGAAGTCCTGGTCTTAAAAAGTTGTTTAGCATTTCATTTTTACGTGATTCCGGCTGAATAAACTCTGGATGAGTTTCTATATGCTCAATAAGCCTGTCAGCGTATTTTGACATTTTAAAAAAGTAAGCTTCTTCTGTTTTCTTTTCAACAGGTCTTCCGCAGTCCGGGCAGTTGCCGTTTACAAGCTGTGTTTCAGTCCAGAAGGATTCGCAAGGTATACAATAATGTCCTTCATAGGAGCTTTTATATATATCCCCCTGCTTATAAAGCTGAGTAAATATCTTTTGGACTGCTTTTTCATGATAGTCATCTGTTGTTCTTATAAATTTATCATAGCTTATGTTCATTAGCTTCCAAAGGTCTTTAATTCCTGCAACAATTTCATCTACATATTGTTTTGGAGTAACTCCCTTGCCTTCTGCAATTCTCTGTATTTTTTCACCGTGCTCATCTGTTCCTGTCAGGAAAAATACATCATAGCCTGTTAATCTTTTAAATCTTGCTAGAGCATCTGCAGCTACTGTTGTATAAGTGTTTCCTATATGAAGGTTTGCTGATGGATAATAAATTGGGGTAGTGATATAATATGGTTTCTTTGTCATCATTCTCTCCTCCTGATTAAAATCTTTTCCATTTTTCTATGTAATATGCAATAAAAATAAAAAGCCCCTATGCAGAAAATGCTGCATAGAGACGTAATATACGTGTTACCACTCTAATTCATACCTGTGTCGCCACAGATATCTCACTAAGTGACTCCGCCTAAAAAGGCTTTTATCACCCTGCAGTATAACGGCTGCTTCCGTATTATCCTACTTTGCTTCAGATAATCTGCTCAGGGGCCATATTCACAGACTTTACTGCCGCCGGCTTTCACCTAACCCAGCTCTCTTTTGGCATTTCCCTCTGCTACTCTTCCCATCACTGCATTTATTTATATATTATGATATTCTATGTCATTTATTATGTCAATATGTTTTTAAATTTTAACCGGATTAACCCCCTGTAATTAGACAATTAGTCTTAAAATCTCGTTAATACTTAATTTTTTATTTTTCGCATATTATAATTTTCTTACAAAACATTATCTGTCTGCAGCATATACAAATAAGCACATTCCCCCTTATAATTTCAACAATTAAAACTTTAGCATAACAAGTTAAATTTAATAAACTAATAATATATATTACAATTAATTCAAAAATTTATATAATATAGTTAAAATATGTTATATTTATACAAAAGCATTTAAATCAAAATTATCAAAGGTTTTTATATAAAAATTGATAAGCTTTAAGAAATAAAAAATTCAATTAAGTTAAAGATTTCTTAACGTTGGCACATAAAGATTTTTTCCTTTATTAATAATTTTATTTAATATTATTAATAAAGTTGACAAAAATGTAAAAAAATCCTATAATATATTTAAGTTATTTCAAAAATTAGCTCTAACCGACTAGTAATATCAAAGTCTTAAAGTTATGCTCAAACCAAAACAGGAGGTGATAATGATGCGTAAAAAAATTTTTACATTCTTTTTAAGTGTTTTTTTCATATTAACTACTCTATCAACCAATGCATATGCTTATAATACTTTTAATCAACATAAATTAATATATGGAGTCGGTAACTACGGAAACAATACTCAACACTATTGGATTGACGAAACAGCATCAGAATATACTAGTTATATTGATGCTGCTATAAATGAATGGAAGTATACAACTAGTTACTGGGGAATTACAACTCCAATATGGTATACTAAAACAACCTCTTCGTCTAACAGTCGTATGGATATTGTAAAAGTTGATACAATTAATGAATGGTGGGGACTAACTTTAATGTATAATGGCACTGAAATTAATCCTTATTCTAGTAATTGGATTTGGGGCAAAATATTGTTAGATGGTGATTTTAGCCAGTTATCAGGTTCAAGTTCAGATAATAGAAGAAAAGCCGTTATTGCCCATGAAATGGGTCATGTTATGGGATTAGCTCACACTTCTTTTACAAATGCAATTATGCGTGCTGATATAGCATATTGTAGCCCAGGTATATTTAGAGCTCAACCTAATGATTTAGCTGGTATTAATTATCTATATTAATCATATCGGAGGAAGTGCAATGAAAAAAATTGTATCAGCTTTACTAAGTATGTTTATTTTAATTACATTTACAGCTTGCTTATCATCACAAGATAATAAAACTAAAAATTCTTTTATAAAGAATGAATCTAATCTAGATGTAGTTTCAATACAACAAATAAAGTTAGAAAATAAACCTAATATATTATTTACAGTCACCGCAGATGCATCTTTAAAACATATCTATTCAACAGTTGACGAATTTAATAAAAGTGATGCTGTAGATACCATAGTCAAAGGTACTATTACTAATATAGAGTATGTATATGTCAGTGGCCTTGCATATTCTATACTTACAATAAATGTATTGCAATCATATAAAGGCAATTGTGCAAAAACTATTAAAGTTTATGAAGACGGCGGATATGTAAAAGTAAAAGATAAGCTTGATGAATTAAAAAAACACATTGATGTTGAAAAACTTACACAAGAACAAATTGATAATGGTGTTATTGATATCAAATTTTTCAACGCTCCACATGCAAAAAAAGGACAACAAGTAATATTATATTTAACTAAAAATATTGCCCCCCTTCCAACTGATTCTTATAGAATTGTTAGTTCATTATATGGAAAATTTACTTTAGATAAGAGCGACGAAATGTATAAAAGAATTGCATTAGATACAAAAGATGATACAATAACAAACAATAAAGAATCAGAAAACTCCAGTAAGATTGATTTAGTGACTAACTTTGAAAAAGAGATATCAGAGTCTGATATGGAGTATAAACTTACTAATTTAAAATAAAAATTTATAAATAAATACATATCTTGTACAGCAACTATGCCGGACGCATACCACAAAAACCTCCAGTTCTCACTGAAGGTTTTACTTTTAACTTTTCTTATATTACCTAGCTTTCTGTTGGGAAGTCTCATGGAATACTTACTCTCCTCATCTGCATATGTAATATGCAATAAAAAATAAAAAGCCCCTATGCAGAAAATGCTGCATAGAGACGTAATATACGTGTTACCACTCTAATTCATACCTGTGTCGCCACAGATATCTCACTAAGTGACTCCGCCTTAAATATGTTTTTAAACTAATCAAAAATCTTTGCAATTTCTATAGACAGTTCTTCAAACACACTTGATTTAACTAAATCATTTTTAGTAGTAAATATCTGAATAATTTTATTGTTTGGGCTTATTATAAAATACTCTTCAACACCAAAACTCATGTATAGGTTCAATTTCTTAATATTATAATTATTTTACTACAGCTTAAACAATTCCTCAATCTCTTCCTGACTCATCTGAGAAATGAGGCTTTCCTCACCGCTTTCCTCGCTCATAACACTATTTATTATATCCTTTTTCTTTTCCTGAAGGTTATATATCTTCTCTTCAATTGTTCCCTGGGCAATAAGTTTAATTACTTCAACAGTCTTCTCCTGACCAATTCTATGAGCTCTGTCTGTTGCCTGGTCTTCAACCGCCGGATTCCACCAAGGGTCAAAATGTATTACTACATCGGCACCTGTCAGGTTCAGTCCCGTTCCTCCAGCTTTAAGGGAAATTAAAAATATACTGCCCTTACCTTCATTAAATTCCTTAACCATTCTTCCTCTATCTTCAATTTTAGTTTGTCCATCTAAATACATATATTCAATATTATTTTCAGCAAGTCTTTTTTCTATATTTTTAAGCACCGTAGTAAATTGAGAAAACAGAAGGATTCTATGTCCTTCATTTATGCTCTCCTCAAGTATATTATCAAGTGCTTCAAGCTTTCCGCTTTCACCTTCATAATTATCGGCAAAAATCGAAGGATCACAACAGATTTGTCTAAGCCTTGTAAGGGTAGAAAGTATTTTAATTTTGCTTTTATTAAAGCCTTTTTCTCTTATTTCATTATCAATCTCTGCCTTAGCCTCTGCAATATAAGCTGCATATAACTTTTTCTGCTCTTCTGTCATTTCAACAATCAGCTTATGTTCAATCTTAGGAGGCAGCTCTTTGACAACCTCTCTTTTAAGTCTTCTTAAAATAAACGGCTTAATATGCTTATTTAAATCTTCCAGTGCCTTAGTATCCTTATTTTTAACTATAGGTGTTTCGTACTTTTTAGTAAATTTACCATGAGATAATAAATATCCAGGCATTATAAAATCGAAAATAGACCAAAGCTCAGTTAAACTATTTTCTATAGGTGTACCTGTTAGTGCAAAATACCCTTCAGCATTAATTTCTTTAACTGACTGAGCATTAATAGAAGAAGGATTTTTTATTTGCTGTGCTTCATCCAAAATACAGTATCTGAATTTAATTCCTTTGTATTCTTCTATATCTCTTCTTATAAGAGGATAGGAAGTTATTACTATATGGGCCTCTTCAATTTCCTTTCTTTTTTCCTCTCTTTTATCCTTTGCACCTGATATAACAAGTGCTTTTAAAGAAGGTGCAAATTTTTCTATTTCGCTTTTCCAATTATAAACTAAAGATGTAGGAGCTACCACTAGAGAAGGCTTTCTATTTTCGCCTCTTTCCATAACCTCCGACTCAATAAAGGCTATTGTCTGAAGGGTTTTTCCAAGTCCCATTTCATCCGCCAGAATTCCTCCAAAGCCGCAGCTAGCTAAAGTTTTAAGCCACTTAAAGCCAAATTTCTGATAACCTCTCATTATACCTTCCAAATGCTCAGGAAGCTTAAATTCTAGCTCCTGAACTTCTTTTATATTATTCACAAGCTCTCTGAATCTTTTGTTTCTTTCAACTTGTATCATACTACTGCCTTTTAAGCTTTGATCCAAATACAATGCATTATATTTTGAAAGAAGAATTTTATCCTTATCTAAATCAGCGTCTTTTATATCTAAAAACTCTATCATACTGCTCATATCCTGCATCTCTTTACTCTGCAGCGATACAAAGCCGCCTTTTTTCAGCTTGTAATATTTTTTCTTCTGTTTTAGAGCACTTAAAACTTCTTTAAGTTCTTTTCTGTCCACACCTTCTATACTGAAAGAAAATTCCAAAAAATCTTCTTCATTAAGCCTGACAACAGATTTAATATTTGATGAGTTATATACCTTTATTCCTTTGAAAGCTTCCGAATAGTAAAGCTCTGATATTTCCTGAAGCCTTGATATACCATTAGTCATAAAATCTATTAAAGCTTCCTCATCTTTAAGTACATATTTATTTTTCTCAGTAGTAAAAGCCATGCTTTCTAAAACTCTCGTAAACTCTAGTTCCCTGCCTACATTTCTTATAATAACTTTATTATTATCTGAAATATTCTTGTCAACTAAAGGATTAATTTTAAAATCTCCATATTGAAATACTACATCCGCGGAAATTCCTTCATCTTCCTTATCTAAATATACTGATATATTTAATGCTTCTTCATAAAATTTTTCTTTAAACTTTTCATCTATTTTTATATTTTTACTAATAGTTTTAATGCTGGGTATTATATATGAAACTGCATTTTCTAAATCATCCTTGCTGAAAACTATCTGACCTGACTTAGAATTTGCAATTTCATTATAAAAGGGCTTATAAAGCTTTGACTGACTGCTGCTTGGATGATATATTGCATTGTTATAAAAAAAGTATTCACCATCATCCGTAATAGGCAGGGGTAAATCCTTGCCCTGATGTATAACCATAGAATTATAACTAAGCTTCAGATTAAACTCTAAAGGCATATCTTCATGAATAATTTTTGTATTAGACAAACTTACTCCATTTATAACTGCATCAAAGCTTTTATTTTTAACAATATTAAAAAATCTTTTAACCTGTATATCCGTTAAATATATTTTCTTGCCTGACATAAGGCCGCTGAAATTTCCAAAGGTTCTTGAAAAAGTGTTGCTATAACTTGAAACCTTCATATCTATTTCATATATTTCAAGAAGGAAATCTATAAGCTGTTTATCTTCATTAGTAAAACCGTGAATAAAAGCATTAAAAGTAAAGCCTTTACCAAACTCTAATTCTCCCATATCGCTTACTGCCTGAAGAAATGCTTTCATATTTTTAACTACATAAGTCCTGTCCTCACCAACTTTTAACTCAATTGAGGAGTTTCTTCTGCCGTAAGCTTCAAGCTCATATTTAATATCTATCTTAAGCTCTTTAAAATCCTTCTGATTGTTGAGCATAGCATTTTTCATGTATTCTATAAACTGATTTGTTTTACTCTTGGACAAAGCTCCATACTGTTTCATCAAATTTGACTTTTCTCTATTCCACTTTAAAAGCACTGCAACTACATGCTTGCAAATTGAATTTGTGTCTTCTGCATACTGACAGTTACAGCCATATCTTAATCTATTAGTTTTATCACTTAAAAGAAGCTCCACTTCATAATTTTCATTTGCATAGGAGGATTCTACAAGAGCCTCTATAAACAAAACATTATCTCCGCTCCATTCATCCTTTTCTATATTCGTATCTATTCTTCTCACCTTATTTCTAAGGTACATATCAAGTCCTCTAGTATATATTTTGTTTCCACACATGTTTTTTAAATGTTGTTCATCTATCTCAAACATTTTTTACCTCTTTTAATTTGTAATCTAAATTTTTATAATAACTTATATTTTATACAAAATTCATAAATATTAAAATAACTGTAATAATTATTTAAAGGAATTTTTTTCTTAAGCGAGAATATATAATAATTGCACCAAAAACTGGACAATATAAATTTCAGATAATAATAGAGAGGAGTACATCTATATGAAGTTAGAATTAAACAAAACTTATCACGGCTTTAAATTGCTCGAAGAGAAAAATATTAAGGAGATAAATTCAACAGCTCGATTATTTGAACACGAAAAAACTGGAGGAAGACTTTTCCATCTGGGAAACGAAGACGATAATAAAGTTTTTTCTATAAGCTTTAGAACTCCCCCTGAAGACAGCACAGGACTTCCTCATATACTTGAACATTCAGTACTCTGCGGCTCTAGAAAGTTTCCTTCAAAGGAACCTTTTGTAGAACTTATTAAAGGCTCCTTAAATACCTTTTTAAATGCCATGACCTTTTCAGATAAAACCATGTATCCTGTTGCCAGCAGAAATCCTAAGGATTTTCGCAACTTAATGGACGTTTACCTTGACGCAGTTTTATATCCTAACATATACAAATATCCTGAAATTTTAATGCAGGAAGGCTGGCATTACGAGCTTGACAGCAAAGACAGTGTTCTTACTTATAAAGGTGTAGTTTACAATGAAATGAAAGGTGCATTCTCTTCTCCTGAATCCATACTTATGAGAAAGGTTAAGGAGTCCTTATTCCCTGATACACCTTATGGCTTTGAATCAGGCGGGGATCCTGATGTAATTCCAGAATTAACTCAGGAGCAGTTTATAGCCTTTCATAAAAAATACTATCATCCTTCTAACAGTTTTATATTTCTTTATGGTAACATGAATTTACTTGATGATTTAAAATTTATCAATGATGAATACTTAAATAACTTTGATAAAATTCAGGTTGATTCTGAAATTCCATATCAAATGCCATTTAATGAAGAAAGAAAGGTAGCTTTTAATTACCCTATTTCACCTAATGAAAAGGAAGAAGATAAAACTTTTTTAAGCTTGAATTTTGCTGTTGGAAAAGCAACAGACAAAGAACTCTCTTTAGCTTTTGACATTTTAGAACATCTTCTTCTTGAAACTCCAGCTGCACCGCTTAAAAAAGCGCTTATTGATGCTGACTTAGGCAAGGACGTATTCGGTTCCTTTGACAATGGAATTTTACAGCCTACCTTCAGCGTTGTAGTAAAAAACACTAATGAAGATAAAATTCATGAATTTAAAAAAGTGGTACTAGATACACTTAAAAATTTAGTTTCTAATGGAATAGATAAAAAATTAGTAGAGTCTTCAATTAATATTAAAGAATTTCAATTAAGAGAATCTGAGTACGATGGATATCCTAAAGGGCTTATGTACGGCATAAGATGTATGGATAGCTGGCTCTACGGCGAAAATCCTGCCCTTCACTTAGAGTATGAAGATGCACTTAATAAAATAAAGACAGCTTTAACTAGCAGCTATTTTGAAAATCTTATTGAAAAATATTTACTTAATAATACCCATCGCTCTTTAGTGATAGCTAAGCCTCAAAAAGGCCTTTCTGAAGAAAAAGCAGCAGAGCTTGCAAAAAAGCTTGCAGACTACAAAGCAGGGTTACCTGAGGATGAAATTAATAAAATAATAGAAAATACTAAAAAGCTTAAGGAAAGACAAGAAACACCAGACTCACCAGAGGCTTTAGAAAAAATTCCTCTATTATCTTTAAGCGATATTGAAGTTAAAGCAGAAAAGCTTCCTCTTGAGGAAAAAACACTCCTTGGACTTAAAGTGCTTGCACATCCTATATTTACAAGTGGGATAGGCTATGTAAGCTTATATTTTAACTCTAGAACTGTTTCTCAAGATAAACTTCCTTATATAAACCTGCTTTCTGCTGTTCTTGGCAAAATAGGTACTGAAAAATACAGTTATGAAGAACTTTCAAATGAAATAAACATAAATACAGGAGGAATAAGATTTTCAGGAGATGCTTTTGCTGAATGCGGCAGCAATGAAGTTTACTATCCTAAATTTGTAATAAGATCAAAAGCACTAATTACAAAGCTGCCTAAACTTATGGAGTTATTAGGAGAAATATTAGGACATAGCAAATTTAATGATAGAAAGAGGCTTAAAGAAATTATCCAGGAAATGAAATCCAGAATGGAAATGAGAATGCTTCAAAGAGGTCATACTGTAGCTTCAAAAAGAGCTTGTTCGTATTTTTCACCTATTGCAAAATATGAAGAAACGCTTATAGGACTATCTTTTTACAAATTTATATCTGATTTAGATAATAATTTTGAAGCTAAGCTTAATGATATAGTTGAAAGCTTAGAGAGCGTTTCAAAAGCAATATTCAATAAAAACAATATCATCCTGAGCTTTACGGGAGATGAAAAAGATTATTCAAATTTTGAACAAAATTTCCCTATATTATATGAGAACTTAGGAAATGAATCTCCTGCTCCTGTAGAATATAAATTTGAATTCAGCCCATTAAATGAAGGTTTGATGACTTCATCAAAAGTACAATATGTAGCTAAAGCTTATAACTTTAGAAAATTAGGCTACTCATATACTGGAACACTACAGGTTTTAAAAACTATTGTAGGTTTTGACTATTTGTGGAATAGAGTAAGAGTTCAAGGAGGAGCTTATGGAGCCTTTGCTAATTTCCAATGGGGAGGAAACACCGTATTTAGCTCTTATCGTGATCCTAATCTTACAGAAACCTTAAATGCCTATGATAAAGCAGCAGAATTTATTGAAAACTTTAATGCAGATAATCGTGAAATGACAAAATACATTATAGGAACTATAAGTGAACTGGATTCTCCTCTCACTCCTGCTATGAAAGGTTATATTGCTGACGAATATTATATCCGACATGTTACACAAGAAGCTATTCAAAAGGAAAGAGAAGAAATATTAAATACTAAAAAGGAAGATATCAAAAATCTTGCCAGCTTAGTTTCCGATGTTATGAAACAGAACTATTTCTGCGTTCTTGGAAGCGAAGAAAAGATAAAAGCTAATAAAGATATATTCGGAAATATAATAAATGTATTTGATTAACAAGGCTGTGGGGCAAAATCTGCTCCACAGTTTTTTCATTTAAAAGTTCAAAGATTGAATTAATCTCTATAATAAGGTATATTAAAATAACAGGTTTTAAAACTTAGGAGGTAAATATCTTGTTTTTTAAACTAAAAAAAGAAACAGTTAAAAACGTATTATCATTGGCTCTCCCTGCAGTTGGAGAAATGATACTATATATGATGATTTGGGTATTTGATACTATGATGGTTGGTCAGTACGGAGGTAATGTAGCTGTTAGTACTGTTGGACTTAGTTCAGAAATAATGTACACCTTCAGCGGAATTTTTATATCAGTTGGTATTTCTGTTGCAGTAACCTCCCTTGTTGCTAGAAACATTGGTGCAAAGAAACTTCAAAATGCTGAAGAATATGCTGCACTTGGTATAACAGCCGTAACAATCATATCGTTTATAATATCTTCAATACTATTTATATTTTCAAAAAATATACTTAAAATAGCAGGTGCCTCAACTGAAGTTACTATTTACGGTGAAATATATATGAAAATAACATCTATAGGTATATTTTTCAATATGATTACCAATGTTTTCAGTGCCATATTAAGAGGCTATGGAAATACTAAGACCCCATTACTTATTTCTTTAGTTGTAAATGTAATAAATTTAAGCTTGGACTATATTTTAATATTCGGAAAATCCGGCTTTCCTGAGCTAGGCATAAAAGGAGCTGCTATAGCTACTACACTAGCACAAATTACAGGATTTGTAATATTCCTATCTTATATATTAAAAAAATCACAGATAAAACCAAAAATAAAATACATTTACAATTTTAAAGTAGATAAATTTATAGCATTACTTCGACTTTCTGCACCTTCCTCCCTTCAGGAAGCATCCTTCAGCATAAGCAGACTTCTAAGCACATTTTTCATTATGCATCTTGGCACTATAGCTTTCGCAGCAAATCAAATAACGACTACTATAGAGTCTATATCCTTCATGCCTGGCTGGGGCTTTGCTGTAGCTGCAACAACATTGGTAGGACATAAAACAGGAGAAGAAAATCCAAAGAAGGCTAAAGAATATGCCTACACCTGTACTATACTTGGCGTAGGAATTATGACATTATGCTCTGTACTTTTTATTCTGCTGCCAAACTCTTTAATCAACTTTTTTATAAAAAGCAGCGAAACAGAAGTTATCCGCCTTGGTACCCTATGCCTTATGGTAGCTTCTATAGAGCAGCCTTTCATGGCAATTTCCATGATACTTGGCGGCTCTTTAAAAGGTGCTGGAGATACTAAAACTCCTTTTAAAGTATCCTTTGTTTCCAGCTGGTTTATCAGACTTCCTTTAATACTTTACTTTATTTATATACTTAAAGTATCTGTAGTTTATGTTTGGTTTATTACAGCAATTCAATGGATTTTTGACGGTACTTTAATACTTGTATTATTTACGAGAAAATTTAAAAAGTTTAATATAGAAGAAAAAGAAGAAAGACTAGCTTAACTGCTCAGCCTTTCTTCTTTTATATTATGATTGAATTTTTTCAAAGATATATACTCCTGCAGTACTAATGATTATATAAAGTATTATATCTAAAATACCATACAAAATAACTAATGCTCCAAAGGCAGTCCATAAATTTAACTTAAATATAACAATTGCAAATATAGTAAGTCCAGCAACAGCAAAACCTATAAACATCAATATAATCACATTAAAATTGTTTTTAACTGCTCTTTGCTCAGTATCCCACTGAAGCTTTGGGAAAATTAAATCTATAAGTATTCCTAAAAAGCTTCCAAAAAGAGTTGCTAAAACTGCAAGAACAATAAGTTGAATTATTAAATAAACTGGTGGAACTAAGATAACTGCAGCAATTATAATCAAAAGTCCAAGCCCTATAAAATTTAATAACACAGAAGAAAGTACTTTAGCCATAATCTGCTTTTTATAGCTTATAGGTAAATACCTGCATACGAATAGTTTCTGACCTTCTCTTGATATTGCCGTTGGCGCTACTGGATTTACAACTGATATAAACATCATAGCTCCAAAAGCTACAGCGATTACTATACCAGAAAATGTACCGTTTCTTAACACTTCTCTTAATTTATCCAGATCCTTTAAAATCTCAGGCTGTGAAATCACAGGTATAAATAAAAATATAGGAAACAGGAAATTCATTAAAACGCAGTTCATAAAATATGCCGGTGTTCTGAATAAAAGCCTCATCTCTTTAATTGTGTAAGCTTTAAACGCAGAAGTTTGAACAGTACTTTCTTCAAACTCTTTACTGCTTAATTTTTTTCTCTTTGCTGAAGCTTCTGAAATACCGATTACCCCTTTAAAATAAAGAGCCTCACCTAATATTAATAGTATTGCCAAAAGTGCAATAGTTACAGCTATAAATAAAAGTATATTTACAAAGCCTTTTATTTCACCATTATAAACCATGGCTCTTACAGCAAGCTTAGCACTAGGAAAAAGTTTTGAAGATGTACCTGCAAGAGAATTATTTCCTTTCATCATAAGAGCTGACATCTGCTCCTGGCTTTTTGTACTTGCTCCAAATTTTTGGAATATAATATTAAAACCAATTGCCAGAATCAACCCTATAATCCCTGCAATCATATTGAAAGCATCTTTATTTTTAGTAAATGGTGCAAATCTCATAATAATCATACTAATAAAAGATGCTACAACAAGAGGTATAACCGGCAAGGCAAAGAATACTATTGCTCCATATAAATAATAAATAAACCCGGCACTGCTCATAACTCCATAAGTTATCATTACAGGCAGTAAAAACACAAGCTCAGTAAAATATTCATATATTAAAACTACTGTAAATTTTGCACCAAGTATCATAGACGGCTTTAAAGGCATAGGCAGAAGACTTTCTATGTCTGAGGAAAAATAAAATGTACTCATAACAAAGAAAATACCAAATATAAATATAACAAGACAAGAAGCTAAAATTCCAAACTCAAGTATCAATCCTTGCTGATTTAATTTTGCTAATGCCCAATAAGAACCAGCAGCCATAGCTACAAAGACAGAAATCATTGGTATAAAAGCAACAACCATAAGTACTAGAAGGGCTATTGTTTTAGGGAGCCTTTTTTTATCCTTCTGTACTAAACTTTCGCCGCCAGTTTTAAACAAAACCTTAGTTAAAACTAAAAACTTATTCATTTTCTGTAATCTCCAAAAACATTTTTTCTAATGACTCATTTGATTTAAAATGCTCCCTCATTTCATCAAGAGTTCCACAAAATAATAAGTTTCCTTTGTTTATAATGGCTACCTTATCACATATTTTTTCTGCAACCTCAAGAACGTGAGTGGAAAAAAACACAGTTTTACCGCTTGAAACATGTTCTCTCATCATTTCCTTTAAAGTATAAGAAGCTTTTGGATCAAGTCCTGTAAGAGGCTCATCCAAAATCCATACTGAAGGATCATGAATTAAAGCACCCATTAGTACAATTTTTTGCCTCATACCATGAGAATAGCTTTGAATTCTGTCTCCAAGGGCATCTGAAAGTTCAAATCTATTAGCTAAGTTTTGTATTCGTTCTTTTCTTAATTCCTTTGGAACATCATATATATCCGCCATAAAATTTAAATATTCCAGTCCTTTAAGCCTTAAAAACATATCTGGGCTGTCTGGAACGTAGCCAAACTGTTTTTTTGCTTCAATCGGCTTGTCCTTAATGCTCACACCATTTATTTTTATATCTCCGCTGTCAGCATTTAAAATACCTGTAATCATTTTAATAGTTGTGCTTTTTCCTGCACCATTAGGACCTAAAAATCCAAAGACAACACCTTCTGGTATAGTTAAGTTCAGGCTGTCTACTGCTTTTGTTTTTCCATTGTAGCTTTTGCTCACATTACTAATTTCTATCATAAAATTCCCCCACATTAATAAAATTCTTAGCTGCTTTAACAACTATGTAATAATTATACCTTGTAAAATATTAACTTTCAAATTATACCATTCTGTGTTATAGGTTATTAAATACTATTTATTGGTATATCGTTAACCTTTTTAAATATAATCTATATCTGTCTTTAATTTTCTCCATTTATCTTTATTTTAAAACATTATTCTGGCAAGAGTAACTGCTGCAATAATGGCAGTTAAATCCGCTAATATTGCCGCCCAAAGCGTATGACGTATTTTTTTTATATTAACCGCACCAAAATACACAGTTAAAGTATAAAATATTGTTTCAGTAGTTCCCATAATTATTGAAGAAAGTCTTCCTATAAAGCTGTCAGCACCATATTTTATAAGTATATCTGAAAGCACCCCAAGAGCACCGCTTCCAGAAAGAGGTTTAATAAGTATAAGCGGAACTATCTCTGGAGGAAGCCCCACAAGCTTAACAGCCGGCTTTATAATACTTATAAAATAATCCAGTGCCTTAGATTCACGAAACACAGCAATTGCAGTCAGCATAGCCAAAAGATATGGAAAAATCCTAATCGCTATTGTAATTCCATCCTTAGCTCCTTCAACAAAACACTCATAAACCTTAACTCCTTTAGCCATGCCATAACATGCAATAGCTAATATTAGTATAGCAATTATAGATTTAATCCCATAATCAAAAGAAAAAATTTTACCTAAATTTAAACCAAATAAATACATAATCATCCTCCTAAAAATATCTCTCAAGTATTTTGCAGTATACTACTCCCATCACTGCTGCAATTGTAGATGCTATCAAAGCTGGTATAATAAATTCGCCTGGATTTTGAGACCCGCTGGCAGCTCTCACTGCTATAACGGTAGTAGGCACAAGCTGAATACAGGCTGCATTAAGCACTAAAAATAAGGACATATCGTTGCTTGCAGTACCCTTATTAGTATTGAGTCTCTCCATCTCTTCCATAGCTTTAATGCCAAATGGAGTTGCAGCATTTGAAAGTCCCATCATATTTGCAGTTAAGTTCATAATTATTGCTCCCATAGCTTTTTCATCTTTAGCAGCTTCTTTAAAAATTAATTTTAAAATCGGTCTCAAAAGCTTGGCTAATTTTTCTGTAAGACCGCTTTTTTCTGCTATTCTCATTACACCGCACCAAATACACATTATACCTACAAGCTTAATTACAAACTCCACTGTTGAACCAGCAGTAGTAATAATAGATTTAGATACAACTTCTCCTCTTCCAGTAATAAGTCCAACTCCTATGCCTATAGCTAAAATGAAAAACCAAATTACATTAATCATAGTTTTTAACTCCTTTTAATTTAAATCTAACTCTTGAGCACCCAGGACTGTCCCAAAACAGTTACAATTATTTATATGTTAGCAGTTGATTACTATTGCATTTAATTTTATATAATGTTACCATTTATTTATATTAATCTAATTAAGCGGGAGGTACGCATGACCTTAAGAGATATAATGATGTACATCGAAAGTGAGTATAAAGTGATAAATCATACTCCCTGCGAGCTTTGCGGCGGGGAGTATTTAACAGAAGATATACAAGTTGCATTTATAGATGATGTTCCATATGATTTATGTGCATGTATTTGCCAAAACTGCGGGCATGAAAAGATATTTGAGTTTTCTGCCCCTTTTATAGAACAAAAACAATCTAATAAACTAAAAAAGAATTTAAACTAAAGGAGAATACTAATGAAAGAAGACAACTTAAAACTGCTTCAGAAAGATATTGATGAAGCACTATTAACTATCGAAAATATGGAAGAAGATTTAAAAAAAGAAGTACTTTCAAAAGACTCTGTAAAAGAAAAGTTCATGTTTTTATCTAAAAAGCTTCAAGATCTTGAAGCCATATTAAAATCAGAAGGAATACTATAGTTAAAAAGAGCCTGAACAATTAAAATTCAGGCTCTTTTATATTAAAACTATTTATTATTTTGCAAAATATCTATCTAATAGACCTTTAAATGCTTTTCCATGTCTTGCTTCATCTTTCGCCATTTCATGAACAGTGTCATGAACTGCATCATAACCTAATTGTTTTGCAAGTGAAGCAAGTTCTTTCTTACCTGCAGTTGCTCCATTTTCAGCAGCTACTCTCATTTCAAGGTTCTTCTTAGTTGAGTCTGTTACTACTTCTCCTAAAAGTTCGCAGAACTTAGCAGCATGTTCTGCTTCTTCATAAGCAGCCTTTTCATAATATAAACCTACTTCTGGATAACCTTCTCTAAACGCTTGTCTAGCCATTGCTAAATAAAGTCCTACTTCAAAACACTCACCATAAAGATTTTCCTTTAATCCAGCTACTACTTTTTCATCTAATCCTTGAGCAACTCCGATTCTATGTTCATCTGCCCAAACTAATTCTCCTGATTGTTCCTCAAACTTTTCTGCTGGTGCACCGCATATTGGACATTTTTCTGGTGCGTTTTCTCCTTCATGAATGTATCCACATACTTTACATACAAATTTTTTCATTTTTAATTCCTCCATATATATTAATAATTTTTATTAATTAATAATTATTTTCCTTACAAGAATATAATATCATTTTTAAAAAATAAGTCAATA
The DNA here is from genome assembly GCF_023806125.1 of Clostridium caldaquaticum. GTDB lineage: Bacteria > Bacillota > Clostridia > Clostridiales > Clostridiaceae > Clostridium_AT > Clostridium_AT caldaquaticum. The sequence goes on from NZ_JAMSKT010000001.1 coordinate 70,937, forward strand.
GGAAAAATAAAAAAAGTTACCATTTTGGTAACTTTTTTTAATACTATATATTTTAAAACTACAGACCAAGCAATGAATCTATTTTTTCCCTATTAAATCCAACAACTACTTCGTCATCAATCTTTAAAACAGGCACACTCATAATTTTCATTGCCATAAGCTCTTTTCTATAATTGGGTTCCTGTATATTTCTTTCTTGATAAGCTACTCCATTTTCTTTTAAATACTCTTTTGCCTGTGAGCAATATATGCAATTGTTTGAAGTATATACTATAACATTTTTCATTTATCTTTACCTCCGTATTTTATTATAATTGAAAATAATTATTCTAATTGAAAATAATTATTATTTGATAATTATTTACACTTCCATTATATACCTTAAACAAATTATTTGTCAATCTAATTTTATATTGGATTAAATAAAAATATTTTATACAATAATATTAATATTATAAATCCACTGCTACAACAATTTTTGGCAATAAATTACTACAAATTAGGGAGATTACGATGAAAAATAGTAAAAAATATAATAAAAAAACAACTGAGAATAAAAACCTTATTATTCATCACGACATGAAAGAAGAAATAAGAATAAATAAGTTTATAAGCGAAAAAGGGTTCTGCTCACGAAGAGAAGCAGATAAACTTATTGAAAATGGCAGAGTTACCATAAATGGAATTAAAGCCCAAACTGGTTCTAAAGTAAAAGCAAATGACGAGATAAGAGTAGATGGAAAGCTGTTAAAAGAAAGAGAATCATTAATATATATAGCTCTTAACAAACCTGTTGGAATTACATCTACTACAGAAAAAAAAGTAAAAGATAATATAGTTGATTTTGTAAATCATCCTAAAAGAATATTCCCTATAGGAAGATTAGATAAAGATTCACAAGGTTTAATACTCTTAACTAATGACGGGGATATAGTAAATAAAATATTAAGAGCTGGCAACAATCATGACAAAGAATATATAGTAACTGTGGATAAACCCATAACAACAGAATTTATTAAAGGAATGTCAAGTGGAGTTCCTATATTAAATACTATAACTAAACCTTGCATAGTTAAAAGAGAAAGCAAATATATATTTAGAATAATACTTACTCAAGGCTTAAACAGACAAATCAGAAGGATGTGCGAGTATTTTGGCTACAAAGTTTTAAAGCTCAATAGAATAAGAATAATGAATATACATCTTGGTAATTTACCTATAGGAAAGTGGAGATACCTGACAGAAGAAGAACTTAAAACCTTAAATAAATTAATATCTCATTCTATTAAAACTGAAGAAGCTTCAAAATAAATATATTTATCCACATAATTAACATTTATTATGTGAATTTTATGTTTACTTAATGTTGATATATTAATATACAAGCAGAAGGCATCGTAATTTAGCATATACTACTTACCCTTATAACCAGCTTGCAATGCACCCTGCTTACCCTCTATCCCTTTTTTCCACATTATCCACAAATTTGTGGATAATGTGTGGACAAGTATTTTAAATAACATCATAGCTTTGTTTAATTTTTTCAGAATAATATTTTGTATAAACAATATTAACATCATTATCCATTTATGATATCATTAATATAGAGGATATACAGCAATATGGAGGAAATATTATGAAAGATAATGTTATCTGGGTAGATTTTAATTCAAAAAATAAAAGAAAAAGCCCATTTAAGAAAACATTTTCAAAAATATTGACTAAATTAAAAAATATTTTTTATAAATCACGTAAACGTTATAACTTTAAATTGAATAAAAATCACTACGATAAATCAATTCTGTAAAATTTCAAGCCGCTTATATGTTTTCAGCTTTTATGATAAAATAACGTTGATATAAAAATATGGAGGTAATTAATACATGAGAATCGGCATAGGTTATGACGTACACAAATTGAAAGAAGGCAGGAAACTTATAATTGGCGGTGTTCTAATACCTTACGAAAAAGGACTTTTAGGACATTCTGATGCCGATGTGCTGCTGCACGCTATAATGGATAGTCTTTTAGGTGCTGCTGCACTTAATGATATCGGAAGACATTTTCCTGATACAGATGAAAAATACAAGGGTATATCAAGTATGCTGCTTTTAAAAGAAGTTGGCAGAATTATTAAGGAAAAAGGCTACCAAATAGAAAATATAGATTCAACAATAATAGCTCAAAAACCTAAAATGGCTCCACACATAGCTTCTATGGTGAAAAACATAGCTGAAGCACTTGATATTTCCTCTGATAAAGTAAATGTTAAAGCTACTACAGAGGAAGGCCTGGGTTTTACAGGCAGAGAAGAAGGAATTTCAGCCCAAAGCATTTGCCTTCTGAAATAAAAAGCTAAGTTGGAAAATTCCAGCTTAGCTTTAAAATTTTATATTTAAAATTTCAGAAGCTCTTTTCACTATCACATCTGGATCAAAAGGTTTTGTCATATACATATCTGCACCAGCATCCAAGCCTCTTTTCTCATCAATTCCCTGCCCTTTCGCTGTAAGCATTATAATATTTACATTTGTAAGTCTATATTCGTTTTTTATCTTGCTGCAAACATCATAGCCGCTCATATCAGGCATCATTACATCTAAAAAAACAATTTCAGGTTTTTCCTTTAATATAAGCTCTATAGCTTTTTTCCCATCTCCTGCAGTTAGTATCTCTACACCATAATCTTCAAAATCTTCAAGAGTCTGTTCTAGCAGCAGTCTTATATGTGCCTCATCATCTACTATTAAAATTTTAGGCATAATAAAGCCTCCATTCTATTCTCATTCTAATTAGTATAAACATAGCTTTCTATTTTATCTACTTTTACTTCTTTATAAATCTTATAAAAAACATCCACAACCTCAGGATCAAATTTCTTCCCTCTATTATTAAGCAGCTCTTCAAAAGCAAAATATAAATCCATAGCTTCTCTGTACGGTCTATCATTTGTCATAGCTTCAAAAGCTTCTGCTACGGATATAATTCTTGCCATAAGCGGAATTTCTTCTCCTTTTAGTCCATCTGGATACCCAGAACCATCATATCTTTCATGATGAGCTCTTATGGAAGGAACAATATCCTTCAACTGATCTATTTTGTTTAACATATTGGCTCCAATTTCTGAATGTTTCTTTACAATTTCAAATTCCTCTTCTGAAAGCTTACCTCTTTTTGCCAAAACTTCATCACTTATAGCCACATTTCCTATATCATGTAGCATAACTGCAAGCTTTAATTTAACCAATTCCACTCCTGACATACCCATTGCTCTTCCAATATTTAACGAATAATTTATTACAGCTTGAGTACGACCGACTTTATAAGAATCCCTTATCTCAATTATCTGTGATAAAACCTGTACAGTGTCAAAGAAATTATCCTTTAGTGAATCAAAAAGCTTTGCACCTTCTATAGCTGTCCCTGCTTGAAAAGCCAGGGAATTAAAAAGTTTGAAGTCTGAAGCTGTATACTCTTTCTGTCCTTCATGCCCAATTAACATAACACCGACAATTTTGCTTTTAACCATAATTGGAGTACATATAAAAGAAAATAAAAAGCTTTTATCATCTTTAGGAAGAGAACTTTCTCTTACATTATTTATTATTTCACCAGTTTTTTTAGTAATTGTATTTTTAATAATACTGCTTTCTAAATCTATTAACTTATTAGACTTATCCTTCTCACTGAATAAATTCCTATCTATCTGACAAAGAACTTCAAGCTTCTCAGTCTGCTCATCTAAAAGCATTATAGTAGAAAAAGTACTGTCTATATATTTCATAGCTTCAGTTAATACAACTTTACCCACATTAGTTATCCCTACTGTAGTAGCTATCTTTTCCGAAACATTATAAAGTATATTAAGCTCTTTATATCTTTCTATTGTTTCATCTGCCAGCCTCTTCTTCTCATATTCATGCACAGCCATTAAGCTTATAATTGAAGCTATACAAGATGCTTTTTCATCTCCTAAAACAAAACCTATAATCTGATTTTCAACAATTATATCGAATTTTTCTGTTTTCTCCAAAGATAGCTTATCCCCATAAATGACACCATTATTATCTTCTATAACAACTTTAGCCTTTAACATATTAATAGTATTTTCTATAGTTTTTAAATTTTCTTCCCTGGAAAGTATTTTCTTTAGCTTAACAAAGGCCACGAGTATCCCCCCTAAATTTTCTACTTAAAACAAACTAACTTTTTTCCTCTGAAGCAGGCAGTGAAAACGAAAAACTGCTTCCTTTATTTATACTGCTTTCAACCCAGATTCTGCCTCCATGATGCTCCACAATACTTTTGCAAATAGGAAGTCCTAAACCTGTTCCTTTAGTTTTATTTACAAGTGAGTCTCCAACCTGCTTGAATTTTTCGAAAATTATACTGTAATTCTCCTCTGCAATCCCAATACCTGTATCTACAATACTTACAATTATTTCATCTTCCTGTAAATAAGCTCTTAAGGTTATTAAACCTTCTTCTGTAAATTTTACTGCATTGGATATTAAATTTATAATTACCTGAAGTAGCTTGTCCTTATCCCCTGTAACAGCAGGCAATTTCTCCTCTACCTCTACTTTAATACTTAATTTTTTATCATTTAAAAGAGCTTCTGTAGCTTCTACAGCCCTATTTATAATATCTTTAATATTAACAGACTCCTTTTTAAAGTCCATTTTTCCAGCTTCCATTTTAGCAATATCTAATACATCATTTACAATATTTGTAAGTCTTTCCCCTTCTGATAAAACAATATCTAAATTATGCATGCTTTGTTCATAAGCTTTTTTTACTTTATCATCTTCAAAATTTAATTTAGGAAAAACTATCTTCCTAAGTCTTTTCTTAATTATTGCAGCAAAACCTAAAATTGAAGTAAGCGGAGTTCTAAGCTCATGAGACACTGTAGAAATAAATTCATTTTTAAGCTTGTCTAATTCTTTAAGCTTCTCATTATTATATTTTAATATATTTACTGAGCTTTCCAGATTCTTCAGCATATCATTTACTGATGCTGCTAAATTTGATAACTCATCATTACCTTTAACTTCAACTCTTAATGAAAAATCCTGAGTTTTTCCTATAGCATCTACCTGACTATTTAACCTTAATAATCTTTTAAGTACTAGCTTATCTAATATTATAATGATTAAATAAGAAGCAGCTGCAGCTACAATTAATAATGAAACAATAAGATATTTTATACTTATAAGTCCTTGATGAAATATTTTTCTTTCTATTGGTACTCTTATAAAAAACAAATCTTTTCCATATATGTCTTTCCAAGTGATATATCCTGCCACTGTATCAAAGTTCAGCATTTTAACTAATATTCCCTTATTCTGAAGCAATAAATTATAGTACTTTTTTATATCCTGTGGTGAATCTTCTATACATTCAACGTCATATATGTTAAAGTCACTATGTACAACTTTATTTATATTTTGAATCTCCATAGAATCAAGGTACCTTCCCATAAGCATATAGCCTCTGGAAGGCCCTTTATTTTCAGTAGTTAAGATTGGCCTTATAGAAAGCATAATATATTTTTTATTAATCCTTGAAATGCCTTTAACGCTTTCCTGCTCCTTTAAATCAGTTAAAAGAAAACTTTTTTTAACCTCCTGTAAAAATTCTTTTTCATAAATATCTAAAGAGGTTTCCTTTAAAGTTTCAAAATCAAAACCTTTTATAAATACAAAGTTCAAATTTTTATCTGCTATAGCAAGTAAATTGATGTTTAAATTAGAAAAAGTTTCATCTGCAAATTCAGATTTCAGATAATCTTCATTCCAATTTTCCATAAAATCATAAGTTTGATCCCAAGAAGCATAATCTTTATTTTTTAAATCCAGTTTAGAAATATTATCGTTAATTGTATCTGCAATTCTGCTTACATTTTTTGCAGTATCCTGATTTTCCAGTTCTATGAAACTTCTTACAACAATCAGTACATTAGTAACAAATAATATTATAAATAAAGCAAAAAAGGCAGAGATTATTATTATTAATGTCTTTTCTCTAAGCTTCATAGTATTTACCAATTATAGCTGAAAAGTGCTAAAATCCTTTCAATTGTATACTATTTCTATTTTATTGTAGACGCATATTAAAAATATTGTCAATACTTTAAATTTTAATATATTTATTAAAAAATTCAGCACAAAATATTTTGAAATTATTATTTTTTAGAAACATAAGAATTATCTTTTATGTAAAATCTCCATGGATAATCTTTAGCTTCCTCTGCATAGTCTATGTTTATTCTTTTAGTTGTTATTATCTCAAACTTTTCCTCAACTTCATCCTTAAATATATATAACTTCTCCTTGCACAAATCCTCACCATTTACACTTCTATCTATATTGAAAGCCTTGCATAGCTTTCCAGGACCACTTGTTAAGCCTAGCTTTTCTCTCTTAGATAGCTTATAGTATTCTTTGCCGTATCTGAATTTACTCATAGCTTCTAAACCCTTTACCGGCTCCAATGCTCTTATAAGAATTGCCTGAGGCTTGCCTATATCCTCTGCAACTACATTCATACAATTGTACATACCGTATATCATATATACATAAGCAAAACCTGGAGGTCCATACATAACTTCATTTCTTTCAGTCCTTCTATTGTTAAAAGAATGGGCAGCCTTATCAAAAGGCCCCATATAAGCTTCTACCTCTACTATTTTGCCTATAAGCTCTTCCCCCTCTACAACATGTACAAGATATTTTCCTAACAGCTCTTTGGCTACTGTAACACCGTCTTTATTATAAAAATCTCTTTCAAGCCTTTTCATTTTGAACTACACTCCTGACTTCAAATTAAAAAAAGCAGCTATGCTGCTTTCTTTAATTTATATTATACACATTTTACTGTTTTTTATCTTGAGATTTTTGTTCCTCTTGCTTTCCCTGCTGTTTTTGTGCTCCCGCTCCCATACCGTTAAGCTGCATCTGAGCCTGGTCTATAAGTGAATTCATCTGATATAGTGCATTATTTGATTGTATTTGTTCGCTTGCCTGCTGAAGCAGCTGCATTGCCTGTGAAATTGACTTTTCTACTTCCATTTGAACCTGCTGCTGCTGTTTTTGCGCCTGACTTCTAAATTCCTGCATCTGCTGTAAAAGCTGATTTAAAGCCTGTGCATTTTGTCCATTTCCGCTTTCTTTATTGCTTTTTCTTTCACCACCGGATTTTTGTTCTTTCTGCTGACTGCCGCTGTCTTTAAAATTATTTCCTCCGCCGCTGAAGGAATTTGACTGCATATCATAAAGTGTTTGCTGCAAACTGTTTAACTGCTCTTTCAGATTGCTTATCTCTTGAGCCATTTCGCTATCATTTCCGCCGCCAAAACTATTATAAAGACTCTCTAATGAATTATCTTCGTTATTATTATTTCCTCCACCCATATCTATACCTCCATTATAAAAATTACATATATATGGGTTTATTTTTCCCTTAAATTTGGTATTTATTCATAAATTAAGTAAAACCTAAACATCTTATTTTTTACTATACTTTTTATACTTCCTGTATCCAAATAATGCTGCAATAATTAATAGCCCAATTACTAGTATATTTGAAAAAATAAATATAAGTAAATTCTGCACAAAAAGTATTAAAGAAATAGCTGTATTTATAAAACCTTTACTTATAGCCTTTACAAATTCATTTCCGCTTATAATAGTCTTTTTATTATCCGGAATAATCTGCTTTTTATCTGCTATAATTGTTACAGAGACATAATCTACTTGCCTATCCCAGCTTTTCTTTCTTGCCTCCAATGCTTCTGCCTCTCCTCTTACCTTATAAAGCTCTGCCTGAACTTTTAAAACCTCCTCTACTGTATTTGCCTTTTTTAGTATTTCAAGTATTTGCTTTTCCTGTGCCTTTAAATTATTAAGCCTTGCTTCATTATCTACGTAAGCATTTGTTATATTTTCACTGAAAACATTTTTGCTCTTTACAGTAAACCCTTTTTCAGTATAAGTTATAAAGCTGTCAAACTTAGCAGCTGGAATTCTTACTCGTGTAGTAAGCCTGTACTCTGAAAATTCTTCGCTTTCAATATATCCTCCTAGTTCAGCTGCCTTTTGCTGTATGCTGTTTGAAAGCTTTAAAAGATCCTCTCCCTCAATATAAATATTAGCATTTGTGATTATCTTTTTATCGCTTATTGCATTAGCTTGATTCTCTAGCTTTTCTTCAGCATCTGCTACTTGAGCACCATTATCAGCCATACCTGCACTACTTATAGATGTTTCCTGAGATGCGTTATTTTCTATAGCTGCTTTAGAGTAACTTTCACTTTTCTTTGCGGCACAGGCTGAGAGAACAAAGGACAAGGCTAAAGTTATACAAAGTAAGTTTCTTTTTTTCATAGTTATTCCTCCATTTTTAAAATCTAATTATATATACGACACATAATATAAATCGATACGATATTACTATGTTGTTTTTTAAATTTATCATTATATACTTTGAAATTTTTCCTTATTTTCCATTGACAAAGATTGTTAAAAGTTGTATCCTTAAATGGAAGTAATTATAAATTATTAAAAAAGGAGGTAGGATCAATGTTAGTAAATAAATCATCATTAAAACAAATTACTATGATCGCTAACGGAATTTATGGCATTTTTGCGTCTAAAATTTTATATGGCAGCCCTACCTCAGAATTGACACCATGAAATACAGGTTATGAAATACAGGTCATGGGCTGCTGTTAACCCATGGCCTTTTTATATACAATTTATAAGGTATATTTTGCCTTGTATATTTATGTTTAGAGACCATGGGATAACCATGGTTTTTTATTTTTATGTTACTATTGAAAGGGGGATTTTAAATGAAACGAATTTTTAAGTATGTTTGGAATTATAAATTGCTGATTATAGTTCCATCCATAGCAATGACACTGGCAATTATAATAGATATGTACAATCCATATCTTCAAAAGGTAGTTACAGATGATGTATTTATAAACGGCAAAATTGAAATGCTCTGGCCTGTGCTTTGGGGACTTATCGCTATAACTTTAGGCAGAGCAATACTTGGATATATTAAGGAATATTTATTTGATGTACTTTCTGCAAAGATTAGTATAGATATAAAAAAAGATTTATTTGATCACATCCAAAAACTTCCTTTTAGCTTTTTTGACAATATGAACACAGGAGAACTTATGTCAAGAATAGGAGAAGATGTAGACAATGTGTGGAGAAGTATATCCTTTGGCATTAGACTATTTATTGAAAATATAATTTATTTTGTAATTGCATCTTCCATATTATTTTTCTTAGACTTAAAGCTTACTATTATCTGCCTTATAACTATGCCTCCTATAGCTTATCTTGCTTTAAAGCTTGAAAAGAAAATAGGAAAAACCTATGAAAAATTAAGCGATCAAAGCGTTATTTTAAACACTGCAGCTCAGGAAAATATAGCTGGAGTAAGGCTTGTTAAAGCTTTTGCCCGTGAAAAATACGAAGTGTTAAAATTTTTAAAACTTAATAAAGAAAACTACAATCTTAATATGGAGCAGACAAATGTAATTGCAAATTACTTTCCTCCAATTGAATTTTTAACTAATATCTCTATTGTTCTTTTAGTAGCTGTCGGTGGAATATTCGTTATGAAGGATTCCATAACTCTTGGTACACTGGTAGCTTTCAGCGGATATATATGGATGCTTATCTGGCCTATGAGAATGCTTGGCTGGCTTACAAATCTTATAGCTCAGGCTAATGCTTCAGCTAAAAAGATAATGGCTATCATGGATATAGAACCAGCTATCAAAGACTTTGAAAATTCTCAAAGACTTGAAAAAATTAAAGGAGATATAGAATTTAAAAATGTTTCTTTTAAGTATAAAGATGAGTATGTATTGAAAAATATAAATCTTAAAGCTCCTGCTGGAAGCACAGTTGCCATAATGGGAACTACAGGTTCTGGAAAGTCTTCTATATTAAACTTAATAGGCAGATATTACGATGTTACAGATGGAACTGTTTTTATAGATGGTCATGATGTTAGAAAAGTTAATCTTAACGATTTAAGAAGCAGGATGGCTGTGGTTTCACAGGACACTTTCCTTTTCTCAGCAAGCATTGAAGAAAATATACGTTTCGGCAGAGAAGATGCAACAATAGCTGAGATTAAAGAAGCCTGCAGATTAGCCTGTGCAGAAGATTTCATTGAAGAGCTTGATGAAAAATATGAAACTATTATAGGTGAAAGAGGTATCGGACTTTCAGGGGGACAAAAACAGAGACTTTCTATAGCAAGAGCACTTATAAAAGATGCAGATATTTTAATACTTGATGATGCAACTTCTGCTCTTGATATGGAAACAGAATTCAGACTTCTTAAAAATCTTCATGAAAGAAATAAAAAGGCAACAACCTTTATTATTGCTCACAGAATATCTGCTGTTAAAAATGCAGACCAGATAATATATGTAGAAAATGGAAGAATAATTGAAAAAGGAACTCATGAAGAGCTTCTTTGCAAAAAAGGAAAATACTACGAAATTTACTGCGAACAATTTAAAGACTTTGACTTATCAGAAGAAAAAGAGGAGGTGGTTTAATGTCTAGAAATACAGTTAAACAGGATGAAGATTTAAGAAAGTTTTCAAACGCAGAGCTAGCTGTAAGATTATTGAAATATTTAAAACCCTATAAACTTAAAATAACTGTTGTAGTTTTACTTCTTATATTTGTTATGGCTGTAGGACTTATAAACCCTTATCTGCTACAAATAGCTATAGATAAAAACATTAAAACTAAAGATATAAAGGGGCTTATTATAATAGGTGCTATTATGATAATTTTGAACTTTTCAGCTATGATTGCATCAAAAGCAAGAATAACTGCTATGGCATCTGTTACAAACAATATACTTCTAAACATAAGACATGATTTATATAAACACATACAAAGGCTGTCCTTCTCCTTCTTTGACAATAGACCAGTTGGAAAGGTGCTTGCCAGAGTTATAGGAGATGTTAACTCTCTTAATGATCTTCTGACTAACAGTGTAACCAGCTTTATACCAGAGCTTTTAACACTTATTTGTGTAGCTGTAATGATGTTTGTTATGAATTTTAAGCTGGCTCTTGCTTCTATTACTATGCTTCCTTTCCTTCTTATAGGTCTATTCTCCATAGAAACTTTTTCAAGAAAAAGATGGCAGAAGTTTAGAAAAAAGCGTTCTACTTTTAATGCTTATACCCATGAAGATTTTTCAGGCATAAGGGTTGTTCAGGCTTTTGCTAATGAAAAAAGAACTTCCAGCACATTCTTTGGTTTGGTTAAAGACATGATGGATGCATTTATCCACGCTGTTAAGTTAAATGACTTGTTCTGGCCTATGGTTGAAACTTCCTGGGGTTTAGGCTCAGTTATAGTTTTCTGGTATGGTGCAAAGCTTATTGACAGCGGTCTGACCGTTGGAACGATAATAGCTTTTACCTGGTATATAAGCATGTTCTGGAGACCTATAATGAATATAAGTAGTTTTTATAACACTTTAATAATGAACTTTGCAGCCGCTGAAAGAATTTTTGAAATAATGGACATTAAGCCTGATATTATAGATATAAAAGATGCCATTAAAATGCCAAAGATTAAAGGACAAGTTGAATTTAAAAATGTTACCTTTGGATATGAAGATGGAACAAAAGTTTTAGATAAGATAAACTTTAAAATTAATCCTGGCGAGACTATAGCCTTAGTTGGACCAACAGGAGCAGGTAAAACCACAATTGTCAACCTCATAAGCCGTTTCTACGATGCTCAAGAAGGGGAGGTTTTAATAGACGGCAGAAATGTAAAACATGTTGAGCTTGAATCCTTAAGAAGTCAGATGGGTATAATGCTTCAAGATACCTTCCTATTCTCTACAACTATTAAAGAAAATATAAGGTACGGCAGGCTTGATGCTACAGATGAGGAAGTTATTTTAGCAGCCAAAACCGTAAACGCTCATGATTTTATAATGAGCCTTGAAAAAGGTTATGATACAGAGGTAAACGAAAGAGGTTCAAGGCTATCAGTAGGTCAACGGCAGCTTATATCTTTTGCTAGAGCCCTTCTTGCAAATCCGAGAATATTAATTCTTGATGAAGCTACTTCTAATATAGATACCCAGACAGAAAAGCTTGTACAGAAAGGAATACAAAAACTTTTACATGGAAGAACTTCCTTTGTTATAGCTCACAGACTTTCAACCATAAGAGACTGCCATAAAATAATGGTAGTTAATAACGGCAGAATCACAGAAGCAGGAACTCATGAGGAGCTAATAAAATCTAAAGGACTTTATTACGATTTATATATGGCTCAATACAAATTTCTTAGTGAAGGAGCGTAAAAATAGGGGGAGGCTCTTAAGCCTCCCTTTTATTTCTTCTTTAAATATTTTCTTATATCAATTGCAACAGCACATACTATAATTAAACCCTTAACAATATATTGAATATATGGGTTAACATTTAAGAATGCTAATCCGTAATTTATAACCTGGAATATAAGAACTCCTGTTATAATTCCAGGAACTGTACCTATACCGCCTGAAGTTGATACTCCACCAACAACGCAAGCAGCTATAGCATCAAGTTCATACATATTTCCTGTATTGTTTGTTGCACTACCTACACGTCCTGCCTCTAAAGTACCAGCAAAACCATATAGTGCTCCAGCTATAATATATATTATTATTAAATATTTAGTAACATTAACACCAGATACAGCAGCTGCTTCAGGGTTTCCGCCTATAGCATACATATTTTTCCCAAGTCTTGTTTTGTTCCAAAGAATCCAGGTAATTATTGTTACTATAAGTGCATAAACAATTAAGTGAGGTAATTGAAATCCAAATATATCATAACTTCCAGTAACAAAATTCTTAAACCCTTTATCGAAACCGCCTATTGGCTGTGCTCCTAATGGCGGACGGTCAACATATATTGAACTTAAACCATAAACTATAATCATCATACCAAGTGTAGCTATAAATGGTGGTACTTTAAATATTGAAACTACTGTTCCATTTAATAAACCTATAGTACAGCCAATTATTATAGACAGTAAAATTGGAACTATTATTGGCAGTTTAGGTAAGTTTGGATACATACGATAAGCATAATCAGTTGCCTGCAGCAAGGAAGCTGATACAACAGCTGAAAGACCTACCATACGTCCTGCTGAAAGATCTGTACCTTGAGTTATTAATATACCTCCAACTCCTAGCGCTATTATTATACGTGTTGATGATTGAGTTAATATATTCATAAGGTTTTTCATTGATAAAAAGTCAGGCTCTATTGCAATAATAGTTACTATAAGTACTGCTAGTACTACATATATTGCATTGTTCATAAGCCATTGTCCTGTTCTTTTTGCATCAAAAGAAACTTTTTTGTTTTCCATCGCTAAATCCTCCTTTTCGATTCAGAATACTATACATTCTAATACATCCTCACTACAAATACATTGCAGATAATCTCATAATTTCTTCCTGAGTTGTCTTCTTAGTATCAACTATACCAGCAACTCTTCCATTACTCATAACTAATATTCTATCAGTTGTACCCAAAAGCTCCGGCATTTCTGAGGATACCATTATAATGGCTTTACCTTCTGCGGCTAATTTATTCATAAGCTGATAAATTTCAAACTTAGCACCAACATCTATACCTCTTGTAGGTTCATCTAACATTAATATTTCAGGTTTTGTTAACAGCCATCTGCCTATAATAACCTTTTGCTGATTTCCACCAGATAATGTTCCTATTGCTGTTTTCTGACCAGGTGTTTTAACTCTCATAGAATCAATAACCCACTGAGTATCCTTACTGATATCTTTATCAGATAAAAATCCAAATTTAACGTAACTTTCAATGTTAGAAATAATTGAGTTGAAACTTATTGATAATCTGTCAAATATGCCAGTTACTCTTCTTTCTTCAGTTACAAGAGCAAAGCCGTTTTTCATAGCAGCACGCGGATTAATATTTTTAATGTCCTTGCCGTGAAGCTTAATACTTCCTGAACTTATTTTTCTTATTCCAAATAAAGCTTCAAGTATTTCTGTCCTCTTGGCTCCGACTAATCCAGCTATTCCAAGTATCTCGCCTTCTCTTAAATCAAAGCTTACATCCTTAAGTGACGGCTGAACTTCTCCAGTTAGATTTCTTACCTCTAATATAATTTTTCCAGGCTTATTTGTTTTCTCTGGGAAACGATGAGATAAGTCTCTTCCAACCATCATATTTATTATTAAGTCAGTAGTTAACTCTTTTGCAGATTTTGTAGCAATCCACTGACCATCTCTCATTATAGTAACATCATCTGATATTTTAAGAATTTCTTCCATTTTATGAGATATATATATAATTCCTACATTTTTCTTCTTTAATTTTTCAATAATTTTAAATAAATGGTCAACTTCTTTTTCTGTAAGAGAAGAGGTTGGCTCATCCATAACAATTACTTTAGAATCATAAGAAACTGCTTTTGCAATCTCCACCATTTGCATCTGTGATACTGATAATGTGTTTATCTTTTGTCTTGGATCTAAGTTTATATCAAGTTCTTCAAATATTTTCTTTGTATCTTCATACATCTTTTCTTCATCAATGAAAAAACCTTTTTCCGGATAGCGTCCTAACCAGATATTATCTATAATATTTCTTTGTCTAACTTGATTTAATTCCTGGTGAACCATTGAAACACCATTGTCTAATGCTTGCCTGGAATTTTGAAACTCGACCTTTTTCCCGCATAAATAAATTTCGCCTTCATCCATATGGTATATACCAAATAAACATTTCATAAGTGTTGATTTTCCAGCACCATTTTCACCCATAAGAGCATGAACAGTACCTGGTCTAACTTTAAGAGTTACACCTGATAATGCCTTAACTCCAGGAAATTCCTTAGATATATTTATCATTTCTAATACATATTGTGCACTCTTTATTGTGTTTGCTGTATTATCCATGGATTTCCCTCCTTATCCACAAAATTTTTAAATGCTTTGAGACACACTTTAAAGTGTGCCTCATATGCACTTTTATTATTTATACGCTTCTTCAGCAGTGTTTACATT
Organism: Clostridium caldaquaticum; assembly: GCF_023806125.1. Classification (GTDB taxonomy): domain Bacteria; phylum Bacillota; class Clostridia; order Clostridiales; family Clostridiaceae; genus Clostridium_AT; species Clostridium_AT caldaquaticum. The sequence continues at coordinate 86,057 of NZ_JAMSKT010000001.1, forward strand.
ATCTTTGTTAATCTTAACATATGGTACACGAACTGCTTTTTTGTCATCTAGCTTCCATTTTGTTCCATCAAGAACATCTTTTCCATTAGCAGCATTTATAGCTAAATCAAGAGTTGCTTGTCCTTGATTTTTAGCATCATTTAATACTGTACCAACCATTTTACCTTCTTTAATCTTAGCTAGTGCATCTGGAATAGCATCAACACCAAATACTGGCATAAACTTATCATTCTTGAAATACCCAACTTTTTCAAGAGAGGTTACAGCACCTAATGCCATAGCATCGTTATTAGCTATAACTAATTCTATTTTGCCTTCGTTCTTAGCAAGCCATGCGTCCATTTTTTCTGCAGCTTTGTTAGTATCCCACATAGCTGTATCTTCTGCTATCTTTTCAACACCAATTCCTTTTTCAACTATAGTATCAACAACATACTTAGTTCTTGCTTCAGCATCTGGATGTCCTGGCTCACCCTTTAATAATACGTATTGAATTTTTCCATCCTTATTTAAATCCCATTTTTCTGCGTTCTTTTTCCACTCATCTGCTATTAACTCACCTTGCATAACTCCTGACTCTTTTGATAAAGTTCCAACATACCAAGCTTTATCATAGCTAGCTAAAGCTGCTGCATCTGGCTCTTTATTAAAGAATATTACTGGAAGTTTAGCTGCTTCAGCTTTTTCAATAACGTTTCCTGCAGCCTTTGGGTCAACAAGGTTAATTGCTAGAGCCTTAACTCCCTTTGAAATCATAGCATCAATTTGCTCAAGCTGCTTAGATTGGTCATTTTGTGAGTCATTAAGTGTTAACTCTGCTTTATCCTTTGCTCCCTTTTCAATTGATTGTCTTACAAAGGACATGAAGTTGTCGTCAAATTTGTAAATAGTAACTCCTATCTTTGGAGCATTTGATGAACTTCCTGATGAATTTGAACCACCTGTTGAAGCTGACTTTGAAGCACATCCTCCAAGTACTACTGCTGTAGCTAATACTGCTGCAACTAATTTTTTATTCATAAACCATTCCCCCTACTTATTATTGATTTATTAATTTGAGTTTGTAATGTATCGTTTTCATGTACTAATAATAACATCTTGTCCATGTAAAGATAATATAAAATTCTACGCTGTTATATAAAAATTCTACTGTGTTGTAAACATACACAGTAGAATTTAATCGTTATACTTATTCACTTTAAATCTTACCTTGAAAATTGAAATATAAACTTCTGATTTTCTTCTGTATAAATATTGTTACTATCAATAATTTTTGTTTCTATATTTACTTCTTTATCTACCTTAATTCCTCTTGCTGCCATAGCAGCATATTTTACTCCAAGATATCCCATTGCAAAAGGATTTTGTACGACGATTGAATTTATTACGCCTTTTTCTAAGTATTGAATTTCAAGAGGTGTGTTGTCAAAGGCAATTAACTTAACCTTAAAAGCAAGCCCTAATTCTTCTATAGCTTGAGCTGCTCCTAGGGAAGCTGAATTATTTAAAGCAATTATTCCATCTATTTTATCCTGTTTTAAAAGCAGTTCTTTAGTTAAAGTATAAGCAAGTTTTTCATTTGAATTAGAATACTTCCTGCTTACCAGATTTATTCCAGAATATTTTTCTAACGCACTGATTACTCCAGCCTCTCTCTTGTCTGCACTTTCACTGCCTTTAACAAAATTTATTATTGCTACATTAGCACTTTCACCAACTATACTAATAAGTTTTTCTCCAGCCATCTTTCCCGCTTCGAAATTATCTGTAGAAATGCTGCTTACTACCTTATCAGAGTCAACACCAGAGTCTACTGTAATAACAGGAATTTTTCTTTCATAAGCTTTTTCTACTGAATCTTTCATACCTTTATAATCCGAAGCAGCTAATATAACCGCATCCACATTCTTATCCAATGCATCTAAAAAAAGCTCCTTCTGCCTTTCTGTATTTTGTTCACTATCTGGTGCTGTAAAAGTCATATTTACATTAAATTCCTTAGCAGCTTCATGAGCTCCTAAATATACGGAGTTCCAGAACTGTCCCCCCCTCATTTTCACAATAAAATCAATATTTATCCTTTGTTCAAGGCTGGTTTTTCCCTTACTCCTGTAAGAACCGTAAAAACCAGCAGCACTAATAATAATGAGTAAAATCAAAAACAACCGCAATTTATTTTTCATCGTTCTCATCCTTTTCTATTGGAAGCCAGAACTTTACTCTTGTTCCTTCTTCCAACTCACTCTGAATTTCTAATCCATACTCTTTTCCATAATAAATCTGTATTCTTTCATGAACATTTCTTACTCCAACTCCTGCCCCGCCATTTTCTTTGGAATTATACGAAAGTATATTTTCTAAAACTTCTGGTTTTATTCCTAAGCCATTATCTGTTACTTCATAAAGCAGCTTATTATCAACTGTTTTAGCAGAAACATTTATAACCCCTTCTTCAACCATATACTGAATTCCATGATAGAGAGCATTTTCTATAATAGGCTGAAGTATAAGCTTTAAAGTTTTGTACTGAAGAACTTCTTCCTCAACTTCAATATTAAACCTAAACTTACTTTTAAATCTTATCTTTTGTATAATTAAATAATTTTTAGCATGTTCTATTTCTTCTTTTACAGTAATTATATTTTTCCCTCTGCTTATGCTTATCCTGAAAAGTCTTGCAAGAGAAGTTACCATAGTTATAACATCTTCAATTTTTCCATTTTCAGCCATCCACACTATAGAATCTAATGTGTTATACAAAAAGTGGGGATTAATTTGGGCCTGCAAAGCGTTCAGCTCACTGCGCCTCTTTGCTTCCTGCTCAACAACTATTTGCTCCATAAGCTGTTTTATCTTTGAAACCATTATATTAAAAGTTTTTGCTAAATGTACAACTTCCTTGTCTCCATTAATATGAACTGTTGTATTAAAGTCACCTTCTTCTAACTTTTTCATAGAATTATCAAGCTGTCTGATTGGCTTTGTTATTTTTGCAGAAATAATTATAAAAATTAATACAATAAACACCATTGCAAATAATAAAATTAAAACTGAAAAGTTTGTTATATCCTTCTTAGTTTTATAGAACTCATCCAAATAGGATATCCCTGTAATTTTCCACTCACTGTTTCCTATAGTTTTAACTGTTGCAAGCCTTTCCTCTCTATCAATATATTGAGTAATTGTTCCATAAGAAGTTTTTAATACATCTTTAACATCCTCATTTTTAAGACCTAAATATATAAGCTGCTGCTGAGGATGGTATATAAAGTTTCCTTTTGAATCTACTATAAACATATACCCTCTTTTACCTAAGCTTACCTTTTGGCAAAGTTGTTCTATTGAACTAAAGTTTAAATCTATAAGCAGTACACCATTTATCTTCTCGCTTCCCTGATTAAATGTAACAGCTTTACTTAAAGATATTACCCAATTATGTTTAACCTCAAATAAATTTTGAACATGGGGTGATGATATAAATACTTCACCATTATTTTCCACTGCCTTTATAAACCACTCTTGATTTACTATATCTGCATTATTTTTAAGCTTTGAAAATGGATCCCCCATAATAAGATTTCCTTTATCAGAAAATAACGCAATAGATACTATATCATCCCTCATATCAAGTATAACATCTAACTTTTCAATAAGGTCAGGACTATTAGTAGTATTTACTTTATTTATACTTTCATCAATTAAATTAACAATATCAATCATGCTGTTTTTGTAATTTTCTATATTAAATCCTACCTGCTCAATAACTTGCATTGTGCTTCTGCTTATATTTTGTTTAGCTGTACTTGAAAATTTTCCTGAAAGTATAACGCTTACAAACACCATAGCAATAACAGTAATAATAGCAAAAGACACTGTAATTATTGACTGTATACTCTTAAGTGTTATAAAATTAGTTATTTTATTCATTAGTTTTCTCATTTATCTAAGCTCCTTACTGTGCTGTTCCTTTTACACTGTTTCTAAACTCCGAAGGCGATAAATTAAATTTTTTCTTAAAACTGTAACTGAAATAATTGGGTTCTGAATATCCAACTTTTTCTGCAATTTCAAAAGTCTTCATGTTAGTTGTCCTTAAAAGTTCCTTTGCCTCTTCCATTCTTACATGGGTTAAATAATTTATAAATGTTGTTTTTGTTTCTCTTTTAAATATAAAGCTGAAATAATTAGGACTTATGTGAAGATAATTACATACTCTGTTTATATTTATATCGCTTTCTCCAAAATGTTCTTTTACATATTCTTTTGCTTTCTCAACCAAATCATTTGCTGTATCCTGTCTATCCTTAATAATGTAATTTCTTATTTTAATTGAAATATCCTTAAACCAGCTTTGCACTTCTTCTATTCCTTTTAAACTATGAAGCTCTACAAATAAATTGTGATTAGAACCAAAAATATTATCAATATCAATATCTGAATTCCTTGCAACTTTCATAATTGTAGTAAGCATTTCCATAATATATATCTGATAATCATTAAATGAAATTTTAGAATCTGCTATCTCTTTAAAAATCTTATCTATTATATCTGAAATTTCCTCTGCTGTACCTACTTTTATAGAACTTTCAAGACTCTTTTCCTTAAGATCATCAAATACAATTTTATTGGCACTTTTAGGTTCTATATCTTCAATCCAAATAAGTCTGTTGTTACCCATAATAATTTTATAATCCAGTGCAGCTAAAGCGTTTTCATGCGATTGGCTTATACGAGTTATATCACAGCATATACTTCCTATACCTATAGTAACAGTAAACTTCAAAAACTTTTCAATTGTCTGTCTTAATTCTTCTAAGGCATTAAAGTTTTTTTCAATAATTTTTTCTCTTTCATAATCTTTAAAATTACTAATTATAACAACTGTTTCATCATTTATAAAAGCAACACCTAAGTTATATTTAGCAGCGATTTCCTCTACAATATTAAGAACAGAGAATTTCCAAAGCTCCTTTTCATTCTCAAACCGCTTTTCATAAGTTGAAAAATCTATGCTGACAATAGATACTGTATAGCTGTTTCCTTTTAAATCAATATTATAAATTTTACTTTTTTCTTCTATTTCTTCTTTTGTTAAAGTACTTGTTATAAGGGAAGCTAAAAATTTTTCCTTTAATATAGGCAGACTCTTTCTAAAATGTTCTCTCAGCGTTTCCATGTTTTCTTTCTCTAAAATTTCAGCATCTATCTTTTTTTTAGTCTTTATAAGTATTTCTGTAAGTTCAGATGCTGAAATAGGTCTTAAAATATATTCCAAAACATTTAACTTAATAGCCTTATGTGCATATTCAAATTCATCATAACCTGTTACAACAATTATCTTTGTTGTAGGATATTTTTCCCTGACAATTGAAGATAACTCTAATCCATTCATAAAAGGCATGTTTATATCCGTAAGCAGAACATCAGGTAAAGTTTTTTCAAAAATTTCAAGAGCTTCCTTGCCGTTTTCAGCCTCACCTACTATTTCAAACCCTATGGCCTCCCAATCTATTTTATCTATAATTCCCTTTCTAACCTCAACTTCATCATCTACTATAAGAAGTTTATACTTTCTCATTTAATTACCCCTTTACGTTAAAAATATTTAATTTAAATCATAAACTAAATTTCACATTACTTCAATAACAAAAAAGAGTCCTCTCAATTATTATAATCTATTTTGAGAAGACTCAATTCATATCAATCTATTTTTTTATTCCTTTTATAGTATAGGAAAAGCTGTAATGTTTGTCAGCATATAAAGTAAATTCCGGATGAGTTTTTGAGCCCCAGCTGTCATCACCGCCTACTCCCATCTGTTTATAATTTACTCTTACTACAACCTTATTGCTTTTAGGCAGCTTATAATTATGGTCAGCTTCTTCTAATTCTTCTATAGAATATGGCAGAACATTCAATTCAACTACAGGATTTCCAAGTATCATTAAGCCTGCCCCTTCTTCGTTAACTAAAGCAGCCCATCTAACCTCTGTCTTATTTCCGCATTCCTGTGGTTTTAAATATGGTACATATTGTTCATGAACCTTTCCTCTGTAAATAGCTATTTTAGCACTTTCTTTTCTATCCCAATAATTTTCATGTGGTCCATTACCATACCATGACAGATTTTCAAAAACTGAATCCATAATAAATAGTGTTCCTACTTCAGGTATTTCAGGCAGGTTTTCTCCTGGTACAAGAGTTTCATTTATTTTTATCTCTCCATTGCCTAATATTTCATATTGAAGTTTACATAGGGAAAAGCTTGAAGCAGGAAGAATAAATTCAGCAGTTAAAATTACTTTTGAACTATAAGTTTCTATACTTAACTTTTTCATCTGCTTTAAACTTCCGGCATTTTTCCATGCTGCACATCTTTCCTGAAGCATATTTCCTCTGTCATTATCTGTTACTGCTCTCCAGAAATTCGGCCTTATTCCTTCTTTTAAAAGCTCTATATTTTCAAACTTGTAAGATACAATCTCTCCTTTTAATTTATCAAAAACAACTGTAAAATTGCTTCCTATAATATTTAATTTATCCTCATTATCCTCAATAGAAATGCCTGGATAATTTACCGCCTTTATTTCGACTTTATACTCAACAGGAAGAATAAACTGCTTAAATGCAACTTCATGACCTGCTTCTGCCCAAAGAGTTTCTTTTTTTAATACAAAACTTATATTTAAAATATATTCTTCATCAGGCAGAGCATTTTTAGGTAAATTATAATTTATTTCTGTTTGTTTTGATGTCTGCGGTTCTATATCCAAATCCAAACTTCCCTCAGAAATTATTTCGCCATTTTTAGTTACATTCCATAAAAGTTTATACTCATTTAAATTTGTAAATAAAAATTCATTATAAATTTTTATTATTCCATTCTTCAAATCTACCTCATTAACATGAATAGATTCATAACATTTTTTAACTTCATAGATTTTAGGTGTTAAACTTTTGTCTGCAAATATTAATCCATTACCGCAAAAGTTTCCATCGTTTGGTTTATCCCCAAAATCACCGCCATAAGCTAAATACTCTATTTTTTCAGGTGTTTCAGTAAGTATAGCCTGATCTTTCCAATCCCAAACAAATCCGCCCTGAAGTATAGAATACTTTCTGAATAATTGCCAATACTTAAATAGGTTTCCACAGGAATTACCCATTGCGTGGCTATATTCACATAGAATAAACGGCTTTTTAGGATTCTTTAAAGCATAGGCTTCTACATCCTGAGGCTTAGTGTACATCTGGCTTTCTATGTCTGATGCAGCTTCAAAAGCCCTATTATGAAAAATTCCTTCATAATGAACAACTCTTGTTGGATCATTTTCTTTTAAAAAATCATGCATTTTAATAAAATTTTCTCCACCGTAAGATTCATTACCAAGAGACCATATTATTACAGATGGATGATTTTTATCTCTTTGGAACATAGAGTTGCATCTGTCTAAAACTGCACCAGTCCATTCAGGATGACTGCCTGGAATAATTTCCTCTTCTTTATAGTGCCCCATCTCCCACATACCATGAGTTTCCAGATTAGTTTCATCTATAACATAAAGCCCATATTCATCACAAAGGTCATACCAAAGCTCATTATTTGGATAATGGGAAGTTCTTACTGCATTTATATTAAACTTTTTCATAAGCTTTATGTCATAAAGCATATCTTCATAACTTACAGCTCTTCCATCTATATGGCTGAATTCATGTCTATTAACACCTTTAAACAGTATTCTTTTTCCATTTATCTTCATTAACCCATCTTTAATCTCAAACTTTCTAAAACCTATCCTGCAGCTTACTGTTTCTATTATATTTCCTGTACTGTCCTTTAAACTAAGTACTAAAGTATAAAGGTTAGGATTTTCTGCACTCCACTTTAATGGATTTTCAACAAAAGCTGAAGTTTCAACCTTATACTCAAATTTATTATTTAAATCTACATTTATTTTCATAGGTTCATTTAACACTTTATTTTTTAACTTGTCATAAAGCATACCTTCTAGACTTAAACCGTCCACAGATTTGTTATAATAATTTATAAGTTTTGCTTTCACAGTTAAAGTTGCATTTTTATAAATTTCATCAAGGTCAGGAATTGCTGAAAAATCGTATATATGAACTTCTGGTGTAGAGTATAAATAAACATCTCTAAAAATACCGCTTAATCTCCAGAAGTCTTGATCCTCAAGCCAGCTGGCATCACACCATCTGTAAACTTCTACTGCAAGTTTATTTTCTCCTTTTAATAAGTATGGCGTTATATCAAACTCTGAAGGTGTGAAAGTATCTTCACTGTAACCTACAAATTCCCCATTAACCCAAAGGTAAAAAGCGGATTCTACTCCTTGAAACCTTATATACACAGGTTTTCCTTCCCATCCTTCAGGTATAGTAAAATTTCTTACATATGAACCTACTGGATTATATGCTGTAGGTGCTATTGGTGGTTTTATGTTCTCTTTTCCATACCAAGGATATATTTTATTAGTATATTGGGGATAGTCATAACCCTGCATCTGCCAGTGAGACGGCACCTTTATTTCAGCCCAGGAGCTTGTATCGAAATCATTTTCATAAAAGTTTTTAATTCTCTTCTCAGGATTTTCAGCAAAGCTGAACTTCCACATACCATTTAAACATAAGTAATGCTTTGAATTAAATCTGTTTCCTTCTAATGCTTCTTCAATACTATCAAACGGCATAAGTGTTGCATGAGCATCCATTCTGTTAACCTGAAAAATCTCAGGATTATTATTCCATTCAGGATATCCATTATCTGGAGGTAGGTATTTAAACTTATTCATTATATATAGCACCTCTTTACTTATATTTATAGAAAGCCTTTTCTATTTCATTTTAAATGATTTCATTGAAAAATACAATATAAAATATTAAGTGCCAGGCACATGCCTGGCACTATAATAACTATAATACCTTTCTTAAAAAATCCTGAGTTCTTGCTTCTTTTGGGTTTCTGAATATCTCTTCAGGGGTTCCCTCTTCAAGTATTCTTCCTTCATCCATGAATATTACTCTATCCCCTACTTCTCTTGCAAAACCCATTTCGTGAGTTACAACAACCATAGTCATACCTTCTGCCGCAAGTTCCTTCATAACATCTAAAACTTCTCCTACCATTTCCGGGTCAAGAGCTGATGTAGGCTCGTCAAACAGCATAACATCCGGCGACATTGCAAGTGCTCTTGCTATGGCTATTCTCTGCTTTTGTCCCCCTGACAGCTGTGATGGGTAACTTGAAGCCTTATCTTCAAGTCCTATTCTCCTGAGCAGCGTTTTAGCTGTCTTTTCTGCTTCTTCTTTAGAAAGACCTTTAAGCTTCCTTGGAGCAAGAGTAATATTATCTATTACACTCATGTTAGGGAAAAGATTAAACTGCTGAAATACCATACCCATCTTTTCTCTTAACTTATTAATATTTGTACCCTTATCAGTTATGTCAATTCCCTCAAATATAATCTGTCCATCGCTTGGCTCTTCAAGTAAATTGAGGCATCTTAAAAAAGTACTTTTTCCAGAACCACTAGGACCTATTACAACAACAACTTCACCTTTGTTAATCTCAATATCTATACCTTTAAGCACGTGGAGCTTTCCAAATTTTTTCTGTAAGTTTCTTACCTTAATCACTATTCTTTAGCCTCCTCTCAAACCTTCCCATAAGCTTTGAAAGTGTGAAGGTCATTATAAAATATATTAATGCAGCTACTATAAGAGGCTCAAAAGCTCTAAAGGTATTACCTCTTACTGTATCTGCATTATACATAAGCTCTTTAATACCTATAACAGAAACTACTGATGATTCCTTTATAACAACTACAAACTCATTTCCAAGTGCGGGAAGAATATTTTTAATAGCCTGAGGCACTATTACATATCTCATTGCAGCACCATAGCTTAAACCTAGTGAGCGTGCTGCTTCCATCTGTCCCTTATCTACCGCTTGTATACCTGCTCTGATTATTTCAGCTACATAAGCACCACTGTTTATAGCTAGCGCCATAATTGCTGAAGGCATTTCAGGTATATTAAAACCTATTAAATCAGGTAATGCGTAGTATATTATAAATATTTGAACCATTAATGGTGTTCCTCTTATAAACTCAATATATGCTCCTGATATAATATTTAGAACTTTAATTTTAGATATTCTCATTAATGCAAGTAAAAGTCCTAATATAACTCCGAATAACACAGTAAAAAAAGCTAAAATCAATGTGAATTTTGCTCCATTTAAAAAGAACATATAATACTTAAATAAAAAAGAAAAATCCAAATTACTCCCTCCTTTTTTCTTACTCTAAACAATAAAAGAGGTTAGACAACAGCTGTTGTCTAACTCATCCCAAACTTCTTATTTTGATTCTGCTAAGCTATTTGCATCAGCTACTAATTTATCTATAGTATTATTTTTCATTAATCTATCTAAAGTTTTGTTTATCTCATCTACAAGTTCTTTATTTCCCTTTTTAACAGCTACTGCAGATCCTGCCTCTTCTGTTTTAAGAACTATATCAGATATTGCTAAATCACTATTTGCATTTACATTTGACTTTGCAACAGGTCCTTCAATTATAGCAGCATCTACCTTCTTTGTCTTTAAAGCTAAAGTTATATCTGAAATCTTTCCTAAAGCCTTAGCTTCTGAATTAGGCATTTGATTAGCTGCAATTTCTTCTTGTATAGCTCCCTTTTGAACACCGACTTTTTTACCCTTTAAATCATCAACTGACTTGATTTTATCCTTATCTTCTGCTCTAACTACAACTTGTTGAACTGCAGTATAGTATATATTTGAAAAATCTACGCTTTGCTTTCTTTCTTCCGTTGGAGTCATTCCAGATAATACAAAATCAATATTTCCCGCCTGAAGTGCACCAAGAAGTCCTTTAAAGTCCATAGACTTTATTTCTAATTCTACTCCTAAGTCCTTTGCTATTTCCTTAGCAATTTCGATATCGAAACCTACAATAGTTTCCTTACCATCAACTGATTTTATAAACTCATAAGGAGGATAGTCTGGGCTTGTTCCTAGTACTATCTTTCCTGCCTTTTTTATTTGATCTACCTTTGTTTCAACCTTTTTCTCTGGCTCTTTGTTTGCAGCTGCATCAGTATTAACCGCCTGTTTTTTACCACATCCTGCTAATCCCATTGTTAAAACTGCTGTAAGTGCAAGTGCTGTTAATTTTAAGTATCTAAATTTCATTTATTTTCCCCCTCATATCTATTCTTATTTTCTTTATTATTTATTACATGTATCATTATACTCGCACCTTTATAATTATGCAAGAATATTTTTTTATAATTATTATTAGTAATTTTTATCATTTTTTATGATAAATAGTTAAAATTATGTTTATATTTAGCATACTTCATCATTACAAATTTTTAGCTAAAGTGCTTCATACAATAAACGGTTTAATTTATAAATATACACGCATAATTTAAAAATATGTATATTTATACAAAATTTAAAGTTGTAGCTGCATAAATATTTTTGTTATTATTTTAAATTTACTTGTGTAAAAAATTAAAAAACTGGTAACAATATATATAAAATACTTAGTACTATACTGGAGGCATAAAATTAATGAAAAACTTTTTAATAGCAGCAGGCGTTGATGTAATACTTATTTTAGTTTCCTACTTTATATTCAGAGGAATTATAAGCGGTCCTACAAGACATAGATTATATGAAAAATTTCTCAGTTCTTTTGCAAAATTTGTAATTCTCATTTTTGCTGCTTCATTAGCCATAACTGGAATTACAGCCCTAGCTCTATATAGAACCAGATACATTCAGTATTTAAACATAATAGCTCCTGCACTTGTCTCAATACTTGTAGGTTTTGTAGTATCAACAGTTCCTACTCGAGGTTATGGAGATAAAGAAAAAGAACAAAATAAATAACCTTAGATTCCCCCTTTAATAAAAAAGGACTGCAGAGTTTATATAAGCTGTAGTCCTTTAAAAATTTCAAAAGTTTTTTTATCTTTTTCAAAAATAACTCTTGATTTATTTATACTTTCCTAATATAATAATATTTGTTCACGGGGTGTGGCGCAGATGGGAGCGCGCGTGCTTTGGGAGCATGAGGTCGCAGGTTCAATCCCTGTCACCCCGACCACAATAAAGGAGTTATCGTTTGATAACTCCTTTTGTTTTATTCATATTGAATTTTCCATTTTATTATAATATAATATTTTTATCGGGGTGTAGCGCAGATGGTAGCGCGCGTGCTTCGGGAGCATGAGGTCGCAGGTTCGAGTCCTGTCACCCCGACCAATGTTAAGCCTACTCTTTGAATATTAATTTTTACTACGCTTTATAGCCATATATGCAATTCCAGCTCCGGCTAAAACACCTAATGCACTCATTCCTGGAACTACCATTCTTTTTCTTTTGTTTTTCTTTGGCATAACCATTGAAGCTAAAGTTTTTGCACCTATAATCTCTCTAATCATAACAGCTTGCCTCCCTATTATCTGTTTTTTCTGGTTTTTATATCTTTATCCTGTATATTGCTTGGATCTGTTCTCTTAGTTCCTATATTTTCATTCTGTTTATCGTTTTTGTTTCCTTTTCCCTTGGACAAAGCTTTACACTCCCCTTTCAGTTATAGCATTCCCACACAAAATTAACAATATTCAAATTAACATAACTTTCCACTCCAGCTGTCTGTATGTTCTTTGATTTTCTGCTTAACCTGTTCTCCAATCTCTCTGCTAATTTTTCTGTTAAGCACAAGCTCATCTATTGCAATAAATCTATCGTGATTTATAAACATCTTAAGCTGGTCTTCACTAAATCCTTTATCTTTTGCCAAATCATAAGCTGTTAAGTTTAATAACTTTGCCTCTTCTATTTCAGAATTTGTAACCCCTATTTTATTTATTAATGCTTTCCTGGCACTTTCTACAATTTTTATTTCTTCGCTTTCATAATGACATTTGTTATCTTCTTTAAATGTAAAAAGCTTATGAATTATGCAGCCTGCTGCACCTATTGCGGCAGCAGCCAGCAACTTGCCTATCATAGCATTTCTATGTCTGTATCTGCACCTTAGAATCAAAGTCACACCTCCTAGTGAAACCATCTTCTAAATATAAGTTTATATTTATCCAATTTCTTCTAGCATTTTCTCCGTAATTCTTATTTTATCTTCTATAGCTTCTCTATAAACACTATCTTGCACTTCTTTCAGTCTTTCTCTATACCTATTTAAATATCCATAAAGAGCTATTTGTAATATTTCCTTTTCTTCCCTTGTACATTTAATAATATAATCCATAGTATTCCTCCTTAATAAAATTCTTATTAGGAATTATGGACAAGTTGTTATAATTTATTCAAATTTCAGTTATTTTTATCATTATTTTTTATACAAAAATTTTTTATATCACCATAAATACCTGTAGCTTTATAACAAGCAATAATAACAATAGCTACTACCGCAGTAATTACTGCTGCCGCTTCTATCACCATAATATTCCTCCAAAATTATATATTATAATATAATCTATGAAGGAATATTGAAAATAGTTATCATTTATTTTTCTATTTGTTCTTCAATTTCTTCTATATCTCTATCAGCTCTTCCTGCTGCCTTGCAAAGTGATGCTGCAAAAAATCCTAATGTTCCACCAAGCATTATTAACAATAAAGAAGTCATAAAGTTCACTCCATTTTTCATTTTTTTCAACGATAAATATAGTATTAGCATATTTTTATTTTTTATCCATAGTTTTTTGAGAAAGAAAAGCACACTACGTTTTAGTAAAAATATTCTAGAGGAGGCTATTGAATATATTTTTTGTATAAAAAAATATATTGTTCATAAAATAATGTAGGATTTTTTAAAGATTGGAGATGTTAATTTGAAGGCTGAATACAGCAACCTTTTTAAAGAAATTGTATACGCTTATTATAATGGAAATTTTGAAGAAAAAGTTAAAAATATACTTAGTAAACCGGATATTAATAAAAAAGATCTCGCAAGGATAATATCTTCTCTTTGCGGAGTTGAGCTAACTTTTACTGATAACTATATAGATGACTTAAAAAAGGCTGTAAAAAATTATAAGGCTGAGCACAAGATAGTAACCAAAATCAGAACTTGTTCTATGGATTGTGCAGATACAGACGGTACTACTGCCTGTAAAAAATCCTGCCCTTTTGATGCTATAATTATAGACCAGGAAAATCACACTTCTTTTATTGATAAAGAAAAATGTACTGACTGTGGTTTTTGCGTGGAAGGATGTCCAACAGGTTCTATATTAGACAAAGTAGAATTTATTCCTTTTGTAAATCTTCTAAAAGAAAAAGTCCCTGTAATTGCTGCAGTAGCCCCTGCAATTCAAGGACAGTTTGGATCTGATGTAAGCATATATAAACTTCGAAGTGCCTTCAAAAAAATTGGCTTTACAGAAATGGTAGAAGTAGCTTTCTTTGCTGATATGCTTACACTAAAAGAAGCTGTGGAATTTGACGAACATGTACATACAAAAGACGATTTTATGATAACCTCCTGCTGCTGTCCTATGTGGGTAGCTGCCCTAAAAAGAGTTTACAAGGATTTAGTTAAACATGTTTCACCTTCAGTATCTCCAATGATAGCTGCCGGAAGGGTAATGAAAACTTTAAACCCAAACTGCAAAGTAGTTTTTATAGGACCTTGTATTGCTAAAAAGGCAGAAGCCAAAGAAAAGGATTTACTTGGAGACATAGATTATGTATTAACCTTTGCAGAAGTTAAGGATATATTTAACGCATTAAATATAAACCCTAAAGATATGAAAGAAGACTATTCTACAGAATATGCTTCTATGGGTGGAAGACTTTACGGAAGAACCGGAGGAGTTTCTAAAGCTGTCAGTGATGCTATAGAAAGATTATTCCCTGAAAAATTTAAAATGCTCACAACAACTCAGGCTAATGGAATGGTAGAATGCAAGAAAATGTTAAGTGAAGTCCAAGAAGGAAATATTCGTGCAAACTTTATTGAAGGCATGGGCTGTATAGGGGGCTGTGTAGGAGGACCTAAAGCTATAATTCCAAAAGATGAAGGAAGAGATAGCCTTAATGAATTTGCTTATAATTCTGAAATTAAAGTATCAGTTGACAGCGATACTATGAAAAACATTCTAAACAGGTTAGGAATTAATTCTGCTGAAGACTTTAAGCATAAAGAAAAGTGCGTAATTTTTGAAAGACATTTCTAAACATATTTCACAGCTTTCATGTTATACTATCAGAGGATAACATGTGGTAATATGGGGGGATAAATTTGCTTACCAATATAAAAGCTGCTATTTTTGATTTAGATGGTACACTTATAGATTCAATGTACGTTTGGGAGAAAATAGATTTAGACTTTCTTAAAGCTAGAAATTTAGAAGTACCTGAGGGCTTAAATGATGCTGTAACCCACTTGAACTTTATAGATACAGCTAAGTATTTTAAAAAGCGTTTTAATCTAACTGAAGAAATAGAAGCTATAATGGATGAATGGAATACTATGGCTTATTATGAATATGCAAATAACATCAAACTTAAACCGGGAGCAGAAGAGTACTTGTCTTTTCTTAAATCAAAAGGCATAAAACTAGCCATAGCAAGCAGCAACTTAAAATCATTAATTGAAATAGTGTTAAAAAATAACAAAGTATATGACTACTTTGAAAATATAACAACTACATTAGAAACAGAAAGAGGCAAAAATTTTCCTGATGTTTACCTGCTAACTGCCAAAAAGCTTCAAGTAAGGCCAGAGCAATGTATCGTTTTTGAGGATATTATTGCTGCTGTGTTAGGGGCTAAAGCAGCGGGCATGAAAGTTGTTGGTGTTTATGACAAAGCTTCACATTATCAAGCAGATGAAATATCAGCTAATGCAGATTACTTTATATATAATTATGAGGATTTAATGAAAGATATGTAATATATAATTTATGTAAACCTTGCTTATCTTATGAATATAATATATAGAAAACTATATAAAGGAGATGGGCACTTTGTTTACATTTATATTATTTTTGCTGTTATCTGCTCTTTGCTTTATTATTTACGCCTATTATTCCAACCAAATTACTCAATACCGAAGACATATTATGCTGCTTAATAAGCAAAATACTGAACTAAAAGAAACAATTAAAAAACTTAAAGATATTAAAGATACAGAAACACATGCTGATATGGATAATAAAAATTTTAATTCTAATGGTGAAAATGAACTTTAGTTGTAACACTTCCAATATATTATCATAAACTGTAATTGATAAGATTTGGAGGTGTTTTAATGTATAACAAGCCAATATATTGTCCTTTTTTCATACAGCCTACTGTATGTCCTCACTCAGTTAATCAAATGAGAACATATTACGAATTCAGAAATATTGAGGATATTGAAGATTTCGACGACATTGATGAACTTAACGATTTTGACAATTTCGAAAGTTTAGATGACCTTGATAGCTTGGATTCTTTCAATGAAGATGATGAATTTTTTGAGGATACAAGAGCTTCTCAGCAGGAAATAAACAGGATATTCAGACTTCTCAGTAATGAACGCCCTGACCTTTTTAGAGAATTACAAAGATATGGAGTAAACAGAACAACTATTAACCTCATGTTCAGAGCAGCTATATCCTTTACACTAGATAATGCTTCAAAACATACAGGAAATATAAATCAGAAAACTAACGCAATATTTGACGATTTTAGAAGGCAGCAAAGATGGATTTTCTTAACACTTCGTTCTGCAGGTGTTCCAAGCAGCGTAGCTAACCGCATCTTTAAAGATGTAATAGAATTCACTCTAAGAAACATGACTGCTCCTCCTCCACAACCCGACAGAGAATGGAGCCGCTGGGAAGACCTTGGAGGATATCTAAATTCTGCTCCTGGCGTTTCTTCCTGGGCACCTAATAGGCTTGATACTTTTGCAGCCGGCAGAGATAATGCTCTTTATCATAAGTGGTGGGACGGTTCTCGCTGGAGTGATTGGGAAAACCTTGGCGGTATATTAACTTCCGCACCTGCTGCTGTTTCCTGGGGACCAAACAGAATTGATGTATTTGGCAGAGGTACAGATAATGCAATGTGGCACAAATGGTGGAACGGTTCTCGCTGGAGCGATTGGGAAAGTCTCGGCGGAGTTTTAACCTCGGCACCTGCTGCTGCCTCTTGGGCTCCAAACAGAATTGACACCTTTGTAAGAGGAACCGACAATGCTCTTTATCATAAATGGTGGGATGGCTCTCGCTGGAGCGATTGGGAATTCCTTGGGGGTACTTTAACTTCTTCTCCTGCTGCTGTTTCCTGGGGATCAAACAGAATCGACGTATTTGCAAGAGGCCAAGGAAACCGACTATATCATAAGTGGTGGGACGGCTCTCGCTGGAGTAGCTGGGAAGACCTTGGAGGCAATATAACCTCTGCACCTGCTGTTTCTTCAAGAGCCGCAAATAGACTTGAAGTTTTTGCCAGAGGTGCAAATAATCAATTAATTACTCGAAACTGGAACGGTTCTCGCTGGAGTGACTGGCAAAATATTGGAGGAACTTTAACCTCTGACCCTGCTGCTGTATCCTGGGGCCCTAACAGAACTGACGTATTTGCCAGAGGTACAAATAATGCCCTGTGGCATATTTGGAAAAATTAACAAATAAATAAAAAGGACGCTTCCTTGGGCATATATATTTACACCACAGGAAACGTCCTCTTAACTATATTAAATAATTTTAGTTGTCCATTCTTCACAGTTCCAAACTTCAGTAACCACATCTCTATAAAACTCAGGCTCGTGACAGACTAGCAGTATAGAACCTTTGTATTCCTTCAATGCTCTTTTAAGCTCATCTTTTGCATCTACATCCAAATGGTTTGTAGGCTCGTCTAAAATTAATATATTTGTTTCAGTATTTATCAGCTTTGCAAGTCTGACTTTAGCTGCTTCTCCTCCTGATAAGACCATTACCATACTTTCAATATGTTTTGTAGTAAGACCGCATTTTGCAAGAGCAGCACGAACCTCGTACTGAGTATATCCAGGGAAGTCCTTCCAGAATTCTTCAATACATGTATTAGTGTTTCCTTCTCTGCTTTCCTGCTCAAAATATCCAATGTGCTGATAATCTCCAAGCTGAACTTCTCCGCTTATTGGTTTTATTAATCCCATTAAGCTTTTAAGAAGTGTAGTCTTTCCTAATCCGTTAGAGCCTACTAAAGCAATTTTTTGTCCTCTTTCCATATAAAGATTAATTGGCTTTGTAAGCGGGTGGTCATAACCTATAACCAAATCTCTAGTTTCAAATATGACCTTTCCTGAAGCTCTAGCTTGTTTAAAGTTAAATACCGGCTTTGGTTTTTCTTTAACAAGCTCAATTCTTTCCATTTTATCAAGCTTCTTTTGTCTTGATTTTGCCATGTTAGCTGTTGCTACATTAGCCTTGTTTCTTGCAACAAAGTCCTCTAATCTTGCAATTTCTGCCTGCTGTCTTTCATAGGCCTGCTCTAACTGCCTCTTTTTAGCTTCGTATACTCTTTCAAACTCTTCATAGTTTCCAACATATCTTGTAAGCTGCTTATTTTCCACATGATAAATAAGATTAATTACTGAATTTAAAAATGGTATATCATGGGATATTAGTATAAAAGCATTTTCGTAATCATTTAAAAATCTCTTAAGCCACTCAATATGAGCCTCATCTAAGTAGTTTGTAGGCTCGTCTAAAAGTAATATATCAGGAGTTTCAAGTAAAAGCTTTGCAAGTAAAACCTTTGTTCTTTGTCCTCCGCTTAAATCAGTAACGTCTTTATCCAGTCCAACATCTAAAAGTCCTAAGCCTCTGGCAGTTTCTTCGATTTTTGCATCTATAACATAAAAACCATTATGGTCAAGCATATCCTGAATTACTGCTGTTCTTTCAAGCATTTTCTCAAGCTCTTCAGGAGAAACATCTCCCATTTTTCCATAAAGCTCATTCATTTCAGCTTCTGCATCAAATAAATATTGAAAAGCACTTTTTAAAATGTCTCTTATAGTCTGTCCGCTCTGAAGTACCGCATGCTGATCCATGTAACCTACTCTGACTTTATTAGACCATTCAATTACTCCTTCGTCAGGCATTAACTTTCCTGTTATTATATTCATAAAGGTAGATTTACCTTCTCCATTTGCTCCTATAAAACCAACGTGCTCCCCCTTTAACAATCTGAAGGATACATCTTCAAATATTGCTCTATCTCCAAAACCGTGGCTCATATTCTTAACCGTTAGTATGCTCATCCAATTCTCTCCTTCTCCATAGTCCATCTGATTACACATAGTATAGTTTAAAATATCTATACTGTCTATGTCAAAGGAAATTTCAGTAGTTTATTAATATTTCTGCAGCTAACTTAGATAATTATTTCTTTTTCACTTCACTTTCCTTAAGCTGTATCGGTGCACCTGTCATTCCAGTTCGTCTTATAACAAAATCCACAGAAACCGAAACCTTAACCTCTGGAAATATTTCATCCCATTTATCCTTCAGTTTTTTCCACTCCTTTAGATTTTGCTGAGAAATGCAGGCTAAAAATCCAAATATAAATGAACAAAAAAATTATAGGGACTTCCCTAATACAAGGAAAATCCCTACAATATTTAACAATATCCTAAATACAGAAAACAATGGATAAATAACTTTAAACTAATGAACCTACATTAAGATTCTTACAAACTTCCTTTGCTTCTTCAAACATTGAAGTAATAACTTTCTCAACTGTTGTAATCTCAGTTATTAACCCACAGATCTGTCCAGCCATTACAGAACCGTTCTCTGTATCTCCATCAAGAACTGCTTTACGTAAAGAACCCAATGCTAATTCTTCTAGCTCATCTCTTGATGCTTTTCTACTTTCTAACTCTAAATACTTTAAAGTCATCTTATTTTTAATGCTTCTCACA
Source organism: Clostridium caldaquaticum (assembly GCF_023806125.1). Taxonomy (GTDB): domain Bacteria; phylum Bacillota; class Clostridia; order Clostridiales; family Clostridiaceae; genus Clostridium_AT; species Clostridium_AT caldaquaticum. The sequence goes on from NZ_JAMSKT010000001.1 coordinate 106,042, forward strand.
GGACCACCTATGCTTCTGCCCGTTACAAGGGTATCTTCATCTGAAGCATTAACTACTGCTTTTTTGAAGTTTTCATGTGTAGGACACTCTTCTGTTGCTAAGAAACGTGTTCCAACCTGAACTCCTTGTGCACCTAGTGCAAAAGCTGCTGCTACTCCTCTTCCATCACCAATACCGCCTGCAGCTATTACAGGGATTGAAACTGCATCAACTACTTGTGGTACAAGAGCCATTGTTGTTGTTTCACCAACATGTCCACCAGATTCAGTTCCTTCAGCTATTACTGCATCTACCCCTAATTGTTCAACTTTTTTTGCTAATTTAACAGATGGAACTACAGGTATAACTTTTATTCCAGCCTCTTTCCACTTCTTCATAAAAGGTGCAGGAGAGCCAGCTCCAGTTGTAACTACTTTTACACCTTCTTCTACAATTACGTCAGCTAATTCTTCACGGTTTGGAGCCATTAACATAATGTTTACTCCAAAAGGCTTATCTGTTAAAGTCTTACACTTGCGAATCTCTTCACGTAAACGATCTGCACTAAATCCGCCTGCTGCAATAATACCTAATCCACCAGCGTTAGATACAGCAGCTGCTAATTCTGCTAAAGCAATTTGAGCCATTCCTCCTTGGAAAATTGGATATTTAATGTTAAGTAATCTTGCTATACTCATTAAAAATTCCTCCTGAAATATTATGCTATATTTTCATTAACTTTTATTTTCTGCTCTTTTTTCTCAACTGATTTAAATAATAATGTTAAAATTACCCCTGCTAAACTTAATACTAAAGCTATATAAAAGGCTTTTGTAAAATTACCGTTATTAGCTTCTGCCACTTGAACTGCGAGTCTTGGTCCAAAAAAACCTGCCATGGAATAACCAATAAAGGTGATACCATAGTTAATACCATAGAATTTCATACCAAACTTTTCTGATACTATAGAAGGGAATATACCTAAGGTTCCACCAAAACACAATCCAATACCTATAATTGATATTGCAAAACCTGTCTTTGAACCTGCGTTAGCCATAACTAACAGCATTACCGCAACTACTGTATAAATGCATATTAACGCATTGTATCTGCCATACTTGTCAGATACTGCTCCCCAGAACACACGGCCAAGACAGTTACTAAATGAGTATAAACTTACATATACCGCTGCTACTGCTGCAGTTAAACCAAACATTTTTTGTCCAATAACTGAAGCATTTGAAGTTATCATCATTCCAGATAAAGCACCAATTGTAAACATTGATAATATGATATAAAACTTTGGAGTACGTATCATTTCAGTCCAATTAAAATTAACATTTGCTTTCTGTCCTGCATTATTTATAACTGGTGGATTCCAACCTTCTGGCTTATATCCAGCAGGAGCAGCAGTTATCAATGATCCAAATGCTACTGTTATTATTAAATAAGCTATTCCCATTATTTTAAAGGCTGATAATACTCCACTGCTTTCAATCAGACGATTTACGATTGGAGCAGCTATAATAGTAGCACCACCGAATCCAGCAGTAACAATACCAGCAGCTAGTCCCCTCTTATCTGGGAACAACTTTACTGTATTTCCTATAGTTCCTGAGTAAGCTATACCTTGTCCAAATCCTGCAATTACTCCATAGAATATATATAACTGCATTGGTGTCTGAGCCATTGATGTTAAAATAAAGCCTAAGCCAAACATCGCTCCGCCAATTATAATAGAATACTTTGCAAGACCTCTATCTAATAACTTTCCGCCTAAAATCATTGGAATTGGTGATATTGCTGAGTTAACAGTAAACGCCATCATTACAACTGCTCTGGACCATCCAAATTTTGCACCTAGAGGACCTGCAAATACGCTGAAAGCATATACTGCACCAACACAAAGATTTACCATTACTGAAGCAAAAAGCACTAAGTTACGATTAATTTTTTTATCCATTAATTACACTTCCTTTCTTCTAGTATTCCTTTAAGCTTGCCCCATTTTTCACTAAAGATACCTTCGTCCATAACCTTTAGATCCTTAGATATTTCAGGAACAAAATCCATTTGATCTAAAATATCTTTTTGTAAATCAATACCAGGAGCTATTTCAATTAATGTCATCTTACCATCAATTAATTTAAATACTGCTCTCTCTGTAACATAAAGAACATATTGATTTATTTTAGAAGCATATTTTCCACTGAAAGTTATTTGCTGTACATGCTTTAAAAACTTCTTTGCCTTTCCTTCCTTAAGGATTTTAAGTTTTCCATCTTTAACTTCAACTTCTAAACCACCTGCTGTAAATGTTCCAGCGAATATAAGCTTTTTAGCTGATTGAGAAATATTTATAAATCCACCGCAGCCTGTAACTCTTGTACCAAATTTACTTACATTTACATTTCCATATTCATCAGTTTGCGCTAAACCAAGAACAGATAGATCTAATCCGCCACCATCATAAAAATCAAACTGAGCATGATGATCTACGATAGCCTGGCTATTATATGCGTGACCAAAGTCTCCACCTCCAGCTGAAACTCCACCAATACTTCCAGCTTCTGTGGTGAACATTACTTGATCTTCAGCACCTTCTTCAGCAACTACACTACCTACATTAGCTGGTATGCCAACACCAAGATTTAATACAGCATTTGGTTGAAGCTCCATAGCTGACCTACGTGCTATAACCTTTCTTTCATCAAGCGGTAGAGCTGAAATACTCTTTACAGGTACTCTAAGTTCACCTGAAAATGCCGGATTATATTTAGTTACTTCCGTTTGGAAATGATTTTCTGGTTTTGCTACTACTATATAATCGATCAATATTCCTGGTACTTTAACTGCCTTTGGATTTAAAGTATTAGCTGCTGCTATACTTTCTACCTGTGCAATAACTATACCTCCTGAGTTTTTAGCAGCTTGAGCAATCGGAAGTACTTCCATTAATAGACCTTCTTTTTCCATAGTCAAGTTACCGTTCTCGTCAGCAACTGTTCCCCTAATTAATCCTACGTTGATTGGGAAGGCTTTATAGAATAACCACTCTTCACCTTCAAATTCAACTACTTTTACAATATCCTCTGTAGTTCTTGGTGACATTTTTCCACCTTCAACTCTTGGATCTACAAAAGTACCTATTCCTACTTTAGTAATAACCCCTGGTCTTTTAGCAGCGATTTCTCTATAAAGCTGTGTGATTACCCCCTGTGGAAGATTATAAGCTTCACATTTATTTTCTTCGATTAACTTTGCCATACCAGGAGAAGCTATTGCTATACCTCCGATCCAACGTTTAACAAGCCCTTCAATACCTAGATGACTCATCCCTTTTTCTTTTCTATTACCTACAGCTGTAGAATGCACGATTGTCAAATCCCTTGGATGCCCTGTTTCAATAAAACGTTCCTTAATTGCTATTCCCATTTCTTCTGCCCAGCAAGACAAACCAAAACCACTTGCAGCTACAGTAGATCCATCTTTAATTAATTGTGCTGCTTCAGCAGCTGATATTATTTTAGCCATTTTCCCAACTCCTTTATTATATTTTTAACGATAAATTTCACAAGCAAATTTGATTTCAAAATCAATCTGCATGTATAAGCCTGATAAATACGGCGTTTTATGTATATATGACATTCTAAACCTGTCATCAATTACATATTGAATATAACATGATGTTCATTACATTTCAATAGTTTTTTGTTAAATTTTAAACATTATTTTGTTAAATATTAAATTAACAATTAAAATTAACTTTCCATATATACTTGTGAGGTGTACGTAAATATGTTGGCTACGCCCCTATAGCAAATACAGAAGGAGTAGCCCACTCCTCTGAAAAGTTAAATAACATGACAAAAAATATGTTAGAGCAAGTCAATAAGTTTAAGATTTAATTAGTAGTTATTTTAAATCATTCCTTGTACTAATATTATCTGAATGTGGTATACTACATAATGGATTAATTAAGCTAAGGGAGTGTTTTAAATGGCTTGTAAATTTTATTTACATAAAGGAAAAGGCAGAAAGGCAGAAAGCGGTCATCCTTGGATTTTTACCGATGAGATAGATGAATATGACGGCGAGTATACAAATGGAGATATAGTTGAAGTATATAATTTTAAACATGATTTTATAGGAAAAGGCTATATTAATGATGTTTCCAAAATTGCTATAAGAATAATGACTAGAGATATAAACGAAGAAATAGATGAAGATTTTTTTAGAAGAAGGCTTAAAGATGCCTGGGAGTATAGAAAAAAAGTTATAGATACAAGCAGCTGCAGATTTGTTTTTGGAGAAGCTGATTTTCTTCCTGGACTTATTATAGACAAATTTGAGGATTACTACGTTATTCAAAGTTTAGCCTTAGGCATAGATAAATATAAGAACATCTTGGTTAAAATTCTTGTAGATGAATATGGTGCCAAAGGAGTTTTTGAGAGAAGTGATGCTGCTGTCCGTGAGCTTGAAGGCATGGAGCAGACTAAAGGTTTTTTGACTGAGCCTTTTGATACTATGATACAAATAGTTGAAAATGGAGTTAAATATTATGTAGATATAGAAAACGGCCAAAAAACCGGTTTCTTTTTAGACCAAAAAGAAAACAGAGCAGCTATACATAAAATCTGTAAAAATGCAGAAGTTTTAGACTGTTTCACCCATACTGGTTCCTTTGCCCTAAATGCAGGCATTGCCGGGGCAAAATCTGTTTTAGGAATTGATATATCCCAGCACGCAGTAGATTTTGCTACAAAAAATGCAGAGCTTAACGGACTTTCTAATAGAGTAAAATTTGAATGCCATAATGCTTTTGATGTACTTACAGAATGGTCAAAGGAAGGAAGAAAATTTGATGTAGTAATATTAGATCCTCCTGCTTTCACAAAATCAAGAGAAACAGTAAAAGGTGCTGTACGAGGATATAAGGATATAAATTTAAGAGGACTTAAAATGGTTAAACCCGGCGGCTTCTTTGTAACCTGTTCCTGCTCTCACTTTATGAAGGAAGAACTTTTCAGAGAAACTATAAAAGATGCAGCAAAAGATGCTAAAAGAACACTAAGACAAGTGGAATTCAGAACTCAGGCTGCTGACCATCCTATACTATGGAACTCTGATGAATCTTACTATTTAAAATTTATAATTTTTCAAGTAATATAAATTCAACGTTTCTGCCTCCAAGCTTTATATACAAGCTTGGAGGCTTTTCTTTAAATCAGTAAATAATTGCTTGTATGTTTATATGCCTTCTGTTGCATAATAAAATTGAAATAACATATTCAGCATATGAGGAGGAATAACATGCAAACTGGTATAGTTAAATGGTTTGACCCAAGGCTTGGTTTTGGCTTCATAGCACAAGACGGCGGAGAAGATATATTCGTTCACCATTCAGGTATTGCAATGGATGAGCAGTTAGAAGGAGGTCAGGAAGTTCAATTCGAGATAGTTGAAGGCAAAAAAGGACCTATGGCTGCTAATGTAAAAAGATATTAAGAAGATTATTAAAGGATAGTGCCTGAAACACCACACTATCCTTTAATAAATTTCCTTTTAATGTAAGTTAAAAAAGCAAGAAGTAAAGGTATTCCAATCTGAAGAGGAATGTGGATATATAAAGGTACTTTTTCCAATCCAATTTCCAGATGCTCTACTATATTTTCAGCTATCTTAAAATTTGCTATAAGTATTATTATAAAAACAGGTATAATTAAAAATCGTAAATCTTTTACTTTTATTAAATCTGATATTCCTAATAGCGAAGCATAAAAGAAAATAGAGATTTTAAAAAAAACTCCAAGAATAAGCAAAAATATTGCTATAGAATCTAACCTTTGCAAAAACTCTCCAATTGCTACTTTAGATAAGGTCTTTAAAAACGGAAAGGTAGAAATTCCAGCTAAATGAGCACCAATAACACTAATATTTAAAGCAATTACTATACTTAAAATTATGCCGCTAAACAGCATTGCAGACAATCCTGTTTTTATCACTTTATCTTTATTTTTCACATTAGGAAGAAACATTGTAAATACAATCATTTCTCCAAAAGGAAAAGTTAATGTTAAGGGAAAAGCAGTAGAAAAAACCTTTTTCCATGTACCATAATCAATTATCGGCAAAAGATTTTCTATTTTGGGCAATTTTGCTCCAAAAATAATAATAATAAAAAACAATATAAAACTCATTACTATTACAAAGCATATTTCTCCCGCCCTGCCGAGAACTTCAATACCTAAATAATTTCCATAGGCAATAACTGTAAGCATTGAAAAACTTACAAATAATGTTGAAACATTTGGTAAAGCGACAACTACAATTAATTCGCTGAAATCCCTTAAAACACGAGAAGCAATATACATAAAGTAAGTAATATAAGCAAGAGAAACAACAAAACCTAGGTACGGACCAAGAAGCTTTTTAATATATCCAGTAAGGCTCAAATCAGTATAATTATTATAAAGATATCCGTATACTTTAAATAGTATAAGCCCCGCAAGCATTCCTACTATTATAGCAAGCCAGGCTGCCTGCCCTGCTTTCATTCCCAAACCAACAACAACTGCGCTGCCCAGCTCAAACAAAACGATAATAGCAAAAAATTGTTTTAAACTGATTTTAGCCTTCTCCATTGTTAGTATTCTCCTTTTTCTTATTTGTAACTTTCCCAAGTATTAATAATAACACCGGAATAAAAAGTCCGTTTGTTAATATATGAGACACCCATGTAGTAGTATCCCAATTTCTGTAATAAACACTATTAGGATAAATAATTAAAGAAAAATAAACAACAAGAATAGCTAAAGGGATTGTTAATGATTTATAATCTCTAAGCTTAAAAATCTGAGTTATACCTAAGGCTGCTGCATAAAAATATAAATTTATCTTATAATATATAGATATTATCCATACCATAGCAATAATAGATTCTAACCTCTCAATCTGCCTTCCTACAGTAATATTTTTTGCTAATATATAGCTAGGATACACATTATGTACAGTTCCATAAGGCTCTAATGATAAAATGCACAATATTGTCTGAATCATTATCATAATTCCAGCTATAAGTACTCCGCTTGAAAAAGCACGCCCAGCTTCCTTTAAATTACCTGCACATACTGGATAAAACATAAGAAAAACAATAACCGTAAGATTAGTAAAACTTTCAAATAATATTACAGACCATAATACAGGCTTTACTCCGCTTTCAAATATAGGCTGTATATTTATTAATTTAATATCTAAAAAAGCAAAAACAGCCATTAAAATAAAACCTGTAAGTATCCAGGGAAAAAATACTTCTGCTGAACGGGCAATAGGCTCAAGCCCTAATCTTGTTCCAATAACTGCAGGAATAAGAATTAGCACATTCATCATAAGCATAGAAGTTTCAGGCATAATTTGAGTAGTCATGAAATTACCTACCATATAAACTATTCTAGAACAGTTTAAAACGAGAAATATTAAAAAAAATATTGAAAACAAAGCTCCTAACCATTTTCCCATTACTTTTTCACTATATTCCATTAAAGTCATATTTGACATCTGAGCTGCCAGACGATTATATAAATTTGCAATAAATACTCCGCCTATTACTCCTATTACTGCAGCAATCCAGGCATCCTGTTTTATTTCCAAAGCTAATGTTCCAGGCATATCTAGCATCGCTGTCCCAGCAATACTTAATATAATCAAAGTTCTTATTTGATTTTGGCTGATTTTTCCGCCATCCTTCATAGCCTTTCTCCTTATCTTAAAACTTAAACAATTTTAATAAAAGGTTAGTAAACCACTTATAAAACATTGAAAGATAGTCAAAAGGATTACCTATTTCCTTATTTAAGCTTTTCATAATAAATAGTGTATCTCCCACAATTAATAAAACAGCAAAAGTTAAAAGCTCTTTTTTATAATTTTTTCGGATTAAATAAGGTGTTTCAATTATAACCGCAGCAATAGTAATAAATATTATAACTAATATCATAAAACTACTCCTTTTCCTTCTTTAAGACAGGGTTTATAGTAGTTCCTAATCTCTTGACTTCACAGTGAACCTTTACATCTATTGGCAGATCAGCGAATTTTTCATCCCAATTATTTTTTAAAGTTTTCCACTGCTTAGGATTAGAACGATGTAAAGCTTCCCCAAAACCAAAAATATCGCATTGTAAATCCTTCTGAGTTTTTTCCAAAACACCCTCTATTCTCTGTTTTATTTCATTTTCCAAGTCATTTTGTATTTTTTCAATACTTTCTGGCTTTGTTAAATCAATCTTGCATTCTACTTCTCCTACATTTCCCTCCACTTTAATATCAATGCTGCCTTTTGGAGAACCGTCTTTTATACTGCATTTAATTTTAGATTTAATCTTGTTCATTTCAATTGTTAACTTTCCCTCATCAATACAGCTTAATGTTATAACAGTATTTTTAACTTTATTTACAGCCAGATTATATGCAATACCTTCTCTTTCGTTAAGCCATCCAATAAGTTTATCCTTTTTTAAAACAGCAATGCCATCTAAGTCTAAGACAGCCTCCGGCTCTATTCTTTGTATATTTTTATTGTCCTTTCCAGCTTCCAGTTTTCCTTTAACAACAACACCTGCCAGCACAGGATTTTTACCTTCACTTACTGTTGTACTTATAAGTTCGTCTAATTTTACTGAAGCTGATGCAGGCCATGAATTCTCTTCCTTCTCCAAAGATGAAAATATTTTACTTGCTGGAATTTTTTCAAGAGGAGTTAATACCTTTAATGCATCTTCTGCCTTTTTATCTTTTGCAACGAGCATATACATATTAGCTCTCATTTCATGGTCTCTTGAAAGAAAGTCTAAAGTTTCTCCTATTCCGTCTTCTGCAATCTCCTGTCCAAAAATAACAATTTGAATATGAGATACGTATATTCTGCGGGAAGACTGCATAGTAACTCTGCGAAGTGCTTCAAATAAAGTATAGCCGTTAGTGCTGTAGGTTGTAACAGCTGAACCGCCCCCGCCTGCCTTTTCTGTAGCTACTTCACTGGGATTTAGCACTTGAACAGTAACTCTATATTGATTGTCATTTTTATCTATCCCAATGGCTGTAGCAATAGCTAATTCATTTATTTCTCTTTTACCTTTGCAGCCAGTACAAAGTATAATAAAAAATATAAGTGTACATATTGCAAACCATATTTTTTTCATGTGAAACTCCTTTACTTCTACTCAGGTTTCTTCGGCCCGCTGTCTTTCTGTCTTATTATATTGTTTTTACTTATAAACTTAGGTCTAGACCATAATTTATGTATCGGAAAATGAAGTATGCTGTCTTTCTGGTCTTGTATTACAAATGGCGACATAGGTGATAAATATGGTACGCCAAAGGATCGTAAACTGCATAAGTGAAGCACCATAACAATAAGTCCCAAGGCAATACCGTATAATCCAAAAGTTGCACTTAAAAGCAAAAATATAAATCTAAGTATTCTTACAGATATAGCCATGTTAAATGCAGGGAATATAAAGCTGCAAATAGCAGTAATTGATACAATTATTACGGTAATAGGTGAAACCACACCAGCTTTTACTGCAGATTCCCCAAGTACAAGAGCTCCTACAATAGAAATAGCAGGCCCTACTGCTCTTGGCATTCTTACCCCTGCTTCTCTTAATATTTCAAATGTAATTTCCATTATTAAAGCTTCTAAAGCAACGGGCAGAGGTACCCCTTCTCTTTGTGCTGCAATATTAATAAGAAGTGTAGCTGGAATCATTTCCTGATGAAAGGTAGTTACAGCTACATATAAAGAAGGAACAAGCAATGCAAGAAAAAAACTGAAATATCTTAAAACCCTAGTCATGCTTCCTATAATAAACTGATTGTAATAATCTTCGCTGACATGAAAAAATTGAACAAACAGTGCTGGTACTAGCAGGACAAAAGGTGTTCCATCTACAAATATAGCAATCCTTCCCTCAAGTAAACCCGACGCTATAGTATCCGGCCTTTCTGTATTAAATACTGTTGGAAATGGCGAATAAGGTTCATCGTGAATAAGTTCTTCAATATATCCGCTCTCCAAAATTGAATCTATATTAATTTTGTTTAATCGGCTGTGAACTTCCTTAACTACTTTATCATCCGCAATACCTTTAATATAAGCAACAGCAACCTCAGTTTTTGTTTGCCTGCCGATAAATTTGCTTTCAATCCATAGATTAGGATTTTTAATTTTTCTGCGGATAAGAGCAGTGTTAGTACCTAAATTCTCTGTAAACCCTTCCTTTGGACCTCTGATTACGGTTTGAGATGTAGGCTCTTCTATACTGCGTGACTTCGCCCCTTTAGAGTTAACTGCTATCGCTTGTCCCCAGCCATCAATAAATACAATAGTATATCCATATAATAAATAATCAAATAATTGTTCATAATCTTTCACAAATTTCATTCCAGCTGCAGGCATAATTATATCTCGCACTATCTGTGCTAAATTCTGCGGGGAGGTAATCTGCTGCTCAATGCTGGTTTTCTTTGTTTCAAGCATTAAAGATTCCAATATAAAGTGCTGAATAACAGCCTTATCAACAAGACCTTCTACATAAATAACCCCCATTTTAATTTTAATATTTTTGCCAACAACAAATATTCTTACTGAAACATCATAACTGTTTCCTAATGTATTTAAGATATATTGCATACTATCCTTTAAATTAGTGTTTAAAGGAATTGACTGTTTATTAAGCGTATTGTTTTCTGCAGTATTAGATTGAGTACTATTTCCACCAAATAACACGTTAAATAGTTTCATAAAAAACCTCATAGCATTTCAATTTTTTATATTTTATGTCAAATAAACATATTTATTCATTAATTCAAGGTAAGTTATAGATAAATTTCTAATTCTTAACTTCTTTAAATCAAAAATTATTCAGAAAATTCACATTATTATCCACAGAAATAGACAAGCTTTTTCATAATTATTAAATTAATTTACTTAATAATTTTTAAGTACTTTGTGAATTATAAATATTTATCTTTTTATATTTAATTTTAGCTGCAATAAAAATAATAACAGGTAAAATAATTTCAAAAGGTATTTTATAATATGGTGCTATCTGAGATGACCATTTTTTTAATTCCATTATGTCATCAACTACCAAAAAGCCTAAATTATAAATTATCAATGCTATAGGCACTACAATAAATCTATAATCTTTAAAATTAAATAATTTGGAAACACCTTTTGAAGCACCAAAGAGACAAATACTTATTTTTATTGTACATGTAATTAAAAATGCAATAGAAACTACCGACTCCAATCTCTGCAAAAAATTAGCTATATTTATTAATGAAACTGTAATATAGCCGGCATAAAAACTTATTGAAATTACGTATTCCCCTAAAACCATCACATTTCTAATTGCTAAGGTAAAAATCATTAATCCTGTAATAATTACCCCCATCATATAAGTTTTAAATACAGCTTTTTTATCTTTTAAAGAAGAAAAAATCATAGTAAATATAACCGTCTCTGCAAAAGGAAAAGAAAATGCGGAAAACGCCCCAGTGATAAGGGGCTTTACACCATTTTCCATTATAGGCAGTATTTTATTTATATTAATGTTTTGTATAGACAATGTAATGGTAAGAAATAACATAATATTAAGAAAATTAAAAAGAAACTCTGCCCATCTTCCGAGCACTTCAATACCTTCCTTTACACCCCAAATACATAAGAACATAATACATGCCATCATCACCTCTCTAGGAGTCCTTGGAAGTCCAATATTATTTACAAAATCTGCAAAATTATTAAGTGCTAATGAACCTACATGTATTGCAAACCAGATAAATAGTATATTAGCAACTGTTCCGAATAACTTTCCTAAAACCAATACAGATATATCGAAAATATCTTTTCCAGGAAACATTGAAATAAGCTTTGCATAAATAAACAGCATAGGAAAAGATAAAATCATTCCTATAATAATAGCAAGCCACACATCTTTTTTAGCTTCCCCGCCTGTACCTACCACTACTGTACTGCCTTGTATAAATAAAATCAAAAGAACCATACCTTGTTTATTGGAAATCACTTCTTTGTTCATACTCTTATCTCCCCGCTGCTTTTGCGCAGTTTTATTTTAGCGACAATAAAAATTACAACAGGTAAAATCACCTGAAATATAAAGGCATAGTAAAAATATACCTGTTCTACCCATCTGTTTAATTCCATCATATTTTTATAAACAAGAAATTCTACATTTAAAATAATCAGTGCAATAGGCACTACAATAAACCTGTAGTCTTTGAAATTAAACAATTTAGAAATGCCTTTTGAAGCACCTAAAAGACACATGCTTATTTTAATAAAACCTGCAATCAAAAATGTAATAGCCAGAACTGACTCCAGTCTCTGAAGAAATTCAGTAATATTTATTGTTTTAATTGCAGCATAACTTGGAAAATAGTTAAGTGATATAATATAATCTCCCAATACAAGAGTATTTATAAAGGATATAACTGTTAATAATATTCCTCCTATGATTAAACCTACTATATAACTTTTAAAAGGTGATTTTTTATCCTTTAAGGAGGAAAAAACCATAATAAATATAACTGTTTCTGCAAAGGGAAACGCAAATGCTGAAAGTGCTCCTTTAATTACAGGTTTTATACCCTCTTCCAATACAGGCAGAATATTAACAATATTAATATTTTGTATACATAATAATTCTTGAAAAATTATTATAATCATGAGAACACTAAAAAAAAATTCTGCCCATCTTCCTATTACTTCAATGCCTGCCTTTACTCCCCAAGCAGATAAAATCATAATACACGCCATCGGTGCAACACTAGGAGTTTCTTGAAGTCCAACAATGCTTATAAATTCAGAAAAATTAGACAAAACCAATGCTCCTAAATGTATTGCAAACCAGATAAATAGTATATTAACTATTCTGCCGAGTAGTCTACCTAAAACCATTATTGATATGTCAAAAATATCTTTTCCAGGAAACATGGAAAGAAGCTTTGCATATATAAGCACTATAGGAAAAGTTAATAAAATTCCTATAATATTTGCAAGCCACATATCTTTTTTAGCCTCTCCTCCTGAGCATACTACAAGAGTACTTCCAAGTATAAAAAGTATTACTAAAGTTATACCTTGTTTATCAGAAATTACTTCTTTGTTCATATTTTTATCTCCTGTATTTTCTTTAATATAGGTAAAATAAGCTTTGTCGTGATAGATGCTATACTTGGAATGCTGGTTCCAATCCTAATATTTATACTGCAAGTTAAAGCTATAAGCATAAATATAACATATACTATAATCTGTTTCTTTTCTTTTTTCTTAAGGAGGTAAGCTATTTCAATAAACATTATTATAAAATAAATTAATAAAACCAGCAGTACATTCAAACTTTATTTTCCTCCTTTCATAGGTTTAGAAGCCAGTACGCTTCCTTTTATATTTAAGTCTACATTAACTTCCACCGGCAGGCTTGAAAATTCTTCAGACCAATTTTCCTTTAACTTTTTCCAAAGCTTCGGATTTTTTATTTCTACTTTTTTTCCAAAACCAAAAACATCGCTTTTATATTCATTTTGAAGCTTTTTTATTATACTTTCCAGCCTTGCCTTTATAACCTTTTCTCCTTCCCGTTTTATCATTTCTTCTATGTCTTCTTTGGAAAAGTCTAAGTTTCCGTTTAATTCAGATATATTAACAGTAGTGTCAACATCTACCTTCATTGTAATTTCTCCGTTAGAAAATACAGGTTTTACTTTTGTTTTATTATCAAGTATTTCAAAGGTTATATTGTTTTTCGTATCTGCAATGTTTTGAACTACAATGAGACCGCTCTTCAGTTTATCTTCTACCATCAGTGAATACTGGGTTTCTTCGCCATTTAAATATCCTGTTATCTTGTCATATTTTAAAACAGCACTGCCGCTGATTTCAGGTTCAAATTTATCATCTGATTTTTTTATATTTACAATGGGTACTAACATTGCAGTATCTTTAGAGGCTAAATTTGCAACAATATTTATTAATCGAGTTTTTGGATACTTAGGTGAACTTTTCTGATTGTCAACAATATACTCTAACCTATCTGTTCTGATTTCTTTTATAGAATGATTAATCTGTAAAATTTCCTTCGCTGTTTCTTCTTTTGAAATTAAAATCAGTACATCTCCTCTAATCTCTGCACCTCTGTAAAAAAGATCCATAACAGTAGTAATATCTTCAGAAATAACCTTCTCACTGAAAATAAGCATAGTAGTATGAGCCCAATATCCTTTTTTTCCCATTTTGGATATTGCGTTTCTTATAGCTTCTAAAATGGTACTTCCTTTACTTTCAGAAAGCTCAGACTGCAGTTCTTTTTCCTGAGGTTTAGGCTTTATAAGTTCAAGTGTAATAACATACTGATTATCTCTATTGTCTTTATCAACAGCACATCCTATCACAATATTATACTTTTCAACATCTTTATAGTCCCAGCAGGAAGTGCATATAAATACATTAATTATTACAAGAGCTAAAGCTAGAAATTTTTTTAATAATCTCATTTACTTAGCCTCTTTTCTCAGAATTTATTTGTTTCTGCCTCTTTCTATTTCTAGTAATCAATTTGTTTCTAAAATTCATGTAAACCCAAGGTGCTCTTATTGCAGTGTCTTTTAAATCTTCAGACTTAATACTTGCTGTATTTAACATATATGGAACTCCAAAAGACCTCATGGACATGAGGTAAAGAAATAACCCCATTACTCCGAAGATATAGCCGTAAAGTCCTAAAAAAGAAGCTAAAACAATAAATATATATCTTACCATTATACAGGCTCCTATCATTTTAGGAACAATAAAAGAAGCAATTCCCGTTGTAGCCACTACTATAACTATAGGAGCACTTACAATTCTTGCATTTACCGCTGCATCCCCAAGAATTAAGGCACCAACTATACTCACCGCCTGCCCTATAGGTCTTGGCAGTCTGACTCCTGCTTCTCTAAGCACAGAAAAACCAGTAAGCATAATTAAATTTTCCAACACTGTAGGAAAAGGTATGCCTAGTCTTGCGGTATATATGCTTATTAAAAGAGAGGTTGGTATAAGCTCCTGATGAAAGCATACTACTGATATATATAAAGCTGGTACACTTATTGTCATAAAAAATGCAAGCATTCTAACCAATCTATTGTAGGTACCAAATATATAGTTAAGATAATAATCTTCGTATATATCGAAATACTCTAAGAATATAAAAGGCAGCAGAAGAACAAATGGAGTACCGTCGCATATTACGCCAATTCTTCCTTCTAAAAGCTTTGCTGCAACTATATCAGGACTTTCCGTAGTTCCTATTGTATCAAAAAGAGATAACGGAGAGTCTTGTATAAATTCCTGAATATACTGAGACTCTAATATACCGTCAATATTAATATTTTGAAGCCTTTTATTAAGTTCCTTAAGAATTTCTTCATTAGCTATGCCTTCTATATAAGTTACGCATATTTTTGTTTTAGTCTCTGTACCAACTTCACTGAAAATAAATTTAAGGCTGGGATTTTTCACTCTTCTTCTTATTAAAGTTGTGTTGGTCATAATGCTTTCAGTAAAAGCTTCTCTTGACCCCTTAATTACTTTTTCTGTTGAAGATTCAGTTAGTGCTCTTACCGGCCAGCCTTTAGTATCTATTATTAAGCCTTCATCAAAACCATCTATTAAAAGAAGTGTATCTCCATACAGCATATCCCATGTTAATTCGTTTATATCTTTTTTCCTGTTTACTTCTGCAGAAATAATAATTTTTTTAATTATTATCTCTAGTATATTGTCAGGTGAAACCACTCCCCCTACATTTAAACTGCTGATGTTAATATTCATTAACCTCTCTATTATGTGTTCATTAACAAGCTGCTTATTTACCATTCCATCGGCATATATGATACAGTATTTTAAATTGCTGTTATATTTATTTTCAAACTCTCTGAATTTTATTGCATTATCATTTTTAAAGAACTCTTTTAAAAACTTCAGATTTTCCTTAAGTGACCTTGTTAAATTGAAGTTTATATTTCCCATGCTTTATCCCCTCTTGTATTCTTTTACTTAGCCTTAATTTACTTCTTTAAAATATTATTTATATTTTCCTGGCAAAATATTCTTATTAAATTTTCAATAGTAACTATTTTAATTTGCTCAAAAAAATAAAAAACTTTCCAAACCCTAAAAAGAGTCTGAAAAGTTTTTTATTATAAAGTTTTATTTTCCTTCCAGATAAGAAAAGCAATTATAAACACAGCTGCTTCTCTAAAGTTTCTTATATCAAAACCTGTTTCTTTAGTTATTTTATCAAGCCTGTATATAAGTGTGTTTCTGTGCACGTATAGCTTTCTTGCAGCATCACTTACATTAAGATCGCAGTTTACAAATTCCTCTATAGTATTTATAATTTCACTGTCGAAAGAATTGAATTTATC
This sequence comes from Clostridium caldaquaticum, assembly GCF_023806125.1. Taxonomy (GTDB): domain Bacteria; phylum Bacillota; class Clostridia; order Clostridiales; family Clostridiaceae; genus Clostridium_AT; species Clostridium_AT caldaquaticum. Next base: position 122,518 of record NZ_JAMSKT010000001.1, read on the forward strand.
TTTGAATCTGTTAAAAAGCTCACCTTTAACCTGAGGATTTATATTGTAAACTATTTTTTCAAAAAGCACCTTATCATAAAAGAAAATCTCTTCTTTAAGTCCAAAGTTTTTACGCAGAGCAAAACATTCTAAAGCTTCATCATAGGCTTTCTTAATATCTTTTATATTGCTGATTGGATTTCTATAGCTTACATAGCACTTGCAGTATAAATCAGACACAATAGACTCTTTTATACTTTGTGCATGCTCATCTATATCCTCAAAATAACCTAATAAAACTATGCAGTTTTTGTATATGAAGCTTATAGTTTCTCCCTGACTGTAAAGCTGCCTTACAATATTTAAAGCTTCAAATCTGCTTCCATCCACGTTTATTAAAAACAAGGTGCAGCCTTTTGATATAAATGAAATATCTTTTCCTAAAGACTCAGCTGAAGCTTCTTTTCCTTCCAAAACTTCAATAATAGCCTGCTCTCTCATGGAAAAAATTTCCCTATATTTATTTTCAATAGTATATCTTAAAAGAGCTGTACAGTTTTCTTCACACTTTAAAATTTCTAAGATTACCCTTGATGTGCCTAAATTCATTATTGATGAAGTAATTTCCGAGCTTTCCACACCTTCTAATCCTGAATACTTAAAATTTCCATCTTCAAATATCAGATTAAATTTTATACCTGTACTGCTAATTAAGTCTTGCAGAAAGCTTTGGAAAGTATACATTAAATCTTCACGCCCCTAAACTATACAACTGTTTTTTCTGTTTCTTTATCAAATACATGTATTCTAGTTTCATCTAATGCAATTTTTAATTTATCTCCAGCCTTAGCTTTTGAACTTCCATTTACTCTTGCTGTAATGTTTGATTTTCCTTTTGAAAGGTAGATATAAGTTTCAGCTCCCATAAGCTCTGTAACTTCAACTGCTGCTGTTACTACAGAATTTGGATGCTTAGCTATGAACTCTTCATTGTCATCAATATTTTCTGGTCTTATTCCCATTATAACTTCTTTTCCTACATAACCTTCCTTTTTAACAACAGCACCTTTTTCTGCTGGAAGAGTTACTCTATCTTCTCCAAAAACAAGAACTATTTGTCCGTTTACTTCTTCAACCTTAGCATCTATAAAGTTCATCTGTGGTGAACCAATAAATCCAGCTACAAATATATTTGCCGGGTGGTCATATATGTGCTGTGGAGTATCAACCTGCTGGATAACTCCATCCTTCATAACAACTATTCTTGTACCCATTGTCATAGCTTCTGTCTGATCGTGAGTAACGTATATAAATGTAGTTTGTAATTTCTTATGAAGCTTGGATATCTCAGTTCTCATTTGTACTCTTAACTTAGCATCAAGGTTTGATAAAGGCTCGTCCATCAAGAATACCTTTGGCTCTCTAACTATAGCACGACCAAGGGCAACTCTTTGTCTTTGTCCTCCGGAAAGTGCCTTTGGCTTTCTGTCAAGTAAATGCTCTATATCAAGAATTTTAGCTGCTTCTTTAACCTTCTTGTCTATTTCAGCTTTTGGAACCTTTCTTAACTTAAGACCAAAAGCCATGTTGTCATATACACTCATGTGTGGATATAATGCATAATTTTGGAAAACCATTGCAATATCTCTGTCCTTTGGAGCAACATCATTAACCAGCTTATCACCGATATGCAGCTCCCCTTTTGATATTTCTTCAAGTCCTGCTATCATTCTAAGTGTTGTAGACTTACCGCATCCTGATGGTCCAACGAAAACTATAAACTCTTTATCGTCTATATCTAAGCTGAAATCCTTAACTGCTGTTACGTTCCCCTGATAAATTTTATAAATATGTTTTAATGATAAACTTGCCATTATATAATTCCTCCCTACAATAAATTATTCTTATAGCATGTCTTTATTGTAGCATGTAAACGGTACAAAAACTATTCGTAAACTATACAAAAGAAAATCTATGATTTTGTAGAAAAGTACAAACCCTGATATAAATCTTTTTCTATCAGTTTTCTATCTATGGCATTTAGTATCTCCCATTTTTTAAGGCTCCACATAGGTCCTATTAAAAGCTCTCTAGGTGCATCCCCTGTAAGCCTGTGAACAACCATATCCTGTGGAAGCATTGCAATAGAAGTACAGATTAAATCTATATACTCTTCCTGCTCTAAAAAATCTAATAACCCTTTTTCGTACATTTTAACTAATGGTGTGTTTTCCATTAGGTGAAGAAGGTGAAACTTTATTCCCTTGATATGCTTATGTGCTGCATAGTTAACTGTAGATAGCATATCCTCCTTAGTTTCATAAGGAAGACCAAAAATAGTATGAACTACAACATCTATATTTCTGCTATGAAGTTTTTCCAAAGCCTCTTCAAATGTGCTTAATGTATATCCTCTGTTTATAAGTCTGGCACTTTTATCATTTATTGTCTGAAGACCTAGCTCCACCCAAACATAAACTTTATGACTAAGTTCCTCTAACAAATCTAAAACCTCATATGGAAGGCAATCAGGCCTTGTGGCAATAGCCAGTGCCACTACTCCCTCCTGATTTACAGCTTCTTCATATTTTTTCCTAAGTTCATCTACAGGTGCATAAGTGTTGGTATAAGCCTGAAAATAAGCTATATACTTTCCTTCCTTCCACTTTTTATTCATCATTGCCTTTATATCTTCAAACTGTCTGGTTATAGAAAAATTTCTATTGCCTGCAAAGTCCCCTGAGCCTCTTTCACTGCAAAAAACGCATCCTCCCCGGCTTATTGTACCGTCTCTGTTAGGACAGGAAAAACCAGCATCTAAGGAAATCTTAAACACCTTTTCTCCAAATTTTTCTCTTAAAAAATAATTTAAACTATGATATCTTTTTCCTCCCCAATCCTTTTGCATAAGGACCTCCTTTTCTAAGGTGCCAGTCCCTTACCTGGCACCCCCTTTAATTTTACCCTGTGCATTTTATAATGTCTAGTTAAAGCTTCTTAATCTTAAACTCTTTTAAATCCAGTTTATATTTCCCTGCCTGCTCTTGAAGAGTTTTATCATTCATATCCTTCTGAATTACTTCATAGTTTAAAGCATCTTTATCAAAGGAAGAAAAAACAACTTCTACTTTACCATAAGGGTATTTTTCTTCAAACTTTACAGGTATAAGCTCTCCGCTGTCTGTATTGTAGACTCTTATGCATTTTCCCTTATCAGACTTTTCATACTGCACTACAATGAACTTTTCTCCAATTGAAAAACTCATAAACTGTATTTTTGCATTCTTAAATAAGTCCAGTGAAATTAATTCTTTGCCTATAGGCTTTTCCCTTGCCATAGCTCCCCCTTGCTGTCCTCCAGACTTTCCTCCCTGCTGTCCTTCACTTTCTTCTGAACCGCCAGAATCAGCGCCGCCTTGAGTTGCCATGCTTTCATCAATTTTTATAATTCCGGCATAAGAATCTTTATTGTATGTAGAAATAGCTATTCTTTCACCTTCATAACCGAAATTAATTACAGAAAAACTATTTCGTGGAACTGCCTGTTTTGATAAGTTTCCTTTATCATCTTTTGCAAAAATATATTGAGGAAAACTGCTGGGGTCTATTAAAAGGTTTGTTTTAATATTGTTTTTACTTCTTACTCTAAGTGCATGATTTTCAAGAAAAGCTTCCTTCTCCGTTTCGTTTTTCACTTCATTTATCTTATACTCTGCTCCTTCTTTTATAACCTTAATAATTGCTTCATCTAAAGCTGCTATAGGTTCTGAGAGATTCATTCTGGCAACTTTTATTTTGAAAAATCCAGTTTTTCCTATTTCGCTTGTTTCCTCTATGCTGTAGCCCTTTACTTTTAGCTCGCTTTTTCCGCTTTCCTGTGTTTTTTGAGTAAGCTCCTTGCTATACAGTTTTTTTGCACCTTGAAAATCTTCTTTCATAAGGGCTTTCATATATACATCAACTACATTTTGTGCTACTTTAATTTCGAAATCGCTTGTTTCAGCCTGAACTTCACCTTTGCTTGTTTTTTTACAGGCTGTAAATGCGAATATTAAGCAAAGTATAAGCATGTATGATGTAAGCTTTTTTATATGTAAGTTTTTTCTCATATCTGACCCTCCTTTTGTTCTTTTAACATAATCCCATACCTATAAATATAGTTTCCCAAAAAATAAAAATTTAATTTATAAATCATTATTTTTAATTTTTTTCAATATATTTATATAAATATCTCATTTTAAAGAGGCATAAAGAAATTTTCATAATCTTTATGCTCCTTAAGGGAATACTGGGAGGTTGATTTACTTGCGAAGGGGAATTATACTTGCTTTTCAGATTGCGGCAGTATTCATTGGCACAATAGTTGGAGCCGGACTTGCTTCTGGCCAGGAAATAAAACAGTTCTTTACAGAGTATGGGTACAGAGGCTTTTGGGGAATTTTAATATGCTGCTTTATTTACATAGTAATGGGCTATATAATAAGCAGCATTAGTCTTAAATACAATTTAAAATCTTATAATGAGCTTATAAATCTTGTAATTAAACCTAAAATATTTGCAGGTTTAACAGATGGAATAACTAGCTTGTTTCTTATAAGCGGTTCTGCAATAATACTGGCAGGAAGCGGAGCACTTGTTCATCAATATTTTAAGGTATCAAAATGGGTAGGTATATTAGTAATGGCTGCTATATCCTTAATAATACTGCTTAGAGATACTAAAGGTCTAATTGAGATTAATTCCTTTATTGTACCTTCACTTATAATAGTGCTTATAACTATATTTATTCTATACATATTTTTCAGCAAAGAAATGGTTAGTGCAAATGATATTAAAATCATTCCTAGGTATAAAGATAATTGGTTTTTATCTACCTTGCTTTACAGTGGCTTTAACATATTAGGCTGCAGCGGTGTTATAGTTCCTTTAAGTGCGGAAATGAAAAATAAAAAAAGCATGCTTTGGGGAATTGTATTGGGTGCTTTAGTTTTAACAGCACTTACAATAATAATAAACTTTATGCTTTTACTAAATGTACCTTACATATTTAAATATGAAATTCCACTTTTATACATATCCAACAGATTCGGCAGCTTAATTCAAATACTTCTTTTAGGGATAATCTGGCTTGAAATGTTTTCTACAGAAGTATCTGATGTATACAGCGTTGGTAAAGCTTTAAACCAGATATTTAATATATCTTATAAAACTTCTGTTGTTATAATTATTTTAACAGCAATTCCAATATCCTTAGTAGGCTTTGTACACCTGATAAGCATTATATACCCAGCCTTTGGAATAATAAGCCTTGTTTTTATGGTGCAGTGCATATATTTTTATTTCAAAAACTGCAGATAATCTTAACATTACTGCTTATAAATGTTGTATAATTAATTCAAATTTTTATTTTAAACTTGGAGTGTTGTTTATGCTTGAATTATTATACAGCTGCAGACTTTGTCCGCGAAATTGCGGCATTAATAGATTAAAAGGTGAATTAGGTTTTTGCAAATCTGGTGCCAGTGTAAAAGTTGCCAGAGTTTCACTGCATTATTGGGAAGAGCCCTGCCTCTCTGGTGAGAAAGGCTCTGGAACTGTGTTTTTTTCAGAGTGTAATTTAAAATGCGTGTTTTGTCAAAACCATACTATAAGCCATAAAGGTATTGGGAAAGAAATTTCAATAGAACATCTTGCGGAAATTTTTCTTAAGCAGCAGGAGAGAGGAGCTCACAACATAAATTTAGTTACTCCTACTCACTTTATTCCGCAGATAATTGAAGCTGTTAAAATAGCTAAAAATAATGGACTTATGCTGCCTATTGTTTACAATAGCAATGGCTATGAAAATGTAGAAGCTTTAAAGACTCTTAAAGGTCATATAGACATATATCTTCCTGACTTAAAGTATTTTGATGACAAATACGCCGTTAAATACTCTCATGCCCCAGGCTATTTTAAAGCAGCGTCAAAAGCTATAAAAGAAATGTATTTTCAAGCAGGCGAACCAGAGTTTGATGAAAAAGGAATGATGAAAAAAGGAGTAATAATCAGACATTTAATGCTGCCTGGACTTTTATTTGACTCTAAAAAAATAATAGATTATATTAACAATACTTTTGGAAATTCTGTTTTTATAAGCTTAATGAACCAATACACACCTGTTAACAATGTAGAAAGGTATCCAGAGATAAATAAACCTTTAAATCCAAAACATTATGAAGCCCTTATAGATTACTGTCTTACTTTAGGCATAAAAAACGCCTTCATTCAAGAGGAAGGTACTGCATCTGAAAGCTTTATACCTGATTTTGATTTAAGGGGGATATAAAAAATATCCTAAAGATTAAGTGCCAGACACATGACAATAAGATCATATGTCTGGCACTGTACTAAATTTTATACTTGCTTAAATCGCCTTTAAAAGTCTCAGTAATCTTTTTAAACTCATAAATGTTATCTATAAGCTTTTTAATTTCATTTGTATAGTTTGAAACACTTGCGCTTACTTCTTCTGAAGAGGCGGAATTTTCTTCTGCTATGGCAGCCAAGGATTCCATAGTTTCATAAATTCTTGCTATAGAGTCTGTTTCCTTGTTTAACTCATTTATATTGTTAATTGTAGACTGTGCAACGGTTTGAATGGAAGTTGTAGCTTCATAGCTTATATCTCTAACCTTTTGAAGACTGTTTGTTTCGTTTTGAAGTACCTCAAATTGAGATTCAATCTTATCAACCAGCACATTTATTTCTTTTACAAACTGAGCTAAATTAGTATTTATTTCTTCTACTGCATTTTGAGATTGCTCTGCCAGTTTTCTAACTTCTTCTGCAACAACCGAGAACCCTCTTCCTGCCTCACCAGCTCTTGCAGCCTCGATAGACGCATTAAGTGCCAGAAGATTTGTCTGCTCTGAAATGCCAGAAACTATTGATACAATGTTTGTAATATCCTTAGCCTTCATTTCAAGCTCTAATCCTTTATCTTTAACTTCCTGGAACTTGTCTAAACTACTTAGAATATTTTTACTTGCATTATCCACATTTCTATAGCTGTTATCAATTTTATCTATTGCCTTCTGAAGCTCTGTTTTATTAAAATTTTCACTATCTACTATAGTTCTTAAAGCTTGTATATTGTCATTTAATATTGCTACTGCATTTTCTGTATTTTCAGCTTGGCTTACAGAAGTATTTGCAACCTGTTCCACAACTTGTGAAATTTCTTCTGAAGTCTGGTTCATAGAATCTGATATTCTGTTTATTCTATCAGCGAAGGTATTCATTTCGTCAGTTACACCCTTAAAGCCAACAAAATCAGCTCTAACAGCTTTTTTATGCTCTGTAACATATTTAAATAAATCTTCAAAAAAGTCACCAGTGACTATTTGCATATCTTCAACAAAATTACTGCTATTAAGCTTTTTTAAGCTTTCCTCAAGTAATTTCCTAGGTCTTACTAAAACATTTGCTGCTATGAAAGCTGCTGCAGCTGGAATAGCCGCTCCAACCAAAAGCTTTAGTATATCACCAAGTCCCATAACAGGAATAAGTCCAAGCGCTGTAATTATAAATGTAAATAATGCTACTTTAGCCCCAATATTTCTTATAAAACCTAGGGACAAAAGCCTGTTAAATGTATAAGTCTTCTTATAGAATATATCTTTTTCAAAGGTGAGCTTAACCTTTATACTGGTGCTTGTCCTTTCAATTTCCTCGATTTTCACATTTTCATTAAATAATTCACAGCTTCCATCAAGCATTCCAAGAAAATAGTCAAACATTCCTCTTTTAGATTCATAACTAAAAACAGCTTCTCTGCTTGAAATTGGCTCAATTACAACAATGGGCGGTGTTGCTCCAGGAAACCTCTTAACCATAACCACATGTACATCATACATGGATTTCAAAAATGAATATAAATTTTCATGGTCAAAAAAGGCTGGAAAATCTTCAGCAAAAGATTTCAGGTTATAATTTCCTATGTTTCTCCAAAGAGCCTTTATATCTATATTTTCACTCTTTGCAACGGCGCTTATAACAGACATAATCTGCGAATCATCAACATTTTCTGCTGGAGAAAAAATTTTCCCGCTGCTCCAGCCATTTGCTTCCATAGCCTTGTCTACTACTGAATCTCCATAAAGCTTTCTGCATGTCTTCATCCAAGCTGCTACTACTGTGCCTTTCAAAATTATCACCTCTGTTTTCTAAATCTTTCATCTAAATTAATGTAATACTTCTGTATTATATAAATTCTATATTATCATTCATTAATATTATACATCATGTAGTAACTTTTGTTAACTAATTATATCTGAATTTTAAATAAATTTATGATTATTAAAAGTGTATAATATTAAAATAAATCAGATAAACTGCTGAAGCAGTTTATCTGATTTATTTTAAATTAACTTCCTTAAGCTTAATTAAAATTTATTTCTCTTAATATAATGAGTATGAAGAAGTTTATGACTTAAATGTCCATTTGGTTCTTTTAAATATTCTTCATATATTTTAATAATGTATGGATTTTTATGTGATTTTCTGATGGTTAATGCTTCATCTTCATCATAAATTGCTTTAACTCTTTCAGCCTTTATATCTATCTTTTCTCTTATTTTAGAATCAACTATAGGCTGTCCCCCTCCGGTTACACACCCACCCGGACATGCCATTACTTCTATAAAGTCATATTTTTTTTCTTTCTTTTTTATAGACTCCAATACTAATCTGGCATTACCTAAGCCGCTAGCTATTGCTGCAGTAATTGTTCTACCATCAGGCAAATCGATATAAACTTCTCTAATACCTTCAGTTCCTCTTACAGCAGTATAGTTTATAGTATCTATATCCTTACCTGATAAAATTTCCGATATTGTTCTTAAAGCTGCTTCCGCTACACCTCCGGTAGCTCCAAATATTACTGCAGCTCCAGTTGATTCTCCAAAGGGATTATCAAATTTATCTTCCTTTAAATTTAAAAAATCTATTCCTGCCTCTTTAATCATCTGAGATAACTCCCTTGTAGTAAGCACATAATCTACATCCTGAAGACTGCTGTTTGATAACTCCTCTCTTTGTCCTTCAAACTTTTTTGCTACACAGGGCATAATTGAAACAACAACGATTTTTTCAGGTGCTATATTCATCTTTTCAGCAAAATAAGATTTTATTAAAGCCCCTTCCATTTCGCTTGGAGACTTGCAGGTTGATAAGTTATCCAGCATTTCAGGATAATTATGTTCAACAAATTTTACCCATCCGGGACAGCAGGAAGTCATAAGAGGTAATACCCCTCCGTTTTGAAGTCTATTTATTAATTCAGTGCCTTCCTCCATTATAGTTAAATCTGCTGCAAAGTCTGTATCAAATACTTTATCAAATCCCAGTTTTTTCAGTGCCGAAACCATCTTTCCAGTAACTCTTGTGCCAATTGGAAGATTAAATTCTTCTCCTAAGGCAACTCTAATTGCAGGGGCAGTTTGAACAACTACATATTTATCAGGATCAGCTATAGCCTTCCAAACTTCCTTTATACATTCTTTTTCATGGAGTGCCCCCACTGGACAAGACATTATACATTGTCCGCAGTTTACGCAGGTAGTTTCTGAAAGAGGTCTATCGTATACTGTAGTTACTTTTGTATTAAACCCCCTTTGCGAAAAATTAATAGCAGCTACACTTTGTATATTTTTACAAGTGTTAATACATCTGCCGCAAAGTACACATTTTTCTGTATCTCTAATAACAGATGTAGATGAACAGTCAATTTGAGAAACTGTCTTTTCTCCCTGATATTTTATCTCTCTAACATTTAAATCTTTTGAAAGCTTCTTAAGTTCGCAGTTTTCACTTCTTATGCAGGTAGTACATTCTCTTTTATGATTGGATAATAAAAGTTCAACTACCATTTTCCTAGCTTCTCTTACTGCAGCAGTATTAGTTTTAACTTCCATACCGTTTTCGCAAACTAAAGTACAAGCTCCTATAAGTTTCTTTCCTATCTCTACTACACAGACTCTGCAGCTGGCTACTTCATTTATATCTTTTAAAAAACAGAGTGTGGGTATTTCAATGCCTACAGTTCTTGCTGCTTCAAGAACTGTAGTTTCTTTAGGAACTTCTACCTCTATACCATCTATAGTTAACCTGACCTTTTCCATCCTCTTTCCTCCTATCCCATACACTATTACACTTTAACTATTGCTTTAAATTTACATACACTCATGCACAAACCGCATCTTACACAAATTTCAGCATCTATTGCATGAACTTCTCTTACTTTTCCGCTGATTGCACCCACACTGCAGTTACGGGTACAAAGTCCGCAGCCCTTGCATTTATCTTCAAGTATTACATATTTAACAAGAGGTCTGCATACTTTAGCAGGACATTTTTTATCAGTAACATGAGAAATATATTCATCTTTAAAATAATGTAAGGTTGAGAGTACCGGATTTGGAGCTGTCTGTCCTAGTCCACAGAGAGCAGCATTTTTTATACCTTTCCCTAATTCTTCAAGTGACTCAATATCTTCTAAAGTTCCTTTGCCTTGAGTTATTTTTTCAAGAATCTCAAGCAGTCTCTTAGTTCCAATTCTGCAAGGAGTACATTTACCGCAGGACTCATCCTTAGTAAAATCAAGGAAAAACCTTGCTACGTCAACCATGCAGTTATCTTCATCCATTACTATCATGCCTCCGGATCCCATCATGGAGCCTAAAGCTGTTAAAGTATCATATTCTATTGTTGCATCTAAATGTTCTGCTGGAATACACCCCCCGGAAGGACCGCCTGTTTGAACTGCTTTAAAATTCTTTGCATTTGGAATTCCACCACCTATTTCATAAATAGTTTCTCTTAATGTTGTCCCCATTGGAATTTCAACTAATCCAGTGTTTGTTATCTTACCCCCTAAAGCAAAAACCTTTGTTCCTGGGCTTTTTTCTGTTCCTATACTTCTAAACCATTCAGCACCTTTTAATATTATTGGAGCAATATTTGCAAAAGTTTCAACATTATTTATAATAGTAGGCTTACTCCATAATCCGCTGACAGCAGGAAAAGGCGGCTTTGGCATAGGCATACCTCGTCTGCCTTCTATAGACTGCATAAGTGCAGTTTCTTCTCCGCACACAAAAGCACCTGCCCCCAGCCTTAGTTCAATATCAAATTTAAAGCCTGTTCCTAAAATATTTTCCCCAAGAAGTCCATAATTTCTTGACTGCTCAATAGCAGTATAAAGTCTTTCTACTGCAACTGGATACTCAGCTCTTACATAAATAAACCCTTTGTCTGCTCCAATTGCATACCCGCCTATAGTCATAGCTTCAAGTACAGAATGAGGATCTCCTTCTAATACGGAACGATCCATAAAAGCCCCTGGATCTCCTTCATCAGCATTGCAGATTATATATTTCTGAGAGTTTCTCTGCTTAGCTGCAAACTCCCACTTCTTACCTGTTGGAAAGCCGCCTCCTCCTCTCCCTCTTAAGCCAGACTGCTTAATTATATCTATAACTTCTCCAGGAGTCATAGAAGTTAAAACTTTAATAAGAGCACTGTATCCATCAAAGGCAATATATTCATCGATATTTTCAGGATCTATAATTCCGCAATTTCTTAAAGCAATTCTTACCTGCTTTTTAAAGAAACTTAATTCATTTATATTTCTAACTCTTCCATCACCTTCTGCACTATAAACAAGCCTTTGCAGTACTTTATTATTTATAAAATGTTCTTCTACAAGTTCAGGAATATCCTCTACTTTTACTTTACTGTAAAAAGTTCCTTCAGGATAAACAATAACTACAGGCCCAAGCTCACAAAGCCCTAAGCACCCTGTTTTTATAAGTTCTATTTCGTGGTCTATATTATGTCTTTTAAGCTCTGTTTTTAAAACTTTAAATAGATTTGAAGAGTGGATATCTGAGCAGCCTGCACCACCACAGACCAGTACCTGTGCACGATAAAAATCCATTATTTAGCCTCCCTCTAATCATTATCTATTGTATAATCATTTAAAATTTTTCCCTTAACCACATGAATTGTATAATCCTTAAGCACAGCACCTACAAGCAGATGACTTGCAACTACTCTTCTTGCTTTATAAGGCGACATATTCACATAAGTTACCTTTTCTTCCCCCGGTCTTATAATTTCCACAATTGGCTCCAGTCTGCAGACTCCTATGCACCCAGTTTTAACCACAATAATATTGTTTAGCCCAAGCTTATTTATCTCATCTACTACTGCCTCATATACAGATTCCGCACCAGCTGCTAAGCCACAGGTTCCCATTCCTACAACTATTCTCGTTGTTTTTCTATTTGTACCTTGGTTAACTCTATCCCATGCAGCTTTTTTTATATTTTCTATATCCTGAATTGTTTTCATGCTGCTCCCTCCAATCTCCTATCCTGAAACTTTAAATTCTTCAATTATTTTTATTAAATCATCTGGTATAAGTTTTCCGTATACTTTTTCATCAATCATCATAACGGGAGCAAGCCCGCAGCCTCCTAAACATCTGGCAGCCTCTAATGTAAACAATCCATCTTCTGTTGTTTTGCCTACCTGTACTTCAAGAAGGCTGCTTAACCTATCCAATATATCCTGTGCTCCTTTTACATAACATGCAGTACCAAGACATACTTTAATTATGTGCTTTCCTTTAGGTTCCAGTGCAAACTGGGAATAGAAAGTGGCAACTCCATATATTTCTGACATAGGAATACCTAGTTCTTGGGAAATGATTTGCATGACTTTTTCAGGCAGATATCCAAATAATTTTTGTATTTCATGTAGTATTGGAATTAAAGCTCCTTTTACTTCCTTATGTTCTTGAATTATCTGTCTGGCTTTTTTTAACCTGTCATCATTTTCGCCGCAAGAGCAGCAGCAGCCTTTTTCCATTCTATACTCCTCCTGTTTGCTTTGTTATTTTATTAACAGAAAATCTTAATACATCCTATTTATATAATAGTTTTTTTTATTTTATGCTGATTTATTATATTATCTTTACAAGAAAAATATTTTTCTGCCAAAAATAAAAAACCGCCATTTCTGGCGGTAAAGTTTAAAACTCTAATTTTTCTTCTATGAACTTTTCAAGTTCATCTATATTCAATCTAATCTGCTGCATTGTGTCTCTGTCTCTTACTGTAACAGTGTTATTCTCTAAAGTATCAAAATCTATAGTTATGCAGTATGGAGTTCCAATTTCATCTTGTCTTCTATATCTTTTTCCTATACTTCCTGTTTCATCATAGTCCACATTAAATTTCTTTCTAAGCTTGTCGTAAACTTCAGTAGCCTTTTCTGAAAGCTTTTTGCTAAGAGGAAGAACAGCTGCCTTAAATGGTGCTAAAGCTGGATGGAAGTGAAGCACTGTTCTTACATCTCCATCTTCTAAAGTTTCTTCGTCATAAGCATTGCATAAAAAGGCTAAAGCAACTCTGTCTGCACCAAGTGACGGCTCTATGCAGTATGGTATATACTTTTCATTTGTTGCAGGATCAAGATAGCTTAATTCTTCCCCAGAATGCTCTGAATGCTTCTTAAGGTCGTAATCAGTTCTGTCTGCTATACCCCAAAGTTCTCCCCAGCCAAATGGGAAAAGGAATTCTATGTCTGAAGTAGCATTACTGTAGAAGGATAGCTCTTCTTTTGAATGATCTCTGATTCTTAAATTTTCTTCTTTCATGCCAAGACTTAAAAGGAAGTTCCAGCAATAATTTTTCCAGTAATCAAACCATTCTAAATCTGTGCCCGGTTTACAGAAGAATTCAAGCTCCATCTGTTCAAATTCTCTTGTTCTAAATATGAAGTTTCCTGGTGTTATTTCATTTCTAAAGGATTTACCTATTTGAGCTATACCAAAAGGTACCTTTTTTCTTGAAGTTCTTTGAACATTTTTAAAATTAACAAAGATACCTTGTGCAGTTTCTGGTCTTAAATATACTTCTGATTTTGAATCCTCTGTTATACCCATAAAAGTTTTAAACATAAGATTGAACTTTCTTATATCAGTAAAGTTTTTCTTACCGCATTTCGGGCAGACAATATTATGCTCTTCGATATAACCCTTTAACTGCTCATTAGTCCATCCATCAGCACTGGCAACAGCAGCCCCTTGCTCAGTCATATGGTCTTCAACTAATTTGTCCGCTCTAAATCTAGCTTTACATTCCTTACAGTCCATTAATGGATCTGAAAATCCTCCTACGTGTCCTGAAGCAACCCAAACCTGGCTGTTCATTAAAATTGCAGTGTCAACGCCAACATTATATGGGCTTTCTTGAACAAACTTCTTCCACCAAGCTTTTTTTACATTATTTTTAAACTCCACTCCAATTGGGCCAAAATCCCACGCATTTGCAAGACCTCCATATATTTCTGAGCCTGCAAACACAAAACCTCTGTTTTTCGCAAGTGCTACGATTTTATCCATAGTCTTTTCAACTGCCATTTTAACTCCTCCTTATTATTTTACTTGCAGTTCTAGTTTAGTATACAGCCAATGCTGCAGCCTGTGAAAATAAAAACCAGCACAACAAGTTAACTTTACATAATAAAAAGGCCCTTTACCATAAGGGACGAAAGAAAAACCCTTCCGCGGTTCCACCCTTGTTGGCAAAAGCCCTGCTTTACAAATCAATCACTCAAAAGCTCCCTTCACAATAGTCCTCCAGCTGTTTGCACCAACCACAGCCTCTCTATTGAATTTCTATTACTACTCTTCTTTCTCATCGTGCTATATTATATTTACATACAATTTTAGCATATTAGAAGGTATTGTCAATAATATTTTTAAATTTGCCTTCATTTAAGCTTTTTCACTAAACAAATGCAAAAAAGCAACGTCAACACGACATTGCTGAATTAATTTCATATTAAATTCAAAAAATAAAATGGCTCCGTGGAGAGGACTCGAACCTCCAACCCTTCGGTTAACAGCCGAATGCTCCGCCATTGAGCTACCACGGAAAACTGACTACATTTGTTAGTATATCATATTTTTTTTAAAATGCAATAGTTTTTTTAAATTTTAATATAAATATTTATTTTTTTGGTTAATATATTGTTTGTTCTCAAACTTTATACAGGTTTAAATTTTTTGTCGAAAAAATTTTGTTGATTAATTATATTATTATAAGCTATACTCAAAGTGTACTACATAAACTAATACACTTAATACATGTATTACTTAAGTAAGGAGTGGATTATTTGTTTAATATCGATGCAAGAAGCAGTACTCCGATTTATGAGCAAATCATACAAGGAATAAAAGAGTGCATAATCAAGGGTATACTTCAGCCTGGGGATAAGCTGCCTTCTGTAAGGGATCTTGCTTTAATGCTCACTACAAATCCAAACACTGTAAGTAAAGCCTACAGTTGCCTTGAAAGACTGAAGATAATTGAAACTTTAAGAGGCAGAGGAACCTTTGTGTCTACAAATTATAAGCCTAGATTGGAGGAAGATAAAATGACAAAGTTAAAGGATGATTTAAAAAAACTTCTTTTAGATGCTCATTATTTAGGAATTAAAAAAAGAGATATTAAAAAGATTATGGATGAGCTTTATACTGAGCTTTTAGGAGAAAGTGAAGGAGGAAATGAATATGAATAAGTATTTCAGTAAAGCAGTATTTTATACTGAGAAAAAAAACAGATTGTATTCAATGATTGCCTATTCCAGTTTATATTTATGGGGTATAATCGATACTATTGAGAAATTGCGTATGGTAAAGGCAAATGTTTTATATACACCACCTATATATTATGATATATTCAATTCTTATTCTCTGATTACAGCCATTGCTGTTATTTCTGTTATTTACTCTTACCTGGAAAAAGATAAGAAATATTACTTTATGCTTACACAGCCTTATGGCAGAGATACCATATTAATTACAAAAACTTTAAGTTATATGATTAGCTACACACTTCCTACTATTATTTACGGCCTGTTATCATTTATATTTTTGATATTTAATAAAAAATATTATATAAATTACAATGTATATATTGGAAATATCTATGGGGATGTAATGTCTAAACTGTTTTTAAGTATTTTATTTACTCTTTCAGCACTTACATTTATAGTAATACTTATGCAGCTTTTGGAAATGTGTTTTGGTAAAACACCTGCAGTTATAATTATTCCTATTTCTTTATGGTATTTGTTTTTTATCACTTTATCAGTAATGCATAGCTTTATAAGCAATAAACTAGGAAATCTTCGTGAATATATGAATAAAACTTTATCCTTTATATTTAATTATGGTGTAATTTTTCAAAATATGGAAAATGTTGAAAATAAGTCATTGTTTTTGATTATTTATGAAAGCTTTCATAATTTTAATCCTATTTGTTCTCTTATACTTATAGCTCTATCTATAGCTTTATTTTATATTATCCTTAGATTAAACAAAAAAATTAAAACTGAAAATCTTTCCAATATATTTTTATTTAAATTCAGCGAAAGAATTTTTAATGCTATATTTTGTTTTACTTTAACAATTTTAGGCAGCCTTATTGTATGTGCCGCTGTTTACTATATTATTTCATTTATATCAGGCAGAAATTTATCAACATTATTAATAATTAAATACGGTCTTCAGGGAAAAGAAAATATAGAGCATACCATATACCTTATTTTAAATATTTTATGGATACCACTTTACATTTTAAATTACAATCTGATAACTAAAATAGTAAATAAAAGGAGGGTTGCCTAATGCTTAAAGTAATAAATGTTTCAAAAAGCTTTTCCGGCAAAAAAGCTATTAAAAATATAAGCCTTGAAGTTAAAGCCGGAACTATAATGGGACTTATTGGTCCTAACGGAGCTGGAAAATCTACACTTCTTAGGACTATTGCTGATATTTATACTCCTGACAGCGGAG
Organism: Clostridium caldaquaticum; assembly: GCF_023806125.1. Classification (GTDB taxonomy): domain Bacteria; phylum Bacillota; class Clostridia; order Clostridiales; family Clostridiaceae; genus Clostridium_AT; species Clostridium_AT caldaquaticum. Next base: position 139,409 of record NZ_JAMSKT010000001.1, read on the forward strand.
AGGTTATTATTAAGGGTAACAATATAAAAGACAATTTTAATCTTAAAGAAAGTATCGGTTATGTAGCTGATAGAAATGACTTTTTTAATTCTTATACATTTGATGAAATGATTAACTATTACTCACTTGCCTATAAAACCTTTGATATTACTCGAGTTCTTGAATTAAACTCTATTTTTCAAATACCTAGAAAGAAAAAAATATCAAAGCTATCAAAAGGTAATGTCTCTAGAGTTGCTTTCATATTTGCTATGAGCATAAAACCAGAGCTTTTAATACTGGATGAACCTGCTTCTGGATTTGACCCCATAGTTAAAAGAAAATTTCATCAAATATTGATTGAGGATGTATCAAAGCGAGGTACAACAGTTGTAATTTCCTCCCATAATCTTTCTGACCTGGAAAACATCTGCGACCAAGTTGTTTTCTTAAAAGACGGTGAAATAATAAAAGATAATACCTTGGAAAATTTAAAAACTTCCATGAGGAAACTGCAGATTATATTTAAAGACAAGGCTCCAGAGAACTTTGAAAATTGGAATGAGTTTTTAAAAGTTGAAAAGCTTGGGCGAAGCTATAATGTAATTACTGAAAGTTACAATAAAGAGCTTGTACAAAAACTAAAGGAAACTGAAGCACTTTTTATAGAAGAACTGGATTTAACTTTAGAAGATATGCTTATCTATACTGTTGAAAAATAAGTAAGCTAACAGCCAGGGTTTACTGCTGAAAACCCTAGCTGTTAAATTATCTAGCTCTCTATACTTCAAATAATTTCACATCTTTTAAACAAATGCTTAAATCATCAAATATATTTACATTAATGTCATCTTCAAAGGAATACTTTATTTCTTTACCTTCAAAGCATACAGTAACAGATTTTTCAAGATAGTTTACTATCCAGTATTCCTTAACACCTTTAGATAAGTAAAATTCTTTTTTTATTTCATTATCCATTTTTATTGAACTTGGGCTAACTATCTCACATATAAAATCAAATATAGCTACTATATTATTATTTACTAATTCAAATTTGTTATTACATACTGCAAACAAATCTGGAACAATTGGTTTTTTAAAATCATCAATATTTATTGGTTCTTTAGGGTTTGCTAAGTATAAGTCTACTTTATCAGGGAATAATTCACATTTCTTTAACTTAGCAGATATAACTTATATAAATCTTCTTTATAGTTTCTATTTTAATCTGAAGGTTTTTGGTGCTACCCTGTAGGTTACTATAAGAACAATAACAATATATATTAAAGTTACTGCGATAACTCCTGCTGTAAAAATATAAGATGATGTTTTAATATTAAGGCATCCATAACTTACCATGTAAACAATAAAATTCACAAACTTATATAAAGGACTTTTCACAATAAGCTGTGCTGTGTAAGGCTGTATAACATAGTACATAAACAGATTATGTATAGAAAAAAAACAGGCAAGACAAAGCACACATAAAAACAGAGGTATTGCACTAATAAGCTTGTTTGAAGCTCCTGTAAGAAGTAAAATCCCTGCTATTGAAATACAAAGAACTAATGCAGGAATTATATTAAGTCCTACTGTAAACTTAAGTCTCGCTTTGAAGTTTGATAGAATAACCTTTGGCTCCCTGTAATAGGAGTATCTTAAAAGACTTACATCACAGTTATAAAACATAACCTTACAGATTCTTTCTCCTGTAGACATAATATACATTATAAATACAAGAGCAGGAGCAATTATTAATATGTCTTTAGAAATCTTTTCTCTTACATTCGGCACTAATATTATCAAAATACTTACAGCTATAAATAATACAGCTATAATTATAACCCTTAATTTTATAGGATTAACAAGCATTTTTCTGTGGCGGCTGAAAAAAATTGCATTTAAATATTCATAGCCTTCTTTTTTCTCATAAGCTTTAGAGCTAAGCACTTCTTTTGAAAGTTTTTTTTCATCTAGCTTTACATCTGCAAAAGTCATATCACTTTCAAATTTATTTATGTCAAACATATTTTCTTTAGTTAGTAATTCTTTTGCAATAGGAGTATATTTTTTATAGTTCCATAGATATATCAAAGAACCTATACCTAAACACAATACGATTAAAACTATAAAAACATTAAAAAATACATTTTCTAATTTAAGAGTTAAATCAAAAAAGGGCAATCCGTAAGCTAATGCAAGGGTTATAAATATGAATACTGTCACAAATACATTTTGCTTTTGAAGCACCATGACTTTTTTATTGTATATAAAAATATTTAAGTATTCACCAATAAATTTAAAACAAGTTAAAAAAAGAAGCAGCGTTAATGCTTTTAGGGGTGAAAACTTAACTATTAACCCCGTAATTATCATAGGAAGTATAAAATATATGAAATTTGTTATATATTTATATAACATTGCACTTACATAGTATTCTCTGGCATCTGCTCTCATTAATGTTATCATATTAAAAGCAGACTTGTCCGCATAATTAAAAATTACATTATTCATAATTGACCCATATATAATATTTAAAAAGAAAAACATATGTAAAAACTTAGCTAAAAATCCCCCTGTTTTTTCTGACATGAGAAAAGCAGGCAGCACGAGCATTATTCCTAAGTAAAGAGCTTTTTTAAATATTGCTGCAAATATGCTAAATATTTGACTTACAATTCCTACAAAGAGCTTAGCTCCTGTCTCTTTATATAAGCTGTCAGGAATTTTCTTGCCTATGAGCGGAACCCTTTTAAGAAAATGTATAAAGGTATTAGCATTTTCAGCAAAGGAAACTTTAAAACTGGCAATAAAAGTTCTAATCATTTCCGCCCTCCTGTAAAATTTCCATTATTTTCGTTTCAAACTCTGTGCTCTTTATAACCTCACTATCAACTTCTTCTAGCTTACCATTGTTTAATATCACAATTTCATCACACAAATCAGTTGCCAGCTGCAAAATATGAGTTGAAAAGATGATTATGTGTTCACTTTTAATTTCCTTAAGCAAGTTTTTTATTTCAAGAGCTACAACTACATCAAAGGAGGTTAAAGGCTCGTCCAATAAAATTACAGGAGGTCTTGTAATTAAAAAGCAGAGCATCTGTATTTTATTTTTCATTCCATGTGAATAATTTTTTATAAGCCTGTACCTGTCTTCCTCGTTAATCTTTATTATGTCAAAGTATTCATCTATACTTTTCAAATCCTTTATTTTATTTTTATTTATATCTATATAAAATTTTAAAAACTCATAGCCTGTTAGAAATTCTGGAAGTACAGGCTCTGAAAACACGTATCCAACCTTTGAATACTCAATTTCTTTCTCACCCTTTTCCTCATCAAAAATCCTTACTGAACCATTATCATACTGTAAATCCCCGCTTATGCAGTTAAAAAGAGTTGTCTTTCCAGCTCCATTACGACCTAAAAGTCCGTAAATTTTTCCCTTTTCAAAGGTGAAAGAAGCTTTCTTAAGAACTTCTTTTTCTCCAAAACTTTTTTCTATATTTTTAAGTATCAGTTTCATTTTTATCTCCTTTGAAATATTTGATAAATTATTTAAAATGAGTATTTTATACTTCCGTAAATTACACAAACACTATTATTACTTATTATTAACAATTTATAACATATATAGTATTTTGTGCACTATTAAAACATAGCAATTTTTATATTTTTTGTCAATATATTTTAGCCTATCTTAAATAAAATTCTCCAAATAAAAAGCAACCAGCCTTAGCCAGTTGCCTTAATATTATTTATTATCAATTGGTTTCATTGTTGGGAATAACAATACGTCTCTTATAGATACTGAATCAGTTAAGAACATTACTATTCTATCTATACCTATTCCAAGTCCGCCTGTTGGAGGCATTCCTGTTTCAAGAGCACTCATGAATTCTTCATCGATTACGTAAGCTTCATCATCTCCAAGCTCTCTTTCCTTAGCTTGCTGCTCAAATCTTTGTCTTTGAACAATCGGATCATTAAGCTCTGAGTAAGCATTACAAACTTCTCTTCCAAAAATAAAGCCTTCAAACCTTTCTGTAAACTCTGGATTTCCTCTCTTTTTCTTAGTTAAAGGAGAAATTTCTACAGGGTAATCTAAAAGGAAAGTAGGCTGTATTAAATGATGTTCTGCATATTCTTCAAATAATGCATTTAATACGTCTGCCTTTGTACAATCCTTAAGCTCCTTTTTAAACTCCAGATGCTTTTCCTTAGCTATAGCTTGGGCTTCTTCATCTGTTTTAACTTCAGTAAAGTCTATTCCTGCATATTCCTTAACCGCATCTACCATAGTTATTCTTCTCCATGGTGGAGTTAAGTCTATTTCAGTTCCCTGATATGTTATTTTAGTAGTTCCATTTACTTTTTCACAAACATAAGCTACTAAGTTTTCCATAAGCTCCATCATATCATTATAATCAGCATAAGCTTCATATAACTCTATCATAGTAAACTCTGGGTTATGCCTTATATCAATACCTTCATTTCTGAAGTTTTTACCCATGTCATAAACTTTTTCAAAACCGCCCACTATAAGTCTCTTTAAATATAGTTCTGTAGCTATTCTAAGATACATATCTATATCCAAAGCATTATGGTGTGTAATAAAAGGTCTTGCGGCAGCCCCTCCTGCTATAGGAGATAGTATTGGGGTTTCAGCCTCTAAATAGCCTCTGTTGTCTAAAAACTCTCTAACATATCTTATAATTTGAGTTCTCTTTATAAAAGTTTCTCTTACATTTTCATTCATTATAAGGTCAACTTCTCTTTGTCTATATCTTAAATCTGGATCTTTTAATCCATGCCATTTATCTGGAAGCGGTTTTAAGGATTTTGATATTAGCTGGAAGTCTTTAACATGTACAGAGGTTTCTCCTGTCTTTGTTTTAAATACAAAACCAGTAACACTTAACCAGTCTCCTAAGTCAAAAGCTTTAAATTCCTTTAATTTCTCTTCTCCCACATCATCTATCTTAATATAAATCTGAAGTCTTCCAAACCTATCTTGAATATGCGAAAAGCCTGCCTTACCCTGTACTCTTTTAGACATAAGTCTGCCTGCAACTGTAACAGTCTGGTTCTCTAAAACTTCAAAATTATCCTTAACATCCTTTGAAGTATGTGTTCTATTAACTTTATATACATCAAATGGATCCTTACCTGCTGCCTGAAGATCAGCAAGCTTTTGTCTTCTAATTCGTATCTGTTCATTAAACTCAGTTTCATGCTGCTGAACATTTAATTCATCATTAGCCATTTATATTCTCCTCCGTTTCTTAAATTACGCATGTCTTATTTCAAGGATTTCATACTTGCTAACTCCATCTGGAACCGGAACTTCTACTATGTCACCAACTTTTCTACCTATAAGTGCTTTTCCTACCGGTGATTCGTTTGAAATTTTATTATCCATTGGATTAGCCTCTGCGGAACCAACTATGAATAATTCTATTTCTTCATCAAAATCATAATCTTTTACTTTAACTATTGTACCTACGCTTACTTTATCTGTAGGTAATTCTGCTTCATCGACTACTTGAGCATTTCTAAGCATATTTTCAAGCTGAGCAATTCTGCCTTCAACAAAAGCTTGTTCATTTTTAGCTTCATCATATTCAGCATTTTCACTTAAATCCCCATAGCCACGAGCAACTTTTATTTTTTCTTTTATCTCAACTCTTTTTATTGTTTTAAGAAAATCTAACTCTTCTTCTAATTTTTTTACACCTTCATAAGTCATAACAAATTTTTTTGAATCTGCCATTTTTTTCTCCCCTTCTACGCTTTTACTTATAATTCCCTATAATTCTAAAATGTGTCATGTATGTAAACAAGCTAATCATTTAAGTAAATATTATAAATCAGCCTTTATATATTGTCAATAATTAGAACTGTTTTACTTCATCGTTAAACTTTATTTTATCCAGATAAATCCCATTATATTTAAGAGCAGTATCTATATCCCTCTCCTGCATTTGATTTAATATAGCGCCTAAAAGCTCAAAGCCAAATTCCAGCTCCTCGCTATCCCAAGGTACAGAAAAACTGATATCATTAATAGCTAAGCTGCTGTTTTCTTTAGGCATAAAAGAATTATCTATGTACCAGACTAAATTTTCTGCTTGCAATTCTCTTGAACTTATTATAAAATCTGCTTTGCTTAAAGCATAATTATAATCACTGGTTACTATAGGCGATATACCATAATTTGCAACCACATAATCTCTTAGTTCACTGATTTTAGAAACATTATGGGATAAAAGTATAAAATACTTACACTCTTTAGAAAGCTGAAAAATTACTTCACGATTTATATCATCCGCACCGTCATAAACTAAGATACAAGAAGACTTTATACTTTTATTCTTTATTCTAAGAATAAGCTTTATACTTTCTACTATACCATAAGCAAACAGTTTTTTTTGAAAATCGTTAAGCAGTTTGTAATCATAATACCTGTAAGTTTTAGGAGCCAAACAGGGATTTCTTTTTTTCATAAACCTTTTAACAGTCTCCATATTATTCCTATATGCCTGCAGGTTCAAATTAGGAGGAATTTTTATGTGAGCTATGCTTAAATTAAGGTCCTTTATAACACTCTCTCTAATTTCTCTTATTTTAAACCTATCTCTTATTTTCCCAAAAAAACTTTCATCATTGTAAGCTTTTCTTATGTCTGTCTTTACATATAAGATGGGATCCATTTTTGCCCTCTATGAAAATATTTACAATGCTATTATATTCATAAATAGTAAAAAAATTACTTTGAAAGCATCTGTTTATAATTATTTAAAATTTCAAATACTTTTTCTGCACTCTTTTCACTATTTACAGCATTTTTAATTTCAGTACAATTTTTTAAGCCTTTGATATACCAAGCTGTATGTTTTCGCATTTCTCTTATAGCTTTATTTTCACCAAAGTAGTGAATTGCTTTCTTAAAGTGCCTTATGCAGAGTTCTATTTTTTCATCATCAGTTGGATAGATTACTTCCTCACCATTTAGTATCTGTTGTATTTGTTTAAATATCCAGGGGTTTCCTTGAGCCCCTCTAGCTATCATAATACCGTCGCATTTTGTAAGTTCTTTTATTTTAATAGCCGCTTCTACAGAAAAAACATCCCCATTTCCAATAACGGGAATTTTTACACTTTCTTTTACTTGCCTTATTATATCCCAATCTGCCTTGCCTTCATACATTTGTTCTCTGGTTCTTCCGTGAACAGTTACTGCATCTGCTCCTGCCTCTTCCATTTCTTTTGCAAAATCTACAGCATTAACTTCTCTCTCGTTAAAACCTTTTCTGAACTTTACAGTAACAGGCTTGACACTTGCTTTTTTAACTTCCCTGACTATCTCAGCAGCCAGCTTTGGATTTCTCATAAGAGCAGAGCCTTCTCCATTTTTAACTACCTTTGGCACTGGACAGCCCATATTTATGTCTACAAGACAAATATCATCATTATCATTAAAATAATCGCAGGCTTTTGCCATGGTATAAGGGTCACTTCCGAATATCTGAACCCCTACAGGCTTCTCTTCCTCTGAAACCTCAAGCATCTTTTCTGTATTTTCACTTTTATAATAAAGAGCCTTAGCACTGATCATTTCTGTATACACAAGCCCGCAGCCCATCTGAACGCAAAGACCTCTAAATGCTATATCAGTAACTCCAGCCATAGGTGCCAAAAATACATTGTTTTTAAAGTGAAGATTTCCTATGTTCATTAAATCACCGTTTCTTTATTCTTTTCGTAAATTATTCTAAGTCCTTCTAAAGTTAAATATGGATCTATTTTTTCTATATGCTTAGACTCCCTGCTTATTAATGTAGCAAGTCCTCCAGTTGCTACTACAAGAGGGTTTTTCTCTCCATAAGTTTCCATTTCTTTCTTCATCTTTTCAACTATAAAATCCACAGCACCAGTATATCCATAGATAATACCAGCCTGCATACTTGTAACGGTATTTTTGCAGATTACTCCCGGTGTTTTGACAAGCTCAACTCTAGGAAGCTTTGCCGCTCTTTCAAAAAGTGCTTCTGCAGAAATTTTTATGCCAGGAGTAATAGTTCCTCCTAAATAATCTCCATTTTTAGTTACAGCACAAAAGGTAGTTGCTGTACCAAAATCGATTATAATAAGAGGTCTGTTGTACTTTTCATGAGCAGCAACTGCATTTACAATTCTGTCAGCTCCTACTTCCTTAGGATTATCATATTTTATATTTATTCCTGTTTTAATACCCGGTCCTACAATGAGTGGAGTCATATTAAAATATTTTCTTATCATATGTTCTATAGTATACATTATATTAGGCACAACAGAGGAGATTATTACACCTTCTATTTTAGTATAATCAAGCTTTTTCTGCATAAAAAGCTGAGTAACCTGCACCCCATATTCATCTGAAGTTCTTTTTGAATCTGTAGCCAGTCTCCAGTCTGCAATTAAATTTTTGCCTTCATAAACCCCTAATACAATATTAGTATTTCCAACATCTAAAACTAAAATCAATCTAACCCCTCCGTATTCCTTTTAAGAACCTAACAATTATTAATTGTTACGCCTTCCGTATTCCTCTCGTGTATTTCCTTTACAACAATACGCCTTATATTTTAACTCTAGCAATTCATTTGTCAAGTAGAAATATAAGTATGTTTGATACGGTTATATTGGCTGATATCCCATTAAAAATAATATGAACACTTTTTAAAATGGTACACTTCTTCTTCTCATTCATACAATAATAATGGATGCATTCATAAGTGAAAGGAGATACTATGCAAATTCATGTTGTTCAACCAGGACAGTCTTTATTTAACATTGCGCGAACATATAATTCTACTGTTGGTGCAATTGCAGGGGCAAATGAACTGCCTAATCCTAACGATTTAGTGGTAGGTCAGGCATTAGTAATTCCAATTGTGGGGAGTTACTACTGGGTACAGCCAGGAGATAGCTTGTACAGTATTGCAAGGAGATTTGGAACAAACTATCAGACACTTGCAAGAGTTAATGGAATACCAGTTAACAGACCGCTCACCATTGGGCTAAGATTATATATTCCTCCCACTCCAAAAAAAAGTGCAGAAATAAATGCGTATGCTGAGCCTCTAGGCGGAACAGTTTCCCCTGTATTAGAGCAGTCCGCCCGCAGTGCAGCACCACACCTTACCTACCTGGCACCTTTCAGCTTTCAGATTCAGAGAGATGGAACCTTAAAAGAGCCTCCTCTCAATAATTTCAGAAGAATTGCTGAAAATAGTGGTGCAATTTTGTTGATGGCAGTAACTAATCTTGAAGAAGGACAATTCAGTACAGAACTTGGGAGACTGATTTTAACGAACGAACAATTACAAAATACTCTGCTTGACAATATAATTGCTACAGCAAAACGGCTTAACTTTAGAGACATACACTTTGATTTAGAGCATTTGCCTCGTGAATTAAGAGAAAATTATAACGCCTTTCTAAGAAAGGCTAAAGCAAGATTAAGCGCTCAGGGTTTCTTAATGTCAACAGCTTTAGCTCCCAAAACAAGCGCTGCTCAGGCAGGTGAATGGTACGAAGCCCATGACTATAGAGCCCATGGACAAATTGCAGATTTTGTTGTCATAATGACCTATGAGTGGGGTTATAGTGGCGGTCCGGCAATGCCTGTATCACCACTTCCTCAAGTGAGGCAGGTTATTGAATATGCTTTAACAGAAATGCCTGCTTCTAAAATTATGATGGGACAGAATTTATACGGATACGATTGGACGCTTCCTTTTGTACCAGGAAGCGTTGCAAGAGCAGTAAGTCCTCAACAGGCAATTTTACTGGCAGCAGATAATAATGTATCAATAAGCTATGATACTAAGGCACAAGCCCCTCATTTTGATTATACAGATTCAAATGAAAAACGTCATACCGTATGGTTTGAAGATGCCAGATCAATTCAAGCAAAATTCAATCTTGTAAAAGAACTGGGCTTAAGAGGTGTAAGCTATTGGAAGTTAGGTATTTCTTTCCCGCAGAACTGGCTTCTTATAGAAAACAATTTTGATGTAGTAAAACGATAATATGGCAGTTATTCAAAATAGAAACAGCGGACTGGATATAAACCAGGAAGCTGTTTCATTTTAATATTATATTTTACGTCTAACATTATTTTCTAAACCAAAATAAATAAATTTAACATATTAACATTATTATTCCAATAGCTTATAATAAAATCATGCTGTATTTTTAACAATGTATGGAAGGAGTGAACAAATGCCCATAATAGAATGTTCTAATGTAGTTAAAAGCTTCAATTTAGGTAAGATTAAAGTTGAGGTGCTTAAAGGTATAACTCTTCAGATTGAAGCAGGACAATTTACTGCAATTGTAGGTGAATCTGGTTCTGGAAAATCTACCTTTTTAAATGTGCTTGGCGGACTTATGCCCTACAATGAAGGTGAAGTTATTGTAGCAGGCACAAAAATTAAAAATTTAAATGAAAATCAACTGGCTCTATTTAGAAGAAAACATCTTGGTTTTATATTTCAATCATATAATCTTCTTCCACAGCTTACTGCACTTGAAAATGTAATAATGCCTTTAATTTTTCTTGGAGTATCTAAAAAGGAAAGAGAGAAAAGAGCCTTGGAAATTCTTGAAAAAGTAGGCTTAAAAGATAGAATTCATCACAAGCCAAGTGAGCTTTCCGGTGGACAGCAGCAGAGAGTATCAATTGCCAGAGCCTTGGTTAACAACCCTGAGCTAATCCTTGCTGACGAACCTACTGGAAACCTGGATAGTAAGACAAGCATTGAAATTCTTGATTTATTAAAAGAATTAAATAAGAGCCTGAAAATGACTTTTATAGTTGTAACTCACTCCAGCCAGGTTTACAGCTATGCAGACAGAATTATTAAAATGAAAGACGGACTATTGGAATCATAAAATCAGGAGGTTATGTTATGAAAAGAAAATTTATAGCCTGCAGCTTAGCCTGTACAATTCTTATAGGAATGACAATTAGTGTTAAAGCTCAGGAAACTAATGATTTAAGTACATTAAACCAAACATCAGCAGTAATAAATAATTTACAATCAAAAAAAATTCTCATATCGGATGTAAAAAGCGAACCTGCAACGATAAGCCCTGGACAAACCTTTTCACTGACCTTTAAGCTTACAAATAACCATAGCTCAAAGCTTGAAAATGTATCTCTAAAAGTTGTAGGTATTGAAGGTAAAAATTTATTATCAGGCTTTTCTCCTGTTGGAACAACTAATGAAATTTACGGAGGAACCATTGCTAAAAATGGCAGCAAAGAACTGTCAATCAAGCTTATAAGTGATCCTTCCTTAAAGGTTGGTATATACAATTTTCAAATAAGTGTTACCTTTAATGCTCCTAATAAAGCTCAAGAAGAGATAAATAAAGTTGCAGGAATTGTAGTTAAAAATACTCCAAATCTAACTGTTAATTCTCTTAAAGAAGATAATGGCAAATTATCTGCAAGCTTTATTAATGCGGGCAAAGGTCCGCTTAATAATGTCATGGTTAACTTCAAAATTAAAGATAAGACTTATTCAAAATATTTCGGAACTTTGGATGCTGAAGTTGAAGAAAACTTTGAAGAAAGCCTTGAACCTGTAAGTGCAGATACTAAGGGTACATTAGAAATAAGTTTTATTGATGAAATGGGAACTGAAGGCAAAGTATCAAAAGAACTTGATATAAAGGCTGCAAGTGTGAATACAGCCAAAGCTGCTTCAACTGATAATAAGAAAAAGAATTCCTTTCTATCCATATTAAAGAGATTATTCGGACTTGGTGATTAAAATGAGACTTGAAGATCTATTTCAGCTTATATGGAAAAATCTTTGGAAGAGAAAAAGCAGAACCATCTTTACAATGGTTGGTGTAATTATAGGCTGCGTTGCTATATTCACAATAGTATCCTTGGGAAACGGCTTTAAAAAATATATAACAGACCAGCTTAGTTCAGTTTTTGATACTTCAGTTGTGTCTATATCCCCTGCTATTCCTCCCTCGTCCTTTGGTGCTCCTTCTACTGCAGATGAAAAAAAACTTAAAACAAAACTGAATGAAAAAACTTTAAAAGAGCTTAAAAGCTATCCTTTTGTTAAATATATAGTACCTAAGCTTAATGACTATGGAGATATTGAATATAAAAAAATATCTACTGCTTCCAGTATTACAGCCATGCCTATGAAAGACTTATCAAAAGATAATAAGCTTGCAGCTGGAAGATTTGCTGTAGACGGCAAGGATGAATGTGTACTTGGATATAAAATAGCTTTAATGCTCCTTGGACATAAGCCAACAGATAAAATAGATGAAGGAGAAATAGACAATATACTTAGAAAAACAATAAAACTAAAGATAACTAAAGAAGGTACTATTTCTGATACGGAAGTGTCTAATAAAGACAATGAAAAAGTAATAAACCTAACTGTAGTCGGCATAGCTAAAGAAAGTACTTTAGATGACTTTATAGTAAAAACTCCCCTTAAAGTGCTTGAAGATGTGCAAAAATGGAAAACTCAAGACAGCGAAAACAATGACAAAAAAACCTATAACAGCATTGATGTAGTACTTAAGGATATTAATAAAATAGACGAAGCTGAAAAAATTCTTAAAAAAGACGGCTACCAGATTAACTCCTTTAAAGAAATGCAAAAAAGCATAGGAACTTTATTAGATGGAGTAAAACTTGTGCTAGCAGCTCTTGGCGGAATATCCCTTTTAGTTGCAGCCTTTGGTATAACAAATACCATGAACATGGCCATTTATGAAAGAAAAAAAGAAATTGGAGTTATGAAGGTTATAGGTGGAAGCGTTAAAGATATAAAGAAAATTTTTGTAGGTGAAGCATGTACCATCGGTCTTTTAGGAGGAGTAATCGGTATTGCTCTTGGGTTTATTGTAAACTTTCTTATAAACGTGGTTATGAACCTTTACATGAAAAATACTATAAGTACAGCTTCTATTAAAATAGCTTCCGCTAGTTTCGGGTTAATAATATTCATACTTATCTTTAGTGCACTTATTGGATTTATATCCGGCATACTTCCTGCCACTAAGGCAGCAAAACTTGATGTTATAAGTTCTATCAAGGACGAATAAAAAGTACCAGACTCATGACAAGTAACATATTAAATTTTGTTACTTGTCACTAGTCTGGCATTTTTTATTGAGCAGGTACAATATTTTGCATTGCTTGAGCAAAACCTACAGAAATTAACGAGAATATTAATCCTATAGCCCATATTAAAATTACAATTGTGGCACTCTTCTTTTTACTTATCTTAAATACTACTGAAATACCTATTGCAAATATAACCATTCTCCAAATTCCAAACACATTAAGTGCGTTTATTATTACATCTCCAAAACCTACAGCTTTATTAGGGTCTGCTATTGTTTTTTTCACAGCTACTGAATAAACAGTGCTTATAAACTTACCTATAACTAATGGATAATGTGCAAGCACATAAACCGCCACCATCTGTGTGTAAGTGCCTTCTCCTTTAAAAAGCTTAGCTAGTCCAAAATAAATTGCTGATGACACATAAATGCCAACTACTAATCCTACTAAGCCGCCTATAACAGCAACTGCAGGTGAAGTCATTACATTTGCTATACCCTTTGACATCTGTGCAGCAGCTGGATCTAACCCCTGAGTCTGCTTATCTAAAATCTCATCCATTACACCTTTTGCTGCAATTGAGCCCATTACAGAAGTTATGCAGGTAATAACTGCAAGAACAAGCATATTCCCTAAGTACTTAGGTTTCTCTAAAAACTGCGCAAAAACCTTTCCTGGCTTAATGAAGAAGTATTTAAGTTTCTCTCCAAATGTTAGATTTATTTCCTGATTAATCTCATTTGTAATTGGTTCCATATTTTCTACCTCCTTGTATTAATCCTTGTTACTTCTAAAATATAGATTAATGTTTATATTTTAACATATATCCAAGTGAAATACCATAATTTGTTACAATTTTGTTTTTTATACCAAATTTAAATATGTATAACTATAAATAACTCTACAAAATCTAATAATGATTTTATTACTGCTTTTTTTTAAATAATAAACACCTTAGGAGTGATGTCAGTGAAAAAATCAAGTGCAATTATGTCCTTATTAATATCTGTTATAGTATTATTCTATCCTTCAACATCATATTCTGCCAAAGTGCCCAAATTAGCAGATGAAGCTTCCATTGATTCAGTAATTAATGCAATGACATTAGAGGAAAAAGCTAATTTAGTTGTTGGTACCGGCATGAATGTTGCACGTGTTCCTGGAGCTGCAGGGGCAACTTATGCTATACCACGGCTTAAAATACCATCAATAATACTATCAGACGGTCCTGCTGGAGTTAGAATAAGTCCTACACGTCCTGAAAGCAGCGATACATATTACGCTACGGCATTTCCAATTGAAACTCTTATTGCATCTACCTGGGACATAAACACTGCAAACAAAGTAGGGAGTGCTATAGGTAATGAAGCCAAAGAATACGGCATAGACATAATGCTGGCACCTGCATTAAATATTCATAGGAATCCATTAGGCGGAAGAAACTTTGAATACTATTCTGAAGACCCGTTAATTTCAGGTGAAATGGCTGCAGCTACAGTTAAAGGTATTCAGTCAAATGGTGTAGGAGCAACTCTTAAACATTTTGCTGCAAACAATCAGGAAACAAACAGAATGACCATAGATACAATAGTTTCTCAAAAAGCATTAAGAGAAATATACCTTAAAGGCTTTGAAATTGCAGCAAAAAAAGCACAGCCCTGGACGGTTATGAGCTCCTACAATAAAATCAACGGAACCTATTCTTCTGAAAACAGGGATTTACTTACTAACATATTAAGAAATGACTTAAGATTTAAAGGTTTTGTTATGACAGATTGGTTTGCAGGAAAAAATCCTATTGCTCAGATGAAGGCAGGAAACGATCTTATAATGCCTGGAGGAAGTTTAGAAAGTAATATAATTTATCAGCCAGAGGTTATAATTAATGCTGTTAAAAATGGCAGCCTTGATGAAAAGGTATTAAATAAAAATATAAAAAATATTCTTAAAGTTATACTTAAAACGCCTGCTTTCAAAGGTTATCAATATTCAAACAAACCAAATCTTATCCAAAATGCACAAATATCACGTGAAGCTGCTGCAGCCGGCATGGTGCTTCTAAAAAATGATAAATCAGCCTTGCCATTAAATAAAGGTACTTCAATAGGATTATTCGGTAATACTCAAATTGAAACAATTAAAGGCGGAACTGGCAGCGGCGATGTAAATGTAAAAAAAGTAGTTTCTATTGCAGAGGGATTACAAGCTGCAGGATTTAAGTTAGATAAAGAACTGTTAAAAAGCTATACAGATTATATATCAAAATTAAGAAAAGAAGAGCAATATAAACCCTATCAGGGCACCCTTGGAAAAGTAATTCCTACTATTCCAGAAAAGCCTGTTGAATCAAGCGAAATTGATGCAGCGGTAAAGAATACTGATATTGGTATAATAGTCATAGGTAGAATCTCTGGTGAATTTAAAGATAGAAAAAATGAAAAAGGAGATTTTCTATTAACAGATGCAGAGCAAAAAATGATTGACCAGATTTCAAATAAATATCATGCAGCAGGAAAAAACACAGCTGTAATTCTTAATATAGGAAGTCCAATAGATGTAGCCAGCTGGAGAGATAAAACAGATGCAATTTTGCTAGCCTGGCAGCCTGGTCAGGAAGCAGGGCACGCAATTGCCGATATATTATCAGGGTCTGTTAACCCATCAGGAAAACTTGCAACTACATTTCCTATAAGCTACAGCGATGTATCGTCAGCTGCAAACTTTCCAGGTAATCCCCCTGATAATCCTGCTGAAGTAATATATGCAGAAGATATCTATACAGGTTATCGCTACAATACAACCTTTAATGTAAAACCTGCTTATGAATTTGGTTATGGTCTTTCTTACACAAACTTTGAATACAATGATTTAAAAATAACTCAGAAAAATAAATCTAAAGACTCTTTTACAGTATCTGTAACAATTAAAAATACAGGTAAAGTACCTGGAAAAGAAGCAGCTCAAATTTATGTAACTGCACCAAAAGGAAAGCTTGAAAAACCAGCCTTAGAATTAAAGGCCTTTGGAAAAACAAAGCTGCTTGAACCAGGCGAAGAACAAACTCTTAAATTTGAACTAACTGTAAAAGATTTATCATCCTTTGATGAAAATCAATCCACATGGATATTAGAAAAAGGTACCTACGAAATAAAAGCAGGTGCTTCATCAGAAAATATTAAAGGAACAGTCCCCTATGTTGTAAACAAAGATATTGTTGTAGAAAAAGTAAGCAATTCTTTAGCGCCACAAGTTCAAATACCTAAAGTTTTCTAAATAGTTAAGCTATTCTTCTTAGAAGAATAGCTTAACCATTTAAATAAATCAAAATTTAAATTCTATAATAGAATTTAATACTTTCTGCACATCTTCGCTAGTTTTGCCATTTCGCTTTACATAATCTTCAAACTGCTCTCTATCTATTTTGTAGATGTCAAAATATTTAGCTTCCTTAGCTGCAAAATAAAGACCGCTTACACTGGCTGCCGGCTCCATCATATAATTTCCTGTCAATGAAACTCCTATGCTTTCTCCATTTAAAAGCTTAAAGAGCTTTTCTTTCTCGCTGTGATCTCTTAATGAAGGATACCCAAAGGCTGGACGTATTCCTTGGTAATCGCCTTTAAGTAAAGCCTCAACAGATAAGTTCTCATCTGCTGCATAACCCCAATACTCTTTTCTAATCATTAAATGAAGATATTCTGCAAAAGCCTCAGCAAGCCTATCTGCAAGAAGTTTCACCATTATTGCACCGTAGTCATCACCCTTTGACTTAAGACTTTCTGCATACTCCTTTGCTCCAATGCCAGAAGTTACAATAAAGCCTCCGATATAATCAGTTATACCACTGTTTTTAGGTGCTATATAATCAGAAAGACATCTATACTCATTACTCTTATTAACTTCCTGCTGCCTTAACATGTTAAAAGTTGTAAGAACCTGACCCCTATCACTAGGACTATATACTTCAATATCATCACCCTTTGAATTTGCAGGAAATATTCCAAATACGGCATTGGCAGTCAGTATATTTTCTTTCTCTAATATATCGAGCATTTTGTTTGCATCCTCAAAAAGCTTTCTTGCCTCTGTACCGTATTTGGAATCCTCCATTATCTTAGGATAAACCATTCCCATATCCCAGGCTACAAAGAAAAAGGTCCAATCTATATATTTTCTAAGCTCCCTTATAGGAAAATTTATAAGTTTTTTAATCCCTGTAAAGTTTGGAAGCTTTATATCAGCGTTTTTCCAATCAATCTTAAAGCTGTTTTCTCTTGCTTCCTTAAATGATATCAGCTTTCTCTGCATACTTAAATAATTTTCTCTTATTTTTTCATATTCATTATTTATTTCTTCTAAATATTGTTCTCTTGTATTTATATCAACAAGCTTTCTGGCTACCTCTACTGCTTTTGAAGCATCTGTTACATGAACAACTCCCTTTGAGTACTTTGGTGCAAGCTTTAAGGCTGTGTGAACCTTGGAAGTAGTAGCCCCTCCTACCATAATAGGAATAGTAAATCCTTGACGCTCCATTTCCTCTGCTACCTGTGCCATTTCTTCAAGAGAAGGAGTTATTAATCCGCTTAAAGCTACTAAACTGGCATTTTCTCTTTTTACAGTTTCAAGTATAATTTTAGAATCAACCATTACACCTAAATCAATAACTTCAAAATTGTTACAGGAAAGCACAACAGATACAATATTCTTTCCTATATCATGAACATCCCCTTTAACTGTAGCAAAAACAACCTTACCAGCACTACTGTTTTCACTCTTGTCTTTCTCCTGTTCAATATATGGAAGCAAATAACCTACTGCCTTTTTCATAACTCTTGCAGATTTTACTACCTGCGGAAGAAACATTTTACCTTCTCCAAAGAGATTGCCCACAGCACTCATTCCATCCATTAAAGGTCCTTCGATAACCTGAAGTGCCTTTTGAGAAGCCTTTCTTGCTTCTTCAACGTCTTCTTCAAGAAAATCTGTTATCCCCTTAATTAAAGCATGCTTTAATCTTTCGCTGTAATTTAAAGTTCTCCAGGAAAGTTTATCATTAACCTCCCTGCTTTGACTTTCAGTACCTTTATACTTCTCTGCAAACTCTAAAAGCTCATCTGCAGCCTGGCTGCTTTTATTTAAAACTACCGCCTCTACTTTTTCCAAAAGCTCCTTATTAATTTCATCATAAATCTGTATCATTCCAGGGTTTACTATCCCCATATCCATACCAGCATTTATAGCATGATAAAGAAATATAGAATGCATAGCTTCTCTTATTGGATTGTTTCCTCTAAAAGAAAAGGATAGATTACTTACTCCTCCGCTTACCTTTGCATAGGGAAGATTTTCTTTAATCCACTTTGTTGCTTTGATAAAATCCACTGCATAATTATTGTGCTCCTCAATACCTGTTGCAATAGCCAGAATATTTGGGTCAAAAATTATATTTTCAGGTGGAAACTTGACTTTATTTACTAACAAATCATAAGCTCTTTTACATATTTCAATTTTTCTCTCAAAGCTGTCTGCCTGCCCCTTTTCGTCAAAAGCCATAACAACAACTCCAGCTCCATATTTTTTAATTATTTGAGCCTGCCTTATAAATTCCTCTTCACCACTTTTTAATGAAATTGAATTTACTATAGCTTTTCCCTGAATTGCTTTAAGTCCAGTCTCTAGTACCTGAAACTTTGAGGAATCAATCATTACAGGTACCTTTACTATTTCTGGTTCACTAGCAAGGAGCTTTAAAAATGTATCCATTTCTTTTTCTGCATCTAAAAGGGCATCATCGAAATTTATGTCTATTATCTGAGCTCCATTTTCCACCTGTTCTTTTGCAATAGATAAAGCTTCCTCATATTTTTTTTCTCTTATAAGCCTTGCAAATTTTGCAGAACCAGCTACATTTAGTCTTTCCCCTATATTTACAAAGTTATTTTCCTTATTAACTTTAACAATCTCAAGTCCGCAGTATACTGTTTCTCTTTCAATCTCTGGAACAACTCTTGGCCTAATATCTTTAACTGTTTCATAAATAGCCTTAATATGAGAAGGAGTAGTTCCACAGCAGCCTCCCACAATATTTAAATGTCCTTCCTCTGCCAGCTCTCTTACAAAGCTCGCTGTTTCCTCAGGTTTTTCCTCATATTCTCCCAAAGAATTTGGAAGCCCTGCATTAGGATGAAAGCTTATATATAAATTCTGAGTTTTAGATAACTTCTTTATAAATGGGATTAAGTCCTTAGCTCCAAAAGAACAATTTAAACCTATGCTTATTACTCTTTCACTTTTTATACTTTCTGCAAAAGCCTCCAAAGTTTGTCCTGACAGTATTCTTCCACTTTTATCTGCAATAGTTCCTGATATCATTAAGGGAAGATTTTTATTTTTTTTCGTAAGCACATTATCTGCAGCTATAATTGCTGCTCTTGCATTTAAAGTATCAAATATAGTTTCAATAAGAAGAAGGTCTACACCGCCATCTACAAGTCCTTCTATCTGTTCCTCATAAGCCTCTCTAAGTTCATCAAAACTAATATTTCTAAACCCTGGATTTAAAGCATCTGGAGATAGTGAAGCGGTTTTATTAGTAGGCCCTATAGACCCAGCCACAAATCTTGGCTTTAAACTATCTTTTAAAGTAAAGCTGTCTGCTTCCTCTCTTGCTATTTTAGCACCATAATAATTAATATCATAAACTTTATTCTCTAAAAAATAATCTGCCTGAGATATTCTATTTGCATTAAAGGTATTGGTCTCTATAATATCAGCTCCAGCCTCCAGATATCTTCTATGGATTTCCCTTATAACTTCGGGCAAAGTTAAATTAAGTATATCGTTATTGCCTTTCTGATTGCAATGGCAGCTATATTGTCCTCTATAATCTGTTTCCTTTAAGTTAAACTTCTGTATTGCTGTTCCCATTGCCCCATCAAGAACTAATATTTTTTCTTTTAAAAGCTCTTCTATATTGTATCTCATTTTAATGCCCCCTTTTTGGTATTAACTTATCTATAAAAATAAAACACTATTTCTCTCTAAGAAAAATAGCGTTAATATAAAGTACCCCAACTATTTTTCTTATCTGTCAGAAATAATATTTCTGCTGGAATTGACACCTTTTATTCTCAAAGCACACTAACATGCAAAAGAACATAGGTTGTCGGGCTTCGCCGGGCCAGTCCCTCCGCCTCTCTTGATAAGAAACAATCTTTATTAAATTATGTTTATTTTAATTTAATATAAATAAAATGTCAATAAATCAATTAAAGGTTCATACTTTATTATAAAATTTCTTTTTACTCCCAAGCACCCCAAACCTCAGGCACATAACCTACTGTTGCAAGCTTTCCATTACGAACTAAAGGAGTTTTATAAAGCTTAGGATTATTAAGCAGAAGCTCTTCCTTCATCTGATCACTTCTTATTTGAGCAATATTTAGCTTTACATATTCCTTTGATTTTTCATCAATTAAATTTTTTAATCCAACAGCTGCTCTGACACTCTCTAGTTCTCTTTTACTTAAAGCCTTTTGATTTAAATCTATAAACTGATATTTAATTCTTCTTTCTTTAAAATAGCGCTCTGCCTTTTGGGTATCAAAACATTTTTTTACTCCAAAAATTTGTATGTTCATCTGAGGTTCTCTCCTTTCTAAAGAAAAAAGAGCCAAACCAGGCCCCTTACTTTGCTAATCTTCTATCTAAATCCAAAATTTTAGTTTCATTTCTTAAAACTTTAATTCCAAAATTGTTTAAATCATATCTTAAGTCATCAATCTTTTCACTAAGCTCAGTTATTTTTTCAGTATTTGCTTTATAGCCGTCAAATAAAGCTTCTGTTCTATCCATCATTTTCTGTTCTAAGCTGACAATAGCTTCTGTATTTTTTTCAAGTTTACTTTCGAAGCCTTCTAACTTATTCTCAAAACCTTCTAACCTGTTTTCAAAGCCTTCTAATTTATTCTCGAAACCTTCTAACCTGTTTTCAAAGCCTTCCAGTTTGCTATTAAATTGTTCCTGATTAATTCTGAACTGTTCTTGATTTTCAAGTATCTTTACAAGCATATTTCTTAGTTCAGCATCCATATTATCAACCCCACTTGTTATAATGACTTATTATAACATTTCTCATATTATTATGAAATAGAAATTTATCATGGTTTATTCTACTGCAAATAATAAATATATTTAGAAAAATTTATAAAAAAGTATTTACAAAACTATCGTTAGCCGATATACTAATAATATAATTTATATCGTTTTACGATATATCTATGGATGATATAATATTTAACAATAATAATATCAGGAGGATTTAATAATGCCAGAAAGCACAGAACGTGGAGCATTAACGGAAGCTGTATACTATATTCTTTTAGCACTTAACACCCCTATGCATGGCTATGGAATTATGCAGTTTGTTAAAGAAATAAGTGGTAATCGAGTTAACCTGGGACCTGGAACTTTATATGGAGCTATCAATACAATGTTATCAAAAGGATGGATTGAAGCTCTTCCAAGTGAAGCAGACAGCAGAAAAAAAGAATATAAAATCACAGAAGAGGGACACAAGGTATTATTGGATGAAATTAAAAGACTTAAAGAGCTGTTAAATAACGGAATAAAAATATTGGGGGTATAGAAATGAAGGTCGTAGTAAGAAAATTATTTATAAACTATGAAAAAGAAGAAAAATGGCTTAACGATATGGCTGCAAAAGGATTAAACCTTGTTTATTACTCAATAGGAAAATATATATTTGAAAAAGGGATGCCTTCAGAATATATTTACAGAATTGAACTTTTAAATAAGTTTCCCTCAAATCCTGAGAGTAAAGCCTATATAAATTTTATGGAGGAATCTGGAGTGGAATGTGTTGCATCTTACATGAGATGGGTTTATTTCCGAAAAAAAGCAAACGAAGGTTCTTTTGATATATATTCTGACTATGATTCACGAATAAAACTTTATAAAAAAATTGCCATATTGTATGGAACAGTTGCACTATTAAATTTATTTCCTGCAATATCAAACTTTATTCTTAGCTTAAAGAACGGAATAGTATCACATTTTTTTAACTTTTCTATTTCAATTTTAAATCTAACCATAACTGCTGTATCAACACAAATGTTTATATCTCACATTAAAAAGATAAAAAGAATGAAAAATGAAAAACAGCTTTATGAATAACTAAACAACAGCTGATTTCTATAAAATCAGCTGTTGTTTTTATTAATTTTTATCTATATGCAGTAATCTTGGTGCAGATAAACTTATTGCTACTGCACCAAGAGGTGCTGTAATTAATATGGACATTACCGCTACTGCAAGTATCACATCTCCAGAAACTACACCTAAAGATAAAGGAATAGCTCCCATAGCTGCCTGTACAGTAGCTTTAGGTATGTATGCTATTGTGCAAAACAATCTTTCCTTAAAGTTTAAGTCTGTTCCTATTAAAGAAATGATTACACCTAAACTCCTTCCAATTAGTCCAATCAAAATTATAATAATTCCAGAAATACCTGCATTAATTGCCACAGATACATTCATCTGGGCACCTACAAGTACAAAGAGAAGTATTTCTGCAAACACCCATATTTTATTAAACTTTATAGCTAATCGCTTCCCTACTGCAGGCATTTTTTCAAGTATAATAAAACCAATAGTCATAACTCCTAGAAGACTTGCAATCTCAATCTTACTTTTAATCAGATTTTCCATAGTTGTAAGAAGTATTGAGGCTCCTAATATAAGAAGAACTTTTTTCGTATCACGAATATGGTACTTTTTAAAAAGCTTAATAAATATAAATCCAATAATTATCCCTGCTGCAATGCCTAAAATAATAGAAACGGGTATTCCTATAAGCTTAATTCCTATATTGACATGGCTTCCGCTGTATAAACCTAAAAAAGTACTGAAAATTGTAATTGCAAACACATCATCAATAGAAGCTCCTGCTAATATCAAGGTTGGCACTCCTTTATTAGTACCTATACCCTTTTCCATAAAATTGAGCATTTGCGGAACTACAACTGCTGGAGAAACTGCTGCAATTATAAAACCAAGTATTCCTCCCTGAATAAAAGAAAATCCTAAAAACTTTACCGCAGCAAAGGCAATAAAAAAACCTTCAAATATACCCGGAATACAACTCATCCTCAATGCAGGTGCTCCAACTCTGGTTAAATCTTCCTTACTTATTCCAAAACCTGCCCTAAGTAAAATTATAATAAGTGCTATTTTACGAAAGTCCGCAGAAACGTTCATTATTTCAGGTTGAATTAAATTAAACCCATAAGGTCCTATGACCACTCCTAAAATTAACATTCCAAGCAGCCCAGGCATTTTAATCTTTGCAAACAGAGTATTAAAAATTAATCCTAGTATAATTATAAGTGCTAAGCTTGTTGCCATAAAAATCCCCTCCATAAATAAGATAATAAATATAAAAACTCCTACAGGTACAGCTATAGTGTCGCCTGTAGGAGTCATTAGCATTTAGCGTTTCTGGTGAACTCCATCACCCATAAATTCTAACATGCTAAATATATCATATTTTTTTATTAAAATCAACCAGATTTATCAACATTTACTCTGATATAAACTGATTATTATCCACATTATACACATAACCTATTGTTCTTAATTTTGTTTTAATTTCATCTTCCTTTATATCATAATCATCACATAGACTGTTAAGACTGTCAAACTCATCTCTGAGTTTCATATTTATTAAACTTAACAGCATAAATACATCCATATTCTGCAGACTATCTCTATCCACTATTTATCCCCCGTTTCTTTTTTCTTTAGTTTTTAAATATTCCTACAGGAAGTACATTTTGTGCATTTTTAATATTTTCTGACTTATTAATAGAAGTTATGTCTAATTTTATTAGCTTCATCTTTGAGCCATCATATTTCCATATGGATTTTGCATAGCCTACAACATCAGCATAGCAAAAACCTCTCAACTTTTGCACTCCTTTAAGTTCATACACACCATCTTTATCTATATCTATAGGGTGCAGCTCCTCTAAGCTGCTTTGAATTCCTTTTGTTTCCTTAAGCACTTCTCCTATACTATTATAAACTTCTGAATTTATATATATATTTTTTTTATTTGATACATCTGTAGTATATGACTTATTAATATCTTTACAAAATATATTAACCTTAAAATCATCAACATAGTTTATATCAAAGGGAATGCCTAAAGAAAACTTTTTCTGCTCAAACAAATATAAAGCCTTATTTTTAATTAAAGAAATTAAACTATAATAAGCTCCTGTTTCCTTTCCATTACATACTTTTACAAAAATATCATCTACTTTATCTCCATTAAAATCACCTAAAAACATCTTACTATTATAACCATAATTGATTTTCCCTATTGAGAATTTAGAATACCTGTTACTTTTTCCATCCTGAAGTATTATGTAAATGTCATCGCTCCAGGTATTTTGAGTATTACTATTCTTATGGCCTAAAAGTAAGATATCATCTTTAATATTATCTCCAGTAACATCTTCATATTTATAATCGAGTATAAAAGTATTTTCTCTTAGTTTCAGTTTATTAGTGCTGAACTCTGTATCTATTTTAAATTTTTCTTCTTCAGCTGCTTTAATATTGTTAAAAGGCAAAATGAATAATGCCAGAAATATTGCAGGGATTATTATATTTTTTTTCATTCTTTATCCCTCCTTGCTAATATTTTTAGCATTATTCATTATATTTATGTTTAGAAGTTTTATGGTAAATTTTTCACATATCTTTTAAAATAGCCCTATTATTGTTCCATCCTCTAATATATCCATTTTCTCTGCAGCAGGAATCTTTGGAAGTCCTGGCATAACCATTATATCTCCTGTCAGCGCTACTATAAACCCTGCACCGTTTGATACTCTTATTTCCCTAACTGTAATATTAAAACCTCTTGGTCTTCCAAGCAAAGCCTGGTTATCAGATAAAGAATATTGAGTTTTTGCAACACATATAGGCAATTTATCAAGTCCAATAGCTTCTAATTCTTTAATTTGTTTTTCTGCATCCTTCGAGAAATTCACCCCATCTGCGCCATATATTTCCCGAGCAATAATTTCTAATTTCTCTTTTATTTTTAATGATTCGTCATATAAAACCTTAAAATTACTTTCACCATTCTCTAGAATATGTAAAACTTTTTCAGCTAAAGCGATACCTCCTTCACCGCCCTTCGCCCAAACTTCAGTAAGTGCTACATCTACTCCTAAATTATTACAATATTCTTCGATAAACTTAAGTTCTTCTTGGCTGTCTGTAATAAATCTGTTAATTGCAACTACTGGAGTAACTCCATATTTTTTGATATTTTCGATTTGCTTTTCTAAGTTTTCAATGCCCTTAGACAAAGCTTCAACATTAGGCTCACTTAAACTATCCTTTTTTAAACCGCCATGCATTTTAAGTGCTCTAACAGTAGCTACTATAACAACACACTCCGGCTTAAGTTCACCATATCTGCACTTAATGTCAAAAAACTTTTCAGCACCTAAGTCTGCTCCAAAACCCGCTTCTGTTACTACATAATCTCCAAGCTTTAAAGCGGTTTTTGTAGCAAGGAGGCTATTACAGCCATGAGCTATATTGGCAAATGGTCCGCCGTGAATTATAGCAGGTGTATTTTCTAATGTTTGAACAAGATTAGGCTTTATAGCATCCTTCATAAGCAGTGCCATAGCTCCTTGAACCTTTAAATCTTTACAAAATACCGGCTCCCCTTCCAAGTTATAAGCAACTAATATATTCCCAATCCTCATCTTTAAATCCATTAAATCTTTAGCTAAGCAAAGGATAGCCATAATCTCTGAAGCAACTGTTATCATAAAGCCATCTTCTCTTAAAAAGCCGTTAACTTTTCCTCCCATTCCCACAACAATATCTCTAAGAGCTCTATCATTCATATCCATTACTCTTTTAAAGATTATTCTTCTTGAATCAATTCTTAAATTGTTGCCCTGATGTATATGATTATCAATAGCTGCTGCAAGTAAGTTATTAGCTGCTGTTATAGCGTGCATATCTCCAGTAAAGTGAAGATTTATGTCTTCCATAGGAACTACCTGAGCATATCCACCTCCGGCAGCTCCTCCTTTAACTCCAAATACAGGTCCAAGTGAAGGCTCTCTAAGTGCGATAACAGCATTTTTTCCTAATTTGCATAAGGCCTGACCAAGTCCCACCGTAACAGTAGATTTTCCTTCTCCTGCAGCAGTTGGATTTATAGCAGTTACTAAAATAAGCTTTCCATCTTCTTTATCGCTAAGATTTTTTAGTACATCAAGGGAAATTTTACATTTATACTTTCCGTAAAGATCAATGTCATCCTCTGAAAGTCCTAACTTCTCCGCAACTTTAACAATAGGCTCCATTTTTGCACTTTGTGCTATTTCTATATCATTTTTCACTTAAGTTTCCTCCTTTTTGGGTGTTTTTGCACTTGACAATTTACATTAATAATTATCGTGCCAATCTTCCCATAAATTCTTCTGAATTTACAATATATCTTATGTGAGTTCCCTCTCCAATCTTAGCTTTTTCATCAAAAGCTTCTACCTTAAAGAACAATCTTTTACCCTCAATTTTTACAAGCAAGGCTTCCGCTTTTACTTTCATTCCAACTGGTGTAGCCTTTATGTGTTTTACATTTACCTCTATGCCCACAGTTGTATAACCTTCTGGAAGCCTGCTTTCTACGCAATTTGCTGAAGCATTTTCCATAAGTGCAATCATTGCAGGAGTAGCAAAAACGTCTAAACTCCCTGAACCGTAAAATTTAGCTGTCTGTTTTTCATCTGCCAAAAGCTCCATCGAATAGGTTAATCCTTCTTTTAAATTATGCTCCAAATTATCGCCCCATTCCTAAATATTATTTTAACCTTATTATATCATTATAATTTATTTATTAACAATAAATTATTACGAATTATAATCAAAAAAGTATAGGCATTATTCCTAATAACACCTATACTTCTAATCATTTATATAATTATTGTTCGTAATTATATTTATGCATTATTAAATATCTCTTCAAACTCATCTGCTTCAAGCTTTTCCTTTTCAAGAAGAGCCTGTGCTACTGCATGAAGCTTATTTATATTTTCTGTTAAAAGACTTTCTGCTTTGGAATAAGCTTCATCGATAAATCTTCTGATTTCACTGTCTATTCTAGCTGCAACCTCTTCGCTGAAGTTTCTGCTCTTACCTAAATCACGACCTATAAATACTTCATCATGACCGCTGCCATAGGATATTGGTCCAAGCTCATCGCTCATACCAAATTCCATAACCATCTTTCGAGCTATAGATGTAGTCCTATCTATATCGTTCTTAGCTCCTGTACTTATATCTCCAATGATAAGCTTCTCTGCAACTCTGCCACCAAGAAGCCCAACCATTTCATCCTTAAGTCTTGATTTTGAAGTGTATGCTCTGTCTTCTTCAGGAAGATGCATTGTGTATCCTCCAGCCATTCCTCTAGGAATTATGCTTATCTGGTGAACAGGATCAGCATTTGGCAGAAGCTTCATAACAACTGCGTGACCAGCTTCATGATAAGCAGTTAGTTTTCTATCCTTCTCACTTACAACTCTGCTCTTCTTTTCCGGACCAGCAATAACTCTAGTTACAGCCTCTTCAAGTTCATCCATTCCGATAATCTTTTTATTATTTCTAACGGCTAAGAGAGCAGCTTCGTTCATTAGGTTTTCAAGATCCGCTCCTGTAAAACCTGGTGTTCTCTTTGCAAGCACATCAAGCTTAACTTCTTCAGCTAAAGGCTTGTTCTTTGAATGAACTTTTAGTATTTCTTCTCTCCCCTTAACATCTGGTGCTCCCACAACTATCTGTCTGTCAAATCTTCCTGGTCTTA
This sequence comes from Clostridium caldaquaticum, assembly GCF_023806125.1. Taxonomy (GTDB): domain Bacteria; phylum Bacillota; class Clostridia; order Clostridiales; family Clostridiaceae; genus Clostridium_AT; species Clostridium_AT caldaquaticum. The sequence continues at coordinate 167,476 of NZ_JAMSKT010000001.1, forward strand.
AAAGCGCCGGATCTAGTATGTCTGGTCTATTTGTAGCTGCTATCATTATTATTCCTTCATTAACTCCAAAACCATCCATCTCAACTAGAAGCTGATTTAAAGTCTGCTCTCTTTCATCATGACCGCCTCCAAGTCCAGCTCCTCTTTGTCTTCCTACAGCATCAATCTCATCGATAAAAATTATACAAGGCGAGTTTTTCTTTGCCTGATCGAAAAGGTCTCTGACTCTGGAAGCACCAACACCCACAAACATTTCCACAAAGTCTGAACCAGATATGCTGAAAAATGGGACTCCAGCTTCTCCAGCTATAGCCTTAGCAAGAAGTGTCTTACCAGTTCCAGGAGGTCCTACTAATAAAACTCCTTTTGGTATTCTGGCACCAAGCTCAATGTATCTTTTTGGCTGCTTTAAAAAGTCAACTATCTCAGCAAGTTCAGCCTTTTCCTCATCTGCACCTGCTACATCATTAAAAGTAACCTTCTTTTTATCGGGAGTAGCCATTTTTGCTCTGCTTTTCCCGAAATTCATAACTCCTCTGTTGCCTCCACCACCTTGTGATTGCTGCATAAACATAAACCAAAAGGCTACAAACAGTAAAATCAGAAGAATTGTAGGCAGATACTGTACCCAAAGAGGTATTGTTGCAGGCTTTGCATAAATTTCCTTAACTTCGCCGTTCTTTGGATATTGATTTATAAATTGAAACAGTCTTTCAGCTGGAACTACAGTTTCATAAGCTGTTCCATCTTTATAAGTACCTGTAACAGTTCTGTCTTCATTTACTTTAAAACTCTCTATATTATTACTTATCCATTGTTTTTGAAACTCGTTGAAAGTAATACTATTTACATTTCTGCCCGTCTCCACCAAAAATAGAGAAGCAAAAATAACTCCTACAAGTATAATAATCCAGGCCGTAATACCAGAGTATTTCTTCATACAGGCCCCCCTCTCTTTCTGTTAATCTATATTGTAAAATTGTATCATAAGGCTTTTTTCTTTACAATAAACTTATTATGAATTATTTATAAATTTCCTCTTTTAATACCCCTATAAATGGAAGATTTCTATACTTTTCTGCATAGTCCAATCCATAACCTACTAAAAATTCATCTGGGACAGAAAAACCTTTATATTTTACTCCTATTTCTGCCTTTCTTCTCTCTGGTTTATCAAGAAGACAGACTATTTCTAAACTATTAGGTTTTCTTCCTTTTAAGTATTCCATAAGATACTTTAATGTTATTCCGCTGTCTATTATATCTTCTACTACAAGCACATCCTTGCCTTCTATTTCAAAATCCAAATCCTTTAAAATTCTAACTACTCCTGAACTTGTTGTAGAATTTCCATAGCTTGATACAGCCATAAAATCCATGCAGCATGGAATAGTAATCTCCTTTAAAAGATCTGCCATAAACATAACAGAACCTTTAAGCACACCAACAAGCACCAGGTCTTTTCCTTCATAATCCCTGCTTATAAGGCTACCTAATTCCTTAATTTTCTCACTTATTTTTTCTTCGTCTAAAAGTATTTTTTTAATATGGTCTCTCATTGCTGTTCCCCTTCCTAACAGTTATCTCTAGTATATTTTTTGTATCACTATTTACCTTGTAGCTTTCACTTATTCTATAGCCTACTATCCAGGCTATATCATCACCAAAGCAAATAAGCGGTATATAGTCTCTTTCCTCTTGTGGAATTTTTAAATCCATAAATAAGTCCTTTAGCTTTTTGCTTCCCTTCATACCAAGCGGAATAAACCTGTCTCCATTTTTTCTTGTTCTTAAGGTAATCCTTCCTTTAATCTTATCAAAATCAAAATATTTTATGTAAGTTTTTTCTTTAAAATCAGGCTTTTCGTCTTTATTTAATAATCTTAACTGAACTTCTAAGTTTAAGGCTTCAATATAATTTTTCTCTTCAATTTGAATAGTATATTCTTTTTTCTCTTTATAAACTTTATTAACTTCAGCTATAGAAAGTTCAATATTTTCATAATTATTAAACCCGACTAAATCCCCAGGCAAAGTTATTTTTTTCCCCGTTCCACTTTTTTGAAGATTAATAAGATCATAAATATGTACTTTTTCAATATTATATAGATTACCCTTAACCTCTCTTATAGCAAACCTAAGCAATCTGCTAAGTACTGCTTCATGTTCTTTAAAAGCTTCCTTGTATATTATAACCTTTCCGCCCTTCTTTTCACAATAGTTTCTATACTTTTCTTTACAGGTTGCTTCTAAATAATCATTATCTAAAGCCATAGTATCTGCTAATCTATTCAGACTATTTATTATATCACTATTAAAATTTTTCTCAATATAAGGAATAAGTTCAAGCCTTACTTTATTCCTCGTATAAATGTTTTCTAAATTGGTCTTGTCTATTCTGGGCTCTAATTTATTATCTCTGCAGTATTTTTCAATACTTTCTCTTTTAATATTTATTAAAGGTCTTACAAATATATTACTTCTGACTGCTTTAATCCCTGAAAGACCTTCCATACCTGTTCCTCTTATTATTCTCATAAGCACAGTTTCTGCCTTATCATTAAAGTTATGAGCCAGTGCTATTTTATCAGCTCTCAGTTTTTTATAAAGCTCCTCAAAAAATTCATATCTAGCCTCTCTTCCTGTACTTTCAGAAGATAATCCTCTTTCTTTTGAAAGTTTTTTTATATCTACTCTCTTTACAAAGCATTCTATACCGAGTTTTCTGCAAAACTCCTCTACATACTCCTCATCCTTATCTGCTTCTTCTCCCCTGAGACAATGATTTACATGTGCAGCATACAACGTTAAGTTAAAATCTCCCTTTAAAGTATACAAAAGGTGAAGAAGACAGACAGAATCAGGTCCCCCAGATACTGCAACTATTACTTTATCATTTTTCTCAAACATATTATATTGATTTATTGTATTCAAAACCTTATCTATCAAAACAAACACTTCCTAAATGTAATAATTAAACTTATTATAACATAAATAAAGGGAGACTAAATCTCCCTTCTATATATTTTAATATAAAGAATAAACCTTTGAAACCACAACCGTCATATCATCTTTCACTTTTCCGCCGCCAAGTTCTTTAGCTTTTTCTATAATTTCATCAGCAAGTTCCTTCGGACTGCTGCAGGTTGTATTCTGCAAAAAGTCAACTATCCAGTCTACCTTCCCTGCTGATTCATTATTATAATCTAAAATTCCGTCTGTGAGCATTATAACCAAATCTCCATTTTTTACCTTTTTATTCACTATATCTATATCCACCTTATCAAGCACACCCATAGGAAGAGTCTTTGATCTTATAACTTCTACCTTATTTCCGCTCTTTATAAAACTTGCAACAGCACCGACCTTCATAAATTCTGCTTCACCAGTATATAAGTCTATGCTGCTTAAATCTACCGTAGAGAATTTTTCATCAGCAGAAAACTTCAAACTCATTATAGAGTTTACTGTATTTATAGCAGTAATTCTGTTAAAACCTGTACTGGCAAACTTTTCAATAAGTTCAACTGCTGCATTGCTTTCCTGTTCTGCCTGAGGACCTGAACCCATTCCATCACTTATAACCGTCATATAAGTCCCATCACTAAGCTTTCCAAAAGTATAACTATCTCCACTATAATTTTCTCCATCCTTGCACACCCTTTTAGCATGGGAACCTATATGAAACTTTGGTGCCTCTTCAAAAGTTATAGTACAATTATTATCCTTTGGATCAATATTGCATCCGTCATCGCTGACACACATGTTTTTATGAATAACTTCATTAATAAGAGGAAGTATATCCTTAACACAGCTTTGTCTTCCGCCGCAAGCTGCCATTTTAAGCTTAACTACTAACCTATCATTTTTATTATTTAAACAAAATACATCTCTATACTTTATTCTGTTTCTGTCTAATATTCTTCTTATACTATTTTCAGCTTCAACATCAATTTTTATATTAGCATTAAAATCCTCAATAATTTCTGAAACAGAATCAGCCATATTTCCTATCTGATTAGATAGAAGTTCTCTTCCTTCGCTTAATCTTTTTCTCCACATCTCGCTTATTATATAGTTATTCACTATCTCCTCAGTACTTTTTATTAAAGCTGTTCTCTTAACACATTTTCTCTCAAGTTCCTGAGGCATTGTCTCATTCTTTTCCTGATAGTTTTGAATTAATTCTCCAAAGGCATTATATGTATAATAGCTTTCCCTTCTCCAGCACATAGAATTCATATTGCAGTTGCTGCAAACCCTATCTGCCAGATTTTCTATTAAAGCTGAGCTCTTATTTTTCATAACAAGCTTATCATTTTCTGCTAAGTTCTCAAGTATTGTTGACATATTTAAAAGTACATCTGAAAAACTATCTAATCTATCTATTAACATATTTTTAATTTTTTCCACATAGTTTGAACTTATACTTTCCTGTTTCTTTTCAAAATCTAGCTCTAAAGCTAATCTATCATAAATCTTGTTTGGAATAAAAAGAAAAACCCCGCAGGTAATTGCTGCTTCTATAAATCTAAATTCTCCATTGATATTGGAATAAATGTTTACTATAACAAAAGCCACTAAATATGAAAGCCCGGTTAATATTTTTCCAGTTTCTTTGAAGGTTCCTGCTATAAGCCCGCAAATGCCATATACACTTATAAACAAAGTCATATTATTTGATGCAATTCCAACAATTACTCCTATAGCTACCCCGCTGGCTGCTCCAACCGTACTTCCTTTTATATAACTTATACCTAGTACAAATAAAAGAGCAAAAAGGTTTCTTAAAGAAACTCCAAAAATACTGGCGCCCCAGGTTCCTGATATAATAAGAGACGACGTTACTGCCATACTTATAAGTTCTTCATTTGTAAATAAATGCTTTGTTTTTAAATCTTTAAAGCATAGTATAGAATAATTTATAATAAAATATAATGGGAATATACAAACTGTTTCCAAAAAAGCAGTAAAAAAAGCTACACCAATAGTAAAACTCAAAATAAGCATTTTATATGCTGTTAACTCAATTAAAACAGCTGAGAATAACAATATAAGTTGTTTCTTTTTTCCAAGACCCATAGACAAATAACCTACAAAAGTGATAATTCCAACCAATACCATATAGGAAGGCATTTCCTTTAAATTTCCATACAGTGTTGCATAACCAATAAGAGAACCACATCCAGCAACCAAAGAAATTCTCTCTTCTCCAAACATAGCAGCTGCTATTAAAAAAGCTATGCCAAATGGAGCCATATAATTTACTAAAAGTACTCTGCTTATTAAAAAAGACGCTGCAAAATAAACCAGCAGTTTTAATATAAGCCTAACATCTACTAATTTCTTTTCCTCTTTTTTCTTAGTCTTAACCGCTCTCTCATAAGCTGACAAATTTGCTCCGTACTGCATTAATAACACTCCCCCATCCAATCTTGCTTTTTATTATAACAAAGTTCTTTGGAAATAAATGTCATACCATGAAAGCCTTTACCAAATTTATTTGGACATTAATTCGTATAATTTTCCAAATAATTACCATTTAATAAAATTTTTAAATTTGCTTTTTACCCATTAAAACCTTATAAAAACAAGCTATTAGTAAATTTTATAAAAGATAGTTTGAATAAGATATCTTATTAATTTATGCAACATAAACAGAAAACATGTCGGTATTTCAATAATTTATTTTTTAAAACCTGTAATAATCAGCAAACCTCTCTGAATATAATGAGTTGTATGGAGGGGATTAAATTGTTAAAGAATAAAAATACAAAAGGTAAAATCTATACCTCACTTTCATTGTCCTTATTACTCACTTTATCTGTACCCTTGACTGCAAAAGCAGGTACAGAAGATACCGTTTCTTTTGATAAAAGCATGTACTATATAGAAGTAATGAAAAACGCCCTGCCTCTTTTAAAATCAATGAACCTTGACGAAGATGACATGGCAGAAGCTGATTTCTCATTAACGGACAAGTTCCTCGAAATGATGGGTTTAGATGTGAACAGTCCTTTATCAATTGTTAGTCGTGAATTTAACCTTATTAAAGATGGGGATCCTAAAGGAATAGCCAGAGATACTACAACGCCTTTTACTCTAAATCCTTTTAAGCTTAACGAAAACAACATAATAAAAAATACAGATGTTAAAACAACCGACTCAAATACTCCTGTGGATTATACTAAAATTGCAGAAGTATACAATGCTAAATTAAAGAAGACTTTAAATCCCGCAAAACCAGAAGTTTTAATTTATCATACTCACACAACTGAAAGCTATAAACCTTATGCAGCCAACGTATCAGATGATCAAAGCAAAACTGTTGTTGCTGTTGGAGATGTAATAGCTAATGAACTTGAAAAAAACTACGGTATTGCTGTAATTCACGATAAAACAGTACATAATATGGTATTTAATAAGAGCTACGCACGTTCAGGAGAAACCTTAGATAAGTATTTAAATAAATATAAAGACTTTAAAGTAATAATAGACCTGCATAGAGATGGTGGACCAAAAAAAGAAGATGTAACTGTAAGTATGCATAGTTCAAATGTTGCAAGGCTTATCTTTGTTGAAGGACCAGGAAATCCTAATAAGGATAAAAATGCAGCACTTATGAAAAAACTTGTAAACATAGGGCAAAGTCTTTTTCCTGGACTTATACGTCCTGGAAATCAAGGTGATTACGGCATTTATGTCCATAATAACGGAACTAAGTTCAACCAGCAAAAAAGCCCTAACGCCCTGTTATTAGAAGTAGGTTCGGAAAACAATACTCTAGAAGAAGCTAAAACTTCAGGTGTATATGTAGCAAGAATATTAGCTGAATACATAAATGGAAAACAATGATTGTTATTTTAAAAGCTCCACATAACGGAGCTTTTTATTTACTTATTTTTTGTAATATTTAGTCACCTGTTATCTGCAATTTGAATAATATATATTCAGATGATTTTTATGGTGGTGTTTGATTTTGAAGGAACATTTTTTATGTTCATTGGAAGAGTTTCTGTTTAATAATATGCGCTCAAGCGAATATAGAATTAAAAATGCTAAACAGCCTATAATATTTTATTTAACTCCCGGCAACCTTACCTCAACTTCTAATACAAAGCCTTATATCTGTGCCTATCTAAAGCAGGGAAATGAAATTTTAGATTTTAAAAGTTCTAAACTTTATGTAGATAACAAAGAACTGAATGCTTATTTAAAAAACAACAGTATAAGTTATTTTGTTAAAGACCCTTTACAGTATGGAACTCATACAGTAAAGCTCGTTATTAATGATAAAGATAATAACCCCCAAGAATTTATCTGGAAATTTATAATTGAAGATGAACTTATGGAATATAATTTTTATTTCGGCATACCACATGCCCATACCTCCTATTCCGATGGAATTGGTACACCTACAGAAGCTTATGAACAGGCTAAAAATAATGGTCTTAACTTCTTAATCGTAACTGATCATCAGGGAAAACTTGTTAATGGAAAATATAATTATGACAGGAGCATATTTATAATCGGAAAAAAACACCCGAAATGGGAAATGCTGAAACTTGAAGCTGCTGCTGCAAATAAAAGATATAAAGATTTTGCTGCTCTTTTTGGTTTTGAATTAAGCACAAAATTTTGGGGACATATTAACATTATCAACAGCCAAAGCATTATAGAAAAAAAGCCGAATTTTTTAGAAGAACTTTATGAATGGCTTATTACAGAAGAAAATATACTTCTTTCTATAAATCATCCTCATCGTTCTCCAAAAACTCTCCCTTTTTCCCATAACTTTGATAATTTTGTAAATCTATATGAAGTAGGCAACGGCTCTACCACTCGTATCTACACTAGAACAGAAAAAAATTATTATAATGCGTTAGATGACGGATGGCATATCGCTGCAATAAACGGCCAGGATAATCACATTAATGATTGGGGAAATTCTCCTAACATTACCGCAGTTATAGCAAAAGAACTCACTATAGATTCTTTGTTAGATGCAATAAAATTAAGAAGAGTTTACTCAACTGAATCTAAAACTCTAAAACTTGTAGTTAAAGGAAATAACCGCTGGATGGGAAGTATTTTGAATATTAATATAGGAGATAAATTAAATCTTCACATTAAAGCGGAAGATTTAATTAATCCTATAGAAAAAGTTGAAGTAATTACAAATAGAGGAAAGATAATTGCAGAAAAAAACTTTAAAGCAGCCTCTGTATTAGAATGGAATTTAGACTTTACCATAACTGAAGATTATTGCTGGTATGTAGTTAAAATAATTCATAGTAATGAAAATGTAGCCATATCTTCTGCATTGTTTGTACAGAGCTTTAGTATAAAATAAAATCCTGAAGTAATACTTCAGGATTTATGTATGGTAGCGGAAATAGGACTTGAACCTACGACACATCGGGTATGAACCGATTGCTCTAGCCAACTGAGCTATTCCGCCATATTATTTATTTGTTTCATATCTGAAACTTTTGGTTGCGGGGGCAGGACTTGAACCTGCGACCTTCGGGTTATGAGCCCGACGAGCTGCCAACTGCTCCACCCCGCGATATTGGTGCTGAAGACCGGAATCGAACCGGTACGGTGTTTAACCACCGCAGGATTTTAAGTCCTGTGCGTCTGCCTGTTCCGCCACTTCAGCATGTCGTTTCCTAGCGACATAGTTTATTATATATTATATATTATATCATGTCAACATTTTTTTATAAGTTATTTTTTGGTTGTTCATATATTAATATCATACCAAAATGTAACTTACCACATACCTACAGCTTAACAAAGGAATCGCCTTAGCGATTCCTCTATATGCTAATAATTTGAACTTTTTCTGTAACCACGGCTTCTTGACTCTTGATGTTTTTTAAGTTCTTGTACCTTTTCTTCACTTTCCTTTAAAAACTTTGAAAGTCTATCTTCAAAACTGGAAGCATTTGATCTATTTTTTTCTTGACTCCAATCAATTTCAATTGGTCTTACAGATTTTCTTGGAGGGGTAGCCTGTTTTATGGATAGGCTTATCTTTCCATTATCATCCACTGAAATTACTTTAACTTTAACTTTATCTTTCTCTTTTAAATAGTCTCTGATGTTTTTTACAAAAGTGTCTGAAACCTCTGATATGTGGACTAAACCTGTTTTCCCATCCACTTCAACAAATGCACCAAAATTTGTAATGTTAACTACTGTACCTTCTAGGATACTACCTGTCTGTAAGGTCATATTAAAAAGACTCCTCCTTAAAAATTAAATATGTTATATATTTATAATATTAAAAACTAAGTTATTTTGATATTACAGGAGTCTCTCCTTCTTTTATTAAGCCTAACCTTTCTCTTGCAAGCTTTTCAATGTAAGCATCGGTTTTTGATATATTAACCTCATCCTGTAATTGCTGATTTTTCTGCTTTAGTTTAGAAAGTTCCTGCTGATTAACTTTTATTTCTTTTTTGATTTTAACCATAACTAACTGAGTACTGACAAGTATGTAACCCACATAACACGAAGCCAATATAATCAATACCTTTTTAAGATTAAGCTTTTTATTCATGTGCCCTTACTCCTTATACTCTTAATCATTGGTTAATATCACTTTTATGTCTCACTATATATTTTAAATTCTATTTTGATTTTCTTCAAGTTTTTTCTTAAGGATTTTTTGTTTATTTTTTCTTTTAATATTATAAAACAATAGTTGAATTGGATATGTTAAAAAATTAAAAGTTATTCTTATAAATTTAATTATACTTTTAATAAGCTTATACTGTACCTTAATAAATATTTTACTAATCATTTCCATATATATGATTATTCCTATTCCTATTGCTGCATATACATACATTCTCATGTAGGCATAGTTTGTAAATAGGAGGAATATGAATACTACTATACCAGTAAATATCCAAAACAACATATCCTCAATAAATGTAACTATCCTATTTGGGTTTTCAAGCCCTCTAAAAACTCTATATAAGTCAAACAATATTCCTGTTAATACTCCTGCCAGTATGCTGAAAATAAGAATATTTAACTGAACTGAAACGGGAAATAACATAATTATACCTACTTAAACAACTTAGCAAATATGCTTTCGTTGTCTTTCTTAATTTCAGCAGTAGAGTAAACACAGGAATTAATCATTCCTATAATTATAACTTCCCCATTTTGTACATCTAGTTTGTTCATTCTTAACCCTTCCCCTTTGATAGTCATAGAGCCAAGATTAGTATTAAGCATAATCTGTGAATCATTAAAACTTATAACTTCAACAACTCCAGTTAATGACAGCTTTCTTCTGTTTTCAAGGGTTAAATTACTCCTTTTATCTTCTATCTTTATTTCTTTTTTAGCCTCCATTTTATCCCTCCAGGCATTACATTAATATTGCTCAATCATATAAAGAGGTCTTGCCCCTCTTGTATTTATTTATATGCCTGGAAGTCTTTATATATTACTCTTCGTCCGTGTCTTCTTCTCCAACTAATATTTCATACATAGCCTTAGCCTCTTCTTTTCTTACATGCTCAGCTACATTTGTTATTTTTGCTTTTAAAATCTTTGCAGCATATTGAATTTCTATTATATCTCCTTCTTTAATGTCAGTGCTTGGCTTTGCTGTTTTTCCATTTATGCTAACTCTTCCATTTTCACAAGCTTCTTTAGCAACAGTTCTTCTCTTTATAATCCTTGAAACTTTTAAATATTTATCTAGCCTCATGAAAATCCTCCTAATCTAAAATAAAAAGCCTGAATTAAAAATCCAGGCTTTTTGAAAAGTCATTATTTCTTTTCTACTGCTTCTTTGAATTCTTTACCAGCTTTAAATACTGGAACTACTGATGCTGGTATAGTTATTTCTTCTTTAGTTCTTGGATTTCTTCCTACTCTAGCAGCTCTTTCTCTAGCTTCAAAAGTTCCAAATCCTACTAATTGAACTTTTTCTCCCTTTGCTAGTGCTTCTTGAACACTCTCTATTAATGATTTTAAAGCTGCTTCAGCATCTTTTTTTGTTAAACCGCTTTTTTCAGCCATGCTTGTTATTAATTCTGCTTTGTTCACTTTTGTATCCTGGTTTCAATCTATTAGATTTATCCACCGGGCCAGCAAGATAGGCAATAAAACCTAAACCAGGGTTTTCACCTCCTAAAAAATTTATTTATTTTCAGCCCATTTTTTCTTTTAGTATATATGTAAAAATATAACTAAACAAACTTACTTTTAGCTTGTATTTCTAATCTACAAACTATAAATCTTAGTGAATTACTATATTCTGCACTAATATTAAAATTCCTTCTTTTCAGCCAAAATTTTCTTTTGCTTAGCTTCCTCCCAAAGAGCATCCATTTGCTCTAAAGTCATCTCTTTAAGTTTCATACCTTTACTTAAAGCAACTTTTTCTATGTATTCAAAGCGATTTATAAATTTCTCTATAGTATAATTTAATGCATTCTCTGGCTCAATGTCAAGGAATCTGCATACATTTACCACTGCAAATATCAAATCTCCAACTTCTTCTAGTATTTTTGCCCTGTTTTTCCCTTTATATACATCTTTAACCTCATTGAATTCTTCAAAAACCTTATTTAATGCATCTTCAACTTTGTCCCAATCAAATCCTACTTTTCTTGCTTTAGCTTGAACTTTTTCAGCCCTCATAAGTGCCGGCAGATTTTTAGGAACATGCCTTAGCTCCTCTGTATAGCTTTCAAAACCTTTTTCCTTCTTCTTTATTTCATCCCAGTTTTTAAGAACCTCTTCAGATGTTTCTGCTTTAACTTTTCCAAAAATATGAGGATGTCTTTCTATCATCTTATTGCTTATTCCCTTTATAACATCACTCATATCAAAGTAACCTTCTTCCTTGCCAATCCTTGCATGAAATACTACCTGAAGAAGCACATCTCCCAGCTCTTCAATAAGCATATCCTCATTCTTTTCATCTATTGCCTCTAAAACTTCATAGCACTCTTCAATCAAATATCTCTTTAAAGACTCGTGAGTCTGTTCTTTATCCCAAGGACAGCCATCTTCTCCTCTTAAAGTATCCATAATTGCCAGTAAGTCATGAAAATCCATAGTGTTATTTAAATCCTTTGGAATATAAATAGAAGTCAGATGATCAATATCTTCCTGCCTGTCTAATTCGTATAATGCTATCTTTCTTATGCTTTCAAATTCCTTTACTCCCGCTGCTCTAATAAAATAAACTTCGGTATCATCTCTATAATACTCATTTAATGCAAGCTTAACCTCTGAAGCTATGTACTTGTTATAAACCTGCGTTATTATAGTTCCTATTCTTTTATCCAGAACCTGATTTTTTATATCAAAAGCATCTATTATTTTTAAACCCTCTACAGGGTCAAGCTTTAAACTCTCCATTATGGCATCCACAAAACTAACTGCTGGATAAATTTCAGTTTGAATGCCCTTTTCTCTGCAAAGCTCAAGCAAGATAGTTACTGATTTTTCTGCCACAAGCGGATGTCCCGGAACTGCATAAACTATATCTCCGCTCTTTTCATATTCATCTATAAGCTCTTTTGCAATTGAATTATATACCTCGTCAAAACTATCAAAGGTATCGTATTTATCATCATAGGTTTTAAATTCTACTCCTAATTCCTTTAGATATTCTACATTAGGATGTTTACAAGTTCTTAAAAAAACTTTACTTCCCTTTTTTAAAACTTCTAATGTTCCTAAAGTCATAGCCTCTTTTGCTCCAGGCCCAAGTCCAACAATTTTAATCATTTATATCTTCCCTTCTGTATTCCTAGAGAGCACATAAAAATTATCAATCTTTATGCCTTCTGATTTTACCTTTTCAAAAATCTCTTTTTTATGTAGCTATATTTAAAAGTTCCAAAACCAACTATTAAAAGTACATATATTAAAGCTCCTGCTGCGATAGCAAGTAAACTTGAAATTCTAACGCTTACTGTATAATTATAGACATTCAAATAGATAAATACAACTGCTATTATCATTAAAACAGCTGCAAAAGCAGGTTTTATAACAATTTCATAATAATTAATCTTTACATTGAAGGTTTTCTTTAAAAGATGCATATTTAATGAAGCTGCAACTATGTATGCTCCTAAACTGCTTAAGGCAGCTCCATATATATTTATATACGGTATAGGCACTAATATATAGGTTATTATAACCTTAACTATACATGCTAAACCTAGATTAATAACAGGTCTTATATCTTCTCCAACTCCTTGTAGAATATATGTACTAGCCTGAGTTAAAATTATAAAAGGCACAGATAATGATAAAACTTGTAAAATAAGATATCCATCAGACTGTCCTGGAAATATTAATTGTAAAATAGGTCTGGCCATGAAGTAAAGTCCAAGAGTACATGGAAATGCTACCACTGTAGAAATTCTGATAGCAGTATCTACTTTACTGTGTACATCTATTGTTCGCCCCAAAAAATGAGACTCTGCAATTATTGGAACCAGTGACATACAAAGTGCCATGGAAAGAGTCAAAGGTACACTCACAAGAGTACCCGCTTTTCCTGTTAACTGACCGAAAAGTGCTATAACCTCATCTTGCGAGATTCCTGCCTCTAATAGCTTTCTCGGAACCAATAAAACGTCAATAAGTCCCATAATGGAACTTACAGTTGCTCCTAAGGACATAGGTATAGCAATTCTCAAAAGTCTGTACATTATATCAGTATTTTTTGTATATCTTCTTACAATAAATTCCTTTCTTACCCTTATATATTTATAAATTAAATATATTCCTGCCATAAACCCGCCTGCTGCTGCTCCAAAAGCAGCTCCACCTGCAGAAACCTCTATTCCTCTTGGAAGAAATAGATAAGCTAGTCCAACCCCAATACATACTCTTCCTATTTGTTCTATTATTTGTGATACTGCAGTAGGCATCATGTTCTGTAAACCCTGAAAAAATCCTCTAAAACTGTTCATTATTGATATTATAATTGGTGCCATAGATATTCCCATAAGTGAGTAATAAGCCTTAGCATCCCAGTTAAAAAATTGTATAAGCTGTCGTGAAAAAATAATAAGTACTGCAGAAAAACCTCCTCCTAGTATTATCATAAGAAGAAGCGCACTATTTAATACCTGAATAATTCCTGCTCTATCCATAGCAGCATTTCTCTCTGCTACAAGCTTTGAAATAGCAAGCGGAATTCCTGATGCTGCAGCAACAAAGAAAGTATAAAGAGGATAAGACATTTGGTAGTATCCAATACCCTTATCTCCTATAAGCATTATTAATGGCCACCTGAAAAATATACCTAGAAACTTGGCAAAAATACCTGCTAAACCTAATATTAATGTTCCTTTAATTAAAGACTGTTTCCTCATAAAGATACTTCCCCCTATTTGTTCTTTGTGCTGCCTAAAAATTATTCATATTATTAATATTTAAATTTAAGAAATTTTATTACTTTTTTATAAAATAGCTGTATATTTTGTTTAATTGTTGTCTATAATTCAAACTGAAGCAAAAAAACAAATGGCAGACACGCTGCCATTAGCTGTCTACCATTATTGTTCCATTTGCTTCCCTAAAAAGGCTGATGCGGTTTCGGCGAGTTTAAGTTCTAGTTCTCCGAGCTTTTCTCCAGGCTGCTTTGCTAGTATGACAACTGCGCCAATTGCATCGCCTTCTGCAATAATTGGAGAAATTATTTGTCCTGTATATTTTCCTTCAACATCTTCATCATCATATAGAGGTATCATTTTGGAAGTTCCTTCTCCTAAAGCTACTGTTTTTCTATCTTCCATACATTTTTCAAGTTCATTGCTTATTTTTCTTTCCAAGTAATCTTTCTTTGGTGCACCACTGGCGGATATAATAGCATCTTTATCAGCTATAAGTACAATATGTCCAATTGATTGTTGAAGTGATTCTGCATATTCCTTTGAAAAATCACTTAATTCTCCTATTGGTGAATATTTCTTAAGTATTACTCCACCTTCTCTATCAGTAAATATCTCAAGCGGATCTCCTTCTCTTATTCTTAAAGTTCGTCTTATTTCTTTAGGTATTACTACTCTTCCAAGATCATCAATACGCCTAACTATACCAGTTGCTTTCATTATGTAATAACCTCCTTTAAAATATAAATTAAAAATTAACTAATAAATCTTATCTGTGTTATTATTATCCTTCCAATTATGAAAATTTATACACAGATTGGACTCTTTTATTTTTAAATTTGAAAATTTTAGAAATATTTCATTATATTAGTTGTATAAAAAACGACTTAAAAGCTAACTTTTAAGTCGTTTTTTTATATTTATATATTCAGTTAAGTTTTACAATTGCATATATTTTACATATTCTTTTCGTAATACTTGATTTTAGCTTCTTCTCTCCACTTTGAAACTTCTTCACTTACCTTAGCATTTTGCTTCTGTGACAGTAAGGTAGACTTTATTTCTTCTTTTACAGTTTCAAGTTTTTTAACAGGGTATTCTTCTTTCTTTATAGCCTTTATTATATGCCATCCAAATTGAGTCTGAACAGGATTTGATATTTTCCCTTCAGGAAGTGCTATTGCAGCCTGCATAAAGGTTCTATCGTAATTTGCATTATCATATTCAATAAAACCTAAATCTCCGCCTGATTCTTTTGCAGCAGGTTCTGTAGAAACTTCCTTCGCCACTTTTGCAAAGTCTTCGCCCTTATCCAGTCTTTCCTTAACCTTTTTAGCATCTTCTTCTGTTGCAGAAAGTATATGGGCTACATGAATTTTGTTTGGCTGTTCAGTGAACTTGCTTTGATTTGAGTTATAGTAATCCTGAATTTCACTATCTTCAACCTTTACATCTTTAATTATATCATTCTGAAGTTTTTCCAAAGTTAATTGGTCTTTTATACTCTGTTTATACTTAGCATCGTTAAAGCCTTCTGTATACCCAAGCTCTTTAATAGTTTCTTCTTTTGTGTCCTTCTTGTATTCCTCTATCTTTTTATTCACCTCATCATCTGATGCAATAAGGTTTCTTTCAGCAGCTTTATTTAGCGCTATTTTTTTAGTTATTAAGCTGTCAAGAATCTGTTTTTTATACGTATCTATATATTCTTGTTTTTGCTTTTTAAAATCTTCACCTTTTACGTATTCTTCTCCATAAATTGACTTATACTGACCTTCCATTTCTTTAGACACAAACTGAAGTTCTTCATCAAGCTCACCCTTTGTTATGCTCATATTGCCAAACTTAGCAACAGGACTCTTTTTAATCGCTTCGTCCGTCTTTGTTATCATATTGCAGCCTGCTAAAGCTACAGTAAACACGCTTATTAATGCAGCTGCTGCTATTTTTCTAATGTTTTTCACTCTAATTCCCCCGCTCTTAATTTTGTTTTCTAACCTTTAAATTAGTTGTTTCTCATACTGAATATTGTATCATAATGCTATGCTATTGCAACACCAGTTTTCATATTTTCCAAAAGCTCCCGTACTACTGTTATTAAATCCTCTTTTTTTACATCTGTAAGCTTGTAGACAATAACAGGCTTTCTGTCTTCTTTAAAGGAAATCTTTCTACTGTACTTTTCCATAAGAACCTTAACTAAATTTTCATTTATTGAATCTTTGCTTTCAAGCACAAGCTGAAGCTCATCTTTTCTTTCCTTAATCTCTTCAATTCCTAATAACTTACCAATACTTCTTATATAGGCTATATTCATAAGGTTACGTACAGAAGGAGGAATATCAGAAAATCTATCTATAAGCTCGTCTTGAATTTCCATCATATCATCTTCAGAACTTATAGCTGCAATTTTCTTATAAACTTCAATCTTCTGCATTTCATCACTTATATAGTCAGAAGGAATATAAGCATCCACCTTAAGCTCCACAGTTGTTTCAACTGGTTCTTTTTCAATTTCACCTTTAATAAGCTTAATCATGTCCTCGAGCATTCTGCAATAAAGGTCATAACCTACTGACGCCATATGACCATGCTGTGAAGACCCCATCATGTTTCCTGCTCCTCTAATCTCTAAATCCTTCATGGCTATTTTAAAACCTGAACCAAGCTCTGTAAATTCTTTTATAGCCTTAAGCCTTTTTTCAGCTACTTCTGTAAGTATTTTATCTTTTCTATAAGTTAAATATGCATAAGCAATTCTATTAGAACGTCCTACTCTTCCTCTTAGCTGATAGAGTTGAGAAAGTCCCATCTTATCTGCATCATTGATTATTATTGTATTTACATTTGGTATGTCCATTCCTGTTTCAATTATTGTAGTTGAAACAAGAATATCATAGTCACTTTTTACAAACCCCATGATTACATCTTCAAGTTCTCTTTCACTCATCTGTCCATGGCCAACAGCAATTTTCGCTTCAGGCACCAGTTTTTGAAGATAAGAAGACATCTCCCTTATAGTTTCAACTCTATTGTGAACAAAATATACCTGTCCACCTCTATTTAGTTCTCTCATTATAGCATCTCTTATAAGCTGATCGTTAAATTCAACTACATAAGTCTGTATCGGGTATCTTTCCTCCGGAGGAGTTTCTATAACACTTATATCCCTAACCCCTACTAAAGACATATGAAGAGTTCTTGGAATAGGAGTAGCAGATAAAGTTAATACATCTATATTTTTCTTAAACTCCTTAAGCTTTTCTTTATGAGTTACTCCAAATCTTTGCTCTTCATCAATTATTAATAGTCCTAAATCTTTAAACTGTATGTCCTTAGATAGCAGCCTGTGAGTACCTATAAGTATATCCACGTTTCCTTCTTTAACTGCCTTCATAGTAGCCTTTTGCTGACTTGGAGTTCTAAATCTGCTTACCATATCCACTTTTACAGGGAAATCAGAAAATCTCTGCACAAGGTTATTGTAGTGCTGCTCTGCTAATATTGTAGTTGGAACTAGAAAAGCTACCTGCTTTCCGTCCATTACTGCCTTAAAGGCGGCACGGATAGCAACTTCTGTCTTACCATAGCCAACATCTCCACAAAGAAGTCTGTCCATAGGCTTATCGCTTTCCATATCCCTTTTAATCTCTGCTATAGCAGTTAACTGATCCGGCGTTTCCTCATATGGAAATTCTCCTTCAAACTGCTTTTGCCAAACAGTATCCTTTGAAAACTTATGTCCCTTAAGGGTAGAACGCACAGCATAAAGCTTTACTAAATCTTCAGCTATAGCCTCAATAGACTTCTTAACCTTAGATTTGGCCTTAGCCCACTCTGTTCCCCCAAGCTTATTTACCTTAGGTATTTTTCCTTCCTGACCAATATATTTCTGAACTAAATCCAGCTGATCTACAGGCACATAAAGCATATCACCTGATTCATAGTTTACCTGCAGGTAATCCTTTTTGTGTCCTTCAAGCTCCAGCTGCTTTATACCTCTATAAACACCTATACCATGATTTGTATGAACTACATAATCCCCGATTTTAAGCTCGGTAAAACTCTTTATCTTGCTGACACCTTTCTGAGGTTTTGAGGTTTTCTTTCTTTTGGCTTCCCCAAACACTTCCTTATCAGAAATTACGCAAACCTTTAAATCCGGGTACTCAAACCCCCTGAGCTGATTTCCAAAGGTTATCATAACCTGACCAAATTCCATATTGCTTATAACATCGCTGTAAGTGCTTTCTATGCCTCTATCCCTTAAAGTAGTAACCAATCTCTCCCCTCTAGGCCTTGTGCCTGAAAGTATAATTGTTTTAAATCCCCTTGCCTTCTTGTCCTTTATATCTTCTATAAGAAGATCTAGCTGTCCATGATAATTGTGAAGAGTTATTTGAGTAAAGCTTACAATTGCCCTTGGTGCAAGAAAATCAGTGGACTTAGGTATTGCACTTAATGTTAATACCTTGCTAGATGCAAGTGTTTCCAGAAGCTCCTCCTTAGGCATTAACAAATTGCCCTGACCTGGAAGTATATTCCCAAGCTGAAGGAAATTTGTATAGTTTTCTTCAAATTCAAAATATACACTGTCAAGCTTTCCCTTACATCTTTGAATATCATCAATAATTACAAAACCGTCTTGAATATAATCTAAAAAGCTTGATGTACTTTCATAAAAATAGGTAAGATAGCTGTCTATAGTTTCAAAGCTCCAGTTTTCTTTTAAAGATTCCAGATTAGCTTTTGTTATAGAACTTATCTTTTCCAAAGCTTCTTTATTTTTCTTTGATTTTAATGTTTCTAAAACAGTTTTTAAATCTTCTTCAATAGCTGCTGCAGCCTTTTTAATGCTTTCGCTGCTTAAAATCATTTCCTTTGCAGGAAAAATCTCTACTCTTTTAACTTTTTCTATACTTCTCTGAGATTCTGTATTAAAAGTTCTAATAGAGTCAACTTCATCACCAAAAAGCTCTATTCTATAAGGCAAACTTCCATAAGGAGGGAATATATCCATTATTCCTCCTCTTATAGAAAACTGTCCTTTAGCTTCTACTATGTCCACCCTTTCATAGCCGCTTTGTACAAGTTTTTCATTAAGTTGCTCTAAGCTTATGCTGTCTCCTACAGAAAACTTAAAGGTATATTCTTTAAAAAGATTAAAGGGAATATATCGCTGAGCCAAAGATTCTATTGAAGCTACTATAATCTTTTTCCCTTTTTTAGTCATTTCCTTTATTACTTTTAATCGTTCCCATCTTAAATCGCCTGAAATTGCATCTATATTATAAAATACAACTTCTTTTGTTGGAAAATAGAATACGTTTGGAAGATATAAGTTTAAGTCTTCGTATATGTTTTTTGCTTCTACATCGCTATGAGTAAGAATTAGAAATGGCTTGTCTAATTCATTATACACTCCATTTATTAAATAACTTCTGGCAGACTCTGAAAGCCCAAATACACCAATTGGGTATCTGTGCTTTTCTACTGCATTCATAATTTCTCCAAACTCTTTGCTTTCTTTCAAAGGCTGCATTAAGCCCTCAAGTCTCATTTTAACCCTCCTACAGTAAATCCATTAAATCTATTCATAGCCTCTTTAATACCTTTTTGTATTATAACCTCCGCTGCGTCGCAGGCTGCTGGGAACACTTTTTGCAAGGTTTCCCACTCCTCTTTTGGAAAACGACCAAGAACATAAGAAACTAAATCTTTTTCAGGCTGCCCTACCCCTACTTTTATGCGCGGAAAAATATCTGAAGATAGGTGGAGAATTATATTTTTTATACCATTGTGTCCTCCTGCACTTCCTTCAGGTCTTAGCCTCATCCTTCCAACAGGAAGGCTTACATCATCATATATTACTATTATATTTTCCTTTGGAATCTTATAAAAACTTGCAGCTTCTATTACGCTTTCACCGCTTAAATTCATATAAGTAGACGGCTTAAGAAGAATTACCTTTTCCCCGCCTATTATTCCATCTCCATAGGTACCTTTAAATTTTATCCTGTTAAGCCTTATATTATACTTCTTAGCCATTAAATCTATAATATCAAAACCAACATTATGCCTTGTATGTCTATATTCATCGCCAGGATTTCCTAAGCCAACTATTAAGTACATATACTACAACCTCCATTACTGCATATTTTGTAAAAATGCCCATAACGCATAAGCTAACTACTTTTCATAGTTAGCTTGAAATTACTTTTAATATTAGATTTTTATATACATAACTATTATTATATTATTATAAACAATTTCCCCTGTTTTAACAATGAAATCTAAATATTTATTATTCTAAATCTAAAATACATGTAAACTTTTTCGTTTTTGTATATACATTTCAACTAATGCATTAAATTTACAATGATAATGTTTAAAATTTTGTAAAATTTTAATTTAAGTTCCATTACTTTGAACAATTGTGCATAATAGCAACAATTAATAAAAAATTAACAATGTTTTATTGAAAAATTTATAAGAAATTTATATTATAAAATGGTAATTTATTAAACTTAAGAAAAATATATGAAAATATTTCTTAAGTTTGTATCAATTTTTAAATGATGGTAAATGTGTTTAATAATAAAAAATTGCTAATAAAAGAACCTATTTTAACATTTAAAAATATTAATATTAATGAACAATAATCTTTAAATAAAGCAAAAAAGATTTGTTTCTTATTTAGTGAAAAAATATATTAATAAAGAGGTGTCTTAAAAGTGAAATTTTCTTTAAAAGCAAAATTAATGTCAGCCTTTGTATTGCTTATTTCTATTCCTATGTTATCTTTAGGTTATTTCTCCTACAAAATGTCATCAAATGCATTACAACAATCTATTGAAAGCCACTTAAAAGAAAGCACAGAACAGACTGCTGAATTAATAGAAAACATACTTCTTAATGTTAAAAGTTCTATGGAAACTGCCAGCTTAAATGAAGCTATTGCTAATGTGGCACAAAACCCCATGGATGCTTATAGTGATGCTGCTTTTCAATATATTCAAAATGTTAAAGAAAAAAATAATGATTCTATTGAAACAATAATTATTACAGATTCTAAAGGCAAAGCTATTATGACTAACGAAACTAGAAATCCTGATATTGATTTAAGTGATCGTGATTATGTTAAAAAGGCTATAAGCGGTACAGCATCAGTTAGTGATGTAGTAATATCTAGATTTACAAATAAACCTTCAGTTTTAATAGCATACCCTTTAAAAAAAGGTGATACTGTTGTTGGCACTTTAATAGGAAGCATTCCTTTTAATACAATTTCTAAATATGCATCTAAAGTTAAAATTGGTACTAACGGATATGCCTATATAATTAATAAAGAAGGTTTACTTGTTTATCATCCAGACAGTAATAAAGTACTTAAGGAAAACTTAAAAGATATAAACAATAAAGATTTAACTGCTTATTTTAATAAAGCTGTAACTGAAAAAACATCCGAAGGTTTTTATACTTACCAAGGTGTTTATAAGTATGCTGTTTTTAAAACAGTAGGAAACTGGTTAATAGTAACAACCAGCAATTATAATGAATATATGAAACCAGCTATACAAATCAGAAACAATACAATACTAATATTAGTTATAGCTTGTATTTTGGCTATTATTTTATCATATGTTTTTTCACACAAAACAATAATAACACCTATTGTTAAGCTCGAAGAATTAATGAAACGTGCAGGAGAGGGAGATTTAAGCGTCAGAATAAATATAAAAAGTAATGATGAATTAAAACAGTTAGGTGACAGCTTTAATTCTATGATTAATAATCAGCATGACATAGTGAAACAAGTTTTAAATGCGGCTGAACAGTTAAATGCAGCATCTGAAGAATTATCTGCTTCCTCTGAAGAAATAAATGCAGCATCTGAAGAAATTAGTTCAAGTATAAATAAGGTAGCTGACGATGCAGAAAAGCAAAACCAATCTATAATTAATGTTTCTCAGGTGCTGATGCAGCTTTCAAGTCTCGTTCAACTTGCTCAAAGTAAAGCAAGAGCAGCAAATTTAAATACAGAAAATTCAATGAAGGTTGCAGAACTTGGAAGAACAAAAGTAAATGAAACAGTTAAAGCAATTAGTGTTATTAATAAAGGCACTGACGAAACAGCACAGGTATTAGAACAATTAAATAGTTTATCCGCTCAAATAGGAGGAATCATTAACGCTATAAATTCTATTGCAAAGCAAACCAATCTTCTTGCGTTAAATGCCGCTATAGAAGCTGCAAGAGCAGGAGAAAACGGAAAAGGTTTCAGCGTAGTTGCTGAACAGATACGAAAACTCTCTGAGGAATCCAACGATAAAGCAACGGAAATATCCGGTTTGCTTAATAAAATGATTAGCTATATAAAAAATGCAGTAACATTAATGGAAAGAGCAAAAATAGAAGTTAATAATGGTGTAACAATAGTATCAGAAACAGATACAGCCTTTGTTAATATATTATCTGCAGTAGAAGAAATAGTTAAAAATATTGAAGAAATACTGAATATAACAAACGATGAAGTTGCATCTTCAGACCAAATAGTTAAATTAATAAATGAAATAGCTACAATGACAGAAAATACTTCCAAAACTAGTGAAAATGTATCCTCAGCTGCCTTGGAACAAACTGCTGCAATTGAAAATTTAACATCTACTGCTGAAGAAACTAATGCCATGGCAGTGGAACTAACTACTCTTGTTGAAAAATTTAAATTGTAAAGTGATATTTTATAAATAATATTTTAAAATAAATTTCAAAAGGCTCAAGTAGGAAAAATACTTGGGCTTAATTTATGAAAATAAAGTTATATTAAATAATAGCTGCTTAAAAATGTAATTTTTGTCTAATTTATAAACATAATTTTTAAAATCTTGCCACAAAACTGTCATAAACTTGTTCTAATATACTATTAAGATAATTATTATAAATTTACAGGAAGGGGTTAAGTAAATGAGAAAAGTAAATTTAGCTAAAAAAACTTTAGTAACATTACTTACAACAGTTATAGCACTATCTATTTTTACAGGCTGCAAAAATAATAGTACTGCTGAAACAGAACCCAATACTTACGCATCTTCATCAAATAATTCTCAGCAGAATTCTAATTCATCATCAAATGATTCAGCTAAAGAAAATAATAATTCTAAACCTGAAAGCTCAGATACAGTATCCGGAGCTTCTCAAAAAGGTGACAATGCAAGAGGAAAGTTAAACACTGAATCGTTAAAAGAAACTATTGCATCTCTCGTACAAGATAAAACCATTACTGAAACTCAAGGTAATAAAATATTAGAAGCTTTCTCTTCAACAACACAAAAATCAACTGAAAAAAAGGGAAGATTTAATCCTCTAAGTCAATTAGTATCAGATGGAGTAATTACACAGGAACAAGCTGATAAAGTAATGGAAAAAATTATTCCAGACAGTCCTCCTTCAAAAAAACCAGCTACAGAAAAAAATGAACAACCAACTACATAATTCCTAAAAGGAACTGATAACAAATTTACATTATCAGTTCCTTTATTAATTTTTAATTTTTGAAGGATTTTAATAAAAAATGTAGAATATTTTTATTGAAAATGTTTTAATAAATATTTTATAAAATACAAATTTGAAAGGAGTAATTTAATATGAAACAACATCTACTAGGAAATCAGCTTTTAGAAATAAATTTTGAAGATAGAATAACTCTTTTATCTTTAGTTACCGGCCTTACAAAAGAATATATAGAAAATGAATATAAAAAAGGAATGAAAGATGAAGAAGGAATGCTGTTAAGCTATGGATATTCTGTCAAAGTCGGTGAGCTAATTGAAATTGTAGAAGATTACACCGGTCAGTTCCCTATACCTGAAATAAAAAATGATAAATACAGAGTAAAAATATGCAGTGAAAACATGAATAGAAAAACCATTAATTTTGACTCAGATTTTCAATCATCTTACTGCGATGCTTTATATGAAGTTGTAAAATACTTATTGAAAGAAAAATTTATTTTTATATAATATAAGGCCACTTAAAGTGGCCTAAAATTATTTTTTATATCTATAAATAACAACTTCCATTTCTGCATTATCCTTAATTTGCACATCAACTTTATCCGCCATCATTGCAATAAGAGAAAGTTCATTAGCTACATCACAATCACCAGTAAGATTCCAATAGTATTCCTCTATTTCTTCATATTTTTTGCAATTTATAAGTTTCATAAATTTATTTATTTTTTTCTGTGTTTCATCTTTATAATTACTTTTACAAATTATTTCATAATGCTGCTCAGTTTCTCTAATATTAATATTTATATCAGTAGCATTCATATAAAAGAAATAATTCATTAATTCTGCTGCCATTTTTGATATTTTTAAACTTTCATGTTTCAATTTTTAGTCATCCTTTCTCAAGGCCTCAATAACTGGAATTAAAGTGGCTGCTACAATTCCACCTGAAAAACCATTATTATATAAATTAATACCTTCATGCAATGCCCCTACATTTAAAACAACTGATGAATGTAAAAAACCTGCCATAATACCATATTTCCATCCAAAAGCTCCAGCTATAGGAGCTAAAGTTGTTCCGAAAAGTGCAGCTAAAAGAATAGCTGGGTCGTTAATACTCCAAGTTTTTGTTATTCCCCCTATTAATACACCAATAAATATAGGAATCATATTCCCTAAATGTTTTCCAAAAGCACTAAATCCAACTATAGTAAAAATACCTCCAATTGTAGGCCCGTTTAATTCTCCGCGGGATAATAAAACATATGCTGTTGAAAAAATACCATTTATCCCCATGTTAAGCAAACAAGCTTCAAACCCTTCTAAAATCATAAAATCTGTAACTAATCTCCCGGAATAACTCAATAGCTTTTTATACTTAGTAAACACTTGTTTGTCAAGTATATATGCAGTAATTATCATAGATATAAATAAAATAAATAGAAATACACTTAAAACTTTGTTGTTACCAGAGCTCCAAATCAGGCGCATTTTAGCTGAATATCCATATGATTTAAACAAAGACATCACTATTGTACCGATTATCCCTGCTGTAAAACCTATATTATAAAGATTAAATCCTTGATGTACTCTCATAAGATATGCTGCTAAAGGTGATAATATAAAACCTACAGTTAGTCCAACGACAACACCTAAAACAACACTTATAAATCTTGAAGTATTTAATCCAAACATAATAAAAGTAACTAATGGTGCTAAGCTTGTACCAAACAAAGCTATATATACATATTTTGAAAATTTATCTTTCTGGAACTTAGAATATAAAAATACTCCAGCAATAATAAACCATACATTAAATATGTTTTTACCAAAAAGTGAAAAACCACTCATCAACCATACAACTGAAATTGAAACTCCAGTGATATTTATTTTTAATATATATAAAATAATTAGAGTTGTAAATCCTAAAATGCCGCTGTTTACAAAAGCTGCTCCTAATCCTCCTATATCAATGTAATCACTAATTAAAACATCCTGTTCCTTAATTATTTTATATATTCCCTCTAAAATTTCTTTTGTAGAATTAATTATAAAACCGAAAAAAATTAGTGATAACGTATACATACCTGTGATAAAATATTCTCTTTTAGTGCTTATAGCTTCTATGATAATCAACCCTTTCTTTAATTTATTGTAATTATATTATAAAATAAACCAAGGCTAATTCCTATAGTAAATTACCCCCTATTATTTTTATATTCTTAACTTTTTTTCAAATCAGTAATTTCGAAGAAACAATGAAATTTTATAAGCTAACCTCAACATTCTTTATTCACAATTTTAAAAATATTATTGAACATGCAAACTATCTATGGTATAATTGCCATTATAATTTAATAAATTCGGTTGAAGATAGCGGGATATTTAATAGACCGTTATTAGACGAGCCTCTGGAGAGACTCAGATGGGCACCGAAGGGGAAAGCCAAAATAATTGGTGAAACTCTCAGGTAAAAGGACAGGGGATTTTATAAAAAGTATTAATGCTAGGCTATGCACATAATTTGCTTTAGTCAATGTATTTTATTTCTTTTTATAATAAAATCCTTATTATCTCCAGAGGCTAAACTTACACGTTTAGTCTTTATTTTTTATTGAAATATAAAATATTCAGTAGTGAGGAGAGATATTAAAATGAAAGCATTTATTACTGTAATCGGCGAAGATAAGGTTGGTATTATTTACGGAGTAACTGGTGTTCTTAAAGAAGCTAACGTAAATGTACTAGATATAACTCAAACTCTTGTTGACAATTATTTTACAATGATTATGTTTGTTGATTTAACAAATATGAAATCAGATTTTAAAGAACTAAAGGCTTCACTAGACGATGTTGGAGATAAATTAGGTGTTTCAATCAAAATTCAGCATAAGGATATATTTGATTCAATGCACACAATATAAATTAAGGAGCTGAAAAATATGATTAACTTTCAAAACATAATGGAAACTATTCAAATGATAGAAAAAGAAAAACTTGATATAAGAACTATAACAATGGGAATATCCCTTTTAGACTGCTGCGATAGCGACGGAAAAAAGGTTAGAACGAAAATTTATGACAAAATTACTAAATATGCAGAAAACCTGGTTAAAGTAGGAGAAGAACTTGAAACCCAATATGGAATCCCTATAATAAACAAAAGAATTTCCGTTACTCCTATGTCTTTAATTGCACAGTCAAGCAGCGATACTGATTATGTGGAATTTGCTAAAATATTAGATAAAGCTGCAGATACTGTAGGAGTTAACTTTATTGGCGGTTTTTCAGCTCTTGTGCAGAAAGGATACTCCATGGGTGACAAAATACTTTTAAATTCTCTGCCTGAAGCTTTAGCTGTTACTAACAAGGTTTGTGCCTCTGTAAATGTAGGCTGTACAAAGTCAGGAATTAACATGGATGCTGTACGGGATATGGGACATATTATAAAAAAAGCAGCTTATCTTACAAAAGAAAAAAAAAGCATAGGCTGTGCAAAGCTTGTAGTTTTTGCTAATGCAGTAGAGGATAATCCCTTCATGGCAGGAGCTTATCATGGAGTTGGCGAGGCAGAATGTGTTGTTAGCGTTGGAATAAGCGGCCCTGGTGTTGTTAAATCAGCTATTGAAGAAGTTAGAGGACAAAGCTTTGATGTATTATCAGAAACTATTAAGAAAACTTCCTTTAAAATTACAAGGGTTGGACAGCTCATAGCTTCAGAAGCTTCAAAAAGACTAGGTGTTTCCTTTGGTATAGTAGATTTATCTCTTGCACCAACTCCAGCTATAGGGGACAGCGTTGGAAGAATATTAGAAGAAATGGGGCTTGAAAGCTGCGGGTGTCATGGAACTACTGCTGCTTTAGCTCTTTTAAACGATGCTGTAAAAAAAGGAGGAGTTATGGCAGCTTATCATGTAGGAGGACTTAGCGGTGCATTTATTCCTGTAAGCGAAGACGAAGGAATGATCAATGCAGTATCTGTGGGCTCTTTAAGCCTTGAAAAACTTGAAGCTATGACCTGCGTATGTTCTGTAGGACTTGATATGGTAGCAATACCTGGTGATACACCTGCAGAAACAATATCTGCTATCATTGCAGATGAAGCAGCTATTGGAGTTATTAATAATAAAACTACAGGTGTAAGAATAATTCCTGTTCACGGCAAAACTATCGGTGATACCGTTGAATTCGGAGGACTGCTTGGAAGAGCTCCAATTATGGCTGTTAGTAAATTTGCAAGTACTGACTTTATAAATAGAGGCGGAAGAATTCCTGCTCCTATTCACAGCTTTAAGAACTAATGTAAATGTCAAGTGCCTGGCACTTGACATTTTTTTAAGTTTTTTATTTACAAATCCAGTTTTATGCAGTATTATAAATAAAAAAATTATATTTAAATAAAATTTCAGTTATATAACTTTGCAAGGGGAAACTTTATTTTTCATTAATAAAAATAATAAAAAGTTATATAGCTAAGTAAAAAGGGAGGCTTATTTATATGCTTGATATTAAAATAGTAAAAACAACTGCTCCAAAACAAAAGCCTGCAGCAGACCAGCCTTTAGGTTTTGGTAAAATTTTTACAGATCATATGTTTATTATGAATTATACAGAAGGAAAAGGCTGGCATGATGCTCGCATTGTACCATTTCAAAACATCTCCTTATCTCCTGCTACCATGGTTTATCATTATGGTCAGGAAATGTTTGAAGGACTAAAAGCCTATAAAGCAGAAGACGGCAGAACTCTTTTGTTCCGTCCTGAAATGAATGCAAAAAGATCAAATAACACTAATAGAAGACTTTGTATTCCTGAAATACCTGTTGAAGATTATGTACAAGCTATAAAAGCAATAGTAAAAGTAGATGAGGACTGGATTCCAACAGCGCCAGGTACATCTTTATATATTAGACCATTCATTATTGCAACAGATGAATTTTTAGGTGTAAAACCTTCCAGCACTTATTTATTTATGATAATTCTTTCCCCAAGCGGTGCTTACTACTCAAGCGGATTAAGTCCTGTAGGAATCTGGATTGAAGACGAATATGTAAGAGCTGTAAAAGGCGGTATAGGAGAAGCTAAAACCGGCGGAAACTATGTAGCAAGCATGGCGGCTCAAGTAAAAGCACACGAAGAAGGATATGCACAAGTACTTTGGCTTGACGGTGTAGAAAGAAAATACATTGAAGAAGTAGGAGCTATGAATATATTCTTTAAAATAGACGGAGTTGTAATAACTCCTGCATTAAACGGAAGCATACTGCCAGGTGTTACTCGTGATTCAGTAATAAAGTTATGTAAATCCTGGGGACTTCCAGTAGAAGAAAGAAGAATATCAATTGACGAAATATATGAAGCTCATAAAACAGGAAAGCTTGAAGAAGTTTGGGGTACTGGTACAGCAGCAGTAATCTCTCCTGTAGGAAAGCTTAGATGGAAAGATGAAGTAATGGTAATACAAGACGGCGGTATTGGAAGCTTAAGTCAAAAATTATATGATAACATAACAGGTATCCAGTTAGGTAAAATTGAAGATATACATAATTGGGTTACTGAAGTAAAATAATTTTAAAAAAAGGAGACTTTATAGTCTCCTTTTATTCAGTCTTTCTTTCAGTTAAGGTTACTTTTAAATCTATGTTTTTTCCATTTCTCCATACTTTACAGGTTACTACATCTCCTACCTTATATTTTCTTAAAATATCCTGCACATCCTGAATACTTTCCACCTTATTACCATCAACTTCCGTAATTATATCAGAGGGCTTAATCCCTGCCTTATCTGCTCCAGTTCCAGAGCTTACTTCATCAACATAAACACCGCTGATTTTATCATTACCCTCAAGTACAGCAGTACGTCCCGAAATACCAAGCATAACTCTTGGAACATCTACAGTTCCCTTACTTATATCTATTGGTTCATTGTTGCCCATTATATTTTTAATAATTTCATTTGCATCATTTATATTTATTGCAAATCCCATACCTTCTGCACCATATTGTGAACCAATTTTTAAACTATTTATTCCTATTATTTCACCAGCTTCATTAACTAATGCTCCACCGCTATTTCCAGGATTTATTGCAGCATCTGTCTGAAGTACCTTATACTTTACAACTCTGCCTGTAGTTGAATCCTGCATTTGTATTTCTCTATTTACTGCACTTATTATACCAGCTGTAACGCTGCCTGCAAACTCTTGTCCAAGAGGGTTGCCTATGGCTATAGCCAAGTCTCCAACCTTAACCTTAGAAGAATCGCCAAACTTTGCTACAGGAAGATTTTGCGCATCTATCTTTATAACTGCTATATCTCTATTAGGTTCCGCACCAACAAACTTAGCCGTAAAAACTTTATCAGAGTTGGCTAGCTTAACAGTAACCTTAGCCGCACCTTGAATTACATGATAGTTAGTAACTATATAACCTTCTTTGTCAAAAATAATACCTGAACCGCTTCCATTTGTCCTTTCACCAAAAAAATTTTCCACCTGATTACTTATTCCTACAACAGTTGGTCCTACCGTTTCTGCAACTTTAGTTATAGCATTTTTAGGAATTTCCGCAGTTGGTGTGTTATTATTTTTCTGCTCAATCAGCGATGGATTATTTGGAACATAAGTGTTGGTTAAATTACTATACTTTTTATCTACAATATAAGCTGCAGTTGCTCCTCCTGAAACAGCAGCAATCAATATAAATGCAACTCCTTTAAAAAATCCTCTTACAGCTCCGTTTCTTCTTTTATTCCTGAACTTTATTCCTGTCCCTTCAAATGTATGCCCATCTCGGCTTACCAGTTCCCAGGACGCATCTTTATATTCTTTGTAATCGTTGTTTTCCATCAACGTTTTCCTCCTGTTAAATGGTTTTTTCTATTTTTATTATATACCTACTGTTTTAAAAAGATATGAACAAAATGTAAGTATTTATTTAAGCCTTCTAAGTGTAAAGGTAAAAAACACTCCTTCACCTTCTTTATTTTCCACCCAAATATCCTCCCCATGCTGAGTTAATATATTTCTTACAATAGGAAGACCAAGACCTGTACTTACTTTTGAAGTTCTAGACTTATCAGCCTTATAAAACCTATCCCATATATGCGGCAAATCCTCTTTTGCTATTAATGGCCCGCTGTTAAATACTGAAACCAGCACCTTTTCTCCCTTTACCTTAGTGCATATTTTAATCGTTCCGCCTTCATCTACATATTTTATAGCATTATCTACTAAATTAGTCACAACCTGTATCAGTCTGTCTCTATCCCCTGCAACATACTGGTGTTCCTGATTAAATAATACATCTACATTCAGCTTCTTCTCTTTAATCTTTGTTTCAAACTTAATTATAGAAACCCTTATAATTTCATTTATATCTATTTCATCAATTCTAAGTCTAAACTGTCCTGCTTCAATTGCAGACAAATCCAGTAAATCGTTTACCAATCTTGTTAATCTCTGGATTTCTTCGTAAGTTATAGACAAATAATATTTTTCCTTATTATAAGGTATAACTCCGTCTAATATTCCTCCAATAAAACCTTTTATTGAAGTTATAGGAGAACGTATTTCATGAGATACGTTAGATATAAAATCACGCCTTGCTTTTTCAACCTTTTCAAGACTATCTGCCATATAATTAAAAGATTCCGCCAGTTCTCCTATCTCATCATTAGAGTTTATCTTTACCCTTTTCTCTACTTCCCCTTTGGATATCTTTTTAGCTACTGCGTTAATTGCTGCAAGAGGCTTTATAATTATTCTTTCTGAAAAATAATATATTATGAAAGAAGATATTATTACTGCAAAAAGTGCTGTAGCCCATATAATCCTGTAAACACCAGTAAGAGGCTCCTGTATTTCATTTAACGGTGTAATCATTATTACAGCCCCGCAAAAAGCTTCTGAATCATATACAGGTATACCATAAATATGTGAGGATTTAGGAATTATCTCACCGTAAGTTCCTTTAATCTCATATATTTTATTTAACCTCATTTCTTCCAGACCCTTAGTAAGCACCTGTCTCCCTTTTAAATTCTCAAATTTTTCATCTGATACAGAATATACAAAACCGTATCTGTCCACAAGCCAGATATCCGCCATTGTATAACTGCTGAAAAACTTTAAAATCTCATCTCTTTGAGAAGCTTTGTATTTAAGTTCATGTTTAATGTAATCAATGGCATAAGGTCTTATTAATGTAGATTCCTTTTCCAGCTGAGCTTTTCTTTGTGCAAAATAATACTTCTCAAACCATACAGATAAAAATGCTGCTATTATTATAAAGCTTAGAGCAATAATAACTACATAAGTAAATACCATCTTCGAAAATAAACCTTTTTTAAATTTGAGTTTTAATCTCATCTATTTCACCTCAAATTTGTATCCAACACCCCATACAGTTTCTATCTGCCAATTAGCCCCCCCAGGAAGTTTTTCTCTAAGTCTTTTTACATGCACATCAACAGTTCTTGAATCCCCTGGGTAATCATAACCCCAAACCTCGCAAAGAAGCTGCTCTCGTGTAAATACCCTATTTTTATTGCTTGCAAGATAGTAAACAAGCTCGAATTCCTTTGGAGGCATTTTAATTTCCTGTCCTTTATAAATTATGTTGTAGGAATTTACATCTATGATCAAATCTTCAAAGCTTATAACTTCTTTATTTGTATTTTCTGTATTGTATCTTCTAAGTACCGCCTTAATTCTTGCCAAAAGCTCTTTTGGTTCAAATGGCTTTACAATATAATCATCAGCACCAAGCTCAAGTCCAAGCACCTTATCAAAAGTTTCACCCTTTGCAGTAAGCATTATAACCGGTGTCTCATAGTCTTTTCTAATCCATTTTAAAACATCTATCCCATCAATATGAGGTAGCATAATATCAAGAAGAACTAAATCTGGTTTATAATCTAAAAAAGCTTCCTGAGCTGACCTTCCGTCATGAGCCAGCTTTGTTGCATAGCCTGAGCTTTCAAGATACATTTTTATAACTTCACAAATGTTTTCATCATCATCCACAATTAAAACTTTTCCTATAGTTCCTTCCATAATTTCCTCCTAATTTATCTTTTTTTACTAATAATAATTTATCATAAAATATTGCCTACAAATATAGTATATTTAAAAAGTTACAAATAATTTACCAATATAAAAAAGCACACACAAATACCATAAGGTTTCGTGCATGCTTTTTTATATTCTTATTGTTCTATTTATATTACTTAAACTTCTTCAAAAAGTTTGCTTACAGGCATATCTTCATAAATTCTTCTTATTGCATCAGCAAATACTGGAGCAACTGAAAGAATTTTAAACTTATCAAGCTTTTTTTCCTGTGGAAGATTAATAGTATTTAACATTGTTAATTCTTTTATGGCAGACTTTTCAATTCTTTCTATAGCAGGTCCTGACAGTACTGAATGAGTACAGCAGGCGTAAACTTCTTTAGCCCCCATATCTGCTAAAGCATTAGCTGCATTACATATAGTTCCTGCTGTATCTATTACGTCGTCTATAAGAATAACAATTTTATCTTTAACATCTCCGATAACATTCATAATCTCTGAAACATTTGCCTTAGGTCTTCTCTTGTCAATTATAGCTATTGGAGCATGAAGTCTGTCTGCAAATTTTCTAGCTCTTGTAACGCTTCCAAGGTCAGGAGATACAACAACTACATCTTCTCTTTCATGGAAACCTTTATCAATAAAGTATTTTGCAAGTATTGGAGCACCTAAAAGATGATCCACTGGTATATTAAAGTAACCTTGAATCTGAGCAGCGTGTAAATCCATAGTAAGTACTCTGTCTGCTCCTGCTGCTGTTAATATATCAGCAACAAGCTTTGCAGTAATTGGATCTCTAGCTTTTGCCTTTCTGTCCTGTCTTGCGTAGCCGTAATATGGTATAACAGCAGTAATTCTTCCTGCAGAAGCTCTCTTAAATGCATCCATCATAATTAAAAGCTCCATAAGGTTATCATTTACCGGAGCATTAGTTGATTGCACAACAAATACATCGGAACCTCTTACAGTTTCATTAATATCAACAGATATTTCTCCATCGCTGAACTTTCCTACATTAGACTGACCAACAGACACACCTAATATATCAGCAATTTCCTTTGCCAGATTTTTATGGGAATTTCCTGTAAAAATCTTAATGTCTTTACCATGAGTTATCATCAGTTTTCCTCCTTATAAAAGCACCGCTATTTATTTTAAGTAGCTGTTATTTTTTCTTTAATCCTTTTTTAACTACCCAGCCTTCTATGTTAACCTGCTTAGCTCTGGCTACAGCAAGGGAATCTTCTGGAACCTCTGATGTTATAGTAGAACCAGCAGCTGTGTATGCATTATCTTTTACCTCAACAGGTGCAACTAAATTTGTATTGCAGCCTATAAAAACATTGTTTCCTATTTTAGTCTTATACTTCTTCTTTCCGTCATAATTTACCACAACAGTCCCACAGCCAAAATTGCATCCGCTTCCAACTTCAGCATCACCTATATAAGTCAAATGTGATACCTTAGTATTATCACCTATTGTAGATTTTTTAATCTCAACAAAGTCACCTATTCTAGCATTTTTACCAATATTAGTTTCAGGCCTTATATATGCAAAAGGACCTACGGTAGTTCCTTCTCCAATATAGCTTTCTATTATAACTGAACTTTGAATGTCTACTCCTGCTTCTATAGTACTGTCAGCTATTCTTGAATTAGGATAAAGAGTACAATTTTCTTTAATAACTGTTTTACCTTCTATTACGTTTCCTGGATATATAATAGTATCTCTGCCTATTTCTACATCGCTTCCTATGTACGTACTCTTTGGATCTATAATAGTAACTCCATTTTCCATGTGCTTTCTGTTTATTCTGTCTCTAAGTATTGCCTCAGCCTCAGCAAGCTCAACTCTGGAATTTACACCTATAGTTTCTTCATAGTCAGTAATCATTGCACCAACTTTAAAGCCTTCACTTTTTAAAATGCCTATAACATCAGTTATGTAGTATTCTCCCTGAGCATTATTGTTAGTCAGCTTTTCCAAGCTTTCTAATAGTAACTCTATATCAAAACAATACATTCCTGCATTTATTTCTTGAACCTTTAACTCTTCTTCATTACAGTCTTTAGCTTCAACTATTTTTAATACATCACCGTTTTCGTCTCTTATAACTCTTCCATAATGTGCAGCATCATCTATAACCGAAGTAAGTATAGTAGCTTTAAAGCCTCCATTTTCATGAAAAGCAATAAATTCTTTTACTGTTTCTTCTTTTATTAAAGGAGCATCTCCCGTAAATATTGCTACTGTTCCGCTTTTGCTGCTTAAAAAGTCTTTTGCAGACTTAACTGCATGACCTGTGCCAAGCTGTGCTTCTTGAAAAGAATAGCTGACATTTCTGTCTTTTGTTCCTTCCTTAACCTTCTCTGCACCTTTTCCAACTATTACATTAACATCTTCAATTCCAGCTTTTCTCATTATGTCAATAACATGGTTTACCATTTCTTTCCCGCATACCTTGTGAAGAACCTTAGGTGTATCAGATTTCATTCTCTTTCCTTCACCTGCAGCCAGTATAGCAGCACACTTATACACTATAACATCACTCTCCATACACAGACAAAAATAGGCTACTTTATATTTTTATTCGTATAACATAAAAACGCCTCTTTTATTATATTTTATATAATATTATTTTGCAACCTTACAAAACAATTTGCAGCAAAAAATAAAAAGGAGTATAAAACCCCCTTTTATTTATTCCTCTTGAGAAATTGTTGATTCATCATTTTTTACTTTTTCATACTCATCTAATATAGCCTGCTGAATCTTCTCTCTAGTTTGAGTATTGATTGGGTGAGCTATGTCCTTGAATTCTCCATCTGGAGTCTTTCTGCTTGGCATAGCAATGAAAAGCCCATTTTGACCTTCAATAACCTTTATATCATGAACAACAAATTCATTGTCAAAAGTTACTGAAACAATAGCTTTCATTTTACCCTCAGCTGCAACTTTTCTAACTCTTACATCTGTAATTTGCATATAAAACCACCTCCACGATGCTCATACATAATAGTATTCTACATATTTTTTATTTCTCCTGCTTATTTTTCAAAATATTTAATACTTTTTTGAATATTTCACTATTTAAACTATTTCGACGGAGAAACTACTGCAATACCTTCTTCACTGACTCCCTTAAACTTCACTATAGAAATATAATCCTCAATCAGTTTCTTAGGTGTTTCTACATCTTCAATCATTACTCCTATACCTACAAGTTTGCTGTCAAATTCCTTAAGCATATTCACTATGCCTAAAGCTGTTCCCCCTGCTTTCATAAAATCATCTATAAAAATGCAGCTGCTTCCGCTTTTTAATGCTTTTCTTGAAAGAGACATAGTCTGAATTCTTTTACTTGAACCCGTAACATAATTTATACTTACAGTAGTACCTTCTGTAACCTTATTATCTCTTCTCACTATAACAAGCTGAACCCCAAGCATCTTAGCTACTTCATAGGCAAGAGGTATTCCCTTTGTTTCAACGGTTACTATATAATCTACAACTCTATCGTTAAAAGCAGTTGCTAGAATCAATCCTGCCTTACTTATTATCTCAGGGTTGTACATTATATCTGTCATATATATATAATTACCAGGTATAATTCTGTCTTCTTCTCTAAGAATAGTACATAATTGTTCTGCAAATTCCCTTCTGTCTTCCTCTGAAATACCGCATACATACTTAACTCCGCCGGCAGCACCAGCTACTGTTTCTACTCTTCCTAAATTAAGTCTGCTTAATGTATCCTTTATAACCAGTATATCTTCACTGACTGTAGACTTTGCTGCATTGAATTTTTCTGTAAAAGTATTTAAATTTATAACCTTATTAGGATTTTCTGTAAGCATTTTACTTATAGCTGATATCCTCATATTTCTGCTAAATTTTTCCATATGCATCACCTTTTATTTAAACTTTTAATTAACACGAATATTTTCTTGTATGTTAAATTCTATTATTCATATTTTATTCTATTTTACGAACATTATCAACAGTTTTAGTAAATACTTAACTGAATTTCAAATAAATATTCGTAACAAGTGTTGCTTTTTATGAAATTTGTATATAATGATATAATAGAGTGGTTTTTAAGGAGTTGATAATTTGTCTTTCGATTTTATAAAAGATAAACATAAAAAAATACATTTTATAGGCATAGGCGGCATTAGCATGAGCGGCCTTGCAGAAATACTACTGGAAAATAATTATAGAGTCTCCGGTTCAGATATGAAATCCTCACTTCTTACTGAAAAATTAGGCAAGCATGGTGCTGAGATTTTCATAGGTCATGCTAGCAAAAATGTAGAAGGTTCTGATTTAGTTGTGTATACTGCCGCTGTTTCAGAGGACAATCCAGAACTTATAAGAGCTAAAGAACTGAATATTCCTACTATGGACAGAGCAGAATTTCTAGGCAAAATAATGAAGGGACACAAGTATAATGTAGCAATATCAGGAACCCATGGTAAAACTACTACAACCTCTATGGTTTCACACATATTTTTAAATGCAGATTTAGACCCTACCATACTTGTAGGTGGAGAACTTGACATAATAGACGGAAATGTAAAGACAGGAAAAAGTGAATATTTTATAACAGAAGCCTGCGAATATAAAGCATCCTTTTTAAAATTCTTTCCTTATATAGGAGTTATATTAAACATAGAAGCGGATCATTTAGACTTTTATAGAAATATAGATCACATACAAGATACTTTTACAGAATTTGTGAAATTAATTCCAGAGGACGGATATTTAATTGCTTATAGCGAGGATGAAAAATTAAAGAAAGTAATAAAATCTGCAAAATGTAATGTATTAACATATGGAATTAATGAAGGAGATATAAGGGCTAAGAACATAAATTTCAATGACAGAGGCTGTGCTATTTTTGATGTTTATAAAAATGAAGAAAAATTATTTACAGCCAATTTAAATGTACCAGGAAAGCACAATGTGCTTAATGGTCTGGCAAGTATATGCGTTGCCTTAAGTCTTAATGTAGATTACAAAAATATAGTTGAAGGGCTGGCAAATTTCTTTGGTACTCACAGAAGATTTGAAATTAAAGGTGTAAAAAATGGAGTAACAGTAGTAGATGACTACGCTCACCACCCAACAGAAATTAAAGCTACCTTAGAGGCAGCTAAAAATTATCCTCACAAAAAAATATACTGCGTATTTCAGCCGCATACCTACACAAGAACTCTAACACTCTTTGATAATTTTGTGCACTCTTTTTCTAACGCTGATGAAGTTATCCTGGCAGATATTTATGCTGCCAGAGAGAAGTTTACAAAAGCAGTTAGCTCAGATATGCTTGGAGATAAAATCAGAGAACTTGGACAAAACTGTAAAAACTTCCACGGTTTCGAGGACATAGTGAGTTATTTAAATACTGTGCTTGAAAATGGAGACTTACTTCTTACTGTAGGCGCAGGAGATGTTTACAAGATTGGTGAAATGTATTTAGCTGAATAATTAATATTAAAAAGGGGCTGTCAACAGTCCCTTTTACTATTTATAAACTGTTATATCAAACTTATCTAATGTACAATACCATTATAAAAAGATTTGTTTAAATACTAATTGCAGGTGGTGACTTTATTGAATTTAGAAATTAATATACTGTATGAAAAACTTAAACATAAACTGCTGCCCTCATCTTTTATTAATTACAGCAATGCTTCCATAAGGGCGGTAAAATATTTAAAAAAACACAAGATGACTTTCAGCAGGACATTTTATATGTTGGTAATTTATCCGACCTGCCGTGCAGACTGCCGGAGAATATGAATATAAACCTGTTATGTATTAAAGATTGCAATCTTCCTGAACAAGTTGTAAAAAATACCTGTGTCAATCTCCTTCAAGTAAAAAGTTCAGCAGATACAGCAGAACTTTTAAATGAAATTCAGGATATATTATTAGATAAACAGAGGTTTATCCTAAGTTCTGCTGCCTTACTAAACTCAATAATAGAGGGACGAGGGCTTCAGTATATAATCGAAATCGGCTATCAACTCCTAGGTAACCCTATTATGCTTGGAGATACCAACTACAGACTGTTAGCCCATTCCAAAAATGAGGAAGTGGATGATCCAGCATGGAACGAACTAGTAGCCAAAGGCTACTGCTCCTACGACTTTGCTACACGTTATAAATTCAAGGAACTAATTGAGCAGGAAATAAAAAGCGGCACCCCATTTATAGCCGATGCAGGAGCAGCTGAAAAAAAGAGAAGAATACTGGCAAAGATAACAATAGACAATAAAATAGTTGGACATTTGGCTGTATTAGAGCATAATAAACCCTTCACTGAAAGCGATATCGAAATAACCGCCTTCATATGCGATGTAATTTCTTCTGAAATGCAGAAAAACAGTCATTTTTTAAACACAAAAGCAGTTATATATGAAAATTTGATAACCGATTTACTAAATGGCATAAATCAAAATGAAAATTTAATTCAAGAAAGGATAAATCACTTTGAATGGAAAATAAAAGATAAGTTATACGTACTATCTATAGATATAGGTGGTTTAGAAAACAGCTTTACATTAATTCCATATATAAGAGACT
The DNA here is from genome assembly GCF_023806125.1 of Clostridium caldaquaticum. GTDB lineage: Bacteria > Bacillota > Clostridia > Clostridiales > Clostridiaceae > Clostridium_AT > Clostridium_AT caldaquaticum. Next base: position 207,043 of record NZ_JAMSKT010000001.1, read on the forward strand.
CTTTAGGCAAAATGATGGAAGGAGAAAATGCAGTTATTTACGATAACCGTATTGTTATTATACTTGGCTGCAGCAAAGAAAAAAGTTTAACAAAGTCAGATTTTCAGCCTCTCATTAGTTTCTTAAGAAAAAATAATATGAGCGCTGGACTAAGTCAATGTTTTAACAAAATCACAGACTTAAAGGAATATTACAAGCAGTCCATTTCATCTATAGATATTGGATTAAGAATAAACAAAAATGATGTACTGTATGTTTATGACGATTATTCACTTTACCACATGATTAATATATTAAATCATTATGAAAACATTGCTAGATTCTGTCATCCTGCACTTCTTCAGCTACTTGAATATGACAACAAACATAAAACTGATTATGTAAAAAGTTTATATACCTATATAGTAAATGCCAGAAACCTAATTTCTGCTGCCGACTCCCTTTTTATACATCGAAACACCATGAGCTACAGAATTGCTAAAATACAGGAGATTTCAGGTATTGATCTTAATAATAATGATTTGCTTATGCATATTTTTGTCTCTTACAAAATACTTAAGTATTCAGGGCGTTTATAGCAGCCAGTAAATTCCGGTACGTTATGTGGAGTTTGCTGTTTTTCCTTTTTATACTTCAGTGCAAAATTCACAATATAATTTAATAATTTTCTAAAAACCTGCATAATGACCTCCATTTACCATTATGCTAAAATAAAATTGTTAAAAAAACATCAATCTTGTTGCATTAATAACAAATGGTTTAAGCCATAAATTAATGTAACTCTTACATTAATTTATTTAATATGGAGGTATTTTTCATGGAAAACAAATTCGAAAAGCTATTTACTCCCTTTAAAATCGGTAAGATGGAAGTTAAAAATCGTATTGTCATGTCACCTATGGGAACAAACTCTGCTCATATTGATGGTACTATTTCTGTAGATGAAATTGACTATTTTGAAGAAAGAGCCAAAGGCGGCGTCGGCATGATAATAATGGGCTGCCAGTTCCTCACCGCTGAACTAGCTCAGGGTTCAATGGAAGGTGTATTAGAAAAAAATTATGTAATCCCAAGATTAACAGATTTATGTGAAGCTGTTCAACGCTATGGTGCTAAAATTGTTGCTCAATTAAGCTGTGGTACCGGCCGTAATGCATTCCCAAATATGTTTGGAGAACCGCCAGTATCAGCTTCACCAATCCCATCTCAGTTCAACCCTGATGTACTTTGCCGTCCTCTGTCAGTAGAAGATATTAAAGTTATCATGAAACAATTTGCATCATCAGCCAGTTTAGTAAAAGCAGCAGGTTTTGATGCCATAGAAATCCACGGTCATGCAGGATATTTAATCGACCAGTTTATGTCTCCTATCTGGAATAAGCGTCAGGATGAATATGGCGGTACATTAGAGAAACGAATGCGCTTTGCAGTAGAAATAGTACAATCCATCCGCAGTGCTGTAGGTCCTGACATGCCTATCCTGTTTAGAATATCCTGTGACCATCGCTTCAACGGAGGAAGAACCTTAGAAGAAAGTATGGCAATGCTCAAAATATTAGAGGATGCTGGTGTGGATGCAATAGATATAGATGCAGGCGCCTATGAAACTATTGACTATATATTCCCACCAACTTATCTTGGAGATGCCTGCATGAATTATGTGTGTGAACCAGCAAGAAAGGCTGTATCCATACCTATACTAAATACAGGAAACTATACACCTGAAACAGCTCTTAAAGCAATAGAATCAGGTAACCTTGATTTTGTAATGTTCGGCCGTCAACTTATTGCTGATCCAGATATGCCTAATAAACTTATGGAAGGCAGAGCGGAAGATGTCCGCCCATGCATCCGCTGCAATGAAGAATGTATAGGCAGAATTGTTAACCGTTTAACTAAGCTTAGCTGCTCAGTAAATCCAAGAGCTTGTAATGAGGTACGCTTTACTATAAAAGATGCAAAATCTTCAAAGAATGTTGTAGTTATAGGCGGAGGTCCGGCTGGTCTGGAAGCAGCAAGGGTAGCCGCTATAAAAGGTCACAAGGTTACTTTATTTGAAAAGAATAATATTTTAGGAGGCCAAATAGCTGCAGCAGCAACACCTGCATTTAAAACCCAGCTTCGAAAACTCATCACTTGGTATGAAGTTCAGCTGAACAAATTAAACGTAGACATTAGACTCAATGTTGAAGTTACAGCAGATACTCCTGAGCTTGCAGCTGCTGATAATATTTTAGTAGGCATAGGTGCCTCGCCAATTATTCCTCCTATTCCTGGAATTGATGGAGCTAATGTTTTAGATGTTTTAACAGCCCATATGGATAAAAGCAAAGTAAAAGGCGAAAACATCATTATGATGGGCGGTGGCCTTTCTGGATGCGACAGCGCACTAGAGCTTGCAATGGAGGGCAAGAATGTAACTATAGTTGAAATGATGGATTCTCTTGCCAAGGATCTTATGTTTATTAATTCCATATCCTTATTCAACAAATTAAATGAATATGGTGTAAAACAACTGACGGGCCATAAGGTTCTTGCTATAACCCCTGACGGTATCATTGCAGAAACAAAAGACGGAAAAGAAGTTACAATAAAAGGAGATACAATGGTTGCTGCCTTCGGCATGAAACCAAACACAGACAGTGCTGCAGCCATCCGTGACCGCTTTGTACTAAAAACAAGAATGATAGGCGACTGTACAAATGTAGGCAAGGTAGGCAACGCAATAAGAGCCGGCTTCTTTGCAGCTGATTCAATAGAATAATTTATTTACACCAGCTCAAGGATATTTATCCTAAGAGCTGGTTTTTCTTGTATTCTAAATCTAACAAAGGGCGTAGAATTTACTTCTACACCCTTAAATCTTAATTATTTAACCTGAAGCACTTCAACATCCTTTAAAACTATCTGTGCTGAGTCCTTAACCTTCAAATCTCCTCCAGTGGATTCAAATATGTTATTTGCTATTATAGCATCCATAACTAAAGAAACCTGTTCCTGAGTTACTGTATCCCCTATTCCATCCAGTCTTATGGAAACTTTTCTTCCAGCTTCATTCATAAAGCTCATTACTAAACTTCTATCCATTATAAAACCTCCCCATTAATAAATATTTACATTTTCCAGCTTAAAATGATTATTTACTATTCAGCTGCTTCTACAAGATTCTGGTCTTCTCTTATTACCTCAACTAAAGGATATTTAAGAAGTGTGCCTAGTTGAGTTCCTACATTTAAAATACTTTCATCATCTGCAGTAACCTTTACCTTTGAAAACCTCTGATTTTTAAATATGTCATTTCCATTGATGTCTGTTCCAGCTTTAAACTTGATTACCATGGTGCTTTGCACCTTTGTTGAATTAACTGCCATATTATCAGCTCCTTTCAATAATTCGGGCTGTTTTGCCCTTGCATTAATTAAATATGCAGTAATTTGAAAATTCACCTTATTTATTTAAATTTTTAAAAAACATTTTCAGAGCAAGACCTGTTTTTTTATAAGTTAATGACATTTTTTTATTTCTTAAACATATAATGTTTAAGAAAGAGTAATCAAATATATTTGGAGGAGTTTCATGGGATATAAATTAGTAAAATTCAATGTTGTGCCAGAGGAAAATGAACAAATAGATGCCATAATAAAAGTTCCTAAGGAGCCTCGAAGTGTAATTCATGGTGTTGTACTAGACGAATGTAATAGACCTAAAAAGGATGCAGTTGTAAAACTATTAAAAATGAGCAGTCATGATCCTAAACGGTTAGAACCTATAACTCATACCTTCACCGATGAACACGGACAATTTTTATTTGGACCTCTCTGCCCTCATGTAAAATATGTAATTAAAGTATGGATTAATCATGTAAAAACTAGAGAACTTGTTATTAAACCAGAAGAATGTAATGATAACTGCATTGAAAATCCTAATGATGACCATGATTGTAATCATAATTATAGAACACATAATGAAGAGGAACATGAGGAACAAATACAAATCAGAATGTCTCTTAATGATGATGAATTATAGATAAATTAAATAAGGATAATTTTTAAAAACAAGGTTGTTAAAAATTATTAACGGCCTTGTTTTTATTTATCTTTGTTTCATATGCCTGTGAAACACACATTACCTTACTAAGAATATACTGTATAACAGGATAAGATTTATTTAATGAACTCTTTATGAAATAAATAAGGAAGTGATATCATGGCAAGTATTGTAAAAAACCTCATTGAATTAGACGGAATTTCAGACTTTTTGCCTCAGTTTTCAGAAAAATTTGCACCGATAAAAGAATTTAATGTTCAGGAAACTTTAGATATTCCTGCTGAAAAGCCAGATATAGAACAGCTTGTAAAAGTGAAATCTGAACTTATTATAACAAGCACAAAAGTAATAAAAACACCAGCAGCAATATCTCTTAGCGAACAGGTTTTGACAGGCTGGAAAGTAATTATAGAAGGTGAATTAAAGCAGACAGTACAATATGTGGCGGATAAACCTGCTCAAAGCGTCCATGGTGCACATTTTGATGTGCCTTTCAGTAATTTTGTAGTTCTTCCTCCAGATTTTGAAGAAGGACAGTGCGTTAATATGGAAGGATATATTGAAGATATTTATGCAGAGAAAATAGGAAAAAGACAGATATTTAAAAATATAACAATATTACTGGTAGCTAGAATTTTATAGCAAAGGAGGTAAAATGATGGCTAATAATGACCAGCCCGTAAAAACTGCAGGGGTAGCAAAGGCATTGCCAGATAAACCAAAATATTTTACTGAAATATCAATACCTGAAATAATTAAAATTCCTTCTCAAAAACCAAATATAGAGCAATTAGTTGAAGTGCTTGTTGAACCGGAAATTATGTCTATGAGATTAGTTGATACCCCTTGCTTAAAATCCTATGAAGGTGAAATGTTAAGCGGTAAAAAACTTATTTTGGAATTAAAGCTTAAAGAAAAAATAGTTTATGTAGCTGATGAGGTTTCCCAGCCAGTACATGCAGCTCATTATGAAGAGGTTATGAGAAGTGTCTTTATAATTGTCCCAAAATATATTGACAATTTTTCAATAGATACTTTATTAAAAGCAGGTAAGGTTAGAGTTTCCCCATATATAGAAGATATATATGCAGAGCAAAAAGATAATAGAACCATTTTTAAAAATATTACTTTGTTTATTGATGTAACTTTTACATGTACTAATTAAAGTAAGATAAGAAAGGAGGAAAAATAAAATGTCCTATACACCAGTACCAGTGACATTTTTACCTGCCACAACTTTAATCGTACCAATGGATTCAGCTTTCCAAAATAATGGTATGTATAAAGCTTATGGATTAATTTTCAGGCTGCTTTACGAAAATATAATAAATACCAATGTTAATTATAAACCTATATATGTTTACTGGGCAATAAATCCTACTAAAACAACACTGACAACTGTTGATTTTACTGCAACTACTAAAGGATACAACACATCAGATCCTGTTGCAGCACGTCAATACAGCGGAGGCCCCTTTATTATACAATCTGATGATTTAGCTTATGTAAAAACTCTTATAAACACCTGGAATACTAACAACACTCCAGTAGTAACTATCCACGAACTTGTTGACCAGGTAACAATAGACACAGCAGCAAAATTAATAAGACCACCAAGAATAGCAGTTGAAGATACTAATAATAGCATCGTTAGAGCTTATTTAAATGCTGCAGGACTACCTGATTACTATGTACTATCTGGAGCTTATGGAGCAGCACCTGTATGGACTTCTACCAATACAAGTGTATTAACATCTAATGAAATAAATACCGGAGCTTTCTTTCGTGGCACAGTACAATCAATTTGCAGGAAGCTAGGATATGATATATTTATATCCCCTCATACAGATGAAAAAACTTGGACTGATTTGCCGGCAACTTTGCCAAACTTGGATCAATTTATAAGACTTGGTGGAGTTTTGCACTCAATGTGTGCTTCAATAGAAGCAATTGAAAATAATGCAAAATTTTTAACTATCAGCGGGATTAACGCAGTTAATCAAGGTACAAGTTTCTTTATAAATACAGCAGAAGCTACTAATCCTCTTCTTCAAGCTGTTTCTACAACTAATCCACAAGCTTTACCTGGAGGAAGCGTACAGACTTGGCAGAACAGTTTAACAACTTACAAAACCCTAACTAAAATTTTTGCATATTTTATAAGAAATGCTATACAGTATGATTTTATGGTGGGCGGTAAGTATCAAGGAAGCACAGTTTATCCAGGTACTGCTGGAGCAGGAGCAGTAATATATGAAGGGGGACATCAATATACAAATAGTACTCCATATACTGGCAATCCAGAAAACATGTATACTAAATTTGTGTTAAATTCTATATTTTTGTCAGTGACAAAACCATTTATAGATTTAATAATAAATCCTAATTCTATAAATGCGGGAGCTTCAAACAATTTAACTTTTACAATTAAAAATTTAGGTGGAGCTCAAGCTAAAAATGCAACTATTTCTATTAATTTACTTTCAGGAATGATCCCAAGTAATTTCAGCATAGCACCAACTAGTATTATTGGAGATACTATAACTTGGAGCAATATAACTTTAGATGGAGGTCAAGCAATAACCTTTGACGTTCTTAATTATACTCCTGGCAGCCCTGGTACATTTCCTATAACCTTTTCGGCAACTTATGGAGATGAAATTTTTGCTACAGGTCAAAATCCTTATGAACTAAATGCCTGCAGCGCTTTAACAATTGTACCATCTAACTCGCCATTTTTAAGTGTAGAAAAAAGGGTTAACGGAAACTTTGAAACATTTATAGAATCCGGTGACAGTGTAGTATTCACTTATACTATTACAAATAGCGGCGATCAGCCAGCCTATGATATAGAACTTGTAGATCCAAATTTATTTGATTATTTTAATTTTGGATTAATCAATGTAATACCAACACCAGCATCAATTGATACTATAAATAAGAAAATAGTATTTAAAACGACACCAGATCCACAAGCTGTAGTTATACCTCCAGCACAAAATGCACCAAATAATGTGCTTACAGTAACTGTTAATGCTGCCCATAAAGGAAATGTTGTTGTACCACCAGATGAAATTATAAATGTAGCACAAGTTAATTATGTAAACAGGTTTCCAGACCCGGATGTGCCATTAACATCACCAAATAGTAATAGAGCTATAACTAATATAGTATTACCCGATATTTCTGCTATTAAAAGTGTTGATAAAACAAATGCAGCTATAGGTGATATATTAAAATATAAAATAGATATAACCAATACAGGAAACACATTAATAAAAGAAGTAAAACTTACGGATTTAATCCCAACAGGAACCAGTTATATACCAGGAACTCTCAATGTTACAACTGAAAATATATCTCCAACTCCTAATATAACAGCACAATATATAGCTGCACCTTCCCCTGGAAGAATAGAAGTTATAGTAACTGGAGATTTAGAGCCTGTAGGAGCAACTCCAGGAACTTTTACTGACAAAATAACTGTGGAGTTTAATGTTCAGGTTAACTCAATACCACCAAATCCAGTACAAAATCATGCTACCGTTGATTACACTTATATAATAGAATCTCCAGACACTGGAACAATAACCGGTGTAAATAGCAATACTGTGGAAACTAATATAGCTTCCCTGCAGCTTATAAAAGCTGCCCCTGCTTTCGTAAGGCTCGGCGAAAATTTAACCTATACAATAACTTTAACTAACAATGGTAAAGTACCACTTACTAATGTAAAATTAGTAGATACTATACCAAATGGAACAAATTATATTAGTTCAACTGGTGCCACATTTATAAGTCAAGTAGGTCAGATAATAACACTGCAAGTAGCTTCTATTCCAGTAAATGCCACAGCAAATGTTACTATAACAGTTGCAGTTAACACGCTCCCCCCTGCTCCATACACAATAACAAATAATATTAGCGCAATTTATACAGTAGATGGAGTAGAAAAACCACCAGTATCAGATAGTGAAACAACAAATGTTATACAAGGTATAATTACTGTAGATAAAGGAACTGAAGGAAATATAATTTTTGCAAAAGTAGGCGATACGATACCATATAAAGTAGATATTACTAATACAGGTAATGTGCCTGTAACTCTTACAAACCTTACAGATGTTATACAGCAAATAGGATTTACAACTCCAAGTGCAACTAATATGCCTTTAAATATAATTTTACAGCCTGGCCAGTCAACAACAATAAGCTATAATGTATTAATTACAGCATTACCGCCAGATAAAAAAATAGATAATACAGTTACAGTAAGTTTTGCTTATCAAGTAGGACAAGAAACTTACACTGAGCAAATGCAAGACAGCTTTACCCTAAACGTAGAAGAAATAAAGGTCAGCTTAACAAAGGCAGTTAACAAAACTTTCGCAGAGCCTGGAGAAGAAGTAACCTACACCTTTACAATTAACAACCAAAGCAGTGTTCCCATAACAAATGTTTATCTATATGATCCACTGCCTGCAGATACTACCTTTGTTTCAGGTTCATTTTCACTTAACCCTGAAGAAAATCCTGTTCAATTCCCAGGGGCTTTCATAGGAACTATTCCTAATAATAGTCAAGTTGTAGTTAGTTTTAAGATTAGAATAAATCCTAACCTTATAGCCTCTGTAAATATACCAGATACAGGGTCAGTAACCTATAACTTTAAGTTAAATCCAAATGAACCAGGACCCGGTCAGCCCGCAGGACCAGTAAATAGTAATCAGGTAAATACTAAAGTAGAAATTGCAAAAATAGAAATATTAAAAACTGTTTCAAATCAATATGCTGAAACAGGAGATATTTTATCTTATACTCTAACTGTTAAAAATACAGGTACTGTTAATGCTTACGATGTGGAAATTACTGATATATTATCTCCTTTTTTGCAGTTTGTACCAGGAAGTTTAATAGTTACACCACAGCAGGCAGGAGATACAATAACAGGAACAGACCCAAGTTATATAAAAGTTAATATTATAAGAGCAAATCCTAATGCAGTTATTATACAATTTAACGCAAAAGTAATCAGCAGACCGCCATCAGGTAAAGTAGATAATATAGCTTATGGAAACTTTAAATACAGTTTAGACCCTCAGCTGCCACCTGCTTTAAGTAAAACCAATATACCAAGTAATATTGTTAGTACAATTATTCAGGAAATAAAAGTTGAGCTTCTAAAAACATCAAACAGTAATTATGTAGAAGTAGGACAAAATTTAACCTATACAGTTACAATAAGTAATAAATCTACAGTACCTGTTAATATTAAATTTACAGATACACTGCCAGCAGTTACTCAATATGTAACTGGAAGCTTTAATTTAATAAGCGGAAGTGCAACAATAATTAATAACACTTTACCCGATAGTAATTTAATAGATTTAGATATAAATAATATACAGCCTCAATCTTCAGTAATATTCAGCTATAAGGTTAAAATCTTAACTTTACCAAGTCCACCAGCACCACAAGAAATAACTAATGCAGCTAGTGCAGTACCTTCTTATAGTTTATTCCCAGGCGGACCAATAAGAGAAGGAGTTCCTGTAACTGATGAAGTAACTACGGAAGTTAAATTAATAAAAATAGATGTAATAAAATCCGTAGAGGAAAGTATAGCTACTATAGGTGATATACTACACTATACAGTGCTAATAATAAACAACGGAAATACAGCAGCAAAAAATGTAGTATTTAGTGATAATGTTCCTGAAGGTACAGAGTTCGTAGACGGAAGTTTTACAGTAAACGGAAGTCAAGTTAATTCTACTTTAGATGCAGGTACAGTTATTGGTACTATAGCACCAGGTGAAATAGTTACTATCAAGTTTAATGTAAAAGTTGCAGCTATCCCAAATCCGCCAAAAGAACCTATAGCAGAAAACGTAGCCTTAGTAACCTTTGATGTTGAATTAGATGGACAGCTGCAGCCAAGAGACCCTGTAAATAGTAATAAAGTAGAAACAGATTTAGTAAAAGTTCAGTTAGAAGCTGTTAAAACAGTTGATAAAACTGAAGCTGAAGTTGGAGATTTTTTAACCTATACTGTAGTTATAAAAAATACTGGAAATATAACTATAGATAATGTTATTTTTAATGACGTAATACCGGAAGGTACAATACTAGTAGGAAATCAACCAGTACAAAATATTAATCTCGGCAGTATAGCACCAGGTGAATCAAAGACAATAACATTCAAGGTTCAGATAGTATCAAAACCATGTCCTCCAAAATTAGTTAATATAGCTTTGATAAAGGGTACTTTTATAATTGAAACACAGAGAAGTTTAACAATTGAAAGCAATGAAGCTGTAACCTATGTAGGAGTAAAAGCCTTTAAACAAATAAGTGTAGATGAAAATTTAACTATTCCAGATGTAAAACCTGATGTAGAGGAGATACTGGAAGTCATAGCTGATGTTGTAATAACCTATACTAATGTAATTAAAACTCCTGTAGTTACCTCCTATGAAGGTCAGCAGTTAACAGGATGGAAATTAATTGTAGAAGGCAAGCTTAAACAAAAAATAGTTTATATTGCCGATGAACCTGCTCAATCAGTACACGCAGCAGAATTTGATATACCTTTCAGCACTTTCTTAGTACTTTCTAAAGACTATAAAAAGTGTCAGCGTATAAAGGTTGAAGGGATTATTGAAGATGTATTCGTTCGACTTATTAATAAGCGAACAATCTTTAAAAATGTTACTTTAATGCTTCAAGGAAAACTAGATTGTTAATGTTAAAGGGATTTCTAACTTTCTTAGAAATCCCTTTTTTTATTAGTAAGTACTATTAACTTATCACTGCATGTAAAAATAATGCAACATTCTTGAATAATTTTCTCTTATCAATTTGTTGAACGTAGATATCTTCAATATAAGGAACAACCGTTACAATATCTCCATCGGTATAACTGCTGTCTAATACAATATATGTGCTAAAAGGAACTGTAAAATGAGCTGCATGAACACTTTGGGCTGGTTCATCTGCTACATATTCTATTTTTTGAACAAGTTCACCTTCAACAATTAGTTTTCTGCCTGTAAGAATCTGACCTTCATAGGACGTTGAAACAGGTGTTACAATAACTCTTGTATTAGTTATAACTACCTGTGCAATGACCCTTACAATTTGTTCAATATCAGGCTTAGCACTTGGTATTTCAAGATCCTCTTGAACAGTAAATTGTTTAAAGGATCTTGGATTAATCGGAAAATCACTTTTAATTGCTATGCCTGAGTAATCTATTAAACCTTTAACGATACTTCCCATAATAACCTCCTTAAAACATTATGCTATACAGCAAATTTTACAACTATCAATAAGGTAATATTTTTGAAAATTGTTCTATTATCAAGTTTTTCACCATATATGTCTTCAATATAAGGTGTAACAATAACCTTACCCTGCATTAATAATGTTTCAATAGGTATACTGTTTACGGCTGCTGGAGCTACTAGTAAAATACTATTAACTAATTTATTAAAATGAGCAGCATGAACTGATTGAGTCGGTTCGTCAGCTATATATTTAACTTTTTGCTGAAGCTCTAATTCAACGCTTAATTTTTTGCCAGTAAGTATTTGTCCTTCAGCAGAAGGAGTTGTAGTAGGTGCAGGAGTATCAATAACTCTTACAGATACTACTTTAGCATCAACCATAACAGAAAGTAATTCTTCCATATCTGGTTTTGCAGATGGTATTACAACAGTTTCGGGAACAGCTATTTCGATAAATGTATCACCATCAGCTAACGGAATATTTTCTATATCTTCATAAACACCAATACCTTCAACATTTTCACGAACTATATTTGCCATATATTACACCTCCTATTTTTAATAAATTGCATGAAGCAGTAAGGTGACATTTTTAAATATGTGTCTTTTATCTAGTTGCTTAGCATAAATATCTTCTATATACGGAATTACATTTACTACCATATCTTTGGTGAATGTTGGATCAGGAGGTAATACAATAAATGTACTGAAAGGCACTTTAAAATGAGCAGCATGAACTGATTGAGTAGGCTCATCTGCAACATATTCTATCTTTTGATTTATAAATCCTTCTACTATTACTTTCCATCCTGTTAAAACCTGACCTCCAATTGAGGTTGCAGCTGGTGTTTTTATTACCTTTAAACTTGTGATAGTTGCTTCAGCCATTACTCTTACGATCTGTTCAATATCCGGTTTTGCTTCTGGTATTGTTAATTTTTCTTCCACAACAAATTCTTTAAATGCATCTGGATTAGTTAAAGTTGGAAGTTGAGCAGGGGATACAATACCCACATACTCTATAAGGTTTTTTACGATACTTGCCATACAAGCCTCCTTAAGAGTTTTAATGATTTTCACTTTATAAATATATGTAAAGTTTATATAAAAAAATTACTGTTCTTATAACAATATAAATTATTTTTTATTCAGTTAATTCAGTAATATTTAAATTCCTCTATGAATATTTTTGTAAGAGGGCTGTAGTATTATTTTAGGAGGAAAACCTGTTATGAATCATAAAAGAAGCTGCAATAAAAAACAATTATTTTTTACACAATTTTTATGTGAAGAGAATATTGCTGTTCCAGAGCAAAAGCTTGATATTGAAGATATAGCTTCTATTATAGTTGATCCTCAAATAATTTCTTTAAGAATTATCGATACTCCCATAGGCTGTTCCGTAGAAGGCGAAAGATTAACAGGCAAAAAATTATCTGTTGAAATAAAAATGAGACAAAAGGTAATGTATATTTCAAAAACTACTGTTCAATCAGTACATGTAATTGAAAATGACTGTTATAAAAGTATAATGATTATTGTGCCGGAATTTATATACGGAACAAGTATAGAGTATTTATTAAACAATAAATATATTAAAGTTTCTATTGAAGTAGAAAATGCATCAGCTTCTAAAATTGATAATAGACATATATATAAAACTGTAGCTTTGTTTATTAAAGCAGAAATAATCCCCAGTTATATGCTCTGTTATATAGAGGATTATAATTGTCATAGAAGTGAATTATTTATAACCTTTAAAGACGGAACTAAAAAAAGAAAAATTACATCTTTTAATAAAGGAAAAATAATTATGCCTCAGTGGTCTCCCTGTGGGCAAAAGATTGCCTATATATGTCAGCAGAAGGATTCAAGCTTTTTATGCATCTCAGATATTAAAGGAAATACTACATATCCTGTAACTGATACAGATTTGTTCAAGTTTATAAGCAGTTTTTCCTGGCAGAAAAATAGTACTGATATATTATTTACAGCTTATTTTAACGGAAATAAAGATATTTTCACTATAAATTTAAATACATTAGAATGGAAGCAGCTTACTTATGGATCGGCAGGATGCATGAGTATTAAACCTAAAGTTTCTTTTAACGGTGAACAAATTGCATTCATAAGGGTAGTAAATAACGAGAGAAGCTTATATGTAATGAAAAAAAACGGCTTAGGAATCAGAAAAATTGAAAACTTAGGTTACATTAAGGATTTCTGCTGGGAAAATAACAGCTCAAGAATTACAGTTGTTTGCAGAAAGAAGGATGAAAATGAAAATAAAAAAGAATATATGTTAGGCTGCGAAGATAACAGAGATGAAATTTTTTTAGTAGACTTAATATATAATTACAGTGTTTGTCTGCACCTATCTAAATTAAAATTGAAAATTAAAAATATAAAAATTTCTTTAAATAACAGATATATTTCTTTTATTGGAGAAAATTTCGGAAAAGTTGATATTTATATCTATGACTTATTAAAAAACCACATTATCAATTTAACAGAAAATGAATGCGGAATAAACATAAGTGATTATGATTGGAACTTAGATTCTTCAGGCATATACTTTTCAAGTAATGAAATGGAATATTATAATGTTTATTTTGCATATATTTGCGATAAAATAAAAGACCAAATTTCAAATACTAAAGCTAATAATATTAAGTTATGCTGCCGTACGAAAATATCATAATATTACAAGCTTAATAATATACGTAATTTTTATGAAAAAGAAGGGGTAAGATGGGTGTTGTAAGAAATTGTATAGATATTATAGGAATAACTCCTGAAAATGAACTTCCAGATCGAATAAATGGACAACATATAGAAGCCTCAGAAACTGAAAATTTACTTATTGATAGTAATATTAAAATTAAAAATATATATCAAATAATTGTTCATGCTGAAATAAAAGATACAAGAGTTATAAATACACCTTTAAACAGAATTGTGGTTATAGATGGTTTTAAAAAATTTAAAATTGCTTATTATGATATGGATAATAATATGGGAGTAATAGAATTAAACTCTCCTTTTAATTTATTTTTTGATATAGAAAGTAGTGCCATTGAAACAGAAAAAATAAATCTTTATATTGCAGATACATATTTTGAATTACTCAATTATAAAATATTGTACTGCCATATAATTTATATATTGGATATTCACTATTTTGGAGACGTACGAAGAAATGAAAATGAAGCTTATAAAAATAAAAAAGAAGAACTAAAAGAACAGATACTCAGTGAAATGTCTATTTCAAAAGATATAAAGCGTGATTTTAACGAAACAGTTGAAAAAAACATAACTTTTAAAAATAACCTTATTGATATAGATGCTGAATATCTATAGGAGGATGGTATGAGAATATGCATTGATAGTATAGGTGTATCTAATTTAAGTGGAACGGGATTGGGCACTTTTACCTTTGAATTCTTAAAAAATTTGCTATATATGTATCCACAGCCTGAATATCACCTGCTGTATGATAGTGAAAACTTTGATTTCAAGGTAAACAGAAACAGCAAAGTATTTCCTTTGAATTTACAAATTAATAGACTTAATAATGATTATAGCAGTATTGAAAACCATATTATTAAAAATAAAATTGATATATATCATTCACCTAATAATGGATTTAGCATACCAGAAAATAAAAAATGTCACTATATAAGCACTGTAGTTAATTTACTTCCTGTGGTTAATAAAAATTTTGTTGATGATAAATATTTAGAAAAGTTTAACAGAGTTTTTAACAATGTAGTAAAAAATTCTGATAAGATTATTGTGGTATCAGAGTTTTTAAGAGAACAACTAAAAAACTATTTTGATATTCCTGATAAAAAGATAGTTGTAAATTACCCAGGGTGTTCTGCTATTTTTAAACCTAAGAACGAAGAAAGCTGTGTAAATATACTAAAAAGCAAGTACAAAATAAATGGTGATTACATACTGCACGCAGGCAGTATTCATATAAGAAAAAATTTAGAAAAGTTAATAAAAGCATTTAAATACGTTAATTTATATAATAAAAACTTAAAACTTGTTTTTGTCGGCAGCTGCAAAGGCAAGAGAGAAGCATATTATAAAAAGCTTAGACTGTTAATAGAAGATATGGATTTAATAGATTCTGTAATATTTACAGGAGAAGTAGATTACAATGATATGCCTTATTTTTACAGCAAAGCAAAATGTGTTATAAATCTTTCAAAATATGAAGGATTTCCTTTGACTTCTTTAGAAGCTATGGCTTGTAATACACCTGTTATATGGAATGATGTAAGTTTTTTCAAAGAAGTGTTTGGTGATTCAGGTTTGCCAGTAGATGCTAATGATCATAATATGCTGGTAGATGAAATTTCAGATATAATTAATAATACAAGCAAAAGAGAACAAATTATAAATAAACAATCAGAAGTAACTTATAAATATAAGTGGGAAAAAAATATAATAAATACTATAAGAGTATATGAAACATTTTGTTAGAATATAGGGTAGTATTAAAAACTACCCTATTTTATTTTCTTTAAGTTTTTCATCTGCCGATATACTTTTATAAATCTCTTCTTCTGCTCTGAAATATTTCTTGCTGCATAAATGTATTCTTGATATATATTTTAAAAATCCAGAATACCCCAATTCATTTATTAAAGCCTTTGTTCCTCTTTCAATTAATTCTCTGTCTTTACTATTTAGTTCCATTTTTCTCACCGTATCCCCTTTTAATAAAATTCATTAATTATATATGCAGACTTTATAAAAGTTGTTACTCATTTATATTATGGACAACCCATGAGAAAAATAAACATAACTACTCTGTATATTTCTTAATTTAAATCTTTTAAGACTAAAAAAGAAATCATGGAACAAACTATAATTTATGATTTATACAAATTATATTTGTATTAAAAAATTTAATATAAACTTTATCTATTTTTACAATTATGATATAATTCACTTATATTTCTAAAATAATTTTGAATATTTATAATTTTAAAAATATCGTTTCAAAACTCATTTTTTATTATATACTTATAGCACGGGGAGGTGAAATTTTGGCATTACATGAATTTCAAGAAATAAAAAAAGCAGAAGATGAAGCCTTAGAATTAATTAAAAATGCAGAAAATCAAGCTAAAGATATTATAAAAAATGCTCAGCTTGAAGCTAATGAAAAATTTAAAAATACTCTGCAGGAAATAAATGCTAAGGCTAAAAACATAGTGGACTCTGCTATATCTTCTGGAGAAAAAGAAGCTGAAATAATACTTGCTAGAGGTAAAACTGAAGTTGAGGCTATCTTGAATATCCCAAAGACAAAGCTTGATTCTGCTGTAAAATTAATAATTGAAAGGATAGTAAATAGCAATGGCAATAGTTAGAATGAACAAGTTCACTCTTATAGCCTTTGAAGCTAGTAAGAACAAACTTCTTAAAAAGCTGCAAGCCTTTGGTGAAGTTGAATTTATTAACTTACAGAGCAAAAGGCTGGAAGAAGAAAATGAAGCTTTAAGTTTTTTACAGGAAGACACATTAGATTCATCTGCTAAAGATATTGAAGACATTTTGTCTAAGTTAAGATCTGCCATTGAATTTCTTAAAAATTACGTTCCTAAAGAATCCGCTTTAAAGGCTCTTAAGGAAGGTATACCAACCTTAACTTATGAAGACCTTAAAGAGTATGGTAATGAAAAGCATTGGATTAATACCATAAGCTTTCTAAAAAGCAAGGCGGAAAGATTAAATGCAATTGATAATGCTGTTTCTAAATTAAGGTCAGAGCTTGATGCATTATACCCTTGGAAAAATTTTGATATACCTTTTACTGATTTAGAAGGTATGAAAAATGTAGTTTATTACATAGGAACAATTCCACTTCAAAACGAAAATAATTTAAACTCTGAACTTGATAAAAACTTTCCAAACAGCTATTTAGAAGTTATCAGCCGGGATACAAACTCTGCCTATATTTTAGTTTTTGCTCATAAAAACGAAAGCAGGGAAATTGAGGCTATGATAAAGACTTTTGAGTTTTCCGAAGTTAAGCTTAATTATACAAAAAAGCCGGAAGCTATAATCAATGATATTAATAAACAATTAAACAGTCTTTTAAAAGAAAAACCATCAATTGAAGATGAGTTAAAAGCCTTTGCTGATAAGCTTACTGATTTAGAAAGAGCTTATGAATATTATGAAAATAAGCTTTTAAGGTATCGTCAAAGCGAAAACTTCCTAAAGAGTAATAAAACAGTTGTTATTTCTGGATGGGTTCCTGAGGCAAAGACTGAAGTATTGGAAAGTTATGTAAAGGATGTAACTGGAAATCATTATTTCTTAGACTTCTCAGAAGTTAAAGAAGAAGAAATTGATGATGTTCCAATTATGCTCAATAACAATAAAATTGTTAAATCCTTTGAGTCCATTACAGCAATGTATAGTCTGCCTAAATATACAGGCATTGACCCTACTCCGCTTTTAACACCATTTTATATGATTTTCTTTGGAATGATGGTAGCAGACTTAGGTTATGGTCTTATAGTAACTTTAGCCGCTTTATTTGTTCTTAACAAATTTAACCTGGAAGAAAAAACCGAGAATTTTGTTAGGTTCTTTTTCTATTTAGGTATTTCAACTGCTGTCTGGGGAGCTGTTTACGGCTCTTTCTTTGGAAACCTGGTACAACTTCCAGCACTTATAAATCCTAATAAAGATATTTTCTCTGTACTTTATCTTTCTCTTGGATTTGGTGTGCTTCAGATTTTTGTTGGTTTATTCATAAAAGCTTATGTCCTTATAAGAGATGGTAAACCGCTTGATGCCTTGTATGACGCTGGTTCTTGGATAATTACTTTAGTAAGTATAGGTTTAATGGCAGCATTTAATTTAGCCGCAGCAAAATATACAATGATACTCGGTATGTTATTAATTGTTGCAACAAATGGACGTCAGGCCGGCTCACTTGGTGCAAGACTAGGTGGTGGACTATACGCTTTATATGGTATTACAGGATATATAGGAGACTTAGTTTCTTACACAAGACTTATGGCTCTTGGTATAGCTGGTGGTTCTATAGCTGGTGCTATGAACCTTATAATGAGCTACTTCCCTGGAGTAAGCATATATATTATAGGTCCATTATTTTTCGCAGCTGTTCAAATCTTCAATCTGTTATTAAGCCTTTTAGGTGCTTATGTTCATACATGCAGATTGCAGTATGTTGAATACTTCAGTAAGTTCTATGAAGGTGGAGGTAGACCTTTTACACCTTTTAAAATGATAAACAAATATATAAAAATTAAGTAGTATAAGGAGGATTTTTTATTATGTGGTTTCAAACTAATGGTGGATTAGTAATGTCAATTCTTGGAATAGTTTTAGCAGTAGCAATGGCTGGAGTTGGTTCAGCAAAAGGTGTTGGACTTGTGGGTGAATCTGCATCATCTTTAACATCAGAGCAGCCTGAAAAATTCGGTCAGGCACTTGTACTTCAATTGCTTCCTGGTACACAAGGTCTTTACGGATTTGTTATAGGCTTTTTAATAATGACTAATTTAAGAACTGATTTATCCTTAACTCAAGGTTTAAATTACTTACTAGCTGGTCTTATAGTTGGTGCAACTGGTTTGTGGTCTGCTATAGCTCAGGCTAGAGTTGCTGTTGGCGGTATTCAAATTTTAGCTAAGAAACCAGAACAGACAACTAAAGGTATAATATTCTCTGCAATGGTTGAAACTTATGCATTACTTGGCTTCGTTATGTCATTCTTGCTAGTTAACAGAACATTTTAATTTGTAGGATGTGATGATATGTCAATAAAAAATATTACAGATAAAATAGTTAGCGATGCCAAAGAAAAGCAAGCTGATATATTAGCTAAAGCTAAGCAGGAAGCTGAGAAATTAATTAACAGCAAAGTAGAAGAAGCTCTATCTTCTAAAGAGCATATAATAAGAAAAGCTGAAGAAGAAGCTGAAACTAAAAAAAATAGAATCATTCAAAGTGCTGAACTTAAAGTAAGAAATCAGAAACTTACTGCTAAACATGAAGTTATTGAGAAAACTTTTAAATATGCTTTAGATGCTTTGAAAAATCTTAATGAAACTGAGTTTTTAAACTTCCTGAAAAATACAGTTAAAAACTATGGAATCACTGGGAACAGTGTACTTCGTGTAAACACTGCTAGACATGCTCTTATAACACCAGTAACATTAAGTGAACTTAAAAGCTTAGCAGGAGCTGATTTAACTCTTGGAGAAGCACTTGAAAATAACCAGGATGGATTTATAGTTGAACAAAAAGGTATTCAAATAAACTTTACCTTTGAAGCATTAATCAATTCCTTAAAGGAAGATTTAATATTTGATATTACCAAAATTCTATTTGAGTAAGGAGTGTGATTCCATGAAAACAACAGAATTTGCCTCTATAGTCTCTTTAATAAGAGTATGGGAATCAAAACTCCTTACAAAGTCTCAATATGACAGACTAATAGACTCAGAGAACTTGGAGGATGCTTTAAAGCTTCTACAGGAAACACCCTATGGCAGCTTTTTAGAAAATGACAATTTTGAAACAGCTTTAAATGCAGCAGCCGGAAATATGTACAGAGATATTTCTAAAGCAGCTCCTTATGAAATCATAGTTAATTTTATGAAAGTAAAATTTGATTATCATAACATAAAAACACTAATAAAAGGTAAAATCCTTGAAAAAGATTTTTCACATATTTTAATTCCAACTGGAATTATACATATTGATAAGCTTAAAGCTGCTATAAGCAGTGAAGAACTTAAGGATTTACCTGATGTAATTAAAAAAGGCATAGAAGCAGCCTTAAAAGATTATGAAGCTGTTAAAGATCCTCAGAGAATCGATATTATTTTAGATAAATATATGTTCTCTCATATGAGACAAATTGTAAAAGACATTAATAATGAATTTATAAATAAGTTTCTCATTATTTTAATTGATTTAACCAACATAAAAACTCTGCTAAGAGTTAAAAAATTAAATAAAGAAGCTGCTTTTTTCAGAGACTTATTAATTGAAGGTGGAAAAATAGATAAAAGAACTTTCAATGAGCTTTACCAAGAAAGCCTAGAAGATATTTCTCACAAATTAAGTTCCACTGAGTACGGCGGTATGCTTAAGGAAAGCATGGAATATTATTTTAAAACTGATTCCCTTGCTATCCTTGAAAAAAATATCGACAACTATTTAATGAATTATATGAAAAAAGCAAAATTCATCAACTTAGGCCCAGAACCCATTGTTGTTTATATCTTAGCTCGGGAAACTGAAATTAAAAACATAAGAATCATCTTGGTTGGCAAACTTAATAAGGTTTCTGAAAATCTAATTAGAGAAAGGCTGCGTGATAGTTATGTATAAGGTTGCAGTTGTTGGAGATAAAGATTCCGTTCTGCCTTTTAAGGCAATTGGGATTGAAGTTTTCTCCGTAGAAAACAGCGAAGAAGCTAAAAAAACTGTAGACACCTTGGCTTTTAATAACTATGGAGTAATCTTTATTACAGAGCAGGCAGCAATTGAGATAGAAGAAACTATTGAAAGATACAACAAGATGATTACTCCATCAATTATTTTAATACCCGGCAATAAAGGAAGCCTTGGAGTTGGTAAAAAGCGAATTAAAGATAATGTTCAAAAAGCTATCGGTATGAATATATTGTAAGAAAGGCGGAACAAGATAAGCATGGGAAGAATAATCAAAGTAGCTGGCCCTCTAGTTGTGGCTGAGGGAATGAGTAATGCTAATGTATATGACGTATGTCAAGTTGGCGAACATGGTCTTATCGGCGAAATCATAGAAATGAGAGGTGACAAAGCCTCCATTCAGGTTTATGAAGAAACCGTTGGTCTTGGACCTGGAGACCCTGTTACAACTACAGGAGAACCTCTTTCAGTTGAGCTTGCTCCTGGACTTATT
Organism: Clostridium caldaquaticum; assembly: GCF_023806125.1. Lineage (GTDB taxonomy): Bacteria > Bacillota > Clostridia > Clostridiales > Clostridiaceae > Clostridium_AT > Clostridium_AT caldaquaticum. The sequence goes on from NZ_JAMSKT010000001.1 coordinate 228,334, forward strand.
GAATCCATGTTTGATGGAATTCAAAGACCTCTTGATGTTTACCTTGAAAAAGCTGACAGCTCTTTCTTAAAAAAAGGGGTAAAAGTTTTTTCATTAAATAGAGAAAAGAAATGGGAATTTACACCTGCTGTTAAAGCAGGAGATAGTGTTGAACCTGGTTCTATTATAGGAACTGTTCAGGAAACCTCTGTTGTACTTCATAAAATTATGGTTCCTTATGGAGTTTTTGGTACAGTTAAGGAAATCAAATCTGGTGAATTTACAATAGTTGATACAATTTGTACAGTAGAAACTTCCTCAGGTATTAAAGAGCTTTCAATGATGCAGAAGTGGCCTGTAAGACGCGGTAGACCTTACGCTAGAAAACTAAGCCCAATGGAACCAATGCTTACTGGTCAAAGAGTTATTGATACATTTTTCCCTGTTGTTAAAGGCGGAGCTGCTTCAGTACCAGGGCCTTTCGGAGCTGGAAAGACTGTTGTTCAGCACCAGATAGCAAAATGGGGAGATACTGAAATAGTTGTTTACGTTGGCTGCGGCGAACGCGGAAATGAAATGACAGACGTTCTTATGGAATTTCCTGAGCTAAAAGACCCAAAAACAGGCGAATCTTTAATGAAGAGAACTGTTCTTATAGCAAATACTTCAAATATGCCTGTTGCTGCCAGAGAAGCTTCTATCTACACAGGTATAACTATTGCAGAATATTTTAGAGATATGGGTTACTCAGTAGCTATCATGGCTGATTCAACATCCAGATGGGCAGAAGCTTTAAGAGAAATGTCCGGAAGACTTGAAGAAATGCCTGGTGAAGAAGGATACCCAGCCTACCTTGGCTCAAGACTTGCTGAGTTCTATGAAAGAGCTGGTAAAGTTGTATGCCTTGGTGATGAAAACAGAATTGGTGAGGTAACAGCTATCGGTGCGGTATCTCCTCCTGGTGGAGACCTTTCGGAGCCAGTTACACAATCTACCTTAAGAATAGTTAAAGTTTTCTGGGGACTTGATGCACAGCTTGCTTATAGAAGACACTTCCCTTCTATAAATTGGCTTAACTCTTATTCTCTATATCAAGATAAAATTGACTCCTATATAAATAAGCATCAGGCTTCCGATTGGTCTGAGCTTAGAACTGAGGCTATGACACTTCTTCAGGAAGAAGCTAGCCTTGATGAAATAGTTAGGCTTGTAGGTATCGACGCCCTATCTGAAAGAGATAGGCTTAAGCTTGAAGCTGCTAAATCAGTCCGTGAAGATTATCTGCAGCAAAATGCTTTCCATGAAATTGATACTTACACATCACTTAATAAACAGTATAAAATGTTAAAGCTTATAGTCTCCTTCTACAGAGAAGGAAAAAGAGCTCTTGATAATGGTATTTATCTAAAGAGCATCCTAGAACTTGAAGTAAGAGACAAAATAGCAAGAAGCAAATATATAGCTGAAGAAGATTTAAATAAAATTGATGATATTCAAAAGGAACTTACAGAAGCTATAGACAAACTAATTGAGGAAGGAGGGCTAAAAAAACATGCTTAAAGAATACAAAACAGTCACAGAAGTAGTAGGCCCTCTTATGGTTGTTGAGGGCGTTGAAGGAGCAAAATATTACGAACTTGTTGAAATTGAACTTCAAACCGGTGAAAAAAGAAGAGGTCAGGTACTTGAAGTTAATGGAGACAAGGCAATGGTGCAAATATTTGAAGGTTCATCTGGAATAAACTTAACTCAAACTAAAGTTAAATTCCTTGGAAGACCTCTTCAAATTGGTGTATCAGAAGATATGCTTGGAAGAACTTTCGATGGTATGGGCAGACCAAAGGATAATGGTCCTAAAATCCTTCCTGAGAAAAAACTGGATATAACTGGAGAAGCAATAAATCCTGTAGCTAGAGACTATCCGTCAGAATTTATTCAGACAGGTATTTCTGCTATAGACCATCTTAATACTCTTGTTAGAGGTCAAAAGCTTCCTGTGTTCTCTGCTTCAGGACTTCCACACGCCGAGCTTGCAGCACAGATTGCAAGACAGGCAAAAGTTTTATCCTCTGACTCTAAGTTTGCCGTTGTATTTGCAGCAATAGGAATTACCTTTGAAGAAGCTAACTTCTTTATAGATGAATTTAATAGAACAGGTGCTATTGATAGATCCGTTCTATTTTTAAACCTTGCAAACGACCCAGCCATAGAGAGAATATCAACGCCAAGAATGGCGCTGACTACAGCAGAGTATCTGGCATATGAAAAAGATATGCACGTACTTGTTATAATGACAGATATGACAAACTACGCCGATGCTTTAAGAGAAATTTCCGCTGCAAGAAAAGAAGTTCCAGGCAGACGTGGATATCCAGGATACTTATATACAGACCTTGCAACTTTATATGAAAGAGCTGGTAGAATTAAAGGTAAGAAAGGTTCTATAACACAAATCCCTATTCTTACAATGCCAGAGGATGATAAAACTCATCCAATTCCTGATCTAACAGGATATATAACTGAAGGACAGATAATTTTATCTAGAGAACTCTTTAAAAGGGGAATTACCCCTCCAATAGATGTTCTTCCTTCACTTTCAAGACTTAAAGATAAAGGTATTGGAAAAGGAAAAACAAGAGAAGACCATGCTGATACAATGAACCAGTTATTTTCAGCTTATGCACAAGGAAAACAGGCAAAAGAACTTGCTGCCATCCTTGGTGAATCCGCACTTTCAGATACAGATAAGAAATTTGCTGAGTTTGCTGAAAGATTTGAAAAAGAGTATGTATCTCAAGGCTTTAACACAAATAGAAACATAGAAGAAACTCTAGCTCTTGGCTGGGAGCTTTTAAGAATACTTCCAAGAACAGAACTTAAGAGAATTAGAGATGAATATCTAGAAAAGTATTTAAACAAAGTAGGTGAGTAGCCTTGGCTCTAATTAATGTAAATCCTACTAGAATGGAGCTTACAAAGCTTAAAAAAAGACTTACAACAGCAGTAAGAGGTCATAAGCTTCTTAAAGATAAGCAGGATGAGCTTGTAAGGCAATTTATAGCTATTGTTAAGCACAACAACGAGCTGCGAAACAAAGTAGAAGAAAACCTTGGCGATACATTAAAAGAATTCATGCTCACAAGGGCTATTCTAGGCTCTGAGGTTGTTGAAGAAGCATTGAGCTTCCCAAAGGAAAGCATATCTGTTGAAATTGGAAGTAAAAATGTAATGAGCGTTAATGTTCCTGTAATGGAGTTTAAGAGAAAGCTCTCAGATGATGAAGGCAGCATATACCCTTATGGATTTGCTAATACCTCTCCAGAGCTTGACCATGTAGTTGGAAGACTATACAAAACTCTTCCTCTGCTCCTTGAACTTGCTGAAGTAGAAAAAGCTGCTCAGCTTATGGCTGACGAAATAGAAAAGACAAGAAGAAGAGTTAACGCCTTAGAATACATGACAATTCCTCAGCTTAAGGAAACTATCAAATATATAAGAATGAAGCTTGAGGAAAATGAGAGAGGAGCCTTAACCAGACTCATGAAAGTTAAGGACATGATAGAAAAAGAAGCTGCACAGCAGCAGTAAGTTGAAAAGACAAGTGCCTATTGCAAGGCGCTTGTCTTTTTTAATGCTTGTATTATGAAATGTAATAATTTAAAATCAATTCAATTTAAAACTAAATTTTCAAGAATTTTCTTTATAGTTATCTTTAAATTAAATATTTTTTGTTTATCAGGTTTTTAACGCTAATTTTTACTCAAAAATCCTAGTTTATTTTGAAAAATTCTTGTTAAAATAATTTATGTAAACAATACATTAGTTTCTTTTAAATGTTTCTTAAAATCTTCAATTTTTAGACTTTGACTTTCTTTGACTTTTATTTTATTATTTAAATATAAAATATAAAAATTGGAGGGATTGAGAATGTTTGAAATGATACCTTTTAGAAGAAACAATAATTTAACTAGAAGAGATGATTTCTTTTCACCATTTTTAAAGAGCTTCTTTGATGATGATTTCTTTTCAGCTATAAACACAATTCAGGGAAACTTTAAAGTTGATTTAAAAGAAACTGATGAAAACTATCTAGTTGAAGCTGATTTACCTGGAGTAAAAAAAGAAGCTATAGATATTGATTTTGATAATAACTATTTAACAATTACTGCAAAACGAGATGATACTATAGAAGATAAAAAAGAAAATTATGTAAGACGTGAAAGACACTACGGTGAATTTAAAAGAAGTTTCTATATAAATAATGTTGATGAAAATAAAATAGATGCTTCCTTTAATGATGGTGTTTTAAAAATTACTCTTCCAAAACTAAACAAAGGTAACGATAAAAAGAGAAAAATTGATATTCACTAAAATTTAAGGTGCAGCAGTTAAAGCTGCACCTTTAAAAAAGCTATTACTACATGAAAAGTCATATAGTAATAGCTTTTTTATATTTATCTTATATTATACACCTTCATACTGTAAGTTGAATTAACATTATCATACTTCCTGCATACTTCCACTAAAGCTTTTAAGGTATCTAAGGCTGTAATAACTTCTATATTCTTTTCAATTGCTGTTCTTCTTATTACAAAACCGTCTCTATGAGAATCATTACCCTTTGTTGGAGTGTTTACAACTAAATCTACTTCATTATTTTTAATTACATCTAATATATTCGGCTCTTCTTCCTTTATCTTGTTTACCTCTCTAACCTCAAAACCTTCATCCTTTAATAATTTAGCAGTTCCTCTTGTAGCTATAAAACTGTAGCCTAAGTCTTTGAAATCTTTTGCTAAACCTATAAATTCTTTTTTATCATGATTGTTTACTGTTACAAGCACATTTCCAGTCTTCTTTTTAAGCATCATTCCTGCTGCCACAAAACCTTTATAAAGTGCTTCATGTACATCCCTTCCAAGTCCAAGCACCTCTCCCGTAGACTTCATCTCAGGTCCTAAGGAAACTTCAACTCTTGGGAGTTTTTGTGTTGAAAATACTGGAACCTTCACTGCTACAAGACTTGGCTCTTTGTATATATCAATTCCGTAGCCTAAGTCTTCAAGCTTTTGTCCAAGCATAACCTTTGTTGCAAGTTCTACAATCGGCACGCCGCTTACTTTGCTTATATATGGTACTGTTCTACTGGCTCTTGGGTTTACCTCTATTACATAAAGCTCTCCATTAAATTCTATAAACTGAATGTTTATCATACCTTTAATACCTATTTTAAATGCCAGCTTCTTAGTGTAATCAAGCACTTTATCCTTTATAGCCTTTGAAACATTCTGTGTTGGATATATAGTTATGCTGTCTCCAGAGTGAACCCCAGCTCGTTCTAAATGTTCCATAACTCCTGGTATTAGCACATTTTCTCCATCACAAATAGCATCTACTTCAAGTTCTCTTCCCATAAGGTATTTATCAATAAGCACAGGGTTTTTCTTATCCTTAGCAAAAGCATTTTCAAGATAATACTTAAGCTCTTTTTCACCATAGGTTATTTCCATACCCTGTCCTCCAAGCACATAGGAAGGTCTTACAAGTACAGGATAGCCCAAGCTTTCAGCTTGCTTTAAGCCTTCCTCAGCATTCCACACAGCCTTTCCCTTTGGCCTTGCTATATCAAGCTTTTCAAGTATTGCATCAAATTTTTCCCTATCTTCTGCTGCATCTATCTGCTCAGAGCTTGTTCCAAGGATATAAATTTCCTTTTCCTTTAAAAACTTAGCAAGCTTTATGGCTGTTTGACCTCCAAACTGAAGGATTACACCATAAGGTTTTTCCTTATCAATTATGCTTAGTACATCTTCCTCTGTAAGAGGCTCAAAATAAAGCTTGTCGGATATATCAAAATCTGTACTTACTGTTTCAGGGTTGTTGTTTATTATTATAGTTTCAATGCCCATTTTTCTTAAAGCCTTAACCGCATGAACTGATGCATAGTCAAACTCTATTCCCTGACCAATTCTTATTGGACCTGAACCAATAACTACAACCTTTCTTCTATCGCTTACCTCAACCTCATCATAAACATCGTAGGTTGAATAGTAGTATGGAGATAATGCTTCAAATTCTCCAGCACAAGTATCTACCATTTTATAAACAGGATTTATATTCCACTTCATTCGGAGACTGTAAACTTCATTAGGGCTGACTCTAAGAAGACTTCCTATTCCCTTATCTGAAAAGCCCATTCTCTTTAAGTCATAAAGATAATCTCTTTCTATTTCATCTATAGTTAAGTTTTTAAGTTCTTCTTCTTTCTCTACTATATTTTTTATCTTTCTTACAAAGAAGATATCTATTCCTGTTATTTGTGATATCATCTCAAGCCTGTAATCTCTTCTTATCATTTCAGCAAGAGCAAATATTCTTTCATCATCTGGTTCTATTACCCTTTGCTTTAATTCCTCAAGGCTTAATTTTTTCATAGCTTTGTGCTCTAAAGTGTATAAGCCAAGCTCTAGTGAACGAATTCCCTTTAAAAAGGCCGCTTCAAAACTGCTGCCTATAGCCATTACTTCTCCTGTAGCCATCATCTTTGTCCCTAACTGTCTTTCCGCTCCATAGAACTTGTCAAAAGGCCACTTTGGTATTTTAACTACTATATAATCAAGGGAAGGCTCAAAGCAGGCAAAGGTTTTTTGTGTAACCGCATTTTTTATCTCATGAAGACCATATCCTAATGCTATTTTAGCTGCCACCTTTGCTATTGGGTATCCCGTAGCCTTTGAAGCAAGAGCTGAAGAACGGCTTACTCTTGGGTTTATCTCTATTACAGCATATTCAAAGCTGTCAGGATTTAGAGCAAACTGTACATTACAACCTCCTTCAATACCTATATGATTTATAATATCTATAGCTGCAGTTCGGAGCATTTGGTATTCTCTATCGGATAAAGTCTGGCTTGGAGCCACAACTATACTGTCCCCCGTATGAATTCCTACAGGATCTACATTTTCCATGTTGCACACAGTTATACAGTTGCCGAAGCTGTCTCTCATAACTTCATACTCAATTTCCTTCCAGCCTTTAACGCTCTTTTCTATGAGTACCTGTCCTATAGCACTTAAACTAAGCCCTTGTGCCAGTATCTCCTCAAGTTCTTCTTCGTTTTCTGCTATACCGCCACCAGTTCCTCCAAGGGTATAAGCCGGTCTTACTATAACAGGATAACCTATCTTTCTGCTGAAGGCCTTACCGCTTTCCATATCAGTAATTATTTCGCTTTCAATGCACGGCTGCCCTATTTTCTCCATTTCTGCTCTAAATAGTTCTCTATCTTCACCTTTTTTAATAGACTCTATAGAAGTTCCAATTACTCTCACATTATATTTTTCAAGTATTCCGCTGTCATAAAGCTCTACTGCAAGATTTAATCCTGTCTGCCCCCCCATTCCTGCAATAATGCTGTCTGGCCTTTCCTTAGCAATTACCTTTTCAACAAATTCCAAAGTAAGAGGCTCTATATAAATCTTATGAGCTGTTTCCTTATCCGTCATAATTGTAGCCGGATTGCTGTTTATAAGAACAACTTCTATTCCTTCTTCTTTTAGTGCTTCGCAGGCTTGAGTTCCTGAATAGTCAAACTCAGCTGCCTGACCTATAACTATAGGACCCGATCCTATAACTAGAACTTTTTTTATATCATTATTTTTCGGCATACTATATTCTCCCTTCTCTCTTACAGTGCTAAAAACTCGTCAAAAATGTAATCTGCATCTTCTGGACCAGGGCAGGCCTCTGGATGGTACTGAACGCTAAATATTGGTAAAGTTTTATGTCTCATACCTTCCACAGTATTATCATTCATATTTACATGAGTTACCTTAACATCCTGAGGAAGCTCTTTTACATAATAGCCATGGTTTTGAGAAGTTATATAAACTCTATTTCTTTCAATATCCATAACAGGATGATTACAGCCTCTGTGCCCAAATTTCAGTTTTGCTGTTTTTCCTCCAAGAGCCAAGGCTAAAAGCTGATGTCCAAGACAAATTCCTGCTATAGGTTTTCTGCCTATAAACTCTCTTATATTTTCTATAACTTTAGGCAAATCTTCCGGGTCTCCAGGACCATTAGACAAGAATATAATATCAGGATTAACCTTTAATATTTCTTCATAAGAGGTGTCTGCCGGGAATATAGTTAATTTGCAGCCCCTTCTTTCAAAAGAGCGTAATATGTTTGATTTTATTCCAAAATCCATTACTGCAATATGCTTACCTTTACCAGGTATTTCATATACCTTATCAGTTGTTACATTCATTACTGCTTCTTTATTACTGAAATCTTCAAGTTTTTTCTTAATATAGCCTTCACTTAATTCTTCAGTAGTTATTATGCCTTTCATAGTACCATTGTTTCTAAGTACTTTTGTAAGAGCTCTTGTATCAATGCCTTCTAAACCCATTATCTTATGATGCTTTAAATAATCTTTTAGTTTAATCTCACATCTAAAATTATTTGGATACTCACAAGCTTCTTTTACTATAAAACCCCTGACCTTTGGGCCATCTGATTCTCCATCCTCCAGGTTAAGACCATAATTACCTATAAGAGGATAAGTCATAGTTACAATCTGTCCATAATAGGAAGGGTCTGTTAATACTTGCTGATATCCTGCCATTCCTGTGTTAAAAACTACTTCTCCTACAGTTTCTTCTAAATATCCAAAAGCTCTTCCGCTAAAAATCATTCCATTTTCCAAGATAAGTTTTGCTTTCATATTTTCCACTCCAATCTAATTAAAATAAATTACAATTACTAAAAATAAAAACGAAAAGGATAACAAAGAGAATATTTACTTCATCTTTGCTATCCTTTAAATATGTGAAAAACGCTGTTTATCTTTACATTGGAATAATTTTCAGCACAAAAAAACATATTCATTTTATTACTCCCCTTTCTGGCCTCACAGGACCAACTTAAAGTGAACTATCATATTTAATTCTAAATAATTTCCGTCTTACTGTCAATATGCTTTAACTCATTAAGTTTAACTATATATAAATAGCTATATCTAAATACTTATTTTCCATAGCTACACCGATACCAGCATATTTAATCATTGAGATATCATTGTGTCCATCGCCAAAAGCAATCATTTCTTCCTTTTTATATCTCAAAAAAAATTTAAACCCATATACTCAATGGAATATTCATTTTTACACTAAAGCTTTAATTAACTCTTGGAATAAAGCTCATAATTTGGGTAAAAATAATATATGGCATATAACTTAATATAGGAGTGAGACTATGAACTCAAAATTAATATCAATAGTAGTGCCTATGTACTTTGAAGAAAAAGTTGTAGAAGAATGCTACAGAAGACTTACAGCTGTAGCTATAGAAAACAGCCTTAACTACGAGCTTATATTTGTAAATGACGGCAGTACTGATAAAACCCTTGAGCTTTTAGAAGAAATATCTAAAAAAGATATGCATGTTAAAGTTATCAGCTTTTCAAGAAACTTTGGACATCAAATTGCTGTTACCGCAGGTATTGACAAAGCTAAAGGTGATGCAGCAGTTATTATTGATGCTGACCTTCAGGATCCTCCAGAACTTATACCTGAAATGATCAGGCTTTGGCAGCAAGGTTACGATGTAGTATACGGAAAAAGAAAAAAGCGTGAAGGAGAAAGATTTTTTAAGCTTGCTACTGCCAAATTATTTTACAGACTCTTTGATAAGCTGTGTAATATAAAAATACCTCTTGATACTGGAGATTTCAGACTTATAGATAGAAAAGTAATAGAAGCTCTAAAGAAAATGCCTGAGCACAACAGGTTTTTAAGAGGTATGTCCAGCTGGATAGGCTTTAAGCAGATTCCTCTTGAATATGAACGAAAAGAGCGTTTTGCAGGAGAAACAAAATACCCTTTTAAAAAGATGCTAAAGTTTGCTTTAGATGGAATTTTTTCTTTCTCCTCAAAACCTTTAAAATTTGTTGAATATTTAGGTTCTGCTATAATCTTTTTTGCTTTAGCTATGCTTGTATACTATTTTATAAGCTTTACCTCAAGCATAGAAGATGCAGTTTCTTTACGTTGGTCATTAATTTTAACTGTTATTACTTTTATTGGCGGAATTCAACTGCTTTCTATCGGAATAATTGGAGAATATGTTTCTAGAATTTACGACGAAAGCAAAGGAAGGCCTCTTTACATAATCGATAAAGAATTAAATATGGATAAAGAACTAGAAAAACCTTTATATTCTTTTAATAGAAAAATACATCTGGATAAAACCATAAGCGGCCGTCTATATTTAATAAGCAGAGAATTAAATAAAGATAAAGAATATGGTGTTAAATAAAAATGATTAAACTACTTAAGTTTTTAATAGTAGGCGGTATTAATACCTTAATTTCTCTATTAGTTTTTTATATACTAAATAAAATCCTGGCAGTCAATTATTTTATAAGTTCAGCTTGTGGATACATCTGCGGCATGTTTAATAGTTATATATTAAATAAAAAGTGGACCTTTGAAGACAGCGATAATAATATATTGTCTCAATTTATCAAGTTTGCTGCTATAAACGGAATATCCTTATTAATAAATTTGTTTGCTATGTACATATTAATTGATAAGTTGTATATAGACAGCTTTATTGCTCAGATTTTTGCTACGGTTTTCTCTACTGCTTCAAATTATATAGGAAGCAGAGTTTTAGTATTTAAAAAACTAAAAATAGAAAGTTAATACTAAAAAGCATGGTTTCCCATGCTTTTTAGTAGTGAACTCTTACTAACCAGAATTTTATCTTTTTATTGCTCCAACCTAGGTCCCAGGGAACCTTGTTTCTATCTGTGTTATGACAAGTTACTAAAGAATATCCTCTTGAATCTGCTCCTGTTACTGTTGAAATATGAGTAATATCACCTTTTTTTTCATAAGCTACAAAATCTCCTGGCAGAAGTTTGTAGGAAGCTTTATATACTTTTTCATAACTTCCATATGCAATTACTGAAGCTCTTCCGCTGCCTACCATATAATGTGTAAATTTATCTGCATTTACCCAAGGCCCTGTAGCTCCTTTTCCATCATAGTTCCAAGCTCCAGTTTTTCTAAATTTTCCTCCCTCAAAAAGAATCTGCGAAGCAAAATTTGCACAATCCCCACCTTGAGGGTTATAATCTCTGTATTTTTTATTATATTTAAAGCCATATTGCTCCTCGCTAGCAGCTCCGCAGTATTTTTCTGCATACTCCACAGCCTTTATTCTTCTTTCATTTAGGTTTGGAAAATCTCTTGCTGGCTGAGATAAAATATACTGCTTTATATCATCAGCCTTTATGTTATCTAGGTTTAAAGAATCCGCAAAAGGATCTGTATACCACTCTTTTGTAATTATCCATAATCCATCTTTATTCTCAAGATTCATATTATGATAGGTTCCAATCCTGGAACTATTTATCTCTTGTTGGTTTTCATAGACATATTTATATTCCGTAGAACACAATAAATTTACTGAATATTTGCCATTCCCCCCTGTAATTCTTCTAACAACTACTTTAGGATTTATCTCTTTAAACTTAACTCCCTGCTTTTCTGCCCAGTTATGAAGATACTTTACTTTTCTTTGTTCATATTCAAAAGCCCAAGTTCCATATTTAGTATTCGTATCATAAATAGATTCAATCATTTCTAAATCCTGACTTAAAATTGCATTATTTCTAGCTTGAAAGATATGTTCTATAGCTTTTGTAACCTCTTCCTTTTCATTATTACCTTCAGCTAAAACATTAATTTCATACATATTTATTAATAATAATGCAATAACTATCGCAGTCAGTTTTATAAAGCTTACTTTAACTTTTCTTTTGATGGAAAAGGTCATATACAGCACTCCTCTACTTTGAGAAATAGATTTACATATTTTTATTATTCCCTAGTTTAAATAAAACTGACCTGTGAATTTCGTCCAATATTATATTGTTTAACCAATTAATTAAAAGCTTTATCGATTTTTTCAATAATTGACTTTACAGAAAGTTCTTCAATAGGTGCACCGCTGTACCATTTATTATTATTGTTATTATCTCCAAAAAACTTAGCTTTTAAAATAATTTCTGGTCTATATTCAAAATGAAGAATATCAAAATGATTCCATTTTCCTCCCCAAACAAAATTATTTTTCTCAAAAATTTCTACTATATCTTTCGGATAAGATAAAAGTCTTTTTCTTCCCTGTTCTGGTGATGTCCATCTCCAATAATCCCTTTTATCTCTGGCAAGGTCTATAGTATTACCAAATGCATGAGGACTTAGCCTTCCTGTTCCTGCAATAGTTCTATAGTTATACGTTCCACTTAAAGGATAAACACAAACACCTATATCTCTTTTTTGTTTAGCAAGAGGTACAAGCTCTTTCATAACATTTTTAAGCGATTCCGCTGCTTTATTATTACCATTAAATCTGCAGTTTATATAAGATACGTTAACAAGATTTTTTTCTACTGCCTGCTTAGAACCTCCGTAAACCTCTCTTAAAAGTTCATAAACTCTTATGCGGCCTGGATCAAAGTCTTTCTCCATTAAATCCGTAACAGGTTTAAGAGGATAAATCTGCTCCATCATATCCTGAAGATCTGGATTATTTAACTTTTGCTCAAAAGTTTTATTTTTTTTATCATCGTAAAGTATTTTTTTTCCTGATTTCATAATTAAATATACATTGCCATTATCTTCACGCTTTACATCTACTGCATATTCAGGATAACCTAACATAAGGCATAACAAATCTCTTTTCATAGTATTAACATAATTAAGTGCTGCTGCTTCCTCTACAGGAGCATTTTTATAAAAAGCTTCAGCATTATATTGATTTGTAATAAATGATAAAACGATAATTGTTATAATAATAATTTTTCGCATAATTATTTCACCTGCTATAGTATATTTTCACTTTATATACTGACCAAAAATAAAATAACTATGTAAAAAAACTCACCCAGAACTCTGGATGAGTTTAAACTTTAATTAAAATTTTTTAAGCTTGTACATTTTTAACATATATCATCCCAATTTCTTCTAGTATTAATGTTTATAATATTAGTATTGTCACGTCTATTTCCTAAAAGAAAACCTAAGCCAAGTCCTAAAATAGGATTTATTCCCAGCAAAGGAGCTAATCCAACTCCTAGTAAATAATTGTTTAAATTATTACCGTAATAGTTTGACCTTCCATAGTACTGATTTTCTGTATCATAAGAATAATCATAGTATCTTCCATTGTAGTAATTAGGCATTATATTTCCCTCCTCTCCTGTGTTTCTTAAGAGAACATAAAAATTATCAATCTTTATGCCTCCTATATATTTTTGATATATATTATTCACACTTATGATATTTGGTGCATTATTAAAGAAACTTATAAAATTTTTGTAAGTTAAAAAATATATTTAAAATAGTGTATAATAATATGTATATAAAATTATAAAACGGAGGAGGGGTTTGATGTTATTTGATAGTCATATTCATACAGAATTTTCAACTGATTCAAAAATGTGGATAAGTGAAGCCATAGAAAAAGCTGAAGAATTAAATATTGGACTTATACTTACAGAACATATGGATATTAATTATCCTGAAAAAGACAGTTTTATTTTTAGTCCTGAGGAATATTTTAAAGAGTATGAAAAATATAAAAGCAATAAGCTGCTTCTTGGAATCGAATTAGGAATGCAGCCAAACTGTGTTCTTGAAGGTAAAAAAATTATTGAAAAATACCCTTTTGACTACGTGCTTGGCTCCATTCATTTAGTAGACGGAATTGATATTTATTTAGAAAATTATTATAAAGGAAGAAGTAAAAAAGAAACCTTTGAAATGTATTTTAAATTCATGCTGGACTGCTTAAATGCCTACACCTTTATAGATTCTCTTGCTCATATAGATTATATTTCACGATATGCAAGGTATGATGACAGTGAGCTTATTTACGAAGACTTTTATGAATATATAGATGAAATACTAAAAACAGCAGTTCAAAAAAATATAGCTCTTGAAATAAATACTAGAAGGTTCGAAAGTAATAAAAGCATTAGAAATGTTCAAAAAATATATAAAAGATTTTATGAGCTTGGCGGCAGAATAGTTACTTTAGGCTCAGACTCTCATCAAAAAGGGCAGATTGGGTATAAATTAGATATTGCAAAGGATATGGCAGACAGTTGTGGTCTTAAAGCTGTTTATTATAAAAATCGTAAACCAGAATATATTTAAAATTTAAGGGCAGTCTAATAACTGCCCTGCTTTTATTTTATATTTAAAAGGCTCATAACAGAGAAGAAGTGAAATACGCTTCCTCCTATTACAAATAAATGCCATATTCCATGGTTAAAAGCTATTTTATCCTTTACATAAAATAAAGTTCCAACAGTATACAAAACTCCTCCAATGACTAAAAATAAAAAGCCGCTGAAAGTCATCTTTATATATAAAGTTCTTATAGCAATTATTACCATCCAACCCATAACTATATAAAGAACAGTTGAAAGCACATCCTTCTTTCCTGTATAGAAAGCTTTTAAAACAATACCAACAACGGTGCTTGCCCAAATAATTCCAAATATAGTCCATCCTAACGTGCCACGCAGAACTGTCAGGCAAAAAGGGGTATAAGTTCCTGCTATCAGCAGATAAATTGACATATGATCAAATTTTCTAAAAAGTCTTTTAGCCTTCTTATTTGTAAGACTGTGATAAAGAGTTGATTCTAAATATAGTATAACTAAGGTTGAACCAAAAATTGAGAAACTAACTACATGCCATGCTGTTCCCTCAATGGCAGCAAAAACTATTAATAAAACTAAAGCTGCTATAGCAAGCAAAGTTCCCACTCCATGAGTTACCGCATTTGCTATTTCTTCTCCTTTAGTATAAAATTTACCTTCCATAAAAACCTCCTTGAACATATTTATGCATTATAGTTTTAAAAACTACATTGTAATATATACATATTATAACTCATATTTTAAAATAACACCATATAAGACATGCCTATATTTCAAAAAATTATTAAACTTTTTTTAATTCTTTATTTTTTATATGTATTTGAAATTATCCACAACATATTGTGCAAAATGTGTACAACATATTCTACATATTGTTTTGTAAAAAATACCAAGGCAGCTTTCAGGGCTGCCTTTACTTATCTGTTATCCTATTTTATTTATTATCTCCTCTACAGTAAGCTTTAACTGCTCTCCAGTAGACATATTTTTTAAAGTTAATACATTGCTTGCTATTTCATCTTCACCTATTATTATTACATAAGGAATTCCAAGCTTATTTGCATAATTAAGTTTCTTTGCAAATTTTCCTTCCTCAAAATAAACCTCTGTAATTATACCAGCCTTTTTAAGTTCATTAGAAACTTTAATGGAGTAAGAAACATTTTCATCCATAGGTACTACTAAAACCTTAGTCAAAGTTGAAGAAGTACTTTCTTTAAAAAAGCCTGCTTCTTTAAGCTGATAAAACAGTCTGCTTAAACCTATTGATATACCAACGCCAGGAAGCTTTTGCGCAGTATAGTATTCAGCCAAGTTATCGTATCTTCCTCCTGAACAAACTGAGCCTATGCCTGGGTAATCATTTAATATTGTTTCATAAACTGTTCCTGTGTAATAATCAAGTCCTCTTGCTATTTTTAAATCTATCATAAAGTTTTTATCTGGAACTCCAAATTGTCTTATATAGTAAACAACCTTTGAAAGTTCTTGAAGGCCTAAAACAAATTCTTCATTTTGGATATTTAAGTTTTTTAAACCTTCTAAAACTTCGTCACTGCTTCCTGAAATATTTATAAACTGTTCAATTCTTTCTATAGCACCATCACTTAAACCTAATTCCTTAAGTTCATTCTTTACAGCTTCTATTCCTATTTTATCTAGCTTGTCAATAATTCTTAAAGTTTCCATTTTGTTTTCAACGCCCGCTGCATCAAAAAAGCCATTTAAAACCTTTCTGTTATTAATATGAATTGTGAAAGAATCAAAACCTAAATCAGTAAAAGTTGAATAAATAATGCTCGGAATTTCTGCATCGTTTATAATACTCAGTTTTCCATTTCCTATAATGTCTATATCACATTGATAAAACTCTCTAAATCTTCCTTTTTGATTTCTTTCCCCTCTATAAACCTTGCCTATCTGGTATCTTCTGAAAGGAAAGTTAAGTTCATTCATATGCTGAGCTACAAACCTAGCTAAAGGAACAGTTAAGTCAAAACGCAAAGATAAATCACTATCTCCCTTAGTAAATCTGTAAATCTGCTTTTCAGTTTCCCCGCCGCCTTTAGCAAGAAGAACTTCAGACTTTTCAATAACTGGAGTATCTACAGGAATAAAACCATACTTTTCATAATTCTTTCTTATTGTGTCCATCATTTTGTTAAAAGCTATCTGATCAGCTGGAAGCCACTCTATAAAGCCTGGCAGCGTTGATGGTTTAACTATTTGATTAGCCATTTGTTACTTCGCTCCTATCTCTTATAAAAATTACATACGTATAATTTACCACTTTATTATAGTAAAATAAATAGTTTTATTTATTATCTATATTTTAGCATAAATCCTAAGATTTAATCAGCTTTTTGTGAAAATAAACTTAATAAAGCTGGCAGCCGCTAGAAAACACTTAAATATCTAGCGGCTGTCAGCTATTTATTCTTCCTGTGGATTAAAAACATTTTGTATTAAACCTTCCATTGAGGTTTTATTAACTGATACCTCTCTTGCTATTCCTGATGCAGCATTTATAATTTCATTAACCTGCTCTTGAGTTAAATCTTCAATTTTATTTATAATAGAATCTCTCATAGGGCTGCTGCCCAAATGTTCATTTATTGCTATTTTTAAATTGTCTCTATTGCTGTGTTTTTCATTTTTTATAATTTGTGTATCAATACAATAAATAATTTCCTTTGCTTCATTTTCTGTAAACAAACCTTTCCAAGTATTCATGTAATCACTCCCTCTATAAATAAAATCTAATGTTATCATTCTTTATTTAAAAATTTTTTATACATAAAAAACTTGGTAAGGAAATTAGGGACGGTTCTTAATTATTTCATATGGGAAATTAGGTAAATCAGGGACGGTTCTTAATTATTTCATATAAAGTATATTATTATAATAACTGGCAGCTGTATATTAATCAATTAAGTGTTTTAATTTATGTTTTCTTTTATAAATTAAACGCAAAAGATTTTGTATGTTTTTTTCGCATTTTTAAGCTGCTTGTCCACTTTTAGTATATTAAAAACAAATTTTTCTTTTACACTTTTTTTAAAATTTAATTATCTTTGCTTCTACTATAGCTATACAGCTTTATACTTCAAAAAATCTTCCATTATATTTTTATACCGCTCATCTTTTTCAATAAGTTCAACGCCTATATCTTCAAGTTCAGATATCCTTGATAATGTAACCCTTCCTATTATTCTACATATATCTTTATATGTTAAGTCACAGTAGTACCTTATTAAAAATACGAATAATGCCCTGCTCTCTTTTGCTTCCCTCTTGTACTTCCAATGCAGCATCTTTTTATTTGTTTTTGTGTACTCTGCTATAAAATCCATTATATCCTCTGGCTTATAGCCTCTTATAAGTACTGTTCTCTCGCTTCTGTATTCGCTCTTTTCATCTTTAAATTCAAAATATGCCTTCTTATTTTCATTATTGCATATCAAAACAAACTTGTAGTAGTTCTCTCTTGCTTTCTTAACTTTCTTTGAGAAAAATCCCATTATGAATTCTTCATCTACTATTCCAATTGTGTCCTTATTCTTTCCAAGATATATGCCTAATGTTGAATATTTGAAGTTTTCCGGGCATGTTTTGTATTCTTCAATATCAACTGGATTATTGTGTATGTATGCAGAAAGGGTAAAAAGATACCTCTCATTATCCACAATCTTGCTTTTAAATCTGTCCTGAAACACATGTCCGCAGCGTTTATGCCTTGTATTGAAATATTGTGCATAGCACTGGTTTATTCCATGCATGAATTTTGAAATATCAGAGCCGTTTGCATCTATTATAAAGTGACCGTGAGTTGTCATAAGGCAGTAAGCGTATACTTTAAAACCAAACTTTTTTCTATATTTCTTAACAAAAAACAGATATTTGTCCTTGTCGTTATCATCTTTAAACAAGGGGGTATCGCTTATACTTTTAACCATAACATGATAGATTGAATCATAGCTTTTAATACGCTTTGTTCTAGGCATTAATATCAACTCCTTAGTTTGTTTTGTTGATATTTTTACTATAAATAACAATTGTTATTCTATATGAAATATTTAAGAACTGTCCCTAATGGCCCTTTAAGAACTGTCCCTAATGGCCTATTTTAGATGGAAATGTGATCTGGTTCAAATACCTTGAACAAAATTATTCATTCTTTTCGGCGATGTTAGCCAGTAAAGGAGCCCCTTTCTTCCGTAGCAGGTTCCTTGAGTTTATCACCGAAGATATCAAGAATGGATGGGATATAGCGGAGGGCAAAAAACGAGGAATAAGTGAAGATGTTATTATTCAGTTTATCGCGCCAGCTTACGTAGGGATCGTGGAATGGTGGTTTACAAATGGAATGCCTTATCCACCTGATGTTATAGGAAAACAAGTGGGGATGTTGTTAGAGAGTAACCTATCATAATATCTCTTAAGTCGTTAATAAACAAGGAGCAGCTGTATTAGGCAAACTGCTCCTTGCTTTTCATAAGCTACATCACAATGTAAATCCTGGTGTAAAATACTGAGCCAAAGTCCATGTTCAAGGAAAACCTTGGAAAATTCCTTGAAGTTTTCACACCCCTGAAATTCTCACAAATCATAAACAATTACTCTCCCAAAAAAGTCTACGTCATTTGTGGTACGGTTCACCGTTAATAATCCTAAAACCTCTATACACCTGCTCCAGAAGTATCACCCTCATAAGCTGATGGGGAAAAGTCATTTTTGAAAAGGACAATTTATAATCAGCTCTATTTAAAACTTCTTTTGATAACCCTAAGGAACCTCCAATAATAAAGGCAATGTTACTTTCTCCCTTTACTCCTAATTCCTTAATAAAACCAGCCAATTCCTCAGAGGAAAGCATTTTACCTTCTATAGCCAGTGCTATTACATACATGTTGTCTTTTATATGCTTTAAAATTGCTTCTCCCTCTTTTGTCTTAATCTGCATTTCTTCTTTTTCAGAAGCATTGTCTGGAGTTTTTTCATCAGGCAGTTCAATTATCTCAAGCCTGCAGTAGCGAGATAGACGTTTTGTATATTCTGATATGGCGTCTTTTAGATATTTTTCTTTAAGTTTTCCTATTGTTATTATTGTAATATTCATGTGGTTCTCCTTAAGTTATATTCTATATAATAATTATTATTGCCTAGGAAATACTTTATTATATTCTGCAATAAGCAAATCTACCATTCTGCCGTAGCTTTGTACCCCATCTTTTTGTCCATTGGACTTTAAATAAGTATTATTTATATTATTTGAAATGTCCTGAGTGGTACCTTCATACTTTGCCCAGAATTCTGCATCATAGCAAAGATCCTTTTTTACTCCTTCTGAATATAAAGCTTTAAGCTCCTTATATGCTTCTATATCATTTTCTGCTAATGCATTCATAGAATATATAAGCGCAAGCATTACACCTGAATATTGGAAATCTCTGTCTAGATGCATGGAACAGGTTAAATAAGCAATAAAATTTGCTTCATCCTCTCTTGCAAAGCCTCTTTGATGTGCCATTTCATGAGCTGCTGTGCTTGGTAGCATAAAGTCTGTTGAATTTATATTTACATTAGCTTCAGCTGTGTAAGGAATATAGATTCCTGTTATTCCTGTATAGGACATCTTCTCTGATAATAATATTCTTTTGGGAGGTCCATACTTTCCTCCTAAATAGGGATGTATTTTTTCTGCAATTTCATACCCCTTTTCAGCACGCTTAAATACATCCTTGTATCCGCCCTTGATAGTCATTATCCCTTTAGAATCTTCACTAACTGTACCTCTTAAAAAATTCGCTCTAATTATAAGATCTTTACAAAGCATATAAAGCTGCTGCTTTGAAGATTTTTCAATTTTGAGCCCTGAAATTTTATCAAAGGATAATCTATTATAATTAAATCCCCACAAAAGCATAAATAACACATATAGTATAGAGATATAAGAGACAAAATTAGCAAGCTTATTAAAAAAATTTTTACTTCTTATGCTAATTATCAACATTATAAAAAGATATATAAGCATAATTAAAAGAAAAAACACTAGAATTTCTGCAATAGAAAAATGAAAAACTCCTGTAATCAAACTTAAGATTTGCCTGGTTACCTTATTTATTGAATTTGAATAATATTTTTCAACAAAAGCAGGATATCGCTTAAAAATCATATTTAATATAATAGTAAATGGAACCATCATTATAATTATAAGTTTTATTTTAAATTTATAATTCATAATATCTCCTTTTGATGACTATAACAAAGCCCATCTATATAAATATATAAATGGGCTTTTCTTTAAATATTAATTATTTAACTCCGCAGCACTTCTTATACTTTTTACCGCTACCGCATGGACATGGATCATTTCTTCCAACTTTATTTTCATTTACTATAGTCTTTGTTTCTCTCCATTTCACTTGGATTTCCTTTCTCTTTTCTTTAGAGAAAATACCATCCCATTGTGGAAGCTCATATAAATAGTCAGCTTTAGCATCAAGCATATTAAAATATAGTTTTTCAAAGTCTATATTTAATTCTATTTCGGAATCCTCTTGTAAACTTTCTAAATCTAAACTCTCTACAAGACTCTCATTTATTCCGTCTAAAAATCCCATAAAAAACAGACTGGTAGTTCCAAAGTCTTTTGCTAAATCACTTATTTTGCCCTTTAACGCATTTTTATGATTAGCTAAAACTTTACTATATATGTTTTTTTCTATTGCTCCATATTCTTTCCAGAAAGCAACTTCCCCTCTTGTTTTTACATAATCAACAACCATATCTGTCCATTGTTTGTATAGGCTCATATCTCTTATCTCCTTTGTAAGATACTATATTTATAAACTATATAAGATTATACTAATTGTAAACTATTTTTTCAACATAAATTGAATATCTTCTTTAGTAAAAGGCTTTGAAATATCATAATTCCCGCCTAATGAATCTATATCCTTATTATCAACCATAATCTTTACTTTTGTTATAGAAGGCAGCTGTGCCAAAGAAGTAACAATACTTGTTAAACATGCCTTTTCTTTAGCTTCACTCATGGCTACTTTAGCTTCACTGCTTAAGTTAATATAAGCTATACTATCTTTAACAGAAAAGCTTAAAAGCCTTGTTTCCTTTGGAAGAATAGGCTTCAATTTGCTTACATTGGAAGGACCTTTTAAAAGCTCTTGAATTATTATTTCTCCTAAAAGCTCTTCTTTGTTTATAATCCTTTCTTCCTTTGCTGTTTCAGCTTTATTATCCGAGGTAGAATCAAAATATAAGTCTAGTTCTATGCTATTATCTTTTTCATTTGGCAATACTATACTCTTAACTTTTTCTTTGTTATTTATGCTAAGCTTATCCTTTTTCTCACAGCCAATAAACCCTAAGGCAGAAATTATAATAACACATAACAGAAATATTGATAATATTTTTTTCATTATTCTCACCTCTCTGCTAAAACTCCACATAATTACTTGGCATGTCTCTTTTAGCTACAGTAAGTCCTATTTCCTTTTTTACCTGTATGTTTCTCTCTTTAAGAAGGCTAACCACTGTTTGATAAGCAAGTTCAGGATAATTATTAGTTTGACTTAAATGTCCAAGAATAACCCTTTTTCTTTTTCCCCCTGCTATATCCGCTATAGCTTTTGCACAATCTTCATTAGATAAGTGCCCAACATTACTTAAAATTCTTTTCTTTAGATTATATGGATAAGGTCCAAATTTAAGCATCTCTATATCATGATTACTTTCTAATAACAGTACATCTGCATCTTCTATGTTTTTTCTAATGTTTTCTGAAAAATATCCCAAATCTGTAGCAATAGATACTTTTTTCCTGCCTTCATAAACTGAATAACCTTGAGCTAAAGCAGCATCATGAGGTATCTGAAAGCTTACAATATCTAAGTCTTTAATATTCACATGTTCTCCAGTCATAATCTTTATATTATGTTCCTTTATCTTTCCTATAGAACTTTCCATAGCCTTCCATGTAAATTCATTAGCATAAATAGGAACATCATATTTTCTCGATAAAACCCCCACACCCTTAACATGATCTGAATGTTCGTGGGTAACAAAAATACCATCTATCTCAGCTGGATTCTCTCCTATGTCATTTAAAGCTTTTTCTATATTTTTGCCTGGTAATCCAGCATCAATTAATATTTTAGCATTGCTGGAGGATATAAATATGCTGTTACCACTGCTGCCACTATATAATGAACAAAAAATCATAATAAATCCTCCTGTTGCAGGATATGCAAAAGCGTATTAAAGCTTCTTAACAATCCTCTGTCTTTACTCTTCTTATATCTGCACCTAACATCTTAAATTTTTCTTCAATATGAGGATATCCTCTGTCTACATGATCAATACAGGTTACTTCTGTAACACCTTCTGCCATAAGACCTGCTATAACCATAGCCGCACCAGCTCTTAAATCTGTAGCTTTAAGAACCGCACCAGTTAATTGTGAAACTCCATCTATAATAGCAGTACGCCCTTCAACTTTTATATTAGCACCCATTTTTTTAAGCTCATCTACAAATTTAAATCTGCTTTCCCAAATACTTTCATTTACAATACTTCTCCCATGAGATACTGAAAGAAGAGTAGTCATAGGCTGCTGTACATCTGTAGGAAAACCTGGATAAGGGAGCGTTTTAACATTAACTCCTTTTAATCTTCCATTAGCTCTAACTATAATAGAATCCTCATTTTCTATTACCTCAGCGCCCATTTCCATAAGCTTGGCTGATATTGATTCCATATGCTTGGGTATAATATTTCCTACCTCTACTTCTCCTCCACATGCTGCAGCGGCTATCATATATGTACCAGCCTCAATTTGATCTGGAATTACACTATAATTACAGCCCTTAAGTTCTTTTACTCCCACTATTCTTATAACATCAGTACCTGCTCCTTTTATATTGGCTCCCATAGTATTTAAAAAATTTGCTACATCTACCACATGAGGCTCCTTTGCTACATTTTCAAGTACTGTTGTACCTTCTGCCAGTGCTGCTGCCAGCATAACATTAATTGTAGCTCCAACACTAACCACATCAAAAAATATATTTGCCCCAACTAATTTTTCAGCTTTTGCACTAACAACCCCATGTTCAATAGTTACATGAGCTCCTAAGGCTTCAAAACCCTTTATATGCTGGTCAATAGGTCTTACCCCTATAGAGCAGCCTCCAGGAAGAGCCACATTAGCCTGTTTAAATCTGCCAAGAAGAGCTCCTATAAGATAATAGGAAGCTCTCATTCTTCTTACGTCATCTGTATTTGCACAAACACTGTTAATAGCTGTGCTATCTATACTAACTGAATTTTTTCCTTTTATAATTTTGCAGTTAAGACTTTCTATAATTCTTTCAATACACTGCACATCTTCAATCTCAGGAATATTATCTATAACTGCTACACCTTGGCTCGCCATAATAGCCGCTGGTAATATAGCTACAGCAGCATTTTTTGCTCCACTTATATCAATTTTTCCAAATAACTTTCTTCCACCATTAATAACTAGCTTTTCCATGCCAGCACCCATCCTTACTAATTTTTATTTATATGTTAACACATTTAGTAAAATACTGCCTTTTCAGATTAAATTACAAATTTTATTATAACACATTATAAATACTTTAACAAAAACTTTTATATAGCAATTTAAAGGAATTTTCTTCTTATTTAGTGTTAAAAATACATGATGTATTTTACTTTACAATTATATATTAATTGCATAGTGTTTTCTATGGTAAAAATAAGCTTAATAGAAGAATGCTTCCTATAAAATAAAACCTATATTTTTTCAATAGAAAAAAGGCCTTACGGCCTTTTTTATTATTTACTGAAGTTCAAAACTTCCGCAATCAGTACATTCGACAGTATTTGCACCATGCTCATGTTTAATAACTTCTATTTTTTCAAGTGTACAGTAATTAGTATCTTTTGCGTGATATTTACATTCTGATACTGTGCATCCTATACTTGTATTGTGACTCATTGATTGTAATCTGTGTTTCATGCTTTTTCCCTCCATTAACTTTTAAATTATAAGTAGGTTCATAATCAGCTTTTCTAAACTTTTTTACTAAACTACCTATATATAAATTTTAAAACCTCAAATTTAGTATGAGAAAAAATAAATTGTATTATACATAATATAAATGTGATATAATATTGTTATATTTTCAAAAATATATAATTATAGTTATTTACGTGGGTGTTTGGGGGATTAATAATGAAATATTATTTAGTTGCGTTATTTGACACAGAATCTTATGCTGCCATAGAAACTATTCAGAAAAATATTTGTAGAAAGTATAAAATTTATAAAAACGTTCCCATGCTGCATATACCTCTTGAAACTATAGAAGATCCAGATATAGATAAACTTTCAAAAATCCTAACTGATATGCTGAAGCCTTATAAAAAATTTAAGGTAGAAACAAATGGAATTATATGTTTTGACCCACCTTACAAATCAGTTAACTTGAAAATTGAAACCAAAGGATATATAGCCAGACTTGCTAGAACTATAAATGACACTCTTAAACTTCATGGTTTCAATGTTAAAGATAATATAAATAATTGGGACTTGCATGTTTCTCTTGCTAATACTAACTATGCTGTTAAAGATTGGTCTGCAAAAGAATATGCTGCTGCTTGCAGCTGTGCAAAAAAAGATGGATTTTATAGACTTGCCAAAATAGAAAAAATTGAGCTTTGGAAGTCTGTAAATAATAGAAAAGAGCTGCTTGTAAAAAGCTTTCCGCTCAGAGATTTTTAAACTTTTTAATTTAAATAAGGCAACCATTTTATGTAAAAATAGTTGCCTTATTATTTAGTTTATTGTTCTTTCCCACATTCAGGACAAAAGGCTGCCCTTCTCTCCATTTCTGCACCACATTTTTTACATTGTTTTTTATCTTTTAATTTTAATATTTTCTTTTTTAAAGATTCTATTATCTTCTCTATCTTCTCTATTTCCTCACATTTATCTATAAGATTTTTATCATTTATCTTTTTTTCCTTGTAATCTTTATATATCTTATGTCCTATTTTTATACATATATCCTCTATCTTTTTTTCTTCTTGAGATATAGAAATATTAAGCTTTGATATTTCGTATAAAGTTCCGGTTTTTTGAGCTACATTTGAAGCTTCTTCCTCTAAAAACTTTCCAACCTTCGACAAATTATCTATTATAGGCATCTTTTTTTCCTCCTTATTGTAAATATACTTATATTTCTAGTATATGTTAAATAGAAATAGTAGTACCTCATTTAGAATTTATGCATAATTTGCTTTTACATCTAAATTATCTTTTATACTCCACAAATTTATTTTTGTGGAGTATAATAATATGTAGTTTAATATAGTAATAAAATCTAATATATAGTTTCTAAGGTGTGAAAACGGGGTGAAAGTATTTTGAAAAATGAGCCTAACCTAATAAATAATCCTATTGGTTTTTTCGATTCAGGTGTTGGAGGTTTAAGCGTATTAAAGGAAGCCGTTAAGCTTTTACCTAATGAAAATTTCATATATTTTGGCGATTCTAAAAATGCACCTTACGGCACAAAAACTGTCGATGAAGTAAAAAAATTAACTTTTAATGCTGTAGACTTTCTATTATCTAAAGAAGTTAAAGCTATCGTAATAGCTTGCAATACTGCAACTAGTGCAGCTATAGAAGATTTAAGAACTACTTATAAGAATATTCCTATAATAGGAATTGAGCCCGCATTAAAGCCTGCTGTTGAGCTTAAAAAAAACGGAAAAATTATTATAATGGCTACTCCTATGACACTTTCTGAAGCTAAGTTTAATAATCTAATGAACAGCTACAAGAATGAAGCTGATATAGAACCTTTACCTTGTGCTGGATTAGTAGAATTAATAGAAAATGGTTTAATAGAAGGCGCGGAAGTAAATTCTTATCTTAAAAATAAATTAAAACCTTATTTAAAAAGCTCTATAAGCTCCATCGTATTGGGATGTACTCATTATCCTTTTATTAAAAAAGAGCTTTCCAAAATTTTAGATAAAAATACTGAAATAATTGATGGAAGTTTAGGAACTGCAAAACAGTTAAAAAGGCAGCTATCTAATATGAATCTACTAAATAACCAAGCTACTTTAGGAAAAATTGAAATTATAAATTCACTTAATTATAAACATATTATCGATTTAAGTTTTAAGCTGCTTAATTCCTAATACATATCCTAAGGAGGCTTTTTAACCATGGATTTTCCTTATGAACACTTTTTAATCTCCTAGAATACATTAAAAGTATAAATACACAATAGAAATAAGGTGATTAAATTGAAAGTTTTCTGGTTAAAGAAGCCTGCAGAAGAAGATATGCCCATGTTTAGAGGTGCTAAAGAACCACAAAACATATTCAAAATTAACATTGCAGAAGATTATCCCTTTAGATACCTAAGTATTACTAATCCCAATAACAGCAGTTGTATTTGTACTCTGAATAACCTTTACTTTAAATCAAAGGATAATAATATTGTAAAACTTTTTATGGCTGACAGCTTCGACCCTGGTATTAATTTTAAACAAATTGAACAGTTACAAATTGGACATGATAAAAATAATTTATATAAATTAAAGCCAATCGAATTGCTTTCTGTAGAAACAGTTTCAGATACAAATATAAACTTACTGTCTGACAACTATGTACTACTTACCCCTGGTGGAAGCCTGCTTATAGAGACAAAACTCAGCATAAATGAAGCTGAACTTGAATTAAACCTTGCTGTAGAGAAATTTTAACCCTGCAAATGCTGCAGGGTTCTTCATTTTTTTTAGAGTATATTGTATAATTATATTCACTGTGGCAATAAATAGTAAATGTAATGTTAAAATAAAGAATATGGAGGGTAATTCAATGTCAAATCCTATAGTTACTATTAAGATGAAGGATGGAGGAGTTATGAAGGCAGAACTTTATCCAGATATAGCACCAAATACGGTTAAAAATTTTATAAGTCTTATAAATAAAGGGTTCTATAATGGACTTATATTTCACAGAGTAATTCCTGGTTTCATGATTCAAGGAGGAGATCCAAGCGGAAACGGTACAGGAGGTCCTGGATATTCAATTAAAGGTGAATTTAGGGCAAATGGATTTAAAAATGACTTAAAGCATACTACTGGAGTTCTTTCCATGGCTAGAGCTATGAATCCAAATTCAGCTGGAAGTCAATTTTTTATAATGGTAGCAGATGCTCCACATTTAGACGGACAATATGCTGCTTTTGGTAAAATTACAGAAGGAATACAAGTAGCACAGACTATTGTTAACGTAAAAAGAAATTATAATGATAAACCTTATGAGGATCAAATAATGGAGGAAGTTACAGTAGATACTTTTGGCGTAGAATATGGTGAACCAGAAAAAATGTAGCTCTGTAATCCCTCAAAGGAAGGGAGTGAAATGGTATTGAGCAATAATAAGCAAATGCTTGTTTATGGTTTTAATGAGGATGAGAGGTTTTTTTTAGATAAAACTATTGAGGAATTTAAGCTGCCTGCTTACAAAATAATAGAAAAAAGTATGGCTAACATGACAATAAGAGATATACTAAATGGTTTAAAATTAGATACATATGATAAGGAGCTTCCAGATGAAAAAGTAGTTATCTTTAACAATTTTTCAGATGAAGAACTGGACAAAACTGTTAAAGCTATAAGAGCATATAAAAATATTAAACCAATTTTAGCAATAGTAACTCCAAACTCAATTAATTGGGAATTTGAGTCACTGCTAGAACATTTAATTGAAGAAAGAGAACAAGTTAAAAGATATATGCATCAAAAAAATTTAAATTTAGAGAACTCATAATAGAGTTCTCTATATTATTTTAAAATGTTTCTATGTATTAAAAATTTCAAAAGTTAAAATAATTTTTTTGTAATAGTTTTCACAACTTTTAATTTCTTTTAATTTTAGGTAAAATAAATTAAGAAGTTTTAAAGTATTTTTGTACCAATCTCTGCTAAAGAAAGGCGGCTTTGTATATGAATTTTGAAAAAATATACGAGTTCCAGAATGAAATTGAAAAGCAACTGCAAAACAGAACTGACTTACAAGGTAAATCACTTATATCACAAAAACTTTTAGCTCTTCAAGTAAAAATAGGGGAACTTGCAAGTGAAACTCAATGCTTTAAGTTTTGGCTGTCAAAAAAATCTCCAATAAGGAGAAGAATCCTGGAAAAATATATAGAAGCACTTTACATTGTTTTCAGTATTGGTATTGAAAAAGGATTTCAAGAAACAGAATTTCCAGTTAAAAAATCAGACTGTGAACTAACAAACCACTTCTTAAATTTATTTATTGACATTAACGACTTTATGGTATGTTCCTCAAAAGACCATTACATTACTTTAATTGAGGATCTTTTAAGCTTAAGCTTAGATTTTGATTTTAGCGAAGACGACATATTGGGAACTTACAGTAAAGTATATACTGCATAATTTAATAAACATAACAAATCACCTTCAATATACTAATTTAAGCTTTAAATAAATTGTGGCTTTCTTGTATAAACTAAAGAAACAGTTCACAATTTTAAGCTGTATAAATTTATATTTGGAAGGTGATTATTTTTTATGATGGGAGTAATTTTCTCTATAATTGCAGGTATAGCCATGAGCCTTCAGGGAGTTTTTAATACAAGGCTTGGCGATAAAATTGGAACATATGAAACCAATGTACTTGTTCAAAGTATTGCTCTAGTACTTAGTATAATTGCATTGCTTGTAGCAGGAAATGGTGATTTTAGAAATTTAAAGGATGCAAACAAGCTTTATCTTCTTGGTGGTGCTTTAGGAGTTGTCATTACGGTGACAGTTATGCTGGGTATAAAATCTCTTGGAACAACCTGCTCTATTTCAATCATACTTGTAGCTCAATTGACTGCTGCCGCTTTAATAGATGCCTTTGGCTTGTTTGATTCTACAAAAGTTGTATTTGGAACTACTAAAATTATAGGTGTAATACTTATGATTGCAGGAATACTTATATTTAAATGCAAATGTTGATACTATACTTAATTTAAGCTGCTGAATTTTTACCTTCAGCAGCCCTTACTTTTTTATCTTAATCTTTTCCGTTTTAAAAGTAAACTGTTATAATGAAAACACTATTGAACAATGCTTTTATGTAAAATAGTACAGTCACCAACCCTCTTTTTGATAGTTTCTTTACTATCTAAATACTTAAGAGTTTGTCCATTTTTTAATTGAACTACACTATTTTCAAAATCAATCTTTTCAATAAAATTTATATTTATATATCCGATGCATTTATCACCCTTAGTACAGGGCTTTATAGTTTTTACAGGTAAAAAAAGTACTCCTTCTTTTATGTAAAGCGGTGTTATACACTTTCGACCAGTAATAGTTTGGCATAATCTTTTTATTATTACAATGTTTCTTAAATTAATAGCACAATAATCGTTTATTATCTTACTTACAGAATGATTAACATATTCATAGCCGCCTTCTTTGAAATATACTTTTGTAACTTTTCCTTTTCCCTTTAAATAACATGGTATAAATGCGCAACCTCTTTGAAGTTTACTAACATATTCATGATTCAACTTATCTCCTCCCTTGTTCGTAATTCTATTTTAATACGAATATATGTTCTCATCAACATTTTTTATTCTATATTTTACTATATATTTCGACATACATATAATTCAAAAAAATGATTTAATCCACACTTTTTATTGCACAAAGATATTTTACCCACACTATTCCACACTTGTCCACAGTTTTGTGAATTTTATACACAGATTTTGTGGATAACTTCAAATCCTTGATTTTATTAACCTCGCATTAATAGACATTTTTTTATCAACATTATCCACAGATACCTTGTTGATAAGTTGTACACTTTTTTGTGGAATACTCATTAAATACTTCCTTTCAAGCCTTCAATTTTCCTACTTTTCACCCTTTTATCATCCATATAATGTAAATTATTTCATAAAATTTAAAGCCTGCATTTAATTATATATAATGCAGGCTTTAATTCTTCTATTCTGTTATAGTTTCATTTTCAATACTTTCAGGGCTCACTTTAATTTGAAGCTCCCTAAGTAAATCCTTTTGAATATACATTATACTGAAACATAACACACTCATTATAAATAAAACTGCAGTTGAAGTAATCTTAATTAATATAAAATATGCTATCACAAAAATTGATGCGCAAGTTAAAGTTACTTTAATTTTTGAAAACATATAAAAAAAGGATACTTTTAATATATCTTTTGTTTTTAAGTAAAATCTTGATATTATCGGAAAAACATAAATCCCTGTGAAAATTACAATTAAAATCAAACCATAAAAAATCGGAATTATAAATTTTCCAAATGCATTAACTGCAAAAAATCTTATGTCTACAAACAGTATAGTTATAATCACAATTTGCAATGTCCACAAAAATAAAGACTGAAGAAAATTTATCTTATAAGCCTTAAAATAGTCTCTTGTAATATTTACATCTTTTTCTCTCACAAGCTTACCCATGGCACTTAAAAGTGCAGTATAGGCAGGTCCTATAGGCAAAGAAGATAATATAAGTAAAACAGCATATTCCATTGTAAATGTTCCATTAAACCCCAGTAATATAAATAAAAACGGTATGTTACAGACCATAAAATAAAAGTTCCCTAAAAAAAACCACATAATATAATTTGTAATAGTATAAATCGGTCCTTCTCCAAATTCTCTTTTCTTACTCATGTTTTAGCTGCCTGAAAAGGCAGAATTCACCCCCAGCTGATATTTTTAGTTAATTGAATTATAAATATTATATCATAACTTTGAAAACATTTTTAATTAATTTATTATGAACATTGTTTATTTTTACTTAAATTAAAATGTATACAAGCCTTTCGACATATTTTTTATAATACCATATAATTACTTTTTACTTTGACCTTTTATTTAGCAGGCATTACAGCTGTATTTATTAATTACTTTTAAACCTATTGTTTAAAAGTAATATTTCTTCTCTGCAATTTCCAGTAAAAATTTGTATATTTTTATAGAAATTATATTGACTTTTGAATAATATGGTAGTATATTATGTTTAGATGTAATTTAGTAAGAAATTTGCAATTTTATTAAAATTACCAAAAGATATATTGACTTTTTATGTCATATTTGTTATGATTTATTAAGTAAATTGTCGAATATTGCAAAATATAGGAGGTTATACAATGAAATCAACAGGTGTAGTAAGAAGAGTAGATGAGCTAGGAAGAATAGTTATTCCAATAGAACTTAGAAGAACTTTAGATATTGCAGAAAAAGATGCATTAGAAATTTATGTAGATGGTGAACAAATCATTCTTAAAAAATATGAACCTGCATGTATTTTCTGCGGAGATGCAAGAGATGTTGTTAACTATAAAGGTAAAAATATATGCAAAAATTGCTTAGGTGAATTAAAAGCAGAAAAATAATCAATTGCAATAAACTTACATATATAGATACACTCTATCCCCACCCACAGTTAATCTGTGGGTTTTAATTATTATTAAAGTTTCATAAATTAAAAGCTGTAGTTTTAATCTACAGCTTTTAATTTATTTTAATTTTTTATTCTTACTGCTCCATAGTAATCTTTTCCTACTCTTCTGTTAAGGTCGGAAATTTTTACCACATCACCGCTTTGAGGTGAATGTATATATGTACCATTTCCAACATATATACCTACATGATGTATTGGTCGTCCACTCCTTTTGAAAAATACCAAATCCCCTGGTTGAAGTTGATCAAATGATACTGGAGTACCTACACTAGCTTGAGCCGCCGCTGTTCTTGGAAGACTTACTCCAAATGCCCTGTATACATATTGTGTAAATCCAGAACAGTCAAAACCTGCTGGTGTTGTTCCTCCCCAACGATAAGGCGTTCCTTCAAATTTATATGCAAATGCTACAATATCGCTGCCTGAAGCATTCACTGAAACATTTGATGTTGCACCTCTTGACGGATTTACCGTAGCAACAGGCTTGCTTCTTAATGCCTGAAGCTGACTGCTTATTTCACTAATTCTCTTTTGTGATTCTGATATCTCTGCAGTATACTGTGCTTCTTGTTTTTTCAAGTCAGCAATAAGTTTAGCCTGCTCTTTTTTACTTTCATTAAGCTTGGCTAGTTTTTGCTCGTTTTCAGCCTTTAAAGCTAATAAACTTGCATTTTGATTATCTAAAGCTTGTTTCTTTTTATTTATATCTTCTTTTTTAGCTTCTAATTCTGCAATAATCTTTTTATCTGCTTCCGCTATTTTTTTAATATCTTCCACTCTTGATAAGAAGTCGCTGAAACCTTTTGCCTCTAAAAGAATACTTAAATAACCGTCTACTCCGTTTATATACATAGCTCTCATACGTTTATTAAATAAATCTTTTTCAGCTTTCATAGCCTCTTCTGCTTTTTTTATTTCTGTTTCTGCAGCTTTAATATCCTTCTGAATCTGCTCTATCTTCTTATTTGTATCGCTTATGCCTCTCATAAGTTCTTCTATATCAAAGTCCATCAATTCAATTTCCTGCTCTAAATCTTCTCTTTTATCCTGAAGACTTTTAAGTGCACTTTTATCCTTCTGAAGTTCGCTTTGTTGCTGCTTTAATTGACTATTCAGCTGACTTTCAGTAGGTGAAGCAAAAACAGGTACAGCAAAAGAAATAACCATTCCTAAAGCCACTAAAGCTGAGAGTATTCTCTTTTTCAAAAACACACCCCTCCCCCTTGGTTTAATCTTATGTATGGTTTTATTATAGAACTATTATATCATTAACAAGTAAAGTATAACAATGGAAATATATATTTTTTACCTTAAATATTGTAAAAATTCTTTATAATCCATTTATTACTATAAGCTATAAATTAAAAGATTGTTTATATACATCAGATTTAGATATATTTCTATCTTTAGCAACCTTTTTAATAGCCTCCTTCTTATCAAATCCTTCTTTCATATATTTTTTAATATGTTCCTCAATAGAAAGCTGTTCCCACTTAGCCTTTTCCTCAAGCTTAATTTCTTCTTCTTTTTTACCTTCAACTACGAGTACATATTCTCCTCTAGGTGAGAGTTCAGTATAGTGTTTTACAGCCTCCTCTAAAGTTAGTCTAAGTATTTCTTCATGTATTTTAGTAAGCTCTCTGCATATAGATATGTTTCTATTCCCTAAGTTCTCCAATAAAAATTCCAACGTGCTTAGAAGTCTGTGAGGAGCCTCATAAAAAATTAAAGTTTCAGTTCTGTTTTTAAGTTCATCAATTATAATTTTTCTTTCCTTATTTTCCCGAGGAAGAAAGCCTCTGAATAAAAACTTAGTAGTATCTAAACCTGAATTTACTAGAGCAGTAGTAATAGCTGTAGCACCGGGAAGTACTTCAAAATTTATTCCCTCTTCTATACATTTTGAAACAATAATACTTCCTGGATCTGAAATACCAGGGGTTCCCGCATCAGTAACAATAGCTATGTTAATGCCTTCTTTTAATTTCTTTATAATATCTTCGCTTCTTCCTTGTTCATTATGCTGATGGTAGCTTATAAGAGCTTTTTTAATTTCATAGTGTTTTAAAAGCTTAAGACTTTGTCTTGTATCCTCTGCAGCAATTAAATCTACCGAATTTAAAACTTCTAAAGCTCTTAGTGTTATATCTTTTAAGTTTCCTATGGGTGTAGGAACTAAATACAACTTTCCATACATACTAACTCTCCTTTATTCTTCCATAAATTCTTTCAATTTCTTCTGTATATCCACCTTCATCATTATAAACATACAGCGGCGGCTCCCATTTTAAAAAGGCACCTCCATCTCTTTGTCCCTCAATAAGTACAATATTAGGAGCCTTTTTTGTATTTGGGTGCACCATTCTTATTACCTTTGGTTCAATTCTATGCTTTCTCATAAGACACAAAATATCTGCCAGCCTCTCTGGTCTGTGAACCATATACATTCTTCCATTATCCTTAAGAATTACTCTGCAGGCTATTATAACATCTTCAAGAGTGCAGCATATTTCATGTCTTGCTATAGCATTTTTATCATTTGGGTTTATAATTCCTGAATTTTGAAGCTTATAAGGAGGATTAACTGTAACCACCTCTGCCTTAGGAAAACTCTTTAAAAGCTCTAAGTTCCTTAAATCACCATTTATAAATTCTATCCTTTTCTCCAGCTTATTATATTTAATCGAGCGATTTGCCATCTCAACCATTTCTTCTTGAATTTCCACACCGCTGATAAATGAAGCTTCTGTTTTTCCTGCTAATATAAAAGGAATAATTCCTGTTCCGCTGCAAAGATCAATAACCCTCATTCCTCTTTTTATCTTTGCAAAATTTGCAAGAAGCACTGCATCTACTCCGAATCTAAAGGCTTCCTTCTTCTGTATTACAAAAATACCATCAAGTTGAAGATCATCTAGAGTTTCATCCTCTTTTAAAAATTCCATAAAACCACTCTCTTTTTCTATTGTTTTTTATATTTTACATTTTACCTTTATTATATCCAATATAATACATATACTCAAACTTAAAAAAGTTAATATGGTTCAATTCTTTAAATCTGTTGACAAAAACAAAAAGGAACTTTAACTTTACTTGTTTTAGTTCCTTTCCAAATGAAAATACTTTATATTATTCTTCTTGTCCAGAAAATCCCTTCCAATCACTGCAGCATGAAGCATCCGTAGTTTTTAAATCATAAAACCCCTCTTCACAACCGCATTTCCCCTCACACTCCATAGCCTCAATAAACTTAAACTCTATCTGCCTTTTTCCCTTCCAGTAAAGACAAGTTGCACATGTTTTATCGTATTTTCCATAAATCGACATAATTACCCCCCCTGCAGTACATTATATGCAGGTTTTTTTGTTATATTACAAAAATATTCTTTGTAAATTACCAAATTGTTTTTAGAATAGTTGCACAATTTAATATTGTATGGTAATATTATATACAAAGAAGTAATATATCTATTATTGTAAACGATGACATAAATCTTAATTTTTATTATAAATTAATTAGTTTCATAGTATATAAAATTGAAAGGAGGTAGATTTTATGTTTTATTTACCACAAGGCTATATCGATATCCTGAATCATGAATTAAGACACAGCAATACAAAAAAACTCCGATTAATTACAAAATCTAATGATATTATATTTACACAGCATGGCATAAATAAATATAATTCTCAAAAGTTTCTAAGTAGAATCGCCGAAAAAGTGTTACACGATTTAAACAGCAAAAACTTTGCTTGCAAAAAATTACAGTTTAACAGAAGTGCACTTAAATTTTCACCAACAAAACAAACTCGAAACAGCAATAACTATAATGAATATTTTATAAAATTTAAGATTTATCCATATGAAAATACAGCTTATATAGTAATTGATGAACTTAATATAATAGCAGCTTTTAATAATGAACTGACAATTTTAAAGAAAGACTCTATTTTAAATAAAAAATCAATCCTAGAAGAAAGTCAATCAATGCTTCTTACGCTGCCAGAGCACTATATTCAAATTCCACTAAAAAACTGGAATAACTATAATGCCTTTAAAGATGACATATTTAATTCAATCTATGATGACATATTTTCTCTTATGATTAAAGAGTTAAGAAAACTTAATCTTACAAAATGGAATATAAATCTAGGAAGTACAAACCTGGATATAGAAAATATAGTTAACGATAATATAATGTTATTATCAGCATAATAATAAAAATATCACTCCCTATTACCTAGGGAGTGATATTTTTATTTAAGCTTATATTCTAAAATTACATCCGTTCCTGCTTTAACCTTTGCACCAATATTTCCATATATATCCTTTAGTGTTTCCAGGTTTGTAAATAAAACTAAAGTTATAAGAGAATAACCCTCTGATATTATGTATTCTCTGTTTATTTTAATAACAGCATCACCAGCTTTAACATTTGCTCCTTCTCTCACTAATCTTTCAAAACCTTTTCCTTCAAGTGCTACCGTATCTAACCCTATATGAACTAATACTTCTGCATCATTATTTAAAACAATACCAAAACCATGGTTTGTTCCAAAAATCACGCTAAGTTTTCCATCTGCTGGTGCAACAATAATGTCTCCAGTAGAATCAATAGCAATACCATCTCCTACAAGCTTACCTGCAAAAACCGGATCTGGAACTTCTGTAAGATCTATAACTTTTCCATCTACCGGAGCAACTAACTTGTAGTTCTTTCTAAAAAACTCTAGCATATAATACCTCCTTCCTTTAATACCTTATATATTCAAATAACCATCTGTTTAAATCAAATAAAAAGGCATGAGTAGTATACTCACGCCCACCATATAGTAAAATTTACCTTAATATTATATAATATTATATGATTTATGTCTATACTTTAGTTTAAAAATATTTATCTGAAAACTACTTTTTTATTTTCAAATCTATCTATTATAGCCAAGGATTCTAATTGAACTCCCTGTTTCTCAATAATATTTCTTCCATCTTGGAAACCTTTCTCTATAACAATTCCAACTCCTACTACTTCAGCAGCAGCCTGTCTTACCACATTAATAAGTCCAAGAGCCGCTTGCCCGTTTGCAAGAAAATCATCTATTATTAGTACTTTATCCCCAGGCTGTATATAATTTTTATTTACTTTTATTATGCAAGTTTGTTTTTTAGTATATGAATGCACCTCTGCTTCATAAGCTTCACCTGAAAAATTGCCTCCTAAAGTTTTTTTAGCAAATACTACTGGTGCAAAATTAAAATATTGTGAAGTAATCACTGCAATTCCAATACCTGAAGCCTCTATAGTAAGGATCTTCGTAACTTCCTTATTATCAAATCTCCTTTTAAACTCTTTTCCTATCTCATTAAATAGTTTTATATCCATTTGATGATTAATAAACGAATCTACTTTAAGAATATTTGACTGTAATACTTGCCCTTCTTTTAAGATTTTATCTATTAAGATTTGCATAAGAAATTCTCCTTTAACGTAAAAAATTCCCAGCCAGATAAACTCTGTCCAGGAACATATAATTTAAACTAATGCTTTTGCATTTTTCATAACAAAAACAAATTATATAAAGCACTATATAAATTATATATTCGTAGTCAGGCAGTTTACGGCCTCCTGGTAGAAACGCTCAGCCCATATTGCTTAGCATATACGAATAAATTTAAATATTTATATAAAAAGACTACCCTATGGCAGTCTTTTTACGCAAATTAAGCTTGTTCAGGTGCACCTACTGGGCAAACATTAGCGCAGTTTCCGCAATCAATACAGCTGTCTGCATCAATTACAAATATATCCCCTTCACTTATACAGCTTACTGGACATTCAGCAGCACATGCTCCACAGCTAATGCAAGCATCTGAAATTTTGTATGCCATAATACACTCCTCCTACTATTTTATTTATAGTATATTAATACTATAATTTTGACAATAGATTGTCCCTCTTCATTTTACCACTTTTTTTAGTATTTTCAAACATTTTTTATTAGATTATAGTATATCCTAAGTCTTCAAGGCATTGTATTATATCATCTTCCTTTAAAAAGTATGTATCATAAACTATACTTACTTCTTGCTTTTCTTTAGAAATTTGGCAGGCTATAACCCCCTCATTATTAGATATAGCCTCCCTTATTTTATTAACATCTGATAAGGTACGCATATTAGCAACTTTTATTACTGACTTCATAAACGTTCACCTTTGTATTCCTTTAGTTTTCTTTAAACAGCTCATCAATCTCTTTTACATCAGCATCTGAATCCTGAATTTCAATTTCGATTTCATCTTCATCTATTATTCCTTCAAAGCCTCCAGAGACTAAAGCAATCTTATCAATTTTATATTCTCTTATTAATTCTTCTCCATCTTTTGTTTTTATTTTAACCTTAACAAGTTCTCTAACAGCACTATTTGAAATAACTTCACCTATACCATCCTCTGTATCAACAATAGAACCTATTCTTGGAAGTTTTTTTCTTATATCCTCATAAGTTTCCTGTTCATAGTTTAAGCAGCACATAAGTCTTCCGCATATGCCAGAAATCTTAGTTGGATTTAATGATAGATTTTGCTCCTTTGCCATCTTTATAGATACTGGCACAAAATCTCCTAAAAAGCTTGAGCAGCAAAGAGGTCTTCCACAAGGTCCAAGACCTCCTACCATTTTAGATTCATCCCGAACCCCTATCTGACGCAGTTCTATTCTAGTTCTAAAAACAGTGGCTAAATCCTTTACAAGCTCTCTGAAATCTATTCTTCCATCAGCAGTAAAATAAAATATAACCTTATTATTATCAAAAGTATATTCTACATCTATAAGCTTCATTACCAACTTATGCTCTTGAATTTTTTCTAAACATATGTTAAAAGCTTCTTTCTCCTTAATCTTATTTTCCTTATGCTGTTTTTCATCCTCTTCACTTGCTTTTCTTATTACAGATTTAAGAGGTGAAACTACTTCTTCTTCCTTTATAAACTTTGGCCCTGTAACACATTCTCCAAATTCTATACCTCTTGCTGTCTCTACTATAACATTATCACCTTTTTGAACCTCTACTGTACTAGGGTCAAAATAATATATTTTACCCGCTTTTTTAAAACGGATACCTACAACTTTTATCATAAATGCCTCCTAAATATGGATAACAACACGTCTAATAATTATGTATCTAAAAACTTAAACAGCATGCTGCTAAAAGTAAGCGAAGTATTTACGTTCCTTTCAAGCCTCTGCCTAGTTTCATTTACCACTTCTATAATATCATTTAATCTATTAAAAGAAAACATAGAAGCTGCATCTTTTATATTATCAATTTTATCCAGATTCATTATCAAAACTTCACTTCCCGTTTCTTTATACACCATTATATCTCTAATGTAAGATAAAATCCAGGTTAGTACTTCCTGCCAATCACCTTTATACTTTATAAAAAATTCTTCATACTTTAAAAATTCTCTAGGCTTTTTATTATTTATGTCCATAAGAATACTTAGGGTTTTATCTCTTATTTCTTTAAAAGCCTTATCTTCAATAAATTTTTCCGCTCTTCCTGGTATGCAATCGCTAAAGGCAATAATAGATTTAACTTCCTTACTTGAAAGATTAGGATATCTTTTATTTAAAAAACTATGCATTTCATTAAAATTAAGTCTTTGTAATTTATGAATCTGACATCTTGATTTTATAGTTTCTAATATTCCCTCAAGCTTTTCAGAAAGCAAAATAATAAAAACTCCCTTAGGCGGTTCTTCAATAGTTTTTAGAAAAGCATTTTGAGCTTCTGTAGTCATCTTATTTGCCTCATATATTATTATAACCTTTTTATCTCCCTCATAAGGCTTTTTATTAATTTCATCTATTATACTTTCAACCACATCTTTAATACCTATAGATTGCTTATTATGAGGAACTCTAAATTCTTTAATATCTGCATACTCTTTATCTATATCCTTACCAAGCAGCTTTAAGGCAATACCTTTAGCAATCAAACTTTTTCCTATACCATCTTCACCTACAATAAGATGGGCATGAGAAAACATGCCCATAGCTATAGATTTATTAACTTGTTTTATTATATTTTCATGACCAATTATTTCATCAAGCTTCAACTTTACCGCCTACTTTAATTTAATATAAGCATAAAATATCTAATTTCAAAGCTTAAACTTATAGTTTAGCAAGATATTATATTGAATATATATAATTTATCATATTTTTATAAATTTATCTACATCTACAACAAAGATTGTAGCTCCACCTACTTCAACCTCTACTGGATATGGTACATATACTCCTGTAGAACCAGCTACCGGTGAAGGTGATGTTACTATTTGATTTCTAGTTTTACAAACTTCTTCTATTATGCCTAATACTGTATCTACCTTTTCTTTCTCCACACCTATCATCAATGTAGTATTTCCAGATTTTAAAAATCCACCAGTAGTGGCAAGCTTTGTAACTCTGTATCCTCCATCAGTTAAAACCTCTATAAGCTCACCAGCATCATCATCTTGAACTATAGCGATAATAAGTTTCATATAGTATCCCTCCTTATTGTTTATAGTAAATTATAATTATAATAAATTTACATCTTTTTCTAAATTTATGCAACATAAATTTAGTAGAAAATCTGTATTATCATTAATTTTTTATAATAAATTTTCTATCAACTGTAAAATGTCTTTATGTACTTCCTCAATTGGTTTATTTGCATCAACAACTTTTATATAATCTGCTGACTTTGCTAAGTTCATATAGCCTTCATAAACCTTTCTATGAAACTCGCTTCCGCTATTTTCTAGTCTATCAAAAGATTTTTGTTTTGCTTTTCTTCTAAGTCCTTCTTCAAAGGGAATAGTAAGCATAAAGGTTATATCTGCCTTAAGACCATCTGTTGCAGCTTCATTAATGCTTCTTATTCTGTCTTCTCCAAGATTTCTTCCTATACCCTGATATACTATGGAAGATTCAACAAATCTATCGCAAATAACTATTTTCCCACTTTCTATAGCAGGTTTAATAACTTCTTGAACAAGCTGTGCTCTGGCTGAAGCATATAAAAGCGCTTCACACATTGGTGACATTTCGCTATTTTTATTGTCTAATATTATATCTCTAATTTTTTCACTTATCTTAGTACCTCCAGGTTCTCTTGTATAAATAACTTCAAACCCTTTATTATTTAAATACTCCTTTAACATAGATATTTGAGTAGTTTTACCCGAGCCATCTGGACCTTCGAAGGTTATGAGTAATCCTTTGTTCATTTTATTCCTCCATCACA
This sequence comes from Clostridium caldaquaticum, assembly GCF_023806125.1. Classification (GTDB taxonomy): domain Bacteria; phylum Bacillota; class Clostridia; order Clostridiales; family Clostridiaceae; genus Clostridium_AT; species Clostridium_AT caldaquaticum. The sequence continues at coordinate 269,449 of NZ_JAMSKT010000001.1, forward strand.
GTTATTTTGTGCTCTTCTATTCCAAGTACTGTTATACCATTTTGCAAGTAATATCTTATCATATCTATTACTTCAGAATCTATAATTTCTCCTATATTTAAAAGCGGTACACCTGGAGGATAAGGCACTACCTGTTTTCCACACACTTTCCCTTCTGCCTCATTTAAATTCACAGTATATTTATGTTTCTCCAGAGCCTGCCACGGCAAAAACTTTGTTTTTGGTATATAAATATTTTTTAAATTAACTGTTTTATCTTTTATATTTTCTGGGTTGCACTTTTCTAACGCTTCATAAAGACACTTAAAATCCTCTTCACTGTTAAAAGGTGAAAATATAAGTACTACGTTTGATAAATCACTCATCTCACACTGTATTTTATTACTCTTTAAATAATCTAAAAGCTTAATCCCACTATATCCTTTTTTTACATTTATTACAAAACGACTTAAATCAAGCATATAAAATTTTTTCTGTAATATACTCACTTCATTTTTTATATCCTCTTCATTTAATACATGAAGCCATGTAAATTTATTCAATTTCTTTCTATACCTGTTTGCTCTTTCAAGGAGAACCTCATAAGCATAAGCACCATACTCTTCTAAATAATATCTGCCATAATCCATAGAGCACATAAGCATATAAGAGGGACTTGTACTTAAAAAACTGCTCACATAAAAATCAACCTTTTCTATATCTATATTAGCTCCAACATGGAGATAAGCAGTCTGAGTAAGGCTAGGCAAGGTTTTGTGAGAACTCATAACCACCATATCAGCCCCAAGCTTTAATGCACTTTCTGGCAGACTTTTATGAACTCCAAAATGAGCACCATGAGCTGAATCTACTAATACCAGCATATTGTATTTTTTAGCTTCAGAAATAATAAACTCTAAATCAGTGCATATTCCATAATAATTAGGATATGTAATTATTATTCCTTTTGCATCTCTATTTTCACAGATTATACGTAAAAAATGCTCCATATCTATAGACATTGGAGCATTGTATTTACTGCTTATTTTATTTCTTATATATACAGGCTCAAGCTTTCTCATTATTATTGCATTAAAAATGGATCTATGGCAATTTCTCTCAACTATGACCTTATCACCTTCCTTAAAACATGAAAATATCATAGCCAGATTGCCGCTGGTACTTCCATTAACTAAAAAGTAAGATTTTTTACTGCCGTAAAATTCACTTAAAAGTTGCAGACTTTCCTTTATTATACCTTCAGGCTTGTGAAGATTATCCACTCCATCTACTTCTGTTATATCAGCCTTTAGAAAATTTTTATATAAATCTTTACCGATTTCTGTGCTTAAAAATCCTGATCCACCTTTATGTCCAGGCATAGAAAAGGACACATTATTTTCTTTAATGTATTTAATAATTCCTTCTACAAGTGGTAATTTTGGCAAGTAACTTCCTCTCCTCGTAACATAAATTGAACGATGTTCTTCTTTATACAATCTTTATAATACTCATAAAAATCTGTATTAATATCAGAATTTACAAGTCTTTCCTCACAGCATTTGCAAATTCTCTTTCCATTAATTATTATACCACTATTTAGAGGCTTTCTGCATACAATACAAACTTGTTTTTTCATATTTTCCCCCTTGAAAATTTATATGTTTTAATTTTTGCCTCTTTTACTATATTTTATTCAATTTCTTGTCCAGTTTTATTTTGTCCACTTAAATTTTTATATTTTACTCAAATATATTATGTATTTTAAGGAAACAATATTATATATGATTTAAGAAATATGGAGGATATACATATGAAACAGAAAATAATAAGCTATCTTCACACTATAAAAGAGGATTTATTTAATCTTTCCAAGTATTTATATGAAAATCCAGAAGAAAGTTTTTACGAATATAAGTCTTGTAATTATTTAATAAATATGTTGAAGAATAATAATTTTAAAGTTACAGAAAATTATCTTCAAATACCTACTGCCTTCTACGCTGAGTACGGAAGCGGTCACCCAAAAATATGCTATATCTGTGAATATGATGCTGCTACAAAAGAAGGACATATTACAGGTCATAACCTTATTTCAGCCATGTCTATAGGTGCTTCACTTTCATTAGCTAAAGTGTTGCAGAATTTCAAAAGCGGAACAATAATTGTACTAGGATGTCCTGGTGAATTTATAAGCGGAGCAAAAGTAACAATGACAAAGCAAGGTACTTTTGAAGATATAGATGTAGTGCTCATGGCTCATCCTGATGTAGAAAATGCTGAAACAGGAACTTCTATGGCAGTACTTCCAGTAAAAATTAAATATATAAGTAAAGAAGCAATTTTTAACTCAAAAGAAGGTGTATACTCATCTTTAGATGCATGTACTTTTATATTTAATTCTCTAAGCTTTTTAAAAAATGGATTTGAAAAAGATTGTACTATAGATGGAATTATTATTGAAAATGGTAATTCACCTTGTCTTCTTTCAAAGGAATCAACTTTAAAGTTTTATATTAGAACACCTAAAATGTTTCAAGCCTGTGATATTGAAAAAAAGGTTAAAGAACTTGCAAAGACTGTAAGCAGCTTGATGAATTTAGAATATGAAATATCTATACCAGAACTTCCTTATGATGAATTAATTCCAAATAAATCTCTTTCCAGAATATTTGCTCATAACTTAAAAGAAGTGGGCATAATAGATACTGTACAGCCTAAAAATACCTTTGCTGGTTTGAGTCTTGGAACTGTAAGTCATGTAGTTCCTTGTATACATCCTTATATTTCTATAGTTGAAGATAAATCTATAAAATATTCTACTACTGAATTTGCTTCAGCTACAATTTCAAACTTTGCTTTAGATAAAGTTTTAAAAACTGCTTCCGCTCTTGCTATAACTGGTCTTGATTTATTAGAAAAGGAAGAACTTCTTCAAGAAGTTAAGGTTGAATTTTATGAAAATATTAAAAAACACAAGAATAAGCCTTGTAAAGAACTATAAAATATAGACAATACCCTTATATAAGGTATAATATTATTAAGAATGAAGAGTTTCTTCATTCTTAATTTATTATTAGGGAGGATTTATTATGATTACAATATACAAACATTTAGATGAATCAGGCAGCCCTCTTCAAAAACTGGATGCTGTTGAACCAGGTTGCTGGATAAATATAGTTGCACCTTCCGATCAAGAACTTTTATTAGTTTCCAAAAAAACAGGAGTCCCTATAGAATTTTTAAGAGCAGCCCTGGATGAGGAAGAAACTTCTCGTATAGACTTTGAAGATAATAATATGCTTTTTGTTGTAGATATCCCCTTTACTGAAATGGAGGCTAATTCTTTAACTTATGATACTTATCCTCTTGCAATTATACATACTGAAAAAGAAATAATAACTGTATGTTTAAAAAATAGTAAAATACTTAATGATTTTATTGAAGGAAAAGTTAAATCTTTCTTTACTTTCAAACGCTCAAGATTTATACTTCAAATTCTTTATAAAATTTCAACTTATTATTTAATATATTTAAGACAAATTGATAAAAAAAGCTTAATGATCGAAAGAAGACTTCATAAGTCAATGAGAAACAAAGAGCTTATCCAGCTTTTATCCTTAGAAAAATCCCTTGTTTATTTCTCAACTTCATTAAAATCTAATGAAATAACTCTAGAAAAGATGCTTAAGCTTGATATAATGCAAAAATATCCTGAAGATACTGATGTTCTTGAAGATGTAATAATTGAAAACAAACAGGCCATCGAAATGGCAAACATTTATAGTAATATTTTAAGTGGAACAATGGATGCTTTTGCTTCAATTATTTCAAACAATTTAAATATTGTAATGAAATTTTTAGCTTCTATAACAATAGTTATGTCCATACCTACTATAATGAGTGGTTTATTTGGTATGAACGTTAATGTACCATGGAATGAAAGTGTTACCCCTTTTGGTTTCTGGTATGTTCTTGCATTAACTACTATTATTTGTTTAATAGTAATAGTTATTCTAAAGAAAAAAGATTTATTTTAAACTAGTTCAACTAGTTGATAACTTAAGAATACTAAATATTATATACTTTTACTATTTTAAGGGTGAAAATTTAATTTCCACCCTTAAATTTATATATTGCTTAATGCATTTTCTAAATCTGCAATTAAATCATCAGCATTTTCTATTCCAATAGAAACTCTTATAAGCTCTGGAGTTACTCCTGCTTCAAGCTGCTCCTTTTCTGTAAGCTGCTGATGTGTAGTTGATGCAGGATGTATAACTAAAGACTTAGCATCTCCAACATTTGCAAGATGTGAGAATAACTCTAAACCTGCAATAAGCTTTTTACCTGCTTCATAACCGCCTTTAACTCCAAAAGTGAATATTGCTCCGGCTCCCTTTGGAAGATACTTTTTAGCTAATTCTCTATATTTGCTGTTTTCAAGCTCTGGATAGCTTACCCATTCTACTTTAGGATGATTTTTTAAAAATTCTATAATCTTTCGTGTATTTTCTACATGTCTTTCTATTCTTAAAGAAAGTGTTTCAAGACCGAGCAAAATTAAGAAAGCATTAAATGGAGATATACATGCTCCTGTATCTCTAAGCAATGTAAGTCTAAGCTTTGAGATATAAGCTGCAGGACCTAATACGTTATAATAAGAAAGTCCATGATAACTTGGATCTGGCTCAACAAGCTTTGGAAATCTTCCATTATTCCAATTAAACTTTCCTGAATCTACAATTACTCCTCCAATTGCAGTACCATGTCCTCCTATAAACTTTGTTGCAGAGTGAATTACAATGTCTACTCCAAAATCAAAAGGTCTGCAAAGGTATGGTGTTGCAAAAGTATTGTCTACAATTACTGGAACACCGTTTTCATGAGCAATTTCTACTACCTTTTCAATGTCAATTATGTTTATTCCTGGGTTTCCTATAGTTTCTATAAAAACAGCCTTTGTCTTTTCGTTTATAGCACTTCTAAAGTTTTCCGCATTATCCGGATTAACAAGTCTTACATTTATTCCATAGTTTTTAAGTGTATGAGAAAACAGAGTATGTGTTCCGCCATAAAGCGTGCTGGCTGCAACTATTTCATCACCTGCAGATGCAATATTTAGTATTGAATAAGTTATTGCTGCCATTCCTGAAGAAACTGCTAATGCACCAATACCGCCTTCAAGTGCTGCAATTCTTTTTTCTAGTACATCTGTTGTTGGGTTCATCATTCTTGTGTAAATGTTACCAGACTGCTGAAGGCCAAATAACGCCGCAGCATGTTCAGGTGAATCAAATACATAAGATGTAGTTTGATAAATTGGAACTGCTCTTGATTTTGTGGTTGGGTCTATTTCCTGTCCTGCATGAATTTGTAATGTCTCAAATTTAAAATTTTTACTCATGATATTTGCCCCCTGTTTATTTATTTTTGTTATTGTATATATTCTCAATAAAATAAAAAATCTTCTTGCAGATAAAACTACAAGAAGATTAATCTTCATAGTATTCTTATCTGCCAGGTTTATACCTGCTGGAATTGGCACCGCTAAACTATATGTTCCGGTTGCCAAGGCTTCTTCGGGCCAGTCCCTCCACCTTTCTTGATAAGCTCTTTATTAAGTTGATATGATATTATCATGATTTTTTTTCCATGTCAATATTAATTTTAAAAAAATACTCGAGCTATTTTTACTCTTTTTATTATCTTGACACCAATTATATTTCATTGACAAATCATTTATCTGTTGCTACAATATTTTTTAATACATATTTTTCTTTATTAATTTAAATTAGTGAATATAGATATTTTAATATTATTCATTTTAAAATATAATTTTTATGATTAAGGGGGCTTAAAATGTTCATAAAAGATATGTTTTTAAAAAGAAAACCTGTAATTTCTTTTGAAATTTTTCCACCTAAAAAAGATTATCCTATAGAAACTATATATGATACAGTTGAAGCATTAAAAGATTTGCGGCCGGACTTCATAAGTGTAACCTATGGTGCTGGTGGAAGTAATAGGGATAGAACTTTAGAAATAGCGTCTATAATTAAAAATAAATATGGTATTGAAGCTCTAGCTCACCTTACTTGTATAGCTTCTACAAAAAATGAAATAGAAAATATTTTAATGAATTTTAAAAAACACAATATCTCAAACATACTTGCTCTTCGCGGAGATATACCAAATGATCCAAATTTTGAATTTCCTAATCCTCTTCATTATGAGTATGCAAAAGATTTAATAAACCATATTAGAGAATTCAAAGATTTCAGCGTAGCTGCTGCTGCATATCCTGAAGGTCATATTGAGTGCAGTAATTTAGAATTAGATATTCAAAGATTAAAAGATAAGGTAAATGCAGGTGCAGATTTTCTAATTACACAATTATTTTTTGACAATGAACTTTTCTATAATTTCAAAGAAAAAGTTGTGGCAAAAAATATAACTATACCAATATCTGCTGGGATAATGCCTGTTCTCAATAAAAATCAGATAGAACGTATTATTTCATTATGCGGTACTAAACTTCCTAAAAAATTTGTTAGAATTATGGAGAAATATGAACACAATCCGGAAGCTTTAAAAGAAGCTGGGATAGCTTATGCTACAGAACAGATTATTGATCTTTTATCCTGGGGTGTGGATGGAATACATCTTTATACTATGAATCGTCCTCAAACTACACGAAGAATTATAGATAACATTTCAACTATTCGAGATATATTAAAACAAGAAGAAAAGTTATCTATTTAGATATAGCTATTTTTTTATTAAACCATATTAAATTTTTTATAGTAGACTTATGAAATAATTAATAAATAAGCCGTAAAGATTAAGAATATAATCTTTACGGCTCATTTATTTTGCATTTTCATTTAAAACTAAAAATATAAACACTAAACTTTAAGCTTAGTGTTTCAATAACTACCTGGCAACGACCTACTCTTCCACAGAGCCTCCCCTGCAGTACCATCGGCACTGTGAAGCTTAACCATCGTGTTCGGAATGGGAACGGG
>NZ_JAMSKT010000020.1 GCF_023806125.1 Clostridium caldaquaticum
TTAATTACTCAACTATTTTAGTAACAACACCTGAACCAACTGTTCTTCCGCCTTCTCTTATAGCGAATCTTAATCCTTCATCCATTGCTACTGGTGTTATAAGTTCTACATTCATGTCTATGTGGTCTCCAGGCATTACCATTTCCATTCCTTCTGGTAACTTGATTGTTCCTGTAACGTCTGTTGTTCTGAAGTAGAATTGTGGTCTGTATCCATCAAAGAATGGTGTATGTCTTCCACCTTCTTCTTTCTTTAGTACGTATACTTGGCCTACGAACTTCTTATGTGGATTTACGCTTCCTGGCTTTGCTAATACTTGACCTCTTTCAATTTCTGTTCTCTGTATTCCTCTTAATAGTGCTCCTATATTATCTCCTGCCATTGCTTGATCAAGAAGCTTTCTGAACATTTCTACTCCTGTACATACTGTCTTCTTTCTCTCTTCGCTTAATCCTACTATCTCTATTTCGTCTCCTACCTTTAGGATTCCTCTTTCTACTCTTCCTGTTGCTACTGTTCCTCTTCCTGTAATTGTAAATACGTCTTCTACTGGCATTAAGAATGGCTTATCTGTTGCTCTTTCTGGTGTTGGAATGTAGCTGTCTACTGCTTCCATTAAGTCAAGTATGCACTTTGATGCTTCTGGATCTGTTGGGTTTTCTAATGCTTTTAATGCTGATCCTGTTATTATTGGAATATCATCTCCTGGGAAGTTATACTCATTTAATAATTCTCTTACTTCCATCTCTACTAGTTCTAATAATTCTGGATCATCTACCATATCTGCTTTATTTAGGAATACTACTATGTAGTCAACTCCTACTCTTGATGCTAGTAATATATGCTCTCTTGTTTGTGGCATTGGTCCGTCTGCTGCACTTACTACTAGTATTGCTCCGTCCATTTGTGCTGCTCCTGTTATCATGTTCTTTACATAGTCAGCGTGTCCTGGACAATCTACGTGTGCATAGTGTCTATTGTCTGTTTGATACTCTACGTGTGCTGTATTGATTGTTATTCCTCTTTCTTTTTCTTCTGGTGCCTTATCTATTTCGTCATACTTTGTTGCTTCTGCATATCCCTTTTGTGATAATACTGTTGTTATTGCTGCTGTTAATGTTGTCTTTCCATGGTCTACGTGTCCTATTGTTCCAATGTTTACGTGTGGCTTATTTCTTTCAAATTTTGCCTTTGACATTTTTGTTTCCTCCCTTGTTTATAATACACTCACCCTGGTGTGTTGTTATGTAATAATATTATTTGGAGCCCATAACCGGGATTGAACCGGTGACCTCCACCTTACCAAGGTGACGCTCTGCCGACTGAGCTATATGGGCAATTTGCTGCTCTGGAGCGGGTGAAGGGAATCGAACCCTCGTAACTAGCTTGGGAAGCTAGCACTCTACCATTGAGTTACACCCGCCTGTATGCAACTATATGTCACATACCAGTTATTAATTTTAATATAAACACTCTTATATGTCAATATGTAATTTTTTACTTTCCAAACAAACTTTTTTCCAGCTTCCTTTTTACTCTCTGCAAGGCATTATCTATAGATTTTGCATGCCTGTTTAAGTCACAGGCAATCTCCTGATACGACTTGCCATCAAGATAAGAAGCCAATACTTCCATCTCCAAATCTGACAATATTTCTCCAATTTCCTCTTCTATATGCTTTAACTGTTCTTGACTTATTATAAGCTCTTCAGGATCTGTTACCTTAGCCATTGATAATATGTCAAGTAAAGTTCTATCCGACTCTTCATCATATATAGGTTTGTTCAAAGATATATATGTGTTAAGAGGAATGTGCTTTTGACGGGTTGCTGTTTTGATAGCAGTAATAATTTGCCTTGTTACGCAAAGTTCCGCAAAAGCTTTAAAAGAAGAAAGCTTATCCGGCTTAAAATCTCTTATAGCCTTATAAAGACCAATCATACCTTCCTGATAAATATCTTCCTTATCAGCACCTATCAGAAAGTATGATTTAGCTTTTGCTTTTACAAAATTTTGGTATTTATTAATTAAATATTCTTGGGCGTATACGTTGCCTTTTTTTGCTTCTATAACAATTTCCTCATCTAATTTATCTTCAAACTTACAAAATTTTTTGACGTAATTCACCGTTTTTTCCAAGATATCCCCTCCAAAGCATCCCACACCTATCATGATTATACCCTACACTTAAAATTTACGTCAAGAAATTTTATCTACTTCTACGTATTTTATCAAGCTTTTCCAAAACATCCTTTTGAATTCTATCTTCTAACAGATTCCTCTTTTCTGAGTAATTTTTATTTGCTCTAGCTCTAATTTTGTCTTCTGTTTCCTTCACTTCAAAATAAAACTCCATTGAGGACATTCTTGTTGCACCCCTTTGAAAAGCTGTCTGCTGTTCTAATGAATCAGAAGTTATAACAGAGACTTCAACTCTCCTTCCAATATTATTTACAGCTCTCTCAATAAAACTATCCGCTGTTTCTCCCTCTTTTGTATACACAACAGTAATACTATCACTTATTTTTTCTTTTTTCTCAAGACTTCCACTTACCATATGTGCGTCAAAAACTATGAAAACTCTATACCCTTTATATGTGGCATAATTTTGAAGATAATCTATAAGTTTTCCTCTTGCTGCTTCAAGGCTATACTCTTTCATACCCCTAAGCTCAGGCCAAGTATTTATAACATTGTATCCATCAACAAAAATATTTCTCACTTTTATTACCTTTTAAGCCTTTGTTTTAAGACTTCATACATCATTATTCCCCCGGCTACAGAGGCATTTAAGGAATTTATTCTTCCTGCCATAGGTATTTTAGTAAGTACATCGCATTTATTTTTAGTTAGTTTTGAAATTCCTTTTCCTTCGCTGCCTATAACGAGTGCTATAGCCCCCGTAAAATCTGCCTCAAAGCAATAGCTTTTGCCATCCATATCAGCTCCATAAATCCATAATCCTTTTTCCTTAAGGTCATCTATTACTATGTTTATGTTAGTCACTTTAGCAATTCTTATATGTTCTACTGCACCAGCAGAGGACTTATATACAACAGGTGTTATTCCAACATTTCTTCTTTTAGGTATTATAATTCCATGAGCTCCGCAAACCTCTGCACTTCTTATTATAGCTCCAAAATTATGCGGGTCTTCAATTTCATCAAGGATAATGATAAACGGTTTTTCTCCCTTCTTTTCAGCAAACTCTAACATATCATCCACTTCAAAATATTTATAAGGAGTAACAATAGCAATAACTCCTTGGTGAGCTCTAGATACAGACATTTGATCAAGTTTTTTTCTGTCAACTTCCTTAACTACTATATCCTTTTCTTTAGCAAGAGCTATTGCCACATTTATCGAACCTTCTAAGTCTCCTTTAGCCACTAAAAGCTGCTCTATAGTTCTATCTGATTTTAACGCTTCAATAACAGCATTTCTGCCCTCAATTATATCTTCTCTGACCGGCAATTCTTCCTTAGCATTAACAGGCACAACTTCTTTTCTAAATGGTCTGTTGCCTTTATCCAACTTCTTTGTTTTCCCTTTCTGTGTTTCTTTTTTCATTTTATCCCTTCCTTATATAAAGTTTTATCTATTTATTCTCCGTTTGATATTTTGCCCTAACTTCTGCAATTTTACCACAAGTCATTTTCCCTTCAGGACAAGGCCCGTTAACACATCCAGGTCCACTATATTTAAATAATGTAGGTGCAATCTTTTTAACCTGCATAAGCATTTCCTCTGCAAGTTCTCTTATTTCCCACTGTGCTCTATTACAGCACCTATGTCTAAAAAAGTTCATCAGGCTTCTTGCATTCATGGTAACTATTATTTTAGTTTCGCAAGCATTTGGAAAAACATATCTTGCATCTTCTATAGCTTTCTTTTCTGCATTTAATGCGTTCATACCTTCATTGATATACCTGTCTTTTAAAATATTTACTAACTCATCATAAGCTTTTTGGCTTTGCTCCATAGAGGCTATAAATACTTCTTTTGCTCTGTCATTTTTTTTAATTTCAGGCGGAATTACATATTCAAACTGATTTAATCTAACATATCTTTGACTCTGCTGTGAAAAAGAAGCTATTCTATGCCTTACTAATTGATGTGTTAAACTTCTTGATACACCTTCTATTGCAAAAGTAAAAGAAACATGCTCTATAGGTGATTCATGCCCATAAGACATAAGCATATTTAAGAATTTCTCTGTGTTTTCCTCTGTAAGATTTTCCATTATATCTTCTACTCCTACAGAACTATAGCAGAGTTTTGCTGCAGAAGCTATTATTTTTTCAGGATCAGGAGTATGTTCCAACAGTTTTACTTTTAACGCCATTTTATCTCCCCCTATACTTTCCACTTCCTTAGTACGATCATTTGTTATTTTCTTTTAAACATACTATCATATTTAAGAAATAATTTAATCTTTCAATCTGTTCAGTTAAATACAAAAAGCCTAATAGACTTTCAAATCCTGTTGCTATTCTATATTCCTGCAAATCTGCATTTTTAGGTACAGTACCAGATTTTGAATTCCTTCCTCTTTTAAATATAATAAGTTCATCTTCTGTCAATTTATCTTCTAAAAATTTCATAAAGTCACTTTGAGCATGAGCTTTTACAAAGGATATAGCTTCTATATGAAGCTTGTGTACAGACAATTCTCTATTTTTATCCACTAAGTATGTCCTTATAAAAACTTCATATATAGCATCCCCTATAAAAGCTAAAACTAGAGGATTAAGCATTTTTACCTGTTGTATAGTAAACTTACCTTTAAGTCTGTCAAACTCCATATTATATTCTAAGCCTTCTTCCATCTTACTCCCTGTGGAGTATCTTCTAAAATAATTCCTCTATTTTTTAAATCATCCCTTATCTTATCAGCAAGAGCCCAGTTTTTATCCTTTCTGGCTTGCTGCCTTTGTGCAATAAGAGCTTCAATCTCCTCTTCAAGGTTTCCCTTAGTTGATTTTTGAAGTATTCCCAAAGGCTTTCCAAATTCTCTTATAAGCTCTAATGCAAGTTTAACCAATTCCTTAGAGGAATTTACTGTTATATTTGTGTTTATATCTCTCACTAAGTCGAATATTACAGAAATACCATCTGCAGTATTGAAATCATCATCCATCTTTTCTATATATTTATCTCTATAGCTGCTTAAAGAAGCTGCATAAGCTTTTTCTTCCTCGCTCATGCTATCAGTTTTTACTTCTTCTAAAAGATTTTCAAGATTTCCAATAGCATTGTAAATTCTTTCAACAGCAGCTTTAGCTGAATCTAAAAGTTCAACACTAAAATTAAGCTGTGTTCTATAATGTCCTGAAAGCATAAAAAATCTTATAACGTCAGCATCGTATTTTTCTAAAACTTCTCTTGCTGTGAAAAAGTTATTTAGAGATTTAGACATCTTTTGATTATTTACATTTATAAAAGCAGAGTGCATCCAATAGTTTGCAAAAGGCTTACCAGTTCTAGCTTCACTTTGAGCAATTTCATTTTCATGATGTGGAAATGCTAAATCTTCTCCACCAGCATGAATATCTATTGTTTCCCCCAAAAGCTTATGAGCCATACAGGAGCATTCAATATGCCAGCCAGGTCTTCCCATACCCCATGGACTTTCCCAGGCAGGTTCACCTGGTTTTTGGTTTTTCCAAACTGCAAAATCCATTGGATCATTTTTTCTTTCGTCGACACTTATTCTTGCACCCGCTTGAAGCTCTTCTAAATCCTGTCCAGATAATTTACCATATCCATAAAACTTTTTAGTACTAAAATATACGTCTCCATCAACTTCATAGGCATAGCCTTTATCTATTAAATCCTTAACAAACTCTACAATTTCTCCAATAAACTCAGTAGCTCTTGGATTAACAGTAGCTCTTTCTATGTTTAAAGCATCCGCATCTTTATAGTACTCATTTATATATCTGTCTCCCAGCTCCTTAACTGTAGTATTTTCTTCATTAGCCTTCTTTATCATTTTGTCATCTATATCAGTAAAATTCTGAACAAACTTTACTTTATAACCTCTGTACTCTAAATATCTTCTAAAAGCATCAAATACTATAAAAGTTCTTCCGTTTCCTATATGAAATAAATTATATACCGTTGGACCGCATACATACATCCTTACTTCCCCTGGTATTATAGGAACAAACTCTTCTTTTTTTCTTGTAAGAGTATTGTATATTTTCATTCTATAATCCTCCTTGTAAAAGCTAATAAACACATTGTGTAATTTTTGTTTATTAATTATTATATAATATTCTACCACACAATAACTTTCTACACGATATTTAATATAATACTAAAAAATATACATATTTTCCATAGTATATTAAACAAAATAAAAACCCACCCTAAAAGGGTGAGTTACAATACTCCTACCATACAATATCTAAATAATCCAAAATTTTCTCGCCAATAAACAAATCCTCTGGTGTTGTTAATTTTATATTTTTGTAGCTTCCTTCATAAAGATAAACCTTATGTCCGCAATGCTCAACAACGCTAGTATCATCGGTTACTTTCAAATCTTTTCTTAAAACTTCTTCATGACAGCTAAGAATTAAATCGTATTTAAAACACTGTGGAGTTTGTACAGAAAAAAGTTTATTTCTATCCAGAGTACTTTCGGAAAATTTTTCCCTATCCATTACTTTGATAGTATCTTTAGGCTGAACTCCACAAGTACAAGCTCCAAATTTTTCTGCATATTTTATTCCATCTTCTATAACTCTTCTTTCAACAAAAGGTCTAGCACCGTCATGAATTAAAACAATATCACAAGAAGCTGCTTTTAACCCATTATAGACAGAATATTGTCTTTCAACTCCACCTTGTACTACAGCTGAAACTTTTTTTATAGAGTATTTATCAATTATTTCACTTCTACAATAATCAATTTCATCTTTAGCTGTAACGACTATTATTTCATCTACTAAATCACAACTTTCAAAAGCTTTTAAAGTATAGTATAGTACTGGCTTATTTTTTATATGAAGGAATTGTTTATTAATATTTGCTCCCATTCTTGTACCTTTTCCAGCTGCAACTATAATGGCACATATCTTATTCATACTTTAGTCCCTCAATTCTAGTTTATAACCTCTGATTCCTCTTTTTGTCTTGCAAAAATCATTCTTCCAGCTGCTGTTTGAAGCACAGAAGTAACTATTACATCAATAATCTCACCAATATGTTTTCTTCCACCCTCAACTACTATCATTGTACCATCATCAAGATAAGCAATTCCTTGTCCTGATTCTTTACCATCTTTAATTATTTGAATTCTCATTTCTTCACCAGGTAAAACTACCGGCTTAACTGCATTTGCTAATTCATTGATATTTAGCACAGGCACTCCCTGAAATTCTGCTACCTTATTCAAATTATAATCATTAGTTATAACTTTACCATTTAAAACTTGTGCTAGCTTTAAAAGTTTACTATCTACTTCAACAATATCCGGAAAATCTTTTTCATATATTTGCACATCAATATTCAATTCCTTTTGGATTTTATTTAAAATATCCAATCCTCTTCTTCCTCTGTTTCTTTTTAAACTATCTGAAGAATCTGCTATATGCCTTAATTCCTCCAGTACAAAATTAGGTATTATAAGTGAACCTTCCAAAAATCCTGTCTGACATATATCAAATATTCTTCCATCTATTATAACAGAAGTATCTAAAATCTTAGCATCTCCCTTTAAAGCATTCTTGCTCTTTTTCTCTTTCGATCCACCTGTTTTTTTAATATTTGAAAAGAAGGATGTCAGCTCTTCTCTTTTCCTTACAGCTACATCAGCACCAATAAGTGCCATAATAATTGCTATGATAACAGCTATAATAGTCCAAAAAAATGATACATGTGCAAAAAGTACCCCTAGCAAAGATGCAATAACAAGACCTACAATAGCACCAACAGTACCAAAAATAATTTCATTTGCAGGTATTTTTTGAACGCTTTTTTCAACATAATCAACAGCAGTAAAAATAAGCTTATTAATCCAAGGAGATACTAAAAATAAAATAAATCCAAAAATTAATGTACAAAATACTAAAAATAACACCTTTAAAATAATGCTGTTATTAAAATAATTTAGCCTTGGAAAAAAATCAGGATTTAATAGTATTTTACCAATTAAAAATCCAAGTACTAATCCTGTTGCAGTAAAAAGACTCCTAAAAATCTTTTTCAGCAATAAAATCACCTCCTTTTAAATTATTAACAAATTTTACAAATTTAAATCCTTTAATATTTAATATATCTTAATAAAATATTTTTTGCAAGAATTGACAGCCTTATTTAATAATTTATTTAATTATTTTCTCCCTAAGTCACTAATAATTTTAAATGCTTCATTAAAACTTATATCTAAAACCAGCATAATTTCACTAGAAACTAACGATTCAACTTTAGTTAATATTTTTTGCTCACCTAAAGGCATTATTCCCTTTCTTTTTAAGTAATATAAATCCCTGAGCACTTCACACTCTATATCAAATTTACCTGTATATATTTTTTCATTATTTTCTCTATACCTTTTATTCCATTTATTTTCTATATTATAAGGTTGCTGATTAATAATTTTCAAACACTCTTCTAGTTTATCCTTTGTTATAATTTCTCGTATTCTATAAGCTTCAATTCTGTTAATCGGAATTGATAAACAAATATTATCAATCATCAATATAACATCAACAAACTTATATATTGTATCATAAACTTTTCTAAATTCTATATTTTTTATTATTCCCGCTCCATAATTTGGCACAAAAACTTTATTCCCAACAGTTAACATACTATTCCCCCTATCTTTAAAAACGTTCTTGCTTTATTATATAAATATAAATAAAAATTTGTCCTATGGTTTGTTGACAAAATTATCCGAAAAAATTTATAATTACATTATAAACAGAATTTTTAAACTTTTTTAAGGAGTTGAGACCCAAATGAAAGATGTTATCTTTGACGATTTTCAAAACTCTGTCAGTGAATCTCTCTTAAGACATAGGAGTATTTTAGATATAATGACAAAACTTCAAGAATCCGATGCTAGAATTAACAGAGCAGTTGCTAAAGCTGTTACAAATTGTGGCTGCATACATATAGAAGCAAATAAACAAAAAATACCTGATCCAAAAGAGGATATTGATATATCAGATTTAAAAAATCATTTTCAAAGTCATTTAAAAGGTTCGGCATGTGATAATTGCAGAGATGTTTTAGAAAGAGAAATTGGAAATCATCTATTCTATGTGGCATCATTATGCAATCTTTTAGATTTAAACATGTATGATATACTTTTAAAAGAGTATGATAGAATTGATACTTTAGGAAAGTTTTCCTTAAGATAAACAAAAACAGCACCACTATTTGGTGCTGTTTTTGTTATTTAAATTGGCTTATCAATCATTATCTGTTCTCTAAGTCTTCTCAATCCATTTTTAATAGCTTTAGCCCTTGCTTCCCCTATTCCCTCTACCTTATCTAACTGTTCATAAGAAGCTTCCATTACGCCTTTAAGTTCTTTAAATTTCTTTATTAAATTTTCAATAACTCCTGAAGGTATTCTTGGAATTTTATTTAACATTCTAAAACCTCTTGGCGAAATAAGTGTATCTACTAAAGGTACCCCAGCATATCCAAATATTTTAGCAAGTGCATCTAAATCTAATAACTCTTCGGAAGATAAATTTTGCAGCTGCTTATATATTTCATTATAATCTAAATTGCTTTGACAATAATCTCTAATAAGAAATATTTCATCCTGTTCTACAAATTTTACTAATTCGTTTAGCTGCATAGAAATAAGTCTTCCTTCATTGCCAAGTTCACAAATGTATCTCTCTATTTCTCCAACAATTCTCATAACCATTTCGGTTCTTTGTATAACAGTTATAACATCAAACATAGTTGCCAAATCCTGAAACTCTAAAAGATTCAAATTGCTAATAACTCTATCTAAAACTGATACGTATTTTTCCAATGTTTGTATTGCCTGATTAGCTTTACTAAGAATAACACTGCTGTCTTTTAGTATATACTTAACATTGCCCTTATAAACTGTAATAATATTTCTTCTTTGTGATATAGCAATAACTATTGCTCCAGTAGTTTTTGCTACTCTATCAGCAGTTCTGTGTCTAGTCCCTGTTTCGAAAGTTGGTACACTAGACTCTGGTACAAGCTGAGTATTAGCATATAAAATTTTTTTCAAATCACTGCTGATTACAATAGCCCCGTCCATTTTAGCAAGCTCATACAAATAGGTAGGTGTATACTCAGAATTTATAAAAAATCCTCCATCTACTATATCTAATACTTGTTCATTATCCCCTACAACTATAAGTCCACCTGTTTTGGCTCTTAATACATTTTCCAGTCCTTCTCTTAAAGGTGTACCAGGAGCCATAATTTTAAGTATATTCATTAGCTCTTTATCTTTTTCAATTCTCACAAAAATCACCCTTTAAAAAACTTTATTTATAGCCTCTTTAAGAGAAGAAATTAGTATAACTTTAGCATCCTTAGTTTTAATTTTCTCTCTATTTCTATATGGAATAACTACATTTTTAAATCCCATTTTAAGTCCTTCATTAACTAATCTATCACAATAGGAAACAGGCCTAACTTCCGCTGTAAGACCTACCTCACCTATTATAAGTGCCTTTTCTAAGTTTAATTCTTTACCTTTTATACTAGAAATTAGTGCTAAAGCAAGACCTAAATCTCCATAAGTACCATCTATGTTAAGTCCACCTACTACATTAACATATACGTCGCAATTGTAAAAGGGGATTCTAAGCTTTTTTTCAAGCACCGCTAAAATTAAATTTAATCTAGAGTTATCTATACCTACAGCTGTTCTTCTTGGCATAACAGCTTTTGTTTCACTTACCAAAGCCTGTATTTCAACTAGAATAGGCCTTGTACCTTCCATAATTCCTATTACAACTGCTCCTTCTTTTGTCGCACTGCTATCCTCAAGAAACACTCTAGAAGGATCAGTTATCTCTCTCAATCCTGCATTTGCCATTTCAAACACACCAATTTCACTTGTTGTTCCAAAACGATTTTTCACAGTTCTCAATATCCTAAAATCTTCTGTTCTCTCTCCTTCAAATGAAAGCACAGTATCCACCATATGTTCTAAGACTCTTGGGCCAGCCAGTTCCCCTTGCTTAGTTACATGAGCTACTATAAAAAAAGGTATATTTCTAGTTTTGCCCATGCGCATTAAATCACTGGAACATTCTCTAACCTGTGAAACACTGCCAGGTGCAGAGGTTAAACTGTTTTTAAACAAAGTTTGTATAGAATCAACTATTACAAAAATTGGCTGAATTTCAGCTATATGTTCTTCTATAACATCAATATTAGTTTCAGATAAAATATAGAGCTCTGGAGAAGTAACTCCCAATCTGTCTCCTCTCATTTTTATCTGTTCTTCTGACTCTTCCCCCGATACATACAACACTTTTCCATACTTTTTAGCAATATTATCAGCAGTTTGCAAAAGCAAAGTTGACTTTCCTATACCTGGATCACCAGAAATAAGTGTAAGAGACCCTCTAACTAAACCGCCTCCTAACACTCTATTAAGCTCTGATATTCCAGTATCAAATCTTTCATATTCACCAGACTTTATATTAACTATACTTTTAGGTTTATTTCCACTGCTTATAGTAACTGCTCTTGTAAAGTCCGCATTAGAAGTTTTTTGTTCTTCTACCATACTGTTCCAAGATCCACAGCCTGGGCATTTCCCAAGCCATTTTGGATTTTCATAGCCGCAGCTTTGGCATACAAATATATTTTTAACCTTTGCCATATAAATATCACCTTTAGCTTTATAAGATTATACTATTATACCCGTTAATAATTATAGTTTCAATTGATAAATAAAATTTAAATTTTCTCTTTAACTAAACTTAATTAAACATATAAAGAAAGCCCGCAAAATCATTATAATTCAGATTTTACAGACCTCTTCTACTATTACATATACTCAATCTCATTACTTGTTATATCTTTTAACAGGGACATAAAACCTAAGTCTTATGTCCCTATCATATAGTCAATTATTTAATAAACTAAACTCTATTAAACTTCAATTCGTTATCATCTGCGGTAACCTTAACCTTATCTCCTGTCTTTATGTTACCTCTTAATATTTCTTCAGATAATTTATCCTCTACAGCCTTTGTTATAGCTCTTCTTAAAGGTCTTGCTCCATAGGTTATATCATAACCTTCTTTAGCAAGATGTAATTCTGCACTTTCGTCAAATTCAAGCTCTATTCCTTGGTCTTTAATTCTGTCAGATACAGTTTTAAGCATAAGCTTAACGATATATTTTAAATCTCCTTCAGCAAGCTGATGAAATACTATAATATCATCTATTCTATTTAAGAATTCAGGTCTGAAGGAACGTTTAAGTTCATCCATAACATTATCCTTCATCTTCTCATACTCATTTTCTGCTTCCTTTTCACTATAGGCTGAAAAACCAAGAGTTTTCTGCTTCTTAATTGTGCTTGCTCCAACGTTTGAAGTCATTATAATTATAGTGTTTTTAAAATCCACAGTTTTGCCTTTTCCATCTGTAAGTCTTCCATCTTCAAGAATTTGAAGAAGAATATTAAATACATCTGGATGAGCTTTTTCTATTTCATCAAACAGCACTACAGAATAAGGATTTCTTCTAACCTTTTCAGTCAGCTGTCCTCCTTCATCGTAACCTACATATCCTGGAGGTGAACCTATAAGTCTTGATACTGTATGCTTTTCCATGTATTCAGACATATCTATTCTAATCATGCTGTTTTCATCACCAAACATAGCTTCAGCAAGTGCCTTTGAAAGCTCAGTTTTACCTACTCCAGTTGGTCCAAGGAATATAAAAGAACCTATTGGTCTTTTTGGATCCTTAAGTCCAACCCTTGAACGTCTAACTGCTCTTGATATAGACTTTACAGCCTCTTCCTGACCTATAACTCTATTATGAAGAATTTCTTCCAGCTTTAAAAGTCTTTCTGATTCTTTTTCTGTTAATTTCTCAACCGGAACATTAGTCCATCTTGAAACTACTGCAGCAATTTCCTGCTCACCTACTATATGATGTGTAGAACCTTCATTTTGTGCCTTCCAGTTGTACTTTTCATTTTCCAGCTTATCTTTTAATTCCTTTTCTGTATCGCGAAGTCTGGCTGCCTTTTCAAAGTCCTGCACTCTTATTGCATCTTCCTTCTCCTTTGTAACCTTCTCAATTTCTTCCTCAAGCTGTTTTAAATCTGGAGGTGCGGTTAAATTTGCAATTCTAACTTTGGCTGCTGCTTCATCTATAAGATCTATAGCCTTATCTGGAAGATATCTATCTGTTATATATCTATCTGATAAATTTACAGCTGCCTCTATTGCTTCATCTGTAATCTTTACTCTGTGATGAGCCTCATATTTATCTCTAAGCCCTCTAAGAATTTGAAGTGCTTCTTCTTTAGTTGGCTCTCCAACTGTTACTGGCTGAAATCTTCTTTCTAGAGCAGAATCTTTTTCGATGTACTTTCTGTATTCGTCAATAGTTGTAGCTCCTATACATTGAATTTCACCTCTAGCTAATGCGGGTTTTAATATGTTGGAAGCATCTATTGCTCCTTCTGCGCCACCCGCACCAATTATTGTATGAATCTCATCTATAAACAAGATTACATTACCGGCCTTTCTAATTTCCTCCATTACCTTTTTAAGTCTATCCTCAAATTCCCCTCTGTATTTTGAACCCGCTACCATAGATGAAAGATCTAATGTTACTACTCTCTTATCCTTTAATATTTCAGGAATATTACCTGATACAATTCTCTGAGCCAACCCTTCAACAACTGCAGTCTTACCTACTCCAGGATCTCCTATTAAGCAAGGGTTATTCTTTATTCTTCTGCTTAATATTTCTAAAAGCCTTTGAGTTTCCTTATCCCTTCCTATAACAGGATCAAGCTTTCCTTCTGCAGCCATACCTGTTAAGTCCCTTCCAAACTGATCAAGAGTAGGAGTGGACTGGCCTGCTGCCTTGTGAGGAGCTGCAGTTCCAGCATTGGGCTGTTCTCCTGGTGCACCTGTACCTCCAGAAAGACTAGCTGTAATTTCTTTTCTCAAATTCTCCATATTTGCCCCTAAATTACTAAGTATTGTAAATGCTACTCCTTCTGATTCTCTAATTAGTGCCAGTAGTATATGCTCTGGACTTATATAATTATGGCCTAAATTTCTAGACTCTAACAGACTTAACTCTAAAAGCCTTTTAGTTCTAGGTGTAAGAGGTATTTCATTTTTATAAAGGTCCGCATCTCCCTTACCTTCATATTCCTCTACAAGATTTCTAACCTTTTCTATAGTAATACCAGAATTATTTAAAATCTTTCTTGCTACTCCGCCTTCTTCTTTTAATATACCAAGTAGTATATGTTCTGTACCTACATATCCATGTTGAAAGCTTTGTGCTTCCTGCTGAGCATAAGCTATAACCCTTTGTGCTCTTTCTGTAAACCTTGAAAACATCATAAAAATCACCACCTATAAATTATTATATATTATTTCCGCCAAGCTTTTGCCTAACAAGCCTAGCTCTGTTATAGTCTCTGTCTCTATCTGATAATTCTGAGTTTGCAATAAGCTGCAGCGTTGATGGCTGAGTTTCAACCAATAAGGAATTTAACACATCAATGCTTACATCTTTAATTATTCCCATTTCTACCGCCATTCTTACATTAGAAACAAGATTTAAACATTCTTTTGTGCTTAAAAGTACAGCTGATTTTAAAACTCCAAGAGATCTGTAAGCTTTATCCTGAATTTCGTATTTATAACTTTTCATAAGCTGCTGTCTTGACCATTCTTCCTTAGTTATTATTTGATTAACTACAGCCTTTAAATTACTAATAATTTCTTCTTCACTTAGTCCTAAAGTTACCTGATTAGATATTTGATATAAATCACCCTCTGCCTTTGAACCTTCTCCAAAAAGACCTCTTATTGTCATACCTACTTGAGTAACAGCATTTAATATCTTAGTCATATCATTATTCATAGAAAGTGCAGGAAGATGAATCATGACAGAAGCCCTAAGCCCAGTTCCTAAATTAGTAGGACAAGCAGTTAAATAACCTAATTTTTCATCAAAAGCATAATCAAGCTTTTCCTCAAGAAGATTATCAAGCTTATTTGCAGTATCATAGGCTTCATCTAAGTTAAACCCTGCTGTTATACACTGAAGCCTTATATGATCTTCTTCGTTTAACATAATACTCACAGTTTCATCTTTATCATATATAAAAGCAGCTTTATTATTATTTGATAAAAGCTTGCTGCTTATAAGATGCTTTTCAAAATATGAACCATTTGTAATCTTATCGTTAAGCCACAGATATTTGGTTTTATAAACTTCTTTCATATAAGAGGAACTATAAAAAGCATCTTCAATCCGATTTACTAAAGCTCTTCCCCGTTCAGCCTCAAGCTTGTCTGGAAAAGGTACACTTTTTATGTTTCTTGCCAGTCTAATACGACTGCTCAAAACTACATTATTATTTTCTGAGGCCTTCATCCAATTTTTCATTTTCTTGCCCCCTTTCCTTATTCTTCCTCATTTTGAATAGATTTTATCATATCTCTAATTTCTGCAGCCTTTTCATACTCCTCATTTGCTATAGCCTTTTGCAAATCTTCCTTAAGCTTTGAAAGCCTTCTTTTCTGCATTATATCCTTACCCAGCTTCTTAGGTATCTTACCTACATGTTCTACATTTCCCTGTACTCTCTTAATCACAGGACTGAGACTTCTTCCAAAACTTTCATAACATTCACTGCAGCCTAAAAGTCCATGTCTTTTAAAATTACTATAAGTTGTACTGCAATTCTTACAAATAACATCACTGACTTTATTTATCTGCTCTAAAGGATTCATATAATCCAAAATCCCGCTTAAAATGTTTTGAAACGAAAAGGAATAATCTCCATTAAGTTCTCTTGCACAGCTTTCGCAGAGTCTTTTTTCCTGTTTTATTCCATTTATTATCTGAGTAAAATGAACAGTAGCCTCATTTTTTTTACAATGTTCACAGAGCATACTTCTCACCCCTAAATATATATTCTAACTATTAAATAATAGTCATAACCATAGCTTTTAAAAGATCTGCTCTTAACTTATTTTTATTTTCTAATGTTCCTAATGTTCTGTCATTAATAGCAATTTTCATAATAGCAGCTTCTCTTGCAGTTATTATTTCAGCGTCCTGAAGACCGTTTATAATCTGTACACTGCTGTCATAGGTTAAACTGTTGCCTATCTTTTCATTTATGGCATCTAATAGAGTTTTCCTATGGTTAAACTCTATCTTTTTGATTACAATATATCCTCCTCCACCTCTTCTGCTTTCTATGTAATAACCTTTATCGATTGTAAATCTTGTTGTCAAAACATAGTTAATTTGAGAAGGAGCACAGTTAAAATAATTTGCAAGCTCATTTCTTTGTATCTGCAATTCACTTTCATCGTTTTTCTCTACTAACTGCTTTATAAATTCTTCGATTATATCTGATAGCCTAGCCATTTAAAAGCCTCCTTCTGACTTTGACTTTCTTTGACTTTAATTATATATTATAATTCTCCTTTGCTTTTTTCAACGATTAAAATGCCTTGAATTTTATCAATAAATACCATTAACTAATATTATCTCCTAAAATTTATAAAATATTTAATTTTTCTCTCATTTTTAAAAATATCATCAACAATATTTTAGGAAATATTGTTATGTTGTCCCGTAAACTTTTATTGTTTGGCAGATAAAACATAAATCCTCCAATATATTTCTATATATATTATTAACTAATGGGCACAATATATTTGTGCACCTCCCTGGCACTATATTTAATTCTGAAAGGAGAACTTTCTATGAACGATAATAATTTACAAGAAACAAAACAATTAAATGCACAAGCAAGAGCAAATTCAACTCCTGATGGTAAATCTAAGGTTAGCTTAACTCAAAAAACAGGTATCTCAAGCTTTTCTAGCAGTATTGAAAACTTCGACATCCAAGAAACTAAAAAATTAAATCAACAGTCAAGAGCAAAAAAAAATCTTAAGTAATAAAATTATCAAGGCAGGCTTATCCCCTGCCGCCTATCTTCATAATAAAACAATATTTTTTAGCTCATTTATTGAATTTATAGTATAGTCTGGTTTTTCTTCGTAAGATATATTATTAGTATTATATAAACAAACTTTTATTCCTGCATTTTTGGCTCCAATTATTTCTAACTCCCTGTCTCCCACAACTAATACTTTTTCCTTATCAATATTATACTTGTTTAAAACATATAAAAATCCTTCTGGATCAGGTTTTCTTTTAAATCCATTCTGTTTTGTAATTATATCTGTAAAAAGTGTTTCCATTTGATGAACCTTCAAGTAATCATAGGTGCTCTTATCTCTATGAGTTACAATAAAATTCCTGCCTCCATTTTTTGAAAATTCCTCACAAAACTCTTTTGCATAAGGAAATGGCAAGACATCTTCTGGATTTATATTATTATCATAGTAATGAAATCTGCCTTCTAAGTCGCCTTCTATTTTGTAAATTTCCTTAAATTGTTTTACAGCATAAGTAGAAGCAATTTTCATATAACTTAGTATATTTTCCTCACTCTCATTTACTCCAAAATCCCGTAATGCCATTTTAAAGGCTTTTGTCATGGAAGGATAAGTATCAAATAAAGTCCCATCAAAATCCCATATTATGTCTGTAATCATATGAACCTCCTTATAAAACAAAAGACTAAGCCGTCAAACTTAGTCTTATTCTTTATAATCACCAAAGCTTCTAAACTTATCATATCTTTTATTTAAAAGCTCTTCAATATTGCATTCACATAACTTAGGAACTACCTCTTCCAGTGCAGTCATAATATTCTGTGCAGTTTCTTCTACACTCTTATGCGCTCCGCCAAGAGGTTCCTTAATTATTCTATCTATTATTCCAAAGCCTTTTAAATCTTCAGCAGTAATTTTCATAATTCCTGCTGCTTCCTTTGCCCTGCTGCTGTCTTTCCAAAGTATGCTTGCAAAGCCTTCTGGAGAAAGTATTGAATAAATAGAGTTTTCCAGCATCCAAACCTGATCTGCTACTGCCATAGCAAGTGCTCCTCCACTTCCACCTTCTCCTATTACTATTGATACAATAGGTGTTTTAAGGTTTGCCATTTCCATAAGATTTCTTGCTATAGCCTCTCCTTGACCTCTTTCCTCTGCACCTAAACCTGGGAAAGCACCCGGAGTATCAACAAAACATATTACAGGTCTTCCAAACTTCTCTGCCTGCTTCATAAGCCTTAAAGCTTTTCTATATCCTTCAGGATTTGGCATACCAAAGTTTCTTTTTATATATTCTTTAGTATCTCTTCCTTTTTGCTGTCCTATTATTGTAACAGGCCTTCCATTCAGCCTCCCTATACCACCAACTATAGAAGAGTCATCTCCAAAATACCTATCTCCGTGAAGTTCTATAAAGTCCGTAAAAATTCTTTCTATATAATCTAAAGCTGTAGGTCTTTCAACAAGCTTTGCAAGAGTTACCTTTTCCCAAGGAGTTAAGTTAACGTAAACTTGGCTTTTCATGCTTTGCAGTTTAGTCTCCATCTTCTCAATTTCAGAAGATAAATCAACCCCATTATCTTTTGAGAAAGCTTTAAACTCTTCTATTCTTTTAGATAATTCTTCTATCTTCTTTTCAAATTCTAATGCTGCCAAAATCTCACCACCTTAAACTCTATGCAGGCTTAGAAGCTGTGCCAAAGTTTCCTTTAACTTCTCTCTTTTAACTACAGCATCTATAAAACCATGCTGAAGCAAAAATTCTGCAGTTTGAAAGCCTTCTGGAAGACTCTGTTTTATAGTCTGCTCTATAACTCTCCTGCCTGCAAAACCTATTAATGTTCCTGGCTCAGCTAAAATTATGTCTCCAAGCATTGCAAAGCTGGCTGTAACCCCTCCAGTAGTTGGATCTGTAAGCACTGGAATATATAAAAGTCCTGCCTCGTTATGTCTAGCAATAGCTGCACTTACCTTTGCCATCTGCATCAATGAAAACATACCCTCTTGCATTCTTGCACCGCCAGAAGCAGTAAATATAACAACAGGAAGCTTTAATTTTGTAGCTCTTTCGATTGCTCTTGTGAGCTTTTCACCTACTACAGATCCCATACTACCCATCATAAAACGGCTATCCATTACCCCTATTATGACTTCTTCTCCATTTATTTTTCCTTTACCTGTTACTACAGCTTCATTTAATCCTGTTTGTTCTTTTAAACTTTCCAATTTTTTATCATAGCCTGGAAAATCCAAAGGATTAGCACTTAACATAGCTCTATCAAGTTCAATAAAGGTTCCTTCATCTATAATAGAGTTAATTCTGTCTGGTGCAGGCATTCTAAAGTGCTTGCCGCATTCCTTGCAAACAAGCATATGCTTTTCTAAATCTTTTCTATAAATAGCTTTTCCACAGCACTCACATTTCACCCATAATCCACTAGGAATATTTGGCTTTTGTTCTTCCTGACTATCTACAGTTGCTGCACCTTTAGGAATATTAGCAGTAGTCGTTTGATTTACAGTTATATATTTAGTTTTCTTAAATAATCCATTAAGCACTGGCTATCACCAACTTCCACTTAAAATAAAGGCGACACACCTGAAGGTGATGCCCCCTATTATATAATTTATTTAATTCCCAATACTTTACCTATAAATCCGGTATCAAAGTTTCCACTTAAGAAAACATCGCTGCTTAAAATTCTGAACTGAAAATCTATATTAGTATCCACACCATCTATGACAAACTCACCAAGAGCTCTTTTCATCCTATTTATAGCTTCCTCACGAGTTTTTCCATGGACAATAAGCTTACCTATCATTGAATCATAGGTTGGTGGAATAGTATATCCTTGATAAGCAGCACTATCAAGCCTTACTCCAAGCCCTCCTGGTATGTGAAGTCTTTCTATTTTACCTGGAGAAGGCCTGAAACCTAAATCAGGATTTTCAGCATTAATACGACATTCAATAGCATGACCGTTTAAATTTATATCTTTCTGCTCAAGTTGAAGCTTCTCTCCTGCTGCTATCTTTATTTGCTCCTTAATAAGGTCCACCCCTGTTATCATTTCGGTTATAGGATGCTCAACCTGAATACGGGTATTCATTTCCATAAAGTAATACTTTCCATACTTATCTACAAGAAACTCAATTGTACCTGCATTCTTATAACCTACAGCTTTAGCTGCTCTGACAGCAACTTCACCCATTTCTTTGCGGAGAGCTTCAGTCATAACAGGTGATGGTGCTTCTTCTAAAACCTTCTGATTTCTTCTTTGAATAGAGCAGTCTCTTTCTCCTAAATATATAGTATTACCGTAGTTATCTGCTAATATTTGAAACTCTATATGTCTTGGATTTTCAACAAATTTCTCAACATACATTGTGTCATCGCCAAAAGCATTTTTAGCTTCTGACTTTGCAGTTTCAAAGGCATTAGCAAACTCAGAACTGTCCTTTACTATTCTTATACCTCTTCCACCGCCACCTGCTGAAGCTTTTATCATAACAGGATAGCCTATTTGTTCTGCAAGAGCTAAACCTTCCTCTACAGTTGCAACTGCTCCATTTGAGCCCGGAACAACAGGAACATCCGCTTCTATCATTATTTCTCTAGCTCTTGACTTATTTCCCATCTTTTCTATGCTTTCAGGGTCTGGTCCAATAAACACTATATTGCAGGCTCTGCACATTTCAGCAAACTCGCTGTTCTCAGATAGAAAACCAAAGCCTGGATGTATTGCTTCAGCACCTGAAAGTACCGTAGCACTTATTATATTCTGCATGTTTAAATAACTATCTCTTGCCTTTGCAGGACCAATACAAATAGCTTCATCAGCCATTTCTGTATGCAAAGCCTCCCTGTCAGCTTCTGAATAAACTGCTACAGTTTCAATGCCCATTTCCCTACAGGCACGGATAATTCTAACAGCAATTTCTCCTCTATTTGCAATAAGTATCTTTTTAAACATAAACTTCCTTCCTCTCTTCGATGGTCAGGAACCAGGGCAACCTAAGTGCACCTGTTGCAACCAGCAGATTACCCGTAAAAGTCCATTTAGGTCTTTTATCCTCCCTTTCAAGGATAAATTACTGAACTATAAATGAAAGTTCAGCTTCAGCTGCTTTTTTATCTCCTACGTAAGCAATGGCTTTTCCAATGCCTACTGGTCCTTTTCTCTTAATTATTTCAACTTCAAGTCTTAATACATCACCAGGCACTACTTTTTTTCTAAATTTAGCTTTATCTATTCCTGTAAAATAGCCTATCTTGCCTTTAAATTCTTCAAGACTTAACATTGCCACTGCTCCAGTCTGGGCTAGAGCTTCAATAATAAGAACTCCTGGCATAACAGGTTCTGAAGGAAAATGTCCTTGAAAAAACTCTTCATTTATTGTTACATTTTTATAACCTACAGCCTTTACTCCTGGCTCTAGGGATTCTATTTTATCTATAAGAAGGAATGGATACCTGTGAGGTAAAATCTCTTTAATTTCTTTTATACCTAACATAATTTGTTCTCCTTTTAGACTTTTATCCTAAATAACGGCTGACCGTACTGTACCATTTGTTCATTTTTAACAAGTATTTCTGTGATGATACCATCAACTTCGCTTTCTATTTCATTCATCAGCTTCATAGCTTCAATTATGCAAAGTACATCGCCCTTATTAACCTTATCTCCTACTGAAACATAAGGCTTTGCATCAGGGCCAGAAGCAGCGTAAAAAGTACCTACTATTGGAGAAGTTACAACAAAACCTTCTTTTTTAGACTCTTGAACCTTCTCTTCTGTTTTTTTATGTTCAACAATAGCTGGAGCCTGCTCCTCTACTGCTATAGTTTTCACAACTTCAGGTATCCTGTCAATAATTACCTGTTCTTGCTTCTTCTCCATCTTTATTTTAATTCCCTCTGATTCAAGCTCAAGAAGGGTTAATTTTGAATCACTTACCGTTTTAATAAGCTCTTGGATTGCTTTATAATCCATAATCATCTTCCTTTCTATCGGATCATAGACACTCTGTGCTCGCTTGTTACTACTGGCGACTGCTAATAAAAGCCATTTAGGCCTTTACCACTTATTCCGACCACTTTTTAAACATAATTGTAGCGTTATGTCCTCCAAAACCTAAAGAATTAGACATAGCATATTCAAGTTCTGCCTTTCTTCCTACATTAGGAACATAATCTAAATCACACTCTGGATCTGGAGTAGTATATCCTATAGTTGGAGGCAGGAAACCTTCCTGTAATGCTTTTATACACACTACAGCTTCTATTGCTCCAGCAGCTCCAAGCAAGTGCCCAGTCATAGACTTAGTTGAGCTTACTGGCACCTTGTAAGCTGCTTCCCCAAGAACAGACTTTATAGCCATTGTTTCATACTTATCATTAAGTGGAGTACTTGTTCCATGAGCATTTATATAAGATACTTTATCAGGTGTTATTCCAGCATCTTCAATAGCAAGCTTCATAGCTCTTGCACCACCTTCCCCCTCTGGTGCTGGTGCAGTCATATGATAAGCATCACAAGTAGCTCCATAACCTACAAGCTCTGCATAAATCTTAGCACCTCTTTTTTGTGCATGTTCTAAGGTTTCCAGTATTAAAATACCAGCTCCCTCACCCATTACAAAACCACTTCTATTAGCATCAAAAGGAGTAGAAGCACTGTTTGGGTCATTACTGTTGCTTAATGCAGTCAGGTTTGTAAAACCAGCTATAGCTAATTCTGTTATAGAACCTTCAGCACCGCCAGCAATTATTACATCTGCCATTCCATATTGCAGAAGTCTTAGCGCATCTCCGATAGCATTTGTACCTGTAGCACAAGCTGTAACTACAGAAGTACACATACCTTTAGCTCCATACTTTATAGCAATATTTCCTGCTGCCATATTACTTATAGCCATTGGTATAAATAGAGGAGAAACTCTGTTTGGTCCTTTTTCAACTAAGTTTTTTACCTCTTTTTCTATTGTTGCAAGACCACCTATACCAGAACCAACTACTACTCCAAGTCTTTCCTTATTTACGCTTTCTAAATCAAGACCTGAATCTTCAATAGCTTCTTTAGTTGCAGCTAAAGCAAACTGACAGTATCTATCCATTCTTTTAGCTTCTTTTTTATCTATATAATCTTCTGGCTTAAAGTTTTTAACTTCAGCAGCAACCTTAACCTTTAGTCTTTCTGTATTAAAAAGAGTTATATTGTCTATTCCGTTTTTACCTTCTTTTATTCCATTCCAAAAAGAATTAACATCATTACCTAGTGGAGTAATTGCACCCATTCCAGTAACAACAACTCTATTTCTCATATTTTTCCTCCTCACTTTCTTCGTCGGAATACGGAGCAGCCTAAACAAGCCTATTGTTGCAGACTTAGTTATAAAGTAATTTTCTTGTTATGAGCAACAGATTACCCTCTAAAATCTGTTCAGGCTATTAACCCCGTAAGAGTCCATTTAGGACTTTTAACTTGTTTAATAAATTTACATTACCATTCCGCCATCTACATTTATAACTTGACCTGTAATATAATTTGCATTATCTGAGGCTAAAAACGCTGCTAAATTTGCTACATCTTCAGGAGTTCCGAGCTTTTTCAGCGGTACATTTTCTAAAAGTTTTTCTTTTAGCTTATCAGATAAAACTTCAGTCATATCAGTAGTAATAAACCCAGGTGCAATAGCATTTACTGTAATACCTCTAGCACCTAATTCTTTTGCAACAGATTTAGTAAAACCTATTATACCAGCTTTAGCTGCAGCATAATTTGCCTGACCAGCATTACCTATAAGCCCAATAACAGAAGAAATATTTATTATCTTCCCGCTCTTTTGCTTAAGCATTACACTGCTTGCATATTTTGTGCAGTTAAATACACCCTTAAGATTTACTTCTAAAACTTTATCAAAATCCTCTTCCTTCATTCTAAGAAGAAGAGTATCTTTTGTTATACCTGCATTATTTACTAAAATATCTAATCTTCCAAATTTTTCTATAGCAAATTTCACAACCTTTTCTGCATCAAGGAAACTACTCACATCTCCCTGCACAGCAGCTGCTTCTCCGCCTCTTTTTTTAATCTCGTCAATAAGCTCTTGAGCTTCCTTCTCACTGCTTCTATAGTTTACAACTATGCTAGCCCCTAATTCTGAAAATTTTAATGCAATAGCTTTTCCAATACCTCTACCTGCTCCTGTAATTAAAGCAACCTTTCCAGTCAGCATAATTTATCTCTCCTAACAATTTAATGTTTCTAAAGCTTTTTCTAATGATTTTAAATCTTCTACATTAACAACCTTAGCTTTTCTATCAACTTTCTTTATAAAGCCACTTAAAACTTTTCCAGGTCCAAGTTCAACAAAGGTATCGACACCATCTTCAAGCATTTTTCTTATAGTATTTTCCCAAAGAACTGAACTCATTACCTGCTTTTTAAGAAGTTCCTTTATATCAGAAGTTTCCTTTACATACTCTGCAGTAACATTTGTAATAATAGGAGTTTTTATCTCTCCTAGTTCAACATACTTTAATTCCTCTTCCAATTTTTCTGCTGCTGGCTTTAACATAGAAGTATGAAAAGGCGCACTAACTGAAAGAGGCATAACTTTTGCTCCTCTCTCCTTAGCCTTTTCTGAAGCCACTTTAACAGCTTCAATTTCTCCACCAATAACAATCTGTCCCGGACAGTTAAAATTAGCTGGTTCAACTATGCCAGCAGCACTTGCCTCTAAGCAGATTTCTCTTACATCTTCATTACTGAGTCCAAGAATTGCAGCCATAGTTCCTACTCCTACGGGAACAGCTTCCTGCATGAATTTCCCTCTCTTTTTAACAATCTTAACTGCATCAGCAAAGTTTAAAACACCACTACATACTAATGCGGAATATTCTCCTAAACTGAGCCCTGCTACAACATCAGGCACTATTCCCTTTTGCTCTAATGCCTTTAATGCAGCTATACTTGTAGTTAATATAGCCGGCTGTGTATTTTCTGTTTTATCTAATTCTTCCTTTGGTCCTTCAAAGCATATCTTACTTATTTCAAAACCTAAGGCATTATCTGCTTCTTCAAATACTTCCTTTGAAGCTTCTATATTATCTGCAAGTTCTTTTCCCATTCCAACGTATTGAGCACCCTGACCTGCAAATATAAATGCTATTTTACCCATAGTTTTCTCCTTTCATTGGAAACACCAGGTAATATAAACTCCTTTAATTACCTGTTTTAAAATTATTTAGGCCTTTAAATCTCCTGTTTTACAGAAATTTCTTGTATACAGCTTCTGCTTCAGTAAACATTTCTTCGATTATTTCTTTACAGCTTTGCTTCTTATTTATAAGCCCAGCAATCTGTCCAGCCATAACTGAACCGTAATCTACATCCCCTTCTTTTACTGCTTTAGGAAGTGCTCCTCTTCCAAGATTATCATATTCTTCAAGAGGTGCTCCATTTTTCTCAAGCAATTGGAACTGTCTTACAAGCTTATTTCTTAATACTCTAACAGGATGTCCTGTTGGCCTTCCTGTAACAACTGTGTCTATATCTCCTGCTGAAAGTACTTTCTGCTTATAATTTTCATGTACTGTGCACTCATCAGCAACTAAAAATCTTGTTCCTACCTGAACACCTTCAGCTCCCAGCATAAAAGCTGCTGCAACACCTCTGCCGTCCCCTATTCCGCCAGCTGCGATTACTGGAATATTAACTGCATCTACAACTTGAGGAACTAGAGCCATTGTAGTAAGTTCTCCAACGTGTCCTCCTGATTCTCCTCCTTCAGCTACAACTGCATCTGCTCCTGTTCTTTCCATTCTCTTAGCTAAAGCTACAGAAGGAACTACTGGTATTACTATAATTCCATGAGCTTTCCACATATCAATATATTTTCCAGGGTTTCCTGCTCCAGTTGTTACTACTTTAACCCCTTCTTCACAAACAAGCTTTGCAAGTTCATCAGCATTGCTGCTCATAAGCATTATATTTACTCCAAACGGTTTATCAGTTAGCTCTTTTGTCTTTCTTATTTCTTCTCTTACATACTCAACTGGTGCATTCGCTCCTGCAATAACTCCTAGTCCTCCAGCGTTTGACACTGCTGATGCCAATGAACTGTCTGCAATCCAAGCCATTCCTCCCTGTATAATGGGATATTTAATTCCTATCATATCGCATAATACGGATTTAAACATAATTACCCTCCTGTATTCCTATTAAGCACATAACAATTATTAATTGTTATGCCTCCTGTATTCCTTATAAACATACAATAAACTATTATTCTTCTACTCTCTCTTCGATATACTTTACTGCATCTTCTACTGTTTTAATGCTTTCAGCATCTTCTATTTGAATTCCAAATTCTTCTTCAAGCTCAATAATTATTTGGAAAAGGTCTAATGAATCTACTCCTAAATCTTCAAAACTTGTTTCTAACGTAATTTCTTCTTCCTCAATTCCTAGTTGAGCTGATATAACATTTTTAATTTTTTCAAATACCATAATATAAATCCTCCCAATTATTAATTGTAAAATATTTATAGTATTTTTACAAGACATTCCAAAGAAACCTAAGCACGCCTGCTGCCACAGGCTAGGTTATCGGACTTTTACCACTCAACAAGGCATGCGGACCAGGTAAAGCCTGCTCCAAAGGCTACTAAAATAATTTTATCTCCTTTTTTAATAATTTCCTTTTCAATCATTTCATCCAGTGCTATTGGAATACTTGCTGCAGATGTGTTCCCGTACTTTTGAAGATTTAAAAAGAATTTTTCTTCAGGTACTCCAAGCTTTCTTGCTGCAAATTCTATAATTCTGTAATTAGCTTGATGCGGAACAATATACTTAATATCATCAAGAGTTAAATTAGCATCCTTAAGCACCTTATTAACAGCTTCAAGTACTATATTTGAAGCAAATCTAAATACTTCTCTTCCATCCATAGTAAGCCTTATATCTTCAATTTTTTCTGGAGTTACAAAAGGATTTTTCACAGGTACACAATTTATATTTAAAAACTCTGCCTTTCTCCCATCTGCTCCACAGAAAATTGAAGATACTCCTTTTTCTTCACTTGGAAGAAGTACTGCTGCACCAGCTCCATCTCCAAAAAGCACACAAGTATTTCTATCCTTCCAATCTGTTATCTTTGAAAGCACCTCTGAACCTATAACCAGTGCATTCTTACTCTGATTTGATTTTATAAACTGTACCCCTATATTTAATGCATAAATAAAACCGGAACAAGCTGCAGATATATCAAAACAAGCAGCATTGAAAGCACCAATATTTCTTTGAACAAACACAGCTGTTGACGGAGTTAAAGCATCAGGAGAAGAAGTAGCTACAATAATTAAATCTAAATCTTCTGGAGATAAATTTGCTTTCTCCAAAGCCTTTAACGCTGCTTTTGCAGCTAAATCAGAAGTATTCTCTCCTTCTGAAATTCTTCTTTCTTTAATTCCTGTTCTGCTGCTAATCCATTCATCACTTGTATCTACTATTTTTGCTAAATCATCATTAGTCATAATCTTTTCAGGAACATAGCTGCCTATGCCTGCAATTTTAACTTCTCTCATTTTTCTAATCCTTTCTAATTGTAATTATCAGTTATTTATTGCCAGATATATTATACTTCGACTTAAAAAAAAGATTCAATTTTTCAAGTGCTCCTACAAGTACATTTTCTTCAGTTTCTGTCATACCTTCAATAGTTGCCTTAACCATATCTTTATGGAATTTATCGTGTATTCTATAAGCTAATTTACCTCTTTTAGTTAACTTAATCAGCACGACTCTTCTATCTTGTTCAAGCCTTTTTCTTTCCACATAACCTTTCTTAACAAGG
The DNA here is from genome assembly GCF_023806125.1 of Clostridium caldaquaticum. Lineage (GTDB taxonomy): Bacteria > Bacillota > Clostridia > Clostridiales > Clostridiaceae > Clostridium_AT > Clostridium_AT caldaquaticum. The sequence goes on from NZ_JAMSKT010000020.1 coordinate 28,032, forward strand.
TTATTTATTGCAATAGTTAAAGTTCCAACAGTTATTTTTAAATCACCAGCTACCTCTGACATACTTCTGGCTTCATGCATACCTATAGCTTCAATAGTGTGTATTTCTCTAATGGATAAATCTTTAAACTCTCCTTCATTAAGCGTTTTCTGCTCAATAGTAATGATATCATTAAATATATCTACCAAAAGCTCATTTAAAACATTTATGATTTTTCTCATCAAATACTATATTACCCCCCCTTCTATACGAGGTATCTTTCTGCTTCATTAACCAACTCCTGAATTAGCTCCTTTACCGTCATTATTTTGTCTACTCTGTAAGCATTGCTTCCTGAAAATATAAGTCCTTCATCTACGTTACCTCTTACAGCTTCTATTAAAGCCTTAGAAATACAATAAGGAGTAGTAGCTGGATTACATGGTTTTAAGCAGTTGTAGCATTTTTTAACTTCTATATCTCCCTCATCCAGCCTGCTTAAAAATTTGTTATGTATTGCTCTTCCTGGTAATCCTACAGGGCTTTTAACAAATCTTATGTCTTCTTTATGTGAATTTACATAAGCCATCTTGTATTTTATATCTGCATCACATTCCTCTGTAGCGACAAATCTTGTTGCCATCTGAACTCCTGCTGCACCTGCTTTTATAAGCTTTGCTATATCTTCTCCTGTGTAAACACCTCCAGCAGCAACTACAGGAATACTTTTTTTATTTTTTTCTTCATAAGGTTTTAAAACCTCTATTACTTCTTTAACTATTTGAATTAAATTCGGTTTCTCCTCTGATTTTAACTCTTCTTTAGAAAAACCTAAGTGCCCTCCGGCTTCTGGACCTTCTACTATAACTAAGTCAGGTATACGTGAAAATTTATGATCCCATAATTTTGTAATTACCATAGCAGCTTTAGCCGAAGACACAATAGGAGCTATCTTAGTATTAGATCCTTTAACTAAGTTTGGAAGTTCTGTAGGAAGTCCAGCTCCTGATATAATTAAATCTATTTTTTCCTCAACTGCAACCTGAACCATTTCTTTATAATTGTTCATAGCTACCATTATATTAACAGCTATAATTCCTTTTGGACTTAGTTCTCTTGCTTTCCTAATTTCCTTTCTCATAGCTCTTATGTTAGCTTCATGGCTGTTGTTCTCAAAATCAGGTTCATTAAAACCAATTTGAGCACTGGATATAACCCCAACCCCACCTTCATTAGCTACTGCTGAGGCAAGTCCTGAAAGTGAAACTCCTACTCCCATACCGCCTTGAATTATAGGAACTGCTGCAACTAACTCACCTATTTTTAAAGGGGGTAGTTTCATAATATCCTCTCCTTGTTTTCAAACTTTAATATAATAACAAAAATACTTTGATTATCAAAATATTTTTTGATAATCAAAGTATAAATAATTACTATATAACTGTCAACCTATTTCCAAAAAAAAACTTTTTTAAAAAATTATGAACATATAGTTTTATTTTGCTTTGCTTAAAGCATCTTCCACTGCTTTTATTATTCCTCTGCTACTGAATGTTGTACTTTGTGTTTCTGTCTGTACATTATTATATCCTGTTTCATTTGCTTCAATACCACCTGCATAATATAAAACTGTCATAATTCTGTTTTATTATTGCTAAGTATATCTGCTTAATTGATGAAAATATGTTTATATATATTGCAAAGCTTAATTAAACCTTAAATAAAATAAGAATTTATAAAATGCCTGCTTAATTATGTAAACAGGCATTTTATAAATTTATTATTGATTTGGCTGCATAGGAGGCATTTGATCTTGTGTTCTTCCAGGACGATTTCCCTTCATTCCTCCCTGATCTCCATGGCCGCCTTGCATAGAGCTTCTAGCTGTTGTTACTCCGGACTCATTTAACCACGTTACAGAACTTGATATTTTAAAATCTACTACCTTTGTACCATTTGCATATTTTCCATCTGTAAACAAACCATCTGTTTCTTTTCCTGTTGAACTTCCTCCTGAATAAAGGGTATAATTTCCGTCTTTCTTAAGTTCAGGTGAACTTATAACTACTGTCTGATAATTCTTTGCAGGGGCAAAAGTTACAATTGATTTTCCACTGCTGTCTTGTAAATTTACAATAGTGCCTGCTGACTGTGTCTCTGGATATGTCATTATAATTGAATACTGCTTCGAACTTTCTGAAGGCGCCTGAGCCATACCAGCGCTTCCTGCAGCTATTAAAAAGCCTCCTGTCATTTCAAAAGTTCCATTGTAATCTAAAGCACCATTTCCATTCCCAGTTGGCCCATTTACAAGTACTGTACCATTAGTCATATAAATTGAACCATTAGAATCTAATCCATCACCTGCTGCATTAACTACTACATAACCACCATTTATATTAAGCTTATTATTTCCTGTATCAGCAAAATCATTTTGTCCAGGTCGCCCATTAATTGAAGAACCATCAGCCCCTCCGCCTGCGTTAACACCATCGTCATTTGATGTAATGTATATTTCACCGTCATTAACTGTTATTACTGCACTTTCTATGCCTTCATAACTTTTTGTAATATTAACTTTACCTCCCTTTATTGTTAAAGCTGCATCAGCATGTATTCCATCATCTCCGGATGTAACTGTTAAATCACCGCCTTCTATAACCGCATTATTATTACTGTGTATAGAATCATCAGCAGAATCTATAATAAATGTACCTTTTGCTATTCCTATATCACTACTGGCTTTTATTGCTTTTTTACTTTCATTTTCTGTCTGAGAAGTGTTTGTTTCGGAATTGCTCTTATTCTTGTCTCCCATAGGTCCAAACATATCTTCTTCAGCTTTCTTTAAACCATTTACACTTCCACCGCCAGTAGTAATGTTAAATGTACCATCAGCAATAAGTACCGCTGTTTCTGCATATATTCCATCTTTTTCAGATTTTAAATTAAAGTTTCCATTTTCAATGACTACAATTCCTTTAGTGCTGTCTTTATCATTAGAAGATTTTACTGCATCCCCTAAAGCTTTAACAGTTATTGAACCATTTTTAACTGCCACTATATCACGACCAACTAAACCATCATCAGCAGAATTAATTTGAACGTTTCCTCCTAGTATTTTTAAATCATCTTTACTTGTAATTCCGTCTTTATAATTTGCATTTACCGTTAATTTGCCATCACCATTTATAACTAAATTATCTTTGCTGAATATAGCTGCACTTGGTTCATCAGAAGAAGCATCCTCTAGAGTATACTTTGTCCCATCTGTTATTATATTTTCTGTACCTTCTTCAAGAGAAATAATTGTCTTACCAGCATTTTTTATATAAATAGGTGCATTATCAGAGCTTTTTATTTCTACTCCATTTAAAACAAGTTTAACTGTTCCTTTATTTTGAACATCAACAATAATTTGTCCATTATCTATCTTACCACTGATTACATAAGTACCTGCAGAAGTTACTGTAACCTTACCGTCCTTTACTTGTGCACCAGAGCCTTTTAAACTAGCAGTCGTTCCGCTTAATTCGATATAATTTGGATTTTCACTTTTCCAATCAGTATAAGAATCTTCATTATCGTAAGTAACCAATCCGCTTATAACACTTTGAACTGTTTTATCTCCAATTATACTTTCTTTAATCTGTGTAGATGAAGTTTTAGTTTCAATTGTGCTGTTTGTTTCAGTTTTAGTACCACAACCATATAAGAATGTAGTACATACAAGTACTATTGCTAATTTAGAATATATAGATTTTCTATTCATATAATAAAACCCCTTCTTTATTATTACATTTATATTTATAAGTATTTTGAACCTGTTTACATGTATTAATTGTAAATACTAAACCTTAAACAAACCTTAAATATTATAAAAAATAAATTTATTTTAAACCCATCATAAAAACAGACTTATTAAAACAAATTTTAAAGACAGCTATTAAATAATTTTAATAGCTGTCTTCATGACAATGCCATCCATAATGCTCGTGATGATTATGGTGATGCATTTTTTCTTTATAACATTTTATTGTATCATCATCTGTTATATTAAAATTTGCATTAATTTTATTAACTAACTCAAGCATTTTCTCAGCTTCCTCTTTTGTTAAACAACTAAAAAAAGATGTTGATAATTTATCATTAGCCTGAATAAATCCATTAACAGCAGCTTTACCTTCATCAGTAAGATAAACATGTATTGCTCTTTTATCTTTTTCATTCTGTTTTCGTATAATTAAAGAGTTTTTCTCCAGATTAACAAGCATTTCTGTAATAGAAGATGGCCTCATATCCATTATCTCTGCAAGATCTCTTTGTATTACTCCATCATTTTGTGAAATTACAAACAGTAAATGCATCTGTCCCCTGTGAATTCCTTCTCTTGGCGGCAATATACGATGTCTATGCCTGTGCATCTGCCTGTTTAATCGTTGTAAAGCATTATATAAATTATTATAAATAGAATCTTGCATAAAAATCCTCCTTAATTTTATCTCTAAATTTCAATCCCTTTAAATTGACTGTTATAAAGCTTAGAATAAAAACTTTCTCTTTTCATAAGCTCATCATGAGTTCCAGTTTCAACAATTTCACCATCTTTAACAATTAATATTTTATCAGCACTTCTTATAGTACTCAGTCTATGTGCTATGACAAAGCAGGTTTTTCCTTTCATTAAATTCAGCATAGCCTTTTGTATATCTATCTCTGTCCTAGTATCTATAGAGGATGTTGCTTCATCAAGAATAAGTATTGATGATTGTGATAATATAGCTCTTGCTATTGCCAGAAGCTGTCTTTGTCCATGAGACAAGTTACTTCCGTTATCAGATAAAACCGTATCATATCCTTCTGGTAATTGTCTTATAAATCTATGTGCATTTGCAAGTACTGCAGCTTGTTCTACTTCTTCATCGGTAGCTGTTAATCTTCCATATCTTATATTTTCACGAATACTTTCTGAAAAAAGATAAGTATCCTGCAAAACCATAGATATAGATTTTCTTAAATTATTTCGTTTAATATGATTGATATTTACGCCATCAATAAGTATTTCTCCACTATCTATATCATAAAACCTGGTTAATAAATTTATTATAGTGGTTTTCCCAGAACCAGTAGGCCCAACTATAGCAATTACTTGCCCTTTCTCTGCAGTTAAACTTATGTTTTTTAATATTTTCTTTCCTTCTTTATAAGAAAAGTCAACTTTATTTAATACAATTTTACCCTGTAAATCTGTAACTTCTTTAGCATGTGAAATATCACTTTCTTTAGGCTCATCCATAATTTCAAATACTCTCTCAGCACCTGCCAAAGCTGAAAGAATTGTATTAAACACATTAAGAATCTCGTTTACAGGACGTGTAAAATTTCTCATATAAAGTATAAAAGAAAGCAGTATACCTACAGTAATTCCTTTATTTGAAAGTATAAAATACGCTCCGCTGACAGCCACTATTAAATATGTGAGATTATTAATAAAATTATTAACAGGACCTAAAACACCTGAAAATCCCTGTGCAAAAATTGCACTTTTAGTAAGCTTTTTATTTATATTTTCAAATTCTTTTTTTACATTATCTTGACGATTAAATAACATTATAACTTTTTGTCCTGAAATTTTCTCTTCAATAAATCCATTCAGCTCTCCTAATTCTTTTTGCTGTTTAATAAAAAAAGGTTGCGTTTTTTTCACTAAAAATCTTGTAATTAAAAACATTAAAGGAACTGTTGTAAGACCTATAACTGTCAGCAAAGGACTTAAAATAATCATAGCAATAAGCATTCCTAATATATTAACAATACCAGAAAAAAACTGTGTTATACTCTGAGATAAAGTATTATTTATATTATCAACATCATTTGTTAATCTGCTCATTAAGTCTCCGCTTGAATGAGTATCAAAAAATTTTAACGGGAGATTCTGAATACTTCTATACAAATCTATTCTTATATTAGAAGAGGTTTCATTACCAATGCTTATCATTATTTTGTTTTGAATATATGTTGAAAAAGCACATACTATATAAATTACAATAAGTACTGCACATATATTAAATAATCCATTAATATCTCCTGTTTTAATAAAATTATCTACTGTATAACCATTTAATCTTGTTCCTGCTATATTACTAACAGTCGTAAGAAGATTTAGCGAAAAAGTAATTACTAATAAATTTTTTCTTTTTCCTAAATATTTTAATAATCTTTTCATTGTGCTTTTAGGATTTTTAAGTTTTTCAGATTTTTTACCTACACCTCTCATATGATGTCCAAATCCACTAGGTCTAATTTCGGGCATAACTTTATCATCAGCCATTGACAGCTGCCTCCTCTCCTAATTGTGCCGCTGCAATACTTTTATATATTTCACAATTATTCAATAAATCTTTATGTGTGCCCACATGGCATATTCTGCCTTTATCCATCACAATAATTTTATCTGCATTCATAACTGCTGAAATTCTTTGAGCTATTATAATTACTGTGCTTTGTACCATTCTTTTGTTTATAGAATTTTGTACTTTAGCCTCTGTTGCCATATCAAGAGCACTTGTTGAATCATCCAATATTAATATTCTAGGATTTCTTATTAAAGTTCTAGCAATATTAATTCTTTGCTTCTGACCTCCGGATAAATTTTTTCCTCTTTGTTCTACAATACTTTTATAACCATTTTCCTTTTCCATTATAAATTCATATGCCTGTGCATCAATACTTACAGCTTCCATAGTTTGAAAATCAGCATGCTCATTTCCAAACATTATATTCTCCTCTATAGTTCCTGAAAATAAAATGCTATCCTGCAATACAACCCCTATATTTTCTCTAAGCTGTTTTAAACTTATATTCTTAACATCAATTCCTCCTATTAAAACCTGTCCTTCAGTTACATCATAAAGTCTTGGTATTAGACTTACTAATGAACTTTTCCCTGAACCTGTAGTTCCTATTATACCTACATTTTCACCTTGATTTATTTTAACAGATATGTCCGTTAATACATTATCGCTGTGAGCATTATACTTAAAAGAAACATTTTTAAATTCTATATCAAATGAATTAACTTCCTTGGAATCTTCCAAATTTTGAATACTTGGTACACAATCTAATATCTCATTTATTCTATTAGCTGAAGCCTTTGCACGAGTAAAATTTAATACAATCATTACAAAAAGTATAAGGGAATGCATAATCTGCAGTAAATAATTAATAAAAGCCATAATTTTTCCTATTTGAAGTGTACCATTGTTAACCATATTTCCCCCAAACCATAATACAGCTATAACACTGATATTCATTATAAGTGTCACTATTGGCCATAATATCATATTCATATTTTGTGCCTGTATGCTGCTATTAGTTAAATCATAATTTACACCATCAAATTTTTCTCTTTGCTTATCCTCAAGTGTAAATACCTTTATAACTCTTATTCCCAGTATGCTTTCTCTCATCACTGTATTCACTGCATCTATTTTTTCCTGCAAAGCTGAAAAAAGAGGAAAAGATTTTTTAAGTACAATAATTACGGCAATTAAAACCATTGGTACAGCTGCTAAAAATATTATAGATAAATTCTTACTTAAAGAAGCTGCCATTACTATTCCCCCTAAGCATAAAAACGGTGCTCTAATTGCTCCTCTAAGTGCCATTATTATCATATTCTGAACCTGAGTTACATCATTTGTAAGTCTTGTAATAATAGAAGATGTTTTAAATTTATCAATATCTGCAAAAGACAAAGTCTGTATCTTATCAAAAAGTGTCTGCCTCAATTTTTCTCCCATATTCATAGAAGCAGCAGAAGAAAAAACTGCACAACCAGCTCCACCAATAAATCCGAAAAGTGCTGCTGAAATCATTTTTATTCCAGTAAAAAAAATAAATGAAATATCTCTTTTTGCAACACCTATGTCAATAATATCTGATAAAAGTTTTGGCTGCATTAAATCCATAGTTACTTCTATCAGCATCATAAAAGGAGATATTAATGCAAATATTACAGCAGGTCCTTTCATATATTTAAAAAGCTTAAACATACCTGTACTCCTTTCCTTAAAATTACAAATAATTATTAGGTTCCTAATTAATTTCAGTATAAGGTTTTATTTTCCAGTTGTCAATAATATTATTTATATTCAGTTTTGTCATAATTTTACAGTAATTTTATTAATCATTTTTCAAATAACCTTTCATTATGACAAATATTAATAAATTTGTAATTTATGTTAATTAAAATTTAAAATAAAAATACACTTTATAAAAATTCCCTTTTAACAGGCATTTTTAAATAGTGCATTTTTATTTTAGTAAATGTATTTTAAATTCTGCCAATTAACTCTCTTCTAAGCCAATCAAGCAAACTGATTACAGTTCTATATCTAATTTTCTGTCTGTCGCCGGAAAGATTTAGTTTTTTTACTTTTACTTCACCTTTAATATATAAACCTGCATAAACTAAACCAACGGGTTTCTCTTTTGTTCCTCCACCAGGACCTGCTATACCTGTAACAGATATTCCTATATCTGTACCTGCTGCTTTAGCAATACCTTCAGCCATTTCTTTAGCCGTTTCTTCGCTTACAGCTCCATACTTTTCTAAAGTCTCTTTTTTTACATTAAGCCTCTTTATCTTAGCTTCATTGCTGTATGTTACAGCTCCTTCCACAAATACAGACGAAATGCCTGGATAATTTATTAATGTCCCTGCTAAAAGACCTCCTGTACAAGACTCAGCTGTTGCTATAGTAAGCTTTTTATTTACAAGCATTTCTCCAACTACAGTTTCAAGAGTTGTTTCCCCTTCTCCATAAATATTCTCACCAAGTCTTTTCCTTATTTCAATTTCTATAGGTGAAATTAAGCTTTCAGCTTCTTCCTTTGTATTCCCTTTAGCAGTTATTCTAAGTATTGCCTCATGGTCTTTTGCATAAGGTGCTACAGTTGGATTTCTTAGACTATCCATAATATCCTGAACTTTTTCTGCCATAGCACTTTCACCTAAACCAGCTACTCTAAGCACTTTAGATACTAAAACACCGTCAGAAAATTTTAAAAGATAAGGAACAACACAATTTTCAAACATAGGAATCATTTCCTTTGGAGGCCCTGGAAGCATAACAAGAATTTTATTATCTTCAGCTATAATACATCCTGGCGCTGTTCCATTAGAATTAGGCAGTACTACTGCTCCTTCTGGTATGTAAGCTTGTTTTTTATTACTTTCACCCATTTCTCTATTTAGCCTATGAAAAAACTCTTTAATCTGATTTAAAGATTCCTCATGTAAAATCAATTTCTTCCGAAAATATTTTGCTCCAATTTCTTTTGTCAAATCATCTTTGGTAGGTCCCAATCCTCCTGTTGCAATAACTATATCTGCTCTTTTAAAAGCAAGTTCATAGGCATTATAAAGTCTATCTTCATTATCTCCAACAACAGATTGATGAAACACTGATATTCCTAAATCAGCTAGTCTTTTGGATAAATATTGCGAATTTGTGTTAACTATATCTCCAAGCAAAATCTCTGTACCTACAGATAAAATTTCTGCTTTCATTTTAAGACCTCCTTAATGGAAATTAACTACTATTATTTTACATACTTATAGTTTCTATATTCAATATTTATATTGGTATTTCCTTCTTAGTAACCATTTTTTCTTTAAAAACATATATTGAAAACATGAGATTTATGAATAAATATGAAAATAAAATTATGAGGTGATTTTTATGTGCGGTATAGCGGGCTTTATAGACCAAAACTTAGATTTAACTAAAGCTCACCCAATATTAGGTGCTATGATAGACACTTTAAGCAAAAGAGGACCTGATGCCTCTGGTATCAAACTTTATAAAAATGCAGCACTAGGGCATAGAAGATTAATAGTAGTTGACCCTGAAGGCGGAGCTCAACCAATGACAAGAGTTCATAAAGGTAAAGAATATACGATTGTATATAATGGAGAACTTTACAATACTGAAGATGTTAGAAAGCTGCTTCTTGAAAAAGGTTATACTTTTAAAGCGTACAGCGACACAGAAGTACTTTTGACTGCTTTTATTGAGTGGGGATATGAATGTGTTAAATATATAAATGGAATATATGCCTTTGGGATATGGAATGAATATAGCAAAGAACTTTTTCTTTGCAGAGATCCATTAGGTGTGAAACCTCTATTTTATTCTTTGCAGCCAGATTCAATAATATTTGCTTCAGAAATAAAGGCACTTTTAAAGCACCCAAAGATTAAACCAGTGGTAGATGAAACAGGACTTTTAGAGATTTTCGGCTTGGGACCGGCAAGAACTCTAGGAAATGGCGTGTTTAAATATATAAAAGAAGTGCCTCCAGCACATTACCTATATTATAAAAATGGAGATGCTGCTTTAACAGAATATTGGAAGCTTAAAGCAAAGGAGCATAAAGAAAGCTTTGAAGAGACAGCTGCACATACAAAAAGCTTATTACTTGACGCTATTGAAAGACAACTTGTAAGCGATGTTCCGGTATTCACCTTTCTTTCAGGAGGATTGGATTCCAGCGTTATTTCTGCTATTGCTGCTGCAGTATTTAAAAAACAAGGCCGTGGCCAGTTAAACACTTTTTCTATTGATTATGTAGATAACAATAAATACTTTAAACCTAATGAATATCAGCCAAACTCTGACAGCTACTACATTTCTAAAATGGTAAAATTCATAGGAAGCAATCACCATAATGTTTATTTAGACAATAATAAACTTGCACAAGCTCTCTACGAAGCAGTAAAAGCAAACGACCTTCCTGGCATGGCAGATATAGATTCATCGCTTTATTTATTCTGCAGGGAAGTAAGAAAGCACAGCACCGTTGGATTATCTGGTGAATGTGCTGACGAAATTTTCGGAGGATATCCTTGGTTTACCCGTAAAGAAGATATAAATTTCAGCTCTTTCCCATGGGCAAAATCCTTATCCACAAGAAAAGATATTATTGGTCAAAATCTTTCCAAACTTCCTATTGAAGATTATGTACAAAGTAGATATGAAGAAACAATAAAAGCTGTTCCAAAACTTTATGGAGAAGATAAAGCAGAAGAAAGAATGAGAGAATTGTTTTACTTAAACGTTAAATGGTTTATGATTACCCTTTTAAATAGAAAAGATAGAATGTCTATGTCAAACAGTCTTGAAGTCAGAGTTCCTTTTGCAGATTATAGACTTGTGGAATATGCCTTTAACATACCCAACGCTTATAAATTCTATATGGGCAGGGAAAAAGGCTTATTGCGTGAAGCCTTAAAGGGAATAGTTCCTGATGAAATTATATTTAGGAAAAAAAGTCCTTATCCTAAGACTCATAATCCTATATACACAAAGGCTGTTCAAAAGATGATGACTTCAATATTAAATGATAAAAGTTCCCCAATTCTTGACCTTATAAATTTTGATACAGTTAAAGAAATTGTTGAAACAGGAGGTAACTCCTTTAAAAAGCCTTGGTACGGGCAGCTTATGACCGGACCTCAGGTTATAGCTTATTTAATTCAAATAAATATTTGGCTTAAGGAATATAATGTTCAGATAGAATTATAGAAAACAGGTATGATTAACATTTCAGCTTTGTTAATCATACCTGTTTTTAAACTAATTTATAAAATAATTTGCTTTTGTTTCATAATTGTTATATCCCATCCTTAGTTCAAATTTCATTAACTATTTTACCTCTTTTCTTTCATATAAAAATAAGGTCCATACCAACCATCTTCATGAGTGCTTACAAAGGTCCAGGTAAAATCTTCGTCCACTACATAAATATCTTTATAAAATCTTATGTCCTCTAATAAAAGCTTATCCGCATTTTCTAAATAATAAGCAAAATACCCTTCGTTTAAGAACATATAGACGTTTTTCTTAGAACTAGCTTTAAATTTCTCCTTTGCTTCTTCACCCTGCAGTGCTTTCAAACGTTCGTTGCTAAAAACATGCCAGAGAAATGCCTCTATATAAATACCTGAAGTATCAACATCTTTTGCAAACTCCTCAAGCCATTTTTTTCTTAAACTTTCTGCTTCAGAACAATCTTTTAAATCGTTATTAAAAAGCTGAATATACTTAATTTTCTTTTCTTCCAGTATTATATGAAAAAGATTGTAACAGCATATTTCTATGCTTTCACATCTTATAATACCTTCGTTAATATGTTCTATTGCAGTATCCTCAGAAGGCTGAGTAACACTAGTAATGCCCTCAACTTCTATTATAGTTTCATTTGAGCTATCACAATCTTCAGGTGGTATATATTCTATATAATTATTATTAAGCAAAACATTAAAACTGCCATCCTCTCCTTTTCTTATATCTAAATCATTTATTTTTTTACCTGTAAAATATTCCAAACATGTACACTCTTCACCTTCATAACTTTCACTTTGTACATTCAAAAGTATTAGCTTTACAGCCATATCTCTTAAGCCGCCTTCCTGAAATAAAAGTTTTATACTATTGTCTTTTCTTTCAATAGACATAGATGAGCAATAAAAATATGGCCAAACACCTTGAAACTGATTTACTAGTTCTGTTCCACCTTTAATAGCCTTAGGACTAAAAACTTGTCTTATTATTACCGCCCCTCTAGGTATTCTTTTTTCTGAAGGTGATGGCTCTATCCAGGCTAATCTCCAGCTAAGCATACGAAAAACTACGTAAAAACCAAATTTATCTTCTCCAAGTACTAATATATTTCCTTCTATTTTTCTCCCATTTTTAATTGTGAGCTCATAAATAATATTTTTATCAGGTACAATATTTAGTTTTTCTGAAAACCATATCCTCTTAGTACCAAAAGTTAACTCATAAAAATCCTTATCTTTCCTGCTGACAAATCTTCTATTATTTACACATTTTAAAATATGATTTGATATTTTCACTTTAAAATACCGCCTCTCTGCTTTAACAGCTATTATATATTTTTATCATGTACTTAAATTATGTCTTCCCACCATCCCGCCATTTAATAAATCACCTGAATTACTCTTATTTATATCTATTTTTCTTTCTTCTTAAAAGTTCCGATGTATCTATAGTATTATTTTTTAATTTTTCTTGTATATTTGGTTTTTCTTCAATTATATTAGTCTGAGACTTTTCTGAATCATGTGAAATTTTTTCCAAATCTGTTATCTTATTTGCATCTGCTTTAGTTTTAACTCTAGTCAAAGTTTTAAAATTTTTCTTCCTACCCTTTACCTTGCTATATACGTTTTCTTTAACTATATTTATTTTTGAGTCAACCTTCTCAAAGGAAAGGTTTAATCTTCTTAAAGCTATATCAAAAATAAGAAATAACAAAGCTATTATAATAAAAGGAGTTGTCATATCAGTTCTTCCTGACACGTCCTTAAGCTCCCCTTTAAATACTTCTTCCGGCGTTTTTATATAACTTCCCCCTGAATCATTAACTAACATATCTAAACTGCTGTTTTCATTATATACTCTATACTCTGGAGAATACTGCACAGCAAGCCCATTAGTAGCTGTATTTAAGATTTCTCCGCTTTTATTCTGTACACCCTTTATCATGTAAACTCCAGGCTCTTTCACATCAAAGCTTCCACCATATTTCCCAGGCTCTGTTGGATAGAGCTTAACTTCAATACTTTCTAATGAAGGCGTCACTACTATGGCAGTAGTATTTGTTTCTTCTTTGAAATTTTTATCCGTAAAGCTTATGATTCCCTTGCTTCCCTGCAGCTCTGCCTCTATAGAAGCTTCTTCGCTTTCATAATTTGAGATAGAATAGTTTATAATGTTCTGCCAAAGCCTCACATTGTTGTTCCAGCCCACATAGTTTCTGCTCCATTTACCATTTATATCGGAGTTCCACGCTGCAGTTTTTCCAAGACCGTACTGCCAAATAGTTAAAATAGGATCATCCTCATCACTTCTTAAAATAACCTTTGCTGCATCTTTAGGGGAAGCACCTATATACCCTAAAAGGCTTGGGAGTCCATTTTCAGCAGCTGCTATAATAGGATGGCTGCTACTTATAACAGGAGTAAACTCTCTGTTGTTTAAATAAGCCTTTGCTGCCATAAAGGTTTCCTTTGCAAATATTGTAGGTATATTTGATATATCGTCTGTTGCATAAAATCTTCCGTCAGCACCTTTTGCAATACTTTCAAGCAAAAACTTATCCGCATCCTGCCCTACAGCAACGGTAGAAACAGTTATATTATCCTTTTTAATTCTTTTTACAAGCTCATCATAACCTGACTGCTCAGCCTGACCATCTGTTAAAAGTATAATGTGCTTAATCTTGGCATTGCTAGTCTTTAAGCTTTTATAGCCTTCCTCAAGGGCAGGAAGTATGCTTGTTCCCCCGCCTGGTCTTATAGTACCTATATCATCTCTAATACTCTCCTTATCTTCAGCTTTTTTAGGCTTTACTACCCAGTAATTTGTATCATCAAAAGTTAAAACACCTATTTCATCCTTAATTCTTAATGAATCTAAGGTTCTTGCAGCTGCTTCCTTTGCCACATCAAGCTTAGTAATACCGCCGCTTCCACCTGTCATACTGCCAGACTTATCTATAATAAGCATCATGGACATTTCAGGTATTTCCTTTTTACCCTTCATCTCCATATTTACAGGCAGTACCTTTTCAAGATTAGTTTGGAAATATCCCCCAAGAGCAAAGGAATTTTCTCCTCCTGTTGCTACAAAGCCTCCTCCAAAATCCTTAACGTAAGGCTCAAGAGAATTTAAGAAGCCTTCATTTAAATTTTCTGCTGAAACATTACAGGTTATTATGCTATTATAAGAAGTAAGCTCTTGAAGAGTTCTTGGAGCTGAATCTGCATCAATTTTGTTATACTCTATTCCTGAAGCATTAAGTATATTGATAAGTTCCTCAGCTTCCCCCTTTGCATCTTCAATTACCAATATTTTAGGCTTATCCTTAACATTAGTAAAAGCTGAAGCTTCATTATTTTTAACTTCACTGTCTGCTTCTGGTTCTAAAAGCACTCTGTAGTTTTTAAAGCCTCCGTTTAAAGCCCTGTCTTTAAACACAAAACTATTACTTCCTTTTAAAAGCTGAACACTTTCTTCTGAAACCTTGTCCTTTCCACTGAATAAAGTCAGCTTTCCTTTAGTTGCCACAGTACTGGTTATGTTAACAACTACATTAAAGTCCTCGCCAATATTAAGCCTTTTAGGAATATTAATGCTGTCTACAGCTGCTTCGTCTCCCATAGCTTTATCTATTTTATAAACCTTTAAATCAATTCCCTGCTCCACAATAGAAGGTGCTGCTTTTGAAGCCTTACCCTCATTTTCCTCGCTGTCTGTTATAAGCACTATTCTCTTTTTACTGTTTTCGGGCATTAAAGAAATGGCTGTTGTAAGCGCATTTTCTATATTTGTATAAGTTCCGTTAACCTTAGTTTCAAGACCGTTAAAAGCTGGGCTTTTGGAAACAAAACTTTCAATTAATGCGTTGTCTCCAAAACTTAACACAGCTACTGCATCCTTAGAAGTCTTTTTATTAATAGCATCTGCTACAAACTTTTCTACAGCAGACTTATTTGCAAGCATGCTGTCTGAAGCATCAATCACAAACACCGTAGCAGCATCTTTTGCATTCCATTTAAAACTAAAGCCGCTTAAAGCTAAAATAAGCAGAATAAAAATTATGCTTCTTACTATTAAAATGGTATTCTTTTTCACTTTATATATTCTGCTGAGCCTTTTAGATGTATAAAAAACTAAAAACAATGTAATGGGTAACAGTATAAGTAAATAGGGACGTGTAAAATTAATAGCCATATACATACACCATCCATTCTGCCATAAGTATTAAGAGTGCTGCTGTTACAAGAAAGCTTTTAAGATTTATTCCTGAAGAATTTAGAATACTATTGCTTTCTGCATTATTAAAAGTTTTGTCTTCAGTATCTATATCAGACTCCTTCTCACTAGGAAAATTAACAGCAAACAATCGTTCTGTTTCATCACCTTTAAAGCTTTGAGTAAGTCTGTAAATTCCTATTTCATCAGTATTTTCATAGGGCTTTATTGGATATTTAACTTCAATATCCTTACTGCTTCCTGAAGGAGATTTCATAGACAGCTTTTCTATATCTCCTATTGAATTTATTGTGATTGATTCTCCACTTTTATAGGAGGACTTTGTTTGAAAATCAAAATCAGTTAAATAACTTATTAAATTATGCATAAAAATAGGAAACTCAGATATTAGAGGAAAATCGCTGCTATGAAGGTCAAAGGCTAAAACTCCTGTCTTTTGTCCCTTAAGCTCCCCAACAAACCCTGCTGGCTTGTTATTTACTTTTAAAAATACACTTGCCCAATATGGAACTTCTATATTTTTAAACTTTGAAACAGTAAAATGTACATTTTCCATATATTTAGTTATACTGCTCTTAACTGCTTCACCTAAGCCGCCATCTATATCACCGTTAACTTTAAAACTTTCACTATCCTCTGGAGGATTTAAAAATAAAACTGCTCCTTCTTTTGGAAGAGCTTTCGGTGACACTCCATCAAAAATATATAAATCATACTTATCCATTATATTTTCAAAAGAATTAGTCTTATAAAGCTCTATATTGTTTAATGATGCTAAAACTTTTTCAATAAATACATTTCTTTCTGAAACTAAAAGCACCTTTTGACCCTTAGTACTCTTAACAACTTCATAAATACTGTTGTCTTCATTAAGTGAATCCTTTTTACTTATTTCTCCATGAAGATATTTTGTATAATTAGGTAAACCTGCAAAATATATAGTTTTTACTTCCTTAGGCTTAAGTTCCACATCCTTTAAAAAAAAGAGTTTTTCTTCTGCATAAAGAGCAACTTCTCTTTTTTGACTGTTACTGCTTCTATTATTAATTCTGATTATTGCATTAATGCCGCTTTCTGATTTGCTGTGGGATATGTAATCCAAACTCACATTTTCAGAGTAGGAATTAAGTACCTGAACCTCGCCATTTATACCTTTAATATCAACATTTTTATCAGTAAAAAATATACTCCTGTAGCCTTTATCCTGCTTAGATATTGATTTTACTAAGGATAAACTATCATTTATATCTCCAGCTGCATTAGTAATCTTTATATTTTTCAGCTTGTTTATAGCATCCTCCTTGTTTTCTGATAAGCTTATCTCAATCCTTGGCTTACTTCCTGACGATATTAAAGTTATCTTGCTTCCTGTCCTTAGTGAACGTATAAGCTTTTCTGCTCTTTTTATTCCTTCTTCAAATTTTGTGCTGTCTTCATAGGCAGCCTTCATGCTTCCAGTAGTATCTATTACTATAATTATATTTTGCTCTCCTCTTCCTTTTATGAGTAAAAACGGATCTGTTAAAGCAAGTGTTAATAGTAAAGCTAATATTATTTGAAGAATAAGGGGCAGGCTGCTCTTTAATCTTTGCCAAGGAGTATTAACATCTATATCTTTTATAACCTGATTCCATAAATATAAACTTGAAATTTTTCTCTCTTCAAATTTTTGCTTTAATATATACATCGCTATTATTACTGGTATAGATATAAGAAAAAACAGAGCTGCAGGATACAGTAATCTCATATGTTCACTCCCTAATAGTTAATAACCCCTGCCTGGGCTAAATAATCAAAAATTATTTTTTCTATTTTATCTTCAGAGCTTACTTGTATGTAGGTTACTCCCAGCTTATTTGAAAAGCTCTTTATGTTATTAATAAATAAATTTAAATTTTTCTCGTAATGCTTTAAAATTGTCGGAGTTATAGTTAAGTTTCTTCCTTCTCCGCTTTCACTGTCTACAAGTCTAACCTGACCGTAAATCTCAGGCTTAAGCTCCTCTGGAGAAAGCACATGTATAAGTATTACCTGCTGATTTTTATAAAGAAGGTACTTTATACCTTCCTCCATACCATCCTTTGAGAAAAAGTCAGATATAATAATGCTTATTCCTCTAGCTTTAATATCTTTTCTTTTTAAACAACCATTTATATTTGTCTCACCTGAAAACTCTGTCTTCTGAAGAAAATCTAAACACCTGTAAAACATATTCTTTCCTGTAACAGAATTGCTTTGATTTAAAACAGTGCCCTTTATTTGATTAATACAAACCCTGTCTAAATTGTTTAGTGCTAGAAAAGAAAGAACTCCCGAAAGCTTTAAAGCAGTCAAGCACTTTTTAGGACTTCCAAAATCCATAGACTTGCTGCAGTCTATAAATATGTTTACAATAGCTTCTCTTTCCTCCATAAAAAGCTTCACAAATAACCTTTCAAATCTGCCATATGCATTCCAGTCAATCCTTCTAAAGTCATCTCCAATAGAGTACTCTCTGAAATCGGAAAACTCCACAGAACTTCCCTTTGCCTTAGATTTTCTCCCTCCTGCAGCACCTTCGTTCATAGTAATTTTTGCATTTAAGGCTATATTATCAAGCTTTTTAAGAAATTCCGAATCAAAAATTTTATCTTCCATTTTAATCCTCGCTGCTTATTTTTATATTATCTACTATTATCTTTATGTTTTTTCATCTTTATAATTTATGTTATTTACATTTCCAATTCCTTACCACAGTTTGGGCATATATTACCTTCATTTAACCCGCTTCCGCAATAATAACAAAACTTTATCTCAATATCTCTTTTTTTACGCTTTTCTTCTTCAATTCTTTTAATTTGTGAAACTACACTGTATATATAAAAACGAAAAGCCACAGGAACAAATATTATACCCTGAAATACTTTTAGCCATAACGAAGTAATATACTCTTCATGTTCAGATAAATACATCAAAGCTACAAACAAAGCTATACTAACAATATTGACTAATACTCTTACTTTTTTACTAACCTTAAGTTCATATTTAGCTGCAAGTTTATACTTTTTGTCTAAATAAGAAAAAATTAATGATAACACAAAAATGTATATAATAAATACAAATAAATTCATATAAATCTCTTCCTTATAATAATATTAATTATAATAGCTGCACTTAAGGCAATCACTACTTTAATATACCAAAGATTGTTATTGAGAATAAATAAAGAAAATCCCTCAAAATTCATCTTGCCTTTCCGGAAATATACTCAATATTTATTTTTATTAATTTTGTTTTTTGACCAGCGTTTTTAATATATTCTTTACCTTTCTCTATATACTCTGGTGAATATTTATTTACTAAAGCCAACAGAGCTATAGTTTTTTCTTCTCCAGTAACCTCTATTGCTTTTCCAAAAACAACTACGCTTTCATATTTCGTACTAAACTTTTCAGGCAGAACTGTAGTTTGTCCAACTACACAAAAAGATACCTTATTACTATTTTTTATATTATCAAGCTTATGTCCCTCTACAGCAGAGTGGAAATATATAGAGTTATTCTCATATACATAGCTTACTGGCACTCCATAAGCATAGCCATTTTCGCTTACTGTAGATAGGATACCATACTCACAGCATTTTAATATTTCTATAGCCTCTGCCCTATTAAGTTCTCTGTCTTTTCTTCTCATTTCTCTGAACATAGTTATTTTACAAACTCCTTTTCTTTAAATTTTTCTAATTTTAAAGTTATATTTACATAAAAAAAGCGTGCTACAATTATAAATAAAGACTATACTCAAATTTTAGGGTTTATTATTCCATACATTGCTACATCACAAATTCCCGTATTATTTCTACCAGCTTTTATCCTCGTTCCTTCGTATTTTAAACCACATTTTAACATTACTTTCCCCGAATTTGGATTAAGTGGATCATGCCTCGATTCTATGCGATTAACACCTACTTCTTCAAAGAAAAATTCTATCAAGGCCTTAAGCGCTTCCGAAGTTATACCTTGATTCCAATATTTTCTCCCGATACAGTAACCTATTTCCACAGCCTTAATATTTTCTTTATAATCAACTACACCAATACTTCCTATGGCTTCTCCTGTGCTTTTTAGTTCAATGCACCATTGATAGTTTTTATCATCCGAATAACCTTTTATCCATGTATCAATTACTTTTCGGCTTACCTCTACATCTGAATGAGATGGCCAAGTTAAAAATTTAGTTACCTCATCATCACTTGCCCAATTTTTATACATATCTTCAGCGTCCGATAATGTAAATTTACGCAATATAAGTCTTTTAGTTTCTATAGTTTTAGTTCCTAAATTCTTCATTGATATTTCTCCTTATCATAATGTTAATTATAATAGCTACTTTAATATTTTGCTCTCACTCTTTAAATACTCATCAAAACAGCTAATATTCAAAATAAATTGATTTATATTAATATTTTCTGACTATTCAGTATTTCCTCTATAAGCCCGTCCGTAGTCATACCATCTGCAATACCGTCAAAATTCAGAAAAAACCTATGCCTTAAGGCTGGGTAAGCTACATACTTTACATCTTCAAAGGATACATTATATCTTCCTTCCATAAGTGCCCTGACCTTTGAAGCTAATATAATTGCCTGAGCTCCTCTTGGGCTTGCTCCAAATCTTATATACTTCTTTGTAATTTCCGGAGCTAATTCATTTTCAGGGTGAGTTGCGAGCACTACCTTTAATGCATATTCCTGAACTGGCTTTGCTATTGGTACTTCTTTTATTATTCTTCTTATGTTAAGTATTGTCTCTCCGTTCATCATTTTATTAAGTACTACTTCTTTGTTTGTAACCGTAACATTCATAATGTCCTGAAGCTCTTCAAGAGTTGGGAACTTTACATTTAATTTAAATAAAAATCTATCCAGCTGTGCCTCTGGAAGAGGATAAGTTCCTTCCATCTCAATAGGATTCTGAGTTGCAAGCACCATAAAGGGCTGCGGCAGGCTGTAAGTGCTCTTTCCAACTGTTACAGTCTGCTCCTGCATTGCTTCAAGCATGGCTGATTGAGTTTTAGGCGTTGCTCTGTTTATTTCATCTGCTAAAACTATATTTGCAAACACAGGTCCTTTTTGAAACTGAAAACTGCTGTCTCCCTTCTCATCTTTTACTATTATATTAGTACCAGCTACGTCCGCTGGCATCAAGTCTGGAGTAAATTGTATTCTTGAAAAGGAAAGGTCTAAAACTTTAGAAAGAGTTTTAACAAGCTGAGTTTTACCAAGCCCTGGTACACCCTCTAAAAGCACATTGCCTCCTGCAAGTATGGAAATCAAAACCTGCCTTACAATATCTTTTTGACCTATTATTGCTTTTCCTATTTCTTCTTCAACACTTTTTATTTTATCAACAATCTGTTGTATTTCTCTCTCATCTATCACCATGGTTATTCCTCCAACGATGTAAAATAATTTTTTATAATTTCCTTCATTCCCTCTGGTATAAAGCTACTTTCCATGCTCTGCATGGCACTATCTTTATAGCTTCCTATAACCTGATTATAAGGTACAGACTCTCCTCTAACATTAATGCCCTTCTCTGAATTAACCTTTTCAGAGTTTCCACTATTATTTTTCTTTCCTGTAATCTGAGAGGTTTCCCCCTGTCCTCCTAAATTTTTAGAAGTAAATATTTTTTCATATTCACCTTGTTTTGCCTCTGAACTGTCCTTTTTATTCAAACCTAAGCTTTGCGGCGATGTTACAGAAGGATTTTCCTCTCCTATGCTGCTGCCTTCACCAGCACCTGAACCTGCTCCCCCTTGTTGTCCTGGCTGCATCTCGCTTCCACCTGATTGATTGCCTGGTGAGTTTCCTCCTTGTGCTGAAAGTACTCCTCCGCTATCTTGATTAAGCTCTTTTTGAATTTGAGCTACAGCCTCCTTAAATTCATCACTGTTCATAACTTCCTGTGCATTTTGTGCCAACTGCTCAAGTTCATCACTTATATCACCGAGTTCACCGCTTGCAAGCTTTTGAGATAAACCAGCTAAAGCTTCTTTTAGCTCTTCATTGCTTTTTAATTCTTTAGAAAGATTTGAGAGTTTCTCTGCCAGCTTCTTACGCTGCTCTTCAGTTAAATTTTTCATTTCCTCTGCAGCAATTTTTATAGTTTCTTTAAGCTCTTTTGTATTTGTTTTGCTTATTAAATCCGATAAATTCTTAGTCAAATCGCTTTTAGCCAAAGCTTCAGTAAGCTTTTTTAAATCCTCTTTATCATACTTTTCTTTAACTATTTCCAGTTTTTTATCCGTTTTTTCAATAGCTTTATATATTTCCTTTTGATTTTTTGCGTCCTTTAAATCCTTTTTTAGCTCACTTAACTTTTTTTCCAGTTCCGTCTTTTCAAGAGGAGTTAACTTCTCATTTTTAGCCAGTTCTTTTTCTACCTTTTTAACCTTTTTAAGCTCCTCTTTTTTAGTCTGATTTAATTTATGCTTTTCAGAAGCTATTTCATTCATAGGATTAGGTGTAAAGGCTGAAATAGCTATAACTGCAATTAAAGCTAAAGTAATTGATGTATTTTTTAAAGGAGGTGTTAACTTAATATACTCTTTATAATTAAAGCTTTTTAAATGCTCTAAGGCATCCCTCTTTTGAAGCTGTGCAAAGCTTCCTTCCTCTTTTAAAAGCTCAAAGGCGGTTATAGCTCTTTCCTTAAGCCCATAAGAATCAATAGATAGAGCTGCAGAATGCAGGCTAGGTCTTTTTATAATAGAAAATATTATAGTTAAGCTGCAGACAGCTGCCATTATTAAAGATACTATTACATAAAAATTATAAATAGGAACAAACCTTGAAACTATTACAGCAATAATACTGCAGCTTAAGGCTATGGACAAAACTAATAACAAATTATCAATAGCCTTTTTAACTGCAAGTCTAAACCTTATTTTCTTTAAAACACCTATAAATGCCTTATTTTTTTCTTCCACTCTAATCACACCTATAATTTATTTTTTAATTTTTTTAAATCTTCTTCTCTTTATGGGGTTTATTTTTATAGTAGATAAAAATATGAGTACTGATGATAAAATTAAATTTGCAGCTAAATTAATCTGCCAAAGAGGTATAACATCTAACCCTGTATTTCTCTGAATGCTCGTTCTTGGTAATGGTATGTATACTCCTGGCAGTATGCTTCCTGCCATTCCATAGCCCCCAAACTGATCTGATAAGAGAGAAACAAAACCAGTTAAAGGATTTATATAAGAAAGGGGAAAAACCTTATTGTAAGGTGTTCCTCTTATTAAAAAAGAAGTATAAAACACATTTATAAATAATGTCCCAAATAATAAAAACAACACAAAACCATAGGTCATAACATTAGAAGCTGTTGTCTTTTTTATATAAGTTGAGAAAAATATTCCTATGCTCCCCATAGTAATTGAAACTACAATATAAAATAAAAACAGTTTAAAAACCTCCAGAGCAGATATTCCTCCAAACATAAATACTATAGAAAAAACAGGAAATGAAGCAACAACAAGCAAAATTACCTGGCTTATTGAAGAAAACAGCTTTCCTATTATTATTGACCTTGACGGCATTTTAGTACAAAGCAAAAGGTCTAATGTCTGCCTTTCTCTCTCCCCTGAAATCGTTCCAGAAGTCAGTGAAGGAGCTATAAATACTATTAACATAAACTGCATAACTGCTAGAGTTGTGTATACACTAACTGTCATTGATGGATCCATATTTGAATAATACATTTGTCTTTGAATAGAAAACATAAGAAATAGCGCAACTAAGGCAAGTACTGAAAGATAAGCTATAATCAGGCATACTACCTTCCAGCTTCTCATCCTGACCTTAATTTCTTTTAATAATACCGGATTTACATTCATAAATTCACTTCCTCTATTAGTATTAATTTTCTTCTTTTCCCGTTACTTTCATAAATATGTCTTCAAGATTACCATCCAACTGTGAAAAAGATACTACAGGTATGTTTCTATTAACTAACGTTTTAAGCATATTGCTCATATCTTCCTCTCCACCTTCAAAATAAGCCTGAATGGTGTTTTCCCCTGTAGTTATATTATCTACATTTGGAAATTCCTTAAGTACAGTAACTGCTTCTTCAAGATTTTTATGTACCTTTATCTTTACGCCTTTGTTTCTATAAACCTTTAACATAATCTCATCTACTGTACCTCTTAGAAGTATTTTGCCTTTTTCAATAATACCTATGGTAGTACAAAGCTCTGCAAGCTCTGGCAGTATATGAGAGCTTATTATTATAGTTTTATTCATATCCTTTAAAGCTCTTAAAATTTCCTTCATCTCAAATCTGGCTCTTGGATCCATACCTGAAGCTGGTTCATCAAGTACTAAAAGCTTTGGATTATGAACAAGGCTTCTAGCCAGACAAAGCCTCTGCTTCATTCCACGAGAAAGGCTATCTACATAAGCATCTCTTTTACTGCTTAAGTCCACAAGCTCCAAAAGTTCTCCACATACCTTATCTCTATCTTTTCCGTTTATATTATAAATAGAAGCATAAAACTCAAGGTACTCACTAACCTTTAAATTATCATAAACTCCAAAAAAGTCTGGCATATAACCTATCTTTTCTTTTATTTTCTTATCATTTTTTATAGCATCAACCCCATCTACATAAACTTCCCCTGAATCAGCTGAAAGTAGTCCGCATACAATTTTCATAGTAGTTGTTTTCCCCGCTCCGTTTGGTCCTACAAAACCAAATATTTCTCCTTCAGCAACGCTTAAATCTAAATTATCTACCGCAGTAAACTTTCCATATGTTTTATACAAATTTTTTATCTCAAGCATTACTTTACACTTCCTTTCACAGAAATACGGGGAACTTCAACATAAGAGTCCATTTCAGAAATTTCAACCTTCAGCTTTAAAGTATTATTATTATCTAAATACTTTGACACCTCATCTTTTTCAAATGTGTTACTGGTTGATGCCAACTCTTCATATTTGCTTGTACTGCTATTCCAAATATATTGTTTTACAACATTTGTTTTACTTTTTCCTTCATACTTAATAGTAGTTTCTATCTTTTCAACATCTATATTCTTATCAATATCATAAGATACCTCAAAGGTTCCGTTTCCATAAAACACCATTCCTGTTTCATTATAGCCATAACCGCTCTTCATATTATTAACATCAACTTTAGGCTGTATATAACCTAATGGATATTCAACAATATTGCCTGTTCTAAAGGTTAAATTAACAGGAGCAGATACAAGAGTTCTTTCGTACTTTTTAACTATTTTTCCATTAACAAGTATGTCTTTTGACAATGGTGCATTAGAAAAACCTATAAATCTTGGTTCTGTTACTTTCATATAGTCTCCCTGATAAAGAAGATTGATTGCAGCTCTTTTTTGTTCATCTTTTCTAAACTGACTTAACTCTTCATCTGTAAGATTAGTCTTTGGATTAGATCCTGTAAATGGATTTTTCCAGGCCTTATTTGTAAATTCGTATATAGTTCCATTATAGTAAGTTCCTTTATCGTTTATAGTTATTTTTTCTCCGTTTTTTATAGCACCTAGACTTATGAAGTTATCATTAGTAATTATATAAGCTTCTTCAAAATCAAAGCCTGAAATATTATTCAATTCTCCTTTAAAAGCTCCATTTGAATAATTTATGCTGCAGTCTAACTTTCCTATTTTCACATCCTCATTGTTAAGTTCAACAGCTTTACTGCTAAATATGCTATTACCATAAAACTCTATAGAGCCTTTTCCTCCTAAAGTGATCTTTGCATCTATTAATTTTGGTGCTTTTTCATTACCAGCATAAGACCTATAGTAATCATAATTAAATACAGGAAGTGCTTTTACTTTCATTCCATCAGCACCTTCAACCTTAATATCAATTTTCGATGGAGTAAATATACCAGCGTACATAGTTGATGACATTGTACCGCTTTTATCTAAAGTTACACTTGAAAATACGTTTGCTATAGGTTCAGTAATTCTTGTAGAAAAACCAAAGTAATACATTATTATTCCAAATATTATAGATAAAGCGGGTACTGTAGCCCACATCAATTCTCTTTTATCTAATTTTTTAAGAATAAAGTAATTTACTGGAGCCACAAGAAGTATGTATACTGCAAACATTATAGCTAGATTTTTTGCCTTAGGAATAGGCAGTTCTGCAATATTTCTTAAGGTGTTGCTTACAATATATAGATCCTTTTCCATCATAGCACCTTTTTCAAAGTATACACTGTTATAATAGTCTGGAAGTAAATTCCCAATAAGCTTTGCTGCAAATATTTTCTTTTGGCTCCAATTTGCAACAGGATTTATTCCAAAATCAAAAGCAGCTACAGCCACTACTCCTCTTCCTTTTTCTAATTTATGTACTAATGTAAAGTTTCTTTCTTTTAATGCCTGTGTACTTCCTTTTATATCTATAGAAACAGAAGGTATACTCATAGCTAAAGTACTGTTATCCTCTACTATAGAATAAAGTGCTTTAGTGCTTATATCACTAACGCTGCCTATTTCTCCTGATATAAAATTATCTTTTTTAAAAATGGATAAGGTTTTATTATAGGATGGTCCTGTTCCTACAACAAGCATACCTCCATTATTAACCCATTTTTTAAGCGCTTCATATTGCTCTATACTTAACTTGGAAGTATCAAAGTTATTCACTACTATTACGTTGAAATTATTCAAAGCATCACTATCATTAGAGAAATTTTTTTCATTTAATTTAACATTTCTAACAGAATAATTAATTCCCTGATTAATTTTAATATCACTTATATAGCTTACACTATCAAAGTCATCGCTCAATATTCCAATAAGAATATTATTAGCATTCAGACCGCCAGGTATGGTTACATCTTTTTCGTATACTGTATTTTTCCCTTCCACTAAGTTTATTTTGATTTTTGTTATATATCTTGTAATAGGAATATTCATAGTAACAGATTTAGATGAATTATAAGGCAGGTTTATGCTTTGTGCATATAAATTTACATTATTTTGATTATCCGACTGACTTGTATTTACTTCTATTTGTATTTCTCCGTTAATATCTTTCATATTATTTTCAATTTCAATGTTTATAGGCACTGTACCGCCTACTTTATATACACCTTCAATACCTGCTTGTACCTTTAGTTTTATCTGCTCTTTTTCTTCCGCATATACATTTCTAAAATTTAATAACAGTACAAATACAGTAAAAATTAAGATTAATCCTTTGTATCTTTTTCCCCACATATTCTCACCGCTTTCTAAAAAATAAATGTGTATTTATAGCATAACATTGCCATATTATGTATGCAACAGAAAAGTTACAATTTTCAAAATAATTACTATAAAAAAGAGAGCATTAACTGCTCTCTTTAACTGATATTATTTACTTTCTAATAATGCTAATGCTACTGCTCCTATAACCCCCGCATCTGTTCCTAAAGCTGCAGGTACAATTTTGCAGGATTCTGCCATCGCTTTAAAACATCTTTCATTTACAACCTCTTTTACCTTGTCAAAAACGATTTGACCTCCCTTAGATACTCCACCGCCTATAACAACCATCTCAGGATCAAAGCTTGATATAATATTTGCTATACCTATTCCCAAGTATCCTAAACTTCTATCCAATATCTCTTTTGAAACCTTATCTCCCTTTTCTGCCTCTTTAAAAACCTCATAGGAAGTGACCTTTTCATAATTTTTAAGTGATGTTTCAAGTCCGCTTTCTACAGCCTCTTTTGCCTGCCTTCCTATTGCAGTTCCAGAAGCTAAAGCCTCTACACAACCATAATTACCACAGTTACATCTAGGTCCATTTGGCAATACAGTAGTATGCCCAACTTCTAAAGCATTTGATGTGCTTCCTCTATATATTTTTCCGTTAAGTATTGCTCCGCCGCCTACTCCTGTGCTGACAGTTACATAAACCATATTTGTTGTACCTTTTCCTGCACCAAGCATATATTCTCCAATAGCTGCTACATTTGCATCGTTATCAAGATATGTAGGTATATTAAACTTTTCAGCTATTGGCTCAACCAATTTGAAATTCTTAAAAGGTAAATTAGGAGTAGTAATAATAATTCCACTTTTAGCATCCAATGGTCCAGGCGAACCTATACCTATTGCTTTTACTTCTTCTGCTGTCTTTCCACTATCTGTTATAACCTTTTCTATTACTTGAATAATTCTTGAAAGAACAGCTTGTTCACCTTCATGAGCATCAGTTGGCATAGTAAATTGGCTTAATACATTACCTTGTAAATCCGCCAGTGCACCGCTTATCTTAGTACCACCTAAATCAATTCCCACTACATAATTCTTATCCATTTGATTCCTCCAAAAGTAAATTTTCTTACTTTTATTATATCATAAAAAAAGAACAACTAATATAATCTAAAATTAAAGCACAAGCTATATTTTAACATAACTTGTGCTTTGTGCTTTCTAACCTTTAAATTCATCGCCTCTTCTGTAAGCGGTAATATAATATCTTCCATCATCATGACCGCCTTTAATTGCTATTTCCAGGCCATTATGCTGTAACATATTTGTCAGTATCTCTACGTTATGTGCATCTCCAGGTCCTATTGAAATTACTACCTTATCATTCTCACCGATTATATTCATATAATCGTTGATATTGGCATAATCACTTAACCCTATTGTTCCGTTTACTTCTAAACGATACTCTGACATAATATCTCTCCTTTAGCTTTACTCTTTTTCTCCTGCTTACAATACATATTTATTTTTTGTAATACCTTATAAAATATTCATTATTTTTTAACAAATATTTTGCCCTAAAAAGCTTTTTTTATGTTATAATTCAATTAATGTGCCATATGTTACATATGGAGTTAATTTTTGTGATGGAGGAATTTTCTATGAGTTCATTAAAAGGAACAAAAACAGCAGAAAATTTAATGAAGGCGTTTGCAGGAGAATCTCAAGCAAGAAACAGATACACTTTTTATGCTTCCGTTGCTAAGAAAGAAGGCTTTAATCAAATAGCCAACCTATTTTTAGAAACTGCGGATAATGAAAAGGAGCATGCAAAAATATTTTTTAAATTTTTAAATGAAGGTGGACTTGCAGGTGAAACTGTAGAAATTACTGCTGCTTTCCCTGTAGCACTTGCTGATACAAAAACAAATCTTTTAGCAGCTGCTAATGGCGAAAATGAAGAATGGGAAGATTTATATCCAGCTTTTGCTGATGTAGCTGAAAAGGAAGGTTTTTCAGCAGTTGCTGCTGCTTTCAGAAAAATTGCAGAAATTGAAAAGCATCATGAAAAAAGATATAGAAATCTTCTTGCAAATGTAGAAAATAATGCGGTATTTAAAAAAGAAACTTCTGTACTATGGAAGTGTGGAAACTGCGGATACATATATGAAGGTGCAGAAGCTCCAAAAGTATGTCCTGCCTGCCTACATCCTCAAAGCTATTTTGAAGTATTAGTTGAAAATTATTAACTTAAACTTTAAAAACCTCCCTGACTCTTAGGGAGGTTTTTTATAATTATTCTGCTTCCTTTAATTTCTGGGCATTTTCAATTATTTTCGCCGCTTCTACAGCTGGCACTTCTTCATATCTTGCAAAGCTCATTTCAAAGCTTCCCCTAGCTTGAGTCATTGATTTTAAATCAGTAGCATACTTAGACATTTCTGCCATCGGTACTTCAGCAACTATTTTCTGGTATCCCTCATCCGGTTCCATTCCAAGCACTCTGCCTCTTTTTTTATTAATATCACCCATTACATCTCCCATATAATCTTCAGGTACTTTTACTTCCACATGCATAATTGGTTCAAGCAAAACAGGCTGAGCTGCTTGAAGTCCTTTTTTGTATGCTAGAGATGCTGCTACCTTAAATGCCATTTCTGAAGAATCAACTGGGTGGAAAGAACCATCATGGAGAGTTGCTTTTAAACGTATTACAGGGTATCCTGCCAGTACCCCATGTTGTATACATTCTCTTAGTCCTTTCTCAACAGCAGGTATGTATTGTCTTGGAACAACACCGCCTACAACCTGGTCTACAAACTGTAAATCATCTTCTCCGTCATCTCTTGGTTCAAATTTGATCCAAACATCACCATACTGTCCATGACCGCCAGATTGTTTTTTATGTTTTCCTTGTACATCTGCTGATTTTTTAATAGTTTCTCTATATGGTATCTTTGGACTTTCCAATATAACATCCGCCCCAAACTTATTCTTAAGCTTGCTTGCAATTATATCTAAATGTGTTTCCCCGATACCAGATACTATCACCTCTGCATTTTCAACATCTCTTGAAATCTTAAAAGTAGGATCTTCTTCTAAAAGCTTATTAAGGCCTGAAGATATTTTATCTTCATCTCCTTTAGACTTTGGCAGCACTGCCATAGACATTGATGGTTCAGGAAATTTTATATCTTCAAAAGCAATTGGAGCTGACATTTCACATAAAGTGTCACCTGTTCCGGTAAACTGAAGCTTAGCAACAGCACCAATATCTCCTGCCACTATTTCCTGAGTTGGTACTTGGGATTTACCTCTAACAAAATACATTGTTCCAAGCTTCTCCTGCTTATCTTTTTTAGAATTATACACTGTTGAATCTGCCTTTGCCTTACCGCTCATAACTCTGAATAAAGACATCTTTCCAACAAAAGGATCTGCAATTGTTTTGAATACAAAAGCTGAAAAAGGAGCATTTTCATCAATCTTCACTTGCACTTCCTTAGCTGTTTTAACATCCTTTGCTTTTACTGTTTCTATATTTTCAGGTGATGGAAAACATTCTACTATGTCTTCTACAAGAGTTTCTATTCCTATGCCATTCAATCCAGAACCACACATAACAGGTGCAATGTCTCCTTTTGAAGAACCATTGATAAGACCTTGATATATTTCCTCATCGCTTAATTCGCCTTCACTGAAATATTTATCAAGTAACACTTCATCCGTTTCTGCAACAGCTTCCATAATCATATTTTTACACTCATCAATCTTATTCACCAGCTCTGCAGGTACATCTGCCTCCTCCATTTGATGTGTTTTAGGATTAAATATTCTGGCTCTTCTTGAAATAACGTTTACAACACCTTTGAAATCAGCTTCGCTTCCTATTGGATATTGTATAGGTACTATTGATATTCCGAATTTTTCTTTTAATTCTAAAAGTACTTTTTCAAAATTACTATTTTCTCTATCTAATTTATTTATAAAAAACGCTCTAGGCATTTTATTCTTATTTACATAATTCCAGGCTTTTTCCGTTCCAACTTGAATTCCCGATACTCCGCAAACTGTAATTAATGCTACGTCTACTGCTCTCAAACCTTCAATCATTTCTCCGATAAAATCAAAATAACCAGGCATATCTACCAAATTAATTTTTGTATTTCCCCATTCACAAGGTGCTATTGATGTAGATACAGATATCCTTCTTTTTCTTTCTTCTGAATCATAGTCGCTTATAGTAGTTCCATCTTCAACTTTTCCTACTCTGTCTATTGTTTTAGTATAGAATAACACAGCTTCAGTTAATGTAGTTTTTCCTGCTCCACTATGACCCACTATACCCACATTTCTCAAGTTTTTGGTTCTGTAATCTTTCATAAGAATCTCCTGCCTTTCTAAAATTATAATGTATGCTTTTCAAAATAATAATTAATAAATTTAGTCATTACATGTTAGTCACCTTCTTACATATTTTTAATATGAACATATTTGGTAAATTTAATCAATTTTATTGCATAAATAAGTTAATTTTATTTGAACTTTTTCTACATCTATACTTTACTATGTATATTCTAATTTTAATTTTTATTTCCTCAAAAATTAAAACAAAATTTTCAAAATAGTATGACTTCTATTTTATATTAATTATATAGAATTAATAGCTGCACATCAATATGTTTTCAGATAATTTCGAAAATAACTGTCAAAAAAATAAAAAGCACTAAGTAAAAACTTAGTGCTTTTTATAACCTGGCAACGACCTACTCTTCCACAGAGCCTCCCCTGCAGTACCATCGGCACTGTGAAGCTTAACCATCGTGTTCGGAATGGGAACGGGTGTAACCTTCACGTTATGGTCACCAGAT
>NZ_JAMSKT010000021.1 GCF_023806125.1 Clostridium caldaquaticum
TGCCTATATTATTGACAGAGTTTGTACAGAATATACATTTTCATAAATTTTTGTGCCTTGAGCACAGCGAAAGGAATGATAGTTAATATGCAAAGTGCAAATGAAAATATTAAAAAGTAAAAACATGCTTTTTTTAACTTCTTTGCTTTCATCATTATTATTAAATTATATCCAAGCTGCATACCAACGGTAAAAGCTGAAATAAAAAGCATTACAGGTATATATACCTTAAAAAGAATTGCTAAAATTTGATTTATTAAAAGTAAAATAAGATATGATATAATGAAGAATTTATTTTCTCTGCAATAAATAATTTTATCCTTACACTCAAATTTAATAAAAAATCCTGAAATTATACCAATAATAAGACCTGAAAATATCCAGAAGTATGGGACATCACTTTTTATTGTTTTTGTAAATAATATATATGAAAAAAACTGCAAAAACATTGAAATAAAAATTAACCATATGACAATTTTTCTGCTTTTGTTAGACTGGAAAATAGCCATAGTAATACTTAAAAGTACAAGAGCAATGCCTAAAAAAGATATCATACATCCTCCTCCATATGACATTGTTTTTTATACATTATTTTTGAGCCAAATTATAAATAAAAAGTAACTCATCTCCTTCTATAATACGGTAAAATGATCTGTTCTATTTTATATTTTGTAATATTATACCATATTTTTCAACATAATAACATCTATAATTTTACAACAAATTCCAACAAAAAGCACATAGTTTAGGGTTAATTCACCATTTATCATACTTCATAAATTCCACTTAACTTTTTCAAAAAAGCCCTGATTTCTCAAGGCTTCAGGCTGTTGAATTTTTACTTTTTTCGCTGTCTACTTAACTGAGAAGGATTCAATAAAAAGTTATCATTTGAAATATTTCATTACTTCATCTATACTTTCTATTTCTAATATATCCTCAACTATTATCTCTAAAACTGCAACATCTACAGTTTCAATTTTATTTTTTATTTCATTAGGTAATATCCCAAATTTTTTTGTAAGAAGTTTTATTACTGATTTTGTCAATACCTCTTTTTTTCCTTCTTTTCTTCCCTTTTCTAAACCCTCTTCTAATCCCTTTTCTAACCCTTCTTTTCTAAAAATATCTGCTAATGTCATGATATTCTCACTCCCCTCAATAAATGTTTTTTCTATCTCCTTTGCTATTTTTTCAAAATCATTTCTTGTCATATCATTATATGAACTAAATATGTATCTCATATAGGTCTCAAAATATTGTACGCCTGTTTATTTATCTTCAAGTTCTGATAAATAAGTTGCTGCCTTTACAATAGAATCCTGTATCCCTCTCACATCTTTTGTAAATATGTCTCTGTGCAAGCAAAAAAAATGCTAAAAGTAAATATCTGCCCACTTTTCTATCATTGTGTTTTAATTTTTCTCTGTTTAGTTCCATCTTAACAACCATTAGCCATATTAAAATTAAATAAGTTATATTAAATATTATTTCTGTCATTCCTCTAATACTCTCTGACATAAGTCATCCCCCATAAAAATAAAATTACATTATATACATATTTACTAAATAATAAATTAAGTACTAATCCTTTTAATTATCTTTAGACAACTATTTAAATTCCTATATAAGTTATAAATGAATATGTACTGTTTCCTGTCAAGTAAATAGTGATATGCTCATTCAAAAAAGCCCTGATTTCTCAAGGCTTCTATCTATTGTATCAAAATCGTAGTTCAAATATGGTGGAGGCGAGGGGAGTCGAACCCCTGTCCGAAAGCAGAAATACCTAAGCATCTCCGAGTGCAGTTCTTGTATTAGTGGTTAGGCGACACACCTGAAGGTATTGTCCCCAACCTGTTCCCTCTGCTAGACGCCCAAGAACTGGCTTCTAGTTTCAGTAGCTTCATAAATTCCGTTCCCTAGGCAAAGCTTACTAGGGCTCGTTTCACCGCTGTCGACGCCAGACTCTAAGCCGCGGTACTCTTAGGCTGACGTTAGCAGACTAAGCTGCTAAAGCTAAATTATCGTTTTTAGCGTTTATATTTAATCCCATAGTTTTTTAAGGCGGGTCCACAGGTTCCCTCCACTCGCTTCCCAGATACTCCGTACCCCCGTCGAAACCAAGTACGCCCCCAGGTCATAATCAGATAACCTGTATCTGATTTATTATTATGAATTATAATTTAAACTTATGCTAAATTAAATTCATATGTCTTATCGACAATACTTATAATACAGCATATAAAGTAAATTATCAATAGTTATTTTAGTTCAATATAATCAAGTTTTGCCCTAAAATGAACTATTTACCTTACATGGTTAGTTTATTATATTCCATAAATAAATATTTTGCAATATCTATTCATTTTTATCTTTCTTCTCTAAAATAAGCTAATCCTAGAGATTTTGGCGAAGAGTTCTTTTTTGACTTTCTAACAGATAAAACAACTAAAATAACTATAGTCACTAAATAAGGAAGCATTCCTAAAAAATAAGGTGAAATAAAGCTGTTTTCGATTCTGAAGCCTATTATGTCAAGTCCTCCAAAGAGATATGAACCTAAAATCGCTTTATAAGGATTCCAGGCTGCAAAAATAACTAATGCTACTGCTATCCAGCCTCTTCCTGCAGTTATGTTTTCCTGCCAGGTTGGCACATGAACTAAGGATAAATATGCCCCTCCAAGACCTGCTAGAGCTCCCCCTAGAAGTATATTTACATATTTATACAAATTCACATTTATGCTTACAGCATCTGCTGCAGCTGGGTTTTCACCTACAGCCTTAAGGTTTAAACCTGCATTAGTTTTATACATATACAAACCTACTACTATAACTATTATATATGATAAATAAATAAACAAATCCTGCTTAAAGATTACTTCACCAAAGAAAGGTATATCTCCAAGCAAAGGCAGCTTTATCGGCATAAAGAAATTTTTTATACTTTCAGGAAGAGATTGACCTACGACCTTTTGTCCAAGCAAACTTGAAAGTCCTGAACCAAATATAGTTAAAGTAAGTCCTGTTACTACTTGATTTGCTCTTAAAGATACAGTTAATACTGCATAAATTAAAGCTCCAAAGGCGCCTGCTGCCATAGCAGCAATTAACGCAGCAAATGGATTTCCAGTATTATGTCCTATTAAAAAGCCTAAAACTGCACCAATAAGCATCATGCCTTCTACTCCTAGGTTTAAATGTCCTGCTTTCTCTGTTAATATTTCCCCTAAAGTTGCAAGTAGAAGCGGAGTACCAGCAACTATTGCTGCATGTAAAAAAAGCCCTAAATCCATTACTGAACCCTCCTTAAAGTCAGTTTATACCTCATAAATAGTTCACTGCCTAGTACAAAAAATAATATTAAAGCTTGAATAACATAAGCTGCAGCATTAGGAATTCCAAATGCTGTTTGTATATAAGAGCCCCCTTCTACAAGTCCTGCAAAAAGTAAAGACACAATTAAAATAATAATAGAGCTTAGATTTGAAAGCCATGCTATGATGATAGCTGTATTTCCTGCTCCGCCAGTTACTTCAATAGATAATGTCTGCGAAACTGCAGAAGCTTGTATAAATCCAGCAAGTCCACATAAGGCCCCACTTATGCAGATAGCTATAAGCATAGTTTTATTAATATTAATTCCTGCATACCTTGCAGTATTCTTACTTTCTCCAAGAACCGCTATTTCATAACCCAACTTGCTTTTCTTCATTATTATATAGAACACTATTACTATAATAAGTGCAATTATCCAGCCTGCGTGTATACCGAAAACTTTAGGAAGTATAGCATTTTTAGAAAAGTTAGCTATTTTAGGGAAATTCATCGCCTTTTTATCTCTCCATGCATCATACTGAAGAAAAGTTATAAATTTCAATGCTATATAATTAAGCATCAAAGTTGTTATAGTTTCATTAGTATTTAAATACACCTTTAAAGCACCTGACAACATTGCCCAAAGAGCACCAAATACTACGGCTGATACTGCCATCAGAATAAGAAGCAAAGGTTTTGGAAGTGTACTTAAATTTAACCCAACCAATGCAGCTCCAAAGGCTCCCATTAAAATCTGACCTTCTCCTCCTATATTCCAAAACTGCATTTTGAAAGCTACAGAAATTCCTATGGCTGTTATAACTAAAGGAATTGTTTTTATAATAGTTTGTTTACTCCTATAAAATGACCCAAAAGAACCCTTTATCATACCTGCAAAAACCTTAATAGGATCAAAGCCCATAATGGCTAAAAATATGCCTGCAGCTGCTAAAGCCAGAATTATAGCAATAATTCTTACCTTTATACTACTAATTTTACTTATTTCTTCTCTTTTAATAAGCCTCATTAAAGCAATACCTCCATTCCTTAACTTACACCAACCATCATAAGTCCGAGCTTTTCTCTTGTAGAATTCTCTGAATTTATTATTCCACTTACTTTTCCGTCGCAAAGTACCATAATTCTATCGCAAAGCTGCATTAATACATCTAAATCTTCTCCTATAAATAAAACTGAAGTACCACTTTTTTTAGCTTCATTTATTAAATTGTATACAGTAAAACAAGTATTGATATCCAATCCTCTAACAGGATAAGCCATCACTAGAAGCCTAGGCTTTAAACTTAATTCCCTACCTAACAGGATTTTTTGAATATTTCCACCTGATAGATATTTAATTGGGTAATTAATACTAGGAGTTTTAATTTCTAAGGATTTTTTAAGTTCCTTCGCCTTTTCCGCTACTGGTTTTCTATCAATTATAAACCCTTTTTGAAGATGATAAGACTTTAAAAGAAGATTATCTACCATATCCATAGAAGCTACCAATCCCATACCAAGTCTGTCTTCAGGTATAAAACTCATGCTTATACCTCTTTTTATAAACTCTCTAGGGTTTTTACCTTCTATATTTTCACCATCAAAAATAATAGCTCCTGACTTTGCACTTGCTATACCTGCTATAGCTTCGCAAAGCTCCTTTTGACCAGAACCAGCAATGCCTGCAACACCTAAAACTTCTCCTTCTTTTATTGAGAAGGAAACATCTTTGACAGCCTCAGCACCTTCTTCGTTTAAAACTGTAAGATTTTTAACTTCTAAAAGTTCTGCACCTACTTTAGTATTAAGCTTTTCTATTGATAAATCTACAGCTCTTCCAACCATCATTTCAATTATTTCATTTTCATTTGTTTCTTCTTTAAGTACAGTTTTTATTGTTTCGCCTTTTCTAAGGATAGTTATTTTATCACAAACTTCCATAACCTCGTCCATTTTATGAGAGATAAAAATAATGGCACAGCCCTGCTCCTTCATTTTTCTCATTATTTTAAAGAGCTTTTCTGTTTCCTGAGGAGTAAATACAGTGGTAGGTTCATCTAAAATCAATAGTTTTGCCCCTCTATACAGAACCTTTAATATCTCTAAATTTTGTTTTTCACCTACAGACATATCTGAAACATACTTATCTAAATCTATTGCTAGTCCATACTTTTCGCAAAGATTTTGTACGTCTTTATCTATTTTTTCTTTTTTACTAAATAAATTTTTCTTTTGTCCCAGCATAATATTTTCTCTAGCTGTCATTGCATCAACAAGCTTAAAATGCTGATATATTGTTCCTATACCGCATTCTATGGCATCCTTTGGTGAAGTAAATCTAACTTCCTTATTATTATATTTAATTGTTCCGCTGTCTGGTGTATAAACACCTGAAATAATACTAATTAATGTACTTTTTCCTGCTCCGTTTTCACCAAGCAGAGCATGAATTTCTCCTGGATAAATAGAAAGATTTATATTTTTGCTGGCAGTAACCTTGCCAAAACTTTTATGAATATTTTCTAGAACTATTAAAGGAGTGGTCTTGTTCATTTTTACCTCCATATATAAATTGGAACTGAAGCCTAAGCTTCAGTTCTCTCTCATTCTTTTATAATATTACTAAATTTAGTTAGCTGGTATAGTTCCATCTACACCTTCTACAAACCAATTCATATTCCAAACTTCATCATCTGATAATGTATTTCCTTTTTCAACTTTTACATTACCCTTTTGATCTTTAATTTCTCCAGTAAAGATCTTAAGTTTACCATCCTTGATATCTGCTTTTGCTTTTTCAACAGCATTCTTTGCTTCTTCTGGTACAAGTGAAGTTAATGGGGCTTGATCTACTACACCATCTGCATATGATCCCCAGTACTTCTCTGACTTCCAGGTTCCATCCATAATAGCTTTAACTTGTTTTACATAATATGGTCCCCAATTCCAAACTGCAGATGTTAAATTAGCCTTTGGAGCTGTCTTGCTCATATCTGTATTATAACCAATAGAAAATACACCCTTAGCTTCTGCTGCCTGTTGTGGTCCTGCTGTATCCTGGTGTTGTGCAATTACATCTGCACCGCTATCAATAAGTGCTAAAGCTGCATCTTTTTCTTTTGCTGGATCATACCAAGTATTTGTCCAGGTAACTTTTACTTTTATATTTGGATTAACTGATTTAGCTCCTAAAGTAAATGCATTAATATTTCTTATTACTTCTGGTATAGGGAAAGCACCTACAAAACCTAGTGTATTTGTTTTAGTTTTTAGTCCAGCTACAATACCGTTTAAGTACATCATTTCATGAATTTTTCCAAAATACTGTCCCATATTATCTGCCATCTCATAGCCTGAACAATGTAAGAACTTTATATCTTTATGTTCATTAGCAGCTGCAAGAAGACCTTCTTGAAAACCAAAGCTTGTACCAACAATAACCTTAGCACCTTGCTCTATCATGTCTTCAACTACTTTTTGAACTTCTGCCTTATCTTCTTTTACAGATTCCTTATAAATGGTTTCTACCTTACCCTTTAATTCATTTTCAAGATAAAGTCTTCCTTGATCATGAGCATATGTATAGCCCCCATCACCTATAGGCCCTACATATATAAAACCTACCTTAAGCTTAGTTTCCTCTTTGCTTGATGCAGGTTCTGTTTTTTGTGTGCTGCATCCAGTTAATACTAATGAAGCTGCTGCAATTGTAGTAACAAATAATTTTACAATTTTATTCATAATTAAGTTCCTCCTTTAAAAAATTTATTATTTAACTTAACTTACTAAATAATGTTAAAAAAACAAAATTCCTGAACACTACCTGTCCAGGAATGCATAATTACTTTATATTTATATAAATAAAATTAAAAAGCAATTACACATTCGTAGTCAGGTAATTTACGGCAACCTGGTAGAAACGCCTGAACCATATCATCAAGCATATACGAAGTGAATATTTTTTTATTTTTTTTAAAAAACGTTCGTGTAACCCACAGCTATATATTATACTAATAATAGATAAAAATCAACAGTTATTTTTATTTTTTTAATATCTATATTTTTCTTTCATTTGTCTATCAATATCTCTCTTAGCAGCTCTTTCCAGCATATCTTCTCTCTTATCATAATTATGCTTACCTTTTGCTACTCCAAGAGCTACTTTTACTCTTCCGTTTTTCAAGTAAAGCGATAATGGTATTAATGTATAGCCTTTTTGTGCTATATAACCTGCAAGTTTCATTATTTCCCCTTTATGAAGGAGAAGCCTTCTGTCTCTTAATGGATCTTTATTGAAAATATTTCCTTTTTCATAAGGACTTACGTGCATATTTCTAACTATAACCTCTCCATTTTTTACTTCAGCATAGCTATCCTTTAAATTCGCTTTTCCGCCCCTTATTGATTTAACCTCAGTCCCTACAAGCTCAATTCCCGCTTCATAAACTTCTTCTATAAAATAGTCATGTCTTGCTTTTCTATTTTCTGCAAGAGTTTTATTGCTCTTATCCTTTGCCATAAAACCACCAACTTTTTAAATATTTATAGTAATTTATTATATTACATTCAAGTAGTACAAGTCAACATTGCATTTCATCATAACTTCAATAACAATATAGCTTTAATAAAATTATAATGCTATAATTATTTAGAGATTTATTGGGAGAACCAGTTTCAAGTATTAACTTGTACTTGTTGTTCCCTATAGATAAAAGGGTAAAGGATTGATTAAAGTGGACTTTAGAATAGAGAAAGATTTATTAGGTGAAAAATATATTGATGATTCAAATTATTTTGGTATAAATACTGTAAGAGCTATTGAAAATTTTGATTTAAAAGGCAAGTTTGTCAATTTAAATTTAATTAAAGAAATTGCTCTTATTAAAAAAGCTGCTGCTATTGTAAATAAAAGTTTAAAAAAACTTCCAGAAGAAAAAGCTGATGCAATAATAAAGGCTAGCGAAGAAGTTCTAGAGGGTAACTTTGATGATGAATTCAAGATTAGTGCACTTCAAGGCGGTGCAGGAACTTCTACTAATATGAATGTGAATGAAGTAATTGCAAATAGAGCAATTGAAATACTTGGAGGAAAAAAAGGCGAGTATAATATTATACATCCGCTTAATGATGTTAATATGTCTCAGTCAACAAACGATGTATATCCAACAGCTTTAAGAATTGCTGCTATTCGTCTTATAAGAATTTTAAGTAATTCTCTTGCGGATTTGCAGGAAGCTCTTCAGGTAAAAGAAAATGAATTTTCCCACATAATAAAATTAGGCAGAACTCAGCTTATGGATGCACTTCCTATGATGGTTGGACAGAGTTTTGGTGCCTATGCCAAAGCCATTGAAAGAGACAGATGGAGAATATACAAAGTAGAAGAGAGACTTAGACAAGTTAATATTGGCGGAACTGCCATAGGAACAGGGTTGAATGCAACAAATAAATTTATATATATGCTTACAGATGTAATTCAGGACTTAACCAGGCTTGGTATTGCAAGATCAGATTTTCCTATGGACATTACTCAAAATTGCGATGTGTTCGTAGAAGTTTCAGGCCTATTAAAATCCTGCAGTGTTAACCTTTTAAAAATCTCTAATGACTTAAGGCTTTTAAGTTCAGGTCCAAAGGGTGGAATCGGAGAACTTAATCTGCCGCAAATGCAGGCTGGTTCAACTATAATGCCAGGCAAAGTAAATCCTGTAATACCTGAAATGGTAGCCCAAATTAGTATAAAAGTAATTGCAAATGACAGTGCAATTACTATGGCAAGCTCCATGGGCCAGCTTGAGTTAAATGCCTTCACTCCTCTTATAGCTGAAAGTCTTCTTGAGTCTTTAGAATTATTAAATAAAGGTGTTATTATTTTTAAAGAAAAATGTATACAAGGAATAACTGTCAATGAAACAAGATGCAGAGAAAATCTTGAAAAATCTACTGCACTTGTAACAGCTCTTGTACATCACATTGGATATGACGCTGCCAGCATTATTGCAAAGAAATCATTATCTGAAGGAAAGACTATAAGAGAAATTCTTTATGAAGAGAATATACTAACTAAAGAAATGATAGATAAAATATTGAGTCCATATGAATTAACAAAGCCAGGCATACCTGGTAAAAAGTAAATTTCAGGTGAAGCATAACTTTATATGCACCCCATCATTTAAAGGAGGAATTCTAATGAGTTTAAATGAAACACCACGAGGTGAAAGAGTTCATATTGCATTATTCGGAAGGAGAAATGCTGGTAAATCAAGTATTATAAATGCAATAACAGATCAGGAAATAGCCATAGTATCAGATATAAAGGGAACCACTACTGATCCTGTATATAAGTCTATAGAAATATTGCCCATTGGCCCCTGCGTTATAATTGATACTGCTGGGCTTGATGATGCAGGAGAACTTGGAGAACTTAGAAAGAAAAAAAGTCTAGAAGTATTAAGTAAAACAGATATTGCTCTTGTAGTAATAGATATGTCTGTTGGAATCACAGATTATGATAAATTTATTATAGAACAAATAAAAGAAAAGAAAATTCCTCTTCTATGTGTTTTGAATAAGATTGATAAAGCTGAAATAAAATATGAAGAAATACAATCTCTTGAGAAGAAACTAAATATACCGGTAGTAACTGTATCTGCAGTTACAAAGCAAGGTATAAAAGAACTTAAAAATAAAATAGTTTCTATATTACCTGAAGACGAAGATAAATTCAAAATTGTTGGAGACCTTCTTAGCCCTGGTGATTTTGTTGTGTTAGTTACTCCTATTGACAAAGCTGCACCAAAGGGAAGATTAATACTTCCCCAACAGCAGACTATAAGAGATATATTGGAAAGTGATGCCATTTCCATAGTTACTAAGGAATACGAATTGAAGGAAACCTTAGAAGGTCTTTCTAAAAAGCCAAAATTAGTTATTACAGATTCTCAGGTTTTTCTTAAAGTAGCAGCAGATACTCCAAAAGATGTTCTAATGACCTCATTTTCAATACTATTTGCAAGATATAAAGGTGACTTGGTAGAACTCATTAGAGGTGTCAAAGCTTTAGAAAAGTTAAAGGATGGAGATAAAATTCTAATATCAGAGGGCTGTACTCATCATAGACAGGCTGATGATATAGGCAGAGTTAAAATACCTAGATGGATAAGACAAATTACTGGAAAGCAAGTAGATTTTGAGTTTTCCTCAGGGGTAACTTTTACTGAGGATGTTAAAAAATATGCGCTTATAGTACACTGCGGCGGCTGCATGTTAAATAGAAATGCTATGATCTCAAGAATAAACGATGCCAAGGAGTATGATGTACCTATAGTTAACTATGGAATTTTAATTGCTTATGTTCATGGTATTTTAGACAGAGCCCTTGAACCTTTTCCATTAGCAAAAATGATTTGGGATGAAGAAGAATAATACAACACAAAAAATACCAGAGCACACTCTGGTATTTTTTGTAAATTCTAAATAAATAAATCTCTTTCTCCAGCTTTAATTCTCTCAATATTATCTAATACAAGCTTTTTAATATCTTCTCTAACTATTTTTTCAGCTTCACTTTTTATCAATTCTTCTGCTTTTTTATATAATTCTTCATCTCCATAATCCATTACGTACTCCATAAGAGTCATCATAGCATTAGGTCCACAGACATTCTGAATTTGCCCTGATTTAGCAAGTCTCATAAATCTGTCCCCAGTCCTTCCACTTCTGTAACAGGCTGTACAGTAGCTTGGCAAATGCTTATCATCAATCAGCTCTTTTAATATTTCCAAGGGGCTTCTATGATCTGATATGTCAAATTGATCTACACTTTTATTTTGCTCTCTTTCCTTATATCCCCCAACGCCTGTAGAAGAACCTGCGCTTATTTGAGATACCCCATACTTAATAAGCTCTCTTCTCATCTCTGCACTTTCTCTAGTAGACATAATGATGCCGGTAAAAGGTACTGCAATACGAGTAACAGCAACTATTCTTTTAAAGGTTTCATCATCAATTAAATATGGGAACTCATTCAGGTTCATACCCTCAGCTTTTTTAAGCCTTGGGAAAGATATTGTGTGAAAACCTACCCCAAATTTTTCTTCCAGGTGCTCGTTGTGCAGCATAAGTGCCAAAACTTCAAATTTAGGATCAGCCAGCCCAAACAAAACTCCTGCACCAACATCATCTATACCAGCTTCCATTGCCCTGTCAAAAGCAGTAAGATGATATTCATAATCACCTTTTATACTCTTTGGATGCATTTTTTCATAAGTTGGCTTATGATAGGTTTCTTGAAACAAAATATATGTGCCTATCTTCGCCTCCTTGAGTTTTTTATAATCCTCAACTGTAGTTGCAGCAATATTAACATTAACTCTTCTTATACTTCCTGTATCAACTTGTGTACTGTAAATAGCTCCTAAAGCCTCAACAATATAATCAATATTACAGTTTACAGGATCCTCTCCTGCCTCTAGTGCTAATCTTTTATGTCCCATTTTTTCTAAAATTTTAACTTCTTCCTGTATTTGCTCCATAGTAAGCTTTTTCCTAGGAAATTTATTATCTCTTTTATAGCCGCAATAAATACAGTTATTTACACAATAATTGCTAACGTATAATGGTGCAAATACAACTATTCTATTTCCGTAAATAGATTCTTTTATTTCCCCTGCTATAGAAAACATCTCCTTAAGCAATTCCTCATCCTCTAGATGAAGAAGAACTGCTATATCCCTGTGCGAAAGCCCTTTTCTTTCTCTTGCTTTTTCTAATATAGCTTTAACTTCTTCTTTCGTACTATTTTTAGTTTCCTTTAACAAGCCTTCAATATACTCATGATTAATAAACATATTAAAATTTCCCCCAATCTTTATAATCTCCTCTTGACATATCAACAGAAAATCCTGCTTTTTTAATTCTTCCTTCTATGCACATTCTGCATTCAGCCGCTTCATCACCTGTGCAAATCTTGCCATCATACAATGCATATTTTTTTCTTACACTCGTTGGCGACAAATTAGGCATCACTACATTAGCTCCTGCCTTAATTCCTTTTTCTCTTCCTATTGGATCAATGCTTCCTAAAGCTGTAGTAGCTGGCAGCAGTACCTTAGGCAGCAAAAGCCTTATTATAGCAAGCATTATAATAGTTTTTTCAAGTGTTCCTCCTTTTTCCTTACCTAATGGAGTATCCTTATGAGGAATAAATGGTCCAATACCAACCATATGAGGTTCTAATCTCTTTAAAAATACTAAGTCTTTAACATAATCTTCATTTGTCTGTCCAGGCAGTCCTATCATAAAGCCTGCCCCTACCTGATAGCCAATAGCTTTTAAATCAAATAGACATCTAATCCTGTTATCAAAACTCATTCCAGGATGAAGCTTTTCATAAAGCTCCCTTGAGGCAGTTTCGTGTCTTAAAAGATATCTGTCTGCCCCTGCTTCATAAAACCTCTTATAAGAATCATAACTTTTTTCACCTATAGAAAGGGTTATTGCAGTGTCTGAATATCTATTTTTAATAGCCTTGACTATTTGAACTA
Source organism: Clostridium caldaquaticum (assembly GCF_023806125.1). Taxonomy (GTDB): domain Bacteria; phylum Bacillota; class Clostridia; order Clostridiales; family Clostridiaceae; genus Clostridium_AT; species Clostridium_AT caldaquaticum. The sequence goes on from NZ_JAMSKT010000021.1 coordinate 12,866, forward strand.
TTTTCTCATCTGTAAAGTAATCGTCTTCTCCACCTTGAAGCACAAAGGTTCTATAGCCTAGTTTATAACCTTCACTGCAGGCTTCTAAAATTTCATCCTGTGTAAGTCTGTATCTATCGGCAAGTTTGTTTGCTGCTCTAATACCACAGTATTTGCAGTTTCTTTTACAGTAGTTAGTAAACTCAATAAGACCTCTCATAAATACTTTATCTCCGTAAGTATTCATTCTTGTTTCATGAGCTTTTTCTATTAAATAATTCTTATCCTCATCATTTAAGTTATTAAGAAGCTCAAGAAGTTCCTCTTCCGATAAGTTGTGCTCTAAATAAAGTTTATCAATAATGAATTTCATCCTTGAATCTCCTTTTTTGATATAGCCGTTTTCACTAAAACATGGTTAATATTACCTAACTTACCAGTTAAACTGTTTATATCATTTAGTTCTCCAAGTACTGTTATGCTAATAACTGCAATACCTTCCTCTTCAAAAGGAATTCCCATTCTACCCTTTACTATTCCTTTAAAACTAGAAACAACTTCATTAAACTCTTTTTGACATAGTTTAGGTTCTTCTAAAATTGCACTTATTACAGCAATCTTTTTCATGTATTACCTTCATCCTCCCCATACAACCTATAGTTTTAAAATAAAAAAGCTTTCCAAAAGGAAAGCTAAATTTACATAAAACTACAGCCTATGAAATAAAGCAAGGCCAATATGTATATTTCTTTCCTTTCAGATTAGAATTCTCTTTTCTGTTAGGTAATATATGCATTTATCAAATATATGAAGAATGCTCTTTATATATTTGAAGTTCTACTATGTTAATATTTTATCAATTTTTCACTGCTGTTGTCAAATAAATTTAATGATTTTAAAAATTAATTTTTTCATCAGTTTCCTCTTTATCTTCCTCTTCCTCAACCAGCTCAAAATATATTTCTCTTAAGTCTATATCTACCTTTGATACTTTAACTTTAGCCTCATCTCCAAGCCTGTATATCTTCTTAGTTTTCTCACCTATAAGACTTAATTTTTTTTCATCAAATATATAATAGTCATCATCAAAATCACTTATATGTATCAAGCCTTCAATAGTATTAGGCAGCTCTACAAACACACCAAAGCCGGTTACAGAAGATATTATACCATCAAAAACTTCACCAATTCTATCAGCCATATATTCAGCTTTTTTAAGATCATCTACTTCTCTTTCAGCCTCCTGAGCTACTCTTTCCATTTCTGAAGATTGCTTCGAGGCATATTCTACTTCTTTATTTAATCTATTAATCCTATTTTCATCAATTTGACCATTTATATATTCTTTTATAATTCTATGAATAATAAGGTCTGGATATCTTCTAATTGGAGAAGTAAAGTGGCAATAATACTTTGCAGCCAAGCCAAAATGGCCTACACACTCTGGAGCATATCTTGCCTGCTTTAAGGAGCGAAGGAGAAGAGTGCTTACAACTGTTTCTTCTTTTTTACCTTTAATTTTTTCAATTATCTCCTGCAGTGATTTAGGATGTACATCTTTAGTCCACTTTACAGCATAACCTAAATTGTGCACAAATTCATGAAATATATTTAATTTTTCTTCGTCTGGATCTTCATGAATTCTGTAAACAAAAGGTATATTAGCCCAAAACATGTGCTCAGCTATTGTTTCATTGCAAACAAGCATAAATTCTTCAATTATTCTATTGGCAATTTCTCTTTCATAAGGTTTTATTTCTATAGGTTTACCTTTTTCATTTAAAATTATTTTACTTTCTTCAAACTCAAAGTCTATAGCACCTCTGCCCATTCTTTTTTTATGAAGTATATTGCAAAGCTCCTCCATAGCCTTGAAATCATCATACAGATACTCATATCTTTTTATCAAATCTTCATCTTTATCCCTTAAAATCATTGTTACATCAGTATATGTCATTCTCTCGTTTGTTTTTATTACGCTTTCAACGATTTTATGATCTAAAACCTTTCCGCTTCTATCAATTTCCATAAAACAGCTTAATGCTAATCTATCTACCTTTGGATTTAAGCTGCATATTCCATTTGACAGCTTTTTAGGAAGCATAGGAATAACCCTGTCTATTAAGTATACTGAAGTACCTCTTTTAAGAGCTTCTCTATCTAACGGATTTTTTTCTCTTACATAATGAGATACATCGGCAATATGAACCCCTAGTCTAAAGTTACCATTTGACAGTCTTTCTATAGATACAGCATCATCCAAATCCTTTGCATCTTCTCCGTCTATAGTTACCATCTGAAGATTTCTTAAATCCTCACGTCTTGTATATTCTTCCTCTGGTATTTCATCAGGTATATTTTCAGCATATCTTTCAACTTTAGAAGGAAACTCTTCAGGCAATCCATGCTTTTTAATTATAGTTAGGATATCTATACCTCTGTCTCCTTTGTTTCCAAGTACTTCTACTATTCTTCCTTCCGGGTTTCTCCTCTTTTCAGGCCAGCTTGTTATCTCTACAATTACTATTTGACCTGTCTTAGCACCGTTCCTTTCACTTTTAGGTATAAAAATATCTTGGTATATTCTTTTATCATCAGCTACTACAAAACCAAAATTTTTACTATCTTCATAAGTACCTATTATCGTTTTGCTTCCTCTTTTAAGAATTCTGATTATTTCCCCTTCTCTTCTCTTTCCTCCCTGTTCTTCTTTGGTTATCTTTGCTATTACCTTATCACCGTGCATTGCACCAGCCATATTAGCTATAGAAATAAAAACATCTGGTTCATTTATTTCTGGAATAACAAATCCATAACCCTTCTGATGTCCCTGCAGCTTTCCTACCACCAATCCCATTCTTTCGGGAACACCATAATGGTTTGTTCTAGTTTTAATTATTTCACCGTCCTTCTCCATATCATCTATAGTATCCTGAAACATCATAAATTCATCTTTACTAATATTAAAAGCATAAGCTAATTCATATACTGACATAGGCTTATAAGCCTTCTCTCTCATAAATTCTACAACAGCTTCTCTTATATTCAATGTAACATCTCCATTCTCAATACATTATTACTTTTTCTTATTTTTCCTATTTATTGAAATTATATTCTTAGAGTTATCCTATTTTGACGTTTATCTTGATTTTATAATAAAATAAAAAAGTACGGCCTCACAGACCATACTCTAGCAGTTTTACTATTCTACTAAATTTAACGCAATTACAACTGCGGCAAATAAAATAGAACATATAACAGTTAATCTTGCCATAACAGCTTCATAAGTTCTAGCTTTATTTTTGCTGTAATATGTATCTGTACTTCCTCCACCTATAAATCCAGATAAGCCACTAGTTTTGCTTGGCTGCAACAATACTGAAACTATTAATACCATTGAAATTATTACAAGTGCAACTATTAGTGCAATTCTCATATCAATATACCTCCCATAAAATTATACATTGATATTCTATCACAATAAAACTAATATTACAATCTTATTAGTGTTTCAAAAGGGGCGCAAAAAAGCGCCCCTTTTAATCATTCATCAAATATTCATCAACACACTGTGCTACCTGTCTTCCGTCATTTATTGCTCTTACTACCAAAGATTGACCTGTTCTCATGTCTCCTGCAGCAAATACACCTTTTCTTGAACTCATATAATTTTTATCTGTTTGTACGTTGCCTCTTGCATCAAGAACAAGTCCAAACTCTTTCAACATTCCTTCATGCTGTGGTCCCAAAAATCCCATAGCAAGTATTACTAAATCTGCTTTCTGCTCAAATTCTGTACCTTCAAGCTCCTTCATTACAAACCTGCCGTCCTTCTTTTCCCACTCTACTTTAACGCCATGGATTTTTGATACTTTTCCATTAGTACCTGTCAGCTTCTTAGTAGATACACACCACTCTCTAGTGCATCCCTCTTCATGAGAAGTAGATACCTTTAAAGTTTGAGGATACATTGGCCAAGGCATTGTTGCATCTCTTTCAACAGGTGGCTTTGGCAGAATTTCATATTGAATGACTTCTTTTGCCCCCTGCCTTATAGCTGTACCAATGCAGTCTGCACCTGTATCTCCTCCCCCAATAACTACTACAGTTTTATTCTTTGCATTAATTTCTGTATTCTTAATTTCACCTGCATTACATTTATTTTGCTCTGTTAAAAACTCCATAGCAAAATGTACACCTTCAAGCTCTCGTCCTTCTACCTGTAAGTCTCTTCCTACAGAAACACCACCGGTTAATAAAACTGCATCAAATTCCTTTTCCAAATCCAAAGCAGAATAATCCTTTCCTATATAAGTATTAACTTTAAATACCACTCCTGCCTCTTCCATAAGCTTTACTCTTCTGTCTATAACCTGTTTTTCAAGCTTAAAATCTGGAATTCCGTAGCGTAAAATTCCGCCAGGCTTATTATCTTTCTCAAATACAGTAACTGAATGTCCAAAAGAATTCAACAAATCAGCAGCAGCAAGCCCTGCTGGTCCTGAACCTACAACAGCAACTTTTTTACCAGTTAAAACCTTCGGCTGATTTGGTTTTACCCATCCATTTTCAAAAGCCGTCTCAATTATAGCAAGCTCTATTTGTTTTACAGTTACTGCCTCTCTGTTAACTCCTAAGGTGCAGGAACCTTCACAAAGTGCAGGACAGATTCTGCCTGTAAACTCTGGAAAATTACTTGTAAGAGAAAGCTTTTTATAAGCCTTCTCCCATTCAGATTTATATACCATATCATTAAAGTCTGGAATTAAATTTGCAACCGGACAAGCCCAATTACAAAACGGAACTCCACAGTTCATGCACCTAGCTGCTTGAGTTTTAAGTTTATCTTCACTTAGTTGACCAACTATTTCCTTATAATCCTTTGTTCTCTCTTCTATTGGTCTTTTTGGAGGATTTTCTCTTTCATAATCTTTAAAACCTGTTAACTTACCCAAAATCAAGCACCTACCTTTCCAACTGCAGCTTCAGTCTCTTTAAGCTCATTTAATATTTTCTTATAAGCAGTAGGAATTACTCGTTTGAATTTTTCTATATACTTATCCCAATTTTTAATAATTTCCTCTGCTCTTTTACTGTTAGTATTTTCAAAATGTTCTACTATCAGGCTGTATACTTTATCAGCATCCTCTTTTGGAAGTGCTTCAATTTCAACCATTTCCTTATTGCATCTTTCTTCTAGATTAGAGTTTTCATCCAGCACATAAGCTATTCCTCCGCTCATTCCTGCTGCGAAGTTTCTGCCTACACTTCCTAAAATAACTGCTGTTCCGCCTGTCATATACTCGCAGCCATGATCGCCAACACCTTCAACTACTGCAGTAGCACCACTGTTTCTCACTGCAAAACGCTCTCCTACAAGACCGTTTATAAACAATTTACCACTAGTAGCTCCATAAAGTATAGTGTTTCCTGCTATAAAGTTTTTGTGCTGCTCATAGGAAATTCCTTCTGGAGCTTTTAGAATTATTTTTGCTCCTGACAAGCCCTTTCCAACGTAGTCATTTGCCTCACCTTCAAGTATTAAGGTTAATCCCTTAATACCAAATACACCAAAGCTTTGACCAGCAGAGCCTTTGAATCTGAATGTCAAAGTATCTTCTGGAAGACCGTCATGACCATATATTTTAGCTATTTCACCGCTTAACATAGCACCAACAGATCTATGTGTATTTCTTATTTCAAAATTTGCACTTATTTTATTCTTTTCATTACCCTCAAGCACATTTTTGGATAATTGAATAAGTCTAAAATCTAAAGAAGTTTGTAAACCATGATCTTGAGACATAACACAATAGGATTTAATTCTCTTTGGAACGTCTGGTTTATATAACACTGTATCATTAAGTTTCAATAATTTAGCTTTTTTATTTTCTATATTAGTCTTAACTTCAATTTTATCAGTTCTTCCTATCATTTCATTAATAGTTCTGAAACCTAAACCTGCCATTATTTCTCTAACTTCTTGTGCAATAAAAGTTAAGAAGTTTATTACATACTCTGGCTTACCCTTAAAGTTTTTCCTTAACTCTGGATCCTGAGTTGCTATACCCATATCACATGTATTGCTATGACATTTTCTAAGCATAGTACAGCCTAAAACTACTAGTATGCTTGTAGCAAAACCAAATTCTTCCGCACCAAGAAGTGCTGCTATAGCTACATCTCTTCCTGTTTTTAACTGTCCGTCAGTTTGAATTCTAACTCTGCTTCTAAGATTATTTAAAAGCAGTACTTGGTGAGTTTCAGAAAGACCAAGTTCCCATGGAATACCTGTATGCTTGATAGAAGATATAGGTGAAGCTCCTGTACCGCCATCATAACCGCTTATTAAAATAACATCTGCGTGAGCTTTTGCAACACCAGCTGCGATAGTTCCAACACCTACTTCTGATACCAGCTTTACGCTTATTCTAGCAGAAGGATTAACGCTCTTTAAATCAAAGATAAGCTGCGCTAAGTCTTCAATAGAATATATATCATGGTGCGGCGGTGGTGATATTAGGTCTATTCCTGGTATGGAATGTCTCACTCTTGCTATTTCTACATCTACCTTACCTCCAGGAAGCTGACCTCCTTCTCCCGGCTTTGCTCCCTGAGCAATTTTTATTTGAAGTTCCTCTGCATTTACTAAATACTCTGTAGTAACTCCAAACCTTGCAGAAGCCACTTGTTTTATAGCACTTCTTCTATTATCTCCATTAGCATCCTTATTGTACCTTGTAAAATCTTCTCCGCCTTCTCCAGAATTGCTTTTACCTCCAAGCCTATTCATTGCAATTGCAATAGTTTCATGAGCTTCCTTGCTAATAGAACCGAAGGACATAGCTCCAGTACAAAAACGCTTAACAATTTCGCTTACAGGTTCTACTTCCTCAATAGGAATAGGATTGCTGTATTTTAAATTAAACATTCCCCTTATTGTAGCTAAGTTATCTTCCTGATTGTTAATAAGGGATGCGTACTCTTTATATTTATTATAATCTCCTGTTCTTGCAGCTATTTGTAACTTTGAAATAGTATCAGGATTAAATAGATGGAATTCTCCGCCTTTTCTCCAGGAATATTGACCTCCTACATCTAAATCTGATACCGGCTTTCTAACACTATTAAAAGCTTTCTTATGTCTTTCAAGTGTTTCTTCTGCTAAAACTTCCAAGCCTATACCGCCTATTCTAGAAGGTGTTCCAGTAAAGTATTTATCAATTAACTCTTGCCCTAAACCTAAAGCCTCAAATATTTGTGCTCCTTGATAGCTTTGAAGTGTACATATTCCCATTTTAGATAATATTTTTAGCAATCCTTCATTTATTGCCTTCAGATAATTGTATTTTGCTTTTTCACTATCTAAATTTCCCAATCCATTTTCTTTAGCTAAAGCATCAATAGTTTCAAAAACAAGATAAGGATTTATAGCTGTAGCACCATAACCCAATAATAACGCAAAATGAGTTGTTTCTCTAGCTTCTCCCGTTTCTACAATTAAAGAAACCTTAGTTCTTGCTTTCTTTCTTATAAGGTAATGATGCACTGCTGATACTGCAAGCAAGCTAGATATAGCAGCCTCATCAGCACTTATATTTTTATCGCTTAATATTAAAATATTATATCCTTGCTCTACTCTTCTGTAAGCTCTTGCACACAACTCATCGATTGCTTTTTTAAAGCCTTCTACTCCTGTATCATATTTAAATGTTGTAGACACAGTAACTGTTCTGAAACTTTTATTTCTTAATCCTTTTAATTTATTTATTTCTGTATCTGTAAGTATTGGCTTTTCAATTTCAATAAAAGCACTTTCTTCTCCGTCATGATTTAATATATTTTCTTGAGTTCCTATATAGTTAGCTAATGACATTACTATAGATTCACGAATTGGATCAATAGGAGGATTAGTAACCTGTGCAAATAGCTGTTTAAAATAAGAAAATAAAATCTGATTTTTATTTGAAAGCACAGCTAATGGTGCATCATTTCCCATTGAACCTACAGGTTCCTTACCTTGTACTGCCATAGTTTTTATTATAGTATTAACATCTTCAAGACTGTAACCAAAGGCAACCTGCTTTTCCTTAAGTGAATGAGACTCTACATCTTTATCTTCTTCTGAAACCTCAATATCATTTAATCTGACTTTTGCTTTTTTCACAATATTTACATAGTCTACAGTTGAACATATATCTTTCTTTAGTTCTGCATCCTCAATAATTCTGCCTTGATTTGTGTCAATTAAAAACATTCTTCCAGGCTTAAGTTTTCCCTTTTCAGATATTTCTTCAGGGTTAAAATCTAACACTCCTGCTTCGGATGCTATTACTGCAAGTCCATTTTTTGTAATAACATATCTTAAAGGTCTTAATCCGTTTCTATCTAAAGTTGCACCTACTCTTACTCCATCGCTGAACATTACAGCTGCTGGTCCATCCCAAGGCTCTATTAGTGAACCATGATACTGATAAAAAGCTTTTTTATACTCTTCTAAATCATGTTTTCCCTGCCATGCTTCAGGTATTAACATCATCATAGCATGGGTGATATTTCTTCCATCCTTCTCTAAAAGTTCTAAAACATTATCTAAGGACGCAGAGTCACTGCCATTTGGATCTAAAATAGGAAAGAGTTTTTTAATTTCACTGCCAAAAGTTTTAGATTTTAAAACTCCTTCTCTTGCATTCATCCAGTTTCTGTTACCTCTTATAGTATTAATTTCTCCGTTGTGTGCTAAGTATCTAAATGGCTGAGCCAATTGCCAGTTTGGGAAGGTATTTGTACTATATCTTTGATGCACTAAGGCAATTGCACTTTTAAAATTAATATCGTCTAAATCTATATAATATCCTTTAATTTGATGAGCTTGAAATAAACCTTTATATACTATTGTTCTGCTGGAAAGACTGCATACATAAAAGTACTCAGAACCTCTTTTTACACGAGTTCTTACCTCATTTTCTGTTCTTTTTCTTATTATATATAGCTTTCTCTCAAAAACCTCTTGATTTTCACAAGTACTTTCAATAAAAATTTGTCTTATAGTAGGTTCTGTGCTTTTTGCCTGTTCCCCAATGACTCTGTTATCAACAGGCACATCTCTCCATCCAAGTACCTTTTGTCCTTCTTCTTCAACAATTCTTTCTAAAATACCCTCACAGCTTATTCTATAAGCTGGTTCTTTAGGCAGGAAAATCATCCCTACAGCATATTTATCTTTAGAAGGCAGATTAATTCCTATACTGTCACATTGAATTCTAAAGAATTCATCAGGAAGCTGAACTAAAATACCTGCTCCATCTCCAGTATTAGGATCTGAACCAACTGCTCCTCTATGAACTAAATTTACTAAAACTTGTAGTCCTTTTTTTATAATGTTATGACTTTTTTCTCCTTTTATATTCACTACAGCTCCTACACCACAGCTGCCTTTTTCATATTCAGGTGAATAAAGCCCTTGTTTTTCCGGGAAACCTAAAGTATAACTCATGCAATTACCCCCTATCTATTTATATAATATTAATTATATAGAGAAAATGAATTTTTTCAATATAATTCTTGCATTTTTTTAATAATTATTTTAGTTTTTGATATCAATCTACATTTGAAAACAAATACATTGACAAAAATTTATTAATCAGCATCTACGGTTATGTGGAAAAAAATTGAATTTGTAAAATGTAATGGTTTCAAGTTTAATATGTGCTAAATAAAAAATGTGAGGGTCTAACCCCTCACATTTTTTATTTAACTATTTCTTTATATTATAGAAAGCTTTAAGTCCTCTATACTCAGCCATATCTCCTAATTCTTCTTCAATTCTTAGAAGTTGGTTGTATTTAGCAACTCTTTCGCTTCTTGCAGGTGCACCAGTTTTGATTTGTCCTGCATTAACTGCAACAACTAAATCTGCAATTGTAGTATCTTCAGTTTCTCCAGATCTATGGGAAACTACTGCAGTATATCCTGCTCTTTGTGCCATTTCTATAGCATTAAGAGTTTCTGTTAATGTTCCGATTTGGTTAAGCTTTATTAGTATTGAATTAGCAGTACCTCTTTGAATACCCATTTCAAGTCTTTGAGTATTAGTTACAAATAAGTCATCACCAACTAATTGTACTTTATTACCAAGTTTTCCAGTAATAAGTTTCCAACCTTCCCAATCTTCTTCTGCCATACCATCTTCTATAGATATTATTGGGTATTTATTAACAAGATTTACATAGTAGTCAACCATTTCAGCTGGAGTAAGAACTTTTCCTTCTCCTTTTAGATTATACTTTCCATTTTCAAATATTTCTGATGATGCTGGGTCAAGTGCTATAAATATTTCTTTTCCTGGAGTATATCCAGCTTTTTCTATTGCTTCAACTATAACTTGAATAGCTTCTTCGTTTGACTTAAGATTTGGAGCGAATCCTCCTTCATCTCCTACTCCTGTTTCATATCCTTTGGCTTTTAAATTAGCTTTTAGTGCATGGTAAACTTCAGCACACATTCTTAGTGCCTCACTGAAAGATGGTGCACCTGCTGGCATTATCATGAATTCTTGAAGGTCAACATTGTTGTCAGCATGCTTTCCACCGTTGATAATATTCATCATTGGAACTGGTAGTACTTTAGCATTAACTCCACCTATGTATTGATATAAAGGAAGTCCAAGGTAATTTGCAGCAGCATGAGCTACAGCAAGTGATACTCCAAGCATAGCATTAGCTCCAAGTTTTGATTTATTATTTGTTCCATCAAGAGCTATCATAGCTTTATCAATTGCTACTTGATCAAATACATTCATTCCTATTAGTTCTGGTGCTATAACGTTATTTACATTTTCAACAGCCTTAAGAACTCCCTTACCATTATATTTTTCCTTATCTCCATCTCTTAATTCAACAGCTTCATAAATTCCTGTTGATGCTCCTGATGGTACAGCAGCTCTTCCTATTGTTCCATCTTCAAGTGTTACTTCTACCTCAACAGTTGGGAAACATCTTGAATCAAGAATTTGTCTTGCAACTACATCAACAATGTCTACATGCATTTTCATTTTAAAAACTCCTTTCAAACTTTCAAATATATATAGTCTCTGTAGAATGTTAAGATACAGGTATATATTTAATAGGTAAATACCCAATCTATATTTTTCTACAGTAGATTAACTAAATAATTATTTTATTAAAGATTTTCCAGTCATCTCAGCTGGTATCTGAAGTCCCATTACCTGAAGCATTGTTGGAGCTAAATCAGCAAGTATTCCATTACTTCTTAGTTCTTTTCCTTTTGCTTCCTTTGAAATATATAGAAGAGGAACCGGATCAGTTGTATGAGCTGTCATAGGTTCTCCTGTAGAGAAATCTATCATTTGCTCAGCATTTCCATGGTCTGCAGTTATAAATACAGTACCATCCTTTTCTAATATTCTCTCCACTACTCTTCCAAGGCATACATCAACAGCTTCAACAGCTGCCTTTGCTGCCTCAAACACACCAGTATGTCCTACCATATCTGGATTAGCATAGTTCAAGATTATCATATCATACTGATCAGTGTCAATTCTTCTGATAACTTCGTCTGTAACTTCATAAGCACTCATCTCAGGCTTTAAGTCATATGTTGCAACCTTTGGAGAAGGTATTAGTGCTCTATCTTCTCCTTCATTAGCAGCTTCTACACCGCCGTTAAAAAAGAAGGTAACATGTGCATATTTTTCAGTTTCAGCAATTCTAAGCTGTTTTTTGCCTAATTTACTAATATATTCACCTAAAGTATTAGTATAGGATTCTGGCTTAAAAGCAACTGAAACATTTTCTATTGTTTTATCATACTGTGTCATACAAACAAAATTTAAATTTAAGCTTTCTCTTTGGAAACCATCAAATACTTTGTCGTTTATAGCTCTGGTAATTTCTCTAGCTCTATCAGGTCTAAAGTTAAAGAAAATTACTGAATCTCCATCAACTATTCTTCCTATAGGAGCTTCATTTTCAAGAATAACTGTTGGAAGTACAAATTCATCAGTTTTATTGTCATGATAGGATTTTTCTATAGCTTCTGCTGAAGAACCTGCTGTTTCTCCTTCACCAAGTACCATTGCGTTATAGGCAAGCTGAACTCTCTCCCAACGCTTATCTCTATCCATTGCATAATATCTTCCTGATATTGTTGCAATCTTTCCACAGCCTATCTCTTTCATATAATTTTCCAAGTCAGCTAAAAAATCCTTTGCTGAACCTGGCTGAACGTCTCTTCCGTCCAGGAAAGCATGAATATATACTTTCTTTATACCTTTTTCCTTGGCAAGCTTAATAAGTGCTTTAAGATGATCTATATGTGAATGAACACCTCCATCAGAAAGCAGTCCAAGAAGATGTAATGAGTTATTTGTTTTCAAAGCTTTCTCTATAGCTTCATTAAATTCCTTCTTTTCAAAAAAATCTCCATCTTCTATCGCCTTAGTTATTCTTGTCAATTCTTGATAAATTATTCTTCCTGCTCCAATATTTAAATGTCCAACTTCAGAATTTCCCATCTGACCTCTTGGAAGCCCAACATCCATACCGCTAGCTCCCAATTGAGTATGTGGATATTCCTCATAGTATTTATCAAAATTCGGCTTATTTGCAGCAGCCACTGCGTTACCATCTACTTTATCTGATATTCCAAATCCGTCTAGAATCATTAGCATAACTGGTTTCTTTGACATGGCTTTTCCCCCTACCTAATTAAAAATTAACAATTGCTGCGAAATCTGCTGCTACTAAGCTTGCTCCTCCAACTAATGCTCCATCTATATCTGACATTCCCATTTGCTCAGTTATAGTTGAAGGCTTTACTGAACCTCCATATTGAATTCTTGTTTTATAAGCTACTGCAGAACCATAAAGTTCAGCTACAACCTTTCTTATAAATGCTATAGTTTCATTTGCCTGCTCTGAGGTTGCAGTTTTACCTGTTCCTATAGCCCAAATTGGTTCATAAGCAATAACTATTTTCTCAGCCTGCTCTGCTGTCAATCCGGCTAAATCAAGCTTTATCTGCCTTGCTATAACCTCTTCTGTTATGTTTGCTTCTCTTTCTTCAAGAGATTCTCCAACGCAAAGGATTGGAATTATGTTGTGTGCAAAAGCAGCTTTAACCTTTTTATTTACACTTTCATCAGTTTCATTAAAGTATTGTCTTCTTTCACTATGTCCTATTATAACATAATCAACACCTATAGCTTCAAGCATTCCAGGAGCAACTTCACCTGTAAAAGCTCCTTTTTCTTCAAAGTGAAGATTTTGAGCTCCTACTTTTATATTAGTTCCTTTAACAGCTTTAACTACAGCATCTAATGCTAAAAACGTAGGACAAACTACAACTTCACACTTAGCATCCTTTACCAAAGGCTTTATTTCTTCAATGAAGCTTACAGCTTCATCAACAGTCTTATGCATTTTCCAGTTACCAGCTATAATTGGCTTTCTCATTTAAAACACTCCTGACTAATTTTTTTGCATATATCTATCTCCATATATCATAAAAAAATATATAGAGATAGATTTGTATATAACTTCAGAATTCTTGTACCTTGTAAATTGTATTAATTACAATTTTTTATTATTTATCATTTAAAGCTGCAATTCCAGGAAGAACCTTACCTTCTAAGAATTCTAATGAAGCTCCTCCACCAGTTGAAATGTGAGTCATCTTGTCTCCAAAGCCAAGATTATTAACAGCTGCAGCACTGTCTCCTCCACCAATAATTGTAGTAGCTCCTGATTCAGCCATAGCCTTGGCAACAGCTACAGTACCTTCAGCAAAATTCTTGAATTCTGCAACTCCCATAGGTCCATTCCAAATAACTGTTTTAGCAGTTTTTACAGCATCAGCAAACAACTTCTCTGATTTTGGTCCAATATCTAAGCCCATATATCCTTCTGGAACGTTTTGATCTTCTGTAATTTTAGCTTCAACATCTGCATATTCTGGTGCTACTCTATTATCTACAGGAAGCAGTAATTTAACTCCCTTAGCCTTAGCCTTTTCCATCATTTCCTTAGCATAGCCAAGCCTTTCTTCATCAAGAAGAGACTTTCCTATTTCATAACCTTGAGCCTTAAAGAAAGTATAAGCCATTCCTCCACCTATTATAAGTGTGTCAACTTTTTCAAGAAGATTATCTATAACTGCAATTTTATCAACAACCTTTGCACCTCCAAGTATTGCGCAGAAAGGTCTTGCTGGATTTTCAACAGCATCTCCAAGGAATTTTAATTCCTTTTGAATTAAGTATCCACATACAGCTGTATCAACAAACTTAGTAACCCCAACTGTTGAACAGTGAGCTCTATGAGCTGTTCCAAACGCATCATTTACATATACATCAGCTATGGAAGCTAAATCTTGTGAGAAAGAATCTTCATTCTTTCCTTCTTCTTTTCTAAATCTAGTATTTTCAAGAAGTATAACGTCTCCTTCTTTTGCATTTTCTACAGCCTTTCTAGCATTTTCACCAACTACATTGTCGTCTGCAGCAAATACTACTTCTTTGTTTAAAAGTTCAGATAATCTCTTTGCAACTGGAGCAAGAGTTAAATTTGGATCTGGTCCCTTAGCCTTTCCTAAGTGAGAGCAAAGAATAACTTTTGCTCCATTTTCCATTAAGTACTTAATAGTAGGAAGTGCTCCATTTAATCTATTTTCATCTGTAATCTTTCCATCCTTCATTGGAACGTTAAAATCGCATCTTACTAGTACTCTCTTGCCTTTAACTTCGATATCTTCAATAGTCTTTTTATTAAAATTCATACAACTCTCTCCTTTACATTATAATTAATATATGTAAACTGAATAAAGGTCTGGGTTTATAGCCCGAACTACAAAACCAGACCTAAATATTATGCTCTAAATTATAGTCTATCAGCTACGTACTTAGTTAAATCAGCTAATCTGTTTGAATAACCCCACTCATTGTCGTACCAGGATATAACTTTAACCATGTTTCCACCTATAACCATTGTAGATGGTCCGTCAATGATTGATGATCTTTCATCTGCTCTGTAATCCATAGATACTAGTGGTAATTTTTCAAATCCAAGTATTCCCTTTAATGAACCATTAGCAGCTTTTTCAAGAGCAGCGTTAACTTCTTCTACAGTAACGTCTCTTTCAAGCTCAGCAACTAAGTCTGTGCAGGAAACTGTTGGAGTTGGAACTCTTAAGGAGAATCCATTTAATTTTCCTTTTAATTCTGGAAGAACTAATGCAACTGCTTTAGCAGCTCCAGTAGTTGTAGGAATCATTGATTCTGCTGCAGCTCTAGCTCTTCTTAAATCGCTGTGAGGTGCATCAAGAATTCTTTGATCGTTTGTATATGAGTGAACAGTTGTCATTAAACCTTTAACTATACCGAATTCTTCATGAAGAACCTTAGCAAATGGAGCTAAGCAGTTTGTAGTACATGAAGCATTTGAAATTATGTTGTGGTTAGCTGGATCGTATTTATCTTCGTTAACCCCAAGAACTATTGTTATATCTTCGTTCTTAGCTGGTGCTGAAATAAGAACTTTCTTAACTCCAGCCTGCTCCATATGAGCTTTAGCTTTAGTTGCATCTGTATAGAATCCTGTTGATTCTATAACTATTTCTGCTCCAACAGTTGCCCATGGAATGTTCTTTGCTTCTCTTTCAGCAAATATTTTTATTTCTTTTCCATCAACTACTATTGAATTGTCAGTAGCTTCTACAGTACCATCATACTTTCCAAATAATGAGTCATACTTTAAAAGGTGTGCAAGTGTTGCTGGAGTAGTTAAATCGTTTATTGCAACTACTTCAAGTTCGCTGCCATACTTTTTAACTAATGCCTTGAACACATTTCTTCCTATTCTTCCAAAACCATTAATACCAACTTTTACCATTTGATATTACCTCCTATGATTTAAAATTAAAATTAATTATATATAAAATATAATTTGACAAATTTAATAAAATATACAGCAAACAATAATAGTTTACCCTTTTTTGTCTATAATATTTATTATTTCTTTAGCAGCACCCTCATCAGTTATAAGAACTGTATTCTTAATATTTCTAGCCGCGGCTACTATAGACTCAGCCTTGCTGCTTCCAGCAGCTACTGCTACTAAGTTATTAACATTCTTAAGGGCTGCGGTATCAACCATTATGGTAGATGCTGAAAATATTATTTCTCCAGCTTCATTGAAATAATACCCAAAAGCTTCCCCAACTGCACCTTTTCTTTTTAATTCTTCTATTTTTTCTTCCGTTAGCCCTCTTCTAGCAGCCATAACTTCTGCCCTTCCTATGCCATAAATAATAATATCTGAATTTTTAATATTATCAACAATTTCCTTTACATCATTTTCATTTAATATGGCATTTAAAGCTGTACTGCTTAAATTATCAGGGACATGTAATAATTTGTAATAGGCTCCAAGTTTCTGGGCTAAATTGGCAGCAAGATTGTTTGCCTGCAGCTCAACACTTCTACCCATTCCGCCTCTTGCCGGCACAACTAGAACATTTTTTAGATTAGAAATTCTTGGAACACTGTCAATTACTGCTTTAATAGTAGAACCACCTGTTAAAGCTATAATGGAATTATCTTTTATAAGCTCTTTTACAAAAGCAGAAGCAGCTTTCCCTAATTCTGAAAGTACAGTTTTATCATTATCTACATCTCCTGGAACTACTATAACCTTTTTTAAACACAATTCTTTTTTTATGTACTCTTCAATCTCTGAAAGACCTTTAAGTTCATGAATAAAATCTTTAAGCTTTTCTACTACTTCTTCACCTTCGTCTGTTAAACTCATACCTGCAGTATTTATATCTATAAGATTTTGATTTTTTAAAAAGTTAATCTCTGTTCTTACGATTCTTTCTCCAAGTTCTAAACTATTAGCAAGTATCCTTCGTCCTATGGGCTGATTATAATAGATAGTTCTTAAAATGTTATATCTCTTTTGTAAAAGTTCTAATATTTCAGGAACAATTTTCTGAGCAGATTTCAAAATATCATGCAATAAAAACACCTCTTTGGCCCTCAAACGTCCCAGTCATTCATTTCTTGTCCCACTTATATTATAAATTAAATACTAACTTTTTTAAATTAGTATTTTTAAAAAAAATGTTAACAAAGTGTAAACAAATTAGATTATATATGTAAGAAGGGAAGAAAATACTAAAATCTCCTTCTTTTGCTTGAGGACTTTATATTCATTTCTTCCCTATATTTTGCCACAGTTCTTCTTGAAATATTCATTCCTTTTTTATTTAAATAATCACATATTGCTTGATCTGATAAAGGCTTGGACTTATCTTCTTTATCTATTAATTCTTTAATTTCTTTTTTTATAATAGTAGTTGATACATCCTCTTGGCTATTATGGGATAGTTTAGTTGTAAACAAATCTTTTATTTTTATAGTACCTCTATTAGTATTTATATACTTTTCTTTTATAGCCCTGCTTACAGTGGATTCATGCATATTTATACTTTCACTTATATCCTTTAATGTCATTGGTTTTAAATATTTTTCACCATAATCAAAATAATCCTTTTGCATTTCTAGTATCTTTGCAAGAACTTTATAAATAGTGCTTTTTCTATGCTCAATACTTTTAATTAAAAATAGAGCATTATTTATTTTATCCTTTACATAGGAAGCAGCTTCACTATCCTCGTCCACTTGGATAATTTCCTTGTATTTTTCATTTATGGTAAGTTTTGGTGATAAATCCTCATTCATTATTATATGGTAGTCATCACCTATTTTCCTAATATACGCATCAGGCGTAATATATTTTACTTCATCTCCTGTATAAAACCCGCTAGATGGCTTAGGATTTAATGTTTTTATTATATCAACATACTCCTGAACTTTTTTTAAATCGATTTCCAGAGTCTTGGCAATAACCCCGTATCTGCTTTCACCTAAATTCTCTAAGTGATTTTCTATTATGGCATATAAATTTATATCCTGACATCCTTTTCTCTGAAGCTGAAGCTTAAGACATTCTTTTAAATTTCTTGCAGCTATTCCAGGCGGATCTAAACTTTGTACGAGAGAGAGAGCTTTATTTGCCAACTCCTTTTTTATTTTTAATTCTTTTGAAATTTCTTCAATTTCTAAGTCCAAATATCCCTTGCTATCTAAGTTGTCTATTATAAATTCACAAACTTCTTTAAGCTTTGCTTCTATAGACATATCGATAAGCTGCTCTATCAAATACTGTCTTAATGATTTTTTCTCATAAACAAAATTAAAAGGTGAAATTTCCTCTTCATCATTTTTATAATAATATTGATGACTATAGTTATCAAATTGAAGATATTTTACAAGTTCTTTATAATCCAGCCTATTTTTTATCTCGCTTTCATTTGAGCTATCATTATAAGAAATCTCTAAAACAGGATTTTCCTGTGCTTCTCTATCTATATGCTCTTGAAGTTCCAATCCCGACATCTGCAAAATTTTTATAGAAAGCTGCATCTGCTGAGTCATCACTAATTTTTGCTCTTGAGTTAAATTCAAATTGAAGTTCATATTCATGATATCTCATCACCATTTCTAATATAGACTTATAACTATTATAACATACTTTAAAATATAAGCCATACTTATGAAGTATGGCTTATAAGTTTAATTATTAAATTTTTCTAACGCTTTCCTGGATCATAAGGTTCTCCTGCAGCTCTTGGTCCTGCTGCATTTTTAGAAAACAACACCAAGGCTACTAAAGTAGCTACATAAGGAAAGGTATTAAATACTATATTAGGCATATTTTTTATTGCAGGAAAAAGCACTGACATTTCTGCAACAGTTTTAGCGAATCCAAAAAATATAGTTGCTGCCGCAACGCTCCAGGGCCTCCACTTGCCAAAAATTAAAGCAGCTAAAGCTAAAAATCCTAATCCCGTAAAGGTGAGGTCAGAGAACTCCTTATAAACAGTGTTTAAAAGTATTCCTCCTCCAAGTCCAGCAAGCATACCAGAAAGCACAACTCCTATATATCTTATTTTAAGTACATTAATACCTAATGAATCTGCTGCATGAGGATTCTCTCCACAAGCTCTCAGTCTTAATCCAAAGGGGCGATAGTATAATACATACCAGCTTACAGCCACAATAGCTAATACTATAAACGTTGTATAATAAACGTCTTTAAAAAATAAAGGTCCAATTACAGGTATATCCGAAAAAAACGGAATATCAGCCTTATCTAAGCCTATTACCTTTATTATGGCTCTTCCTTCATTTAAACTTCTAGCTAAAAAAATTGTTAATGCTGCTGACAATATATTAATGGCAGTCCCGCTAACAACCTGGTCAGCTCTCATAGTTATGCTTGCAAAAGCATGAAGAAGAGAAAAAATACCTCCTGCTAAAGCTGCAGCAATTAATGAAACATACACAGTTCCTCCCCCTAAAGAGTCTTGAAGTTTAAGCGTTACAATTGCTCCCGCAAAAGCACCAACTCCTAAGAGTCCTTCAAGACCAATATTTACAACTCCGCTTCTTTCACTGAATAATCCACCAAGAGCAATGATAAGCAGAGGTGCTATATATGCAACAGCTAAAGGAACAACAGTAATTAATATTGGCCACATTATTTGCCGCCTCCTTTTTTATTATATATTTTTGTAAATCTTTTCATCAAATTTTCTAGCATTAAACTTGTTGCTGCAAAATAAATAATTATAGCTATAATTATTGAAACAAGCTCGTTTGGTACCCCTGCAGATGAGTTCATAAATAAACTTCCTGCATTCATTAAACCAAACAAAAGAGCTGATAAAACAACTCCAAAAGGGTTATTAAGTCCTAAAAGAGCTACTGCAATGCCATCATACCCTTGAGCTGGAAGAGCTCCCAGTTTTATATTTCCTGCATATCCCAGGTAAAAGGTAGCACCAGCAAGTCCTGCAAATGCTCCTGAAATCATCATAGAAAGAACCATATTTCTATTTACCTTCATTCCAGCATACTTAGAAGCATTTATATTAAACCCTACTGCTTTTAACTCATATCCAAAGACAGTTTTCTCTAAAATAAACCAAACTATAACAACTGCTGCAAAGGCTAAAAACAAACCTAAATTTATATTGGAACCATGAAAAAATTCAGTCATCCATTTTGTTCTTAAAGAGGCAGTACTTTTAATCATTGCAGATTCTGTTTCAAACTCTCCAGGTACAATAACAGGAACAAAATAGTACACGCTCCATAAAGAAATGTAATTCATCATAATGGAAGTTACAACCTCATGTATTCTATACCTAGCCTTAAGAATTCCAGGTATAAGAGCCCATAAGGCTCCACCTATAATTGAAGAAACTACAGCAAGAGGTACATGAGCAAAAGCAGGCACAGATAGTTTTACTCCAATTAAAGTACCAAAAAAACCTCCAATAAGCATCTGTCCTGCAACACCTATATTAAATAATCCTGTTCTAAAAGCAAAGGACACAGAAAGACCAGTTAAAATAAGGGTTGTCATATTTAGCAAAGTATCACCAAAACGTTTGTTGAATATTATATCAAATATAGTAGCATCTGCTTTTACTGTAACTATTAATCCTGCTCCCTTTAATAATGACTGGTAGCCTTTTATTGGGTTATAACCAGTTAAAGCCATTACAAATGCTCCTGTTATAAGTCCTGAAATCACAGCCAGCAACGAAATTACAAACTTATTTTTATGCATTAAAACTACCTCCTCCAGCCATCATTAAACCTAATTCATTCTCATTGGTTTTATCAGCATCTACAATACCTACTATCTTCCCCTCATACATTACAGCAATTCTATCAGATATATTGAGAATTTCGTCAAGCTCTAAAGAAAATAACAAAATTGTTTTGCCTTTGTCTCTTTCTTCAATAAGCCTTTTATGTATGTATTCTATAGCACCTACATCGAGTCCTCTAGTAGGTTGAGCTACAATAAGCACATCAGGAGATCTGTCAACTTCTCTTGCAATAATAGCCTTCTGTTGATTTCCTCCAGACATACTTCTTGCTATAGTTGCTGCACCTTCTGCAGAACGCACATCAAACTGTTTAATTAAATACTCTGCGTAAGAATGAATTTTTTCCTTATTTAATATTCCCTTATTTGAGAAAGGCTGTTTATAGTAAGTCTGAAGTATCATATTATTTTCCAATGTAAAATCAAGTACAAGTCCATATTTATGTCTATCTTCCGGAATGTGCCCAATTCCCATTTCACTTCGCTTTCTAATAGACATATTAGTAATATCTATTCCATTTAATATGAGTTTACCTGAATCAATGCTTCTTAATCCTGTAATTGCCTCTATAAGCTCTGTCTGACCGTTTCCTTCTATACCTGCTACGCCTAAAATTTCTCCTGTTCTTACAGACAAGCTTACATTTTTTACTGCCTGAATTCCCCTGCTGCCAAAAACATTTAGATTCTCAATTTTAAAAACTTCTCTGCCGGGTTTTGCATTTTTTTTATCAACCTTGAAATTAACTTGTCTTCCAACCATAAGCTCAGCCATTTTTTGTTCTGAAGTCTCTTTTACGTTTACAGTTGCTATTGATTTTCCTTTGCGTATAACTGTACAGTAATCTGCAACTTCCTTTATTTCTCTTAATTTATGAGTTATAAGCAAAATAGTCTTTCCTTCTTGAGCCATCTTCTTCATTACTGCCATCAGTTCTTTTATCTCTTGCGGAGTTAGTACTGCTGTAGGCTCATCAAATATTAATATTTCCGAGTCCCTGTACAGCATCTTTAATATTTCAACTCTCTGCTGCATTCCTACTGTAATATCTTCAATTACTGCATCAGGATCTACGCTTAATTTATAACGATTTGACAACTCCTTTATCTTTTTAGAAGCAGAAGCTATATCTATTTTCATCCCTTTCACTTTTTCAATTCCTAATATTATGTTTTCAGTTACTGTAAAATTATGTACCAATTTAAAATGCTGATGAACCATACCAATTCCTAAATCATTAGCAATATTAGGGTTTGTTATTTTAACTTCTTTTCCTCTAACCTTGATAACACCTTTATCGGGTTTATATAAACCAAATAAAACAGACATTAGAGTAGACTTTCCAGCCCCGTTTTCCCCTAAAAGAGCATGGATCTCTCCCGGCTTAACCCGAAGAGTAATGTTATCATTAGCAACAATGCCTGAAAATTCTTTTCTTATATTAAGCATTTCAATAATATACTCCATGTTCTAACCTCCATGAAAAATTATCCTATTTTTAAAAAAGGAAAACAGCCTAACTTATGCAACTGTTTTCCTTTTATTGTTATTTTATTTTAAAAACTTAGCTAAATCTTCTTCAGTTCCTGGAACTATTATTTTACCATCCACTATATCTTTTTTAACTGCATCAATTTTAGACGTAACATCTGATGATAAATTAGGATTTTCCTTAGGAAGACCAACACCATCTTGTTTTAATGAAAGTGTAATTACTTCTCCGCCTGGGAACTTGTTGTTTAATTTAGCATCTATATAGTTATAAGCTGCAACATCGACTTTCTTTATTGCTGAAGTTAAAGTTACAGAAGTTTTTCCATCCTTAAGAAGACCGTCAGCATATTGATCAACATCAACACCAACTACATAAACTTTTTCTCCCTTTTCTGCTCTTTGTTTTGCTTCATTGAATACTCCTACACCTACTCCACCTGCAGCATGAAATATAATATCTACGCCTTTACTGTACATACCTGCTGCAAGAGTCTGACCTGCTGGTACATTATTGAAAGAGCCTTGATATTGAGCATCAACTATTTCAGCCTTAGTTCCAAGATTTTTGTTAGCATACCTTACACCAGCCTCAAATCCCCAGTGAAATCTTTGAACTGGTGGTATTTTCATACCTCCTATAAAGCCTAATTTATTGCTTTTAGTGGATAGTGCTGAAGCAACTCCAGCAAGAAAACCAGCTTCATGCTCATTAAAAAATACGGAAACAACATTATCATGTTTAACAAAGTCAGTTTTCCCTTCTTCATGAGGCTGACCATCAATCAATATAAAAGCTGTATCTTTATGGGTTGCTGCTGATTTATTGATAGCAGTTTCAAACTTATACCCTGGTGTTACAATTAATTTATAACCAGAGTCGATAAGATCATTTATAGCATTTATATAGTCTGTTTCCTGCTCCCCTTTTGGTTTAAGATACTGCTTTTCTATAGTGCCTTTTTCCTTTTCGTACCTAACAATACCTTCCCAAGTACCTTGATTAAAGGATTTATCGTCAATAGTACCAGAATCGGTTACCATACCCACCTTAGTTTTGGCAGCAGGTGCTTTCGTTTCTCCTCCCGCTGGTGTAGGTGCAGGACTTTCCTTTGTAACACAGCCTGAAAACAATGTTATAACTAAAGCAGTAACTAAAAATAAAGAAACTAATTTCTTTTTAGACATAAAAAATTTCCCTCCTGTAATTTTTAATGTGATGATTTAAATTTTTTCTTAATTGATATAAATTTTAAAAAGCAATTTATATCAAAAAATTTTTGTATAGCATATCTACCGTAACTATATACATAGTATTCCAAAAAATTAATAAAATACGACATATTTTTTCATTCTCAATTATTTTCTTAAAAATCAATAGTTCAGCTTAAAATAAAAAGTTGTGCTAATATTTTAATCAGCACAACTATAAAAATTATTAAATATTCCCATATTTTCATTTATATGACATATTACTAATACACATAGTACTTTGGCTTTTATTTATTTTTAATATTCTTCTATAAAAAATATACCACATGCTCCTGTTCCTGAATGTGTACCAACTACACAGCCAACCTCACATTCAATAAACTCAACATTTCTTGAAATTAGATTATCTCTTAATGGTTCAAATATATCTTTATTCTCTACCTTAAGCGTAGAAGAAATCTCACCCTTTTTTATTCCTTTTTCATCTATATAATCTAAAATTGTCCTTAAAGCTTTCTTGCTTCCTCTAACCTTATCTAATACACCTAATTCTCCGTCTTTAATCTCAATTATAACTCTTATACCAAGAATATTTCCTATTATACCAGCAGTTTTTGAAAGTCGTCCACCTTTCACAAGATTATCTAAACTTTCAAATACTAAAGCGCTTCTAACATGGGGTATAACTTCCATAATCTTTTCTTCAATAGCTTTTAAACCAAGACCTTCTTCTCTAAGCTTGCAAGCCTTTAAAACTAAAATGCCTAAACCAGCAGTTACATTTAAACTGTCTATAACTACTATATCTTCACTTTCCAGCATATTTTTAGCTATACAAGCAGACTGGTAGGTTCCGCTTAATTTTGAAGAAATATGAATTGATATAATTTTATACCCTTTTTCTAAATACTCTTTATAACAATCATAAAATCTTTGAGGATTTATTTGAGAAGTAGTAGGAAACACATCACTGGTTTTCATCTTCTGTAGAAACTCAGGAAGTTTTATATCCACGCCGTCTCTATAAGTTTCCTCTCCGAAATGAACTGTAAGATGAAGAACTTCGATATTATATTTTTTTACTATCTCTACAGGTAAATCTGATGTGCTGTCAGTAATTATTTTTATCTTGTCCACAGGCTTATCTCCTTTCATTACTTCATATCTGGAAAATTCATTTGACGAAGTGCTTCATATGCAAAAATAGATACTGTATTAGATAGGTTTAATGAACGGGTACTAGTTTCTAACATTGGAATCCTTATTAAATTTTCTAAATTACTGTTTCTTATACTATCTGGCAATCCAGAAGATTCTCTTCCAAATACGATAAAATCTCCTTTTTTATACTGCACTTCAGTATAAAATTTCTTTCCCTTGGTCGTAGAAAAATAAAAGTTTCCTTCCTTGTACTTATTTCTGAACGCTTCATAAGATTCATGCAACTCTAAATCTAGATACTGCCAGTAATCAAGTCCCGCCCTTCTTAAATGTTTCTCCTCAAGACTAAATCCTAAAGGTTTTATAAGATGCAGCTTTGAATTTGTAAGAACACATGTCCTTGCTATATTCCCTGTATTTTGAGGAATTTCAGGTTGAAATAAAACTATATTTAAATTCAATTTTTTTCCTCCTCTATATGTATGCTATCTAATTTTCCTATATACATATTACTTCATTAGATTCTAATAGTAAAGATATTGAAACATACTGCAGCTATTCTAAAATGAATTTCTCAATAGCCTTAGCTACACCATCATCATCATTTGTATCAGTAACAAAATCTGCTATTTCCTTAACAAAGCTTTCTCCATTTCCCATAGCTACACCCAAACCTGCATAGCTTAGCATAGAAATATCATTTTCATTATCTCCAATGCACATTATTTCTTCCCTGTTTATATTATAAAATCCAGCCAAAACTTCAACAGCTCTTCCTTTTGATACACCTTTACACATTACCTCAAAATTATTGTTCCATGAACTTACAACCTCAAATTCTTCATACTTTAACAGTTCCTCCTTTGCTTTTAAAATCTTTTCCTTATCATCATCAATTGTTATACATTTTAATATTTCATCACTATATTTCTCAAAGGTATCATTCCAATTCTTTACTAATTCTATAGCTATCTGCTTATCCTTAGGCATAGTTTCGTTCATTTTTGCATATTTTTCAGAAGAATGTATTATTTTTTCAGTTATAACTACATCTGGTGTGTTAAAGTGCAAATATAATCCATATTTTTTTGCTATGTTCAAAATCTTAATACAATTTTCTTTGCCAAGTACAGATTTATATATAACTTCATTTTTATCTTTTTCTCTTATATAAGCTCCATTTAAAGCAATTATTGGAGCCTTTACACCAATTAGTTCTGCATAATATTTAGCTGAAGTATATATTCTTCCAGTACAAACTGTTACTATTACTCCTTTTTTATGAGCTGATTTTATTGCTTTTAACGTTCTTTCAGTTACATTGCCTTCACTATTTAAAAGCGTTCCATCCATATCAATACATAAAAGCTTATACATCACTACAACTCCTTATAATAAAATACATTTAAATTATAACAAAAAATCAAAAATAAATAAAACACAGGAAATTTCACCTGTGTTTAGCTTTAACTATATTAATTGTTTTATTCTATTCTGTCTTATTTTTATCTTCTGCTAAATAGTTGTCTACTCCATTTGCTATATTTACAGCAAAATTTTTCAAAACCTCATCCTTCGTAAGCTTATTCCTATCTTGAGGGTTACTTAAAAATCCTAATTCCAAAAGTACACTTGGCATCTTGGTTTCTCTAAGCACTTGAAAATTCTCACTGATTATTCCTCTGTCTTCCCAATTATCATTTTTCACTAATTCTTTTTGAATAGTCTCTGCAAATCTAATCCTTTCTTTTTGCTGATACCCATTAGGAGCATAATAATATGTTGAAATCCCTTTATATATACTGTCAGTGTTAAAATTATTATGAACTGACACAAACAAATCCGCTGATGCCTCATTTGCAATTTTACCTATTTCTGATAAAGGTACTAGCCTATCTTCATCTCTTGTTTTTATAACTTTAAACCCTTTAAATCTAAGCTCCTCCTCTGCATAATTAGCAATTTTTAATGTTATATCCTTTTCAAATATATTGCCTACATTTGCTCCCTTATCTTCACCGCCATGTCCAGCGTCCAAAGCTATTGAATGATGGAAAGGATTTTCTTTTTTTGACAGCAGTACAATGATTTTCTTCTTATTGCTTTTGTCTATGTAAACAAAATTATTTTCACTAAAACTTTTCTTAAATTTTATTATTAAATTACCCTTTGAATTGTCATAAAAAACATCTTTAACTTCTTGATTATTTTCTCCTCTCAAGCTAAGCTTTGCTATATCTGATTTACTTAAATGTATATTAATAAATTCTTTATACTCTTCAGTTTCTACATTATCAATATAATTTCTAGTATTTATTACATATCTTTTAAAATATTCATTTTCTTCTAAAGATATGCTTCCACTTTTATCAGCAGCTAGAACAACACTGGATTTAGTTAATTCAATACCTACAGTAATATCTTTTGTACCGCTAAGACGCTTGCTGACTGCAAAAATAAAATTAAATATTATCAATGCAAAAACACAGCAGCTTATAGTAAACCTTCTTTTATTAGCGACTCTAACCCTCATAGTTCCCCCCGAAATATCTTTAGCTTGTCCTTTTTATTTTAATATATTATAAACAGCATAAAAAATCAATTTAATATTTAACTTATTAACAGCATTTAACATATAATTATCATGTTCAACAATGCAAAAACTGTACCTGCTACTCATAATTATCAAGAAAATTTAAAAGGTATCAACTAATTTGTAAGTTAGTCGATACCTTTAACAATTCAAATCATTGGTGCGGATAACAGGAGTCGAACCTGCATGGAGTTACCCGCTGGAACCTGAAACCAGTGCGTCTGCCAATTCCGCCATATCCGCTGAATCTTTACTCATATTTTACCTTTATATAATAACACAATTTTAAATTTAATGAAAGATATTTTTTATTAAATTTAAAATTTTATTAAATATTCCAAAAAAATTTTTTCTTAAATTTTCTTATACTACCTGAATTATTGCTGTGTCACCGTTGTCTCTGGTGAAGCTGATGGTGCTGGTGATGCTGGAGCTGGTGTAGGTTCTGCCTCTGATGGTTTCTTTTTAGTTCCTCTTTTAATGACACCATCAATTTTTTTGTAAGTATCATCACTAATTTTTTCTTTTGATATCATTTTTCCGTTTTCATATGTTATTTTATATACTCTTACCTTATATCCTACATAAGCTTTCTTTACTATCTCTGTTTGCCCTTCATACATATTAGCATCATCTATATATTGAATATTCGGCTGAATAGTATCATAGGTCTCACTGACTAAATCATAAGTTCTATTTGTTAAACTTTTATCAGAGTATATATTAAAAGTTACTTTATTCCCTCCAACATATCCTTCAATAAATACAGGATATTGAAGAG
The DNA here is from genome assembly GCF_023806125.1 of Clostridium caldaquaticum. Taxonomy (GTDB): domain Bacteria; phylum Bacillota; class Clostridia; order Clostridiales; family Clostridiaceae; genus Clostridium_AT; species Clostridium_AT caldaquaticum. The sequence continues at coordinate 40,849 of NZ_JAMSKT010000021.1, forward strand.
TGTTTGTAAATTTGTAATCAATGTTGCCGTAATCTACAGTTGCATCCATCCCAAGTCCAACATAACTAGACGGCAAAGAGTGATGCTGTCTTTCTGTAGAATTTATATTAGCTCTAATAACTGCATTATATAATGTAGTAGAAACCTGACAAATTCCTCCGCCTATTCCTGACTCTAACTGATTATTTATTATAACACCAGCTTCTTTATACCCTCTTTCTGCGGTTCTTCTTCCTACTACCTCATTAAAGCTAAAGTTTTCCCCCGGCATTAAAAGTTTGCCGCTTACACTCTTTGTAGCTAATGCTATATTTGATATTCTGTTTGCATTTGAACCAGAAAAACTTGTACTGAAAGATGATATTTTTGTATTTACTTTTGAAAGAACTTCTGAAGTAACAGTAGCTTGTATATCATCTATAGGAGCTTGAACCTCAATATCTGAAGTTACGTGATTAATAAAATCTTGTTCTATTTTATCGATTATATCTCTTTCTAATTTTTCCGTATTCAATTTAGCACCTAGTTTTTCTGGAGTTATAGAAAATTTGCCGCTTCCAGCCATGGTTAAAGAAGCGTTTACAGGAGCCTTATCTGTTTCCTTTTGGATACCAGCTATTAGCTCTTTTAAAGGTTCAGAATCATAATTAGATTTTAACTTAAATTGTTTTGATACAGGACTTTTAATAAGCTTGTACCTCTCAAAAATCCCGTTAGTCTTACCATAATTAAAAGCCTCTTCTACTGTTTCTTCAATATTGTACTTTGCATTTAATTTAGAATAATCTATAGTATAAGTCTTTCCTGTGCCATTTATATTAATTTTTTTCTTCGACATAGGCTCACCATACTTTTCAGTAATCAGCTTTACTGCTTCATCTTTAGTCTTTCCTGATAGATCTAAATCTTCTATTGCTACACCTGGATAAATTATGTTGTCATAGGCTTTTGTAGCATTTTGCATATGTAAAATACCTGCACCAGCAGCTCCTCCAGCTATTACAAGAGCTGAAACTAAAGTGATTAATATGTATTTTTTCTTCAAGTAAATCCCCTCTTTCTTTTCAATGTTATTATACTATAAAACCTACATATTTCATATATATATTTACATATTTTGTTTGTTTTTGTTCAACTTTTTATTTTGTTATGATAATATTATTTTAACAATATGGCAAACTAAGTTATGGGAGTGATTTTATGGATTATAATAGCGAAAAAATAAGGTATTACCTGCAAAACATATTGAATCTTCCTAGTCCTACAGGAAATACCGAAAGAGTAATGGATTTTCTCAAAGAAGAGCTAAATGCTCTAAATGTACCATTTACAGTTACAAATAAAGGTGCTCTGATCGTTACATTAGAAGGCAAAAATAATGAATATCAAAGAACCTTCTCTGCTCATGTTGACACTTTAGGTGCCATGGTTAAAGGAATTAAATCAAACGGAGCTTTAAGTCTAGTTCCTATTGGTGGATTTATGATGTCATCTATAGACGGAGAAAATTGTACTATTGAAACTCTAGATGGTACAACTTACACAGGAACTATACATACTACAAAGCCCTCAGTACATATAAGTGGTCAGGAAGCTCATGATTTAAAAAGAAGTCCTGAAAACATGGAGGTTATACTTGATGAAAAGGTTTCTTCAAAATCAGATGTAGAAGCTTTAGGTATTAACGTAGGTGATTTTATATCCTTCGAAGCAAGAACTATAATTACAGAAAAGGAATTTATTAAAAGCAGACATCTAGATGATAAAGCCAGTGTTGCAATACTTTTATATGCAATACAATATATTACTGAAAATAAAATAGAGCTTCCTTATACTACTAATTTTTTTATAAGCAATTATGAAGAAGCAGGTCATGGCGCTTCAGCTTCAATTCCTATAGCCACAAAAGAATTTATCGCTGTAGATATGGGAGCTCCTGGACTTGATCAAAATTCTTCTGAATTTGCTGTCTGCATTTGTGCAAAAGATTCTTCCGGTCCCTATGATTTATGGCTTAAAAAGAAATTAATAGAAACCTGTAAAAACAATAATATTGACTATAGAATAGATATATATCCTTATTACGGATCAGATGCCTCAGCTGCTTTAAGAGCAGGATGGGATATAAAAACAGCTCTCATCGGACCTGGAGTTTTTTCCTCCCATGCCTATGAAAGAACTCATATGGATGCTATTATAAGCACCTTAGATTTAGTTGTAAAATACAGCAAAGAAAACTAAAACAAAGCACACTGAAAAATTAACCAGTGTGCTTTAATTTTACTTCTTATCTACTTTAAATTTAACAAGTTCAAATCCCGCTTTATCTCCATTATATACGGACACGTATAATTCACTATCATCCTTTGACCAAAAACTATCAAAATAAGCAATTTTAGATACTACCAAAAAATGCTGTTCTGTATTAGTTTCCTGTAAATCTTTTGCCCAATTCTTTATTTCTTCCTCTCTATTATCATATTCCTCTTTTGTAATGTTATACTTATCTTCTATATTTTCAATATTTGCAATAACAATATTAGAATATTCCTTATCAATATAAAGCTTTTTATTACCATTGATTTTTTTATAAGGTTCCGTTTCTCTTTCAAATTTAGCATAGCTTAAATAATTTCCACAATTAGATACAGATGCATATTTACCAGAATCTATAAGTTTTTTATTTTTACTTTCTAAATCCATTAAAAATATTTTATCTCCAGATTCATAAACTAAAGCTTTTCCTGATCTTATTAGAAGAGGATTATAACCTTCTATAATTTTTTCCTCATTTTTACCATCCTTTGATATTTTATATATGGATGGTTCTTTTTCCGTAAAACTATGACCATCCTCACTTGGCTGAACAGTAACTTTAAAATATACTACATCCCCTTCTGGAGTAAAATTAGGTTTTGCAAAGGAAACTTGAGGGTTGTTCGATGATACTAATTTTGTAGTAATTTTTTTACTTATATTCATTAAATATATCCCATCATTTCTTGCAAAGGCTATAAGATTATTATCTTTTTCAAAATATACAGGATTGTAGCAATTTCCCAAAGTTGTAAGCTGCTTTATATCTTTTTTTAAAAGATCCATCTCATATATATCGTCTCCAGAACTATATAAAAGCTTAGTACCATCATAATTCAAACAAGGAGTAAAGAACGTCCCCTCTGCTACTAGTTCAGGTAATTGTTTTTTCTCAGTCAGTATACTAGCCTTAACCTCTTTTTCTTTTAAATTCATTACACCGCTTTTTATATTATGTAAATTTAAACTTAAAACAACTGCAGAATAAGTTAATACCACTGCAGCTAAACTTAATTTTAAAAATCTTTTATTCAATATAATCACCAAGCTTTCCTGGAATTTTACTATTTATTTTTATATTTCCATGAAAGCCCTGTTTTTATCCATAAAAAAACAGCCTAAAACTATTATCTCCTGTATAATAAATTTTAGACTAAAGTCCATCCTAATAAAGTTTCTTATTTTTATTTATCATGAGTTAATAAATATAAATATCTTATACCTATTGCAAATATTGCTGCTCCAATCAACATATATACTAATATGTTAATCTCTGCTGTGATTTTGCTTAATATTAAATTTGAACTGTTAAACAATATATGAATTGTTATTGGAGCCCATAATGTGTCCGTCCATAAATACACAATACCTAAAAATATTCCTAGAATTGATGCATATATAAATTGGAGCATATTACCATGATACACTCCAAATATAAGAGCTTGTAAAATAACAGCCAGCTTCAAATTCATATTTCTGCGAAGTTCGTTAAATACCATACCTCTCATCAAAAGCTCTTCAAATATGGGTACAGCTATTCCTACAGTAATTAAAGTTAAAGTGAAATTCCTGCCTGCTGTTATTGAATTTACAATTTCCTGATGTGAAGGAAACCATTTGTCTACAGGAATAAAAGATAATACACTGTTTATTATCATATCAAGGCCTGCACCTAATAATATAATCATTGAAAACTGCTTCACGTTTAGTGCTTTAAATCCACATTCTTTAAAAAGACTTTTTCTTTCTAAAGCGAATATTATTATATAAGCAATCATACTTAAAGCTATAGCAATAATAATAATTGGACTTGTATTATCAAGAAGAAGCTGCTCGACCTTATTTTTCATAAAGCTCATATCTTTTCCAAGCAATAAATCTTTTAACATTACAAAAATCAAAATACTATAACCTACAACAAATTGCATTATCATATAAATTATTAAATATATAATAATATTTACAATCATTCTAAAAATTCTTTTCATACATTATCCCCCTTCATCTTTTAAATTAACCCTCTTACAAATAATATGTCCATATATACATGCTATATTCTTTTTTATGCATTGTTTATATTATATCAAAATAACCCCATAAAATGTAATATTATTTCTATTATGCTTATCCTATAGCTGAACCAATAACAAAAAAACTTTAAATAACACTTTTATTTTATAATTATTAATTTTAAAGTTTTAAAATAACAGTAATCTAACATAAATTACCTATATAAATTTCTATTATTTTAATTTATAATATTTATTTGTAAAATAAATTTAGCCTAATGCCTATAAGGCAGCGGAGGATATTTTTATGGGGTGAATCCAGTTCTTGGTAAGGATACTCTCTTCCTGAACCCGTCAACTAACTTCGTAGGCTTAAGGAGAGATTTAAATATGAAAAAAAAGCTAGCTCTTATATGGGCTTCCTATTTTATTGTTGCTGCTATAGCCATGCCTATTTCCGGGTACAAAAAAAATGCTGTGAGTAAAACCATTGAGTCTGCTTTGTATTCGCAAGAGCAAACTACATATATTGAAAATACAGAGAAACAAATAGCAAATAATACATTAGAACAGGCACAAAACATACCTTCAACTGCTTCAGCTGAAAAATCTTCTGTTGAAAAATCATCTACAGTTGTGGAGACACAAAATGCTGAAAATGTTAAAAAATCTGTATCTACATCAAGAGGAGGCAGTGGTCTGTCTAAAACTAGTACAGTAAGTTCAAACACATCTTCATCTGAATCAAAGTCATCTTCTGATAATACAAACATCGAAGTCTTAGATTGGTGGAAACAGGCTCAATATGTATTCCCAAAGGGTGCAACTGCAATAGTTCAGGATGTTTACACCGGAAAAACTTTTAAAGTTGTTAGAACTATGGGGACAAACCATTCAGATACAGAAGCAGCAACAAAGGCAGATACTGAAATTATAAAAAGTATTTGGGGAGGTTTTTCCTGGAATAGGAGACCTGTTATAGTAATCATAGGTGAAAGAAGGCTGGCAGCTTCTATGAGTGCTATGCCCCATGCTGGAGTTGATTCTGCTCCTGCCTATGCTATAGTAAACAACCGTTCGGAAGGCTATGGTAGAGGAGAAAATTTAGATGTTATAAAAGGTAATGGTATGGATGGACATTTCGATATACACTTTTTAAACAGTACCCGCCACAAAGATGGACAAGTTGATCCTCAGCATCAAGAAATGATTAAAAAAGCAGCAAAGTAAACCGGTATAAAAAAGCATGGTCTTCCATGCTTTTTTATATTATCATTTATGAACTTCATACAACATCTTATTTATTTGAGCTATTGTTTCATTTGCATTTGCCAGACCTTCTGTATAAACTGCAATAATATATGGTTTTGAAGCATATACTATACCTACATCATTAACAAAGGCTCCATAGTTTCCTATTTTATGAGCTACTATATTTTGAGGTACATATTTATCAAGTCTATCATGAAACACAGTTTCTTTCATTATACCTATAAGTCTTGTATAATATGAATTATTATTTTTATTTTCGTATAACTGCTTAAGGAAAGTTAATTGTTCATTTGGAGTTATAGTATTTTGAGTAGGAACAGTATGTCCAACTTTCTGTCCAAAGCGTTTTTTCATTTCACTTCGTCCTATAGTTCTTATTATCATTCTTGTTGCTATATTATCTGAATATATTATACTGTAATCACTTAAAGTCTGAAGAGGAATAGGCTTTGACTTATCCATTCCCTGCAAAATTCCAGTACCGCCTTCATAATCAGTGTTTGCATTATATTTTACAGATTTACTAATATCAATTTTACCCTCTTTTACCATATCAAAAAGAACCATGTTCATAGGTACTTTAACAGTACTGGCAGCATTAAAATACTTGTCTCCATTTATTGAAAAACCTTTTCCGCTTTCAATATCATAATATGCTAGACCAACTTTGGATACATTTTTATCCAAGTACTTTTTTATTTGAGCTTCTAAATTTTTAAGCTGCTCAGCTTTTTTTGCCTCTTCAAGCTTTTTTTGTTCTTCAAGTTTTCTTTGTTCTTCAAGTTTTCTTTGCTCCTCAAGTTTTCTCTCTTCTTCCTCTTTCTTTTGCAGCTCTAATTTTTTTTGTTCCTCCTGCTTCTTTGAAGATGTACTTTGTTCTTCAACAGCAGCTCTAGACTTTTGCTGCTGAAAATAATTGTACCCTCCATAAGCTCCAACTCCAATGAGTATAAGAACCACTAAAATAATTAGTTTCTTTCCAAATCCCAAGTTCATACCAGAACCCCCTTTAAGTTACTTTTTATAGAATATATTTAGTGTTATAATTGGATTTTCTTAATATAATGAACCGCATACAAAATATTATATCATATTAATCTATTATATTTATTACTAAAATATTGGTTTTATTCAGTTTACAATTACTTTTTAAAATATGTGCCTTAAAACAAATTAAACTCCACCTAAATGCTTAGATGGAGCTTTTATTACAGATTATATACTTCCATATTTTTAATAGCTTCTTCAACCAAATTATCAACATCAAGTACACTTTCTGCTTTTCTCATCTTATCTAAAGCTGGCTTTGTCTTAGGATGCTTTGGAACAAATATAGTGCAACAATCTTCATAAGGAAGAATTGAAGTTTCATAAGTTCCTATTTCTCTTGATATGTTCATTATATCCTGCTTATCCATTGCTATGAGAGGTCTAAACATAGGTCTGTCTGCTACATCAGTACTTACAACAAGTCCCTCCATAGTTTGACTCGCCACCTGACCTATGCTCTCTCCTGTAGTTACTGACTGTATATTGAACTTATGTGCCAGCTTGCAGGCTATTCTAGTCATAAACCTTCTCATTATTATTGTTAATTCATCTTCTCTGCACTTCTCTATTATAGCCATTTGAATATCTGTAAAAGGTACCACATATAATGTTACTTTTCCTGTATAACTGCTAAGTATAGCAGCTAGCTGCTTAACTTTCTCCTTTGCCCTCTCACTAGTATAAGGATGACTGTGATAATAAACACAACTTATCTCAACACCACGCCTTGCCATCATGTAACCAGCTACAGGAGAATCTATTCCTCCTGAAAGCATAAGCATAGTACTTCCATTCATTCCATAAGGAAGCCCTCCAACAGCCTTAATTCTATTGGAGTAAACATAGGCTTTATCTCTTATTTCTACATTTATTGTATGCTGCGGCTTGCTTATTTGTACTGTTAATTCTGGTGCATTTTTTAAAATATAAGCACCAACTTCCCTGCTTATATCCATAGATGTCCCTTTAAAATTTTTATTTGCTCTGTTTGTCTCAACTTTAAAAGTTGCAGCTTTAAGCCCTTTAACTTCTTCTAAAGCCTGTTTTTTTATTTCCTCCATAGAAGCTTCAACTTCTGTTACAATACATACTTCTGATATACCAAAAACTTTTATTACTTTGTGAACTACTTCTTCTAATTTCTCTGAATAAATAAACCATCTTCCTTGATCTATAACAAACTCATAATCTGTGCCCTCCAGCACTTTTTTAATATTATCTTTTAATTTTTTTTCAAATCTGTTTCTATTTAATCCTTTAAGAAATATTTCCGGGGCGTATTTTACTAAAACTAGCTTTCTCATATTCTAACTCTCCTTAAAAATCTTAATGACCTGTTTAATAAATCTACAGTATAGTCCACTTCTTCTTTTGTACTGTATTCACTGAAACTAAAACGAATAGTACCTTTTATTTCATCATCTTTTAGCCCAATAGCTTTAAGCACATGACTATCCTTTGTATCCTTAGAAGAGCAGGCAGAACCTGTAGATACATAAACTCCACCCTCTTCCAAAAGATGAAGCAGAACTTCAGCACGAACACCTTTAAATGATATACTTAATATATAAGGTGAAAAATCTTCATCCATTGGGCTATTTATCTTAACTCCCTGCATTTGTGCAAGCTTAGTTATAAAATAATTCTTAACTTCTATTATTTTTTGAAAGTTTTCCTCTCTATTTTCGTAAATAATCTGTGCTGCTTTTGCAAAGCCTGCTATAGCAGCTAAATTTTCTGTACCTGAACGAAAGCTTTTTTCCTGCCCTCCTCCAAAAATTAAAGGTTTTGGAACAAGCCCTTTTCTTACATAAGCTAAACCTACTCCCCTAGGTCCATGTATTTTATGACTACTTACTGATAAAAGATCAATTTTTGTTTTTTGAACATCAATTTTAAATTTTCCATAGCTTTGCACAGCATCTACATGAAATTTGATACGGCTGCTTTTTTCCTTCAAAAGCCTACCTATAGTTTCAATATCCTGAACTACTCCTATTTCGTTATTTACATGCATTATGCTTACAATAACAGTATCCTTGTTTATAGAACTTTCTAATTCATTTATATCTATTTTCCCTCTGCTGTCTACATTTAAATATGTAACAATAGCTCCTAAACTTTCAAGTTCTTTACATATATTTATTACGCTTGGATGTTCTATTTTTGTTGTAATTATATGAGACCCCTCTTTAACAAAGCCTCTAATAAGAAAATTATTGCTTTCACTTCCTCCTGAAGTAAATATAATTTCATCTTTGCTGCAATTTAATGTTTTAGCTAAAACTTCTCTGCTTTCATTCATCCTGCCTTCTGCTTTTATACCCAGACTATAAGCTGAGGATGGATTTGCATAGTAATTTTTCATTGTATCAGCAACTATATCTATAACCTCATCATAAGGTTTTGTAGTAGCACTATTATCTAAATAAATTTCCATGGCATCACTTCCTAGAATTTATTATTTGTGTATATAAATAATTTTATTTATGTCATAAAAAATGAATAGGCATTTAACCTATTCATCTTAATATAATACTATTTTATTTTTGGAATTACAATATATTTTTCTTCCTAAAATATGCAAAGTATATGTACAATAAGCTAATAACAACACCAGTTATACTAACTAGCTGTGCAACTCTTATAGGTCCTAACATTAAACTATCTGTTCTAAGTCCTTCAATAAAAAATCTTCCTATAGAGTATAAACCAACATAAGTGAAAAATATTGTTCCATCTTTCTTTACTCTTTTAATAAGCATAATAAGTATAAAAGATACCAGAAGATTCCACAAAGATTCATATAAAAATGTTGGATGATAGTATATACCATTAATATTCATACCCTTTTGAATAAATTCAGGGAATCTTTTTATAAATTCATAGGAAACTTCTCCGCCATGAGCTTCTTGATTAAAGAAGTTACCCCATCTTCCAACAGCTTGAGCTAAAATTATGGACGGTGCTGCAGCATCCGCATAGCTTAAAAATTTTATTTTTTTCTTTCTTGCATACAAAAAACCAGCTAACAGTGCAAATAAAACACCGCCGTGTATTGCAAGTCCCCCCTGTCTTATATTTATGATTTCTGCAGGATACTTTCCATAGTAATCTAGATTAAATAAAACATAATACAATCTTGCTCCCACAATAGCAGAGGGCAAAGCAATAAGTATAATATCCATCATCATGTCATAACTTATATTTTTTACTTTACAGGTGTATGAAGCTAACAGAATTCCAAGTATCATACCACATGAAATTAATATTCCATACCATCTTATAGGAATACCAAATAGATTAAAAGCCTCCGGATTCATAATTTACCTCCTATGTAATTCCTTAATATAAAATTAATGATATCATAATAACATAAATTTATGAAGATTTTTAATTTAAAAAAATTAACCCTCTAAATTTGAGAGTTAATAGTTTTACTATAATTTAACATTAAACTTCCAGTTTCTTTTTCATCATAAATAAAATAATTTGTTTTTTAATCCAGAAGTAAACTCTACCACTATAAGCCTCTGAAACTCTAAATATTAAATCTGCATAAACTATGCCTGAAACAACGTCTAAAATTACATGCTGCTTAACAAAAAGAGTAGAAATTATTATTATTATTGAACAGAACCATACTGCTGAAATAATAGATTTACTTTTAATATTGCTTGCCATAACTGCTTTTATCATTAAATAACTTGTTAAAACATGTATACTTGGAAAACAGTTATAAGGCTGATCTGCACTGTATATGATTGACATAAGTTTTGTTAATATATCACTGCCAACAAGCTCTGGTCTTGGAACAGTGGTTTGAAAAAAGAAGAAAGTTATATAACAGGCAATTAGACCTAAATTATAGCTTACAACAGTTACAAAATAAGTTTTCTTATCCTTAATGCACAAATAAGCCATAACTAAGAAAATAAAAACATACCAGACAATATACGGAATTATAAATACTTTCATAAATGGTATAGCTTTATCTAATTTAGTTACTAAACTGTATACTCCTCTTTTGGAATTATTAAGCAATACATAAAAAATATTTAAAGGTACAATAAATAACATGGCACTAGCAGCCAGTAAATTTTCTTTGATTTTTTTTATACTCTCTTTTTCCTTACTAGAAACAACTTTTTCCATAATCTTCCCCCAAATTTATTTTATTTATTTTTTATATATCATCTCTATATACTGTTATTATGTATTATAATTTTTGCATCATATTCCAATTATAAACTTTTTCTTTATTTAAAACAATATATACATATATTAATATAAATTTCTTAAAAAAATAGTGCAAAATTCTTAAAAATATATTAAAATAATAATAATTATTATATGCTATTTATTGTATTTTTCTATTGTTGTATTATTATAGTTTTATAGTTTCAATTCACTCCATATTATATACCTTTTCTCCATATAACATATTTCCAAAGTTTCCATAAATATTTTTATACAAAAAATCATAAAACTATTCAACAAAATTTTTAATAATGATAAAATGTTAATTGATTAATTTTGGACAAGGGTGGGTAGCCAATAATGCAAGTTCAATTTACATCATTAAAAGATGTTAGAAGAAATAAGAAAAAAAAATGGCCTAGAATTGCATTCGATGTAATTTTTGTAGTTTTTATAATTACTAACGTGATAAGTCTTTATATCGGAAATAATTACTATAAAAAAATTTTCGAAATAAATACAAAAACAGATTTAGATCAGTATGAAACTTATAAATCTACCTTCAATGAAAGAAGATTCAGCGATATTCAAAGGGAAGAAGTATCTGTAGCCTCTAAAAACAACTATAAACTTTATGGAACCTATATTAAAAATCCTAAAGCTACCAATAATACAATTATACTTTTGCACCGCTTAGGAGGAAGCCGATGGTCCTCAATGAAGTATACAGATATGTATTTGGACAAAGGTTTTAATGTTTTAGTTTACGATGGAAGACACCATGGTTATAGCGGTGGTGATAATGTTACCTATGGTTTTTATGAAAAAGATGACTTGGATAAGTGGGTAGATTGGGTTTACAGAAAAAATAAAGGCGGAATTATTGGTGTCCACGGTGAATCCACAGGGGCAGCTGCAGCACTGCTCCATTCAAAAATAAATGAGAATAAAAAAAAGGTAAGTTTTTATATAGCAGACAGTGCTTTTTCAGACTTAAACGAATTTTTTACCATACGAATAAAACAAGATTATAATTTAAAATCTAACCTCCTGATTAAGCCTTTAATCTTCTATATAGACAAAATAAATAAACTAAAAAATGGATTTTATTTAACAGAAGTTTCTCCTATAAATATTGTTGGTAATATTAAAACTCCTATTATGTTTATTCATGGTGCAAATGATACTTATGTACCTAAAACAATGAGTGAAGATTTATATAAAGCAAAATCAGGAACAAAGCAAATTTATATAGCACCAGCTTCTGATAATAATGAAGCGTACTTAAATAATCAGGATGAATATAGGGATAGAGTATACACCTTTATAGATTCAGTTATTTCTATCAATAACTAAGAAGGACAGCCTCTTTTAGCTGTCCTTTAATCTTTAGAGCTGTATTTTATTATCAATTTCATATTCCACTATATTTTTTCTGTGGAAAAAGTACTGATATTGCAATACTCCCTATTAATATTAAAAATATAATCAAAAGTGATATTACTAAAGGTATTTGTATATCAAAAAATAATATTAATAGTTTAACTCCTGTAAAAGAAAGTATTAAAGCTACTCCATATTTTACATAGCAAAAAAGACTATGCAGTTTTTGCAGCACAAAATACATACTTCTAAGACCAAGTACAGCAAAAATATTTGAAGTGTATACAATAAAAGGATTTGTTGTTATAGAAAAAATAGCTGGTATTGAGTCTATAGCAAATAATATATCGGAGGTTTCAATAATCAAAATAATTGCAAATAACGGTGTAGCATAAATTTTATTTTTAATTCTAACAAAAAATTTCTCTCCATAAAGTTTCTCTGTAACAGGCAGCAGTTTTTCAATAATCTTTATTACCTTACTGTTTTTTAAATCTATGTTGCTTTCTCCTCCAAACATCATTTCTACTCCGCTTACTAATAATACTGCACCAAACAAATATAGTATCCAATGAAACTTATTTATTACAGAAATACCTAATATAATAAAAACAAGTCGAAGAATAATAGCTCCTATAATTCCATAATCTAATACTCTTCTTTGATACATTGAAGGAATTTTAAAAGCCTCAAAAACCATTAAAAACAAAAAAAGGTTGTCCGCACTTAAACTAAACTCTATCATATACCCTCCTAAAAATTGAAGGGCACTTTCTTCACCTAAAATTATGTATACTATAATGTTAAAAAGTATAGACATACACATCCAAAATAAAACTGAAAATAATGCATTTTTTGCTCTCAATTTAACTATCATTCCTTTCGCTGTGCTCAAGGCACAAAAATTTATGAAAATGTATATTCTGTACAAACTCTGTCAATAATATAGGCAAGTATGCAGATAT
>NZ_JAMSKT010000022.1 GCF_023806125.1 Clostridium caldaquaticum
TGGCTATGCTTTTTCAAAGACTATGGATACAGAACTAGCTATAAAGGCTGTAGAAAATGCCTACATAACTCAAAAACCAAAGAATACTGTTATACTCCATAGTGATTTAGGCTCCCAGTATACAAGCTCTAAATTTGGTGATTATCTTTATGAACATAATATAATTCATTCTTTTAACGGCAAGTTATGTTCTTATGACAATGCTTGTATAGAATCCTTTCATGCTACACTAAAAAAGGAAGAAGTAAACTTAGTTACATATTATGACTTTGATGCTGCAAGGATAGCTATATTCAAATATAGAATCCTGGTATAACAGAAAAAGGCTGCATAGCAGTATCGGTTATATGACTCCCCAACAGTTTGAAAATTCTTTAAGAAAAACTGCATAAAAAATTTCAGTTTTTGTGTCTGCTATATTGACATAAATCTAGCTAACGCAGTTTCTTTCACTAGGAAACTGTGCGTTAGCAAGTTTATTGTTAACTATAATTTTTTAAAAGTTCAGCTTCTACAACTTATAAGTTTAATTAAATCTATCATACTAATAGATGAAAAGATAGTTTTTGTGGTCTAATCATAATAAATAATAAAAAACTTTTAATTGCTATCCATCATAAAGTTTTCTACAGCTTCTAAAGAAGGTAGAGCACTTATAGCACCCTTGCTCATAGTAGTTAAAGCCGCAACTGCATTTGAAAATTTAAGTACGCTAGCCATTTCATCATTTAATATTTCAGTTAGACTTAGGTTTCTGCTGCAGACTTGATACAGGAAGGCTCCTATGAAGGAATCCCCTGCACCGGTAGTATCTACAGCCTTAACCTTGTATCCTTCAGCTGTCACTTCACGGCCTCCAAAATATGCTGAAACTCCTCTACTTCCTCTTGTGATGAGCAGAACTTCAACATTAAAAGATAAGAGCCATTGAATTGCTTTTTCTTCTTCATTAATACCAGTAATAAACTCAAGTTCATCCTGGCTTATTTTTAAAATATCAGCGTATTTTATAAATTGACGAATTACATTTTTATATTCCTCATAGTTATGCCATAATGGAAGTCTTATGTTTGGGTCAAAGCTTATTATTCCTCCTGCCTCTTTCACAGCTTCAATGGCAGCTATATGAGCCTTTCTCACTGGTGCATCAACAAGACTTACAGAACAAAAGTGAAGGATATCTCCTGCGTTAAACCAATTTTGATTTATCTCAGATTCATCCAAAAGCATGTCTGCACTTGGGTTTCTATAAAAGGAGAAGTCTCTTTCTCCGTCCTCCTTTAAGGAAACAAAGGCAAGTGCAGTATTAGCTTTATTAGTTCTAAATATATAGTCTGTTTCTACTCCAACATTCTTTAGAGTTTCAACAAGAAAATCTCCAAAGGCATCTTGTCCTAATTTTCCTATAAAAAAACTTTCACCACCCAATAATGATACTGTAGCAGCAACATTAGCTGGTGCTCCTCCCGGTGCCTTCTGAAATGATCTAACTTCTTTCAATCCTACACCTTTTTGTTCAGGTATAAAATCAATCAACGCTTCACCTATTGTAAATATTTTTCTCATTTTAGATCCTCCCGTATTCCTTATCCTGCCCATAAGAATTATTAATTCTTATGCCTCCTATAACTTTATATCCCACTTATTGAGTTCTATAATAATTATTTCACTATCTGAGAAAAATTCAATATTTTTTGCAGTAGATTTAGGATATACAGTGGATGACATAACTTTTTCTCCATCCTGTATAAATATTTCTACCGAGCTTCTATCTATAAAAATTCTTAACTTTAGTTTATTATTTAAAAGAGTTACAGCCACTTTTCTTATATATTTGATGTCCTCATCTTGTTCAGCTCCCAGCAAAGCCTCTCCATTTTTAGAACGGTCAAAAACAAACTTACCCTCTGTCTTATCATAATACATAACCGTTTCGTTCTCTTCATCCTTTAGTATCTTAAGACCAAATTTACTTGCATCTAGGGCATCTATTTCTAGTTCAAGTTCAATATTTTGTCCTTCTACCCCTGCTAAAGTCGACTGGTTTTTTACTGTTATATGTTTATAGCTTACCTGGTTTGCTCTGTAGTTTTTCATCTCTTCTACAGGAAGCTGATAAAGCTTACCGCTTACTAGCTTAAGCTCTCTTGGCAGTGTAATGGCTCCTGCCCACTGGTGATTCTTCTCATGGGTTGGCATATTACGTCCCCACATCTGCATCCAAGCTATAAGTATACGTCTACCCTTATCATCTATCATTGTTTGAGGAGCATAAAAATCAAAACCAGCATCAATTTCCTCTACAGTATGATAATTATACTTGCAATTTTCAAAATCAAAATCACCTAAAATATAAACACTGGAGTTAGTATTACAGTATCTATCTCCGTCTCTTTTTAAAGCCATAGGGGACAGTATCAATACATCTGTGTTATCAAGACGGAAAAAATCTGGGCATTCCCACATCTTCCCAAGCTTGTTTTCACTCCTTGCCAGTATCCCTACGTAAGTCCAATCTAAAAGATCCTTTGATTTATAAAGCAATATTTGCCCGCTTCTATCTTCATTACAGGAAGCAACTACTACATAGAAATCTTCACCATGCTTAAACACCTTTGGATCTCTAAAATCCTGAGGCAGTGCATGTTCTGGCAAATCTTTTGTTCCTATCACTGGGTTAGCTTTTACCTTTGTAAACTCGATGCCATCTTCTGAAACTGCTATATTTTGAATTTGGCGGATATTCTCTGGTTTTTCCGGATCTGGATTTGTATGTCCAGTATACATGAGATATAGCTTTCCGTCCTTTTCAATGGCACTTCCGGAAAAACAACCATCAGCATCATAATACATGTCTGGCGCTAAAGCTACAGGCAGGTGTTCCCATTTCACTAAATCCTTGCTCTTAACATGCCCCCAATGCATAGGTCCCCATTGACTGTTGTAAGGATAATATTGATAAAATAAATGATATTCTCTATTATAATAACAAAAACCATTTGGATCATTAATCCATCCTATTTCCGCCATAACATGATAACTAAGTCGATACTCCTGGTTTATTTTATCTTTATTTTGTGCAACATAATCTCGTGCTTTACTAAGTTTGCTCATTATAGCTCTCCTTTTTAACATATGATTTAAATATATAAAAAATTGTTTTGAATACTCTACAAATATTACTTCTCATATTACTTTTTCCAGCTGCTGCGCAGCTTATAAAACTCTAAATTTACTAGCTTTACATCCCCTCCCTTGGAGTAAAGCTCTATGCCTTTACTTTTAGGATCAGGATAAATAAGATTTGTCATTACTACCTTTCCATCATTTCCAAAAACCTCAACTGAAGAGGCATCAACAAATATATGCAGCTTTATCTTGTTATCCACAGGCTTAAGCTCTGCAGTATACTTGCGTTTAAAATATTCACTAAAGGAAACCTCGCCTGAGTTTACTCTGTTTAAAGAAATATTTTTATTCTTAGTGTTATAGGAAACTGTAGTTTCCTCTGAATCTGATTTTCTTAATTTAAAACCGAATTCTTCAGCAGTACCTAATTCAAATTCAGCAACTATTTCATAGCTTTCTCCAGAGTAACCTTTTAGGATATTCTTATCTGGTGATATAACCTTGTTATTAATTTTCTTAGAACCATATCTTAAACTTTCTAATTGCGTCAACGGTGTCTGTACAAGCCTTAGCCCCTCAGGAAAACTCTTTAAACTTACCTTTCGAGGTAAAGTAGCTTGCCCTCTCCAACGTTCTGTTGGCACTAGTTGTGCATACTTCCAGTTATTCATCCAACCAAGCCAATAATAGCTTCCATCATCAGCTTTTGCTCCCGAAAAGCTTTGTGCTGCATAAAAATCTGAACCGTAGTCTAGCCAAAGAGTAGTAGTTTTCGAATTATCATTAGTAAACTTAGTCCCATCAAAATTACCTATAAAATATTGACCTCCAGATCCTCCTCCTACAGCGTTATCTCCTACATCTACTTTTAGTACCCATTTCATATTTTGTTTATCTCCATCTACAGGAAGTTCAAACAATCCAGGACACTCCCATACACCTCCATGAGAACCCTCATAAGAACCAAATTCACTTAAGTAATTCCAGTTTTTCAAATCACTGGAGTTATAAAATTCAACTTTAACACCAGCTGCAAGTACCATTATCCATTTTTTTGTATTATCATGCCAGAAAACATATGGATCCCTAAAGTCTCTTGCTCCCATATTTTTTAGAACAGGATTACCCTTATATTTATTAAAGGTTTTTCCTCCATCTGTACTAAAGGCCATGCTTTGCTGCTGAAGCCCTTTGTTGTCATTAGTATATAAAGATACAATTCCTGAACCTTTATCAAATAAACCTGAGGTATTTTGACTGTCTACTACTGAGCTTCCAGTAAAGATTGTTCCTAGATCATCTGGCTCTAAAGCTACAGGAAGATGAGTCCAAGTAACCATATCCGGACTAGTTGCATGTCCCCAGTGCATAGGTCCCCAAATAGTATCATTTGGATTATATTGATAAAACAAATGATAGTTTCCTTCGTAATAAAACATTCCACACGGGTCATTCATCCAATTTTTTTCAGGTGAAAAGTGGTATTGTGGTCTATACTTTTCTTTATAGTTATTATTGCTTTTAGAACATCCAACTGCAGTAAGTATAAAAATAATCATTAAAGAAATGAAACGATATAACTTTCTTTTCATAAATACCCCCATAATCTCTTTCAAATTATTCATAAAAATCGTAATATGAACATTATTCTTGCAAAAAAGGAGTAAGTATAATTGCTGTAAAGAAGAACCTACTATACTTACTCCTCCTATTAAATAATATTAAAATTATACTTTGAATTATTTATTGTTTGAGTAGAACTTATCAAAAGCATTTTGTTTAATTTCCATAAACTTCTTTAGTCCCATCTTGTCAAGTTCTGCCAAATAGTCATTCCACTCTTTTTCAACCCCACCTTTTGACATCCATTCTACAGTTTTTCTATCTGTATATGGTGCTATTAAAGCTTCAAGCTTTGTATACTCATCTGACTCTTCATTAGTTAAAAACACTCTTGGGTAAACATAGTCAGATTTCATATATGGAACTAATTTCTTTATACGTTCAAGTCTCCTAGCTGCATCATCTGGCTTAGTCACTTGATTGCCGTAGTATTCATCTAATATAGCTAGAGGTCCTCCTACAGATGTTTTATCTCTTAATTCTCCAGGTGCAGTATCACCTAGTGGTAAATGCTTTAACTTTCCATCTACCAATTCAAAAATGTTTTGCTGGTTTGGATCACCATAAGTTCCCCAGTTATTTTGTGCTGACTGAAGTGGTTCATACATTTTGTCAAACCATCTTGCAGTTAACTCTAAGTTCTGATTTGCACTAGTAATTACTGCTCTTGATCTATCTAAACCAAAACCATTACATCTAGCAAGGTTTGCCTCCCCATTTGGTCCTTTTAATGGCGGCATTAATTCATACTTATCATTGTTACCAGTAACATTATCTTTATCCCATGTAAAATATACGCCAAAACGATTATCTTTACCCTTAGCAACAAAGGTAGCCCAATCCTGAGTAAAGGCTTCTGGATCTATTAAACCTTTTTGGTTTAAGCTGTACATCCATTTCATTGCTTCTTTATAACCTTCATCAGCACGAGTATATACTACTTTCTTATCGTTTGTAACTACAGTATGATCCCAATTATCCCCAAGACCAAAGGCTCCGAATAAATATTGAGGGCCTTCATTACCATTGTTTACAATAAAGGACAATGGAATCTCATCCTTTTTACCATTACCATTAGGATCTTGATCTCTAAAAGCAATTAATACTTTTTCGAATTCTTCAATAGTTGTTGGCATTTCCAATCCTAACTTATTTAACCATTCTATATTAATAAATGCCATATCAGATATAGATTGAATTCTTTCTTTGCCAGAGCCTAATTCTTCAATCCATGGAAAACTGTACATATGCCCATCTGGAGCAGTAGCAAAGGCTTTATACTCAGGATGTTTATCATATATTGCCTTTAGATTAGGCATATATTTTTCTACTAACTCTTCTACAGGAATAATTACTCCGTCTTTTGCATATTTTAAAAGATCATAATCGCTAAATCCACCATTAAAGAATGCGTCCGGAAGATCACCGCTTGCAAGCAACAGATTCTTCTTTTCTCCAAATTGATCATGTGTGAAATTTATCCAGTTAATATGAAGATTTGTTGCCTCTTCAAGTCTTTTGAATATTAATTTATCATTAGGATCTTTTGGTGATGTTAGTCCACTGCTAGTAACTATCTTTAAAGTCACTTTCTCTTTTAATGGGAATGATACATTTGTTAGTCTGTAATCAGGAGATGAATTTGCTCCTTTTGCTCCACCTCCTCCTTTTGATTTATTACCATTAGCAGCGCAGCCAGTAACTAATAAAGATGCAGCTAATGTAACACTTAGAAGTTTACTAATTTTTTTCATGCTTGTACCCCCTATAATTTTTTATTTTTAACCTTTAATGGATCCTACCAATACACCTTTTTCAAAGTATTTTTGGAAGAAAGGATACATTAAAATTAATGGTAAACTTGAAATAACAATAGTTGAATACTTTAATAACTCAGCAATTTCCTGTTGATATGCTAAAGCTTGAATATCTGCTATCATTCCTGGTGAAGGTTGATTCTTAACTAAGATTTTTCTAAGCACAAGCTGTAAAGGTGCCATATCAGGATTATCCAAATAAATCATTGCTGAAAACCATGAATTCCATTGACCAACAAATCCCCATAACATTAATACTGCTATTATAGGTTTGCAAAGCGGTAACAATATCTTAAAAAAATAATGCATGTCCGATGCTCCATCAACAATTGCCGCTTCTCGAAGTTCCTGTGGTATGCCTTGATAGTATGTTCTAATCAAAATAATATTCCATACATTTACAGCCCCTGGTATAACAATAGCCCAAACTGTATTTAACATTTTTAGATTTTTTATTGTCATATATGTTGGAATAAGTCCTCCATTAAAGAACATTGTTATGACAAAATATATCATAATAATCTTTTTACCAACCAAATCTTTTTTAGTTAATGGATAGGCAGCAAATAAGCAAATAGCAAGGGAAATAACAGTAGACAATGTTGAATAATAAAATGAATTAGCAAATCCTCTCCAGATAGTTCCATCTTTAAAAACACGTTCATAACCTGTAAGAGACCAGTCTTTTGGATTAAAACTTAAGCCTTTATTTAACAAGGTTGTGGGTTTCATAAAAGATCCAATAACTACATATATCAAGGGTAATAATACCGATAAAACTATCAATGTAAGCAATGTAATATTTATAAGTAAAACAATCTTATCTATTTTGGATTCTTTTTTTAACATTTAGCTTTAACCTCCATTCTGCTACTATAGTCCCTGCCCTTCATTCAATCGCTTAACTATTTGATCAACAAGCACAAGCAGTATAACATTAATTACAGCATTAAATACTCCTACTGCAGCTCCATAACTAAAGTCTGCTCTTTCCAAACCAATTTTATAAGTAAAAGTAGAAATAACTTCTGAGGTAGGATTGTTACCAGCAGTTTGTAATAACAATGCCTTATCACCGCCTGCATTCATTATACCTCCTGCAGCTAAAATAAATTGTATAACCATAATTGACTTTATTGTAGGTAGATCTATATGTATAATTTGTTTCAAAATACTTGCTCCATCAATAACAGCAGCATCGATTAAATCCTGTGAAACATTTGAAAGTGCAGCTGTATATATAATAGATGCCCAACCAGCACCTTGCCATATTCCGCTAGCTATAAATATTGTTCTAAAATAACTAGGCTCAAGCATAAAATTTACAGTTTTGCCGGTAATAGCAGTAATAATTTTATTAACTGGTCCTACTGGTGATAAGAATATAAAAATCATACCTGCAATTACTACAACTGAAATAAAGTTTGGTGCATACACAATAAGTTGAATATTTTTTTTAACCATTTTACTTCTAACTCTATTGAGCATAAGTGCCAAAGCAATTGGTGCGGGGAATCCCCATAACAACCCATAAATACTTAACAATAAAGTATTTTTAAACGTTAACATAAAATTTGGTGAATCTATAAATCTTTCAAAATGTTTAAATCCAACCCAAGGACTTCCCAAAATACCCTTTAATACATTAAAGTCTTTGAAAGCTATCACAATCCCATACATTGGCAAATAAGCAAATATAAATGTAAGAACTATTGCTGGCAGAATAAAAAGATACAATTGATAATTATCTTTTATATATCTTATTTTTTTCAAAATTTTTTCTTTCCTTATCAATTTACCATTTATTGATTTAACAGTTGAAATCATTTAGCTCCCCCTCATTACAAACTTTTACTGGATAAAATTATTTATTTTTTAATGTTTAACCCTCCTTTAATCAGTTTACATTTTCAAAGTTTTATCGTTTGCATTTTAAAAATTTTATTTTATTATTGCTAATTTTATATTAGCAAATTTATTAGTATATGTCAACATTTTCTTTTCTTTTTAAATATATTTTTGTTTACATATTCACAATAATATTTTTACATTTTGAAATTATTTATTGTTTATTTGTTTATTTTTAAAAATTTATTTTAATGATTATTGAATTTTAATATAAACTATTGTACATTTTACATATAACATAGTTTTTTATTACTTTAAACAAAATGTCCTATTGCATATAAAATATCATTTATATACTTAGTACATTTTAAAGTAATTGTTTATTATAGTGAAGACTTATTATTGTTTATAATAACAACTTATAAAAAAGGAGTTTATATAGTATGAGCAAAAAAAAAGTAAACTTACAAGATATAGCTGATGCATTGGGGCTATCCAGAAATACTGTGTCTAAAGCACTAAATGGTAATAAGAGCGTACCAGAAGCTACAAGAAATAAAGTTATAAAAAAAGCAATTAGTTTAAAATATAAACAGTTTGCTTTTATGAATACTGAAAATTTAATAACAAAAAAAACAGGCAATATTGCTTTATTGACGCGTCAATTACCTACTAATTCACATTTTGGTTCTTCCTTACTAAGTGGATTAGAAAAAAGAATTAGTTCTGAAGGCTACAACCTTTCAATTCACATTCTTCGAGAAACTGAGTTTAATTCACTTGCTCTACCAAATAATTTTGATAAATCAAGTGTAAACGGAATAATATGCATAGAACTATTTGACAAGAAATATACTCAATTAGTAAATAACTTAGGGATTCCAACAATATTCATAGATACTACATCAAACATATTATATCCAGACCTCAATGCAGATATTTTATTAATGGAAAACGAGCATAGTACTTATTTAATTACAAAAAAGCTAATAGATAGCGGACATAATAAAATTGGCTTTGTTGGTGATTATACTCACTGTAAAAGCTTTAATGAAAGATGGGTTGGATTTAATAGAGCACTACTTGAGTACAATCTCCAGTTAGATTTATCTTTGTGCATAACTGAAGATGATAATTATCCTTATACAGATCCTCAATGGATGAAAAAACAGCTAGATAACATGAAAGTATTACCATCAGCTTTTGTGTGTGCAAATGATTTTATTGCAGTTAGTGCAATGAGTGCGTTAAAAAGTAAAAATATAAAAATTCCAGAAGATATTGTAGTCTGCGGTTTTGACGATACTCCTGAGTCACGTGTTATTGAACCTAACTTAACAACTGTTCATATATTTAATATTGATATGGGAATTATTGCTGCCGAAATGTTACTAGCAAGAATAAAAAATCCAACAAAGCCTTCTCAAATAACATATGTAAAAACTGAACCAATATTTAGAGCTTCTACTGGAAAGCTTAGTGATTTAAATAGATAAAGTTATTTACTGCATTTACAATAAAAGAATTATAAATAAGACACTCTTATAGGTAAGCCCTAACGCTTAGTAAGAACTTGTTTGATAAATCAAAGCGCAATGAATATAATAGCTGTATATTAAGAAAACGGAAAGCGTAAAAAATAGACGTCTAGATATATACAGATACACTTGATAAAATTACAGATATAATAACAGGAGATATCTGTATTGGAAAATGCATTACAACAGAAAGCTTGGGAAAAAATCTTAGAAAATTATTCTTCCTATGAAGGTACTTTAAATGATTTTTGCAGTGAAAATAATATAACCAAACATCAGCTTTATTATTACAAAAAGAAACTTAACAAGCCAAATAAACCAGTATTTCATGCCATAGCTCTAAAATCTGTAAAGAATGCAGATAATACGAAAAAAGCATATAAGGATATACGTATAGAGATTGGTAAAAGTAAAATATTTATATCGTCAGATGAAGCAGAATTATTAAAAACTATACTTAAGGAACTAGCGGCAATATGCTGAATATTGATAAGGTTAATACCGTATATATAGCCTGCGGAGCGACAGATTTAAGAAGAAACATCGATGGCTTAGCTCTTATCGTTCAAACAGAGCTTAAACTTAATCCTTTTGAAAAAGCATTATTTGTATTTTGCAATAAGCAGATGAATAAATTAAACATACTGCATTTTGATGAAGGCTTCTGGCTGTACTATTATCGATTAGAAAAAGGGAGATTTAAATGGCCGATGACAAAGACGGAAGCATTAGGAGTTAACTTGGAAGAATTACGGTGGCTTTTAAAAGGTTATGAGGTAAGAACTGTATCAAAATTTAAGCCAATAGATAGCAAAAACTATTATTAAAACTATCTTAAATACCTTCTAACCCTTGAAAAATCAAGGGTTTTCTGTTATAATATAAGTGTAAAAAACAAAAGATGAGGTACTAAAATGGATGGCTTAAATATAAAAAATCAGTTAGATGAAAAGGTAAAAGCTATAATTTCTAAGCTGGAAAAAGAAATAGCTGATAAGGATCAAGAAATTAATAATTTAAAAAACAAATTAGCATTTTTAAAAAATCAAATTCTTAATAAAAACAAAAAGTGGAGTGTTCTGGACAAGTTAGACACATAGAAATGATAGTTTGCTATGCTTTTCTTAGAATTGCTTGATTTTATGATTTGTTAATTTGCAGATATAAACTTTTGTAATAAATTCAATAATATAACAGTAAAAGACAAATACCTTCCTACCAGAATATATAAACAATATTACTAATTTTCAGTAAACTTATTTATATTAAGAAGCTTATTATTTCTGTAATATTCAGCAACATATTCCTTTGGAGACTTGTATCCTAAGCTGGAATGAAGCCGCTTACAGTTGTAAAACGTTTCAATATAATCCACAATCTCTTATTTAGCTTCTGCTATAGTTTTGAATTTCCTTCCATATATAACGTCTTTCTTTAAGGATGCAAAGAAAGACTCCCCGCAGGCATTGTCGTAGCAATTACCCTTTCGGCTCATGCTCTGCTGTATTTGATTCTTTCTTAAAAGTTCTTGATAATCATAGGACGCATACTGAACACCTCTATCTGAATGAAATATCAGCCCTGCATCTGGTCTATGTTTAGTTATAGCTTGTTCCATTGCTCCTATAACTAAATCTCTAGTCATTCTTGTTCCTAATGACCATCCAACTATTTCTTTTTGAAACAGGTCTTCTATTGATGCAAGGTACAGCCATCCTTCATCTGTGGCAATGTAGGTAATATCTCCAACCCACTTTTCATTTGGTTTTTCTGCTTTAAAGTCCTGGTTTAAGAGATTTGGAGCCACAGGATATTTGTGATTAGAATAAGTAGTGGCCTTAAATTTCCTTTTAAGTCTGCTGTGGATATTGTTCTCATTCATAAGTTTAGACACCTTATCTCTTCCACAAGCAATGTTCTCTTTATTAAGTTGAGTCTTTATTCTTCTTATTCCATAGGTTTCTCTGGATTCTTTATGTACTCTGCGTATATGCTCTACTAATTCTTTGTCATTTTTCTTTCTATTGCTTTCTGGTCTCTTAATCCAAGCATAATAGGAGCTCCTTTTTATATTTAACACTTCACACATCTTCTCCACTCGAAATTCGGAGCTGTTTTCTATAATGAATCTATATCTTATTTCTCGGGCTTTGTGAAGATGCGCATAGCTTTTTTTAATATCTCATTTTCCTCCTCAATATCTGCAAGTCTTTTCTTTAATCTTCTCATTTCATCATCTTCAGGTCTTAAGTGTCCTTTACCAGGGAATGCGTTTTCACCATGTTCTCTATACTGCTTAATCCACCTTCTCAAGGATACTTCAGCAACCCCTATATCTTTTGCAACCTCTGATACTTTCTTTCCGCCTTCAGTAACTAGTCTTATAATCTCTTTCTTATATTCTTCTGTATATACCTTCTTTTGCATTATGGGCACATCCTTTCTTGGTTCTATTATACCAACCTTTCTATGTGTCTATCAATTCCAGTATAGTTCATCCTCCTTTTCAAAAACTTTTATAATATACTTATCAATTACTTATATTACTTAATATTATTTCTTGTCAAATATTATATATATATATTAGAGTCAACAAATTTATATCGCAAATTATTACATTTTTTAACATTCAAAATAAAAAGCTCGAGAAACCTCGAGCCTATTCTATCACTATTCTATTATAATTTTTCTTTCCTCTTTTAACTAATATACTTCCATCTGTAAAATGTTCTTCTGTTAATACCATATTAATATCTGTAACTTTCTCATTATTTACACTTAAACCGCCTTGCTGAATAAGTCTTCTTCCTTCTGCTTTAGATGGAATTACCTTAGCTGCAGTTAGTATATCTAAAATTGCGGAGCCTACCATATCTTTACTAATAACAGCTGTTGGAACATTGCTCATATCAGCTCCTCCGCCAAATAAAGCTTCTGCAGCAGATTTTGCCTTTATTGCCTCTTCCTCTCCATGCACAAGCTTTGTAACTTCAAAAGCAAGAACTTTCTTAGCCTCATTTATTTCTGCATCTTTAAGTGAACCTAATCTTCTAACTTCATCCATTGGAAGGAAGGTTAACAGTGCAAGACACTTTTGAACGTCTGCATCAGCTATATTTCTCCAGTACTGATAGAAATCGTATGGAGAAGTTTTATCCTTATCAAGCCATAAAGCTCCTTTTTCTGTTTTACCCATCTTTTTGCCTTCGCTGTTAGTTAAAAGAGTACAAGTCATAGCAAAAGCAGGCTTGTTTTCTTTTCTTCTAATTAAATCAACGCCGGCAAGCATATTTGACCATTGGTCGTCGCCGCCAAGCTGCATTACACAGCCATACCTTCTGTTTAATTCAAGAAAGTCATAACCCTGCATAAGCATGTAGTTAAACTCTAAAAAGGAAAGTCCTTTTTCTAATCTTTGTTTAAAACATTCTGCAGTTAACATTTTATTAACTGAAAAATGAACTCCTATTTCTCTTATAAATTCTACATAATTTAGATTTAAAAGCCACTCTGCATTATTATCTAATATAGCTTTTCCATCACTGAAGTCTATAAACTTCTGCATTTGTTTCTTTATACATGCCACATTATGAGCTATATCTTCCTTAGTAAGCATTTTTCTCATATCAGATTTACCTGATGGATCTCCTACCATGGCAGTTCCTCCACCAACCAATGCTATTGGTCTGTGGCCTGCTCTTTGCATATGTGCCATCATCATCATTGCGATAAAATGTCCTACGTGTAAACTGTCTGCTGTTGGATCAAATCCTATATAAAAAGTTATTTTTTCCTTTTCTAAAAGTTCTCTTATTTCAGCTTCATGGGTATACTGTTTTATAAACCCGCGTTCAACTAATGTATCTAATACACTTGCCATATTTAATCCTCCTGTGTTTATTATTGTGCGCATAACAATTACTTCTGCAGCACCTCTTGCGTTAAAATTCCTTCTTTATAGTATATAGTTAAAACAGTAATTTATCAATATTTAATTGTATGTATAATAGATTTTATATTGAAATTTCATTAAAAACTAACTAAAATTAAAGACTGCACCGTATGGCGCAGTCTTTAATTTTATGCTACATATTTTTTAATAAACTCAGGCATTTCAGCTTCTTCACTGTTAATATTTATATAAAACTCTACGTTGTTTTCTTGTGAGATTTTTTCTAAATCAAAAAACAAATGTGCAGCATCCCTTATATTCCCCTGGACAATATTAGACAGGCCATCAATGAAGATAGTATCTATATCATAATCCTCTGAAATAATGCCGCACAAAAAACCATAAAAACAATTGTAATCTTTTAAACAATAATCTTTAGCTGCTATTAGTCTAACATTTCTGTTAAGATCAAATAAATGTCTTTTATCATCGTCGATGTACACAACATGTCCCTTAGACTCCAAAGCTCTGTCATTTGCCAAGTTGATTAAAGCTTTTGTTTTTCCTGAACCTCTCTTATTACAAAATACATGAATCATGGTTACCACCCCTTCGTGTTATTTTTTAGGTGCTGTTTCCTTCATTATATAATATTCAGAATATTTATTCAATATTCCATAATATAATGTTTCTTAATAAATTGTTAATTCTTTATTTTTCCTATTCCTGGATAAACCACTTTGAAAAAGTCACCATTTAATGAGTTTATAAACATAATCCTGCCAATGTTTTTAAATGCCTTTTTCATTCTACTGAAGCCTCTTCCTTGTTTAATAAATCTCTTTTTGTCATCTAAGGCTATTATTTTTTCGTATATCCACATATTTCTTTTAATATAATTGTGGTCGCTTATATCCTTCCCTTTCACTAAAATTCCTGGACTAATAACACTAATGCTGTCATAACTTAATATTATTTCAATTTCTTTATAAAATATTGTATAGTCTCTATACAATACAGCGTTTTTTACGCCTTCAAAAAGCGCTTCTACAGGATAATTAACAGGAAGAAGTCTCTTTAATGTATCCTCACATGTATCCAGTATTGAAAGCAAGTCACCATTTATAATAATTATTTCATCTTCTTCCCTATTTATCTTATTAACTATTCTTACCATATTATGAGGAATATATACACTATTTATTTTAGAAAAAACTAAAATACCACCGAGAGTTGCTACAAATTTTCCTAAATCTTTATCAAACCTTATAATAGAAGCATTCTCCATTAAAATAATTCTGTTTTCCTTATTAGCTTCTATTTTATGAAAAGCAAAATACTTATCTACAAGCTCTGTATCTATACAATTGACTGAACTATTTATAATAGGACATAATTCAATATTTAAAGATAAACTCTCCTCAAGAGCAGCTGCAATTTCCTGCTTTCTCATTGTGTCCGTTGTAGAACCTCTCCTTATATAAAATGCTCCATTATCTCTTATTTGATAAGGTTTTTGTCCTCCATCATATATTGTAATAATCCCTAATTTTTTTCCATCATAAACGAAGTTTTCATAAGCTATTGGAATTGGCGGCTCACACCTGGAGGTTACAATTTGCATTATCTGTTCTTCTTCATAACCTTTGCCTTCAATTCCAATAACTTTCTTAGTCTTGTCTTCTATTCCTATTATTATATATCCTCTTCCCCCTTTAGAATTAGCAATAGCACAGACATCTTTAGCTAATTCCTTTCTGCCGCTTTCTATTTCTAAATCAAGCTTTTGTTTAAAATCAAGCTTAGGACCTTCTTCCCTTTTAAGCAAAATATTAAATTTTCTTATATCCATAACCTTTTAACCTAACCTGCTTTCCAATTTTACTATATTATATGAAAATATTAAAACCAGCATGAACTTTTCATTCATATTAATCATATATTACCTTCCAGTTATTATTTACAGTTGCTTCAATTGTTCCTCTTTCTAATATATAGTTTGCAATAAGCTCTGATACATCCGTTGTAATCTCTTTGACAACTTCATTATCTTGAAACATAGTATATTCTCCGCCGCCGCCTGCACGGTAATTGTTCATAACAACTTCATATTCTTTCTCCATGTCAAGTGGCTTTCCTTTGTACTCCAGTTTTACTACTCTTTCACCTATATCTTTTGATATATTTATAACATAATCTATCCCTTCCCACATATCATAATTATAATGCTGAGGCTTTGGAGCGCAAAATTTTGAGTTTACTTTTATTTCGCCCCCTTTGTACTTTTCAAAATAAGAGGCGCTTCTTTCCAATGCCTCTTTTATATCTCTTCCTTTTATTCTTATAACTTTTAAAGTATTCGGATATATATAATTAGACACTATGTCCCTCATAGTAACATCAGAAGGAAAACCCGGAGATTGATTGCTAAACAAAGCAGTATTTGATATATCAGCTCCTGAATACTCCATTTGTACTTTATTTATAAACTCAATAAGAGGGTTATCTTTTATCCTTACTTCCATAGGATCTTTTACTGTCATATCTCCTTTAATCTTTCCTATAGGCTTATCAAGCCATGCTTGAGTTTTATCTTCATATTCTTTAACTAATTTTATTACATTTTCATCTTCAATAACTCCTTCTACTGAAAGAAGTTCACAATTTTCATCACAAATCTTCCATCTATCTAAAGTTTTCTCTAAAGTTATTTCAACCTTACCTAAATTCTGCCCTTGAGAACCTGGCTGAAGAACTATAACATTATTTATTTTTTTACCAGAAATTAAGCGATGCTGATGACCAGTTAAAAGTATATCGATACCATCAACCTTTTTGCATAATTCATAGCCTTGATTTTCACCTGTTAAATTTTCTATAGGCTTTCCTGTGTCTATATTTCTTTCAATCCCACCATGGTAGCATACAATTACTAAATCTACCTTCTCCACTTCTCTTAAAATTTTAACCCACTTTTTAGCATATTCAACTGGATCCTGAAATTTTAATCCTTTTATGTGATTAGGATTTTCCCAGTTTGGTATATATTTGGTTGTAAGCCCCAATATTCCTGCTTTTATTCCTTCTTCAAACTCTTTTACTATATAAGCTTTTCCAGTATATTCACGGCCTGTATCTTCCTGAATAATATTTGCAGAAAGCCAGGGGAAGCTGGATTGTTTAATCACTTTTTTCAATATATTATCTCCATAGTTAAACTCATGATTTCCAATTACTGCAGCATCATAATTAAGATAGTTTAAAACTTTAATAACTGGATTTTCTTTTTCACTGTCAATTCTAGCATAATAATAGGTAATAGGAGTTCCTTGAATTAAATCACCATTATCTATTAATATTCTATTAGAATTTTTTTCTATTTCTTTTTTAATTAGAGTAGATATTCTACAAAGTCCTAATTCTCTTTTTTCATTATTGCCATAGTTTATGGAAAGTATATTTCCATGAATATCACTAGTTTCTAGTATGGTAATCTTTACTTTACTGCCTTTAACCATATAAATTTAGTATCCCCTTTCACATAAACTTTTCTTAATTTTCTTAACATTTAACATGATAATATTATAACATATTTAATAAACATTCATAGACTATTAATCACATAACTTCTTCTACAGAATATACTGGAATTATGATACAAATGATGCAAAATAATTCGACAACTATTAAAAAGGAGGTTTTCATATGAGCAAAAAGTACTATAATGTAGGAGGCTCAAAACCAACTCTACCCAGTTTAGTTATATTGATACTAATTATCCTTCAATTTAGCGGTAATGGATTAGGATATGACAAACATAGTTTTAACGGTATAGATAATGGTATCCTATTCATAATTGCATTATTCTACTTAAGCTGCTGCAATACATGTAAAAGTGACTGCTAATTAAACTGAAACCATATAAGTATAAAACCCCGGAAGTTCCGGGGTTTTATATGTTCTATTTTAAACCTTGTTAGTAAGCTTCAACCATTTTCTTTACCATTTGGCCGCCTACTGATCCAGCTTCTCTTGAAGTTAAATCTCCATTATAACCTTGTTTAAGATTAACTCCCACTTCGGTAGCTGCTTCCATTTTAAATCTGTTCAAACCTTCTTTAGCTTGTGGTACTAAAACTCTGTTATTATTTGCCATTTAAATTTCCTCCTTTATTTCTTTATTTAATTATTTTTATTGTCCTATGGTTGTATTATAAGTATATACTGTATATGAATTAATATCCTATGAAATTCACGGTATAAATAGAAACATTTAACAAAAAAATAAAAAACTCTATAAATCAAAATGATTCATAGAGGCAAAATATTGGTGCACCATCAGGGACTCGAACCCGGGACCCACTGATTAAGAGTCAGTTGCTCTACCAGCTGAGCTAATGGTGCATATTAAATCGTACCAATTATGTATAACCTTCAAAAGTGGTGCGCCCAACAGGAGTCGAACCTGCGACCGTTGGATTCGAAGTCCACCACTCTATCCAGCTGAGCTATGGGCGCTTAATTACACTATCCTAAGCATGATTGGAGCGGGTGATGGGAATCGAACCCACACGACCAGCTTGGAAGGCTGGGATTCTGCCATTGAACTACACCCGCAAATTTCAAATTTAAATTTATTATTTTATGGTCGGGGTGACAGGGATTGAACCTGCGACCTCATGCTCCCAAAGCACGCGCGCTCCCATCTGCGCCACACCCCGATATATGGTGCACCATCAGGGACTCGAACCCGGGACCCACTGATTAAGAGTCAGTTGCTCTACCAACTGAGCTAATGGTGCATATATGGTGCGACTTAAGGGATTCGAACCCCTGGCCTACTGCTTAGAAGGCAGTTGCTCTATCCAACTGAGCTAAAGTCGCATATTGGAGCGGGTGATGGGAATCGAACCCACACGACCAGCTTGGAAGGCTGGGATTCTGCCATTGAACTACACCCGCAAATTATTGGAGCGGAAGACGGGATTCGAACCCGCAACTTTCACCTTGGCAAGGTGACACTCTACCATTGAGTCACTCCCGCATATTTGGTGCAGATGAAGGGAGTCGAACCCCCACGCCGAAGGCGCTAGATCCTAAGTCTAGTGCGTCTGCCAGTTCCGCCACATCTGCATCTTTTATTAAATTGGTGGCTCACCGGGGAATCGAACCCCGGACACCATGATTAAAAGTCATGTGCTCTACCGACTGAGCTAGTGAACCGCTTTTGGCTGGGATGGCAGGATTCGAACCTACGAATACCAGAGTCAAAGTCTGGTGCCTTACCGCTTGGCAACATCCCAACATCATACTTATGGGGTGAATGATGGGACTCGAACCCACGACACCCAGAGCCACAATCTGGTGCTCTACCAACTGAACTACATTCACCATGTGGTGCGACTTAAGGGATTCGAACCCCTGGCCTACTGCTTAGAAGGCAGTTGCTCTATCCAACTGAGCTAAAGTCGCATGTTGGAGCGGGTGATGGGAATCGAACCCACACGACCAGCTTGGAAGGCTGGGATTCTGCCATTGAACTACACCCGCAGATTAAAATTTAATTTTTATGGTCGGGGTGACAGGGATTGAACCTGCGACCTCATGCTCCCAAAGCACGCGCGCTCCCATCTGCGCCACACCCCGAAACCTTGGGAGTTCTTACCGAACTCCCGACGACATAGATTATTCTACACGATATATTTAAATTCGTCAACACCTATTTTTTATTTTTTTAATTTTTTTATTCTATTTTAATTTTTTTATGTTTATATCAATATTTTTATTATCAATATTAAGCAGTGCTATGCTCTTTGAAAAATCTCTTGGAAGTGCGGCACTTCCAGGATTAACAAACCAGATTCCCTGCTCAAAGATTACAAGAGACTCATGAGTATGACCAAATAGAACTATATCTGCCTGAACTTCCTGTGCTTTATATTTTATACTATTTAAATCGTATTTAACATCATACCTATGACCATGTGTAATAAAAACTCTTTTCCCTTCTATTATCTCAAGCCTTTCTACCGGCGCAGAGTTTCCAAAGTCACAGTTTCCTCTTACATTTATAATCTCCCCATTATATTTCCCTTTAAAAAATTCAATATCTTCTGTATTATCTCCAAGATGTATTATCATATCAGTATCTTTTACAATATCTAAAAGCTGATTTAATACATAATTAAATCTATGAGTATCACTAATAACAGCTATTTGCACTTAGATCTTCACCTTCCTCAATTCTTCTTTAAGCTTAGCTAATGCTCTAGCTCTATGACTAATAGAATTTTTTTCTTCCTCACTCATTTCTGCAAAGGTTTTATTAAATTCAGGTACAAAGAATAAAGGGTCGTACCCAAAACCGCCTTCTCCATGCAATTCTTCCATTATATATCCTTCTATCTCACCTTGAACCTTTATTGAAGTATTTTTATCTACAATTAGAGCTATAGCACTTACAAACTTAGCTTTTCTTTCCTCAAAAGGCTTTCCTTCAAGCATTTTAAGAAGCTTCTCATTATTTTTTTTATCATTGCCATGTTCACCTGCAAATCTTGCAGAATATACTCCTGGTGCTCCCCCTAAAGCCTCAGTCATAAGCCCTGAATCATCAGAAAGCACCATAGAATCTCCTTTTAAATCAAATATTTCTTTTGCCTTTTTATAAGCATTTTCCATAAAAGTAGTTCCATCTTCCACTACATCTATATCTATCCCAGCCTCTTTAAGAGAAACAACCTCTACAGGAAATTCTCTTAAAATAGCTTTTATTTCTTTAATCTTATGAGAATTATTACTTGCAATTATAAGTTTTTTCATTTTCTCCCCCCTGTTCCTATCCATAAACAATCAGTCTTTAGTGCATCTTTCTGTGCCTGAATCATATTTTTTGCTCCCTTTTCACCAAGCGCAAGAAGCTCCTCTAAATCTTTTCTTGAAAATGGACTGTCCTCCCCTGTACCCTGAATCTCTATAAATTCTCCTTCATCAGTCATAACTATGTTCATATCTACCTTTGCATTGGAATCCTCAGCATAACATAAATCAAGAACCTTAGTATCCTTAATAATACCTACACTCACAGCACTTACGAAACTGCGTATGGGATAAACATCAAAGGAAGTCTGTCTGTGCAGTTTGTTAACAGCATCCACCAGTGCCACAAAAGCCCCTGTAATAGAAGCAGTTCTAGTACCTCCATCTGCTTGTATTACATCACAGTCAATCCATATAGTCTTTTCTCCTATAGCTTTTAAATCTACAGCTGACCTAAGTGCTCTTCCTATAAGTCTTTGTATTTCCATAGTTCTTCCATCTATCTTCAGCTTTGATATATCTCTTGGCTTTCTAACTTGAGTAGACCTTGGAAGCATATTGTATTCACAGGTAATCCATCCTTCTCCTGTCCCTTTTAAAAAAGGCGGAACCTTATCTTCAATAGATGCAGTACAAATTACCTTAGTATCTCCTACTTCTATAAGTACAGAACCTTCAGCATGTTTTATATAATTTCTTGTTATCTTAACAGGTCTTAACTGATCATTTTTCCTTCCATCTATTCTCATATTAATCCTCCAATCAACTTTCTTAAAATATATCTTTTATATTAGCACATAATACTCATTATATACAAAATTTATTAATATTTTCATCTATTACAAACAATTCGTCTCTTTCTGGTGGCTTAACCTCATACTCAATTTTATTTTCTACAAGTATTCCCTTGTTTTCAGTAATTTTTCCAATAATTACAGCATTAATGCCTGCATTCTTTAATTTCTTTACAAGAGCTTCTCCATTTTTTGAAGTTATAAGCATGCTTCCAGAAGAAATAAATCTTAAAGGATCTAAACGCAGCTTACTGCATATATTTTCTGTTACCTTGCTTACAGGCATTTTATCTCTATACACTTTAAAGCCCACTTTGCTAGCCGTAGCCATTTCCCAAAGTGCTCCTAAAACCCCGCCTTCAGTTATATCATGCATTGAATTAACCCCAAATTCTCCTGCTATAATACCTTCTTTAACTACACTTATACTGTTAATATAACCTTTAGCCTCTTCTATCTCATCATTACTTAATACATCTTTTACATAATTAAAATAATCATTTATAACAATAGATGTACCTTCCATACCAAGCTCTTTTGTTACAATAATATCATCACCAATTTGAGCTCCTGAAGTAGCAACAGCCTTCCCCTTTCTTCCCTTACCTATGGCAGTACAGGAAACAATCAGCTTATTTACAGACCTTGTTATTTCAGTATGGCCGCCTAGTATTTCTACATTTAATTTTTTAGTTTCCTCATCTATTTGAAACATAACATCTTTTATTTCATCTAAAGTGGTACCTTCTGGAGCAAGTATTGTTACAAGTATTCCTATTGGCTCTACTCCACAGGAAGCAATATCATTACAATTAATATGAACCGCAAGCCTTCCTATATCACTGTCTGCTCCTGTTATTGGATCTGTTGATACTACACAGTCAAAATCTCCATACTCAATTATACTGCAGTCTTCTCCTATACCGCTCTTTACTCTTACATCTTTTCTATCTACACTTCTATTATTACTAATTATTTCGTTCAAATCATCCCAATTTAACTTTCCAGCTTTCATAAAAATCTCCTTTCTTAAAAAGTAAACAAGCACTATTTCGCACTTTAATTCATATTATTTATAAGGATTAATTTTTGGTGGTGTATGTTTTGAAGTATATAGGTCCATTCTTAAGAATGAATACATTAAACAGCGAAAACATTGAAAAACAATTATTTTTTCTAGCAAAAGAATCTGTTAAATTCTTAGTTCTTAATTCTAGATGCGGAATAACTGTTCCCTCTAACGAATTAAAGGCAAAGAATTTACCTAACATTGATAATAGCATAATTCATTCAATTTCTCCACTTTTATGTATATATAAAAAAGCTAATCCAAAACTGATAAATATTGGAGGAAACCTCTCCTTTGATTATGATGCCTTGAAAAAAGAGATAACTATAGAAAGCAACGGACTTATGACCTTAAGCTTACTAGAACTTATAGATTACTATAAAAAATTTAAGGACATAGATAGCAAAAAATATTCATTAAGCAATCTTTACTTATTTTTATGCAGAAAACAACTAGAGTTTTATGCTGCAAATTTCAGAAACATAGAAGGAGTTTTTGTAGACAAAAAAAATGTATCTCGCGAATTAGCAGATGATTTTAAATTTGAGGAAAAAAATAAAAAATTCAAGTATTCCGATCAAGCATTTATGATGACTGCTTTTTATAAATATTCATTATATGATAATGGAAAATG
Source organism: Clostridium caldaquaticum (assembly GCF_023806125.1). GTDB lineage: Bacteria > Bacillota > Clostridia > Clostridiales > Clostridiaceae > Clostridium_AT > Clostridium_AT caldaquaticum. The sequence goes on from NZ_JAMSKT010000022.1 coordinate 23,164, forward strand.
CGGAGAAGAATACCGAAACTTTTCTCTTGATATTTTAAATATGTTTAAAGAATATAAGTATGAGCTGTATTTATGCTCTAAAGAGGAAATATGTAAGTTATGCTTTGCTTTTAATTTGTTCTATGAATATTCAAAACTTCCAGAAGCTAATCTTATTGTTCTTGACTTAATGGAATTTCTGATGGAAAAGGATAAAGATATATTACCTATTGATACAGAACTTGATTTAGAGCAGGACTTTTTTGTTTTTATTAATTCTATGATGCTTTTCCATAATACCGGTATTCTTAAATTTAAAGATAACGCTGAAGAAATTTACAATAAACTTTTAGATCTTTATGAGCCGGAACGAGGAATATTTATTAAACCTTGTGATAAAAAAGAAATCACTTACAGCTGCATTGACATAATGGCTTATCTTCTTTCTATCTTATATCATAGTAAGCTTTTTGGAAAAAGTAAAGATTCAAACATGATCATGATTGACGTATTCAAAAGACAATTAATAGACTCAGAATTAGTATTAAGCTGGCCTTCTAGTCCTGAATTAGATGACGTAGAAAGATATAAGAATTTTTCATCGAAAGCCGAAGACTTATTAGATGAACAAGATTTCAGAATGGCTTCTATACCAACTCCTGAAACTTCTGAACTTCCTCCTGTATTTATAAAGAATGTAACTTACAATAAGAAAAAAGAAGTGTTTTCCCAAGGAAAAAGTACTTTTGACAGTTCAAAAAACATGTTTATATTTTTACTTATTATATATTTGTATAAATTGTCAGAAGAACCTGACATCGAAGAAGGCTCGGTGTAAAAATGGTTTTTTTTACACCTATCTCCTATATCTAAATAACATAAAAAATAGTATTATGAACAAACTATAACTACTGAATGTTATTACAGATTCGTGGAGTGATGTCTTATGACAAATATAAACTGTGCCGAAAACTGTACCTATTCTGTAAACGGAAAATGTACATTAAATCAGATTGCCACCTCACTTAATCTGTTAAATCTTACAAATACTTGTGCTTATTACATTCCTAAAGAAACTATAAAGAAAACTCCCCAAAAAACTTAGGGGAGTTTTCAACTTTTTTAATTTTTTACATATGCTCTATCAAGTTTAACATTTCCCTCAGGAGTAATATAAATACCTTCAATATTGGATTTTTTACATAGCACAATATTTTTAAAATACAGCGGCATCATAGGCATATCATCAATTAAAATTTCTTCTACTTTTTCTAATAATTCCTTACGTTTAATTTTATCCTTTTCAAACTTAGCCTTTAAAATTAAGCTGTCAAATTCACTATTTTTATATCCATAAACATTCAGTTTGGAAGTAGATACCCAAGACTCTAAAAGAGCTAAAGAATCTTTATAAAAAGAAGTGTAATCAGTTAATATCATATCATAATCCGAATTTTTGATAATATCCTGAAACTCACTTTCATTATAACCTTTACAATCTATATGAATATCTAAAGCTTCTTTAATTCCCTTAGCTACAGCTTCACATAATTTTTTATTTTCAATAGTGTTTAAGTAAACCAATTTGAAACTTTTACTATTAACATATTTACTTTCTGCTAAAAATTTTTTACTAAGGACTGTATCTGCAGTATTTTTTATTAACATTTTTCTATTTATAAAAATATTATCTTCTTTTAAACCATCTGGCAGATAAGCTGCTGCAGTTTTTACTGTATTATTTAAATTTTCTACTGCTAAGTTTTCTCTATCAATTGCTAAAGAAAGTGCTTTTCTAAAATTTACATCTGCAATAATTCCGTCTTTGTTTAAATTAAAGTTTATACTGGTACCACTGTCTATTGGTACAGCTTCTCCTTCACCATCTATTATAAGATTTTTACTTTCTCCCATTGGCGGATTTGTAAATATATTAATTTTAGAAGTTTTAAAACCAGCCAAGGCTTTTTCGCTGCTATTAAGTGCAGTTACATAAATTTTATCGCTTTTAACTTTATACATATCATAATAGTTTTCATTTTTTAGTAAGGTTATTTCTCCAGTTTCAGATACATAATCTATTATAAAAGCACCTGAATAATTTATATTATTATAAGTTTCCCTCCAGCTTTCAAGCTGCTTATTAACTTTTCTAAGAGTATATATAGGCTGACCTAAAATTTTAATAAAATAATCTGCTGGATAATTTAATCTTATTTGGAGGGTTTTATCGTCCTTTGCTCTAATAGCTACATTATCAAAAGACTTTTTACCATTTTTATAATCTTCTGCTCCAAATATGTAATACAGTTGATAAGCATAGTCATTATCTTGTTTAGGGTTTAAAATACTTTTAAAAAATTCTACAAAATCTGATGCTTTTATCTTAGTACCATCACTCCATTTTACATCTTCACGAAGATTAAAAGTGTAAGTCATCTCATCTTCGCTTACTGTCCAGCTTTCTGCAATACCTGGAGCAATATTGCCAGATTCATCAATTTTAACTAACCCTTCAAATAATAAAAGAAGCAAATCCTTCCCTCTTACATCATTGCCTTTTAAAAGTTTTAAATCCTCTGGAATCTTTCCTATATCATATACTAAATAATTATCTGCTTTATTATCCTCTTTTTTTTCACTTGTCTTCTTCTCTATGCAGCCCCCATTTAACAGCATTAAAATAATAAAAACCCATAAAATTATTTTTTTCATAAGTTAACTCTCCACACATAACTTTATTGAATTTTAAAACAAAAAGTTTCTTCAAATCCTATCTCTAAATTCTAACCATTAATATACGAATTAATCAAAGTTATGCTATTGAGGTAAGTATTTAATAAAATTGAATTTATTAACTTCAATAATATCTGAATTTTCTCCCAGAATACACATATGTTCTTTAATTATGCTGTATCCATCCTTAAACATAATATTTCTTTTTATAAATAAGTTTTGTCTTGAATAACTTATTGTCTGTTCAAATTTTCCTGTAGTTATATAAACTCCCTTATGAGCTTTATTCTCATCTAGCTTACTTACAAAAAAGTTCATCTCCTCTTTTAAAACCATCTCAGCCTTATGGTACTTAAAAAGCACTGTTTCTTTAATTCCTGTGAACCTGATAATAAGCATATCACTTGTTTTAATTATTATTTTATAATCTATATTAGATTTCCAGCATATCTTAGTCAAATATTTTAAAATAGTATCTATCTTTATTATCTTTAATTGAATTCTTGCTCTTTCTATTTCTTTTTCCCTTAATTTGTAGTATAAAAAATCCAAAAGCTGAGCCATTATTTCCTCCTAGTTATTGCTAGTTCAAAGTTTACACTACATTATATGTATAAATATATAAATTCTTAACTTTAAATAAAAACTAAAAGGATGCCCTAAAGCATCCTGATTATAGTTTATTTAATTCCTCAGTTACTAATTTGTTTGCTATTTGCGGATTAGCTTTTCCTTTTGATTCTTTCATAACTAACCCTACAACAAAACCGATGATTTTAGTTTTTCCGCTCTTATAATCCTCTACAGCCTTTGGATTATTTTGAAGTACTTTGACTACTACTTCTCTGATAGCTCCTTCATCACTGTTTTGAACAAGTCCTTTTTCCTCTACTATAGCTTTAGGAGATTTTCCAGTATTGAACATATCTTCTACTACTTTTTTACCTATATTATTTGAAATGGTTCCTGAATTTATCAGCTTAATTAGCTCTGCTAAATCCTGCGGCTTAAATTTTAAGTTTTCAACACTCATATTTTTCTCATTCATAAGCCTTGAAATATCACCCATAAGCCAGTTTGATGCTGCTTTTGCATCATTACTTTCCTTAGCCGCAGCTTCAAAGAAATCAGCCATAGCCATAGATAATGTAAGAACTCCAGCATCATATTTAGGTATACCAAACTCTTTAACAAATCTTTCAGCTTTTTCATGAGGAAGCTCTGGTATTGTACTTCTTATCTCTTCAATCCATTCATCGCTTACATTAAGAGTAACTAAATCTCCTTCTGGGAAATATCTATAGTCATTAGCCTGTTCTTTATTTCTCATGACTACAGTAACCCCAACTGCTTCATCATATCTTCTAGTTTCAACAAAAAGCTGTTCTCCGCTTTCTACAGCTTTAACCTGTCTTTCGTATTCATAATATAGAGCCTTCTCAAGTGCTTTAAATGAATTCATGTTCTTAATTTCAGATTTCACTCCAAATTCACTGGTTCCTTCTGGTCTTATGGATATATTCCCGTCGCATCTTAAAGAACCTTCTTCCATTTTTACATCAGACACTCCAATTGAACTTAATATGCTTTTTAACTTTTGAAGATAAAGAGTTGCTTCTTCAGGAGTTCTAATATCTGGTTTTGAAACTATTTCTATTAACGGTACTCCTGCTCGATTGTAGTCTACTAATGTTCCTGCAGATGTATGAAGAAGCTTTCCAGCATCCTCTTCAATATGTATTCTCTGTACACCTATTTTTTTCTTTTCTCCGCTTTCAAGTTCAATCTCGATGTATCCATCGTAGCATAAAGGAATTTCATCCTGAGTTATTTGATAGTTTTTAGGATTATCAGGGTAGAAGTAATTTTTTCTATCCATTCTGCTTATATTATGTATTTTACAGTTTAATGCAAGTCCTGCTTTTATTCCATATTCAACTACTTTTTTATTTAACTGCGGAAGAGAGCCTGGAAGCCCTAAACATACAGGACAAACATGAGTATTAGGCTTACCTCCGAATTCTGTAGTACATCCGCAGTATATTTTTGTATTTGTTGAAAGCTCTGCATGGACTTCTAATCCAATGACTGCTTCATATTTCATACGTATTTCCTCCTTTGTAAATGCCTTTTTATAAGTTAGGCATCATCTTGTGCCAATCTGTAGACTGCTCAAAACTATAAGCTATATTAAAGAGCACATCTTCTCTAAAATAATCTCCCATAAGCTGAAGCCCAATCGGCAAGCCGTCTGCCATACCGCAAGGTATTGAAATAGCTGGTATACCTGCAATATTTACAGGCACAGTATATATATCTGACAAATACATAGAAAGTACGTCATCTACCTTTTCACCTATTTTAAAAGCTGTTGTTGGTGCTGTAGGTGAAATTATAGCATCAAACTCTTTAAATACTCTTTGGAAATCCTGCTTAATCAGATTTCTTACCTTTAATGCTTTTTTATAATAAGCATCGTAATAACCTGCAGAAAGCACATAAGTTCCAAGCATTATTCTTCTCTTAACTTCTTTTCCAAAGCCTTCATTTTTAGACTTATAGTAAATATCAACAGCATCATTAAATTCTGTTGCTCTATGTCCATATCTTATTCCATCAAACCTAGCTAAGTTTGATGAAGCCTCAGCACTTGAAATTATATAATAAGCAGCTAATGCATATTCTGAAAGAGGCAGAGAACATTCTAAAACATCAGCACCATTTTCTTTAAGAACATTTATAGCCTCTTCAACAGCCTTTCTTACATCTTCACTGAGCCCCTCTCCAAAGTACTCCTTTGGAACACCTATTCTCTTTCCCTTAATATCCTTAATTAAGCTTTTTGAATAGTCCTGTACTTTTACATCTGCTGTAGTTGAATCTTTTCTGTCAAAACCTGCGATATACTGAGTAAGAAGTGCGCAATCTTCAACGTCTCTTCCAAAAGGTCCTATTTGATCCAAAGTAGATCCAAAAGCAACAAGTCCATATCTTGAAACCCTTCCATAAGTAGGTTTAAGTCCAACTATTCCACAAAGAGATGCTGGCTGTCTTACAGAACCGCCTGTTTCTGAACCTAATGAAATTGGTGCTTCGCATGCTGCAACTGCTGCAGCTGCTCCTCCTGAAGAACCTCCTGGTACCCTCTCTAAATCCCAAGGATTTTTTACTAATTTATAAGCACTATTTTCATTAGAAGACCCCATAGCAAATTCATCCATGTTAAGCTTACCAAGAATTACTGCATCTTCTCTTTTTAAATTTTCAACAACATGGGCATCAAAGGGTGCTTTATAGTTTTTTAATATTTTAGAAGCACAAGTATTTTGCATCCCCCTAACGCTTATATTATCTTTAATTGCTACAGGTACTCCAGCAAGTCCTCCTAAAGTCTCTCCTCTGCTTATCTTTTCATCTAGCTCTTTTGCCTTTGAAATAGCTTCTTCTTCAGCTACATAAAGATAAGCTCCTAGAGTTTCATCAACCTTTTCAATTCTATTTAGGATACTTCTAGTTACTTCCTCTGCTTTTACTTCTTTTTTATTTATAAGTTCTTTAATTTCATGAGCTTTCAGCTTATGTAATTCCATTTAAATATACCTCCTGCTACTCAATAACCTTAGGAACTAAGAAATACTCTTCTAATTTATCTGGAGCATTTAAAAGTACATCCTTAAGCTCCATAGAAGAACTGACTTCATCTTCCCTCAGTCTGTTTTCTATGTAATAAGGGTTAACTAATATTTCTACATTTTCAGTATTTAATTCATTTAATTTTTCAATATACCCTAATACAGCGTTTAAGTCATGGGTAAGCGCTTCCTTTTCTTCTTCAGTGAAGCTTAATCTAGCAAGTTCTGCTACATATTCAACATCTTTTTTAGTAACTGACATTTCAACTCTCCTCTTTTCTTCATAATCCTAGTCAATATTTACTATTCTACCACAAAATAAACTTTTTAGGCTAGAATGTAAAGAAAAAATACATCAATACTACAAATATTGATGTATTTTTTAATATTATTAAATTATTGAACTCTCATGAGTCTAAAAAACATGGAACCAAAAGCCATAATAAAGCAAATGGCAGTATATATTAAATCTCTAAAACTGGATTTCAGATAAAATATTCTTATGCCCCAAACAATCATAGTAAAAAACAAGCACCACTGAAGGGTATAGTAATCATAAAAATACTTTATGTACACAAAATGATATGTAGAAAGCATTGTTAAAATTAGAGATATGATAGTCAATGATACTCCTACCCACCCTAATATATTGATTATCTTTTTCATTTCTGCCCTCCTATATTTTTTACAAGTATGATATGATTATAAATCTAGTGCTTTCAGAATAACTAATTCTTTGTCCATGCTATATAATACCCTAAAAAACTTCTGCTGTAAATAGTATTTCTATATTTTTACAAATATTTTACTACATGGAATTAAATTCTTCTTCTGATAATATCTTAATCCCCAGCTCTAAAGCTTTGTCATACTTTGAACCTGGATCCTTTCCTGCAATCACATAATCTGTTTTCCTGCTTACACTGCCTGAAACCTTAGCACCAAGTAACTGCAGTTTTTCTTTAATTTCTGTTCTGCTATAGCCTTCAAGACTTCCAGTAACTACTACAGTTTTTCCTGCAAAAGGATTATTTGAAACTGCCACTTCTTCAAAATGAGGTTTAACTCCTAAGCTTAAAAGCTCATTTATACTATTAATTATTTTCTCCTCTTTGAAATATTCTATTATACTTTGAGCTACTATATCACCAATATCCTGTATAGAAGTAAGTTCCTCAAAAGAGGCCTTTTGTAAGTTTTCCAAAGTTTTAAACCTTTTTGCTAAGTCTGTAGCTGTTTTCTTTCCGACATTTGGAATTCCAAGTGCAAATATAAAAGAAGACAAATCACAATCCTTGCTTTTTTCAATTGCATCTAACAAATTCTGTGCTTTCTTATCTCCAAACTTTTCAAGAGTTAATAATTCTTCCTTTTTAAGTCTGTATAAGTCTGCAATAGATTTAATATCCAGTTTTTCAAAAAGCATTTCAGCAGTCTTTTCACTGAAGCCTTCGATATTCATAGCCTCGCGGCTTCCAAAATGCACAATGCTTTTTACCATCTGCGGCTTACAGGATAATGTATTATCACAAAAATAATGTACTCCTTCTTGAATAAGCTCACTGCCGCAGGCAGGACAATATTTAGGAGCTTCAATTTCTCTGCTGCCTTTAACTGTTTCCAAAGCAACTCCCATTATCTCTGGTATTACGTCATTGGAACGGCGTACAAATACCTGACTTCCGATTTTTACTCCTTTTCTTTTTATATCATCCATATTATTAAGTGTAGCTCTCTTTACAGTAACTCCTGCAAGCTCCACAGGCTCTAACAGTGCGGTAGGACTTACTCTTCCGCTTCTTCCAACATTCCATTCTACACCTAGAAGCTTTGTTGTAGTTTCCTGAGCTTCAAACTTAAAAGCTATAGCCCATCTAGGAAACTTAACTGTGTAGCCTAAAAGTTCTCTTGTTCTTGTATCATCAATAACTATAACTGCTCCATCTATATCATAATCTAAATCATTTCTTATTGATTTTATATACTTAATCTCTTCTTCTATTTCTTCTACTGTACTGCAGCTTTTTATATAGTCGTCCATCGGAAATCCTTTTTCTCTAATAAAATTAAGCATTTCACTATAGCTTTCAAAAGGTTCTCCTTCAGTATAACCTATATCATAAAAAAATGCAGAAAGGTTTCTTCTTGCAGTTTCTTTTAAGTTTAAGTTTCTCAGTGCTCCTGCTGCACCGTTTCTTAAGTTTTTAAGAGGAACCTCAGCCATACTGTTATATTCATCAAAAGCCTTTTTTGTCATTATAGCTTCTCCATGAATCTCAAATAGATAGTCATTATCTATCTTTAAAGGAAGAGTCTTTATTGTCTTTGCCTGAGCAGTGATATCCTCCCCTACAGTTCCTGTTCCCCTTGTAGCAGCTCTAACTAAAACTCCTTCTTCGTCATAAGTGCAGTTAAGAGTAAGTCCATCAAATTTCTTTGTAATTATGTATTTAAGTTCTGGAAGCTTATCTTCGTGAGTTCTATTATACTCTGCCACAAACTTTCTATTTCTATTATCCCAATCTATAAGTTCTTCTAATGATTGTGCTTTATCTAGGCTCCAAAGCTTTCCTCTATGAGAATACTTCTGAAACTCAGATAATACTATGTCCCCTACTCTTTGAGTCGGAGAATAGGGAAGAACATATTCTGTTTCTTTTTCAAGCTTTAAAAGCTCATCATATTTTTTATCGTATTCTTTATCAGAAATAACTGGATTATCGAGAACATAGTAATTATAAGCATGTTTATTTAGTTCTTCTACAAGTTCTTTTATTCTTTCTATTTTTATTTCTCTATCCTCCATATTTTACCTCCAAACAAATCCAATTAATGTCCGAAACATAACAAAATTTTACATTAATTCCAATGGTGCCAGTCCTAGCATAAAGCTTTTTATCCCTTGGGTATTAAAAGCAATAGTAAGCTTTATATCACTTCCATCTTTTGTAACACTTACTATAGTTCCAACTCCGAACTTAGCGTGCTTAACCTTTCTTCCTAAGGTTGCTTCCTCTGCTGTCAGCATTTTTCCTGTTTTCTGTGTACTATTTAAAGCTGCACTATTTACATTATAACTCTGTGCACCTGCTCCAGCTGTTCTTGAAGCATTATTACCTAGACTATTTAAAGACAAACTTCCCATACCAAACTTTTGTACACTGCTTTTTCCATTAATATATTCCTTAAGATGAGCTGGCACCTCATTTAAAAAATCTGATTGTGCATAGGCTACAGTTCTTCCAAATACTCTTCTGACTTCTGCTGAAGTCATATACAGTTTTTCCTTTGCCCTCGTTATACCAACATAGCACAGCCTTCTAGATTCCTGCATTTCACTTTCATTGTTTAAAGATGCCATGCCTGGAAAAATACCATTTTCCATTCCTACCATAAATACTACAGGAAACTCTAAGCCTTTTGCACTATGAAGTGTCATTAAAACAACGCTGTCAGCATTTTCATCAAAATTATCAATGTCTGATACAAGAGTAACCTTTTCTAAAAAAGCAGATAATGATGTATCTTCTGAAGTCTGTTCAAACTCAACGGCAGCTGAAACCAGTTCCTTAAGGTTTTCTATTCTGCTTTGATCTTCAATATCTTTTGAGTTTTTCAGTTCCTTTAAATATCCTGACTCCTCAAGTATTGCTTCAATAAGCTCTGAAACCTCTATTTCATCTCTTCTTCTCATAAAGCTGTTTATAAGACTTGTAAACTTATTAACAGCTGTAACAGTTCTCGCTGCAAGATCTGGCACATATTCAATATCTAAAAGAGTGCTGTATAAAGGCTCTTCATTATTGTTTGCAAATTCCTGAATCTTTGCAACTGTTGTTTCCCCAATATTTCTCTTTGGAACATTTATAATCCTCTGAAGACTTATATCATCCAGCGGGTTATTTATAAGCCTTAAGTAAGCAAGTATATCCTTAATTTCCTTTCTGTCATAAAATTTAAGACCGCCAATAAGCCTGTAAGGAATATCGTTTTTTATAAAACTGTCTTCAAATATACGGGACTGAGCATTAGTTCTATATAATACAGCAAAATCACTATATCTTTTTCCTTCTTCCTTTATTATTTTCTTTATTTCTGAAACAACAAAATTACCCTCGTCGCTGTCAGAAAAAGCTCTATAAATCTTTATCTTTTCTCCAGCTTCATTAGTAGTTCTAAGCACCTTATCTTTTCTTTCATAATTATTTTTTATGACAAAATTAGCTGCATTTAATATATTTCCCTTGGACCTGTAATTCTGCTCAAGCTTTATTACCTTAGCCTCTGGATAGTCCTTTTCAAAATCTAATATGTTTCTTATATTTGCTCCTCTCCACTCATAGATGCACTGATCATCATCACCTACAACACATATGTTTCTATGACCTTGTGATAAAAGCCTTACAAGTTCATACTGTGTCATGTTTGTATCCTGATACTCATCTACCATAATATATTTAAATTTTCTCTGATAAAACTCTAGTACATCTTTATGTTCTCTAAAAAGCTGAACAGTTTTAAATATAATGTCGTCAAAATCAAGAGCATTATTTGCTTTAAGCCTTTTTTGATAAAGCATATATACATCAGCTACCTTATTAAGCCTGAAATTATACTGATTTTCTCTTTTAAACTGGTCAGGTCCTATTAAGTTATCCTTAGCTGCTCCGATTTTATTAATAACTTCTTTTTCATCCAAGTCCTTTTCGTTTATGTTTAATTCCTTCATGCACTGTTTAATTAGAGTCTTTTGGTCATATGTATCATATATAACAAAATTTTTATTGTAGCCAAGCTTATCTATTTCACGTCTTAAAATTCTTACACAACTTGAATGAAAAGTTGAAACCCACATATTGTCAACTTCATCGCCAACAAGGCTTTTAACTCTTTCCTTCATTTCCTGTGCTGCCTTGTTTGTAAATGTAATGGCAAGTATTTGAGAAGGATAAATTCCTAAATCATTTATCATATATGCTATTCTATAAGTTAAAACTCTTGTTTTTCCAGAACCTGCCCCTGCCAATATAAGCAGCGGTCCGTTGATTGTTGTAGCTGCATCGTATTGTTCTTTATTTAAAAGCTTTTGTAAATCCATTCATCAACCCTCCTGTAAAGTATGCTGACATAAACATCTGTTCTGTTACATGCCTTTAATTATATCATATTTTCATATTAATATAACAAAATATAAACAATAAAAAAACCCGTAATAAAACGGGCTATAAAACTTACATTTTATTTATCTTTCCAATTAATTCTTTCGAAAACAATGTTGTATCCATCGCTTCCATAATTTAAAGCTCTGTTCACTCGGCTTATAGTGGCAGTGCTTGCTCCTGTTACACTTGCTATATCAAGATAAGTTTTCTTTTGCTTAAGCATTTTTGCAACCTGCAATCTCTGTTCTAAATCTTTTATTTCATTTATTGTGCATATATCTTCAAAAAATCTATATACTTCTTCTCTAGTCTGCAAAGATAATATTGCATCGCAAAGAAAATCCATTTCTTTACTTTCTAGCTTTGAGTTATACTCTCCCATCAATTTCCCTCCATTGTACATAGGTTATTATTAAACCCAAACGTTTACTCTACTTTATTTTATCATTTTACCCAATAATATTCCATATAAACATAAAAATTTTACAATTTAAAACTTTATCGTGATAAATTGAAAAATCATTAACAAAAAGTAAAACAGCCCTTGGGGCAGGGCTGTTTATCTAATAAATAAAAAGGGGGCTAATTAATTCTTTTTATTTATCCTTGCACAATCATTATACAAAACCCTGATATGAAATGCAAGAGTTTTGCAATAAATAATTGTTAAATATTTATTGAATGAATAAATAACCTTCATTTAAAATAAAATATCATTTTTTCCTGCATTGTTACTTATACTATATACTTTTTAAAATTTCAATTTCTTCCTTTGACAATTCTCTATATTCCCCTTCTGCTAAATCTTCATCAAGTTTAATACCTCCAAAACTGACTCTTTTTAAAAACACTACATTTTTTCCAACACTGTTAAACATTCTTTTCACCTGATGAAATTTGCCTTCCTGTATTGTAACCTTTACCTCTGAACCATGTTCATCTGCTCTTAATATTTCAAGTTTTGCAGGCATACATTTATAACCGTCATCTAATACAATTCCTTTTTGGAAAGCTTCAATATCTCTCTCCTCTACTTTTTTATTTATTTCAGCATAATAAACTTTATCCACATGCCATTTAGGAGATATAAGTCTATGATTTAACTCTCCGTCATTTGTAATAAGCAAAAGTCCTACAGTATCCTTATCAAGCCTTCCCACAGGGAAAGGATTAAAAACTTTATACTCATCATCTATTAAATCTATAACAGTTTCATCATATTTATCAAAAGTTGCAGAAACTACTCCATCCGGTTTATTCATCATCAAATATATGTATTTTCTATAATTAACAACATTTCCTGCAACTTTTATTTCACATTTTTCAGGATCTATTTGAACAGAACTATCTGTTGCAATTTTTCCGTCAATTTCAACCTCTTTATTTTTTACAAGTGCCTTAACCTCTTTCCTTGAACCATAGCCCAAATTGGCCAAAACCTTATCCAATCTTTCCATATGCCTCTTTCCTTTCTCTTAAGTTATATCAATTATTATAACCCTTAAAACAAAAATAAAAAACAGCAGCAAAGCTGCTATTTATTATAATAACTCATAACTTTTCTTACATAATTTTGAGTTTCTTTGTAATTTGGTATTCCTTTATACTTAGCCACCGCACCAGGACCTGCATTATATGCAGCTAAAGCAAGTTCTTTGGAATTACCGTACATATCTAAAAGGTTTCTAAGATATTTTGTACCACCATCAACATTTTGCTCTATATCATAAGCATCAGTAACCCCTAATGACTTAGCTGTGCTAGGCATAAGCTGCATAAGCCCCATAGCTCCAGCGCTGGATTTAGCCTGTGGATTAAAACCCGACTCCTGCTTAATTACAGCTAAAATAAGCTTCTTTTCAACTCCATATTTTTTTGAAGCCTTATCCACCGCTTCATCAATAGTTATATTATTAGTTTTAATATCGCTGTCAACTTCACTTTTCATATTATTTATAACTTCATTAAGTGATTGACCTTCCCCGTAGCCTAGTTTATTTAAGTCATCTCCGTTTAACCCCAGTAAATCCAGTGTATTCTCATTGTTTTCCATAGCTTTTATCAAACTTTCAATAACTATTTGAAAGGAGGTAGATTCTCCTCCAGCTATGGTTTTGAAAACTTGAGCCATTAGCTGCATTTGCATAAACTTTTCTACACTGTTTTGTACACTATTTTCTAAGCTCATTTAATCCTCCTGTATGCTTTTGATATTATAACCTTAATTTTATTATGCTATATTAATTAATGATTATCAATGGCAATTATAAATTTTCCTTCCCTTTTATTCCACTGTGAACTCAAATATTCCGTAATCTTCGTAAGAGCATTTTCTTAGGCTGCTTTTGCATAAAACTAATACTCTATAAGTTCCAGAAGAAAAAGGCATAAAACTATAATAATTCTTTTTACTGTAATTTTGTGCCAAAATCCAGTCTCCCTTTTCCATAATATAAAATTCATAAAGTACATCCTTTCCGCCTTCACAAGCAGCTGAAAAGGTAATAACTTCATTAACTTGAGCTTTTATCTTATCACATTGAATCTTTGTATTAGTTATAGGAAGAGCATCATATACCTTAAGATTAATCTCCTTTTTACAATCAAATTCCTTATCGCTGTCTTCATTTTTTGCATAAATCTCTAAAGAATAGGCTCCGCTGCACTTTGGAGTAAAGGCATATTTTTTATCCTTAACATAGTCTGTTTCCTCAACTTTGTGTCCATTTATGCTCAATACATATTTTAATAAAATTTTTTTAGTATTTTGAGCTATAACTGTATAAGTTAAACTATCTCCAACTATGTAATTTTCTCTTGCCGGCAGCAAAACATAATCAATAACTGCAGGCATATAATCATAAACTTCAACATAAATAACTGAATGACTGTCATAATCTCGTTTAGAATATTTATCCTTCACTCTTGCTTCAAGCTCATACTTTCCCTTTTCTTCAGGTGTAAAATTAACCCAGTTACAAGTGCCGAAATCTATCTTCTCTACTTCTTTTCCATTCTTTTTAACATGAAAACTATATCTTAGCTCAATACCTCCGCTGGCAATTATCTTTACATTGATAGTTTCTCCTTTTAAAATTTTATTCTTTCTATCTAAAATAACCTCATTTATAACAATAGGCTCTTTACACTGTTCGTCCACTGTAAAATTCATAGATGCTGACTTCTCATATGTTCCCTCAAAAGAAATATCCTTTACCCAAAGCTCTATTTTATACTCACCTGGCTTTTTAGTATTCCAGGTATAGTTATCATTTCTTGTATAACCTGAATCTTCACCATAATTTCCATCTATCTTAAACCTGTATAAAAGTTCTTTTCCTCCGCTTACTACAGCTTTTAAATTAACTGTCGTTTCACAAACCTGCGGTGAACTTAAATCGCTTGTAAAGCTTTGAATAACTATATCTCTATAAGGCTTTACTTTATAGTTTAAAAGTGCTCTGTCATCATATTCCCTGGGAGAATACATATCCTTTGCAAGACATAAAAGCTTATAATCTCCTCCTTGCTTTTCTGTAAAACATACAATTCTCTTAGTTGAGTAATCCTGAATACATTGAGTACTTCCATCAGGATTTATTTTAATAAATTTATATAATATCATTCTATTATCTTCATAAACTGCTTCTACCTGAAAAATAAGCTCATTATCAGCAATTAAATCTGTTATTAAACATTTAAAATCAGTTATCTCTACCTTTTTTATATCATTAACATAAAATTTTACCTTTTGAGAATCATCAAATCTATTTTTAGAATCTAAAGCTTTGCATTCAACTAAAATCTCCTGCTCTCCAGAATCCTTTACACTGAAGCTTAAACTATTTTCCGCACTATAGTCCTTTAAAAGCTCCCAATTTTCCTTTTCTCTTATCCAGTATCTAAACACTGCAGGTATCTTTTTAGCTTCCACTGTAAGATTTAGTTTATCCCCCACTTTAAGACTTGTTTTATCCAAATATATACTATTTATAAGTCTTTCTTCATCTTTACCAATAGTATACTCTGCTCTTGATACGTAATCAAAAGATCTGCTGCTGCCTTTCTTTTTAGCTTGTACCATAATTACATATTTCCCATCATTTTTAGGAATCCAGGTTACTTTTTCTTCAGTACCAAAATCTTTTAATGTTTCCCAGGTTCCATCAAAACCTACCATAAATTTATATAAAAGATTATTATCTGGTATTTTACTAATGGATATATTAATTTCTGTATTTTTCTGTTGCGGACTTTCCAAATCAAAAGTTATAACAATCTCGTTCATTAAAATCTCATCCCCTGTATACAATATACCTCATAATATATTATACTACAATTCCATAATTTGTTATAGGTTTTTTGTAAAATTATAATACTAATCTGCAATTTCTGGTATAATATTCCTATAACAAGACTTTAACTTATATTAAGGAGTAATAATTATGTTTTATGCAGTAGTTACCCAATTTAACAAAATAAAAATAATACTTAATAATATTTATGAGTTTCATTGGAAAAATGCGGTAGTAATAAACGGCAATAAAAACATAGACATACTGCAGGCTGACTTTGAAAAAAATTCTATAATATTATTATTAAAAAATGATATTAATATTAAAGATGAATGCTTTATTTTATATAATAATACAACAGTAAAAGCGATTTATGGACAACTATTTAATACTTTTGAATTTAACAGAAGATATTACACAGATGAAGCATTAGGCTGCTTTTACAGCCAAAATAGTACTCTGTTTAAAGTCTGGTCTCCTGCAGCTTCTTCAATAAATCTATTACTATATAAAAGCGGGGATCCAAGTATAGATGAACGTCCAGCATCTTTTCCAATGAGCGAAAAGAATGGTGTCTGGAGCTTAAAAATAGACAATAATTTAAATGGATTTTTTTATACTTATGAGGTAACTGTATATGGTAAAAAAAATGAAGCAGTAGACCCCTACGCAAAAGCACTTGGAATTAACGGACACAGAGCTGCAATTATAGATTTCAATTCTGCCAATCCAAACAATTTCGAAAAGGATATTTCCCCAAAACTCGAAAATTTAACCGATGCTATTATATACGAAACCTCTATTAGAGATATATCAATGCATAAAGACAGCGGTGTCCAGAATAAAGGTAAATTCTTAGGTCTTGCAGAAGAAAACACAAAATCCAGTAAAGGATTATCAACTTGTTTAAGTCATATATTAGAGCTTGGAGTTACTCATGTGCAGCTTATGCCTATTTATGATTTCAGCTATGTAAGTACAGATGAAAGAAACCCTGTTAAATATAACTGGGGCTACGACCCTCAAAATTATAATTGTCCTGAGGGAAGTTATTCTACTAACCCATATAATCCAATAACAAGAATTTTAGAGCTAAAAACCTTAGTTCAGACTATGCATAAACACGGTCTATGCATAAATATGGATGTAGTTTACAATCATGTATTCAATTTAGAAAATGAAAATTTAGAAAAAATATTTCCCGGCTATTATTTCAGATTTTACGAAAACGGTACTCCTTCAAATGGAAGCGGCTGTTCCAATGACACCGCTTCAGAACGGCTTATGATGAGAAAGTTTATTGTAGATTCTGTTTACTATTGGGCAAAGGAATATCATATAGACGGTTTTCGATTTGATTTAATGGGTATCCATGATATAACAACTATGAATGTAGTAAGAGAAAAACTAAACAGCTTAAACAGACCAATAATGCTTTATGGAGAAGGCTGGAATTTAAATACAATGCTGCCTGAGGAACTTAAAGCAAACATGAAAAATTCAATTAAAATGCCTCACATAGGTCATTTTAATGATATTTTCAGAAACTCAATCAGAGGAAACGTATTTATAAAAGAAGATAAAGGCTTTGTAAGCGGTAAAGAAGGTTTGGAGGAAATAATAAAAAACTGCATAGTAGGCTGTACTGATTATTTTAATAAGGGGAACTCTCTTTTTCAGACTCCAGACCAATCTATAAACTATGTTTCTGCCCATGATAACAATACTCTCTGGGATAAACTTGAATTTTCAAATCCTGATGCAGACAAAGAGGAACTAAAAGCTATGCACAAACTTTCCAATGCTATAGTTTTAACCTCTCAAGGAATAGCTTTTCTCCATTCTGGTGCAGAGTTCTGCAGAACAAAATATGGAGTTGAAGACAGCGTAAAATCAGGCGACGCTGTAAATTGTATGGATTGGGATAGAAAATCTGACTTTCTTGATGTGATGGAGTACTATAAAGGCTTAATTAAACTTAGAAGAGAGCATAGTGCTTTTAGAATGAACAATGTTGATATGATAAGAAAACACTTAGAGTTTTTATCTAATACCCCTAAAAATGTTATTGCTTTTATACTTAAAAATTATGCTAATAATGATACTTGGAAAGATATTTTAGTAATTTATAATGGAAATAAAAAAAAAGTAAAAGTAAGTATCCCAGAAGGTTATTGGAATATTGTTGCAGATAAGTATAAAGCAGGAGTTGAAATCTTAAGAACATTTAATGGAAATTATTTTGAAGTAGACGATATATGTATTAATGTTTTGTATCGTTAATGCAGAAAAAGATGAAGCAAAAGTTACTACTTACCTTAACTTTGCTTCATCTTCTTGTTAAAGACAGCTTTTTATAAGCTTCAATAAATTATTGTAAAACCTCTCATCATCTTCTCTGCTTCTCTTTTTAGGATTAGGAGTTTTCCTTCCGCTTCTTCTTACTTTAGCTGATATATGCCTTTCAAAAAGCAGCTTGTCAATATTATCATTACTGTAAATATATCCTTTAGGACTTATAGCCAAGGCCTTCTTTCCTAGTACCATAGCAGCTACTCCAAAGTCCTGTGTAACTACTATATCTTTTTCCTTTGCTTCATTTGCTACAGCCATATCCACACTTTGAAAGCCGCTGTCCATATATTTTATAATTGAGTAATCACTAAATAGCACATGATTAATATCGCAATACATTATTACTTCCAGACCATACTCTTTTCCTAATTCTTCAATTATGTGTTTCCCTGGACATGCATCTGCATCTACTATTATCCTCATTTGCTTAGCCTTTCTAAAACTAAAGCTAGGTTATATTACCTAGCTTTATATTATTAATTATAATCTTGCTTCAAGCTGTGCTTTCATATCCTCAAAGCCTGGTTTTCCAAGAAGAGCAAACATATTCTTTTTATATGCCTCAACTCCTGGCTGGTCAAATGGATTTACTCCTGAAAGATATCCGCTTATACCGCAGGCTTTTTCAAAGAAATAAACCATATATCCAAAATAATAAGGAGTTAATTCAGGTACATTAACGATTATATTTGGAACTCCGCCGTCATTATGTGCAAGAACAGTTCCCTGGAAAGCTTTTTTGTTTACAAAATCTATTGTCTTTCCTGCTAAGAAATTTAAACCGTCTATATTTTCAGCACTTTCTTCAATAGTAATTTCTTTTCTTGGCTTTTCAACATTTATAACAGTTTCAAAAATATTTCTAAGTCCTTCCTGAATATATTGTCCCATAGAATGAAGATCTGTTGAAAAGTCAACAGCAGCAGGGAATATTCCCTTATTATCTTTTCCTTCACTTTCTCCATAAAGCTGCTTCCACCACTCGTTGAAATAGTGAAGAGATGGCTCATAATTTACTAATATCTCCGTAACTTTGCCCTTTCTATGAAGTGCATTTCTAGCTGCAGCATATTTATAGCTGTCATTTGATAATAAGTCTGGATTGCTGTAAGCTTCTCTAGCATCAGCAGCACCTTTCATCATCTCATCTATGTTTATTCCAGCAACAGCAATTGGAAGAAGTCCTACAGCTGTAAGAACAGAAAATCTTCCACCTACATTATCTGGAATTACGAAAGTTTCGTAACCTTCAGCATCAGCTAAAGACTTTAATGCTCCCTTTGCTTTATCTGTTGTTGCAAATATTCTTTCCTTTGCACCTTCTTTTCCATATTTCTTCTCAAGATAGTCCTTAAAAATTCTAAAAGCTATTGCTGGCTCTGTAGTTGTACCTGATTTTGATATAACATTTACTGATACATCTAATCCTCCTATAGCTTCAAGCAGTTCAGCCATGTATGTAGAACTAATATTATTTCCAGCAAAATATACTAATGGTGTATTTCTCTTTGCCTTTGGCAGAATGTTATAAAAGCTGTGTGACAGCATTTCTATAGCAGCCCTTGCTCCTAAGTAAGAACCGCCTATTCCTATAACAATTAGCACATCGGAATTGCTCTTAATCTTGTCAGCAGCTTTTTTGATTCTCTCGAACTCATCTTTATCGTAATTTACTGGAAGGTCTATCCAGCCTAAAAAGTCACTACCTGCACCTGTACCTCTATGAAGCATATTATGAGCTTCAGTAATCATTGGCTGAAGATTAGTTAATTCACTGTCATTTAAAAATGGTTTAACTTTAGTCAAATCAAGGCTTAAAGCTTTAGACATAAATTTTTCCTCCTTATATTTTCTAAAATAAAATAAATTTAACCACTAACTGAAATTTTATCCTAACTATGCAGATAAATCAAGTTATACAGAAAAGTTATCTATTCACTTAAGATTAATTAATTTTCTGCAAACTACTTATAGTTTAGCAACATAAAATATATTTATACAGAATTAAGTTTCATACTTAACAATCATTTTATATTTAAATAAGGTAGCTGCTAAGCTACCTTAAGAATTTTTTAAAAATATTTATCTAAATCTTCAAGACTATTTATATCAAATATATCTTCAGCTATCTTGTCTAATGTTTTATCTGTACACTGAGATAAACTGTTTATATATTTTTCAGGAAGTTCTTTAAATTTCTTTGTTAATTGTTTTATTAAAATTTTAAGCTTTCCTTCCATCCTGCTTTCATCTGCCAATTTCTCTAAATTTCTTGATATTGCTGATGTCATATTTAAATCTACACCTCCATCAACTTTTAATATTTTATCTAATTCTAAATTATCCTTTGTAGTTTTTCTTATCCATGCATTTAATTTTCTTATATCATCTTTACTTATATTTTTAAACCTTTCGGCTATTTCCTTAAGTCTATTTACAAATTCTAATACATCTATATTTTGGTCTAGTAAAAATATAGCCGATATTAGATCTCCTACTTTAACCAATTCTTCTTCATCATAACTATTTACGTCAATCAAATTATAGTTAAAGTCTATTATATTATCTCCAAACATCTCCTCATCATAAACTTTATTTCTAAAATTTCTATCTTTAGGCCATGATACTTCCCCATTATATAAAACTATAGGTATTATAGCTGGAAGTTTAAACTCTACTTTTTTAACTTCATTTTCTTTAAAATTCTTAAGATGATTTCTATAAATTTCAGCCATATATAAAAATAACCTTATGGGCATACTATGATCAACTGTAGATTGAAGTTCTAATAATATATAAAAATAAACTTCTTTATCATCTATTTTAGCTTTATACAATATATCTGATTCTCGGTATTCATAATCTGAAAGAATAAAACTTTTATCTATCAATGTAAGGTTATCTTTCGATATTTTATCACACCAAGGCTTATTAATATAAGATTTCAGCATATCTAAAAAGACCTTTTTATCTCCCAATAAATCCTTATATGTTTTATCATGTATATTATGAATTTCATTATTTATAATAGTCACGTCCTTACTATAGGCTTCTCTATAGGGTTTTAACTTCAACTATTAACTTATACATCCTGGAATACAGAATGTATAAGTTAAGTTTTATTCCTAAAACCCTATATATTAATTATATATAAAAGCTTATAAATTAGTCTACTGCTTAATATTTATTTAATTCGTAATTTGAATTGTAAAGTTCATTAAATAATTTACCATTAAAAGCTTTTTGCATCAATGAGTTAAAGTTGTCCTCTAATTCCTTTAAACTTTTCTCCATTGCAAATTTCAATTTTATATATAAACTCACCTAAAGCTCTACCCAATAAACTTTCTATGAGAAATCTTAACATTATTCTGATTTACCATTGCATACTGAAGCGTTGTATCTATCTTCTGATGTCCTAATAGATGTTGCACCTGCTCAATGGGCATCCCCTTATCAATAGCTCTTGTTGCAAGTGTTCTTCTAAATTTATGAGGATGTACCTTATTAATATTAAGTTTCCTTCCCAAATCTCTCATTCTAATCTCAACACCACTAATATTTAACCTATTATAGGGTTCTATTAATGATACAAATAATGCTTTGTTATTATCTACTCTACTATTAAGATAATTTTGTAAATGTATTTTAGTTCTTGCATCAAAATAAACTCTTCTTTGCTTATCACCTTTTCCTTGAACAATACATTCTCTCTCATTGAAATTAATATCTTCAATATTTAATTTTACTAACTCCCCAACACGTATCCCTGTAGAATTTAACAAGTCTATAATTGCAAGATCGCGTATTTCTCTGCAGTTATCACGCATTAACTCCAAATGCTCATCTGTATATACTTCTTTCACAATCTTTCCAGTTCTTATTTTATGAATCCTTCTTACAGGGCTTTTTATAATGTAGTTTTCATCCTCAAGCCATGAAAAGAATGTTGATAAAATTCTTCTGATATTATCAATACTAACCTTACTGCAATTACTTTTTCTATGATATTCTGCTAAGTATCCTCTTAGATCCTCTGTTGTTATATGCTTCACTGGTTTACTTAATGACTTTAGCATATTGTGTATTGTTGATTTATAATACTTAATAGATTTTTCTGAGCAACCTTCTACACGCTTTGCACAAATAAATAAATTGCAATAATCTACTTCTTCGTTCTCAGAATCCTTATTATTAGCTTCATCTATTAAAGTAGCGCCTTGTAGCTTTTTTAATAAAACCTTATGAAGCTCTTCCATCTGCATATTATTAAGTATCTTTATCATTTCCTGTTCAATTTCAACTATAAGCTTTTCCATTACAATCTCCCTTTCAAAAAAGAATTAGATTGTAATATTATCGCCATGTACAAACATTAAATTTCTAAATAAATGCCAGAATCCTTTATTTAGTTAAATAATTCTCCATTAAATGCTTTTTGCATCAACGAATTAAAGTTGTTTTCTAATTCTTTCAAACTACTCTCCATTGCAAATTTCAATTTGTCTACTTGTTTAACAAAGTCTATGAAGTTTTTTTGTAATTCCATTGGTGGAACTATTATAGGAAAATCTCCAATTAGTGTTTTGCTTAATGCTCTTTTATCAGTTCCTCCAACACTAACGCGTCTTATATATTGGTTATAATCATCCAGATTCAGTAAAGCGTTAACATATTCGCTAAGAACCTCATCTTTTAATCGAACCCTCATAATATTATTACTATAGTTTGCTTTATCATTTTCTCCTAAATAAAGTGAAACTCGACCTAAACTACTATCTTTTGTATAAAATCTTCCAATCTTTGTTATTAACAAATCCCCCGTATGTAAAGAAGTATCTATATAATCTTGGTTAACATTTTCTGAAATATATACTGAGTCTTCTAATCTGAATTCATTACACCATACATTCTGAATTCTTAAAAATAGCACTTCTCCACGCTCTTGATAATACTTTTTATCAATATTGCTACCATCCGAAATGGATATAGAAACTTCCTTTAATTTCTTAATTAGCCATTTGGTTGTATCAAATGGATTCCCAAACATCTCGATAAATCTCGATTTGACTAATTCATCTAAAGCTTCTATTTGTTCTTTTCTTTTATCTATTAATTCTTGAGCTTTATCTAATATTTTTATTATCCTCTGTTGCTCTTTAGAGCTTACCTCAATAAATTCAGCATCAAGGATATCTTCACGCGTTACTCCTGGAATCATTCCTTTAGCTTTTTCTTTTAGTCTGTCTAAAT
>NZ_JAMSKT010000023.1 GCF_023806125.1 Clostridium caldaquaticum
TTGCCATTGTAAACACTTCCTTCTCTTTTCTTTATTTTAAAGTGTTCGGCTTTCTATGTCTACAATATTATACTAACACCATTGTTGTTTTTTCCCTCATAATAGCTCCATCTAAAACTAAATAATCTCCAAAATCATCACTATCTAATGGTGGCACGCTACTATAACGCTGCATATGAGTTAATAAAAAAGCAAGCCTTTCTTCATGTTGAGCTAACTGATGCTCTAAAAGGCGTATTCTTGTATCTGAATCTAAGTTATTGCAAAAATACATTCTAAGTCGAAAAACATTTTTAGGAGTTGGTTCCATTGGCTCATCTTTATTTAACCACTTTATAAATTCCTTTTTTCCCTTTTCTGTAATTGTATAAACTTTTTTTTGCAGTACATCTCCGCTTATTTCAATATTATATACTACAAGCTTTTCATCTAATAATCTTTTTAATTCCGGATATATCTGACTATGATTTGCACTCCAGAAATTAACTAACTGATAATTGAATTCTTTGCTTAAATCATATCCAGTCATAGGTTTTCTATTTAACAAACCTAAAATTGCATATTTTAAAGTTCTCATAAAATCACCACTTTCTTTATTACTTATTTATTATAACACTGTTTTTCCATAATAAATATATTTTTTAATACATATATTATAGATTGTGATAAAATCAACATAAAACTACAAAGATAAATAAATCTGAAGCAATTATAAAAAGAGGCCTTGTAGCCTCTTTTTATAATTAATCTAAATCTTCTCCATTAGTTTCAATTACTTTTTTATACCAATAGAAACTGTCCTTCCTGCTTCTTTCTAATGTTCCATTCCCTCTGTCATCACGATCTACATAAACAAAACCATATCTTTTTTTCATTTCACCGGTTCCTGCAGAAACTAAATCTATACATCCCCACATTGTATATCCCATTAAATCAACACCATCAATATTAACTGCATCTCTCATTGATTTTATATTTTTACGTAAATACTCAATACGATAAGTATCATGTACACTTCCATCTTCTTCTTTTTTATCATCCCAGCCAATGCCGTTTTCTACAATCCATAATGGTTTATGATACCTGTTATACAGCGTATTTAATGCAATTCTTAAACATGCGGGATCCGTTGCCCACCCCCAGGCATTAGTTTCTAAATACGGATTTTTAATTCCCATAATAAGATTCCCACTGCTCTTATTAACATCCTCATGTGTTGAAACTGTAGTAGAACCATAACAGGAAAAACTTAAAAAATCAGCTGAATATTTTTCAAGAAGCTCAAAATCATCACTTTCTGTATTAAGTACAATACCTTCTCTTTCATATTTTTTTAATCTGTAGGCAGGATAATGCCCTCCCGTCTGTACATCAGCATAAAAGAAAGTATTTTGAGCTATTTCCATAGCTAGTAACTGATCATAAGGATCACAAGTGTAAGGATAAATTGGTTGGTACGCAAGCATTTGTCCTACTTTTATTTCGGTATTTATTTCACGGGCTGCTTTAACGGCTTTTGCACTTGCCACAAACTGATTGTGAGCTGCCTGAGCCTTATTCTGCGGTGATGGATCAAGTAATCCTCCTGCAACAAATGGAGCAAATTCCATACAATTAATTTCATTAAACGTCAGCCAGTATTTTACTTTTTCTTCATAATATTTAAAAACTGTTTTTGCATAGTTTTCAAAAAAATCTATACATTTTCTGTTTGCCCAGCCGCCGTATTGAATTGCTAAGTGAAGAGGAGTTTCATAATGTGATAATGTTACTAAAGGTTCTATTCCATATTTTGCACATTCGTCAAATACTTTATCATAAAACTTTAATCCTTCTTCATTAGGCTCTGAATCATCACCATGCGGAAAAATACGCGCCCAATTCATACTTAAACGAAATGTCTTAAATCCCATTTCTCCCATATATGCAATATCTTCTTTATAACGATGATAAAAATCCGTTGCCACATGACTTGGATAGTATTCACCTTCAATAACTGCAGGAATACAGTTTTCTGGGAATTTTGCATATGGTCCAAAACCGATTATTGATCCTGTTTCACCAGTTTTTACATTTTTATAAGTCACTCGGCGAGGAATGGTATGAGAACCAGCTGTCATAACATCTGATGTATTAATGCCCTTTCCACCTTCATTCCATCCTCCTTCGTACTGATTTGCAGCAGTTGCACCACCCCATAAGAAATTTTTAGGAAAACTCATGTTTTTTTCTTCTCCTTTCTTTTATAAAAAAAGCACTTAATTTTACATCGTTATTGTTCCGTCATATGCCTCTTCTGCTAAAGCAGCAGATTCTTGAGCAACTAATTGTTTTTCATAAATCTTAAAGAATGGATACCATACAATTGCAGCAGGAATTAACATTAAATAATCCCAAATTGCATTCTGCCATTTAAGTGTAGACAAATATCTACCAAATCCCATTGGAAGTAATGCTGAGATAGAAATCCATCCAGGTGTTAAAAATCCTAGTTTATATCCAAAATATGTGCATATCATAACAAAAGGAATATTTAATATATAAGGAATACAGAGAACAGGATTGTACATAATTGGCATACCAAATGTAACCGGTTCATTAATTCCGAACCACCCTGGAACAACAGAAACTTTTGCAACTGCTTTAATTTGTTTAGATTTAGAGCGTAATCCCATTAGTACAAGAGGCAGAGTATTTCCTGTACCTCCACAGGTAGCAATTGCCCCGAATAATGCAACCGGGTAAAATACAAGAGGCTTACCTGCTTCATGTAATGCTGCATTTGCAACTGTTGCCTGAATACCTAACGGCATAATAATTGGAATTAAAATCATTGTACCATGAATACCAAAACACCATAATATAGCACCAAAAATACAAAGAACGAACATTCCAGGAACTGATGTTAATGCATTTAATGGTACACCTAATATTTTCATAAATCCTGAACAGATGTTATAAGCTCCTCCTGTAGCTGATACTACAACAGTGGAAACAACTAAAAACAAAATAATATTGAATAATAATGGTAAAATTGCTGAGAAACCATCCTTTAAGAAAGGCGGAACTACATCTGGCATTTTAATACGGATATTTTTATCAGCACAGTATTTTTCAATATGAACAGATATAAACACAACAATAAATCCAATAAACATTCCCTGAGCTCCAAGATAGGTCATACTAATACCTGTAATTCCTGCTTCAGTTGTAATTAAACTGCCGGATATTAACAAGAAACATACTAGTGCATCAACTGCATTCATAATTGGAGATTTCATTTTCAAGTTTTTTGCATAATTAAATGCCAGTAAAGCAACAACCCACACTGATAAACAATTCATCGTAAATTGATATGGCAGATAAAGTGTTGAATAAATTTTACTCTTTGAACTAAAAAGGTTAAGCATAGTTTCACTGCCTAATGAACATAAAATCTGCGATATAGCACCAACCATGATAATACCCATTAAGGACATCATAGCAGCCTGTAAAGCAGCTAAAAATTTGTTACTGCCTAGCTTTTGACCAAAATCCTGAAGTTTAATCATGAATTTACTTTCAAATAATTTTTCCATATTGCCCTCCTTATTTTTCAGCATATAGCTTTTTAACTAACTTCATAATATTAGGACAATTTGCAACAGCATAGTCAAAAGATTGTATTACAGCACATGGCATTCCCGTATTTTCCTTTACTTCCTTAAGACGATATGATACCTGAGGTCCCATAAGAATAATGTCATAATTTTGATATACATCCTGATACTCAGCAAGTCCAACTGCTTTAATCTCTAGTTCTTCCCCAGCTTCTCTCCAATAACTTTCCATCTTTTTCATTAAAATACTTGTTGACATTCCACCAGCACATATTAATAAAATTTTCATTGTTTTCTTCCCCCTCATTTTATTTATTTTTATAAAGTAAAATAATTTCTTTTATAAGTTCGTGTGCAAGCATACTTGTCATTAAATGGTCTTGCGAGTGTACAAGCAATACGTTAACATCCTGTTTCTCACCATTAGCTTCTTTAAATAATAATTCTGTCTGTGCTTTATGTGCTAAATTTGCTGCCGCTTCAGATTCAGCTAAAAGCTCTTCAGCCTTTTGAAAATTTCCAGCTTTAGCTTCTTCTAATGCCTGAAATGCTAATGAACGTGCATCACCTGAATTAGCAATAATTGTCATTGGTATTAAATCATTTTCATCTCCCATGAAACAACCCTCCCTTCAACAGATGTATAAATTTTCCTTTTCACAATTTCATTTTAATGTATTGAAAATTATTTGTCAAAACGATTACAAGCATATTGAATTATACTTGTATACAGTATTTATTCAGTGTATTTTATTAAAATAATCATGTTATTTAAGAAAATAGATATTTTTTTAATATAATTAATTTAGTGTATAAATTTCAATTGCATTTTAATTTTGGTGTATAACCATATTATTTATAAAGTATATTTTTATATATTTTTTGTTATTATGTATTTATTTTCCAGAAACATGCTATAATGTTTATATGAAGCTAACAAGAATATTAAAAGTAACAGAAAAAGATTTTTATGATTTTCTTGAAAAGGATCTCTTATCTAATATTTATCAATGCACAGGAAAAGAATTGAGCGAAAAAGATATTAAGAAAGGACTGATATATTCAAAATTTGATAATGACGCTCTTACTCGTATTGATGTATGTATATTAGATTATAAAAGAGGTTCATTTTTCAAGTCACAAATCAAATCAGTAATTGACACAATTACAATTTCCTTTGAAACTGAAACGGCAGACGACGGCTTAAAAGTAATATTTAATCAGCATATTCAAAGTTTTGAAAATCAAAAACACAGCAAATTCATGAAACTTTTCAGTGAAGCTGTTTACTATGGAAGGATGTCCAATACTCTTTATGACATTCAGAAAAAAATTGTAAACAGCAGCAAATGAATTGTAAAAAATGTATCCTCTGTAAATTAAACAGAGGATACATTTTTTCATATTTTTTTTACAATCATAATAATATTTGCGATTTCACTATCATTTATTATAATTTTAAATGTTTTTTCCAAAGTTTTTAAAATTCTCACAATAGCTTGATAATCCTCTTCAAATATTGAAATTATCTTATTTTTGTCAGCATTATCTATTATAGATTTACCTTCTAATAATCTTTCTACCAAGCATGCCAAATGCATAAATAATCCAACTCGCTGTTCTTCTGTAAATGGATATAAAATGCTGAATTCATCAATAATATTTGGTAGCACTGTTTTAAGTTTAGATATTGATACATATCTGAACTGTTCTTCTAAATACTTGTATACATCATTGTAATTAATGGAATGTGAATTAACAGGTTCAAACATAAGTATACGATCTAAATCTTCTTTTGAACTTTTAAAAACTTTTTCTATAGAAATATATGGAATGCCAAATAATTTAGGATCATATGTACCAACAAAACTATGAATGTTATATGTTTTCTGAAGAGCTAAAACCTCTTTTAACAGTTCATTACGTGAAGATATTGATAAAGCTATTGTTTTCATTCCCAGTTTTGAATACTGGTCAATATAACGTTTTAACTGTATTGCTCCGCCTTCGCCTGTATAACATAAAGTAATAATAATATTATTATGTTTTTCTTCATTTTTCTTCATATTATTAATCTCTACATTAGCCATATGATAAACATAATCGATATCGCTCTCCATTGAACATTTTCTAGCAATATCAATGCCTATCAAAGTAATAGGAATATTTATATATCTGATTTTTACATCTATTTCTTCAGCAATTGTTTCAAGCATTGTTTTTATGGAACCCATATCATATATTACAATAACACCTTTTCCGCAATCAATTTTCTGAATTAACGATTTAATTTCTTCCATGGCTTGTCTTGTTCCCATCTCCAAAGTTAAATCATAACTATATGCATTATTACAATGAGTTAAACTATTAGTAACATCTTTTAAAGAAGAAGCTGTTCCGCTGCCATGCATGATATAAAGAAGCACAGGATGTTCATCATCGTTATTTTCATCTGTTTCAATTAAGAACATAGCAATTAAAACTATTTCGCTAACAGGTAAGTCCAAATTAATCTTTTCTTTTAAAACTGACGCAAACTGTACACTTGCCGCATATTCCTGAGGATAATTTTGAACAATTTTAACAATTTGATCATTATCTACTCTCTGCTGATTAAGATTTAATGTTAATAAAGAATTAATATGTAAGCAAAGACCATAAAATACGTTAGGTTTGAAGTTTATTCCTAATTCTTTTTTACTAATACTTAAAAAATCCGTAACCATATTGATAATTCTTGGATCTACAATTTTAGAAAGCTGCTCTAAATTATTTAAATTATCAAAACCATTATAATAACGATACTTTTTAAATAGATTACGAATATGAGTATTTATAACATTTTTAATACCTCTATCATTAATACCTAAATTAGATAATTCATCATACTGTTTTTTAATTTCAGAATACATATCAAATATAGAATAAGAATCATGATGCCCTTGATTATCGATATTTTTATCATAAATAATTAATTCTCTATTTCCTATAAGTAAATCAATTTCATTATTATAACTTTTGAGCTTCAGTAAACTCTTTCTGATTTGTTTTTTAAAATCATTAACACATACACAAATATCCTGCTCTGATTCATTAACTACCCGCACATAAGCATTTGCACAGGCAGCTTTAATATCCAGTTGTAATTCTTTTACATTGTAATTGAAATCTGATAATAATAGTGCTTTAATAGACTCAGCAGTAACTTCAATTGAGCGGTCTGAATTAGCTGCTTCAACCTGAAAAAAATAATTAATAAGATCAAATCGTTCCTTCATAGAACGATCTTTCAGCTCTGGTAATTCTATAATAACAGGAATCATACGGCTTATTTGCAGGCCACTCTGCGGTGAACATGCTAATACTAAAAATAAATCACTGCAGTCTAATGATTTTGATTTATCTTCTGAATATATCTTACCTGAATCCAAAAATCCAAACAAAAAGCTTTGCTGCTTGGCATCTAATAAATCAATATTGTCAATAAACAGCATTCCCTCCTGTGCTCTTACAAAACAACTATTATTTAAATCACCTTGAGATCCGAAAATTTCATCATTTAATACAGAAACATTCTTAGAAAAATGCCTGCAGTCGATTTTTATATAAGGTGCATCTTTGGATAAAACACCCCTTTCTTTAGCAAATTCAAACATTAATGAAGCAAAATAGGTTGTTCCGCATCCCGTTTTAGAAGAAAGCAGAACATTTAAACTTGAACGGGGGTAAAGAATTGCAGCTTTTGCTAACTGAATAGCATTTCTTAAACTATCGTTATAGCCAATCAATTGATTAAAACAGGATTTTTCTGAACTTTGATGAATTTGTTCAGGAATTTTATAATACACTGGTCTTGTAGTTGTTTTAATAAGCTTACCTTCTTTTACCAATTCATTTAATAAAGCGCTTACATTGGAACGTTGTAATCCTAAAGCTTCAGCAATAGTTTTTGTCTGCAGTCCGTTTTTATTTTCATTTTTACTATAAATTTCTTTTTGTATAAATTCATATACAGTTTCCTTTGCAGTTTTCACTTTATATCCCCCTTATTTTTTATTAGTGTATATAAATTTCTAATTTTACGAATATACAGAATATAAAAATATTATATTCTAATTATAAATTTAAAGTAAATAATTTACAATTAAAAACGTCTCCTGAAGCATTTTAAATAATTGTTATTTAATATATAACATCATGATACAAAAGTTATGCTAAACAATTTACAAAAAGTTTAGTTAATAAAAAACAGTATCAATATTTCAAAATACTGATACTGCCTTTATTTTAAAATTGATTATATCAAATACTCTCTTATAAAATAAGTAGGTGTACAGCTCCAGGCATGGCAGTAGCTGTTAATAAGATAGCTTCCGTAAGGTGAAAAATACTTATTTTTTGGATCATACAATTCCCAGAAGGTATCTGCTCCATCCTTAACCATTTCTCCCCAGTAAGCCTTCATCTGCTCTACAGCAAAATCTTTCTTTCCGCTTAAAATTAACGCATCAATTAAATGATGGTAGGCATAAGGAGTTGTAAGCTTAATTTCCGGCTGTTTTTCAAATAATCTTTCCATTAACTCTGCATTTTTTTTCTTTTGGAAGTACTTCTGCCAGTACCATCCAAACCTGTGCTGCCCAGGAAACTGATTTCTCTTTTCCGCTTACAAAAAAGCCTTGCTCTTTATCATAAAGGTGTTTTACTGCTGCTTCTGAAATTTCATCAATCTTTTTCTTTAAGAAATCTTTTTCCTTCAAATTTAGTTCTTCTGCTAAAGCTAAAGCTCTTTTCATGCAGTATATTAATACCGCCTGAGCTGGTGCCTGCTTATTTAATTTTTCATTCCAATCTATAAATGCCCACCAGGTTTCATCATCTTTTACAATATTATTTTCATCTAATCTTTCTAATGCAATTTCAATCTGTCTCACTGCAGTAGGCCATAAATCCTTTATCACTTTTATATCCTTTGAAGCTTTATAATAATTATATAATATATCTACAAAGAATAAAGAATAATCATATAGGAAAGTATCATCCGGTATTGGTTCAGGTTCTGTAAAAATACAGGCAGAAACCTGTCCATTTTCATTAGTTACACCCGCAAATAAATATAAACATCTCTTTACTAAATCATAATTTTTAAACGTCTTATAATTTGCAGCAGCCTGAAGTCTTAAATCTCCAATCCAAAGTCTTCTGTCCCTTTTTGGTCCATCTTCAAATACGTCCTGCATGCAATCCTGCAGTGTTTTAATGCTTATTTTATCTATTATCTGAAGTTCTTTATCTAAAGTTTCCGGCAGTTTCTTAACTTTAGATACATCAGCTGAAGTTACCGTCGTACAATAAATTTCGTCAAAAGAAACTTTATACTTTTGCGACGTATCCACTACCTCAACCTTCAAATATCTAAAGCTGTATCTTCTTGGCAGCTTAAGCTCCGCTGGCAATATATCAACATTTATAACTTCCTCTTGAAGCCAAGAGCTGCTAATCCAGCCTTTATATTCTGAAAAAGGCTCCTTCACCTCAACAGGCATTTCTCCAAAGGAAAGTTTTAGACGCAGCGGTGCATCTGGAGGACTGCCTACAGGCCTTACCTTTATTGTTAAATATCCAACTTCATGATCTCCAAAATCAAGTATAAAACTGTCACTTTTACCATAAGCCTCTTTTTTAATAGTATCTATTTCTGAAACCTTAACAACCTTCCATCCATGGATTGCATCTTTATCTCTTATAACATCTACAATCTGCTTTGGATAAACTTTATCTTTTATTAATTTTGGCTTTAAACTCTCAGCTATTTTAATAAATTTATCATTTTTCTTAATTATCATTTTTGTTTTTTGCATACTTGGAACTTCACTCATTTTATAACCTCCTGTAAATTTTATTTTTGAGCGATCGGTTCGTATTTTACAATATATTCTTCATTGTGAATATCTATAATAAGTTCATAAAATTTTTCTCCAATTAAACTTATTTCTCCTAAATTACTTTCAGGTGGAATACTACTGTAAAATCTTAAATATCCTTTATGAGATGAAGCTTTTACTTTTATCAATGATTTATCCATATACACATTAATATCTCCCTTAGGAGTAGGTACACTTCCTTCAATCCAAGACAATGTACCTAAATTTGGTTTTACCTCATAAGTTTCGTAACCTGGTTTTAATGGAGATACACCAATATAGTACTTCCCAAGAAGGTATATCGGACTTGCTCCCCATGCATGACAAAGGCTCTTGTCAAAAGGTTCTCCATACATTGCATAATGCTCTGCACCCTCTAAATTTGGATTGTATTCTTCCCAGAAAGTAGTTGCACCTAAATCTAGCATACCTCCCCAGTAATCAAGAATTTCTTTTATTACAAAATCATGTTGTCCAGCCTCGCAAAGAGCTGCCAGTTCATAAAATCTAAAGTATGGAGTCTTAATCTTTTGTATACTATCATTTAATATAACATTTTTTATAACACTATCAGTTTGGGTATCATTTAAAAAATGAAATAACAAAGCAAATATATTTGCATGTTTTGTTATCTCTTCAGAAGGTTTTTCCTCAACACGAGTTGTAACTAATCCTCCAAGCTTTTCATTCCAGTAATAGTCTAAAATTTTGCTGCGAATATCTTTTGCATGAGAGGCAAATTTATCTGCTTTATCATTATAATTTAAAAGCTGAGAAATTTGTTTCATTATTTCTAAGCTTCTACAAAACAATATCTGTTCAGCACTTACTTCTCCTCTCTTATCCATATCCGCCCAATCAATAAATACCCAATCTCCAGGAAGGCCTTCCACCATACCACTATTATTTGTTCTATTTAAGCAAAATATCATTAAAGTCAGCATTTTACTATAATTTTGTCTTAAAAATTCAAAATCTCCAGTATATAAATAATAATCATACAAACTTAAAAACCAAAAAAAAGAGTAATCTAAAATCGTATTAATATGGCTTACTATAGGGTCTTTTCCCCTAAGTGCTATCATTGTTCTCTTACAAACTTCATTGTTAAAAAAGCAATAATAATTCATCAGAAAACTCTGATATGCATCTGCGGACCAAACCCAGCCGTCCCTTTTTATTCCATCAAGAAAAAACTCTCTTGTATTAAGATGAAGAGTATATCTTGAAATTTCCCATATTTCATTCAATCTTTCATCAGAACACTTGAAAACTCCACGGTATTCTAAAGGCAAATACTCAAACATTGCTGAAAACTTGCCTATCTCTACATTTTCTTCACATACTATATTAATATATCGGAATGCTCTTAATTTAAAATCATATTCAATATTATTTGCTGAAACTTCACAGTAATCTAGAAGTACACAGTGCTCAGGTGACATTGCTTCTTCTACAGATTCACCATAATAAATAAAAACTTTCCCGTTACCACATACTTTAAAGAGCTTTAAACTTGCATAAACTTCCTTTCCAAAATCTAAAAAATATGAACAAGAACGCTTTTCCACATTTATTGGAAATATCTCTATTACAGGCAGCTTGAACTTTGATGGAGGAACTTCCTTATTATATAAATTCCAATAACCTGCTTTAGGCCAATTTCCATCATAAATTGTTACCTCCCAGCTGCCGTCTGATACAATTGTTTCACCCTCAACAAAAATTGCAGGTACACTCTGCTGATTTGTAACAGCTACGCTTAAGGTATGATTTCCCTCTGGTACTGTAATAATATTATCAACATTTCTTTGTCTTATCCCATCTATTAAGATATGAAAATCACCATCTACATAAATCTTAACAATTTCTGCTTTTTTTAAAAAAACTTCTTTTCTGAATACTACGTTTGGATAAAAAGTATCTAATTTCCAAAATACTGGAAAAATAGTGTTTCTTTCGTTACGCCTAGTGGATATCTTTAGATGCTGCCAAATTTCAAAATCTCCAGGATACCAAATCCATGTAGCTTTAATATTATTATTCATAATCAGCTCTCCTCAAAATTAAAATTATTTTAACATAAGTGAAAAATCATGAAGTTTATTTTATATTTTAACTCCATGATTCTATATAATTGTTGTTTTATTATTACATTATAAAATCTATCCTTTAACAGAACCAGCTGCTATACCTTCCATAAAATACTTTTGAAGAACACTAAAAGCTGCAATTAAAGGTAAAGCACATAAAACACAAGCAGCAAAAAGGGTATTCCATTGTGTTGGATTTTCTTTATCTCCCATAAATCCGAGCATTGCAAGGGGAAGTGGTGTCTGACTGCTCTTTGTAATAAAAATCATATTGAAAAAATAGTCATTCCATATCCATATTGCTTGTGTTATCACTACTGAAACTGTAGCAGGTAATAATAATGGGAATACAATTTTCCAGAATCTATAGAACGCTCCACATCCATCTAAATAAGCAGCTTCCTCTACTTCTTGAGGTACACTTGACTTTATAAAACCTGTGTATAAAAACACAGAAAATGGAAGACTACAGGTTATAAACATTATAATAGGGGTATATTGTCCACTTGGGATACGCAGACTCTTTATCATTTGAACTACAGGAAGTACAGCCATCTGTCCTGGAACAACAAGTCCTCCTAAAAAAAACAGATATAAAAATTTACTTAATTTATTATTAATTCTTGCCAATGGATAAGCAGCCATTGGTGCTATTATTACAATAGCTACAACTGAAATCACTGTAATTATTAAACTATTCATAAAAGCAGTACCAAAACGCATTCTTATAAATGCAGTTTTATAGCTTTCAAAAGTAAATTCATTAAAAAGATTTAAAGGATTTGTCATATTTGAAGCTGAACGTAAAGAGCTTGATAAAACAATTATTATAGGAAGCAGATTAATCAGCAGGAATAAAACAATTCCTGAATGAACCAATATTTTTTTGTAAGCGTTGCATTTATTCATACAGATACCTCCTTCTTGTTCATTTGTATAACTGTTACTGCAGTTATTGCTACAATTATTGCAAAAGCAACTACTCCAAGTGCAGAGGCTTTACCAAACTGCTGCTCAGTGAATGCTAATTTATATAAAGAATATATGAGTGTATTTGTAGTTTTTCCCGGCCCACCATTTGTCATGATAAAAGGATAGTCAAAAGCTTTTAAACCATTAATTATGCTGAGTGCAACATTTATAGTAACTGATGCAGCCAAAAGAGGAATTCTTACATATCTATTAAGCTGCCATCCGCTGCATCCGTCAATTTTCCCAGCTTCCAGTAATTCATTAGGTACGGTCTGAAGACCAGCTAAATAAATTATTGTTGTTGTACCAATATTTTTCCATATATCTACTACAACTATTGAATATAGTGCCGATGACGGCTTTCCTAAAAAGTTTAAATTATCAGTATTTATCCCTAACGATTTAAAAAGTGATGCAATAAGGCCACTGTCTGGCATATAAACATAACTCCAGATAAAACCAACTACTATAGCACTAAATAATGTAGGTATATATGCAGCGGAACGATAAAAACCCTTCCCTCTAATTTTCATATTTAATATAAGAGCTAATATTAAAGAAATAACATTTCCTAGAAAAACAACCAACACGGTATAAATTAAAGTGTTTGATATAGAATTTACTAACACACCTTCTTTTGCAAGCTCAGAATAGTTTTTTAAACCAATATAATTATAATTTTGTGCAAAACCATTATAGTCAGTAACACTATATTGAAATATTTTAAATATAGGAAATATCCAAAATAAAAGATACATTATTAAAGCAGGTATTACAAATAAATAAAGTTTTTTATTCATTATCAATGAATTAACATTGGTAGTATTCTTGCTAAATTTAGACTTTTTTGACTTTGCCGATGCATTCTTTATAACTGATAAATTCACTACCATCACCCTTTCTTCATATCTTTCTGCTTAATTAGGGGAATAGCATGAAACCACTCCCCTATTATTTAAACTACCTGCAAACTAAATCTTAGTTTTTCCAAAGCTGTTTGAATTTTGCATCCATAGCCTTTACAACGTCTTCAACAGTTCCCTTTCCGCTGATTAATTCACCAAATTTTGCTTCCATTTCATCAGCTACTCCGCCTGGCCACATCTGATTGCAGAAGTAGAAAGAATTACCTTTTTGATATATATCATATAAACCTTTATTTAGCTCATTTTTTAATGGAACTCCCTTAAATACACTTATGGATGGATTTGAATCTCTCCATGTTTTAAATAAGTCTGATTTTCCGTCATACATTAATTCAAATATTTTCTTTACTTCTTCAGGGTATTTTGTTTTTGCATTAATTGCGTATCCCGCAGCTGAAGCAGCAGAAACATAAATAGGCTGTCCAGCAGCGTTAGCTGGAAGAGGCATATATCCTCTTTCAAAATCAACTGCTCCTTTATTCATAATAGACTTATAATCCCATGTACCATCAATATACATAGCAGTTTTTCCATCAATAAAAGTCTGTGTCGCCTGTGCTTGAGATAATCCTAAAGAGTTCTTTATCATATAACCTTTATCATAAAGCTCCTTATACATTGATATTACTTTAGTCCAGGCTGAATTACTAAATGTAGCAGTACCTGCCTGAAGCTTCTTATCAAAATCTTTATCCTGAGGGTAAAGAACGTTTGCAGCAATCTGATACAATCCTAGCTGCATCATCCATGCATCCTTATCTCCTATTACAATTGGTGTTATTCCAGAAACCTTAAGTTTTTCACAAACTGCTAAAAATTCATCCCAATTCTGTGGTTCTGAAGCTATGCCAGCTTTTTTGAAAGTATCTTTATTGTAGTAAACACCTATCATATCTAATCCATCTGAAACAGCGTATGGTTTTCCATTATAAGACATATCTTCTTTTGCTCCTGGTGCTATGTTATCCCAGAATTTCATATTTGACATATCCATAAGATATCCAGCTTTAGCCATATCTATCGCTCCAACTGTTCCAGTCTTAGGCCACACTAAAAATATATCAGGTGCTTCTCCTGAAGCAAGCTTTGTTTTTATTGCAGTTTGATACTGATCATCTGGCATTTTTGTTGATTCTAAAGTAATGTTAGGAAATGCTTCCTTAACTTTCTGAGGTAACAAATCAAGAGCAAAATCTTGTCCACTTGGTCCTCTTGTACCAGATACCATCATGCTTATGGTAATTTTTTTAGCTGAACCGGTTTCACTTGTTGTAGCAGAGTTATCTTTTTTACTACATCCAGTAAACACAGCTGCAGTAATTGCTGATGCAATTATTATTGCTAAGCTTTTTTTCATTTAACTTTTCCCCCTTAATCTGATTTTTAGTATATTTACACGATTACATAAGTAGGTTCACTTATCTTTCGTGCTGATTTAATTATATTACAACCTATATTGTACTTACTTTAGTAATTATGGTATACTTTTTTTAGAATCGATTTCATAAGGAGGCTCCTATGAATTTAAACAATATAAAAACTAAATTTTTTTTAATATTTACAGCCATATCTATAATTCCAATTTTAATCATAACAAAAATCTCTTACAACAGTTATACAAACCTTGTTAGTAAACAAATTTCACTGATTGCCTCAAATACTGTTAGTAGCTCTGTAGAAAGGCTTGATAATATTTTACTGGATATAGGCCGCATTACCTCCTCTTTTCAGCAATATTCCGTTGAAACCTATAATTGGGCAACAGGCAATACCGTTGCTGATGAGCTTAAAAAATTCAGTAATCCTTCTGCTAATGTTAGTGATTATGACCTTTATATAAGCAGAAAACACATGAACTTTATTTTTAAGAACCTTGTAAGCAGCTACAATTACCTTAATGGCATTTATATATTCACTCCAGGAGGATACAATATTACCTACACTAACAGGAATGATTTAAAGCCTGATTATAAGCCTTTTAATGACGACTGGTATAAAAATACTGTTGAAAATAACGGCATACTTTATGCAAGTGACTTTAGCAAAAAGAATTTTCTAATTCATGAAACAGATTCTATATTTTTTTCCAGAGCACTTTATGATTACCAGACACTTGAATTTCTTGGTGTTATATTGCTTGACTGTAGTATAGATATATTCAAAGGTTTGGATAAAGACTTAGTTCCAAACAGCACAAATATATATGTAATAAATGAAGATGGTAAAATCATCTTTGATAATACAATGGCTCAAATAGGGCAGCAGCTGTCAGATGATATATATACGAAAACTAAAGAACAGTCTGAAGGAAACTTTAGCAGCGATAATAAGCAGTTGTTAACCGTTTTTAAGTCTTTACCTAATTATAAATGGAAAGTTGTTGCCTCCATTTCAATAAATGAATTGAGCAAACAATTTGAGCCTACTAAAAAGTTAATACTGTATATCTCAATTACCTGTGCAATAATTTTTGTTATACTATCATTTATTTTATCAAAGCACCTTACTAAGCCTATAACCGAACTAAGTACAATAATGAGTAAAAATGTATCACACAAACTTGTAACCACAAAAAAATATCTTAAGCGAAATGATGAAATAGGAGTGCTTTATAATGAGTATAACAACATGATAAATGAAATAAATACTTTTATAAAAGAGAGCTATCAAAACAGACTTATAACTTTAGATTCACAAATGAAAGCTTTAGAAGCTCAAATAAACTCTCATTTTCTTTACAATACCTTAGAATCCATAAACAGTATAGCTGAAATTGAAGAAGTGGAAAGTATTGCAATTATTTCTAAAGCTTTAGGCGATATGTTCAGATATGCAATTAAAACCAAAAGCGAATTAGTATCTTTAAATGAAGAACTTGCTCATGTTAACAATTACCTTGAAATTCAAAAAATCCGATATGACAATAAATTTTCTTATACGTTTGATATAGAAGAAAATTTAAAAAATGAGAAAATATTAAAACTTATACTCCAGCCTATTGTAGAAAATTCATTATACCATGGACTTGAACATAAAAGAGACCATGGTGAACTTAAAATACGCGGCTTTAGCGAAAATAATCTCATATTTCTTGAAGTTTCTGATAATGGTCTTGGAGCTTCCCCTGAGCAGGTAGAAGAGATAAATAATCTTTTAAATCAGGAGCCTAAAATAACTGACCTCGGAAGAAGAGACAAGCAGAGCATAGGTATAAAAAATATACATTCAAGAATACAGCTTTACTATGGAAATGATTACGGCCTAACTTTTGAAAGCCGTGAAAACCTTGGAACAAAGGTAACAATACGCATTCCTAAACTTTAGATTAGAGGTGTTAATATGTATAAATTTATCGTAGTTGATGATGAACGTTTAATTAGAAAAGGTATACTTAAAAAAATAGAAAAGCTGGATTTAGAAATTGAGCTTGCTGGTGAAGCTGAAAATGGAGAAGAAGCAATTGAACTTATTGAAAAAGTAAAGCCTCACATAATTTTAACTGATATGAGAATGCCTCTTATGGATGGTAAAGCACTTTTAAAAAAATTACAGCAGGATTATCCAGAGATTAAAATTATTGTAATAAGCGGTTATTCCGATTTTGAATATTTACAGGAAGCAATATCTGCAAATGTTGTTGACTATATTTTAAAGCCTTTTAATAAAGAGGAAATTTATAAGTCTTTTACAAAAGCAATTAATTCTATTGATAAAGAGCTGTCCGCAACTAAAAAGCTTGAACAAATTGAAACTGAATTTGACATAAATTATCTTTCAGATTTAATAACCAGCTGTCAAACCGTTTATGATAGCGGATACTTTAAATCTACAAAAATAAAAACATTAAAAAATTTTCACAGTTTTCTTCTTTTATCAATTTATTCGCCAGAAAAGAGTTCAAAAGATATTTATGAAAACATGCTCACTTTTTCAAATTTTGCTGAAAACTGCGTTTTGATACCTGGTTCCTCTAAAATAAATCTCTGTTTTGTATTATATGCTTTTAATAATGAATCAAACGGTGAAATATCAGCCTTTGTTAAAAAGCAGGGTATTGAAATTTACGAACATCTAAAATCACTATCTTTTTCCAATATGTATTTAAGCTTCAGCAGCATTACAGCTGATTTAAGCCTTATAAATAACTGCTATCTTGAGTCCTTAGAGGCACTTAATAAAAGAGATGTTAGAGATAACTTTTATATCTTAATTTATGATAACTATGAAATATCCCCTGTAGAGTCGGACTGGGATAAGATTGATACACTTGTATTTTTTATAGAAGCAGGAAATGAAAGAAAGGTTTTAGAGCTTATAAATGAGTTTTTTAACACATTAGAAAACATATCTCCTTTAACACTTGTTACTATAAAATATAACTGCCTTACAGTTTTCAGAAGCATTAGAAATATGCTAAAAGATCATTATGATATTTTAAAGAAATATTCTTTTACAAATGATTATGAAGCTATTTTAAACAACAATTTTGATTATAATAAAATTAAAAGTTCCTCTATACAGATGTTAAGCAGATTAACCTCTATGTTTAAAGATAAGAATGTGTATCCATCAGAAGAATTAATTGAAAACATTAAAAAATATATTAAAAAAAATTACAGCAACGATATTAATCTAGAAAAAATATCTAGTTTATTTTTTCTAAACCCAAGCTACTTAAGCTTTTTATTTAAAGAAAAAACTGGTGAAAATCTTATTGATTTTGTAAACAAAGTGAGAATTGAAAAAGCTAAGGAGCTGCTAAAAACTACTGATTATAAAATCTATAAGATTGCTAAAATGCTTGGGTTTGATAATGACAAGTACTTCTTTAGGGTATTTAAAAAGCTAAGCGGATATACACCTGAAAAATATAGAATAATGGAACAGGTTAAATAATAAAAATCACATTTATATCATAAAGAAATTTTTACAGTATATATTTGACTTGTAAAATTATAGAGGTAGTGTAAATAGATCTTGTAATATTTATTTACACTACCTCTATAATTGCTTTAGTTTTCCTTTACCAATACCTCTTTACCCTTGAAAGCTATTCCAAGTTTTTTAAAATTCCTGATTGCTCTACTAATTCAAAAACATCAAATATTACATTACTCTTTTGTATTTATATTAATTATATCTGTTTCTCCCTTATCAACTTTTTGTGCGTTTTTTAAAAGCTCACAGGACTCCCCTGTACTAAAAACTACAATTACGTCAGTAGATGGCACTTTGCTTTTTATTTTTTCCAAATCAAACTTTATAAGTAAATCTCCAGCTTTCACCTTTTGACCTTGAACTACAAAAGCCTTAAATCCTTCACCATTAAGATTTACTGTATCAACACCTATATGAATCAGAATTTCAGTACCATTATAAGCTTTAATACCAACTGCATGAAAGGTTGGAAAAACTGCCTTAATAATACCATTAACCGGAGAATATACTTCTCCAGTTAATGGCTCTATCGCAAAACCCTGCCCTAATGTTTTAGAAGAAAAAACTTCATCTGATACTTCCGTTATATCTTTTAATTTTCCTTTAGCAGGAGATATAACCTCAAATTTTGACTTCTTAAAAAAATTAAACATCTATTGTCAACCTCTTTTCTGTATTAGATTGATCCGAGCTGCAACTTATATTTCACCTAAAATGCTTAAATACTAAACAATTTTATAAATCATCATAAGTTATAAGTTCTACTTTTGATTCTTCAAGCCATTTTCTTATATTTGGATCACATACCATATCAACTTCTAGAGGTCTTGGTATAGTAAGTGATGAATGCTTTAAAATATAACCATCTAGATATCCTGGATGACAAACATACATATAATACTTGTCATCTTCAGCATTTTCTACTAATTTTTTTAATGATTCATAAGGATCATAATCAGGCTTCATGCTGTCCATACTTATGTAAATCTCTTTGCTGGCAATCTTTAATGGTGTTCCGTCTATGGAAAATCCTGAATACTTTAAACCATACTTTTCTGCTACAATCTCCAGCCCTTTAAAAAAATTTGTACTTGCAACAGCATGTCCTTCAAAATAACGTGGAGGCTCTCCCACAAGCTCTACAAATCTTTTATATTGTGCTTCAATTTCCAGTATAACTTCATCTAAAACAACAAAATCTTCCTTTGCCTCACGATATTCCTTCGATGATTTAAATTCACCCTTTTCATTTGTAATACTTGGTATTAAATATGGATCTGTAAGCGGTTTACCTACACAGATATTTGTATGCTGTCCAAAGCAAACCTCTGTGCCTTTTAAAAGCTCTAATCCATGAACAACTAAAGGCATATTCGTCATAACTCCTACACTTTTAATAATGCCTTCTTTTACACTTTTAGCAATACCATAATTAACTCCCTCTGAATATCCTAAGTCATCAGCTCTCATAAGCAATTTTTTCATTTTAATCTTCCTTTCACCCGCATTCTTCTATTATTGCTTTCTAACAATTGGATCATCTTTTTTAAAACCCAGAAAATACGTAGCTATAGTAGCAGCAACAAAAGCAATAACACTTGAAATACTACCCTGAATTAAGTTTGAAAAGGGACCTCCTGCATAACCAAGCACAGCAAGTACACTTGCAACAGGAACCATGGTGTAAGCACTTACTCCCATTATAGCAGCATAAAGTCCTCCTGCAAAGCCACCTATCATCATACCTACAAACGGACGCTTATACCTCATTCCTATACCATAAAGCCCAGGTTCAGTAACTCCTCCAATAAAACCAGCAATAAGATAACCTACACTAAGACTTTTTTGTTCTTTTTCTTTAATGCGAAGTGCTGCTCCTAAACACATACCTGAAACAGCAAGGCTGGCTGAAATAGCACCAGGACTTACTAAAGCTTCATGACCAGTGCTTGTAAACACAAGAATAAGAGCAGAAATTAAAACAACATGCATACCGCTCATTACTAAAAATTCCCACAATGCACCAATAACAGCAATTACAAGAATTCCAACAAAACCTGATGCCTTAGAAAGTCCTAAAAGTGCATTACAGAAGTAAGTTCCAATGAAAGAACCAGCT
Source organism: Clostridium caldaquaticum (assembly GCF_023806125.1). GTDB lineage: Bacteria > Bacillota > Clostridia > Clostridiales > Clostridiaceae > Clostridium_AT > Clostridium_AT caldaquaticum. The sequence continues at coordinate 20,572 of NZ_JAMSKT010000023.1, forward strand.
GGACCTAAAATACAAAGAGTAATAGGCAGCATAACAAGTATTGTTAATGATGGTGCAAGAATTGTCTTTAATGTACTGGGTAAATACTTTTTAAAGAATTTTTCAACATACGACATAACAAATACTGACATTATAATCGGTAAAATAGTACTTGAATAATTCTGAGCTTTTGCTGGAATTCCATAAACAGTAAAATAAGTTCCCTTAGCTGCCATATCAACAAAAGTTGGATGAAGCATTATTGCACCTAAGAACATTCCAATCACAGGTGTAGCGCCAAACTTTTTAGCAGCTGTATATCCAACTACAATTGGGAAAAAATAGAATCCTGCGTCCCCTACGAAAGTAAACAATTTATATAAATCATTTGATTCACTTATTACCTTAAGCATACTTGGTCCAAGTAATGCTGCAAAAAGCTTAAACATAGATGCTGCCATCATCAGCGGGATTAAAGGTGTAAGGCAGCCTGCAAGCCCATCGAGTATACTGCTTCCTATAGACTTAAATGTTATTTTCTTTTCTTCCTTATCAAGATTTTCATTAATTCTTGAACTATTTTCAAAGCCTCCTATTTCACATAAACAGTTGAAAACCTGATCTACAGTCTGTCCAATTATAATCTGCAACTGACCTCCAGCCTTCATTACACCTAAAACACCTGGAATTTTTTTAATTTCATCTTGGTCTGGTATACTCTCATCTTTGAGATTAAAACGAAGTCTAGTCATACAATGAGTAACTAGTGTGACATTTTCCTTTCCCCCAACCGCCTTTAAAACATCCTCAGCAGTTTTTTGAAACTTTTCATTTTTAGACATCTTTTTTTTCCTCCTTATTATTTTTAAATAAAAAAACCCAAACCAATATGATTTTATTCTCACATCAGTTTTGGGTAATGCCTCCATTACGAGTAACAATCCTTAATCTTTAATTATTATATTATTAATCATTCTACTAATATGCATCATCAAATAAAGAATTTCATTTTCTGAGCTTTTATCCCCAAGTTTCTCATCAATAAAATTCCCTATCATATAAGCACATTCATAAACCTTCGGATACTTTTCTTTCATAGCTTCAATAATTGAAGTATTATCATCCATAAACTGTTTTTTCTCTTTAATCCTTTTTAAATAATATCTAAAATGCATAGCAAATCTGTTATAATTAAAACCATTTCTATCTATTGATACGGAAAAAAAGCTTTCAATCTTATAAGCTGCTTCTTCAATTAACGCTTCTGTATCTGGTCCTTCTTCTGGTTCCTTTTCTTCCTCTGCATTAACAAAATGCATAGCTATACTTGTGATTTCACTATCTGGAAGTTTCACATAAAGTTTTTCCTGGATTAATTTGATTGCATATCTTCCAAGTTCAGTTTCCTTTGGATATAACTGCTCCACATCATAGGAAAACAGCATCTGCATTTTTTTATACTTTTTCATTCGCATAATTGCAAAATTAATATGATCCGCCAAACCAACTACCAAATTAGGATTCAAATTGCATTTTAATGTTGACTGAGCCTTGTGCACAAGCAGTGCAGAAACCTCAAATATATTTTCAGGAATCTCTCCAATCAAATTATATAAACTGCTGTCAATTCTATAGAAGGTCATTGAAATTAAGCTTAAATCCGAAAGCTCATAAGGCATCGCAGGAAAACCAATTCCTTTTCCAAAAGCAATTAATTCTTTATTTTTACTATCAACACATATTGCTACATTGTTGTTAATCTTTTTAACGACCCTCATATCTGACTCCTTTTAAGTTTATTCAAAAAACAAAAAACTCCCTGAAACATACCAGTAAAGACAGGTAATGCCTCAAAGAGTAACAATCCTTGTCTATTATTTTAGCGTACGTTTACACTAATGTCAATATACTGTATTAACTTTTTAATATACCGATAAAACTAATGCTGTTAAAACTCAAAAAAAATTTAAAGCAATAAAAGCCGAAATAAAAGGACGGTAAAAAATTAACCGCCCTTTTATTATATTATTTCATTAATATCAACTACAGACAAGTCTTTTGCTCTAAAGGTAGCTTTTTCATTGTTTGATGCAAAACCTACTCCTAAAACTTTCATTCCCCCAGCTAATGCAGCTTCCACTCCTGCATCTGCATCTTCCACAACCAGACAGTCTTCAGGCTGAATGTTCAGCTTTTTAGCTGCAAGTAAGAATACTTCTGGGTCTGGCTTGCTGTTTTTTATTTCATTCCCATCAGCTACAGCATCAAAATAACTGCCTAAGCCTATCTTCTCTAATATAAATGGGGTATTCTTGCTGGAAGAACCTATAGCAATTTTTATGTTTCTTTCTTTTAACTGTTCCAATACTTTCATAACTCCAGTTAAAATATCTGCAGGAGAGAGATTATTTAAAAGCTCTCTATAAAAATCATTTTTTATTTGAGCTAAATTAAGCTTTTCTGCTTCACTATACTGTTTTTCTGCCCTTTTTAAAATAATCTCCAAGCTTTCCATACGGCTTACTCCGCGAAGATTTTCATTAATCTCTCTGTCAAAATATATGCCTTCTTCATCAGCAATCTTCTTCCAAGCCTGATAATGATACTCATCTGTAGATACTATAACTCCGTCTAAATCAAAAATTACTGCTCTTATACTCATTAATTCACTTCCTATTCTAAAACCTTAGTAATATGTCTATTTTATCAAAATATTTCTAAATTAGGAAGAGTGAATTTAGTTATAACCTAGGTTACATCTGATTTACAAACTTTTTATTCTAATTCTTCTCCATTAGTTTCTATAACTTTTTTATACCAGTAGAAACTCTTTTTTCTCTTTCTGTCAAGAGTTCCTTTTCCTTCGTTGTCCTTATCAACATAAATAAATCCGTAACGTTTTTTCATCTCTCCTGTAGATGCACTTACTAGGTCTATGCAGCCCCAAGGAGTATAACCCATTAAATCAACTCCATCAGTTATAGCTTCCCTCATTTCTTTGATGTGCTCTCTTAAATAATCTATTCTATAATCATCATTAATTGAGCCATCTGCCTCTACAGTATCAACAGCACCTAGACCGTTTTCTACAACCATTAACGGAATTCTGTATCTATTGTAAATATTATTTAAAGTCCATCTTAATCCTTTTGGATCAATCTGCCATCCCCAATCACTTGCTTTAAGGTATGGATTTTTTAATCCTAAGGAAAGATTTCCTCCTATTTTCTCCTGATTTGGGTCTGCACTAACACAGAAAGACATATAATAGCTGAAGGTATAAAAATCAACACAGCCTTCTTTTAAAATTTTTTCATCATCTTTTTCCATTACTATATTAATATTATTTTCTTTAAAAAACCTTTTTGCAAAGCCTGGGTATTCCCCTCTTACTTGAACATCGGAACAAAGGAAATTGCTTAGATTATCCTTATTTTGAGCTAAAATTACATCTTCTGGATTAGGAGTGAGCGGATAAGTACACATATACGCAATCATACAGCCTATCTTGAAGTCTTTATTTATTTCATGACCGAGCTTTACTGCTTTTGCACTTGCTACAAACTGATGATGCAAAGCCTGGAATCTAATCTGATCATTGTTTAATGCAGCATTTGTAAATTCTCCATTCCCCTCTGGCATAATTGCTCCTGCCATGAAGGTTCCTAAAGGCATCGTTAAAGCGTTTATTTCATTAAAAGTCAGCCAGTACTTAACAACATTTTTATATCTGTTAAAAATTGTTTCACAATATTTAACATAAAAATCAATTACTCTTCTGTCTGCCCAGCCGTTATACTTTTTGGTTAAATTAAAAGGTGCTTCATAATGTGATATTGTAACTAAAGGTTCTATATTATATTTCTTTAGTTCTGCAAACACATCATCATAAAACTTCAGGCCTTCTTCATTTGGCTCCTTGTCATCACCGTTTGGGAATATTCTTGACCAGGCTATAGACATTCTGAAAACCTTAAATCCCATTTCAGCAAACAATTTAATATCTTCCTTATAACGATGATAAAAATCAATTGCTTCATGGCTTGGATAATAAGTTCCTTCCTCTAAAACAGGTGTAATTCTTCTTGGGATTGTATGTGTTCCTCCTGTCATTACATCTGCAGTACTTAAACCCTTTCCTCCTTCTCTATAACCGCCTTCAAACTGATTTGCAGCAGTTGCTCCTCCCCACAAAAATCCTTGGGGAAACTTTGCTAATACATTACTCATAATATTTCCCTCCATGTTAATATTTTAAAACAGCAGATTAAAATAAATCATATCTGCTGTTTTGTAAAGTGTTCAATATTTTATCTAAATCATTACTGTTAATAAATCATCTTTAAAATTAACATTCTTTTTATCTGTTTCAATAATGTCTAAGTAATTATCTGAATTTGTAATTACTACAGGTGTTGTTACAGAATATCCTTCCTTCTTTATAGCTTCAATATCAAATTCTAATAATACCTGACCTTTCTTTATAGTATCCCCTTGTTTTGCTTTAGCATGAAAATGTCTGCCTTCTAACTGAACTGTATCCATACCAATATGAATGAGTATTTCAGTACCTTTATCGCTTGTAATTCCTAAAGCATGGTTTGTTGGAAATAAAGTTGTTAAAGTTCCATCTACTGGAGAAACTATCTTGCCTTCTGCTGGTTCAACAGCAACACCCTTACCTAATGCTCCTTTAGAAAAAGCTTCATCTTTTATTTCAGATAAAGGTATTACTTCTCCTTTTAATGGACTAACTACTGTTTCCTGCTTTACTAATGCTTCACCTTTATTTGCATCCTTAGTTTCTTCGTTATTTTCTTCATCTTTAAAACCTGAGAAAAGCATTAGTAATAAACCTAAAACAAATGCAACAGCAATACCTATAATAATACCATAAAAGCCTCTATCTATTCCTTGTGGTCCAATGTAACTTGGTATACCAAATATTCCTAAACCACCTAACATCCATAGTTTACTACCAAATAAACTTATAATACCTCCACCAATTGCAGCAGCAATACAGCTTATTATAAATGGTTTTTTACGTGGCAGTGTAACTCCATATATTGCTGGCTCCGTAACTCCAAAAATACCTGAAATAAATGCTGGTATACTTAATGATTTTAGCTTAGTATCTTTTGTTTTAAGAAGTATAGCTAATACTACACCTGTCTGAGCAAAAGATGGTGCAAATGCTGCTGGAAGAATAGGGTCATAATGAAATACTGTAAGATTGTTTATAACAATAGGAATTAGTCCCCAGTGTAATCCGAATATTACTAGCACCTGCCATAAACCAGCAACTATAATTCCTGCAATTACTGGAGTAAAATTAAATAAAGCAAGTGTTGCTGAACCGATTGCTTTACCAGCCCAAGTTGCTACAGGTCCAATAACTATAAATGCAAGCGGTGCAGTTACTAATAATGTGCAGAAAGGAACTAAGAAAGTTTTAACTACATCTGGTATTACCTTTTTAAAGAATTTTTCTATTTTAGATGCTACATAAACAGTTAATATTATAGGAATAACACTTGATGAATAGTTCATTAATATAACCGGTATACCTAAGAATGTTAAATATACAGGTGATTCAAAGAATGTACCAGCAAATGCTGTATATAATGGTTTTCCTGCTGTTAAATTAGCTAGTGCAGGATAAACAAGCACAGCACCTAATGCCATTCCAGTAAATTGATTAACATTGAACTTTTTAGCTGCAGTAAAACCTAGAAAAATCGGGAAGAAGTAAAACAAACAGTCACCTATAGCATTTAAAACCTGATAAGTTCCTGATGTTGCAGTGTATAATCCTAATGCTACAAATAATGCATTAAAACCTTTTATCATACCTGTTGCAGAAAGCACACCTAGAGTTGGTGAGAATACACCTGAAATAATATCTATGAAACTGTTAAGTAAACCTTTCTTTTCATTTGCATCTTGGGAATCTGCTCCTTCTGCATTAAAGCCTCCCACAGCAACTACATCAGCGTAAACATCAGGAACATGATTACCAATAACTACCTGATATTGTCCACCGCTTTTTACTACAGTAACAACACCTTCCATTTTCTTTAAAACTTCTGTATTTGCTTTACTTTCATCCTTTAACTTAAAGCGAAGACGTGTAATACAGTGAGTTAAACTATTAACATTTTCCTTACCGCCGACATTTTTTATAATGTCTTTAGCCAGTTTTTCATACTTCATAATAATCTCTCCTTTTTTTATTTTTATTAGTTTTAGTATTTTTATAGTTTTTTATATAAAAAGCGAGACCAAACAGAAAGTATAATTTTTATACTTTCTAGGTTGGTCTCGCCTGCATTACCAGTAACAATCCAAAAATTATTCAGTTTATCTTTGAGTAACACGCTGAATATGAATAGTTAGATATAACTTTTCTTCATCTGACAGCTCAGTTTCTAAATATTTTTCTATCTTAAGCATACAGTCATAGGCTTTTTTATACTTTGTTTTAACTTTCCTCAAAAGATAATCATCTTCTGCTTCAGCTGTTTCTTTTTTATTCAGCCTTTGGAAAAAGAATCTTAAATGTGTAATAAATCTTTCATAACTTATTGATTTTTCATTAAGTGTAATACCATAAGTATAAGTTACAATATTTAAAATATCCTGTATTTTCTTCGTCTGCTCAGCTATATTTTCCATGTTATTGTAGGAACTATTAACCTGAGCATTAATTAAATGAAGAGCTATATTACCTGCTTCATCTTCAGGAAGCTTTTTACCAAGTTCCTCTTCAATGAACTCAAGTGCTTTTAAACCAATTTGAAATTCCTTAGGATAAAATTTCTTAATTTCCCAGATCAGCGGATTAAGATTTTTTAAACCTTCATTGTACATCTTAAAGGTATTGTATATATGATCAGTGAGAGTTACATATATATAATCATTTAGTCTGGCATCTAACATATTTTTTGCATATTCAATGATGTCATAACATAATGAAACATATTCGGAAGGAACATCTTCCAATAATAATTTAAATTTTTCAGAAGCATCTTTTTGTTTAAGAATAAAGGTTTTCTCGATTAGATTTTTGTCTACCTTTTCGCCTATACTCTTTTTAAATGCTATTCCGCAACCCATAATAACTAATTCACGATTATCTGCATCCTTAGCTACAATGGCATTATTATTAAATATTTTTTTTATTATCATTCTATCCTCCTCTCCTTAATCATATATGTTAATTTTAAAAAAACAAAAACCTCAGATCATAAGAAGAAAAATAAAATAAATCTCTTCTTATATTCTAAGGTATCGCCTGATCTAGTCAGTAACAATCCAAAATTTATAATCGTTTTCCTGCTTATAATATTACTTTATTTTAAATTGGTTGTCAATATTTTTTTGTAACTAGATAGGCAGATTATTTAAAATTAATTTATTCAGTATATTCTCTGCTTTCTTCTTCACCTCTAAGCACTCTTAGCGTTCCAAGTGCAAGAGATTCCATTTCATTTTCTCCTGGCATTATTACAACAGGAGCAATAAACTGAACTCTTTTCTTAATCCAGGAAGTTAGTGTTTCTGAATAAGCAATTCCACCAGTAAGAATAATTACATCTACATTACCTTCCACTACTGTAGCTAAATCTCCAATACCTTTGGCTACCTGATAAGCCATTGCTTCATATATAAGCTTTGCATATTCATCCCCGTTATCTATTCTCTTTTGGACTTCTCTTGCATCTACTGTATTAAGATAAGATTTTAAGCCGCCGTTTCCTCTAAGCATTTTGTGCATAGTTCTTGCATCATACTTGCCAGAAAAGCAAAGGTCAATAAGATCATGACAAGGTACTCTTCCTGATCTTTCAGGTGAGAAAGGTCCTTCATCATCTGTCAAAACATCTACCATTCTTCCTTTTTCGTGAACAGTAATAGATATTCCTCCACCTAAATGAGCTACAACAAAATTCATATCGGAGTATTTCTTTCCCTGCTCTTTAGCATACTTAATAGCCATTGCTCTTGAATTTAGGGCATGACTTGTGCTTGTTCTTTCTATTTGTATAATACCGGAAATTCTAGCAATATCTTTAAGTTCATCTACTCTTACAGAGTCATATATATAAGCATTAACTCCTATAGTGTTAGCAATTTCGTAAGCTATTAATGCACCTAAATTTGATGCATGCTCTATAACCGGATTATTTTTAAGCCTGCATGCCATAACTTCATTGACTCTATAAGCTCCTGATTTTACTTTAGGAAGCATTCCTCCTCTTCCAACTACTGCAGATAATTCATTAACATTATATCCATTTTCCTTTAGAAAGGAAAGTACCACATCTTTTCTCATTTCGAATTGATCCTGAATTCTTTCATACTTTTCTATTTCTTCTGCAGTATGATCAAGAGTTTTAACAAATATTTGTTTTTCATCTTCGTATAATGCTATTTTTGTTGATGTAGATCCTGGATTAATAGCTAATATTTTATAACTCATTTTTCCCTCCTGTATTTCTTTAAAGCACATAACAATTATTAATTGTTATGCCTCCTGTATTTTAATATATTTCAGCAAAGCTGCTGAGCAGGCTGTGTCTTTTCCCCTTTACCTTTTTTAGCAAGTGCAAGCAGAAGCCCTAAAGCTATAGATAAAAATGCTGAAACAAGAACTCTATATTGCCCTGGCAATAAGAAAACTATTGTGTGAGCAGGTATCCAGAAGAATGGACACGTTTTTAACCAGCTGAATTCAACTAATGAATTCCAGTCATTTTTTGCTATAAGTTCTTTTAAAGTTACTTTTTCGCCCTTTTTCTCATATTTTGTATCTATATACATGTCTGTAAATCTATGAAATGCCATCATCATTGGTCCAAAAGTGACATTCATTACTGCACTGCCAAAGAAAGCCTGCGCTAAAACCGATCCTTTAAATGGAAGTCTTCCTGCTGCCTGAGCAGCTGCAGCTCCACCCATGAATAATGTAAAAACAAGAGTTACCATCATTCCTATAATTCCCCATATAATAGCTTTATAAATAGCTCCTGTAGGCATTTTCCATTCACCTTTTAAAACTCTTGCTCCAAGCATGTCTCCCATAGTTGCTAATATGGAAAATTTTATAAATCCTCCTATATAAGGATGGGTCTCAGTAGCTAAAATAAATGCTGCACGGGAAGATGGTACTACAAGTATAACTACCCAGACTAAAAGTGCCAGTGCCCAGTATAAATCTCCTTTTTTCAATCAAAATCACTCCTTTGAAGTCTGTACAAATAATATCACCTAAAAGCAATAAACGCTTCTTATATTTTTTATTTCTGAGCTCTTCCAATTTCAAGCCCTTTCTCAAAAGCTTCTTTATTTAACGGAAGTAACTTTGGTTTTTTGCTGAGTGTGTGTTCAATTGTTCTCCAGACAATTTCAGGAGAAATAACTTCAGTAAACCCTATATATACACCAAGCATAATAACATTAAGAACTTTTGCATTTCCAAGCTCAAGAGCAAGCTCTGTTACTGGTGCTGAAACAATTTTTACATCATTTCTTTTAATCTCCTTTTTAACGATTGAGCTATTAATAAAAAGTGTACCGCCTTTTTTTAATGTACCGATAAATCTATCTAATGATGGCTCGTTCATAACAATTAAATCATCCATAACGTCGCCTAAAGGCGCTCCTATCATTTCGTCTGAAATAACAACGAAGCAGTTTGCTGTGCCGCCACGCTGCTCAGCTCCATATGATGGGAAGAAAGTAACATTTTTATCTGTAGAATCACAGGTTGCAGATGCTAAAAATTTTCCAAGTGTCATTACACCCTGTCCGCCAAATCCGGCAACACACAAGTTTGTTTCCATATCTTCTTTCTCCTTTCATTTTAAACGCTGTGTAATTGGGCTTGGCTCCCTGTCGCCAGCCAAATTACACTTTAAAGGCTGTTTAAGGCTTTAACCTTCTATCTATCTCTTATTACACCAAGTGGATATTCTGCTAGCATTTTTTCTTCAAGGAATTTAAGTGAATCCAGCGGGTCAAGCCCCCAGTTTGTTGGGCAATTTGTCACAATTTCCACCATTGAAAAACCTTTACCATTTAACTGATTTTCGAATGCTTTTCTAATTGCCTTTTTAGTTTTCATTACATTTGCTGGAGTATTGCAGCTTGTGCGCTCTAAATATGCTGGAGCTGTAAGCTGATTTAATATTTCACACATATGCATTGGGTATCCATGTTCATCAGCATTACGTCCTTTTGGTGCTGTGCTTGCTTTCATGCCAAGTAATGTAGTTGGAGCCATCTGACCTCCTGTCATACCATAAATACCATTATTTATAAAAATAACAGAAATATTTTCACCACGGTTTGCTGCTGAAATTGATTCACCAAGTCCAATTGAAGCAAAATCACCATCTCCCTGATAAGTATAAACCAATGAATCTGGATTTGCTCTTTTAATACCTGTTGCAACAGCACAGGCACGTCCATGAGGTGAAGTTATATTATCATATGCCATATAGTCCATATGAAGTCCGCAGCATCCAATACCAAGCACACAGACAGCTTTTTCAACAATGTTCATTTCTTCTAAGACTTCACCTATTAATTTAATAACTGTACCATGCATACAGCCCGGGCAGAAACCTGAAACTTTATCTTGTTGGATTGTTTTTGTTCTTGCATAAACTTTTTCCACTTTTCATACCCTCCTAATTTTCATTAATTTTTCTGACAGCTGCAATAATTGCTTCACGTCTCATTATATTACCACCTGAACATAAACAAGTTTCTATTGGACAACGTTCTTTTACGCCTTTTTCCACATCTTCTACAAACTGTGCAGGAATAGACATTTCAACATCTAAAACAGCTTTACATATATCATAATTAATATTATCAAAGGCTTTATATGGGAAAGGATGAACTGTAATTGGTCTAATTAAACCAGCTTTAATTCCTTCTCTGCGAAGAACATCAACGGCTGATTTTGCTATACGAGCAGAAATACCATAAGCAGCAATAACAATATTTGCATCTTCTATCATATACTCCTCTACCTGTACATCTTTTTCCCAGGACGCATATAAAAGTGCAGCTTCTTCATTTACTTTCTGCATCTTGCTTGTCATCCATTGACCCGGTTCAATCCATGCCCTATTTGGATAGTCTAATTTATGTCCTATACAAGCCCAATCTTTATTAGCTTCTTTTAATGTAGCAACTTCTTCACCTGTTTTCATTTCAGGCAGCACAACCGGTTCCATCATTGTTCCAATAACACCATCACAAAGAATCATTACAGGATTTCTGTCTCTTTGAGCATAATCAAATGCTTTATATGTCATGTCAACAGCTTCCTGCACTGAAGCTGGAGCAAATACCATCATTTCGAATCCGCCGTTACCTGCAGCTTTTGTTGCTTGGAAATAATCCTGCTGAGCTGGCTGTATAGAACCTACACCAGGGCCTCCGCGTGATATATTAGCATAAACCATTGGTATACGTGCTGCTGCACAATATGATATACCTTCAGATTTCAGTGATATTCCAGGGCTTGATGATGATGTCATTGCTCTTGTTCCTGTTGAAGCAGCACCATAAACCATGCTTATAGATGCAACTTCACTTTCTCCTTGTATAAAAACTCCTCCAACTTCAGGCATCCTTCTTGCAAAGTATTCTGGAATTTCATTTTGTGGTGTTATAGGATATCCTGCAAAAAATCTGCAGCCTGCTCTGACAGCAGCTTCCGCTATAGCTTCACAGCCTTTCATAAATACTCTATCCATATATTAAACCTCCTTAATCTTATTTATATACTTCAATCGCAGCATCTGGGCACATTCTTGCGCATATGCAGCATCCGATACAAGCTTCCATATTAACTGGTACTACGTATTCATAACCTTTTGCATTAACCTTGTCTCCTAAAGCGAGCACACCTTTAGGACAAAATTTAATACAATATTGACAGCTTTTACATCTTTCTGAGCTAATCTCTACTTTTGCCATTTTGATTAAACTCTCCTCTCAAAATAAATTTGTTTTTATTCGTGCCATGGATATGTCAGATATAAATGAATAGGCAGCAAAGGCATATCTATTTTATCTTTTACTTCATCATACAAAGTATCTTTAACGCAGGTAAAATCTATATTTATAAGCTTTCCAATCATTTTGTCCATTTTTAAGTTTCCTTCTATTACTTCTTCCGCTGTTGTTGAAATTCCGTTATTGGGATTACTTATCATGTGTATTTTATCTAATTTGATATGAGATATTTTCAATATTGACGAAAGCGTTCCATCAATATGATTCAAATTACCAGACCAAGGCCTGAATGCATTCAACACATAATAAACAACTGTGCTGTCTTGATTTATTTTAGGAGCAAATCCCCCTATAGCACGTGCACCTATATCATTACCTCCAACATCCATAACTGCATAACAGCTTTCATCCTTCAATAGAAGGTTAACACCGCCTACCATTGTGGGCGCATCATAAAACTGTTCTTGGTGGTGAAAAATAATACCCATACTCTCAATCTCACTTTTAATATCTCTAGACCTAAAAAGCGGCTTTGTCATATCCATATCAAAAAAGTGTACCGGCTTCTCATTAAGAAGAGTAAGGTATTTAGCAAAGTTTATTGCAATTTCACTTTTGCCACTTCCCGCTTCACCAACAAAAACAAAATTCGTTTTATTTTTGGTGAACTTTTTAATATCAATATTCATAGTGCGCCTCCAATTAATTTGATGTTTTTATTATTTAACTGCAGAAGCAGATAACACAAGCGATAAATACTTTTCTTCTGCTGTTGCTCCTCTTGAAGTTATAACAATAGGCACCTTTGCTCCAACTACAAAGCCTGCCATTTTAGCACCTGCTGAATAAATTAATGCTTTTGATAATATATTTCCTGTTGTAATATTAGGAGCTATTAAAATATCTGCATCTTGGCAGACAGGACTGCTGTATCCCTTTATTTCAGCTGACTCTTTGCTCATTGTTAAATCATAGGAAATTGGGCCTTCTACTATGCAGTTTTTTATCTCCCCAGATAGATTCATTTTTTTAAGAGCATCCGCATCAACAGTTTCAGGCATCTTTGGATTTACATTTTCAACTGCCGCCAAAACTGCAACCTTAGGATTTTCATACCCCATATCAACTAATGTATTTACTGCATTCTCTATAATCTGCTTTTTCTCTTCTAAATTTGGATACATCATCATTCCGCCATCTGTAATTGCTAAAAGCTTATGATAACCAGGCACTTCATGTAATGCAAGTATAGACATTACTCTTCCAGTTCTAAGACCTTTTTCCTTATTAACTACAGCTCTTAGTAAATCTGCAGTCTGAATTTTACCCTTCATTATAAAATCAGCTTTATTATCATTAATTAACTTTACAGCTGTTTCTGCTGCAACTGCATCATTTTCAACATCTATAATATTGCTTTCTTCCAGCTTAACATTAAGACTTTGCAGAACCTTCTTTATTTTATCCTTGTCCCCTATTAAAACAGGCTCTACAATATTATCCTTTACTGCTCTAAATACAGCCTCAAGGGTATGCTCATCCTGTGCAGACACAACAGCTACTTTCTTCTTTTTTTCATTATTTTGTACTTTCTTTATTAATTCATCAAAACTTCTAAATTCCATTTAATTCACCCCTCATGCTATGATAAAGCAAATATTGTGCCAAAAAAAATACAGGCTTAAAGCCTGCATTTTCATTAAATAACTGTTTATAAATTATTTTATTGTTTATTATAATTAACATAATGTTATCATTAGTTAACAAACTATGTTAGGATTTTGTCTTTTTCCAAAGAGAAGTTCTGCTAATTCCAAGCTGCCTTGCTATTTCTGTTTTAGACATGCCTTGTTTTAAAAGCATTTCTATAACCTTTTCTTCTACATACTTATTTATTTCTTTTAAATCAATAGGTTTCTTACTAATGTCTGAATCATCACTACAGGATTCATTACTAACCTTTATAAGTTCACCTTCATCTAAATCTATTTCACCGAAAATTATATATCTTTGAGCCATGTTTCTAAGTTCTCTTACATTACCAGGCCATTCATACCTTATAAGCTTTTCTTTAAGCTCTTCACTAATATTTAATTCTAAAGCTTCTTTTGAGAATTTATTTATATAATATTTAAATAAAGGTATAATATCCATCTTTCTTTCTCTAAGTGAAGGAATATGAAGTTCTAATATGTTTAGCCTGTAAAACAAATCGCTCCTGAAGCTTCCCTCTTTAACTTTATCAATCAGATTTTCATTTGCAGCTGCAATAATTCTTACATCTAACGGAATGACATAATCTGAACCTATTCTCATTATTTCTTTTTCCTCAAGCACACGAAGAAGCTTTGCCTGAAGACTTAAAGATATACTGTTTATTTCATCTAAAAATATTGTACCCTTATGAGCAAGCTCAAACAGTCCTGCTTTTCCCCCTTTCCTTGCCCCTGTAAAAGCACCTTCCTCATAACCAAAAAGCTCGCTTTCAAGCAAAGTTTCCGATATGGCTGCACAGTTAACAGCTACAAAAGCCTCCTCACTTCTGCCGCTCAGGTTGTGGATACTCTGTGCTATCATTTCCTTTCCAGTACCGCTTTCACCATAAATCATTACAGTATTATCAGTTTGTGCTATTTTCATTGCTTTTGACAAAGTGTTTTTCATGCTAGGGTCGTAAGCAATAATATCCTTAAAACTATATTTAGTAACTAATCCTTTTTTATTTAGCTCAAATCTTATCTTTTTTTCTAAATTTTGAAGCTTCGTTATATCCTGAAAAGAACATATAACTCCACGAACTTGTCCATCAACTTCTAATAAAGTAGTATTTGATGCAATAACTATCTTTTTTAAGCTTTTTATTTCGTTATACTCATTTGTTTTATTTTTTAATATATCTAACATAAAACTAAGCTCTGGATATACATTTAATAGCTGCTTATCCATTACATCCCTAGTTTGCTTCTTTAAAATAGCTTCTGCTCTTTCATTGTGAAGTATAATTTTGCCCTCTGTGTTTATAGCTACTACAGCATCATGAACTCCATCTAAAATACTTTTTAAAACCTGATTTTTATATTTCTGTTCCTGTAAATTATCTATTAATTCCCTGGCATAGTTTATGCCTTCATAAATGGATTCCTTACTAGCTCCTATGCTTATATTGTCCATTTCAAATTTTTTAGCATAGCTGCAAGGTATACCTCCTCCAACGATTACTATTTCATCCTTTTTATCTATATATTTAGTTACCTTATCCTCAATCTCATCCATGGAATGAAATCTTTCAACTATAATATTCTGACTGACAATATTATTCCACTGCTCATAATCAAAATATTCCAGGTCAGAAATTACTAAAATTATATCTTTATTGTATTTGCTTGCTGCTCTTATAGCCTGCAGTATATCCAAAGTACTTACCTTTAAATGAATAACAGGAACATTAACCCTGCCGACAGTATGCCTGTATCCGCCGCTTCTTCCTATTATTGCTTTAGCTCCCATGCTCTCAAGCATTTTTCCCTGTTCTTCAATTCTTGCAGAATCTAATATATCTATTATTATCTCTCCATTTTTCACTTCATCTGGAAATAATTCTATAATGCTATTCTTAAGTCCAGCATCAGATGCGATTACTCCTATTTTTCTATCCATGGTCAAAGCTCTCCTTAGTGCTTAATTAGCATCTTAATAATATGTAATTTTATTTTAATAAAAAAACATTACCACAACAATAATTTAAACTAAATTACATTGTAATTAAAGTTTTTTTAATTTATTATTGATATTAATATATATCTCCATTTTTACTATTATAAAAGGTATTAAAACAAATTATATACAAATAATTAATTTGTCATAATTAAATTATAGAAAAGGAGCGAAGTCTTATGACCTCATTTATTAAGGAACAAATAAATATTTTGGTAGTAGATGACGAAGAAAGTATAGTTGAATTTATTAAAATGGGTTTAGAAGCTGAAGGCTACAATGTTTATTCAGCCTTTGATGGTTTTGAGGCTGTTTCACTAGCTAGAAAATTAAAGCCGCAAATAATTATTTTAGATATTATGCTGCCTGGAATGAATGGTTATGAAGTCTGTACTGAAATAAAAAAATCTATAAAGACATCTATTATTATGTTAACTGCAAGGGATGACGTAGATGATCGTGTTAAAGGCTTAAATCTCGGTGCAGATGATTATATGGTAAAACCTTTTAGCTTTAAGGAGTTGATTGCACGTATTAATGCTAGATTACGGAATAGCTTTCCTGAGTTAAGTGATGTAAATCATATTGGAGAGTTTGCTATAGATGATAGAGCTCATGAAATTACCTATCGTAATAAAGTATTAGATTTACCTCCCACACAATATAATTTACTTAAATTTTTACTTCTAAATAATGGACTAGTACTTAGCAAATCATTAATTCTTGAAAAGATTTGGGGCTATGACTTCAATGGAGAAGAAAATATCGTTGAGGTATATATAAGATATCTACGTGATAAGATTGGTGATAAAGATCATAATATTATTAAAACTGTCCGTGGAGTAGGCTATAAGGTGGTATTATGAAAAGAAAAATAGTAAATAAATTTAATTTTAAGAGTTTACAGTGGCAGCTGCTATCTCGCTTCTTCTTAATATTAATTGTTTTATTGTTTATAATGGGATTATCTCAATATTTAACTACCAAAAACTATTTATATAAAAGTAAAGCAGAAATATTATCAGCAAGATTTCACGATATTGATCTTAAATTTTTAATGACAATAAAAACAACAGAAGCAATTAAAGAAAAATCTTCTTATATTATAAACGAATTAGCTAGCGTAAATATAAGTGTAGCTATCATAGATAAAAATGGTACTTCCTTGGCAGACTCTAAAGATTTTATCAATGTAATCTCTGAAAAGCCATTTAGAAATGATAAACGTAAATATAGACCTAATTATATTACTTCTATACCTAAACTTTCCATAAATGATTATACACAAGTGCTCAATGAGTATGGTAATATAGAAAAGCTCTATAAATTAGTTAAAGATGACAATGGTAATTTACATTTAGTTATGTGGCGTAAAATAGGTTCTTTAGATTACCCTTCAGGATTAATTCAACTAAGTACTCCAGCCCAAGATGCTGCTGATATACTTAAAAACCAAATATATATATACATTGGAGTTTCCATTTTAATACTAATTATAGGTGCTATACTTGGGGGAACAGTTTTTAAACAGACTTTAAATCCTTTATATAATATGACTAGAACCATTGAGGAGATTAACATAAATCAATTACACACCAGGCTGCCCGAGAATACTGGTCAATCAGAAATTGACAGATTATCTAACTCTTTTAATAATATGCTTCAAAGAATAGAAAACTCCTTTGAAAAAGAGCAAGCTATTAAAGAAAAAATGCGCCAATTTGTTTCTAATGCCTCTCATGAGCTTAGAACCCCTCTTACTTCAATACATGGATTCGTGGAAGTATTATTAATGGGTGCTGCTAAAAATGAAAAACAGCTTGATTTGGCCTTAAATAGTATATTAGTAGAAAGTGAAAGACTTACTAAATTAGTTAATGACCTTTTAATGTTGACTAAATTAGAACAACAAGTATCAGTAGAAATGAATACAGAGAATATTAATAATGTTATAAACGAAGTGTTTCCTCAGCTTCAAATACTTTCTGGAAAAAGAAAAATACAATTACAGTTAGAAGATAATATAAAGGTTAATATAAATAAAGATCAGATAAAACAGGTCATATTTAATTTAGTACAAAACGCAATTCAACATACGGATAAAAATACAGGCATTATTACTATTTCTACAAGTATTGATAGTAATTTTGCAGTTTTAGAAATAAAGGATAATGGAACAGGCATATCAGAAAAGCACCTTAATCAAATTTTTGATAGGTTTTTCAGAAGTGAGTCTCACAGATCCCGTGAACATGGAGGATATGGTTTAGGTCTTTCCATTGTTAAGTCTATAATAGATGCACATGAAGGAAAAATTACAGTAAAAAGTAGTCTAGGAATAGGTACCACCTTTTCTATATATCTAAAACTGATAAAATAACACTAATATAATTTTATATTAACAAATAAACACTATGAAAATTTGAATAATTTTCATAGTGTTTTTATTATGATTGCGTCCTTAAATTTAAACTATTTTATTCTCTTATAAGTTGGTATATATTTATTATTTTTTAAAGCTCTACATTTTTTCTCAGCTATTTCTAAGCTAACACTAATGTATTCTTAAGCTTTACTCTATATAATCTAAATTGTTGCAGCAAGTAGCAAATAATAATTAACGTTTGTAGGTGATAAGCTTTGATTTTCAATGTACTAGGACTTACTTTATTAATTATATTAATTCTTATTCTAGTTTTAATATTTATTACCAGTAATACCAATCCAGTTTTTACTGAAAGAAGTTTTTATGCTCTTGGTACTGTAATGTATTTAAAAGCATTTGGTAAAAAGGGAGAAATAGCAATTGAAAAAGCAATAGAAAGACTTATTGATATCGACAATAAAATGTCAGCCTTTAAAGATTACAGTGAGATATCAAAGATAAATAGGAATGCAGGAATGCTGCCACAGATTGTAAGCTACGATACCTATTCTGTAATAGAAAAATCTATAAAATATAGCGAGCTATTAGAAGGAACTTTTGATCCAACTATAAGACCTTTAGTATCTCTTTGGAATATAGGTACAAAATATGAGAAAATTCCAAAACAAAATGAGATAGATGAAAAACTAAAGCTTGTTAACTACAAAGATATAATTATAAATAAAACCGATAATTCTATTGGATTAAAGAAAAAAGGTCAAGCCCTAGATGTAGGTGGAATAGCTAAAGGCTTTGCAGCAGATGAAATCAAAAATATATTTGTAAAATATGATATAAAAAGTGCCTTAATAAACCTTGGCGGAAACATTTTAGTTTTAGGTAATAAAAATGATGGTACCCCTTGGAAGGTTGGTATTCAAAACCCATTTAAACCTCGTGGAGAGTATATCGGTATACTTACTGCAAAAGATAAATCAATAGTTACTTCTGGTAATTATGAAAGATTCTTTATGAAGAATGGTAAAACATTTCATCATATAATTGATCCTAAGACTGGATACCCTTCTGAAAGTAAAGTTGTAAGTGCTACTATAATTTCTGATAAATCTATAGATGGTGATGGCTTATCTACAGGTGTTTATATTATGGGAATAGATAAAGCTATGAACCTTATAGAATCTATAAAAGGAATAGATGCTATATTTATAACGGAAGATAAAAAAATTTATGTTACATCTGGAGTTAAAGATAACTTTAAATTATTTAACAATGAATTTATATATAATAAAAATTATTAATTAGAAAAGGAGTTATGAAAATGATAAAAAAAATACAAAAATTACAAATTTTTAGACATATTGTACAGGCAATTTCATTTTTTCTATTACCAGGTCTTTATATGCTGGCATTTAGTGAATTTAAAAAAATCTATGAAATGATTATTGATGGCAACTTTCACTTTATTCAAAACTTCCCATCATTAATAGAATTTATAACCGTTATTGTTTTAACTATACTATTAGGTAGATTTTTCTGTGGTTGGTTCTGTGCCTTTGGTACTTATAATGATTGGATTCACCTCATATCTAAAAATATTTTTAAAATTAATTTTAAGGTTAATGACAAAGTTGATTCTATTTTAAAATATGTAAAGTATTTAATTTTATTAATGCTTTTAATTATTGTATGTACTATGGGAAGTAATATCTTTAATAATACAAGCCCTTGGGATGCCTTCGCTCAAATAACTGATTTCTCTTACGTTTTATCACAGTTAACTATTGGATTTATTCTTCTACTTCTGATAACAATAGGAGCCTTCTTTGTTGAAAGATTTTTCTGTAGATATTTGTGTCCCTTAGGTGCTATATTTACTATATTTTCCAAAATAAGCATATTTAAAATTAGTAAGCCAAATGATAAATGTGGAAAATGTAGCATCTGTACAAATAATTGTTCGATGGGATTACCTCTATATAAAGTTAATGCTGTTCGGGGAGGAGAATGTATAAATTGTTTAAAATGTGTAGATGTATGTCCTAGAAAGAATACACAAGCTAATGTGCTTGGTGAAAATGTTAATCCAGCATTAGCAAGTTCAGTTGCCATAGCTGCATTTGCAGGTGTATATGGTTTTAACAATTTTACCAGTACGGTTTTAACAAACAGCGGACTAGCTTCAACTTCCAGTGTGGTAGAAAGCAGCATAAATAGTCCTTCTGAAAAGTATAAAGATGGAACTTATACAGGAACAGGTACCGGCTTTAGAGGTGGTACAACTAAAGTTTCAGTTACAATAAGTAACGGTAAAATTTCCAGTATAACTACAGTTTCTCACCAAGATACACCGGATTTTTATGAAAGAGTTATAAATACTATTACAAAGAAAATAATTTCTACTCAATCAACTTCCGTAGATACAATTTCAGGTGCTACTTATAGTTGTAAAGGAATTATTGAGGCAGTACAAGATGCCTTAAACCAAACTTTAGAAGGTTCCTCAACAAATAACACAACTGCTTCTAGTGATAATACTTCTAATGATAAAAATGAGGAAAATACAGCTAATTCATCATCAGATGTAAAACAAGATAGACCAAGTAATCCCCCTTTTATCAAAGGTAAAAAACATGGTGGTGAAGGTACTTTTCCATCAAATGAAAACAACTTAGGTAACAATAATACTGCGGAGAATAATGGAACTAATAGTTCTAGCTCTAACCCAAGTACTAGTTCAAGCTCTACTCAACAAAGTTATAAAGATGGAACTTATACCGGAACAGGTACTGGCTTCAAAGGTGGTACAACAAAAATTTCAGTTACTGTAAAAAATGGTAAAATAACCGAAATTAAAACAATATCAATGGAAGATACTCCAAGATATTATGAATATGTAGAAAGTGTGTTACCTGATAAAATAATTTCAGCTCAGTCAACTTCCGTTGATACTGTTTCTGGTGCTACTTTTACTAGTAGAGGAATTATAGAAGCAGTAGAAGATGCATTAAGTCAAGCTAAATAATAAAACTATATTAAAATTTATATAAATTAGTTTCTATATAAAAAATCCAGTAGAATGCTTACAGTTTATTCTACTGGATTTATTTTATCATTTGTGGTTTAACCACTGGAATACTATTTATTATTAGAACTTAAAAACTCATCTATAGCCTTGGCAGCTTTTTTACCAGCTCCCATAGCAAGAATTACTGTTGCAGCACCTGTAACTGCGTCTCCGCCTG
>NZ_JAMSKT010000024.1 GCF_023806125.1 Clostridium caldaquaticum
CTCTCAATTTAAAAGTTTGAATCTTTATGCTCATTTTTAATTCAAAAGAATTGCTGGTTTATCTTAATTATTCTCTGTTTAATTTTCAAAGACCAATTAATTTTCGCTGTTATCTGACAGCTTTTATATCTTATCATTTAAACTTCTTATTGTCAACAACTTTTTTTAGTTATTGATAAGAAGTTTAAATGTTACAACGAAATTAATCGCTGTCGCATGTTTCAGCGACAAGTGATATTCTATCAAAAATATGCATTAATGCATTATTATATTTAGTAATTATGCTGAATTAACTCGTAATATGTAAATATTTCTCGATATATTTCATTTTTACACAACGCGACACGCTTGGAACGGTTTATTAAGTAAAATATAATTTTTTCTCACATAAATAAAAAGGCAGCACTTAAAAATTAAGTACTGCCACAAAACTAATATTAAACTTCATCATCAGTAATTTCTACTGTATTATCCTTATTTATCTTTGCAATAGCCACTACCTTTTCATCTTCAGTTGTTTTCATTAAGGTAACACCCATTGTGTTTCTTCCTGTAACTGATATATTTTCAGCATTTAATCTTATAGCTACCCCACTGGTATTTATGAGCATTATTTCATCTCCGTCTTTTACTATTCTAGCTCCAACTATCTTACCAGTCTTTTCAGTAACCTTATAAGTGATTATACCTTTTCCCCCTCTTCTGTGGGCAGAATATTCATTTATTCCAGTTCTCTTACCAAAACCATTTTCACTTACTATAAGTACATCCTCGTTTTCTGCTATAACATTCATGCTTACAGCTTTATCTCCTTCTCTTAAAGTTATAGCCTTAACACCAGTAGCAGTTCTACCCATAGGTCTTACATCTGTTTCACTAAATCTTATAGAATATCCATTTTCTGTAACAATTAATAATTCACGATTTCCATCTGTCATTTTAATATCTATAAGTTCATCGCCTTCTCTTAAATTTATAGCATTAAGCCCATTTTTTCTTATAGATGAGTATTCTGCTAAATCAGTCTTTTTAATTATACCTTCCTTTGTAGCCATTATAAGGAACTTTCCTTCTTCAAATTGTTTAACAGGCATTACAGCTTGTATTTTTTCCCCTGGATTTAGAGGAAGAATATTAACTAAATTCGTTCCTTTAGCAGCTCTTCCTGCTTCTGGCAGCTCATATGCTTTTACCCTATAGACTTTGCCAAGATTGCTGAAGAATAATAAGTGATTATGTGTGGAAGTAATAAATATATGTTCTACAAAGTCATCTTCTTTTGTAGCCATAGCCTGTATTCCTCTTCCACCTCTTTTTTGTGCTGTATAAGTATCAGCAGCTATTCTTTTTATATATCCAGCATGAGTCAATGTTATAACAACATCTTGTTCTTGAATTAAATCTTCTATATCTATCTCATTGTGATTTCTCTCAATACTAGTTCTTCTTTCATCAGAATACTTAGTTTTTATTTCAAGTAATTCATCTTTTATTATTTTCAGTACTAAAGATTCATTTGCAAGTATTTCTTTATAATATGCAATATCTTTCATAAGCTCATTATACTCATCTTCAATTTTCTGTCTTTCAAGCCCAGTAAGCCTTTGAAGTCTCATATCTAAAATCGCCTGAGCCTGTTTTTCAGATAATCCAAATTTCTCCATAAGCCCCGTTCTTGCCTGCTCTGTTGTTCTTGAAGAACGAATAAGTGATATAACCTCATCTATATGATCAAGAGCTATTCTTAAACCTTCTAAAATATGTGCTCTTGCAAGAGCTTTATCCAGGTCAAATTGAGTTCTTCTTCTAATTACTTCTTTTTGAAAGTCAACATAATGAACTAAAATTTGTTTTAAATTCAGAGTTTGAGGTTCATTATTTACTAAAGCAATCATTATAACTCCAAAGGTATCTTGAAGCTTTGTATGCTTAAATAATTGATTTAGAATAACATTGGCATTAACATCTTTTTTTAGCTCAATGACTATTCTCATACCTTCTCTATCTGACTCATCCCTTAAATCAGATATACCTTCAATCTTTTTATCTCTCACTAAGTCAGCTATATTCTCTACAAGTTTAGCCTTATTAACCTGATAAGGAAGCTCAGTTACAATAATTCTTTGTCTTCCCTTTTCTTCTTCAATATTAGTTTTAGCTCTAACAATTATCTTTCCTCTGCCTGTTTCGTATGCTTCTCTAATACCTGATGTACCAAGAATAATACCTGATGTAGGAAAGTCAGGTCCTTTTATTTTACTCATTAAGTCTAATATAGTTACTTCAGGATTTTCTATTAGCATAACTATACCATCTATTACCTCACCTAGATTATGAGGTGGTATATTAGTTGCCATACCAACAGCTATGCCTGATGAACCGTTCACTAAAAGATTAGGAAACCTTGATGGCAATACTGAAGGCTCTTGCTCCTCACCATCAAAGTTAGGAATAAATTCTACTGTATTTTTATTAATATCCCTTAAAAGTTCAAGGGTTATTTTGCTCATTTTAGCTTCTGTATAACGCATGGCTGCTGCTCCATCGCCATCTACGGAGCCAAAGTTGCCATGACCATCTATAAGGGTATACCTTATAGAAAAATCTTGAGCCATTCTTACTAGAGCATCATAAACAGCAGTATCTCCGTGGGGATGATACTTACCTAAAACATCCCCAACTATTCTTGCACACTTTCTGTAGCCTTTATCTGGGGTAAGCCCTAATTCGTACATAGAATAAAGTATTCTTCTGTGTACGGGCTTTAAGCCGTCCCTTACATCTGGAAGAGCACGACCTACTATGACACTCATAGCATAATCTATATAACATTTTTTCATTTCTTGCTTTATATCAACTTGTAAAACATTCCCGAAATTTTCCACGTACTACACCTCATCTCCTGTGTATATAACCTAAATATCTAAATTAACTACTTTCTTAGCATTCTCCTGTATAAATTCTCTTCTAGGCTCTACCTTATCTCCCATCAAAATTGTAAATATTTCATCTGCAGCCATAGCATCTTCCACCGTTACCTGAAGAAGAGTTCTTTTTTCTGGATCCATAGTAGTATCCCAAAGCTGAGTTGCATCCATTTCACCAAGACCTTTATATCTTTGAATGTTTGTGTTGTTGTCTTTTCCTCCTAAAGATGCAAGAATTTTCTCAAGTTCCTTGTCATTGTAAGCATAATAATCTTTTTTATTCTTTGAAATCTTATAAAGTGGCGGCTGAGCAATATATACGTGTCCTTTTTCAATTAAGTCTGTCATATATCTGTAAAAGAAAGTTAAAAGCAGTGTTCTTATATGAGCTCCATCAACATCTGCATCTGTCATAATGATAACTCTGTTATATCTTATTTTTTCTACATCAAAATCTTTGCCTATTCCTGCTCCAAAAGCAGTTATCATAGCTCTTATTTCCTGATATCCTAGTATTTTATCAAGTCTTTGCTTTTCTACATTCATTATTTTACCGCGTAGTGGAAGTATCGCCTGAAAACGTCTATCTCTTCCACCTTTAGCACTTCCTCCTGCAGAGTCACCCTCAACAAGGTAAATTTCACATTCTTCAGGATCCTTTGAAGAACAATCTGCAAGTTTGCCTGGCAAAGAACTTCTTTCAAGTACAGATTTTCTTGTAAGCTCTCTAGCTTTTCTAGCAGCCTCTCTAGCTCTTGCTGCAAGTAGTGCTTTATCAATAATAGTTTTAGCAACAGCAGGATTTTCCTCAAGAAAAGTACCTACTCCTTCTCCAACTATATTATCAACAATTCCTCTTACTTCGCTGTTACCAAGCTTAGTCTTTGTCTGACCTTCAAATTGCGGATCTGTAAGCTTTACAGAGATAACAGCTGTAAGACCCTCTCTTATATCATCACCAGATAGATTTTTGTCATTTTCTTTTAAATGTCCAAACTTTTTGCCATAATCATTAAATACTCGAGTCAACGCTGTTTTAAAGCCAACTAAATGTGTACCACCTTCTACAGTATCTATATTATTGGCAAAAGAGAAAATATTTTCATTATAGGTATCGTTATATTGAAGTGCTACTTCCACTGAATAGTCTTCTTTTTTTCCTTCTACATAAATTACTTTTTCGTGAAGAGCTTCTTTATTTCTGTTTAAATATTCAACGAAAGACTTTATACCGCCCTCATAGTAAAATTCTTCTGTTTTTCCACCTTCTCTTTCATCTGTAAGAGTTATTCTGATACCTTTGTTTAAAAAAGCCAGTTCTCTAAGCCTTTGAGCTAAAATATCATAATCATATTTTAATTCTTCAAATATTTCATAATCC
The DNA here is from genome assembly GCF_023806125.1 of Clostridium caldaquaticum. Taxonomy (GTDB): domain Bacteria; phylum Bacillota; class Clostridia; order Clostridiales; family Clostridiaceae; genus Clostridium_AT; species Clostridium_AT caldaquaticum. The sequence goes on from NZ_JAMSKT010000024.1 coordinate 4,309, forward strand.
GGCTTAAAATATACTTTTGTTCCATGACCTTCAGCTTCTCCGATTTTATCTAAGCCTGTAACAGGTTTTCCTCTTTCATATTTTTGTCTCCATAAGTTTCCATCTGCTGTAACAGTAACTTCACATACTTCTGAAAGAGCATTAACTACTGAAGCACCTACCCCGTGCAATCCTCCTGAAACTTTGTAGGCACCTCCTCCAAATTTTCCTCCAGCATGAAGCACAGTCATGATAACTTCAACTGTAGGTATTCCCATCTTAGGATGTATCCCTACAGGCATACCTCTTCCATCATCTACAACACTTATTGAATTATCGCTGTGAATTGATACATTTATATTTTTACAAACTCCAATCATTGCCTCATCTATGCTGTTATCAACTATCTCATATACTAAATGATGAAGCCCTCTAGGACCTGTGCTGCCTATATACATACCAGGTCTTTTTCTAACTGCTTCAAGTCCTTCAAGTACTTGAATCTGACTTTCATCATAAGTTTGCTTATTTTCTGACATCTTTTGACCTCCTTTTTTATCACCAACTATACTAAATTTTAAGTTTCCTCATATAAAAGTTCAGTTCTTTTTCCTAAAGTAGACGAGGATATAGGTGATAAAAATATCTTGCTTTTTTTATTAACCTCTGCTACAACGAAGGATTTAGGTTTTTCTTTAGTTATTCTTTCGATAAAACCATCTTCCTCTGCCATTCTTAAAAATTGACTTGTATCAGAACCATAGGTAGATGTTTCTATATCAAAAATACCAATTACATCTTTTATTGGAACTACTACATTTTCTCCTAAATGCAGGAACATGAAAAGCCCTCCCTTCTTATCAGCTTTGATTAAGTAAATATTCTTTTATTACTTTTCCACCTTTAATAATAAATACTTTTGCACTTTTATCTAAATAATTTTTTATGTTTTCTATACCTGTACAAGTAATTATTGTTTGAACATTATTTATTGAATTTAAAATATATTTTTGTCTATTTAAATCCAGTTCTGAAAGTACGTCATCTAGAAGAAGAACCGGATATTCATTTGTTTCATCTTTAATTATTTCTAATGATGAAAATTTTATTGTTAAAACTGAAGTTCTCTGCTGTCCTTGTGATCCAAAGTTTCTAGTGTCTACCCCATTAATATTTATAGAAAAATCATCTCTGTGAGGACCATAAGAGGTAGTACGTCTTTCAATATCGCTTTTTATATTTTTTTTTAAAAGATTATTTAACTCACTTGCTATATTTTCTGTGTTTTTCAAACTTGTGATATATTTAAAGTTTATTTCTTCTGTTTCTGAGGTGATTTCTCTGTGTATTATTTTTCCTTTTTTATTAAGCAGATCTATATATCTGATTCTCTCATTTATTATATAGCTTCCATACTTAGAAAGCTGCGCATCATAAACTTCAATAATTCCTTCCATATCATCACTCCACTTTTTAAGCAGAGAGTTTCTTTCATTAAGAGCCTTGTTATATTGAACTAAACTATAATAATATTTAGGATTTAATTTGCAAATTTCCATGTCGAGAAATTTACGTCTATGGGAAGGAGATTCTTTTACAATTTTTAAATCTTCTGGAGAAAACAGCACAACATTAAAAATACCAATAAGTTCTTGTATCTTATTGATTTTAATAGTATTTATTCTTATTCCTTTTTTACCATCTTTAAAGATTTTCATTTCTATGACTTTATCCAGTCTCTGTTTAGAAATATAGGCTTTAATATAGGTATCTTCTTTGTTCCAGCTTATAAGCTCCTTATCTTTATTTGTTCTATGAGATTTAGCTAAGCTGCAATAATATATGCTTTCCAGTATATTAGTCTTTCCTTGGGCATTATCACCGATAAATATATTAACGCCGTTATTAAAACTAATATTTAATTCTTCATAGTTTCTAAAGTTCATTAGCTGTAAATTTTTAATATACATATAAAACACCTATTATACTATTATAACATAAAAACTATATTATTTTATAACTTTCACCTTTAAATTCTATAATATCACCTTTAGTTAATTTTTTTCCACGCTGCAGCTCAATGTTTCCGTTTAATTTTATCTGACCTTCTTGTATATACATTTTAGCTTCTGTACCTATAGAAGCTATACCAGCCCATTTTAAAAAAGAATCCAGTTTTATTATTTCAGTATTTATCTTTATTTCTTTCATAATTTTTACTCCTTTTATATTTTAAAAAAATATTATATAGGGATAATTTATATATATTATCCCCTTAATTTAAAACTTTAATTTTAGTTTTCTATAAATCTAACTGGAAGAACTAAGTATGTGCAGTTATCTTTGTCTTTATTTTTTATTACACAAGGACTTACATTGCTTGTAAGTTCAAGTTCAATTTCTTCTTCATCCATGATTTTGAATACATCAATTAAAAATCTTGCATTAAATGCAATTTTAAGAGGTTGACCTTGCATAATTACATTTAATTCTTCTCTGACTTTTCCCAATTGAGAATCAGAGGTAATAACAATAAGATCGTCTTTTATATCTAGTTTTACTAAATTAGTGTTTCCTTCTTTAGACATTAATGATGCTCTTTCAATACAATCCAGTAATTCATTTCTTTTTACAGTAACCTTTAAATTATATTCATCTGGTATTATAGAATTGTAATTTATAAATTCTCCTTCTAATAATCTTGAAATAATTTTTGTATTTCCTAGATTAAATAAAATATGATTAGGAGTAAAAGTTATATTTACTGTTTCTTCAGAATCTTCTAGTATTTTTGACACTTCACTTAAAGCTTTTCCTGGGATAACTGTACTTATAGTATTATTGTTATCAACATTTTCTGATCTTAAGGCAAGTCTTAATCCGTCAAGAGCTACTAAATTTAATTTTTGATTATTTATTTCAAACTTAACTCCAGTAAGAATTGGTCTTATTTCATCTTGGGCTGTAGCGAAAATGGTTCCTCGTATCATATTTTTTAATAGCTTTTGTTTAATGGAAAAAATCATATTTTCATTTATTTTCGGAAGAGTTGGAAAATCATCTGCATTCATATATTTTAAAACTGCTTTTGATTTATAGCATAAAATTTCTAAAGAATTATTTTCAATAGTATTTATCTGAACTTCATCATTCGGCAGTTTTTTAATAAGTTCTCCAAATAGTTTAGAATCAACTACTACACTTCCTTCTTCTATTATATCTGCAGCTATTTTAGTATCTATGCTTAAATCTATATCTGAGCCAATAAGTGTCAATTCATTATTTTTAGCAATTAAAAGAATTCCATCTAAAATATTCATTGTAGATTTTCCAGTAACAGCTTTTTGAGCAGTTGAGATAGCTTCTTGTAAATGAGTTTTTTCACATATAAATTTCATTTTTTATCCTCCTTTTATTAACAGGTTAGTTTTACATAGATAGATTAGATAATAAATATATATTTTAGTAATAATAGTAGTAGGGGTTGTGGTTATGTGGATAACCTATTTAATGCTTAGAAATATCTTATAAATTAAGTAAAAATAATTGTGGATAAGTAAATTGAAACATTTTAAGCTTATCCACATTATTATAAAGATTTATATTATTATTTTGTTATCCACAGGTTATTTTTATATTATTAGAAACAGATGTTAATTATTTTTGCTGTATTTTTTTTGTTATTTCATTAATTGCTTCCTGAAGAGCTTCGTCTTCTTTTAGACCTTCACTGATTTTTTCATAAGCATGAATTACAGTAGTATGATCACGTCCGCCAAATTCTTCTCCAATCTTAGGTAAAGAAGTATCTGTGAGCTTTCTGCACAAGTACATAGCTATTTGACGAGGATATGCTACATTTCTAGTTCTCCTTTGAGATTTAAAATCATCAACTCTTAAGTTGTAGTAGCTTGCTACAATTTCTTGAATTAAATCAATTGTTATTTGTTTGCTTTGTTTATTTGAAATTATATCTTTTAAAGCTTCTGCAGCTAAATCTACTGATATTTCCTTATTTGTTAAGGAAGAGTAAGCAGTAATTCTGATTAAAGCTCCTTCAAGTTCTCTTATATTTGACTTTATTTTAGTTGCAATATAAGCCATAACATCATTAGAAATATTTAACCCTTCAACATCAGCTTTTTTCTTAAGTATTGCTATTCTTGTTTCAAAGTCTGGTGGTTGTATATCTGCAATAAGCCCCCATTCAAACCGGGATCTTAATCTATCTTCTAATGTAGGTATTTCCTTTGGCGGTCTATCGCTAGATAAGATTATTTGTTTATTTGCTTCATGCAGAGCATTAAAGGTATGGAAAAATTCTTGCTGAGTTGCATCTTTACCAGCTATAAATTGAATATCATCTATTAAAAGAACATCTACATTTCTATATTTGTTCCTAAATTCAACATTTTTATCGTCTTTAATAGAATTAATTAGTTCATTTGTAAATTTTTCAGATGATACGTAAACAACTTTAGATTTTGGGTTATTTTCAAGTATATAATGTCCAATTGCATGCATAAGGTGAGTTTTGCCAAGTCCAACACCGCCGTAAACAAAAAGAGGGTTATATGCTTTGGCTGGAGATTCTGCAACGGCTAAAGAAGCTGCATGGGCAAATCTATTGCTGTTACCTATAACAAAAGAATCGAAGGTATATTTAGGATTTAATGTAGCAGACATTTCATCATTAATTACTACATTATTTTTTGTTTCATTTTTTACTTTGTTTTCTTCAATATCAATGCTTTCCTCAGATGCAATAGTGAACTCAATATTATATTTTTTAGGTGAAATCATTTTTAAAGAATTAATAAGTAAATCTTTATACCTAGTTTCAAGTATTTCTTTTGTAAAGTTATTTGGAACTCCAAGTCTTAAGGTGTTATTACTTAAGGATAGTGGAATTGCACTTTTAATCCAGGTATTAAAGCTGACTTCGGTTAATTCACCCTTCATAATATTTAGGGTTTTTTCCCATAATTCTTTTAGTCCGCCATCCATTTTTTATCCTCCAGTTCAAATAAAAAAATAAATTTTTAACTAGAAAAAATAATAATCCACAATATAAATAAATATGATTGCAGGTCATTTTAATTTGTTGACAAATGTTGAAAAAAATATTCACATGTCAATAATTTTGTTGATATTTTATAAAATTAAAAGTTATTAACAGTGTGAAAAAAATATATATTAACATTATCCATATAGTAATAAATAAGTATATTCAGCTAAAAATATAAAGCTGAAAAGTATTATATTAGAATATATTAAACAAGTTATACACAAAATTATCAACATATGTGTATAACTTGTCATTTTTTTAATTGTTAACAATCCTTTATTTATAATAGCAAAAGAAAAACAGCTATTCAAGAAGTTATCCACAAAAAATGTGTAGAAATATAAAAAATATCAACAATAACTCTTATTCTTGACATTAATATCTTGTAAATATATAATTTAATAGTAAAACTTAAAGTATATTAATGCGAATTCTGATATTAATTATTGAAATTGGATATAATTATAAAAGGTATATATGGATTCGTTTTAAGTTTTATAGTGGTAGTAAGAAATTTGCTATATATACTAATTAGCAGAAGGGGGTGCAGTACAGATGTTTATGACATACCAACCTAAAAAAAAGCAAAGAAAAAAAGAACATGGATTCAGAAAGAGAATGGCTTCTCAAGGTGGAAGAAACGTTCTTAAGAGAAGAAGAGCAAAAGGTAGAAAAAGATTGACAGCATAAGGCCGCTTTAGTGGCCTTTTTCTGTAATTGCAGTAAAAAAGGAGCAAAACTTTATGCAAAACTTTGTAAAAGCAGAAAAACTGAGAAAAAATTTAGAGTTTAGAGCAGTTTACAGAAGAGGAAAATCTTTTTCTAATTTATTATTAGTATTATATGTAAGTAAAAATAATAAAGGTTTAAATAGAGTTGGAATATCTGTTAGTAAAAAAGTGGGTAAGAGTGTAGTTAGAAGTCGAGTTAAAAGATTGATAAGTGAAAGCTATAGACTCAATAAGGACAGTATAAAAACTGGGTATGACTTGGTATTTGTTGCAAGAAATGCAGCTAATGATAAAAGTTATTTTGAAATTGAAAAAGCCTTAAAAAATTTATTTAAGAAGGCAGGTTTATTAATTGATGAAAAAACTGTTGATTTTAATAATCAAGTTTTATAGAAGATTTCTTTCACCTTTAAAAAAAGCTTTTTATCACATTTTATCTCCAGAGCTGGGGGAAAATATAGGGTGCAGGTTTTATCCAACCTGTTCTCAGTATGCTATAGAAGCCATAGAAAAGTATGGTGTTTTTAAAGGAAGCTTTATGGCATTGAGACGGATTTTAAGATGTAATCCTTTTAACAATGGAGGATACGATCCTGTAAAATAAATATTAGGAGGTTTATGATTTGAATTTTTTAAATGCAGGTTTAACAAGATTTTTTGAATTTATACATAGTGGTGTGCAGTTTGTAGTAAGTAACCCAAATTATTCTTATGGGCTGGCTATTATACTGTTTACTCTTATTATAAGAATAATTTTATTACCCCTTAATATAAAGCAAACAAGATCACAGGTTAAGTTGCAGGAAATTCAGCCTGAAATTAAAAAGCTTCAGGAGAAATATAAAAATGATCCTCAGAAATCACAGCAGGAAATAATGAAGCTTTATAAAGAAAAGGGAGTTAATCCTATGGGTGGTTGTTTACCTCTTATAATTCAACTACCTATTTTATGGGCGTTATTTTATGTGTTTAGAACAATTAATCCTGTAGATCCTGTTACTAATCAATCAATAACAGTATCATTTTTATGGGTAAAGAATTTATTTAGTTACGATCAGCTTTATATATTACCAATACTTTCCGGTATAACTACATACTTATCGTCACTTATGATGGCACCAAAAGGAGATAGTGTTCAAGCGAAGCAGACAAGTACAATGAATATAGGTATGGCTATATTTATGGTATTTATGGCATGGAAATTTACTGCAGCACTTGTATTATATTGGGTTACTAATAACTTAATTCAGATGGGTCAGACTGTTCTTATGAGAAAATTAGAAATGAAAAAAGAAGATGTATAAAAAGGCTTTATTTTTAGTAGGAAGGTGGGTGTTTTAGGGTATGAAAATAATAGAAATGACAGGCAGGACTGTTGAAGAAGCTGTTAAAAATGCTTTGAGCGAATTAAAGGTTTCTGAAGATAAAATTGAAGTTGAAGTTCTTGATGAAGGAAGTAAGGGTTTATTTAAGCTGATTGGTGCTAAACCTGCAAGAATTAAAGTAAAAGTTAAGAGAGATTACATATACGAAGCTAAAGCATTTTTAAGAGATGTTTTAAATGCTATGGGAATTAAAGCTGAAATAAGAATAAAGGAAGAAAATGAAACTATAAAAATTTCTTTAACTGGTCCTGATATGGGAATATTAATCGGATATAGAGGAGAAACTTTAGATTCTCTTCAATATTTGGTAAGTTTAGTTGTAAATAAAGGGCATGAGACAGCTTATAAAAGAGTATTGCTTGATACTGAAAATTACAGATCAAAGAGGGAAGAAACACTAAAAAGATTGGCAGGCAAGGTTGCAAGCACAGTAAGAAGGACAGGAAAGCTTATTAGGCTTGAACCTATGAATCCTTATGAAAGAAGAATAATACATTCTGCCCTTCAAGATGATCGTTATGTACAAACCTTCAGTGAAGGGGAAGAGCCCTATAGAAGAGTGGTTGTTGATTTAAAGAAAGCCTAAGGGCTTTCTTTTTAAATTTATAGGGAATTTTATATGTAAGTGGGTATTAAAGGAAAATAGTTTTAAAATATTCACAGCTGATTTTTATTTTTTAGGATATAATATTTATATATTTGTGATAGAAAAAGAGGTGAAACATATGAAGCATTTTGATACTATAGCTGCTGTTGCTACCAGTCTTGGTGAGGCAGGTATTTCTATTATAAGAATTTCAGGAAGTAATGCTTTAAAGATAGTTAGCAGCATATTTAAAGGAAAAAACGGCAGAAGTTTAGAAGATATTAAGAGCTATACCATGAGATATGGTTATATTTTAGATATGAAAAAAAATGAAGTTATTGATGAAGTTATAGTAAGCTTTATGAAAGGTCCTAAAAGTTTTACAGCAGAAGATACAGTTGAAATTAATTGTCATGGTGGAGTAGTTGCAACAAACAGGGTTTTAGAAGAAGTTATAACATCTGGTGCCAGATTAGCGGAGCCTGGTGAATTTACTAAGAGAGCTTTTTTAAATGGAAGAATTGATTTAAGTCAGGCTGAAGCAGTTATTGATATAATAAGAGCAAAAACTGAGCTTAGCATGAAATCAGCATTAGCTCAATCAGAGGGGAGGATTTCCCAGGAAATTAAGGCTTTAAGGCAAAAGCTTTTAGGAATAATAGCTCATATAGAGGCAACAGTTGATTTTCCAGAAGAGGATTTGGAAGAAACAACATCTCAAATAACTGAGATGCAGTTAAAATCTGTTTTAAATAAAATAGAAAATTTAATAACTTCAGCTAGTGAAGGCAAAATAATAAGAGAAGGATTAGATACGGTTATTGTTGGAAAGCCAAATGTTGGAAAGTCATCTCTTTTAAATGCACTGCTTATGGAAAAAAGAGCTATAGTTACAGATATACCTGGAACTACTAGAGATGTAATAGAAGAATTTATAAGTATTGATGGTGTTCCTGTGAAAATAATAGATACTGCAGGTATAAGAGAAACAGAAGATGTAGTTGAGAAAATAGGAGTTGAGAGGTCTAGAGAAAAAATCAACATGGCTGATCTAATAATTTTAATGCTTGATTCCAGCAGAGAATTAGACAAGGAAGACTTAGAGATTATTGATTATATAAAGGATAAAAAATATGTTGTTCTTTTAAATAAGAGTGATTTAGATAATAAAATAAATAAAGAAGATATTAAAGCTTTAAATTCAGAATATGTGATGGAAGTATCTGCAAAGACAGGCCAAGGGCTTGATAAATTAAAAGATGCAATTAAACATCTCTTCTTCAGAGGCGAAGTAACCTCTAAAGATACAATAATAACAAATACAAGGCATAAGGAAGCATTAATTCGTGCAAAGGAAAGCTGCAATTCAGCTCTTTCAGCACTAAAAAATACTTTTGCTATTGATTTGGCTTCTATAGATATCAGAAATGCATGGATGAGTCTTGGAGAAATTACAGGTGAAACGCTGGAAGAAGATATAATTGATAAGATATTTTCGGAATTTTGTATTGGAAAGTAGGGAAACAGATGAAATATATTGCAGAGGAATTTGATGTAATAGTCATTGGTGCAGGACACGCTGGCTGTGAGGCCTCTCTTGCATCTTCAAGAATGGGTTGTAAAACCTTAGTTCTAGCTATGAACCTAGATAGTGTGGCACTTATGCCCTGCAATCCTAATATAGGGGGAACTTCTAAAGGACATCTTGTTAGAGAAATAGATGCCTTAGGTGGAGAAATGGGTATAAACATAGATCACAGTTTTATTCAGTCCAGAATGTTAAATACATCTAAAGGACCAGCTGTTCATTCACTCAGAGCTCAGGCTGATAAAAAAAAGTATCAATTTAGAATGAAACATATTTTAGAAAAACAAAAAAACTTGCATTTAAGGCAATTAGAAGCTGTAAGCATTGATGTAGAAGATGGGAAAGTTAAAGGAGTTTTGACTAAAAATGGAGCATATTTTCCTTGCAAGGTTATAATTCTTGCAAATGGAACCTATCTAAAGGGTAGAGTAATCATTGGAGATGTAGATTATAGCAGTGGTCCTAATGGGCTGTTTCCAGCCAATGAGCTTTCTGAATGTCTTAAAAATTTAGGAATAGAATTAAGAAGATTTAAAACAGGAACTCCTGCAAGAGTAAATAGAAGAACTGTAGATTTTTCAAAAATGATAGAACAGCCCGGAGATCCTAATGTTGTACCTTTCTCATTTATGCATGAAAATATCGAGAGGGAACAAGTATCTTGTTATTTAACTTATACAAATGAAGAAACTCACAAAGTAATTAGAGATAATATTCATCGTTCACCTATGTATAATGGTTCTATTGAAGGAGTTGGCCCTAGATATTGTCCATCTATTGAGGATAAAGTAATGAGGTTTCCTGAAAAAACGCAGCATCAGGTATTTATTGAACCAGAAGGTGAAGATACTGAAGAATTATATGTTCAAGGTATGTCAACTTCACTTCCAGAGGATGTACAGCTTAAAATGTTACGAACTATTCCTGGTCTTGAGAATGTGGAAATAATGAGAACTGGATATGCAATAGAGTATGATTGTCTTAATCCAACTCAACTAAAACCTACTCTTGAATTAAAGAGTATAGAAGGATTATTCAGCTGCGGTCAAATAAATGGAAGCTCAGGATATGAAGAGGCTGCTGCACAAGGAATAATAGCAGGCATAAATGCTGCTCTTAAAATACAAAATAAGGAACCTTTAATATTAAGCAGAAGCGATGCTTATATAGGTGTATTAATTGATGATTTAGTTACTAAGGGAACACAGGAACCTTATAGAATGATGACTTCACGTTCAGAATATAGATTAATTTTAAGACAGGATAATGCTGATCTTAGACTTACGGAAATAGGATATAAAGTTGGATTAGTGTCTGAAGAAAGGTATAATAGTTATTTATATAGAAAACAAGCTATAGAAAATGAGCTTCAAAGAATAAAGAGTGTACAGATAACAAATAAAAAAGAAGTAAATGAATTTTTATCATCAATAAATTCATCAGAACTTAAAAAGCCAGTTAGCCTTTATGAACTTATAAAGAGACCAGAATTAGATTATTTTATAGTTGAGCCTTTAGATGTTGATAGGCCAAATCTTAGAAAAGATATACAAGATCAAGTTAATATAATTTCTAAATATGAAGGATATATAGAAAAGCAATTAGATCAAGTTGAACAGTTTAAAAAATTTGAAAAGAAGCTGCTTCCAGAGGATATAAATTATGATCAGGTATATGGACTTAGAATAGAAGCAAGACAAAAGCTTAAATTAATAAAGCCCATAAGTATTGGTCAGGCTTCGAGAATATCAGGAGTTTCGCCAGCAGACATATCTGTTCTTCTAATATTCTTAGAACAAAGCTATGCAAAACAAAAACAAAAGGATGGAGATAAAAATAATGGAGTTCTTTGATATAATGAATAAAGCTTGTACAAATGAAGGTTTATTCTTTGATGAAGAAAAATATAATAAGTTTATTAAATATAAAGATATGATAAAAGAATGGAATGAAAAAATAAACTTAACTGCTATTACTGAAGATGAGGGTATAGTAAAAAAACATTTTATCGATTCTATTAAGGTTTTTAGATTCTCCCCTTTAAAAACAGCTAAGAGAATAATAGATGTTGGAACAGGGGCAGGTTTTCCTGGTATTCCAATTAAAATAATGATACCTAATGTAGAAGTTGTACTTTTGGATTCATTAAATAAAAGAGTAAATTTTCTAAATGAGGTTATAAGAGAGCTTGAATTAAAAGGGATAACTGCTGTTCATGGTAGAGCTGAGGACTATGCTAGAGAATCCCGTTTTAGAGAAAAATTCGATATAGTTGTATCCAGGGCGGTTGCAAATATGGCTGTTCTAAGTGAATTGTGTATTCCTTTTGTAGAAGTTAATGGACAGTTTATTGCACTTAAGGGACCAGCTGTTGAGGAGGAAATAAAAGAGGGCAGCAAGGCTATTACAACATTAGGAGGAAAACTTCAACAAATTATAAATGTTGAAGTAGAAGGAACAGATTTAAAACATAATTTAGTAGTTGTTAATAAAATAAAAGAAACTCCTAAAATCTATCCAAGAAAGGCTGGAACTGCTTCAAAAAAACCGATAAAATAAATATAGTGTAGTAATTTGTCATACGAAATAAATGAAAAAAAAGAAGGATTTTAGACAAATATAAAGAAATTGTTAATATAAGGAAAACACAAAAGGGATGTGGGTGTTATGGAAAACAATATTTGTTATATTTCTACAGATTTAATCTCACCAAATATTTATCAGCCTAGAAAATATTTTAATGAAGAAAGTATTGAGGAGCTATCGCAATCTATAAAAGCTTTTGGAATAATTCAACCGCTATCAGTAAGAAAAATTGGTTCAGATAGATATGAGCTAGTAGCGGGGGAAAGAAGATTAAGAGCTGCAAAAAAGCTTGGATTAAAGGAAGTACCTGCTATATTAGTAGATATAACAGATAAAGATTCTGCTGCAATAGCGTTGCTTGAAAATCTTCAAAGAGAGGATCTTAATTATATCGAGGAAGCAGAAGCGTACTATAATTTAATTAAAGATCATTCATATACCCAAGAACAGTTAGCCGAAACTATTGGAAAGAAACAATCTACAATTGCAAACAAAATAAGATTGTTAAAGCTGTCTCCGGAAATTAGGCTTACTTTATTAGAAAATAAGTTAACTGAGCGCCATGCAAGGGCATTATTAAAATTGCCAACTCCAGAGCTTCAAGCAAAAATTTTAAAAATAGTAATAAGTAAAAATTTAAATGTTAAAAAGACTGAGGAAATTATTGAAAAGGAATTGTTAAAAATTACTCATCAGGAAGTTGCTGCAGATGGTAAAAAGAGAATTAAGGGTGTATTTTCACCTAAAGTATATATAAATACTGTAAGACAAGTTTTCGATAAATTTGGAATCCAAGCACAGTATTCTTCTAAGGATTTAGAAGAATGTATTCAAATAACAGTTACTATTCCTAAAAAATAATAATGTTTCACGTGAAACATAAACCTAAGTATTGATTGTACTTAGGTTTTCTAATTTAATAGCAAATTATTTATTGATTCCACATATAAACACTTTTATTATTATAAATAAAATTATATAATAATCTTATGGTTTTTTATTTCAGAAGAGAAACAGAAGAGAAACTAGGATTCTCTAGCGGAATTAGGATAGTGATTTTTCATTTGGAGGTGATGATGTGAAAACTATTTGTATATTTAATCAAAAAGGTGGAGTAGGAAAGACAACTACTAATATAAATTTATGTTCCTATTTAGCTATGGAAGGACATAAAATACTAGCTATTGATATGGATCCGCAAGGAAATACTACTAGTGGTTTAGGGTTTGATAAGAGAAAAATAGAACTTTCAATTTATGATGTATTAACTTCAGATGTGTCTTTAAAAGATGTAATTAAAGAATGTCAGGTTATAGACAATTTTTATTTAGCTCCTTCAACTATGGAATTGGCTGGTGCCGAAGTGGAACTTATAAATAAAGAAAAAAGAGAATCTATATTAAAAGATAAGATAGCAGATTTAGAAGAAAATTATGATTTTATTTTCATTGACTGTCCGCCTTCATTAGGGTTTTTAACGATAAATGCACTTAGTGCTGCAGACACAGTTTTGATTCCAATACAGTGTGAATTTTACGCATTAGAAGGTGTCGGACAGTTAATAAATACTATTCAGCTTGTTAAAAGGTCTTTAAATAAAAAACTTGATATAGAAGGTGTTATACTTACTATGTATGATGGAAGAACTAACCTTTCCAATGAAGTAGTATCAGAGGTTAAAAAATATTTTAAAGACAAAGTATATGATACAACTGTTCCAAGAAATATAAGACTTGCTGAATGTCCAAGCTTTGGGTTACCAATAATGTTATATGATGATAAATGTAAAGGTGCAGAGTCCTATGATAATTTAGCAAAAGAATTTTTGAGGCGTCAAAAGGAGTGATAAGTTTTGAATAAAAAATTTGGCTTAGGTAAAGGATTAGGCGCTTTAATTCCTGAAGAAGAAACTACAGCTTCTAGTAATTCAGTTATGAAAATATCAATGAATTTAATCAGGGCAAATGAATTACAGCCTAGAAAAAATTTTGATGAGGAAAAGATAGAGCAGCTTGCAGAGTCAATTAAAGAGCATGGAGTAGTTCAGCCAATAGTGCTTCGAAAAGAAGGAGATACATATATAATTGTTGCAGGTGAGAGAAGATGGAGAGCTTCGAAAAGTATTGGCTTAAAGGAAATTCCTGCTGTAGTTATGGATTTAACTGATAAGCAGGTTCTTGAGATTTCATTAATAGAAAATATTCAAAGAGAAGATTTAAATCCTATAGAAGAAGCTTTGGCATATAAAAGATTAATTGAAGAATTTGATTTAACTCAGGAAGAGTTAGGTAAGAGAATTGGAAAATCTAGAACTGCTGTAACTAATATTTTAAGATTACTAAACTTAGATGAAAGAGTACAGGATTATTTAATAGATGGAGTTATAAGTGAGGGACATGGAAGGGCGCTTCTTGGTGTATCAGACAAAGATGTTCAATTTATGTTGGCACAAAAAATCATCGATGAAAGTTTGAATGTAAGGGATATAGAAAAAGTAATAAAAAATTTAGGTAAGGATAAGAAAGAAACAAATGTAAAAGATAATGAAAGTGTGTATCATAATGATATTAAAGATAAGCTGGAATCTTATTTTGGTACGAAGGTTACTCTTACTAATAAGAAAAATAAAGGTAAGATAGAAATAGAATATTATTCTCAAGATGATTTGCAAAGAATATTAGACATATTAAATATACAATAAAATGTTTCACGTGAAACATTTAGAAAGGGGATAGAAAATGAACGATATTATTCAAATGATTAGTGGTTATGAGCACTATATACTTATTGGACTCTTAATAATGATAATTATTTTATCAATTGTTGTTTTTATATTATTGAGAGCAGTCAATAAAATCGAAACTAGATATAGGAAATTCATGAGAGGTGTAAATAATAAAAATTTAGAAGAACTAATAATTAGTTATTTAGATAAAGTAGATGAAGTAAAAAGTGATTCAAAAAAACTGAAAGAAATATATAATAATTTGGACAATAGAGTAAAAAATTGTGTTCAAAAGATGTCAATAATCAGATATAGAGCATTTGAAGATGTAGGAAGTGATTTAAGTTTTTCTATTGCATTGTTAGATGATAATAATGACGGAGCAATAATAACAGGTATATTTGGAAGACATGAAAGTACTACTTATGCGAAACCTATAGATAAAGGAATATCTAGATATGATTTGTCAGAAGAAGAGCAACAGGTATTAGAGGATGCTATGAATAAAAAATCAGTAAAGTAAAAAATGTATAAAAACCTCCTTGATGGGAATATTACCTTCAAGGAGGTTTTTATATGAATATATGTGTAAGTGATGATTTAGGATACATTAAAGAAGAATTAGTAAATAGAGGGTATAACGTTATAAACAATGCAAATAGTTCAATTGATGTAATAATCTGCGATATAAAAAATGGCGGCTTAATGAATCTAAATGTACAAAGCAGCGTTAAGAGAGAAGGAACATTAATAATAGATTCAGGCAGCAAAAGTATTGATGAAATAGAATATATAATAAATAATAGAGTATATAGTTCTTTATTTTAAAATTGTTAAAGGTCAAGTTCTAAATTATCCAATTCATCATTAGTGTTGTGTAGTTTTCGGCCGCCTATAGTTTTTAAGATAAAATGGTAAATTCCTTTTGAAATTACGTCAGCTAACATCATAACTATATGAAGCCTGGTGTTTTGAAGCACCATAAATTCTAAAGTTCCAGAAATATTCACAATTCCAGTAATGCTTAAATTCCCGACTGAAGGAAGATTTTTATTCATGGCTGCACCAGGATTTAATGGTTTGTGCTCAATGAATATCTTTCCTATATTTTGAATGCTGCCTAGACATGCATCAATTGCAATTATAAATGGATCAGTATATTGAAGCTTTATCTCATTTAAAGTATCCTCTAAATTTTTCGCATGTATTGGATATTCAAGATTACCATATAAGTATATTTTATCTCTTACTAGAAATTTTAATTTGTCTCCAACAAGGGGACCCATGCTATCGCCTGTGGATCTGTCAGTTCCTATACATAAAAAAACAATAGGTCTATTTTTTTTAATAACAGGGTATAATTCTTTGCAAAGAATATCACGCATCTGAATAATAGCATCTTTATCTCTTGAGTCTATAATAAATTTATCTTCCATAGTAAAAACCTCCCATTTGAAATTTTAACCAAACAGGAGGTTTTTATACATTATTTATATAGATATCTTATATATTTAAAAAATTATATTAAATCTACTTTTTTAAATATATTATAAAATACAACAAGGAACATACAGAAAAACATTCCAGATACACCATTTATCTTTAAACCTATAAATATTGCTGCAAGTATTGGAACAGGGTGTAAACCTAAGGAAGAAGAAACAAGTTTAGGTTCTAAAATTTGTCTCATAATAAACACTATGGCATATAAAATCAATATTCCGCCACCTGTAAAATATTTACCAGAAAGCAGATATATGATAGCTGTTGGTATGTATACACTGCCTACTCCTAAAACAGGAAGTACATCAAATATAGCTGCTATGATACTTAATATAACTGCATACTTAACTTTAAAAATGGAAAAGCCGATTATAGTTTCTAAAAATGTAATACAAATTATAAAAGCATAAGATAAGGCGTAACTACTAAGCATTTTTTTAGCTTCACTAAGTATATTAATCATTTTATGAGTATTTTGAGCAGGAAGAATATTTAACATTTTGTTTTTTGCTGAAGTCATATCTCTAGTAAAAAAGTAGGTTGACAATAAAGTGAAAATAATAACCATAATGATATATGGAATAGAGGTTAAAAAGCCTACAACACCTGTTACAATATTACCGATTAAAGAAGCAGTAATATTGGAAATCTTAGTAATGGAGGTAGATATATTAGTTTTAACAGCATCTACTATTGTAGGATCTAAGTTCTCATAGTATTCTTTTAACATGACTACATACTTATCAATTAAATAAGAATTATTTGTTATATATGCTTGTGTGCTCTTTCCAAGTTGAATTGCTTCATTAGTTAAGGAAGTAATACCTATAGCTGCTATTAGTATTATTAAGGCAAAGAAAAAAAAGGTTGTAAGTATAGCTGCTATAGAATTCTTTACCCTTAACTTTTTAGCTAAAAACTTTGTTGGTTTTTGTAATACAGATGCGAAAATAAAAGCAAGAACAAAAGGAAGTGTATAAGATAAAGTTTTAAAAAAAACTAAAACTGTTAAGGTATATATTACAAAAAATATAATTAATTTATCTAATTTTTCAATTATTCTATTCAAAATCTCACATCCTTTTTATAATATTATTTAAAGCATGAATAGTATATTTTACATCTTTTGTATCATTAAAGGGACCAAAACTAATTCTAAGAGTTCCTTCAGGAAAAGTTTCAATTGTCTTATGTGCTAAAGGAGCACAATGTAGACCCGTTCTTGTTATTATTCCATACTCAGTATCTAAAATATAGCCAAGCTCTGAGTTATTGAGTTTAGCTGAATTTATGGAGAGTGTTGGAGTCATTAGGCTAGAATTTTTTGTACCATATAAAACAAAATCATCTATATTTAAAATATCTTGTATAAATAAATTTGTTAAATATTCTTCCTTGTCTCTTATTGCTTTTATCCCTTCTTTATTTATATAGTTAATACCTTCAAGTAATCCGGCTATTGCTGGAGTATTCATAGTTCCACTTTCAAATTTATCTGGAAGAAAATCAGGTTGAAAAATACTTTCAGATAGGCTTCCAGTACCTCCTTCAATAATTGGCAGAGCTTCATTATTTAACTCATCGCTTATTAAAAAACCACCTATACCTTGAGGACCTAAAAGACTTTTATGACCTGTAAAAGCAAGAGCGCTCAGGTTTAATTTGTAAAAATCTAATGGTATAACACCTGCAGTTTGAGCAGTATCTATAATAAAATAAATATTATTTTCTCTGCATAGTCTGCCTATTTCTTCAATAGGCTGAATACTGCCTATAACATTAGAAGCGTGAGATAACACCACAAGTTTAGTATTAGACTTAATAGAATTTTTAAAAAGCTCAATGTTTAAAATACCTTCTTTAGAGCAAGGTAAAATATCAAGTTGTATTTTTTTGCTCTTTTCAAGACTAGAAAGGGGTCTTAATACAGAGTTATGTTCCATAGATGTAGTTATGACATGCCATCCATCTTTTATTACACTTTTTATTAACATGTTTAGAGAAACAGTAATATTAGATGTAAAAACTACATTTTCAAGCTTATCAAAATTAAACAGTTTCATTAAAGCTTCCCTGCATCTATAGACTATTCGGCTTCCTTCTAGGGAACTGGAATGACCACCTCTGCCAGGATTAGCTCCAATATTTATCATATAGTGCATTACTGCGTTATAAACATCTGGCGGTTTAGGATAACTTGTAGCTACATTATCCAGATAAAGTTTCATATGTACTCATTCCTTTTATATATATTATAAAAACGTTGATTATTAAAAAATAAAATTGTAATTTAGTTAAATTAAAAATATCAAAAATATCTACATGATTAAGTTATTAAAATTAAATTGAATCTGATATAATAGTGTATATAAAAAATAAAATCACAAATTTTGGATAGATATTAATGAAATTATTATAAACTAAAAATTTGTTATTGTATATGGAGTTTTATAATTTAGCAATATAAAAAGGGGAGAAAAAGATGAATATTATAGATTGCAAAGGACTAAGATGTCCTCAGCCAGTGATTGAAACTAAGAAGTATTTTGACAGCATAGAAAGTGGTGAGGCAGAGATTATAGTTGACAATGAAGTTGCTAAAAATAACATATCAAAGTTTTGTCAAAATAATAATATTAAGTTTCATATTGAAGAAAAGAATGGTTTTTATCATATAAAAGCAGTAAAAGAAGATTTAAATATTAAAAAAAATGAATTAGAGAAGAGCACTTTAGTTATATTGATTACAAGCGATAAGCTTGGATCAGGTGATGATACTTTAGGTGCTACACTTATGAAAAGCTATTTATATGCCTTATCTGAAAGTGACAAACTTCCAACAGATTTATTTTTAATAAACAGCGGTGTTAAGCTTGCAGCAGAAGGATCTGATGTTTTAGATAGCTTAAAAAAGCTTCAGGAAAGAGGAGTGAAGATTGCAAGCTGCGGTGTATGTCTTGATTTTTATAAACTTAAGGAATTTCTTCAGATTGGAGAAATAACTAATATGTATAATATTATTGAAAAAACTAATAATGCAGGTAATACTATAAAGCTTTAAGAATAGAGGTAGAATATATGGACAAATATTACATACTAACTTTTGAAAATACTCACAATGCTATTAATGGTGAAGCTGTATTAAAAGAAAAAAACATTAAAGTAAAAGTTATGCCTACGCCTACTTTTGTTACTAAAAGCTGCGGCATAAGTTTGAAAATAAATGAAGAAGAAATAAATGAGGTTAAGGCAATTATAGAAAATGGTTTAATTAAAATCAAAGGTATAATCTTAAAAGAAGGAAGTAGCTTTAAACAAGTAAATTTGATATAATTATAAAATCAATAAAATGAAGAGTTATAATATATAATTCTTCATTTTTTATTTAGAATAAGATTCTATAGGGGTTGGTGGTAAAGTGAAGGATATTTTTGCATTTAAATTAGATTTAAATAGTGGAGGCATAAATATAGGAAACATTCCTATAACTACAGAGCAGATAACCCATGGAATTTTTAAAGTTTTAAAGATACTTTCAATTGCGGTTATTATGTATTTAGCTATAAAAATAGGCAGCACAATAATACATAAATTTATGGATAAACAAAGAAAAAGTGATTTAAAGTTTACTCTTGATGAAAAAAGAAGTAAGACACTTGAAGCTGTACTTAAAAGTGTTCTTAGATACTCTGTTTATTTTTTTGGTATTGTAGGAATAATCGGTCAGATTTTTGGTGATATAGGATTAACTTTTGCAGGTATTGGAGGAGTTGCAATAGGTTTTGGAGCTCAAAGTCTTGTGAAAGATATAATAAATGGTTTCTTTATACTTTTTGAAGACCAATATGCAGTAGGAGACTACATAACTGTTGATGGAAAAGAAGGAATAGTTGAAAGTATTGAGCTTAGAGTAACAAGGCTTAGAGATTTTAATGGAGATTATCATATAATTCCTAATGGATTAATTACAAAGGTTACTAATCATTCAAGGGGAAACGCAAGGGTACTGGTTGAGGTTGATATAGCCTACGAAGAGGATGTGGATAAAGCAATAGACGTTTTATCAAATGTATGCAGTAAGTTTATAAGTGAGAATGAAAATATGGTAGAGGGCCCAAAGGTAGCAGGTATAAGTGCCCTCAAAGACAGCGGCATAACAATAAGAATAGTAGGAAAAGCAAAGCCAATGACTCATTGGGAATGTGAGATGAATTTAAGAAAAGAAATTAAAAAGGCATTAAGCCTTGCAAATATAGAAATACCGTATCCAAAAAGAGTAATTATGAAAGAGAGGGAATAATATGCCTAAAGTATTTTATCTTGGAGATATAGTAGAGATGAAAAAGGTGCATCCATGTGGAAGTAAAAATTGGGAAATTATTAGGATTGGAGCAGATATAAAAATAAAATGCTGTGGATGTAATAGGCTTGTAATGCTTGAAAGAAGCAAGTTTGAAAAAGATGTTAAAAAGATTATAAAACAAAATATACCTGAAACTGAAGAAAAAGCTTGATTTTATGTGAGTTTAGCATTATAATTATTATTTGTAGTCCCTGCTGTGAAAATCACAGCCGTTAGTCCAGAGGGAGGAGGTGAAATCTAATGAGAAAGTATGAAACTATATTCATATTACACCCATCATTAGACGAGGAAGCTGTTAAAGCTAACGTTGAAAAGTTTAAAGGTGTAATAGAAAATGGCGGAGGAGTAGTTGATAATGTTGATTTTTGGGGCAAGAGAAAGCTTGCTTATGAAATAGCAAAAGTTAACGAAGGATTCTACACTCTAATAAACTTTTCTGCTAATTCTGACTTACCTAAAGAACTAGATAGAATTTTCAGAATTACTGATGGTGTTATAAGACATATCATAATTAAAGAAGAAAAATAGGTGGTGTATTAAGTGAACAAAGTAGTTTTAATTGGTAGACTTACTAGGGATCCGGAGCTTAAATTTACTCCAGGAACCGGAACTGCTGTTGCCACCTTTACTTTGGCCGTGGATAGAAGACTTCCTAATAAAAATGGTCAAAGAGAAGCGGATTTTGTGCCTATAGTTGTATGGGGTAAGCAAGCTGAATCTACAGCTAATTATATGAGCAAAGGTAAGCTTATGGGTGTTAGCGGTAGAATACAGACTAGGTCTTATGAAGCAAAAGACGGTACAAGAAGATATGTTACAGAAATAGTTGCTGAGGAAGTTCAATTCCTCGAATGGGGCGGAGCTAATGGCTCTGGTGTAGGTAATCAAGGCTCAAATAGAGCAGCTGCACAAGGTAATTCTGGTTATTCAGCAATGGATTTTGAAGGATCCATTTATGAGGATGAAATGACTCCAGTTGATGATGGAGACATCCCATTCTAAAAATTTTAGGTAAGAAGGAGGGAAAGACATGGCAAAAGAAAATAACAAAGATAGCAAAGATTTCGGTAAAAAAAGCGGATCTAAAGTTAGAAGAGCAAGAAAAAAAGTTTGTGCTTTTTGTTCAGATAAAGCTACTCACATAGATTATAAAGATGTTAGCAAGCTAAGAAAGTACGTTACTGAAAGAGGAAAGATTCTTCCAAGAAGAATTTCTGGTAACTGTGCTAAGCACCAAAGAGCTTTAACTCAAGCTATAAAGGTTGCTAGAAACATAGCTTTATTACCATTTACTACAGAATAATATTATATTTTAAAAGTCTCTGATTTAATGTCAGGGGCTTTTTATTTTTTTAAATTATTCTGAATTACATTATAAATTATTAACATAGTATTTTATTAAAAATATTCACAGATTATAATGTTATTGAGAATATTTTTGTGGATAATGTGCATAAAATAAATAAATTTGTGAATAACTTTTTAAATAGACGAGGTGATAACTTGTTAATAACTAATAGAATAAGATTGGCTAAATTTATCCACAGGCCTAATAGATTTCAAGCTTTTGTGGATATTGACGGAGAAGAAATTATTGTTCATGTACCGAATACAGGAAGGAATAAAGAAATATTAGTGCCGGGATATACAGTAGTACTAAGAGAAGAAAATAATCCTATTAGAAAAACAAAGTATGATTTAATAGCAGGATATAAAGGTAAAAAGCTTATTAACATAGATTCTCAAATTCCGAATAAAGTTGTAGAAGAAGCTTTAAAAGAAGGAAAAATAAAAGCTTTAAAGAATTATAATAAAATAAAAAGAGAAAAAACCTTTGGATGCAGCAGATTTGATTTTAAATTAGAGGACGAAGAGGGAAATGAATATTATCTTGAGGTTAAAGGAGTAACTTATGAAGAAAATGGGATAACAGCTTTCCCTGATGCTCCTACTGATCGAGGAAGGAAACATCTTTTAGAACTTGTAGAGGTAAAGGAATCTGGAAAAGGTGCAGGAGTTTTGTTTTTAATTCAAATGGATAAAGTGGAGTATTTTACACCCTTTGATGAAAGAGATAAACTTTTTGGAGAAGCATTAAGATATGCAAAAAATAGAGGTGTAGATATATTCGCTTATGAATGTGAAGTTGGAGAGAACTATATATTATTAAGTAAAAGTGTAGAAGTCAGGCTTTAGATAAAATATACTTAGTGTATATAGGGATAAATTATATTATATAATAAAAAGGATGAAAGGTGGGGAATTGGGTGAAATATAAGTATTGTCCTAACTGTGGAAAAAAATTAGAAATAAAATACAGCTATGATGAAGGAGGAGTGCCATACTGTTCTAAAGATGATATTATGTTTTTTGATACTCCAAAGCCATGTATTATAGCAGCTGTAATAAAAGATAGGGACATACTGCTCTTAAAGCAGAGCTATATATTCAAAGATTCTAAAGTTTTAATTTCTGGATATGTGACAAATGGTGAAACTGTTGAGAGTACCGTAGTTAGAGAAGTTAAGGAAGAAACAGGAATAATTGTGGGAAATATAAAATATTTAGGAAGTGAATACTTAGCTTCAAAGGAAATTATAATGCTTACTTTTATGGCTTATTATGTTGATGGAGAGATAAATAAATCTTCAGAAGTTGAACATATAGAATGGATTAATATAGAAAATGCTCTTGAAGAAATGAATGAGGATGAAATTGGGAAGAGAATTGTAAAAAAAGTACTGAAAGAATTAGGTAGTGAGGAAGTTTTTAATAAATAATAAAAATTAATATTAAGTTTACAAACTATAGATGAAGATTTTATGATGTGGTGTTATTATATAAATAAAAGATAAAGTTAACAGGTGGGTGAAAATTATGGGTAAAATAGTACCAGATATAAGGGGAACACTTAGAAATCATATGATTGAACTTCCAAAGGTTATAAGTGAAGCAAGCGGGATACGTATTTTTGGTAAGAGATTAAAATCTTTTGTTTTTAGTACAGATGTGGCGGTAATTAGAAATACTAATGCTGATGCTGTTATAGCAGTTTATCCATTTACACCCCAGCCTGTAATTACGCAGGCTTTAGTTTTAGCAGCAGATGTTCCAGTATTTTGCGGCGTTGGCGGAGGAATAACAACAGGAAAAAGAGTAATTAATTTGGCATTGGATGCAGAGTTTAAAGGTGCTATGGGTGTAGTTCTTAATAATCCTACATCTAACGAAGTGATAAGACAGGTTAGAGAAACTATTGATATACCAATAATAGTGACAGTTGTTTCAGAATTTGAAGATATAGAGGCGAGGATAGAAGCAGGAGCAACAATATTAAATGTATCTGGAGCCAAAAGAACTTCAGAGATTGTTAAAAAAATAAGAGAGAATCATCCGGATTTTCCTATAATAGCTACAGGTGGTCCTACAGATGAATCTATAAAGGCTGTAATAGAGGCTGGTGCAAATGCTGTTACATATACGCCGCCTGCTGCATCAGAAATAATGCGAAGATTAATGGTTAATTATAGAGAGAAGTATAAAGATGAAATGTCTGATAACTAAAGGAGATTGATTAATAAAATATAGAATAATAAAATTAAGTTTTTAGATTTTAAATAGGACTATATAAAGGAGGGTTTTAAATGGCAGTAGGAGGAGATAACTGCAAAACTTGTCCTGATTTCATACATAAAAAATGTGATGGAAAAGCTTCAGATTGTATGTGCAGAAGATGTCCAAGAAGTCTTGGACAATGTATAACAACAAAATATTGTAAAGAAACTGAATCTGTGCTTTATATATAAATGAGCAGGATAATGTGATGAATGACATTTATGTAATAAAGCTGAAGTATTTTATTGATTTTTTATTTCCTAGGAAATCACAGATGATGTTATTAAAATACAGATTGATATTTATTACTAATAAAAGACTGATTTCAATTAATTTTGAAATCAGTCTTTTAAAATTTTATAATTAAACAAAAATTTTTGGGAATACTAGTTTTATATGAGCTGAAGGAAGTGAAACTTTATGATGTTAGAACAAGTAAAAAGCCTTATAGGAGAAAATTGTCCTGCATATGAAGCAAATAATATTTTTTATAAGGCTAATATGACTAACCTAGTTCGTAATTGCATAAACTGTTTTAATTACAAGAATGGAAAGTGCACAAAAAATTTATTTAATGAGCTGTATGAAAATTTAAAGATAAATTAAGGAGGAATTAATATGAAAAACATAGCAAGTTCAGAACAATTAATGATGGTGGCTGTAAATTGCCCAGGTTATGTAGCAACTTCAAATAATTTTACAAATACTGTAGGTGCTAATAATTGTAAAAGTTGTACCAATTGCAGTAATTGGCAGAACAATAAATGCACTGTTAATTTATTTGATTCAGTTCTTACTGACTTAGATCAAGGATAAAACAACATATAAATTATAAAGGATAGTTAAAAAAGCTATCCTTTATAATTTTTTTATTGAGAAATTTATGTCAAAGTGGTAAAATGATAAAAAGACAAAATTGTATTTACAATTAAAAGTTTAGGAGGGGGAACATGCATAAAAAATTATTTATACCAGGGCCGGTTGAGGTAAGACCTGATGTTTTAGAAAAAATGGCCACACCAATGATAGGACATAGAAGTAAGGATGCATCTGCACTTCAAAGACGAATAAGTGAAAAGCTTAAAACTCTTTTTTATACTAAAGAGGAAATATTACTTTCAACAACTTCAGGCAGCGGACTTATGGAAGGTGCAGTACGTTCCTGTACAGCTAAAAGAGCAGCAGTATTTTCAGTAGGTGCTTTCGGTAAAAGATGGTATGAAATGGCTAAGTTTAATAATGTACCAGCTGATTTATTTGAGGTAGAATGGGGAAAACCTACAACTGCAGAAGCTGTAGATGAAGTTTTAAGTACAGGAAAGTATGATTTAATAACTATAACTCATAATGAAACTTCTACAGGTGTTATGAATCCAGTGGAAGAAATAGCTGAAGTTATGAAAAAGTATCCAGAGGTTGTTTATTGTTTAGATACAGTAAGCTCTATGGGTGGAACTAAAATTGAAGTTGACAAGCTAGGGGTAGATATTTGTATTACTTCCAGCCAGAAAGCACTTGGATTGCCTCCAGGACTAGCAGTTTGTTCTTTTTCACAAAAAGCTGTAGAAAGAGCTAAACAAGTTCCATATAGAGGTTTATATTTAGATCTTTTAGCACTTTATGAGTTTATACAAAAGAAGGATTATCAATATCCGTCCACACCATCATTATCACATATGTTTGCACTTGATTATCAGTTAGATAGAATTTTAGAGGAAGGTCTTGAAAATAGATTTGAAAGACATAGACAAATGGCTGAAGTGGTTAGAGCTTGGGCAAGAGAACATTTTGAAATACTTCCAGAAGAAAAGTATATGTCTAACACAGTAACAACAATTAAAAATACTAGAGATATAGATGTGTCTGATTTAAACAAGAAGTTAGGGGAAAGAGGTCTGCAAATTTCAAACGGTTATGGAAAATTAAAGGATAAGACCTTTAGAATAGCACATATGGCTGACTGTACTATGGAAGATATAAAAGATTTATTAAGAAATATTGATGATATATTAGGATTTTAATTTAAAGTTATCTTGTTTTGAAATTTAGTTAGTCTTATAGTAAAATAATAATCCTCTATTTCAGAGTTATTATTTTACAAGACTATACTAAATTTTTCTATTAAGTAGCTAATAAGAGAGGGGGAACAGTAATGGCGGTAATCAGGCCATTTAAAGCTTTAAGACCAACTAAAGATTTAGCTGAAAAAGTAGCTGCCTTGCCCTATGATGTTATGAATAGTGATGAGGCTAGGGAAATGACTAAAAATAACCCTTATTCTTTTCTTCATGTAGATAAGGCGGAAATTGATTTAGAAAAAGGCATAGATTTATATGATAAAAAAGTTTATGAAAAGGCTAGAGAAAATTTATATAAGATGGCTGATGAGGGTATTTTTATAGAAGATGAAACTCCAAGGCTATATATATATAGACAAATCATGAATGGGAGAATGCAAACAGGTGTAGTTGCTTGTACTTCTATTGATGATTACATGAATAATATTATTAAAAAGCATGAGCATACTAGAGCTGATAAAGAACAGGACAGAATAAATCACGTTGATTATTGTGATGCTAATACTGGTCCCATATTTTTAACCTATAAGGCAGTAGATGAGATAGAAAATATAGTATCAAAGTGGACACAAAAAGAGCCGGTTTACAATTTTATATCTGAAGATGGGATTTCACATATAGTTTGGATAGTAGAATGCAGTAAGGATATAGAAAAATTATGTGAGCTGTTTAAAAATGTAAATTATCTATATATTGCAGACGGTCATCATAGAGCAGCCTCTGCAGTTAAGGTAGGCCAGCTTAGAAGAAAGCAAAATCCAAATTATACTGGAGAGGAAGAATTTAATTTTTTCTTATCAGTCATATTTCCGGACAAAGATTTATATATTATGGACTATAACAGGGTTGTTAAGGATTTAAATGGTCTTTCACATGAGGAATATATGCTTAAGGTATCGGAAAAATTTGAAATAAGCTTGTATGAAGGAAAAGGCCCATATAAGCCTTCTGAGAGACATACCTACGGAATGTATTTAAATGGGAAATGGTATAAGCTTTCTGCTAAGGAAGGAACATATAACCCTGAAGATCCTGTTGATAGGCTTGATGTTTCCATTCTTCAAAACAACCTGTTAAGTTCTATTTTAGGAATTGAAGATCCTAGAACGGATAAGAGAATAGACTTTGTAGGGGGAATTAGAGGGCTTGAGGAACTTCAAAAAAGAGTAGATGAAGGGATGAGTGTTGCCTTTTCCATGTATCCAACAACTATTAAGGATTTAATGGATATTGCTGATGCAGGAGAGGTTATGCCTCCTAAATCTACTTGGTTTGAGCCTAAACTTAGGAGTGGATTGTTTATTCATAAGCTTAAATAGATATTACGAGGATTTTGGTGCAAGCAGTGCATTAAAGTCCTTTTTTTCATGATGTTAAATTTATTTAACAAATATTGTTTCTGTAATTCGTTGACAATAATGTATATATAGAATATCATATGATTATAAACGAATATGTTAATATATGCTGAATGATGAATATAGGAGGTGAATATATTGGATTTAATACAAGTGATGAAGGCATTATCAGATGAGACACGTATAAGAATATTGAATTTACTTAAAGATGGCGATTTATGTGTCTGTGAATTAGAAGTTATCTTGAATATTAATCAGTCAAATGCTTCAAGGCACTTAAATAAATTAACTACCTCAAAAATATTAGATTATTATAAAGTTGCAAAATACGTTTATTATAAGATAAATGAAGATATTATTAAAGAGTTTCCTTTCTTAAAAGAAATTATTGAAGAACATGCAATAAAGTTAAAGCAATGCAGAATTGATTATGAAAGATTAAAGAAATATAAAAACAGTAAATTAACTTGTGATGACTTAAAAGATGGTAAAGTTTGTTTTGATAATTAAACTGAAATAAATTATTAATAACGGAGGATGATTTGATGAAACCTAAAGTAGCCTTTATATGTGTGCACAATTCCTGCAGGTCTCAAATGGCTGAGGCACTCGGTAAGATGCTTGCTTCTGATGTATTTGAGTCTTATTCAGCAGGAACAGAACTAAGACCTCAAATAAACCAAGATGCAGTAAGAATAATTAAAGAACTTTATGGTGTAGATATGAATGAAACACAAAAGTCTAAACTTTTAACTGATATTCCAGAAGTAGACATAGTTGTAAAAATGGGCTGCAATGTAGCGTGTCCATTCCTGCCTTCAAGACATATGGAAGATTGGGGGTTAGATGATCCGTCAGGTAAGAGTGATGAAGAGTTTATAAAGGTTGCAAAGACAATTGAAGAGAAAGTAAAAGACTTAGCAAGAAGAATTAAAAATAATGAAATTGATTTAACTATAGAGAGAGATATTAGATAGTTATTTTGTAAGGAGGATTAAGGATGTCTACAGAAAATAAAAATGGAGGAAAGGGATTAGGAGTCTTTGAAAGATATCTTACTATATGGGTAGCACTTTGTATTGTAGCAGGAATACTTATAGGTCAATTCATACCTGTTATACCGCAAACGCTTAATAAATTTGAATATTACAATGTATCAATCCCAGTAGCAGTTCTTATTTGGCTTATGATATATCCAATGATGCTTAAAATTGACTTTCTAAGCATAGTTAGAGCAACAAAAAAGCCAAAGGGGTTAGTAGTAACTTGTACAACTAATTGGCTGATAAAGCCTTTTACAATGTATTTAATAGCAGCATTTTTCTTTAATATTGTATTTAAAGCATTTATACCAGAAAGTTTAGCTAAGGATTATTTGGCAGGAGCAGTATTACTTGGAGCAGCTCCTTGCACGGCAATGGTATTTGTATGGAGCTATTTGACAAAAGGAGATGCTGCTTATACATTAGTTCAAGTTGCAGTAAATGATTTAATTATATTGATAGCCTTTACTCCAATAGTAGCTTTTTTATTAGGTGTTAGTGATGTTCCGCTATCTTATGGAACACTTATACTTTCAACAATATTATTTGTAGTTATACCACTGGCATCAGGCTTTATTACTAGAAATGTAGTAGTTAAAAAAAGAGGTTTAGATTATTTTAACAATGTATTCTTAAAGAAATTTGACAATATTACAATTATAGGACTATTATTAACTTTAGTTATTATATTCTCATTCCAAGGAGATATTATACTTAATAATCCATTGCATATTCTTCTTATAGCAATACCTTTAATAATACAAACTTTCTTTATATTCTTCTTTGCTTACGGATGGGCAAGAGCATGGAAATTATCTCATTCTATTGCAGCACCTGCAGGTATGATTGGAGCAAGTAACTTCTTTGAACTAGCGGTTGCAGTTGCTATAGCACTGTTTGGTTTAAAATCGGGTGCGGCTCTTGCTACTGTAGTAGGTGTGTTAGTAGAAGTTCCAGTAATGCTTACACTTGTTAAGATAGCAAATAGTACAAGAAATTGGTTTCCAAGTGAAACAGCTGAGAAATAAATATAATTGTATATATTAGTAAAAAGGTCAGTATTAACTGACCTTTTTACTGAATTTTTATAGATTATAAAGTTAAGCTATTAGCATTTTGCAAAATTACAGCTGTAAGAGCTGCTCCAAACAAAATAGTTATTATCACACCTATTACAAGCATGATTAAAGAAGCTCTGGCATAATTTTTTTTATTTACATTATAATCTCCAAAGCTCCATACAAGCAGGAGTATTATGTTCACTAAAGGTATAATCATTAAAAGCATCATACCAAGATATTGACCAAGGCTTAAAGGAGCAGTATTTTGGTTATTAAAAGATGAATTATTAAAATTATCCGCCTGATTTTGATTATAACTATTATTTTCCATAGAATAATCTTCCTTTCCAAAAATTATATGATTCTATTATATAGGAAAAGACATCGTTTTAATATAGTTTATAAAACTTTTTTAAATTTATGGTTATTATTGTGGTAAATTATTTAGAGATTTAAATAAAGCTTAAATTAAGATATAATATAGTGAAATATATATCAAAGGAGAGAATTAGATGGCGCAGCATTCATTATCAAGAACAGAACTCTTAATAGGTAAGGAAGGCTTAGAAAAGCTTAAAAATAGTAAAGTTGTTGTATTTGGAATAGGCGGAGTTGGAAGTTTTACAGTAGAAGCACTTGCTAGAGCTGGAGTTGGAAGCTTGGTTATTGTAGATGACGATGCTGTTTGTTTAACAAATATAAATAGACAGATTATAGCTACTTTTAAAACTATAGGTAAGCCTAAAGTTGATGTTATGAAGGAAAGAATACTAGATATAAATAGAGGATGCAGTGTTATAACCCATAATACCTTTGTAACTGAAGAAAATATAGATACAATAATAACTGAAGATGTAGATTATGTTGTTGATGCTATAGATACAGTTTCTTCAAAGATAGCTCTTGCAGTTTGGTGTAAGGAGCATAATAAAAAGATTATCTGCTGTCTTGGAACAGGAAATAAATTAGATCCAACCCAGTTTAAAATAGCTGATTTATATGATACAAAGGTTTGTCCACTTGCAAAAGTCATGAGATATGAACTTAAAAGAAAAGGAATAGACAAGCTAAAGGTTTTGTATTCTGAAGAGAAGCCTTTAAAGCCAAAAGCAGATGAGGTTTTAACCTGCAAGGAAGGCTGCGTATGTACAGGGGAAAGCAGCAAAAGGTGTTCTATAAAAAGACAGATTCCAGGAAGCATATCTTTTGTTCCTCCTGTTGCAGGTATGATTATAGCTGGAGAAGTTATAAAAGATTTGTTAGAAATAAATAGTTAAAAAAAGGAGATATTCATCAAAAGTTAAGATGAGTATCTCCTTTTTTATTATTAAAATTCTATACAAGTATATTTTTTTGTTTAATGCCTATATTTTGCGTTTTAGCTAATATTGATTCAAGTAATTATATAATGCAGGATATACATTTAAAGCACCCATAAGGCTTAAATATTCCTGCATAGCTTTATCATTTTCCTCTTTTGTTTTTAAAGCTCTTATCATAAGGTTTTTAGGAGTCTCAAGAGGTGATATATATTCAACAACAGAAACTTCATAACCTTTGGCTTCAAGAAGAAGAGCTCTCATTCCATCTGTAAGTATATCAGCCATTCTTGACTTAAAAATACCATGCTTTAGAATTGACTTAAATGGTTCATAAGAGTAACCGTTTAAGAGTTCTCTATGACAGCAAGGTACAGCTATAATAACGTCGGAATCTACTCTAACGCCTAAAGCTAGTGCCATATCTGTTGCTGTATCGCAGGCGTGGAGGGAAATTACAACGTGTATCTTTTTGTCAGGTATATAATTATTTATATCTATAGCATGAAATTCCATATTTCTATAGCCTAAATTTGA
The DNA here is from genome assembly GCF_023806125.1 of Clostridium caldaquaticum. Classification (GTDB taxonomy): domain Bacteria; phylum Bacillota; class Clostridia; order Clostridiales; family Clostridiaceae; genus Clostridium_AT; species Clostridium_AT caldaquaticum. Next base: position 35,834 of record NZ_JAMSKT010000024.1, read on the forward strand.
AGCCATTTTTTTAGAGGAGTTAATAACACTTTCAGAGTAGTCAAGTCCTATAAAGTGGCATTTTCTCTTTTTAACTTCTGTAAGATAATAATTTAAAACAAAGGTCAAATAAGACTTACCACAGCCGCAATCTAATATGTTTATTGTCTGGTTTTTAGGCAGTTTGTCAAGTATCCCTTCTAAAAGTTCAACATAGTGATCTATTTGGTTGTATTTTCTTATTTTATCATTTTTTATTTTTCCTTCTTTAGTCATTATTCCTATTTCTTTAAGAAGAGCATCTGCTTTCCCAGCTTTAATATAATAATCTCTATTTAAAAGTGTAGAAGTTTCTCCTGCGTTATGAGATGCCTGTTCTTCCTCTTCTTGAACTTCTGTATTTGTCATTTTAACATTTTTATTATCAGCTGAAATTAGTATGCTTGTTCCACGCTCTTTATATATAAGTGAAAGAGTTTCGTAATTTTGAGCATCATTTGCAATTTTGTCAAGAAGAGTGTTTAAGTCATAGTTTTCAGTCCTTCCATTAAAATTATATTTAATTTTTCCAGATTCAAAGCTGCCAACACCTTTAAATTCTTTAAGACCTGTAGTAAAAGTTACATAAATATTTTTAAAGATTAAGCTGTTTTCTGTAAATCTGCTTTTTAGTCCCATAAAAAACAGGGTTAATTTATTTATACTTTGTTTATTCATCGAAACACTTCCTTTTAGTTTTATGTGCATTTATATAACATTAATATAAACATAACTATTTATTAATATCAATATTTTTTGTGATATAATGTAAGATAGTAAATTTTTTAAAATCTTCATCTATATTATTATTTTTTACAAAAATTTAAAGGAGCAGAGAACATGGAAAAAACTCAAAACGTAAGTATTTCACCTGTTAAAGGTAATGATAGAGAATATATAATTAAAGATTATACAGGTATAACAATGGGTAGATTTTTTATTATAGAACTTTCTAGAGAAAATAGATTTTGCAGTATTAGGGTGAAATTTTACAGAAATGAGGGGGAAGACTATAGGTTTTTAAAAGAAGCTGTGAAATTGATTCTTATATCTCTGTTTAAAAATATGAATATATTTAAAGTGAATGTTTTAATAGATGAAGATATAAATATACGAGCTTTTACAGAGTTAGGTTTTCAGTTTGAGGGAGTTATTTCTAATAGCATAATAGTAAATAATACTCATAAGCAAGAGTTTATTTTTGGTATAGATAAAGATATATATCAAAATTCAGATAAAAATAGAAGCTTAATTTTAAAAGGTCAAAATATAGAATTAAGATTGTTAACCCCTGAGAATGCAAATGATATATTAGAGTATTATAAAAGAAACAGAGAGTATTTAAAACCTTTTGAACCTGCAAGAGATGAAAGTTTTTACACATTAGAGCTTCAAAAAAGAGATATAATAGAAAACTACAAACAATTTTTAAATGGAACAAGTGTGAATTTAGGAATATTTAAGAATGATAAATTTATTGGAAAAATAAGAGTGTCTAATATAGTGATGGGAATATTTAAAAATGCTTTTGTAGGATATTCTATAGATAAAAATGAGCAGGGTAAAGGATATATGAAAGAAGCTTTAAGATTAACTATAAAATATGCTTTTGAGGAATTAGGTTTGCACAGAATAGAAGCGACAACATTGGTAGATAATATTAAATCACAAGCAGTATTGCTAGGTTGTGGTTTTAAGGAAATAGGTGTAAGTGAAAAGTATTTATTTATTAATGGTGAATGGAGAGATCATAAAATATTTTACAGGATAAATATGAATGATTAAATAAAAATGTAATATTGCATACAATTATGATTGCAATAATTTTGATTGTGAGCGTTGTAGAGCTATTTATTGAAGGATATTATTAGGATAGTCAGGTAAAAAGTTTAACATTTAATTTATTAGTTGTAGGAATCATTATTTATTTAAATAGTTTAAGTGAGAATTTTATAGCTAAACTAATAGATATGAATATACTCAGCCTGGTGTATCTATATATAAAATAAAAAGAAAAATAAAGTATTTTTAAGTATAGCTGATTTATTTTAAAAAAATAAGTTAATATTGGCTGATATAGACAAGCATATGTGATAATATATAACACGTTGCCGATACAAATCGACAACAATCACTAAATAAAAATTGTCATTAAAAAAGTTGTTGACAAATTAAAATTTAAGTGATAAGATATAAAAGCTGTCAGATGACAGCGAAAAATAATTGGTCTTTGAAAATTAAACAGAGAATAATTAAGATAAACCAGCAATTCTTTTGAATTAAAAAATGAGCATAAAGATTCAAACTTT
>NZ_JAMSKT010000025.1 GCF_023806125.1 Clostridium caldaquaticum
CTTGCCTATATTATTGACAGAGTTTGTACAGAATATACATTTTCATAAATTTTTGTGCCTTGAGCACAGCGAAAGGAATGATAGTTAATATGAATATATTGCATAAACCTAAGGTCAGTATAATAATTACTTGCTACAATTACGGTGAATATCTTGATGCAGCTATTTACTCATGCTTAAAATCTACCTGCAAAGATATAGAAATACTTGTTGTAAATGATGGATCAACTGACCCTTATACATTAAAGGTACTAAATAGAATAAGGCATCCAAAAATCCATATTATTAATCAAGCCAATAAAGGCTTACCCGCTGCTAGAAACGCTGGTATTAAACAGGCTTCTAGTGAGTATATTCTCCCTGTTGATGCAGATGATTTAATAAGCTCAACTTTAATAGAAAAGGAACTTTCTATACTTGAAAGAAAAACTGAAATTAGTGTGGTAACACATTGGACTCGAGCCTTTGGGACAGAAAATTGGGTTTGGAGACCACAACCTTTTAATATAAAAACTTTGCTTCAGGAAAATATAGTTTGTGTTACCTCTTTATTTAGAAAAAAAGCTTGGGAAGATGTATGTGGTTATAACGAACAAATGAATGAAGGTTATGAAGATTGGGATTTTTGGATATCTTTAGCTGAAAATAATTGCTTATTCTATACCATTCCCGAAGTACTTTTTTTTTACAGGCGTCATGGAAAAACAATGGTTCATGATTCTGATAGAAAACGTGAATATCTTATTAATAAAATCAAAAAAAATCATAAAGACTTATATGAAAAATATGGTCTCTACTGAATCATATAGTAAAGCTGCTTTAGGTGTATTCTAAAAACTTTATAAGAATACATCTATTTATTTTAATTTGAACCCTGCATTAGATTTTTATAAATTTTAATTTATCAATAACATTTAACTGCCCATTGTGTCAAATTTGAATAAAATGAATACTATAAAATTGTATAAATATGAAAGGAGCAAATTATTAATGATTGAAAATGATTTATCAGATAATTATAGAAAAAAGAAAATAACTGTTGCAACATTATCTACATTTTACCCACCAATCAGCGGAAGTCATCTACGGATTTATCACCTATACAAAAATTTATCCAAATGGTTCGATATCGAAGTAGTGCACTATGCTGAATGCAACACAAAAATTAGAAAGACAGAGATTTATCCTGGCTTATGGGAAATTAGTGTGCCCAAATCTTATAAACATTCTAATGCTGAAAATGATTTGTATAATAACAATTATACTTGGTTTAATTTACACTTATTAACACCTGAATATCTGCTAGAATTAGAAAAATCCTCAAAAAGTTCTGAAGTTGTTATATGCAGCCACCCATATTCTTTTCCAGCTGTAAAAGAAATTAAAACAAAAAAAATTTGGTATGATTCTCACAATTTTGAATATCAATTACAAAAATCACTAAAAAGTAATATCCATAATGATAAATTTCTTATAGATATTAAAAAAATCGAAGAAGAATGCTGCAAAACAAGTAAACTAATTATGCCCTGCAGCTTGGAAGATAAAAATTCTATGAGTCAAGAGTATAACGTAGATACAAATAAATTTTTCGTAGTTCCTAATGGTACAGACACTGATAATACTAAATGTGTATTACCTGAAGAAAGATACAGATTTAAAGAAAAAAATAGTATGAATAAAAATCTTTCAGCATTTTTCATCGGAGCATATTGGGAACCCAATATACTGGCAGTAGAGATGATAATAAAATTAGCTCAAAAACTTCCTGATGTTATTTTTATAATTTCTGGGAATGTATGCGATTACTTCAAAAACAAAATTATACCCTCTAATGTTAAACTAACTGGAGAAATCAGTGCTCGTCAAAAGCAATTATTATTTAGTTATACAGATATAGGACTTAACCCTATGCTGTTAGGTTCTGGAACAAATATAAAAATGCTTGAATATTTAGCTTACGGTCTACCTGTTATTACAACTCCTTTAGGTGCAAGAGGATTAAATCTTAAAACAAATAATAATTGTATTATATGTGAAATTGATGATTTTTATAAATCTATTATAGATTTTAAAAATTATAGCCTTATAGAAAGAAATAAACTTGCGATAAACGCTAGAAAATATGTAGAGTCTGAATTTAACTGGAGGGTAATTGCAGAAAGAACATACAATCATATAAAAGATAATAAACTTGTTTAATCTTAATTATATTTCTATAGCTATTTTTCTCAACGGGAGTGAATACAATGAAAATTTTATATGTATATCCCTGGTGCGGCTTAGGCGGTGTTGAAGTTACAGTTATTAACAAAATAAATGCTTTAAAAAATATAGGTATTCATGGGAAAGCAATATTTTTAGATAGACCATTTGAGAGCGGTAAATATATGCTGAACGATAATGTAAAATGTAACTTAACTCCCATGGAGATATTATCTATATTAAAAAAGAAATTTGATATCATAACACTGATTGACTATCCACAATTTCTCAATGTTATAAGCAGGTTCAGCAATGAAAGCAAGGTAATATATGAAACACATTGTTCTGCAGAATATCAAGTAGAAGAATCTTATAAAGTACTAAATCATAATAAAATATCTGCAATTTTAGTTCCCTCACAATTTAATGTAAAAAATATTTTAAAGTTATCAAAAACTGATAAAAAAATATTTGTTTTACCTAATCCAATTGATACTAATATTTTCAAAAATATACCTTTATCTAATATACAAAATAGCTATAGCGAATATTTAAATCGCACGAATATCATCTGGGTAGGCAGATTAGACAAAGGTAAGAATGCTATGGAGCTAGTGGAAATAGGCTGTAACCTCCTTAAAAAAAATAAAAACTTGCATTTTTTCATAATTGGCGAACTATCTGTTAACATTGAATATTTTCAATCGGTTAAAAAAAGCATCCCTCAAAATTTTAATTCCAACTTTACATTTATTCCTGGGATACCTAACGAAAAAATGCCTGAAATTTATTCATTAGCTGCAAATACTGGTGGATGTTTAGTATCAACTTCCAAGCATGAATCCTTACCTATGATATTTATAGAAGCAATGTGCTGCAAATGTCCTGTAGTATCTACAGATGTAGGAGGAGTTAGAGAAGTTATTATTAACAACAAAACTGGTAAAATTTACAATCTTAACGATATTAATGATGGCACTACTGCAATAAGTGAATTAATTGATAAAAATAATTATACTTTAAGAAATAAAATAATTAACAATGCTTATTACTTAGCAAAAACTAGGCATTCACTTGAATCAGTAACTGCTAGATACAAATCAATTTTAGATTATGTTTTAAATAATTTTTAATTTAGTAAAAATTGCAAAGGCCATATTCACTAAATATGAATATGGCCTTTGCAATGCTAAAATATTATCAGCAATTCAATATAAATACCTTTTGATTCTGCACTAAATTAAGTTTAATGTTTAATATTATTTTACTACGCATTTTCTCAAAAGTATATGCCCCATCCAAAGTGTTCTCTAATATCTTTATTTCTTCATAGATATCTGTTTCTAATATTTCAGTGCTGTCTAGCTCTGCAAAAACCTTCTCATTTAAAAATTGAAAGTATTCATAGCTTTTTTCCCTGAAATCTATACCATTCATTTTTTTGTCAACAACTTCCAAATCTATATCTTCATACAAATTAGAAATTTTAGGCATAACATGAAATAAAATGTTTGTCACACATTGAAAAGGAATATTGAAGATTGCTTTTTTTATGTTTCCGCTAATTGAATTTGTATTAATACACTCAGCTGTTGCATATTCTACCTCTTCCTTTATAAAGCCTTTTATGAAAAGTTTATTTGTTCCAGGAATTAATTTACATTGATTTAAAAATATATTTTTATTTATATCTTTTATTTCAAAAACTGGTTCTGGAAACTTCTCAATTGCTTCAACAAAAATTTGTACGCTTGACTCTGATAAAATGACAGGTATTTTTAGTACTGGTGGCTCTATAGTGTAATATTTTTCATCATTTTCGCTAGGATTAAATTGGACTGCTGAGGTGCTTAATACTGTTAATTTAAAGTGAGCTATAATATGTTCTTTTTCAGGTGTTTCCTGAATTATTTTTTTCTGAGATTCACCTATATCACTTTGTATATTTTCTGCAACATCATATATAACTGTTTCTCTCAGTTTTAAGTCATGTTTACCATTGTATATGTTATCATCAATAATAATACTGTTATCTATTTCTGCATCTTTTATTTCACTTTCCTTCACAAATACACCTTTAGATGAATATAATTTTATATCTTCTTTTTTATACTTTTTTTGTACTGCATTATATTTCTCATATCTATTATAAAATACTAATAATAATGCTATTAGTATAATTAGCTGTTGTTCTGGTACTATACTCTGCAATGTATGTTCTAAGTTGTAATCATGTCTATGTTTTTTAGACATATAGTACTCTCCTTATTATATTGATTCAAATAGGAAACCCCTGTTGTCAAGGGGTTTCCCAAGCGTTATTAAACTTAAAATTAGCAAAATGATATATTATACTTCATCATATTTTTCTTCAACGTAGCCTTTCTCCATCTCTCTTGGATCGATTCCATCTCCTGGGCAGGGAATATATACCTGCTGTTTTTGCAGCACTTTAATTCCTACATATATTACCATTTTTTCAGTAAATCTTCTAAAACAATTTTCTGTTGTAAATGGCTGTGCACACTGTAAATTACGATTATAAATATCTGACTCTAGTATTTTAAACCATTCCAATTCACAGAAAACTGGTTCCTGAGGTTTATTGAAATGTTTCCAGGAATCTTCCCTATTATCAAGGCACAGCATATTTTCATCTAGTACATTTGATTTATCTTTAGAAGTTATTCCAAATATAGGCATTTTATCAAAACAAATAGCTGTACAGCATTTAAAAGGAACTCTTAGTGTGCTGTGTAATACATCTCCACTTATGCTGGTGGCATTAGCACATCCTACCGTAGAATACTGAAAATTCTTTTGAACATAACCTTCTATAAATAATTTGTTTGTATAAGGTACTAAATGACACTGAGTTATGCACACTTTTTTATCTACTGTTTTAATATCAAAGGCAGGCTGCTCAAGTTGCAGGTCTGATTCAACATCTATTTGAATTTTACAATTTGCCAATACTACTGGAACTTTTACTACAAGTGGACCAGGACGTCCACATGGTGGATAACAATGATTATCGCATTCACATAATGTTGTTGGGTTAATTACACTAGATTCACAGGTTTGTTGAGGACTAATATTAGTTTCATTAGCTGAACAATTTCTATTCATAGTTCCATCTCCCTTTATAATCTTAAGTATATAAAATTTTAAGATTAACCTTGTTAATCTTAAAGCCTTATACCTAGTAATATACTATTCTGCTTTGCAAAATTTGTTACTGATTAGATTTTTATATATTAAAATTAATCATCATGAAAATTATAAGAAGAAGCTTCTTTTCCAACCATTCCCTTATCCGGATCATATTCTACTTGAATGTCAGGCTGCTTCTTTTCTTTATAATAAGCATCTCTTGAATAATCATTATCTAGCAAAGTTACATCTCCGCTTGGCTCAGGGATAAATATGTGCTGATTTTGAAGTACCTTTAATCTTATATATATAACCATTTTTTCAGTTAACTCTTGCAAAGGCTTTTCATTAGGTAAGGTATTAGGAAGAGAACATTTTTCACTTAAAATATCTGTTTCTAAGATTTTAACATACTCTAATTCGCAAAAAACAGGTTCACACAGCTTGCTGAAATGAATCCAAGACTCCTCTTTTTGGTCTTTACCAAGCATATCTTTATCCAAAACATTTATTTTTTTCTTGTAATCTCTGCCATATATAGGATGCTTTGCAAACTTAATTTTTGTTACACATTTAAAAGGTAACTTTACTGTAGTATGCTGTATATTGCCGCTTATACTGGTTGTATTAGTACAATCTATAGCTGAAAATTGAATATTTTTTTGAACATAGCCTGATATAAATAATTTATCCGTATGAGGAATAAGTTTGCATTCAGTAAGATGAATATGTTTATCGATTGTTTTTAAATCAAGTACTGGTTCTTTAAGTTTTATTTTTGATTCCACATCCACCTGTATTTCTACATCTGCTAAAACTACTGGAATTTTAGCTACCAAAGGACCTGTACATCCCACTTGACTATTACATTTGTTTTTACATTCATTTAAAGTTACTGAGTCTACTGCTTCGGATTCACTACTTCCTCTCTTTTGAGCAATTTCGTTATAATCATTCATTATGTTTTCCTGGGACATATACCTATCCTCCTGCTATTCTTGAAACATAAAACTTTAATATTATTACACTCATTTTAAGTTTTATTCTTCATACATTACCATATTATTCAGAAAAACCAAAAATGCCACTGTAAAAATTTATTAAATCAGCAAATCTCTCAAATAAAAGAATTAAAACAAAAAACAGTACTGGTTTTTAATATAATTCAGCACTGTTTTTATACTTTGCAAGTTATTTATATAAGTTTTTTACTATATATATCTTTAATAGCCATTATTATATTTTCAATATCCTGGAAAGTATTAAAATATCCTGGGCTTATCCTAACAGTCCCTTTATTTAAAGTCCCTATAATTCCATGAATCAACGGTGCACAGTGATAACCTGTTCTTACTGCTATTTTAGCTTTATTAAGTAAATAACCAACTTGAGAGCTGTCTATTCCATCAATATTAATAGAAACTACTGCACTTCTATTCTCTGCAGAAGGAATTCCATATATCTTTACGTAAGAAAGTTTTTTAAGTTCTTTAAGAAGATATTCCACTAATCTCTCTTCATGCTTTTGTATGTTTTTTCTTCCAACCTTTTTAATAAATTTTACCCCTTCGCAAAGTCCAGCAATTCCAGGAGTATTAAGTGTACCGCTTTCAAACTTATCTGGGAGGAAATCAGGTTGGTTCATAAAATTAGAGTTGCTTCCAGTACCGCCATCCTTAAAGTTATCTAACTCCAATCCTTCTCTTATATATAGTCCTCCTGTACCTTGAGGACCAAAAAGTCCTTTATGTCCTGGAAAAGCTAATAAATCAATATTATCCTTTTTAACATCAATGTCAATTGTTCCTGCACTTTGAGAAGCATCCAGTATAAATATAATGCCATTCTCCTTTGATATCCTTCCTATTTCATTAATATTTTGTATTGTACCTAAAACATTTGAAGAATGATTTATTACTATTGCCTTAGTATTTTTCTTTATTTCTTTTTTTAATCCGCTTAAATCTAAATATCCATATTCATTTACTCCTAAGAGAGTAATATCCACACCTTTTTTATTAATATAATTTAACGGGCGAAGTACAGAATTATGTTCTATTACTGTACTTATTACATGATCTCCCCTTTTTAATGCACCTTTTATTGCTATATTTAAAGCTTCCGTTGCATTACTAGTAAAAACTAAATTTAAAACATTAGATATATTAAAAAGCTTGCTTAATTCCTGCCTGGCTTCCATTATTTTAGCTGAAGCCTGTATTGCCATATCGTGTGAACTTCTTCCTGGATTGGCAGCATAATTTTCCATACACCTTATAACCTCTTTATAAACTTCTGTTGGTTTTGGAAATGTAGTTGCTGCATTGTCTAAATATATCATAAAATCCCCCTAATATACTTTTAATGTGGCTACTACAAATATATTAGTTGGACAATCTATCATATACATAATATACATTAAAAATATAGGATATGTTAAAAACTAACTTTTAACATATCCTATTATATATTATTCTGAAGCAATTAATGGATTTCTCATCTTTTTTTCTTTTGCAAGGTCAATTCCTTTTTCTATAAGCTTATGCTGAAGATCCATAGTCTTATACTTATAGGACTGAAGCTCAAATTTGAGTTCTTTATTTTCATTTTTCAATAAGTTTCTTTCCTTAAGATATTTTTTAGCACTTTCCTCTACTATTTTCATTTCAGCCTTAGTCTTTTTTAATTCTTCTTCTTTTTCGCTTATATACTGCTTACTTGTTATATTTTTTAGCTTTTGTTGAAGTTCAAAGTTATAATCCTCTAAATATTTTAACTGTTTCCTCAAAGATTCAATCTCTTCTTTTAAGCTTTTTTCTGTATCAAGAAGTTTGTCTATTTTAACTTGAAGCTCCTCATAAGCTAAATCACATTTGAACATATCATCAGCTGCATTTAATGCAGTAAGTATTGCAGCCGCTGCAACACTCAGTTTAGGATTGGAATCCATTATAGTTTTAAGTCTTTTATCTACATATCTGGCAACCTTATGTAAATATTCTTCGTTTTCTTCCCCTCTTAAATTGTACTCAACTCCATTTATTGTAACTGTTATCACATTCATGGGCTCACCCTCTTAAGTTTCTTCATTTAGTTTATTTATATTTTAACATATATTTGTAAACTAGAAAACATGAATTTAATTTATTGCATAAAAATATCAACAAAACTATTTTCGCTAAAAAAAGCTTCTAAGACAAGTATATACTCATCTAAGAAGCATAAATTTTTATCTTAATACCGCTCCAAGCATATGCTCAAGGGATCTGAGAATTTTATCATGTACTTTATTAACTTCTGCATCTGTTAAAGTTTTATGCTCTAGTCTATAGGTTATTGAATAGGCAACACTCTTCTTTCCTTCTGCAATTTGATTTCCTTTATATACATCAAATAAAACTATATTTTCAACCATGTTTGAACCTTGTTTTCTTATTATATCCTCAATCTGCTGCACTAAAATATCTTCATCTACTAACACTGCAAGATCTCTTGTTACTGCAGGATATTTAGGAAGAGGCTTATAATACTTATCTGTATTAGATAAATTTATAAGCAGGTCAAAGTCAAGCACTGCTATATAGCATCTTTCTTCTATTTCATAATTTTCACTAACATCTGGATGCACTTCTCCTAAAATTCCAACTAAATCCTTTTTAACATATAATGCTGCAGTTTTGCCTGGATGGAAGGTTGGATTAGAACTTTCTCTTTGAAAAGACACATTGTTAATGCCTAAAATATCTATTATATTTTCAACTACACCTTTTAAGTCCAAATAATCAACCTTTCCATACATTCCTATAGTAACTATATTTTTTTCCTGTGGAAGTTTATCAAAGTCATCATTAGGAATATATATCTTTCCAATTTCAAACAATCTTACCTCTGCATTATTTCTTGAATAATTTCTTGCAAGCGCTTCCATCATTGATGGTATTGAAGTAGTTCTCATTATGCTGAAATCTTCTCCAAGTGGATTTCTTATTGCTACTGCGTTTCTTAGCTTTGAATCCTTAGGAAGTAGAATTTTGTCGAAAACTTTTGGGCTTACAAAGGAATAGCTTATAGCTTGATTTAAACCGCATCCTATAAGAGCTTCTATTACTTTATCCTCTAATTTTTGCTTTTTATTTTTTCCACCATTTAATGCTACGCTAGACATAACAGTAGTAGGAATATTATTATAACCATATATTCTTGCAATTTCTTCAGCTACATCTTCCTTAATATTTACATCACTCCTGAAGGTTGGTACAGTTATAACCAAATTATCACCATTAATTACTGTTGCCAATTCTAATCCATCCAAATATTCTTTCATTTTTTCAACAGGAATTTCTGTACCAAGAAACTTGTTTATCCAACTGCCGCTAACTTCTAAAGTCTTCGCAATAACCTTCTCAGGATAAATATCTATAGTTCCTTCCATAACCTCTCCAGCGCCAAGAGCTTCTACAAGATTGCATGCTCTATCCATTGCAATTAGTGCTAAATTAGGATCTAAATCTTTTTCAAATTTTGTTGAAGCTTCTGTTCTTAGTCCAAGATTTTTTGAAGATATTCTTATATTTGTTCCATCAAAAGTAGCACATTCAAATACAATTTCAGTTGTATCCTCTTTAACCTCTGAATTTAATCCACCCATAATTCCTGCTAAACCTATGGTTTTTTCTCCATCCTTTATATTTAGCACCTCAGAATTAAGAATTCTTTCTACTCCATCTAATGTAGTAAACTTTTCTCCCTCTACAGCCCTTTCAACTACAATAGTATTAGAAGTAATCTCTCTTCTGTCAAAAGCATGCATTGGTTGACCTAATTCTATCATTACAAAATTAGTTATATCTACTATGTTGTTTATAGGTCTAACCCCTGCCTGCATTAATCTTTCCTGCATCCATGCTGGTGACGGTTCTATTTTTATATTCTTTATTCCTCTTGCTATATATCTTTTGCAAAGCTTAGCATCTCTAACTTCAACTTTTAATTTATCATTAATATTACTGGAATTTTTACAAGAAAAGCTTAGTTCTGGCATTTTATATGTAATTCCTAAAGTTGCTGCTGTTTCTCTTGCCATACCAATTATACTAAAGCAGTCAGGTCTGTTTGAGGTTATTTCAAAATCTATTACAGAATTATCCAACCCTAATACTTCTTTTATATCTTTTCCAATAGGCGTGTCCTGTGGAAGTATCATAAGACCATGAACTTGCTCTTCTCCTGCTATACCAAGCTCCTCTTCTGAACACATCATTCCATTTGAAACTACACCTCTAAGTTTTCCTTTTTTAATCTTTAAACCATTAGGAAGACTTGAGCCATGCAGAGCAACAGGCACAATATCACCTTCTTTCATGTTGTTTGCACCTGTAACTATCTGCAGCTGCTCACCTGTAGCTATATCTAACTGACATACTACTAGCTTTTCAGCGTCTGGATGAGGCTCTATTTTTAAAATTTTTCCTGTAACTACATTTTGTATTTCATCCCCTGATGTTATAATCTCCTCTACCTTTGATCCTGAAAGAGTAAGCCTATCAGCTAGCTCTTTGGGTGATATATCTATATTTACATAATCTTTAAGCCATTTATATGGTACTTTCATATTACAATCCTCCTACAATAAACTTTAGTTTAGAATTGGTTTAAGAATCTTACGTCACTTTCATATAAAAGTCTTATGTCATCTATTCCATACTTTAACATAACCATTCTATCTATTCCAAATCCAAAGGCAAAACCGCTATAAATCTCTGGATCTATTCCACAATTTCTTAAAACCTGCGGATGAACCATTCCGCAGCCTAAAAGTTCTATCCAGCCACTTCCCTTGCAAAGCTTGCAGCCTTCCCCCTGACATAAAAAGCAGGTAGCATCCATTTCTGCTGAAGGCTCTGTAAACGGAAAGTGGTGTGGTCTGAATTTTGTTACAACCTTCTCACCAAACATTCTCTTGGCAAACAAATCAAGAGTTCCTTTTAAATCAGCAAAGGTAATTCCCTTGTCTACAACTAAGCCTTCCATCTGATAAAATATTGGAGAATGTGAGGCATCAACTGCATCACTTCTATAAACCTTTCCTGGTGCAATAACCTTGATTGGAGGTTTTTGCTTTTCCATTGTTCTTATTTGAAGAGGTGAAGTTTGTGTTCTAAGCACTATATTGTCATTTATATAAAATGTATCCTGTTCTCCTCGTGCTGGATGATTTTTAGGTATATTTAAAGCTTCAAAATTATAATAATCAAGCTCCACTTCTGGTCCTTCTACTATAGAAAAGCCCATAGACAAAAATATGTCCTGAATACTTTCTAAAGTTAAAGAAAGCGGATGCCTGCTGCCTAAAACCTGTTTTTTCCCTGGCATAGATATGTCTATTATTTCCTTTTTAAGCTTAAGCTCTTTTTCTCTATTTTTTATATTGCTTGAAGCCTCTTCTATAAAGCTTTCTAAAGCTTCTCTAACTTCGTTGGCTACTTTTCCTACTATAGGTCTTTCCTCTGCTGAAAGTCCTCCCATTCCTCTAAGTATTTGTGTAAGCTCCCCTTTCTTTCCAAGATACTTAACACGAATATTATCTAATGCCGCTTTACTTTCAGCTTCTCTTAATTCCTTAAGAGCACTTTCCTTTATTGCTTCTAATTTCTCTCTCATACTGTGTACTCCTCCTTTTAATCATATTAATCATAATCCGGGGCAACCTGTGCTCGCTCGAAATTTAAACAAATAAAAAAATCCGCCCCTCATAAAGGGACGAACTTATTCCGCGTTACCACCCTAATTGACATAAAATGTCCTCTTAGATAAAATTAATGGTTCTACCCACTGACAGCTACTATACTTCACCGTCAGAACTCCGAAGTGAACTTCAATATATAAATTCTTAAAAAGGCTTTCAGTCTATGACCTTTTCTCCCTGGAAGACTTTAATATATTTACTCTCTTCATCATAGTTTTCATATTTATTTTAGTTTATATTATAATTTATGGATATTGCATTGTCAACTTTTGTCTTACAATTTCAAACATCATAATTGAAGCTGCTACAGCTGCATTTAAGGATTCAGCTTCACCTGGCATTGGGATTTTAACCTTAACATCCTCTAGTTCATAAACTTCCTTGCTTACTCCAGCACCCTCGTTTCCTACAGCAATTACGACTTTTTCAGTTAAGTTTACTTCATAAAAGTTTTGTGCTTCATCTAAAGAACTTACTACAAGCTTAAAGCCTTTGGATTTTAACTCTTTAATCTTACTTAAATTACTATCTTCAAATATTGGTACATTAAATATGGAACCCATAGTAGACCTTAAAGTTTTTTCATTATACACATCAACAGTTCCTTTAGTAAGCAATATCCCTAAAGCTCCCGCTGCATGAGCACTTCTAATTATTGTGCCTAAATTCCCAGGATCCTGAAGCTTATCTACCAATATATAAAATCCTTCTTTATCAACCATCTTTAAACTTCTATTATTTACAACAGCTGCTATGCCTTGAGGGGTTTCTGTTGCAGAAAGCTGTTTAAATATTGTATCATTTACCATAAAAGTCTTTGTTTTTGCCTGAAGCTTTTCTTCAATGTTAAAATCCTTCCACTGTTTTAAAGCACCTTCACTTAAAAAAATCATCGGTACTTCAAACTTGGATTTTAGTGCTTCCTCAACAAATCTAAAGCCTTCAATCAAAAATTGTTTTTTCTCTATTCTATGTTTTTTCTCCTTAAGCTTCTTTACTTCCTTTATAATGTTATTATCCTTACTTTGAATTATATCCAAACAGTTTCACCTTATCTTCCAAATCGACTTTCAAATTTGCTTAATTCCTTAGTTGAGCCTATAGCGATTATAGTATCGTCAGGTCTTATTGTATCATCTGCTTTAGGTGCTACATTAACTTCTCTGTTTCGCTTAATTCCTATAACACTTAAGCCATAATTTGCCCGTACATCTATCTCTCTTAATGTCTTTCCATACCACTCTTGTGGGCTTACAATTTCTGCTATATTGTAATCAGGCGACAGTTCTATATAATCTAAAATATTAGATGCAAATATATTATGTGCCACTCTAACCCCCATATCTCTTTCTACAAATACTACTCTATCAGCTCCTATCTTATATAGAAGCTTTGCATGTCTCTCATCATGCGCCTTGCTTATTATATATTTAACACCAAGTTCTTTTACAATAAGAGTTGCCATTATACTTGCCTGTATATCTGAACCTATTCCTATTACTGCTACATCAAAATTACTTATTCCTAAATCCTTAAGACTTTTTTCATCAGAGGTATCTACCTGTACTGCATGAGTTACCTGCTCTGACATTTCCCTTACTATATCCTCATCAGAATCGATAGCTAGAACTTCATTACCAAGGTTATAAAGTGTTCTAGCTACAGAAGCACCAAAGCTTCCAAGTCCAATTACAACGAATTGCTTCTTTCTCATTAATGTTACACTCCTCTTTTATCTATACAGTTTTTTATCCAACTAATATTTTATCCTCTGGATATCTTATTGTATTATTGCTGTGCTTTCTAGATAATGCAAGTGCTATTGTAAGCGGGCCTACTCTTCCGCAGTACATAGTAAAAATTATTATTGTTTTACCTATAATTGATAATTTAGTAGTAAGTCCTAAAGTTAAACCAACAGTACCAAAGGCAGAAGTAGCTTCATAAATTATATACTCAAGGGAAGTTCCTGCTTCAGTAATTGTAAGAATCATACTTACGGTTACTACTAAAGTTATACCTATTACTGCAATAGCAAGACTTTTATATATAGTTTCTTTGCTTATTCTTCTCTCAAATACTTCTGTTTCTTCTCTTCCTTTTATAATGGAGATGACCGTCATAATTAATATACCTGCTGTAGCTGTCTTTATACCACCCGCTGTAGAACCTGGGGAACCTCCAATAAACATAAGTATTATTGTAAGAAACCTTCCTGCTGGAGTCATATCTGTTGTAGATATAGAGTTAAAACCTGCAGTTCTTGGAGTAATTGATGCAAACAACGAAGATAATATTTTCCCTTTTACTGACATAGGATTAATTGTAGCAGGATTATTATACTCGAATATAAACATAAGAATGGCTCCTACAACAATTAATATTGCAGTTACAACTATAACAAATTTTGAATGCAGTGTTATTTTTTTTACTTTCCTATAATTAAATATTTCATACCAAACTGCAAAACCTAATCCACCAATTACAATTAAAGTTGCAATAGTTAATATTATAATAGGATTTTCAGCATAAGGTGTTAGACTTCTAAACTCACCCATTAAGTCAAAACCTGCATTGCAAAATGCTGAAACTGAATGAAATATACTAAAATATATACCTTTAATCAAACCATGCTCTGGAATAAAAATAATTGACAGTATTAATGCTCCTATTCCTTCAATTGTAAATGTAAATAACAAAACGTATCGAGCCAGTTTTACAAGTCCCTGAAGTGAACAAGTATTCATAGCTTCCTGCATAACAAGTCTTTCCTTAAGAGTAATCTTTTTCCCTAATAAAAGTGATATTAATGTGGCAAAGGACATAAAGCCTAATCCACCAATCTGAATTAAAATTAAAATAACGGTTTTACCAAAATAACTCCAATAAGTTCCTGTGTCTAAGGTTACCAGACCTGTAACACATACAGCTGAAGTAGAGGTAAATAGAGCATCTACAAATGGAGTTCTTACATCTTCATTTGACGCTATAGGCAGTGTTAAAAGTATTGCTCCCATTAAAATTACAACTGCAAAACCTATTACCAAAATTTGAACCGGCTTAAATCTTAAGTCTTTATAAATATTGATTTGCATAACAGCACCTCATAAAAAGCTATAATATAAATATAATTATAATTATATGTAAACTATATATTTATATTCTTTAAAATACAGTAGAAGTATAGCCGAATACTAATGTTTCTATGTTAAAAGAAACTAGTATCCGGCTAAAGATTATAACATTTAATTGTATGTAAATATCTTTACTTATGATAATAATTATACTCGTTTTATATAAATTTACAATAATTTTTAATAATAAAAATGCAGCAATAAAACTGCATTTTTATTATTAATTACTAAGCATTTAGTGCTTTTTTAGCAACTTCAACTAATTCGCTGAAAGCCTTCGCATCATTTATAGCTATTTCAGAAAGCATCTTTCTGTTAATATCAACACCTGCAAGCTTTATACCATTCATAAATCTTGAATAGGATAATCCGTTCATTCTTGTAGCTGCGTTTATTCTTGCTATCCAAAGCTTTCTAAAGTCTCTTTTCTTAAGTTTTCTTCCAACATAAGCATTTCTTAATGCTCTTATAACTGTTTCATTAGCAGTCTTAAATAACTTGCTTTTTCCACCATAATAGCCCTTTGCAAGCTTAAGTACTTTTTTATGATATTTACGAGCATTCATAGCTCTTTTAACTCTTGCCATTTAAAAAACCTCCTTCTAGCACCTCTATATTATAAGTATGGTAATAATTTCTTTATTGCTTTTTCCTGAGCAACTGAAACATAAGCAGTCTTTCTAAGATTTCTCTTTCTCTTTGAGCTCTTCTTTGTTAATATATGGCTCTTGAAAGCTTTAGCTCTCTTAAGCTTTCCACTTCCTGTTTTCTTAAATCTTTTTGCTGCACCTTTATGTGTTTTCATTTTAGGCATAATAAATTTCCTCCTCTCAGTTATGCTCTTTTAGGAGCTAGTATCATTATCATATTCTTTCCTTCTAATTTAGCTGGTTTTTCAATCACACAAACATCTTCCAACCTATCAGAAAAAGATTTTAATATATCAAGACCAATGTGGGAGTATTCGGCTTCTCTACCTCTAAACCTTACTGTAACCTTTACTTTATCACCGTCAAGTAAAAATTTCCTTGCATTATTTGCTTTAATAGAAATGTCATGTTCTTCAATAGCAGGACTGAATCTTATTTCTTTAATATTTATTACTTTCTGGTTCTTTCTGGCTTCTTTTTCCTTTTTTGCCTGTTCATATAAAAATTTTCCATAATTCATAATCTTACAAACCGGCGGATTAGCAGTTGGTGATATAAGAACTAAATCTAGTTCTTTTTCCTCAGCTATTTTTAAAGCTTCTTTTGTTGGAAGTATTCCTAACTGATTATTATCAGTATCAATAACTCTTACTTCTTTCTCTCTAATTTCTTCATTTAAAAGAAAGTCTTTACTAATAATTTTCACCTCCTAAGAGATTTTATTTTTTATAATAAAAAAGGACGGCAGTAGCCGTCCTTTAATAGCTCAACATAAAATAGTCAATCTATCCTTGACCTTACTAGCAATGCTGTAAGGTGAGAAACGGCTGTTTCTTCTTAACACAGATTATTCTACATTGTATTATATTATTTGTCAACTATTTTTTTAATTTTATTTTTGTTTTGATTTTGTCACACATATCACATTTACTGCAGAAAATCACTCTTTCTCCAAAAACATTTTTAATAGTATCTAAAAGCTCTTTATTGCTGCAGTTTTCTGCATTATGTATAATTACAGTATTTGGTGCATTAGTAATGAGTCCACTTATTAACATATCCTCAACGCTTACTACACCAGAAAATTTAGTATCGGACAGCTCACTGAACAAAACATCCATTATATCGTTTCCATGATCATCCTGAATAATATAATTTCCATCAATTTCTATTATTATATTTATTTTGTCTATCTTGCTTTCCTGAAGTTCTACAAAATATTTTAACAGCTTAATAAATTCATTATACTCTTTTTCTACCATGTAGCTCTCAACAACTTTGTCTATTATGCTTTCCAGATCTTCTCTAAATTCACTCATTCTAAAAGTTATAAAACCTTTTATGTTTATTTCTTTATTTTCTTCAATGCATTCTATTATCTTTTGAATGATAGAATTTTTTCTATTTCTAAAGTAAACCATATACTCATTAAGTATTGCACCTTCGCTTTTAAGGGCATCTAGACTTAATTTTTTAATTTCTTTTATTTCATCATACTTAAGAAAAAAATAAGTATCCGTTAGAAAGCTTTGTATTTCTTTTTTATAGAATTCATCTATTACTATGTTGTATAAAATATTAGCCATATAAAGGTTAAATATGTTTACAAGTTTATCATTAAACGCATTGTCATCACAAAATATCTTTAAGAAGTGAGTATTGCTTTCGATACTTTCTGAAAAACCTACTATTATATCTCTATCATGGAAATATTTCTTCATTTCATTCATATTTTTGATTATGTCTTCTTTACTACTGTCATACACTACGGTTAAAAGCAGCATATCTCACACTCCCTTCTTATGATAGTATGTGTTGAAAGAAAATGTATATGCAAAATTAATTAAGCAATTATCGACAAATGGAGTATCTAACACGTGACAAGTTACATTTACTCGTACTAATCTTATTGGTTGAAAGTAGTTGATATTTTTGATAATGTATTTCTATAATTCCCAAAGGTCGGTGATTTTATGAAAAAAGTTCTTGTAGATTATAGAATAAGTGATGAGGAAAGATATAATCTTGAAAAGTTATGCTTTGAAGTACTGATTGTTCCACCTAATAAAATATTGTATGAAGCAGTTTCTGGACATCCAGACATTCTTTTGCATATAGTTAATGATAAGACTATAATAGTTCATAAAGATATGGATATT
This sequence comes from Clostridium caldaquaticum, assembly GCF_023806125.1. Lineage (GTDB taxonomy): Bacteria > Bacillota > Clostridia > Clostridiales > Clostridiaceae > Clostridium_AT > Clostridium_AT caldaquaticum. The sequence goes on from NZ_JAMSKT010000025.1 coordinate 18,047, forward strand.
AAATTTATTAATCTTCTTAAAAGCTATAATATAGAAGTGTTTCTTTCAGAAAAAAAATTAGAAACTAATTATCCTTTTAACATAATTTTAAATGCATTAAATCTAAATGACATTTTCATTCACAATATTAGATACACAGACAATAAATTAATAAACTTAGTCCAAAATAAAAAAATAAAAAATGTAAAACAAGGTTATACCAAGTGTTCAACTGCTATTGTCAGCAGCTCTGCTGTTATGACTAGCGACAAAGGCATTGCTAAATGCCTAATGGAAGAATACATAGATGTACTACTTCTTCCTCCTGGCGATATACTTCTTCCAGGACTTAACTACGGCTTCATAGGTGGATGCTGCGGACTTCTAGAAAATGGTCTTCTTGCCTTCTATGGCAGCTTAGAAAATTATGCATACAGTAAAGAGGTTTTTGAATTTTTAAAAAAACATAAAGTAGAACCTGTTTTTTTAAGCAATGGAAAACTTATAGACAGAGGAAGCATATATATAATAAAATAATTACTAAAAATACATAAGAGGTCTTTAACTAAGACCTCTTAAACCATTCTCTATTTTCTTATCATTGTTCCGATACCTTTGTTTGTAAATATCTCAAGCAATATGCAGTGTGGAATTCTTCCATCTATAATATGAGTTCTGTTTACTCCCTGTTCAAGAGCTTCAATACAGCCTAACACCTTAGGAATCATCCCTCCTGTTATAATACCGTCATTTAATAATTTATGAATTTCTTCTATGGCAGCTTCATAGATTACTTCCTCGCTGTCTTTAGAATATTTAATCCCCTCAACATCAGTAAGAAGCATCATTTTTTCCGCTTTAAGTGCTGCAGCAACTGCTCCAGCTACTGTATCTGCATTGATATTGTAGCTTTGACCGTCTTTATCTACACCTATTGGTGCAATAACTGGAATATATTCATCCCTAGTTACAAGCTCAAGCATTTTAGTATTTATTTTGGTAATTTTTCCTACAAATCCAATATCTATATCTTCTCCATTAACAGTTGTTTTATATTTTTCGCATTCAATGAGCCTGCCATCTATTCCAGAAAAACCAATAGCTTTTCCTCCTTTACAATTTAAGAGTGACACGATTTCCTTGTTTGTCTTTCCAACTAGCACCATCTGAGCAACTTCCATAGTTTGCTCATCTGTAACTCTTAATCCATTGATAAACTTGCTCTCAACATTATGAAGTTTTAGGGCCTTTGATATATCAGGTCCTCCGCCATGTACTATAACAGGGTTTACCCCGATAAATTTTAAAAGAGTAATATCCTCCATAACAGAGTTTTTAAGCTCTTCACTAATCATAGCATTTCCGCCATACTTAATAACTACAGTTTTACCGTATAATTTTTGTATATAAGGAAGAGCCTCTATTAAAATCTCTGCCTTTCTAATTAGCGTTTCCATAGTTTATTCCCTTCTCATCTTCAATATAATCTTTAATTAATAATGCCCTTATATACCCTCGATCCTTTGTAGTTGATTCAATATAGAAATCGTGTTTATAATAACAATAAATGAGCGGTGAAGCCTTTGCAGCAGTGTGTAAAGACAGCTTTCTAACTCCAGCTTCTTTCATAGCCTCGTCAACAGCATCTAATAAAGCATTGCCAACCCCATGGCGCTGCAGCTCAGGTGATACTGCAAACCTGCTAAGATATGCAGTTTTATCTCTGAAAACTTCAACTCTCACACTTCCTACACATACTCCATTTAATACAGCTACAAATACTTCTTTGGTTTCAATATCCTTCTTTATGTCTTCATAGGTTTCTGATAAAGCTGATAAGCTGCCGTATCCTCCAACATATTTCTTATACTGCTGAAAAGCCTCTTTTGTTATATTACTAATGTCTTTAATATCTTCCAGTCTGGCTTTTCTCACTTCTATACCTTTCTTTTTCATATCCTTTAATTTTAGAGAGGAATATTCACTTAATGAATATATATCTATTGCATTGCTGCTTTCTTTATCCTTTTTAACTGTTTCAAGTATAGCATTTACAGTATCTATAGATGTAATACATGGAATATTATATTCCATTGCTGTACGTCTTAATAAAAATCCATTTCTGTACGATATCTTTCCATTAGTAGGAGTATTAATAATAAAATCAAGTATATCTTTCTTTATATATTGCTGTACTTCCTCCATAGGAATTAGCTTAACATCAATACCCCTGTCTTTTAAATATATATAGGTGTTATCTGTAGCATAGAGCTTATACCCCATATCATAAAGCTTTCTTGCAATTTCTACACTTTCTTCCCTATTTCTCTCTGCTATAGAAAGCAGTACATTACCATCTCTTGGTATGCTAAGCCCAGAGGCAGCAAGTGCTTTGCTTAAGGCTTTATGGTAATCCTTATCTACACCCATAACCTCTCCTGTAGATTTCATTTCAGGTCCTAGGAAAGTATCCACCATTGTAAGCTTTGAAAAAGAAAACACCGGAGCTTTTACAGCTACAAAATCACTTTCTTTATAAAGTCCTGTTGTATACCCTAGCTCTTTTAAAGATTTACCCATAATAATATTAGTAGCTAAAGTTATCATAGGTATTCCTGTAACCTTGCTAAGTATTGGAACTGTTCTACTTGCACGAGGATTTACCTCAATAACATATACATTATTATTTTCATCCAGCACAAATTGTATATTAAAAAGCCCTTTTACACTTAATGCCTTTGCAAGCTTTATAGTGTACTCAACTATAGTGTTTTTGCTATCTTCCTGCAAATTTTGAGGAGGATATATAGCCATACTGTCTCCTGAATGTATTCCCGCTCTTTCTATATGCTCCATTATTCCAGGAATTAAAACATCTATACCATCAGAAATTCCATCAACTTCTACTTCTTTTCCTGAAATATATTTATCTATAAGCACAGGATGTTCTACAGAAATATCTACCGCAAGCTGCATATATTGTTTCAACTCTTTGTCATTATATACAATTTCCATTGCCCTTCCACCAAGTACATAAGAAGGCCTTACTAATACAGGATAACCTATTTCCTTTGCAATTTCTAGTGCTTGTTCTATATTAAAAGCAGTACTTCCAGGAGGAAGTGGAATGTTTAGCTCTTCTAAAAGCTTAAGAAATCTTTCTCTATCCTCAGCAATATCTATACTATCTACAGCAGTTCCTAATATCTTAACTCCTGCCTTATGAAGTGGAGCAGCAAGATTAATAGCTGTCTGACCTCCAAACTGAACAATTACTCCTTCAGGTTTTTCTTTTTCAACAATATCTAGAACACATTCTTTTGTTAGCGGCTCAAAATAAAGCTTGTCGGAAGTATCAAAATCCGTACTCACAGTTTCAGGATTATTGTTTATAATAATAGATTCAAAACCTAGTTCCTTAAGAGTCTGCACCGAATGAACACTGCAATAGTCAAATTCAATTCCCTGGCCTATTCTTATAGGACCAGAACCTACAACAATTACTTTTTTCTTATCATTTACTATTACATCATCTTCCTCTTCATAGGTAGAGTAATAATAAGGAGTAGCAGCTTCAAATTCACCTGCACAAGTATCTACAATTTTATATACAGGATTTATATTAAATGTCTTTCTCTTTTTTATTACATTTTCTAAAGAAGTATTCAGAAGGTTTGCTATATAAGAATCTCCAAAACCTACTTTTTTAGCTTCATACATCAATTCATAGCTTACATCTTCAATGTTTGTATATTTTAATTTTTCACCCAAAAGAACAATTTTTTCAAGCTTCTTTATGAAAAAATAATCTATTTTAGTTATATTTACAATCTCTTCTACAGTAATACCTTTTTGAAGAGCCTTGCATAGTGCAAAAATTCTTTCATCACTAGGAATGCTTATAATTTCCTTTAACTGCTCTACAGTTCTATCTTCAAACTGTTTCAAACCTAACTGATAATTCATTTTTATATCCAAAGAATCTATAGCTTTTAGCAAGGACTCCTCAAAGGTTCTTCCTATAGCCATAACTTCTCCTGTTGCTTTCATCTGTGTTCCAAGAGAACGGTTAGCAGTGTTGAACTTATCAAAAGGCCATCTTGGAACCTTTGTAACTACATAATCCAGTGACGGCTCAAAACAGGCATAAGTATTTTGAGTAATGGAATTTTTAATTTCATCTAAATTCATTCCAATTGCTATTTTAGCTGTTACTCTAGCAATAGGATAACCAGTAGCCTTTGAAGCTAATGCACTGGAACGACTAACTCTAGGATTAACTTCTATTACAACATACTCAAAACTATTAGGATTCAGTGCAAACTGTATATTACAGCCACCATTTATCTTAAGTGCACGTATAATTTTAATAGATGCAGAACGCAGCATTTGGTATTCCTTATCTGACAAAGTTTGGCTTGGAGCTACTACTATACTGTCTCCTGTGTGTACTCCTACAGGATCGAAATTTTCCATGTTACAAATTATAATACAGTTATCCGCATGATCTCTCATAACTTCATACTCTATTTCCTTCCATCCAGCCACACTTTGCTCAAGCAAAACCTGATGAATCATGCTAAGCTTTAATCCACGTCCTGCAATATATTTAAACTCTTCCATATTATTTGCAATACCGCCTCCGCTTCCACCTAAGGTGTAAGCAGGACGAACGATGATTGGAAAACCGACCTTTTTAACAAAATCAATAGCATCCTCTAAATTAGTTACAATAGTACTGTGAGGTACTTTTTCCCCTATTTCCTCCATCATCTGCTTGAAAAGTTCTCTATCTTCAGCCTTTTGAATTGATTCTAAAGATGTTCCAAGAAGCTCAATGCCTAATTCTTTCAATATTCCATCTTTAGCTAGCTCAACTGCCATATTAAGAGCAGTCTGTCCTCCAAGTGACGGAAGAATGCCCTGAGGCTTTTCTTTATATATAATTTTTTTTACAAAATCTAAAGTAATTGGCTCTATATACACCTTATCAGCAACTTCCATGTCTGTCATAATGGTAGCAGGATTACTGTTTATGAGTACAACCTCAATACCTTCTTCTTTTAAAGATTTGCAAGCTTGAGTTCCTGAATAATCGAACTCAGCTGCCTGACCAATAACAATAGGACCTGAGCCTATTACTAAAACCTTTTTTATATCTTCTCTTTTAGGCATTAGAATTCCCTCCTACCATTTTCATAAAATCATCAAAAACATAGTTTGAATCCTGAGGTCCTGGAGCTGCTTCTGGATGATACTGCACGCTTATAACCGGCAAGGATTTGTGTCTGAATCCTTCTACAGTATTGTCATTTACATTAATATGAGTTATAACAACGTCATCGCTGAAACCATTCTTTAAGGCATAATTATGATTTTGTGATGTTATATATATTCTTCCTGTAGTATAATCTTTTACAGGATGATTTCCACCATGATGTCCAAATTTAAGCTTATAAGTCTTACCGCCAAGAGCTATACCTAAAAGCTGATGTCCTAAGCATATTCCCATAATTGGTTTCTTTCCTAGAAGTTTTTTAATATTTTCAGCTGCCTCAGGCAAATCTTCTGGATCGCCAGGGCCATTTGAAAGCAAAATTCCATCTGGGTTTATTTTTAATACTTCTTCAAAACTAGTATCATAAGGAAACACATGTAAATCACAGTCTCTATCCTGTAAAAGCCTTAAAATATTTTGTTTTACTCCAAAATCTAATACAGCTATTTTTTTTCCTTTTCCTTCAATATGATACTTTTTAATAGTACTGACTTCTTTAACAGGATTTATTTTAACAGCTGCCTTTTCTCTTATTTTTTTTACAAGATCTTCTATACCCTCATCTTTAGTAGAAATAATCCCATTCATGCTTCCAAACTTTCTTATGTGCTTTGTAAGTCTTCTTGTGTCAATGTCCTTTATACCTATGATATTATATTCCTTAAAATAGTCTTCTGGAGATATCTCCCCTCTCCAATTGCTGTGAGCAGCACATATTTCCTTCACAATAAAACCATTAACATGAGGCTTAAAAGACTCTTTATCTATATTATTAAAACCATAATTCCCTATAAGCGGGTAGGTCATAGTCACCATCTGTCCCTTATAAGAAGGATCTGTTAAAATCTCTTCATAACCTGTCATACAAGTATTAAAAACTACTTCTCCCAGCGCTTCACCCTGAGCACCAAAAGAATTCCCCATAAAAACCGTTCCATCCTCTAATACAAGTCTTGCTTTCATATACGCCCCCTCCTTCTATACTTATAGCATCAGCTTTTTTATTCCTTTTTTTAGAGAATTTTCATAATCAATAAAGTCATAAATATCTTCTTCAAATAAGCTGCTGAATTCTTTTAACTTTTCTACGGATAAATCTTCTATAGAACAACCTTCTTCTTCACAATAAAGAACAATACTTCCTATTACTCCATGAGCATCTCTAAAAGGCATTCCCTTATTAACAAGATAATCTGCAGCTTCTGTAGCGTTTAAAAAACCTTTTTTTACAGCTTTAAGCATAGTTTCTTTTTTTACCTTTAAGGTTCCAAGCATTTCTATTAAAATGCTGATACACTTTAATACAGTATCTGAAGCATCAAAGAAAGGCTCCTTATCTTCCTGCATATCCTTATTGTAAGCAAGTGGAAGACTCTTCATAGTTGTCAATATTGATGTTAAAGCACCATATACTCTGCCAGTTTTTCCTCTTATAAGCTCTGCTGCATCTGGGTTTTTCTTTTGCGGCATAATACTACTTCCAGTTGCAAATTGATCATCTATCTCAATAAATCCGAACTCTTTACTGCTCCATAATATTAATTCTTCGCTTAATCTGCTAAAATGCATCATTAAAATTGAAAAACAGGATATAAGTTCTATAATATAATCCCTGTCACTTACTCCATCTAAATAATTATCTACAGTTTTTTTAAAATTAAGCTCCTTTGTAGTAATCTCTCTATCAATTGAATAAGTAGTTCCTGCAAGAGCACCACAGCCAAGTGGATTTTCATTTAATCTATCTACTGCATCTTCTAACCTTTTTATATCTCTTGAAAACATAGAGTGATAAGCCATCATATGATGTTTAAAGGTAACAACCTGAGCTCTTTGAAGATGAGTATAACCTGGCATTATCGCTGGATTCTCCTCAGCAAGCTTGAAAACCACCTGCTGAAGAGCCTCCATTTTATTAACAATCTCTAGTGCCTTTTCTTTTGCATAAAGCCTCATATCCACTGCTACCTGGTCATTTCTGCTTCTTCCTGTATGAAGCTTCTTACCAACATTCCCTATTTTTTTAATAAGATTTGTTTCAACAAAGCTGTGGATATCCTCATAGTCTCCCTCAAGCTTAAGTATGCCACTTTCAATTTCCTTAAGTATTGTATTTAGCCCTTCTGTGATTTTTTCCTTTTCTTCTTCTGTTAAAATACCACAGCTAGCCAACATTTTTACATGAGCCTTGCTTCCTGTAATATCCTGAAAATATAGCCTTTTATCAAAGCTTAAGGAGCTATTGAAGTCTTCCATCAACTTGCTTTCTTCATTTTTAAATCTTCCGCCCCAAAGTTTCATATATTATTTACCTTCCTTAATGTTTTTCTCCTTCATTGCCTTAATTCTGTATGGCAAACCAAATAGATTGATAAATCCTGCAGAGTCCTTATGACTGTATAATTCACTAGCACCAAAGGAAGATATTCCTTTATCATATAATGCATAAGGAGTATCTACTCCTGCCGGCATAACATTTCCTTTATAAAGCTTCATTTTTACTGTTCCTGTAACTTGTTCTTGAGTCTTATCAATAAAAGCATCTAATGCTTCTCTTATAGTACTGAACCAAACTCCATCATAAACAAGTTCAGCATATTTTTGAGCTATAAGCTGTTTGTAGTGGTAGGTCTGCTTATCTAAAACAGCCTGCTCTATCTCACGATGTGCAGCTAATAGTAAAGTTCCGCCTGGTGTTTCGTATACACCTCTTGACTTCATACCAACAAGTCTGTTTTCAACTATATCTGCAATTCCAACTCCATTTTCACCTGCAATTTTATTTAATGTTTTAACAAGCTCAACTGGAGGAAGCTCTTTTCCATCAACCTTCTTAGGAATTCCCTGCTCAAAATAAATTTCAACATAGGTAGGCTCATCCTTAGCCTTCTCTGGAGGAGTTACCATTAGATACATATCTGTTTTATGTTCATTTGTTAATTCCTCCAAGTCTCCGCCTTCATGACTAACATGCCAAAGATTTCTATCCATAGAATATATTTTTTCCTTAGTTACAGTTATTTTTATTCCTTTTTTCTCTGCATAGTCAATAGCATCTTCCCTTGATTTTATATCCCATATTCTCCAAGGAGCTATAATCTTAATTTCAGGATCAATTGAAGCTATACCTACCTCAAAACGCACCTGGTCATTTCCTTTTCCTGTACAGCCATGACATATATATTTAGCTCCTTCTTTATGAGCAATTTCTACTAATCTTTTTGCAATTAAAGGCCTTGCATATGATGTTCCTAATAGATATTTTTCTTCATATACGGCTCCTGACTTTATAGCCTTAAATAAATAGTCAGTAACAAACTCCTCTTTCAAGTCTTCTACATACACCTTTGATGCCCCTGTCATTATTGCCTTTTCTTTTATCTCATTCATGTCATCTTCCTGACCAACATCTCCGCAAACTGCTATAACCTCTACATCATAGTTTTCCTTAAGCCATGTTACTATAATTGAAGTATCTAATCCTCCTGAATATGCTAATATAACTTTATCTTTCATATTAAAGTTCCCCTTTCCAACATGTACTAAATTTATATTTATAATTATACATATTTATCTATAAATATGCAAGTATTTTTTTATATTTATTCATATTTTTTGTATATTGATGAATAAATATAAAAAACAAGAGTAAGTAAACATGAAAATATACTCACTCTTGTTTTAATTTATGTTATAACTTTATAAAACAAAAGCTGTACTTTCGTACAGCTTTCTATCTGGAGGCGCCACCCAGATTTGAACTGGGGAATAAAGGTTTTGCAGACCTCTGCCTTACCACTTGGCTATAGCGCCATATTGGAGCGGAAGACGGGATTCGAACCCGCAACTTTCACCTTGGCAAGGTGACACTCTACCATTGAGTCACTCCCGCATAATGTGGTGGCCAGACCAGGAATCGAACCAGGGACACGAGGATTTTCAGTCCTCTGCTCTACCGACTGAGCTATCTGGCCATATTAAATTTAATTTGGCGACCCAGAAGGGGCTCGAACCCTCGACCTCCGGCGTGACAGGCCGGCACTCTAACCAACTGAGCCACTGGGCCACAATGTGGTGGGCACAACAGGGATCGAACCTGTGACCCTCTGCTTGTAAGGCAGATGCTCTCCCAGCTGAGCTATGCGCCCACACTTTTGTCCCCCAAGACAATTAACATTATATAATGCCCAATTATAATTGTCAATAGCTTTTTTGTACAATTGATCCATTTTTATTTATATAAATTTATAGCTCTTCTAACAACTTCCCTATCTCACTATTTGTAAAAATATAAGATTTATTACAAAAATGACATTTTAATTCTTCTTCTTTGCCTTCTTTATATATCTCTTCAAGATCTTTTCTTCCAATACTTATAAGTGCCTTTTCTACTCTTTCTCTTGAACAGTCGCATTGAAATTTTGGCTCCATGCTTTCTAAAATATTTAAACCCATATCTTCAAATATATATTCTAATATTTCCTCAATACTCATTCCTCTTTGTATCAGTTCAGTTATAGAAGGTATTTCCTGAAGTCTATAAGTAATCAAATCAGCAATAAGCTCACTAGCACCTGGCATCATCTGTATAATAAACCCGCCAGCTGCTTTTATGCTTAAATCTTTCTCTACAAGTACTCCAAGTCCTACAGCAGAAGGAGTCTGCTCTGAAACTGTGAAGTAATAAGCAAGGTCATCTCCTATCTCTCCAGTAGTTATAGGAACTTGACCTACATAAGGCTCTTTAAGTCCCATATCCCTTATTACTAATAGATTTCCGTTTATACCTATTGCTCCACCTACATCAAGTTTTCCTTTGCTGTTAGCAGGCAAATCCACTTCAGGATTTCCAATGTAACCTTTAACCTTACCATTTGAATAAGCAGTAACTATTACTCCTTTAGCTTCCCCTCCACCGGCGATTTGAATTGTCAAGGTTTCATTTTCTGACTTCAGCATAGCTCCCATTAAACTGCCTGCTGTTAACATCCTTCCTAATGCTGCAGCAGCCGTAGCTGTACAGTTATGTATTTTAACCGCCTTATTGACTAAATCAGTAGTTATTGCTCCAAATATTCTTATGTTTCCATCTTGAGCAGTTGCTCTTATTAATTTATCAGACATTTTTTTCCTCCTTGCTTTTAGTTAACACGTACACTATTCTTTCACTTGCAGCATTTATATTGCAATTTTCATAGTTATTAAGCTTATCTTTTATAATAAAACCAGCCTTTATTATAAAATCCTCTAGATATTGTTCCTTATACGCCCTTTCACAGTGCATTTCATCAAATCTTCTATATAACTCTCCACTTTTCACAAAAAAGGTCAGATTCATCTCCACAACATCATTTTCTAAAAAATTTTCCCATATATATGTTACGTCCTCATTATCGTAAGTAAAAATATTATTACCTAATATTTCTGTCAGCTTATAATACGAATTTATATCAAATATGAATACTCCATCTTCTTTTAAATGACTATATACACCTCTAAAGTAATTCTTTAAATCTTCCTCTTTTAAAATATAGTTTGTTGAATCAAGGCAGCATGTTATTAGGTCAAATTTATAGTTTAGCTTCAGAGATGAAATATCCTGACATACAAATTTTGCTTTCAAATTAGAAGCCCTAAACTTGCTTTCTGCTTCTGTAAGCATTTGACTTGACAGATCGACAGCCCATGTATTTTTGAAATGTTTTGCTATGTTCACTGTCATGTTCCCAGTACCACAGGCTAAATCAAGATAATCTCTTTTCTCTATGCTTAAGCTGCTGCATATATTTAAAATTTTATCAGCCCAGGCATTATAATCAATATCACTATTTATCAATTGATCATAAATAGACGCAAAGTCTTTATATTGACTCATTAAGTGCTACATCCCTTCCAAACTCATTTATGTCCAAGCTAATATTATATATTTTTTGTTTATAAGTCAACATTATTTTGTTATATCTTCAAAATCAACATATCCATTGTTTGAAATTATCTCTTTATTTTTAGGAAGGTTTAGCTGCTTTTTCCTTTTCGTCATTATACCTCCTATTCTCCCTGTCTCCTCTGCAGTCAGTCCACTCCACCCATATTTGTCAACTTTATCACTTAAACCTAACTCTTCTGCAATTTCATATTTTATTTTTTCTCTCAGCTTTTCAATATCAGTAAGTTCTCTATTGGATTTTAACTTTGCTTTTATTACTTTTTTTAATGGTGTTTTACCCATATAAATTCCCCTCCCAATTAATCTTATCTGCTATTTTTAACTTAGAAGGGAATCTTTATACATTATATACAAATACATAAGCAAAAAGACCCTGACGGGTCTTTTTGTATAAACTATTTTTCTATATATGTTTCATTGAAGTAAACCATTCCTAATGGTGACTTATGAACATTCTTAACATAAGGTTTTATACATGCAATATTAGTATATTCATACAAAGGAATTATAGGCATATCATTCATAAGTATATCTTCTGCCTGATGCATTAAAGCCATTCTCTTTGCTGAATCAGATTCTGACTTAGCCTGTTCTATTAGCTTATCATATTCTGGATTATTGTATCCTGCTACATTATTTCCAGATGTAGAAGTCCACATATCAAGGAAAGTCATAGGATCAGCATAGTCTGCAATCCATCCATTTCTTGCTATTGCAGGATACTTATGATTTGATGTTTCGTCAAGCTGAACTTTTCTTTCAACATTTCTTAATGTAACATTTATTCCAAGATTTTTCTTTAACATATCTTGAACAGCAGTAGCTATATCCTGATGTCCTTGACCACTGTTGTAAAGAATTTCCAAAGTTGGTATACCTTGTCCGTCTGGATATCCAGCTTCAGCAAGAAGCTTTTTAGCTGTCTCTACATCAGCTGTAGACTTATAATAATCTTTAGATTTAAAATCCTTTCCTGCTGCTTCTGCTATTCCCTTTGGAACAAAGCTAGTAGCAGGATTTTGACCACCCTTTGTTACGTTTTTAACTAAGGCTTCTCTGTCAATAGCAAGAGAAATTGCTTTTCTTACTCTAACATCCTTTAATACCTTAGCAACAGCAGGATCAATTTTGTCTGCATCTTTTGATATATTAAAGCTGTAGTAATATGTACCAAGGTATGGGAATACTTGAGCAGTCTTATTTGCTAATAAAGTAGGTATCTGCTCTGTTGGTGGTGATTCTATATAGTCAATTTGACCAGCATTAAATGCAGACATGTAGCTTGTTTCCTGATCAATAAGTGTATATTCTATTGTTTCAAGTTTTACTTTATCTTTATTCCAGTAGTTAGGATTCTTCTCAAATACCATTTTATCCTTTGGTCTCCATTCTTTCATTTTGAATGGTCCATTACCGATGTATGTTTCTCCTTTAGTTGCCCAGCCTTCTTTGTCTTTTTCAACAATATCCTGTCTTAATGGCATGTAAGTTGGGAATGCAGTTAAGGATAAGAAATATGGTGTTGAATTTTCAAGTGTTACTTCTAATGTAGTGTCATTAACAGCTTTTACTCCAACTTCATCCTTATTAGCTTTCTTTTCATTATATTTTTGTCCATTCTTCAGATAATAAAGCTGATATGCATATTCTGAGGCAACATCAGGATCAAGTGCTCTCTTCCACGCATACTCAAAATCTTGTGCTTTAACAGGCTGTCCATCTGACCATTTAGCATCTTTTCTTATGTAGAAAGTATACTTTAGTCCATCTGGTGATATATCCCATTTTTCTGCAGCTCCAGGTACAACCTGCTCCTTAGAATCTATATTTGTAAGTCCTTCGAAAGCGTTAACAATTACTGTACCACCTTCAACTGAACTGTTTAATCCTGGATCAATTGTCTTTGGATCTGCTCCAAGATTATACCTTAAAATCTGCTGTGAAGTTGCAGCTCCTCCAGCTTTTCCTGGTTCACTTGATTTGCTTGCACAACCTGCCATAACGGAACCTGCTAAAGCTACTGTTAAAACAAGAGAAATTATTCTGTTTTTCTTATTTTTTAGCATAAAAGCCCTCCTTTATATTTTATTTTTATGTATTTTATATATATCAAATTCGAGATAATTAAGGTGCAAGCTGTCTTAATTATCTCGAATTTAATAAAAACTTAATTGATTCAAACTGAATATAACGAAATAAAACAAGTAATATAAACGTTATATATAGTATATATTAATCATATTTAATCTATTCATAGAGATGACAGGCTACCTCATGTCCGTTACCAAAATCTTTAAGCACTGGCGTAACTTCAGAGCAAATTGGCTTTGCATATTTACATCTTGCCCTGAATCTGCACCCTTTAGGTGGATCAATTGGTGAAGGCGTCTCACCTTCAAGAACAATTCTCTTATTTGATGCTGACATGTCAGGATCTGGTACAGGTATAGCTGACAGTAAGGCTTTAGTATAAGGGTGCATAGGATTTTTATATAGTTCGTTGCTTTCACCTATTTCAACCATATGCCCTAAATACATAACTCCTATTTTATTTGAAATATGCTTAACCATTGACAAATCGTGAGCAATAAACAAATAAGTTAAACCTAAATCCTCTTGAAGATCCTCAAGCATATTTACAACCTGTGCCTGAATTGAAACATCTAATGCTGATATAGGTTCATCACACACAATAAAATCTGGTTGAACTGCCAAGGCTCTTGCAATACCAATTCTTTGTCTCTGACCTCCTGAAAACTCATGAGGATATCTATTGGCATGCTCTGAGTTTAGCCCAACCCTGTTTAGCAAATAATGTATTCTTTCAAGTCTCTCTTTTCCATTCATAAGTTTGTGTATATCGATTGCTTCACCAATTATATCACCAACTGTCATTCTCCCATCCAATGAAGCATAAGGATCTTGAAAAATCATTTGTATCTTTTTTCTATAAGGAAGCATTTCTTTTGGTTTTAACTTTGCGATATCCACTCCATCAAATATTATTGAACCGTCAGTAGGTTCATATAATTTAATAACTGTTCTTCCTGTGGTAGTTTTTCCACATCCGCTTTCCCCTACTAATCCTAAGGTTTCTCCACGATTTATTGTAAAGGAAACATCATCAACAGCCTTTACAAAAGACTTTTGTTTATCAAACAATCCCTTTTTAACAGGGAAATATTTCTTTAAATTTTTAACCTCTAGCAGAGGTGCTTGTTTGCTCATTCTGATTCCCCCTTCCTAAGTCTGGAGTCACCTTCGGTGCTAAAGAATGATTTAACCAACAGGCTGAATAGTGTTCATCATTTATTTTAAACTGCTCAGGCATTTTTTTCATACATATATTCATTGCATATTCACATCTAGCTGCGAAAGGACACCCTACAGGAGGCTTTAATAAATCCGGAGGCGTACCTGGAATAGGCTTTAGCCTTTCTTTAACATCATTCTTTGGATTTGGGATACTTCTTAACAATCCCCAAGTGTATGGGTGTTTTGGATTATAAAATATATCCTTTGAACTGCCTGTTTCAACAATTTTACCTCCATACATTACATTGATTCTGTTACATGTGTCTGCAACTACTCCTAAATCATGAGTTATCAATATTATAGACATACCGAATTTAGCTTTAAGATCCTTCATGAGTTCAAGAATTTGTGCTTGTATAGTAACATCTAAAGCCGTTGTAGGTTCATCTGCAATTAATATTTTTGGTGAACAAACAAGTGCCATTGCTATCATTGCTCTTTGTCTCATACCACCAGAAAATTCATGAGGGTATTGCTTCATTCTTTTTTCAGGGCTCGGAATTCCTACTAACTTAAGCATTTCAACCGCTTTTTCAAAAGCTTGCTTTTTATTCAGTTTTCTATGCTTCATAAGTGGTTCCATCAATTGATCACCAATAGTAAAAACAGGGTTAAGGGAAGTCATTGGATCCTGAAATATCATACCTATTTCGTTTCCTCTGACTTTTTCCATATCTTTTTCAGGAAGCTTTACTAAATCTTTTCCATCAAGTAATATTTCTCCTTTTTTTATCTTTCCGTTTTCAGAAAGAAGTCCCATTACAGACATCATAGTGATACTTTTGCCGCTGCCAGATTCTCCAACAATGCCTAGTGCTTCCCCCTTGTTTAAATCGAAAGAAACATCTCTTACAGCTTGTACTTCTCCAGCATGTGTATAAAACGATGTATTTAAACTCCTTACCTGGAGTACCTTTTTCATAATTCTCCTCCTCACTACTTTCTCATCTTTGGATCCAGTGCATCTCTCAAACCATCACCTAGAAAATTAAACGCCAAAATAGTTAAGCAAATTGCCAGTGAAGGAAACAATATCTGATTAGGATACAGCTGAAATGTTTGCAATGCTTCTGAAGCCAAAGTACCCCATGAAGCTTGTGGAGCACTAACACCCAGACCTATAAAACTTAAAAAAGACTCTGTAAATATTGCTTGAGGTACAGTCAATGTCAGAGTAACTATTATAGGTCCCATTGAATTTGGAATCAAATGTCTAAATATAATTCGCATTGGTGATGCTCCTAATGTTCTTGCAGCCAATACAAATTCCTGTTCTTTCAAAGACATAATTTGCCCTCTTACTATTCTAGCCATAGTTACCCAGAAACTAACTGCAAGCGCTATTATTATACTTTTAAGTCCTCCGCTTTTAAAAACAACCATTAATAGTATAACATATATAGTCATAGGTATAGCATACAGTATCTCAACAATTCTCATCATAATATTGTCTATTCTGCCGCCAAAATAACCAGAAACTCCGCCATAAATAATACCTATGATAAGATTTAATACACTAGCTGCATATCCTACAGTAAGTGATATCCTTGCACCATATAGAACCCTTATGAATATATCTCTTCCAAATTTATCAGTACCAAACCAATGAGTACTGCTTGGCCCCTGATTTGCTACGCTGAAATCTTGAGTACTATAATCAAATTTTGAAAACATAGGTCCAAAAATTGCAAGCAAAGTAATGAATATTACAAAGAATAAACCCGCAATAGCAAGCTTATTTTCTTTTAATCTTCTCCATGAATCCTGCCAAAAAGTCAGACTAGGACGTACAATCTCTTCGGAATTTTTTTCACTTTCTGCTACTTTCTCAAATAATTCTTTTGAAAATTCCATAAACACTCCTCCTATGACTCCAATTTAATTCTTGGATCAATAACTACATACAGTATATCAACGATAAGATTACATATTACAAGGAAACTACCGTAAAAAATCGTAACTCCTAGTATTTCAGTATAATCTCTATTTCCTATACTAACAACAAACTCTCTTCCAAGACCAGGAATACCAAACATTGATTCCACAACAAAACTTCCAGTTAATACTGCAGCAACTAATGGACCAAGATAAGTAACTATAGGAATTAATGAATTTCTTAAAGCATGCTTGTACACAATTTGAAATTTTGACAATCCTTTAGCTTTTGCAACTCTTATATAATCCTGCCTAATAACTTCAAGCAGACTAGATCTAGCTAATCTGGCAATGAAAGCCATGGATGAACCACCTAAAGCAATTGCAGGCAGTATATAATTTTTAGGTCCGTCGAAGCCTATAGCAGGCAGTAACTGAAGCTTTACCGCAAAGAAATATATGAGCAAAGTAGCCATAACAAAGCTTGGAACTGTAACTCCAATAGTGGAAATAACCATACTCAAATTATCCTGCCACTTACCCTGCTTTAATGCAGCAACTATTCCCATTAATATTCCAAGAATCAAAGAAAACAACACTGCTACACCGCCAAGCTTTGCAGAAGTCGGAAAAGAATAAGCAATTATTTCATTCACTGTTCTACCTTGATTTATTATAGATAATCCTAAATCTCCTTTTACAAGTCTTGATAAATAGGTAACATATTGTTGTGACAAAGGCTTATTTAATCCATATTTTTCTTCCATATTAGCCTTAACTTGTGGTGGTAATTTTTTTTCACCAGTAAACGGATCTCCAGGTAGTGCATGCATCATAAAAAAGGTTACAGTAACAACTACCCATATAGTTACCACACTTGATATTATTCTTTTGAAAATATACTTTATCATTTTTTTCCCCTTCCTTACATATTAAATGAGTTTTCTTGCATTATGTTAAAAAACCGACAAAAAATTATATGAATGTTTACCTGCATGAAGTTGCATACTGTTACAATAATTCATGAAAATCATACTATCACATAAAGTTTAGCTTGTCAATGTTGATTTATCTAAGCTTTATTTTTAAAGCAAATTCTGAAATTTTATATACTTAAAATAAATCTGATTTGCTTAAAAATATAATAAATTTGATATTAATAATTATTATCTAAAAAATATATTAATAGAAATCCTGCAATAATTCTAGTAGAATTTTATTGAGTTTTTAGTTTATTTTATAATTGTTATTATTTATTTCATGATCTTATTATAAATTACAGGTTTATTAATATATACCAAATATTTTTTTAAATTTTTTAATATATTTACACAAGTTTAAAATTTTCTTATTATTTTGATTTACAATTTAGCATAGAAAAGTATATAATTTTTTTAACATTAATTATATAATGTATTATAGTCTTTTCTTAGGAGGGGTAAAAATGAATTATAATGTTGCAGTTGTTGGAGCAACTGGTATGGTAGGAAGAAAATTCGTGCAAGTTTTAGAGGAAAGGAACTTCCCCGTAGACAAAGTCTACTTTTTTGCATCAAAAAGGTCTGCAGGTACTTATATTCCTTTCAAAGGAGAAAATGTTATAGTAGAAGAATTAAAGGAAGAGAATATTAAAAATAAAACTATTCACTTTGCTTTATTCTCTGCTGGAGGAGATACAAGTCTTGAGTATGCACCTGTTTTTGCAAAATATAACGCTATAGTAATAGATAACAGCAGTGCTTGGAGAATGGATCCTGAAGTTCCTCTTGTAGTTCCTGAAGTAAATCCTGAAGATATTAAATGGAACAAAGGTATTATTGCTAATCCTAACTGTTCTACTATACAAGCTGTTGTAGCACTTAAACCTTTATACGATAAGTATGGCATAAAAAGAATAATTTACTCAACTTATCAAGCAGTTTCTGGAGCTGGTATGGGAGGCTTTAATGATTTAAAGGAAGGACTTAATGGAGAAGCTCCAAAAAAGTTTCCTAGACCTATTGCTAATAATATTCTTCCTCATATAGATGTTTTTACAGAAAACGGCTATACAAAGGAAGAGCTTAAGATGATAAATGAAACAAAAAAAATTATGCATGATGATAATTTAAAAATTACTGCCACAACAGTTAGAGTTCCAGTTTATTATGGACACAGCGAAAGTATCAACATTGAATTACAAAATGAATATAATATAGAAGACATATTTTCGCTTTACAAAAACGCAAAGGGTATAATATTAATGGATGATGTAAAAAACTTAATCTATCCGACTCCTATAGATGCTGAAGGCCATGATGAAGTTTATGTGGGAAGAATTAGAAGAGACTTCAGTATAGATAATGGATTAAATCTATGGGTTGTTGCAGATAACATAAGAAAAGGTGCTGCATCAAATGCAATTCAAATTGCAGAGTATATAATTAATGAAGGAAAATAAACTTAAGTATGACAATTTTAAAAAAACATACTAATCTATATAAAGAAGGAGGAGATACGATATGAGTATTTTTAAAGGCTGTGGTGTTGCTATAGTTACCCCTTTTAATGAAAGAGGAGTTGACTTTAAAAAGCTTGAAGAGCTGCTCAATTGGCATGTTGAAAATGGCACTGATGCTATTATTGTGTGTGGAACTACTGGTGAAGCTTCAACTATGAGCGAAACTGAAAAGAAAGAAACAATCAAATTTACAGTGGATGTTATAAATAAAAGAATACCTGTTATTGCAGGTACAGGCTCAAACAATACAGCTGCATCTGTAGGCTTGAGTAAGTGGGCAGAAAGCATTGGTGTAGACGGCCTTTTAGTTATAACTCCTTATTATAATAAAACAACGCAAAAAGGACTTATCGAACACTTTAAAGCTATTGCTGAAAGTGTAAATACTCCTATTGTAATGTATAATGTACCGTCGAGAACCGGCATGAATCTTGAACCTAAAACAATTAAAGCTCTCTGCAAGTTCCCTAATATTGTTGCTGTAAAGGAAGCTAGTGGTAACATAAGCCAAATTGCAAAGATTAAATCTCTTTGTGGGGATAGGATTGATATATATTCTGGAAATGATGATCAAACTATTCCTATTATGGCTCTTGGAGGAGTAGGAGTAATATCAGTAATTGCAAATATCATTCCAAAGGATATGCATGATATGTGCAAACTATATTTAGAAGGAAATCATGAAGCAGCATTAAAGCTTCAATTAAATATGCTAGCACTTAATGATGCCATGTTCATTGAAACTAATCCTATACCAGTAAAAACAGCAATGAATCTTATGGGAATGAATGTAGGCACCCTAAGACTTCCTCTTTGTGATATGAGCAATGAAAATTTAGAAGTTTTAAAAAATGAGCTTAAAGCCTACGGTTTAATTAACTAGCAATAAGTATTGGAGTGATAACTTGAAAATGAAAACCATAAATGAAGGCACACAAATAAGACCCATTCCTTTTGTTCGAAAAAAAGAGGATCTCTTATAGGATCTATACAAAATAG
>NZ_JAMSKT010000026.1 GCF_023806125.1 Clostridium caldaquaticum
ACGGTGGACACCCTTGTCTTAAGCTAACGGTTGGTACTATCAACCCCCGTATCGGACTTTCACCGACAAGATTACGCCCATGCCGGGCGCACATTAAAAAACCCATGGATTACTTTTTAGTACCATGGGTTTTTGTTACTATTGTATATTTTATTAAACTATATTATCCTCATTGTTATTAACAGGTTTATATTCCTCATTGAGAAGTCCAAGCTTACTAAGTATATAAAACACTAATGAAAGAACCATACCAGCAACTGCAGCAAAAGCCATACCTTTAAGTTCTACGCCGCTGCTACCAAGGTGTATGGTAGCACCACTTACACCAATTCCGAAAGTAACTGCTGCAAGTACCATATTATAATTTTTACTAAAATCAACTTTGCTTTCAACTAGCATTCTTAAACCTGAAATTGCAATAATACCATAAAGAAGCAATGTTATTCCTCCCATAACAGGGCTTGGAATAGCTTGTATAATTGCCGCTACTTTACCTATACATGATAGTATTATAGCTAGTATTGCTGCGCCTCTTATTACCCATATTGAAAAAACCCTTGTAATAGCAAGTACACCTATATTCTCTCCGTAAGTAGTATTTGGAGGTGATCCTGCAAAACCAGATAAAATATTTGTTACACCATCAGCAAGTAAGGATTTATCCAATCCTGGTTCTTTCATTAAATCTTTTCCAACAACATTACCAGTAACTATAAGGTGGCTTATATGCTCAGCCAAAACAACCAAACATGCAGGAGCAATAATTAATATTGCATTAATGCTGAATTTTGGCATCTGAAACTTAGGCAGTGCAAACCAACTTGCATCAGCTATAATTTTAGTATCAACCATTCCCATAAATAATGACAACACATATCCAGCAACAACTGCTATTAATATTGGTATTACTTTCAAAAACTTCTTAAAAACTACTGTACCAATTACTCCAACTAAGAGTGTAAAGATGGATACAAATACATATTGAGTATTTATGCCAAGCTTTGAATCAGGAATCAACCCTGCAGATTGTGCAGCAACTGGTGCAAGTTCAAGACCTATAACCGCTACCACTGATCCCATTACTGCCGGCGGCATAACTATATCAATCCATTTAACTCCTACATATTTAATAATAAAGGACATAACAACAAAGAATAGTCCGAAGAAAATGAACCCTGTCTGAGCATAAGCAAATCCACCAAGAGTGGAAATTATAAGAGTTACTGGAGCTATAAATGCAAAGCTTGATCCTAAATATGCTGGAATTTTTCCTTTGGTTATTATTGTATAAAGAAGAGTACCTATTCCATTCATAAGCAATGCTATGGCAGGATTGATATGAAATAGAATCGGCACAAGGATTGTTGCACCAAACATGGCACAAAGATGCTGTAAACTTAATGGTATAGTTTTAGCTAATGGCAGTCTTTCATCTACATCGATATAATTTTTCATAATTAGAATTTCCTCCTTTTAACCTCACTGGATTATTTTAAAAGATTTTATAATTCATAAATCTTAACTGAATCATTATTGTCTATCTCTGTAAGCTCTACAGAAATAAGCTCATTTTTTGAAGTTGGAATGTTTTTACCTACATAATCAGCTCTTATAGGCAATTCTCTATGACCTCTATCAATAAGTACTGCCAATTGAATACTCATTGGTCGTCCATTATCAAGTATTGCATCTATAGCTGCTCTTGTAGTTCTTCCTGTATAAAGAACGTCATCAACAATTATTACCTTTTTATTTTTTACCTCTATGTCTATATTCTTGTTATTAATCTTAGGCATATCAGATAAGGTACTTAAATCGTCTCTATATAGTGTAATATCTACACTACCTACAGGAACTTCAACACCTTCAAATTTTGCTATTTGCAAGGCTAATCTTTTAGCAAGTGGAACTCCCCTCCTTTTTATACCAATAAGTACTATATCCTGAACTCCTTTGTTCTTTTCTATTATTTCATGAGAAATTCTTATAAGAGTTCTTTGTACAGCCTTATCGTCAAGAAGCACTGTCTTCAATTTCATCATATCACCTTCTTTGTAAATTATTTTAACCAATTTTATTTAAATTAGTTGTTTGTAATATTTATTTAATAATTACATAAAATAAAAAAACGTCTTGCCCTGTGGGTAAGACGATGCTATATCAAAATACATTATTGCTTAAGCCTTACGACCTCACAGGATCGTTTAAAGGATATTTATTAGATTATCTAAGATAATAATACACCAGATTTATATTTATTTCAACTCTTTTTGCAAATTCTTATTTATTTATTGAATACTAAAGTATAATCTTGTAACCAAATAATTTTTGTTATTATTCATCAAATGCTTTTGAGTATTTAACAAATCCATTGTCCATAATAAGCTTAAGCTTTTTTATTTCATATAAATATTCCACATAACTTCTTAACA
The DNA here is from genome assembly GCF_023806125.1 of Clostridium caldaquaticum. GTDB lineage: Bacteria > Bacillota > Clostridia > Clostridiales > Clostridiaceae > Clostridium_AT > Clostridium_AT caldaquaticum. The sequence goes on from NZ_JAMSKT010000026.1 coordinate 2,433, forward strand.
TTCTTTCTATAAAATAGTATCTATAAATACCGCTGATATGAATATGAAAACTTTTTATAACAGCCTTCATAATCTCTTCAAATGTCATAGTATCTTCAATTACTTCATATATTTTTTCTGCTCTGTTTTCATAAAAATCTATATTATCATCTATAAGTTTTTTAATATCATCATATATTCCTTTATGTGCCACCAAATACTTTCTGCACTTTAAATCATAAAGCTTTGCCTTACTTTTCATATCCTCACTTAGTATAAAGGCATAAGGCATCTTTGCACTCTTCATTACTTCATAACTTATAAGGGAATCTCCTAAATATGCAACATCATCAGGAGTTATGATGCATATATGGGCAGGGCTGTGTCCAGGTGTATGAATGACTTTAAACGTAATGCCGCACAGAAATACTTCCTCCTGGCTATCTTCTATCATAATATCAGCTTTGCAAATCATATGTCCATAATGTTCTTCTACCTCCTTCAAAGTCTGATTTTTGAAAAAAAGCTTCAGATTAGTTAGACTACTGCAAATAAGTGCTTCATATGCAGGCATTGCAATAATACAGTTGTATTTGCTTTTAAAATAGGCATTATTTCCAATATGATCTATGTGAGCATGACTATTTATAATAGCATTTACTTTTAAATTATTGCTTTGAAGCAATTCTTCAATTCCTTCACGCTCACCTTGCATCCATCCTGAATCCAGCATAATAATTTCTTTATCATTAACTTTATAAAATGGTATGTATGTCATTCCTGTATCAATACAAAAGGTATTACCACTAACTTTTTTTATTTCCAAGCAATTCTCCCCTTTCATAATGAAAAATCTTCTTACACTAAGATAAGAAGATTTAATTAATCATTATATAAACAATATAAGTAATATTTTAATATTTCTGTTTAAAAAATGTCAATGTAATATAAATATATTTACGAATGATAAATAAAATTTTATTTTTCTTTAAACCATTGCAGTGATCATTATTTAATTTCAGTATATTCAACGTCTATTACTTTTCCTGTAGTAAAACCTTCTGAAAAATCTTGTTTTATAGTTTCTACTTTTTCGGATTTTTCTGCTTCACCTTTAAAAAAATTTTTTCTATTAATATGCCATTTTCTAGTAGCTTTAATCACATAACTGACTCCCCAAACTCCAGCTGTTATTAAAATTATTACTGGAAGTATATTTATTAAAAAGAATATCCCTATAAAACTTAGAATTATAATCCAAAAACTTGAAAGTCCTTTATTAACAAAATCCATTTTTATACATCCTCCTTATCATTATATAAATATATTATATCACAGCCAGTACTAAATTTTATTAAAAATTGCTTAATAAGGTATTAAGAATATGTAACTATTTTATATGGTTTATTATAACTTATATAGCTATAATAAATACATTACATAGCAAAAAAAGATAATGTTAACAACAATCATTGTTTATTTGCTACTTCATCAATAATAGCTTTCCTATCGTCTCCTATAATACTAATTAATCTAACAGGCATAAAGCCATTTTTATAAATACGATCTCCATTTTTTGCTATCATAACAGTAATTGTTTCTTTAAATTTATCATAAGTTATTAAACCTTCCCTGTAATTATCAACTAAATCTATAAGTTTTGTAGCTAATTCCCTAGGGTTTTTATATACTGCCTTCATTGTTTTTCTCCTTTGTGTAATTTTATTTTAATATTATGAGCATCTCATATATAAGCTTAATAATAGCCTTATAAGAACTAAACGTTACCTTTTTTATGTATTATTCAAATAATACATTATAATATCTTTCTAATTTATTTTTTACATCCTGTATACTAATATACCTAGCTTCTCTAAGCATTTCTTTACCCTCAATAAACACGAGAATAACAGGGATAGTAAATACGTTGTAAGCTGCTGAAATCTCTAAATATTTTTCTACATCTATTTTGGAACTTTTAATTTTAGGGTAATTCTTTAAAAGTTCCTGAACTTTTGATTCTATAGCATTACAGACATTGCAGGTATTACTTCCAAAATAAACCAGAACCATTTGATTATTATTTATTAAAACTTCTAAAGCTTCCTTTGAATTTACATTCATCAAATATCAACTCCTATTTACCTTGTTTGTATTCTAATCACAATAATTAGACTTTAAAGTTTCTATTATACTTATTATTTTTTTATCTAGAATAAAATAAGTAATTGTAAGTCCTTTCTTATCTGAATCTAATATTTTATTTGACTTTAGCATAGCTAAATGCTGAGATAAGGCTGGTTGAGTCATATGACTAAGCCTTTCATGAAGCTCACTTACAGTCATAGGTTTTTCTAATAAATGACATATTATCGCTAATCTATTTTCATTTGATATTACTTTTAATAATTTAGATATTTCTTTTAATCTTACTAACACATCTATTCTTCCTTTCTTTATATACACTATATAATATATACGTACTTGTTTTCAGTTAATAATTTCCATTAGAAGATCATTTGAACCTTTAATCTCCATACATATTTCTATAACAACATACATAAGCATTTACTTATATGCTTATGTTACTTCTATCTTTATATTTTGTCAACGCCATATTTTTTATATATCCAAAAATTGATAAAGTATAATAACTATTAATTTTATTTTTCATTGTTCTAAATCTTTTCAACTGAAATATATTCCTTTATATCTTTAACATGAAATTCAACATTTAATATTTATTCATAATACTATGTTTTAAAATGTTTACACCCTATACTCCAATGATGAAGAATATCAATTCGAACCAAATATAATGGTTGTATGTAATATGCAAGAGTTTGAATGTTCAATTTATAAGGGAATTCCAAAATTGATAGTAGAAATATTATCCTGGACAACTAAAGATAGAGATACAGGTACTAAATTACAAGTGTATGAAAGATTTAAAGTTTCAGAATACTGGATAGTTGATCCCTTTAAAATGGTAATAACAGTTTACAGTAATAATGTAAATGGAGTTTATAGCAAGATTGTAAAATACAATTTGGAAGATAAAATTGTATGGAATAATAACTATAAACTTAAAATCGCTGAAGTATTTGATAATTTAATATAAAATTAAAAAGGAGCATCCATATATGTGATTTACACAAAACTATGGATGCCCCCTGGTTATATTCTTTTTTTATATATAGTAAGATTGTTTAAATTGACTTCATAGGTTCTTGTATCAGTATATTTAACAACTGACTTACCTTGAAAAATATCAACTAAAAAAGTAAAGTCTTCCGTCATCGTCTAAAAACATAAACGAAAGGCTTGAACCAGCATATGAAATCTCTGGTTCAAACTTTTTTTAAGTGTACATTATATTATTGAATTACTTTTAAACAACTTTAATTAACTTATATTTATTAAGTCTGATTCTTTGGAATAACGTTTAGCTCTTTATTAATAACACCTAACAACTCTTTTGGTATATTAAACATAGAACGCTTAGACATGCCTTCTATAGTAAATATTCCTTTCATTACTTGGAAACGAGGTTCTTCAGCCAAATCTCCGAAAAATTTCTTAAATACTGCTTTTGCTTTCTCATTTTCATAAAGCTTTTCAACAGTATCATATATTGAGTAATAGCCTTCTTTGATAACAATCTCATGAACATCTGATAAATCAAACTTTTCAAACCAATTAGTTACATGCTTTTTCTCTTCAATTTTAGGAAGAATATAACTTTTATCTATTTCCTTAACCTTATTTAAAATCATTTCATCTCTATAAATATTGCCCTTTTCGTCAAATGCCTCAACTTTAATAATATTTTGTCCTGATTCTAACTTAACACCATTAAATTTCTTCATTGGTTCAGTATTATTAATTTCACTAATAAATCGATCATTTAAATAAAGTTTGATATGTGTTAAATTGGATAATACTACTATATCATTTAATTCTTCATGTCTATTAACAAATCTGCTGCCAGCAAACTTAACAAAGTGCTCTTTTGACCAGTAAGCTTTACATAAATAAAATGCATCTTTTTTTATCTTTCTATCTATAGTTACCAAACCTTTCTGATTTTTTCCCTTTTCTCCTCCTTCATTTCTAATCTCGCTTCCAAAATCAAACATAGCCCATGCATATCCACCCAAAACAAATGGTCGTTCATTAAAGGTTTTAAGTGCATTGTCTTGAAATAACAGCTGATACTCTTCAGTATAATCTTTAATTGTTGGATTATATGAATGTAGCTTTGGATTAGTATCCACTCCATACTCTGTAACCATCACTGGTATATTAGGTCTTGCTTCATGAAATTCATCCAACCTCTTTCCTAAATCTTGCATATCTTTATAATACCAGCCATAATATAGATTATATCCAACCAAATCAGTTAACTCATTTAGTGGGCTTTCATTAGCTACAGAATGAATATTTGCCTGTGCAATGAATCTGCTTGTATCTAATTTCCTGGCAAAAGTAACAAGATTATTTACCATTTTATATATATTTTCATTTTCTATCGCGATGGTTATCTCATTTTGAACTCCCCAGCAATATATGGAACTATGATTATAAGCTTGTTTAATTAATCTTTCAAGCTGTTCCTTTGCGTTTTTATTTTCTTTATCAGAAGTTGTGGGAATACTGATAAACGGAATTTCCGCCCACACCAATAATCCTTCTCTGTCACAAAGAGTATAAAAATAATCATCGTGCTGATAATGGGAAAGTCTTATAGTGTTTGCACCTATTTCTTTTATAATTGACATATCTAAATCCATATGTTCTTTAGTTAAGGCGTTACCGACTCCATAAAAATCCTGATGCCTAGAAACACCATTTAATTTAATAGCTTTACCATTTAAAAATATACCTTTATTGGGAGTAATTTCTATATTCCTAAAGCCTATTTCAATGTTTCTTGAATCACAAAGCTCTTCGTTATAAATCAGTTCTGCCTTTAAAGTATAAAGATAAGGATTTTCTATTCCCTGCCAAAGAATTGGATTATTAATTTTTTCTATCAGCTCAAATCCAGATTCCTTTGAAACCATAATTTTTATTTTTTTACTAAAAATTGTGTTTTTTTCTCTATCTAAAAGACTAATTAGAATTATTCCTTTTTTTGCTTCAGGCAATTCATTTATTACTTTTCCTGTTATCTTTAACTCGAAAACATCTTTTTCAATATTTTTTTGAGTTAGATATATTCCATCTCTTCCATTATCCATCAAATCAAAGTGAAGTGCTTCTGTAGCTATAAGCTTCACTTCACGATATAGTCCACCATAAAACGAAAAGTCAGCCATCAGCGGATATATATCACTATGATAGCTATTATCCACCATGATTGAAATGAGATTTTCCCCAGCCTTTAGGAAAGGGTTTAAAAATACTCTAAACATTGAAAATCCACATTGACTGTCTCCAGCTAATTGTCCGTTAATATATACCTTACAAATAAGACCTGCAGATCCTATTTCTAAAAAGAAAAATTTATTAAAATCTTCATTTCTTATATCCAGCTTTTTCTGATAGAAACACTGTCCTCTAAACATACCCTCACCGCTTTGTCCATCTATAGCATTGAAACAATGTGGTAAGTTTATAATCTCTGGATTATTTATTTCATTTTCTATAAAAGTTTCATTATTATCTTTAATAAAAAGCCATTTATGATTCAATTCAATTGTTTTCAAGTATTATCACCTATTTTCAATTTATTTTTCTTAGCTATAAGTCAACCATTTATAAATGGTTGACTTATAGCTGATTATTTATTACTTTCTTATAGCTTTTTAAACAGTAACTGTTTTTTCAGAAACACTATTTTTCTGCTCTGTTTCATAAGCCTCATTATCTGCCTTCTTAAAGAATGGATACCATACTACCATCTGTAAAAGCACAAGTAAAACCTGAAGTACAGATATCTTCCAACTTCCTTCCATTAAACCACTGAATATTATTGGCATACCGCTTACTGGCTGCATTCCTGCTACTCTTGGAACTAATCCTATAACTGTTAAAACATATGCAATAGTTAAACTTATAGCATTCATAAATATAAATGGTATAGCAAATCTAAAATTAAGTACAAGTGGCGTACCAAAAACCAATGGTTCACTTATACCAAAAAGAGCTGGTACAGTTGATAGTTTTCCTAATGTCTTATATTGTTTACTTTTTGCAAATAATAACATAAGTAATGCAAATCCAATTGCGCTGGCACTCATAGTATAAGTACTTACAAAGGCACGTCCAGTTATATTAGGAAGAGGTTGTCCTGCTGAATAAGCAGCTAATTGAGCTGCATCCATTGCTGTAAATATTGGAAGCACTACTGAATATATAACTAATGTTCCATGAATACCAAAGAACCATAATATTTGTGCAAAAGTCCATAAAAGTATTATTGATATTATATTTCCACCAACACCTTGAAGCGGAGTTTGCACAAATGAATATATAAACGCATGCATAGTTTTATAAGAAGTTGCTCCAAAAATTCCTGAAACAAATAAAAATAAAATAATAACTATAAATCCTGGAACTAAGCCACTGAAGCTGGTGGATACTACAGGAGGCACGCTTGAAGGCATTTTAATAGTCCAGCCCTTTTGCTTAAAATATATATATAGTCTTGTTGCCACCACACTTATTATAATTGCTGAGAAAATACCTTTAGCGCCTAACCATTCAACTGGTATTGAGGTTACATTTGCATTGTTTATTTTATTTACAGAAATTGGTGTTACAATAAAGAAACATACTACTGACAATAGTACAGGTATTGTAGCATCTTCTTTATACTGCTTTGCATAGCTGCATGCTATAGTTAGCAGAAATACTATAGCCAGGAAATTTGTGGAGAATAATATTCCAGTATTCACAACTGATGCAATTCCATTGCTTGAAATAAAAGTTTTCCAAGCTGGAATTGGAAAGTTTAAAAATAGCGCAGCAAAAGAACCGAATAAGGTAACAGGTAATGCTGACATCATTCCACCAGTAATTCCGCTTGTTAATTTACTTTTTTGAATCTTATTCATAGTTGGAGCTAATCTTTTAGTTATAGCTTGTATATCAAATTTTGACATTGTTTTTCCCCCTATATATTTTTAAAATAATATTTTTACTTATAATTAATCTAACAATGCTAGTGCATCATTTAAAACTTTTTCACCATTCATAGTTCCATAATCCATCATATTTATCACTGAAACTTTAATTCCCTTTGGCTCATACTGTTCTTTTATTTCGTCCTCTAAATATGCAATTTGAGGACCTAAAAGTAAAACATCTGTAGGCTCATTGTAATCTTCAAACTTTGATTCTGACATAGCAATAATCTTCACTTCAATACCTTGCTTGTTTGCAGCTTCCTGCATTCTAGCCATTAGCATACTTGTTGACATTCCTGCTGCACATATTAATGTTATATACTTCATTATTTTTCCCTCCTGAAATTTTATTTGTATATAAAGATTTTATTTGGTTTTTATTATTTTCTAAATTCTTCATACATATCTATCATTTCCTGAACTAAATCACGTATTGTTATAGCGTTCATTAAATGATCCTGAGCATGAACCATAAGTAAAGTTACTTGTACATGATTACCCGCTGCTTCATTTTGAATTAGATTGGTCTGAATCTCGTGCGCCTTACATAAAGACTCATTTGCCTCATTTATTTTTTGCTTAGCAAGATTCATATCACCTTTCTTAGCTGCTTTAATAGCTTGCATCGCCTTACTTTTTGCATCACCTCCATTAACTACCAATTCCATAACTATTTGTTCCAATGATGTCATTTCCATTGATCCCACCCTCTATTCTGATTATTTAATTTGTATTGTATCTATATATAAAGCAAGTTATGTGCCAAAACTAAATTCATACAATAAAATTTTTTATAAGCTTTTAAAGTTGTATTTTCAACTGTTCAGATAAAATTTAAAAGGTTTTGAAAAAGCCTTTATTTGTTTTGCCTTTTCAAAACCTTTTGAAACACATCAAATAAGTGTTTTATTCCTTCTACTTCTCATACTGAATAAATTCATAAGATAACATATTTCGTCATCAGAGATTAAAATAGAATACTTAGTATTTAAATGAGCACACTCACTTTTAATTACTCTGAAGATTTCTTGATTTTTATTAATATACTCTTCCTTACCTTTATATTCTTCCACCGTTTCATTGTTACTTAATCGATCAATCATACAAGCCATATGAAGTGTTATACCTATAAGTGCATTTAAAGTTAATTTTATATTCAATGTTTCTGCAACATTTTTACAAAATTTCTTTATATCCCTAATTACTACTTTACTTTCAATATTTTTTAATTGATGCTCTAATGACTCCTGCATCTTAATATAAATTTTTTCTCTGTTTATAATACTTTGTATATCACTATTACAATTGCCTTCTATAATATCATCTAATTTGAACTGAGGATAATCTACCTTTAGTTCAAAAGGACTAACTATACATATTATTTCGTATTTTAATGATAATTTTGTCAATGTTTCATATACTGTTTCTTTTCCTATATAATTAATTGGGATAATTTCAATTAAATCACTGTCAAATATAATACTTTGTTTTAAAAGATTTACCATTATCTTAGCAGTGCCTTCTCCTGTAGTACATACTGTTACTATTGCAAGTTTTTTCTCTTCTATTATCTCAGGTATATAATCTAACATATTATTATCGTACAGATTACTTACTTCCAATGTATCTTTGTATATTTCATCTAATGAATAACCAATCATTGCTTTTCTTGTAGCTTCGATACAATGCAGAGTACTAGCTAAAGGAATTGTTCTAGTTTTTATCTTAAATTCTTTTTCAATTTCCTTACTAAAAGTCGTAAGAGATCCCATATCCACTAAGAATAGAATATCTGAAGCAATACTATTTTGTCTTATATAATCTTTAGTTTTTTGTAATGTAACCTGTGGCTTTTCATCTATAGGAGCATTTATACCATTAGCATACTTAGTTCCCAAAAGTCCATTTACGGCTTCTGCCATAGATGTAGCAGTACTTACGCCATGAGCTATAATAATTATTTTTACGTTATTTTGTTTATTCTGTATTTTTTTAGCATCATAAATTAAAAACATTGCAATAAATCCAGCTTCATCTAAAGGCATACTAATATCTATAGCTTGTTCTATGATTTTTAGAACATCTACTGCTATGCTAAATTCTACTGGGTGTTCCTTTCGTATTGAATTCAGCTTTGGATTTTCAATTTTTTTATTTCTTCTTATTCTGTCTATAGAACTGTTTATATGAACCGCTAAACCATAATATATTTGTTTATCCATCTTTCTCTTAAGTTCTTCTTCACAAAAAATAATTATCTTTTCTATTAAATTAATAATATCTGGTTCAACAATACTTTCTAAAGATGATGTGTTTATCTTATCAGAAAACTTATTCATATATTTTTTAAAATAGCTTTCTATATCACTTTCAATTTCTTCTTCAAACCTAGCACCTTTAATACCCATTGATTTAAGTTCTCTTGTTTTTACTTCTAGCATTTCATAGATACTTTGTTCATTTTCATTTTTCTCAAGTATTAAATTTTTTTCATTTTTGTCAAAAATACAATACCTCTTATTAATATCAATGAGTTTACCCCATAATTGCCTATGCTCTGTTTCCTTAAACAGACCTTCTCTTATATGCAAAGGTAAATCCATGTTGCTTATACTTATATCACTTTTCTTATGAGATAAGTAATCTGCATAAGCTTTCGCACAAACAAGCTGTATATCGGATTTTAACTGTCCTACATTGTTTTCACAGTCATAAGAAAGAAACGCCTTTATTGAATTTATAGATACTTTTATATTCTTACCAAGTCTTATAGACTCTTCAATCATAAACTGTTTTATAAGATAGAACCTTTCCTCCATGCTCCTCTCCCTTAATGGAGGAATATTTATTACCATAGGAATTCTTCTTGTGAAAGTTTTTAAAAGGTTTGTACCAGGATCTTCTGTAGTTGCTGCTATTATAAGTACCTTTGCAGTTCTTTCAACGTCGGTCTCTCCAAGTCTTCTATATATCCCCCTATCAATAAATGTAAAAAACATTTCCTGTCCTTCTGCCGGAAGTCTATGAACTTCATCTAAAAATAGAATTCCTCCATCAGCTTTTTCTAACAATCCAATTTTATCAAAATCGGCTCCTGTATAAGCTCCTTTTTTCACTCCGAATAATTGTCCTAAAAGAAGTTGTGGATTATTCGCATAATCCGCACAATTAAAAGTTATAAACGGACTTTTTTCGCTTTTTATTTTCATTTCAATAGCGTATTTATAAATTAATCCTGCAAATGTGGATTTACCTACCCCAGTTTCACCAAGCAATAATATATTCATACCATTCGGAGGATATAATATTGCAGCTTTAGCTTGTTCAATGGCTCCATACAAACTCGGATTTGTCTGTGAAAATACATTTATAATTGATGTATTTTCTTCATTAAGTGGTTTAAATAAAGTTGGTTTACCCTTAATTTTTATAATCCTACCATCTTCAAAAAGCCTATTTAAATCATTACTTACATTAGCTCTGGTAAGATTTAATTCTTTTGCTATATCAGATGCCATTATTCCATTTTCATTATTTTTACTAAGCTCTTTAAGTTTTTGAAACACTAACTCTATTCTTTTCATTCTCAATCACCGAATAATTCCTTTTTTAATACTTACTATTACAATTTTAATTCTTAAAATACTGTTTTTATAAACGTTTATACTTAGCTGCTAATTATTATACTATAAATTATTAATTTTTTAAAACTTACCATTTATTATAACTTAGTATTTTTGAATTATTCTTTATTATATACTGTTCCTTTAGGACTGTACGAACTATTAACTTATGCTTTAAAAAATCTTCTTACCCTAAGATAAGAAGATTTTTATAATTTATATAAACTTGCTCCTATCAGCCCACAGTCCTAAAGCTGGATTACTTATATAAAATATTTCTTCACCATTTTCTAAAATATTAAAACCATCTTTAAGCTTTTCAGGATTATACATCTTTTGAGCTTCCTTAAGAGGCATATACTTATAGTTTACTCCTTCAACCTCTTCTTTTGTAAGTTTTTCTACAGCATAGGTAATAGAAAACCTGTCATCTGAAGATCCATGAATAAGATGAGCGGCCACAGACAGATTGCCTTGAAGGTCGTCATTTTGTTTAACAAGCTCAAGAACTTTTTCTCTTCCTACATAACCATACTTTCTTATAAGCTCGTCATTTTTGTCATCTTCTCCAAATTTTTTTACTCCAGGTGCTAATACTATAAGTTCTCCACCATCAGCAATAGCCATTCTGGTTCTGTATACTGATTTATTCCCAAGCCAAGTACTTTTGAATTCTTTTCCATCAAGGTATACTATCACTTTTTTGAAAGGTCTGTCAACAAATGTTAGATTTTTTTCCTGACTAAGCTTTACTGCCTCTTCAAAAAGTTTTCTCTCCCTTCCTATATAAAGCCCATGAATTGATACTTTTCCCTGCTTAGCTGTAGTCACCGTTAAAACATACATTAAAGGAATATCCTTAATAAAGTGTTGCTCTGCATAATCAAATACCTTTCTTACAGGAGTACCATCCTTACCCATGATTCTTTCCAGTCCATAAAAGGCTCCAAGCATATGAGATTTGTTTATCATACTGCTTCCGCCGCAGCCTACAAATATATTTTTACTATAATTAGCCATTCCTACAACTTCATGTGGAACTACCTGACCTATTGATATTATTAAATCATAAGTTTTATCTAATAAACGTTTATTTACTTCTACATCAATTGCTTCTTCCACAAGTCCTTCAGAAATAAAACTAACATAATCACCTGGAACCTCTCCTATTTTTACCACATCATTTCTCCAGTTATGCACTACCATGCAGCTAAAGGGTATATATTCTCCGAAAAAATCTTCCCACTCACTTTTACTCATAGCTTCATGAGTTCCAAGAGCAGGCATAATATCTACCTGACATATTTTTTTTAACATATTATAATACATATTTGTAATTTTTCCTGCACCTGAGTGCATTCTTGTAAAATCAGGAGGCAGAAGGAGAACCTTTTTAAGCTGCATCTTTTTCTCACAAATTGCTTGTTCTAAAGCTTTCAGCAATTCCTCGTCACTTATTCCAATTTCTTTATCCTCTTTTATTATAATTTCCTTCATAATTGCCACACCACCTTATATTAAAACCATTTATGATGGAATATTCCCTTTTTATCAACTCTTTCAAAAGTATGAGCACCAAAGTAATCTCTCTGAGCCTGAAGTAGATTAGCAGGTAGAACTTCGCTCCTATAACTGTCAAAATAAGCTAATGCACTTGAAAAGGCTGGTGTCGGTATTCCGTATTTAACAGCAGTGCAGACAACTTCTCTCCATGCATCCTGATATCTTTCAAGAATGTCTTTAAAGTATGGATCAAACATAAGATTTGCAAGATCATGATTATTATCATAAGCTGCTTTTATTTTATGAAGGAATTGAGCTCTTATAATGCATCCTCCTCTGAATATCATTGCTAAATTTCCATAGTTTAAATTCCAGTTGTATTCTGCTGCTGCTGCCTTCATTAAAGCAAAACCTTGAGCATAAGAACAGATCTTACTTGCATATAATGCTTTTCTTATAGCTTCAATAAAATCTTTTTTATCTCCGCTATAAGCTTCAACTTTAGGACCCCTTAATATTCTGCTTGCAGCTGTACGTTCGCTCTTTATAGCGGATATGCAGCGTGCGAACACTGCTTCAGTAATTGTAGGAGTAGAAATACCCAGATCTAATGCATTTTGACTGGTCCATTTTCCTGTTCCCTTTTGTCCTGCAGTATCAAGTATAACATCAATCATTGGTTTACCTGTTTCTGAATCATATTTTGTAAAGATGTCCTGTGTAATATCTATTAGAAAACTGTCTAATTCTCCTTTATTCCACTCTGCAAATACTTCATGAAGTTCTTTTTCATTAAGTTTTAGTACATTCTTTAAAAGTGAGTAAGCCTCACATATCAGCTGCATATCCCCATATTCTATACCATTATGTACCATCTTAACATAGTGTCCTGCACCATTAGCTCCTATATAAGTACAGCAAGGCTCACCTTCTACCTTTGCAGAAATAGCTGTGAGTATATCTTCTACTAATCTATAAGCATCTTCCTGTCCACCCGGCATAATAGCTGGCCCTTTAAGCGCCCCTTCTTCTCCACCGGATATACCAGCTCCAATAAATCTGTAACCTTCGTTTTCAAGTTCTTTATTTCTTCTTATTGTATCCATGAAAAAAGAATTTCCACCGTCAATTAATATGTCTCCCTTTGATAAATATGGTTTCAGCTGTTCTATTGTATCATCAACAGGCTTTCCTGCCTTAACCATTATAATAATTTTTCTAGGTCTTTCTAGTGAAGTTACAAACTCTTCAAGAGAATATGTTCCAACAATGTTTTTATCTTCAGCTTCCTGTAATAAGTCATCAGTTTTTTCTGTTGAACGATTAAATACTGATACTGTAAAACCTCTACTTTCAATATTAAGTGCAAGATTTTTGCCCATTACTGCAAGTCCTATGACTCCTATTTGCTGTTTGCTCATTTTAAATCTCCTCATTTCTCTTATTTTGGTTATTTTGGAAATTTGATATTTTTTCTAATATAATTGTTAGACTTTCAATTGATTGTTTGTATAAGTCATATAGATTTTTATAAACTTGCGTTGTTTCTTCATTTGGCTTAAACATGCGGTTTTCCTTCACTAAGTAACTACACTGCTCTAATTTTTCAACCTCGCCTACAGCTAGCATTCCAAGCATAACAGCACCTATACAGGAGCTCTCATAATTTTCCGATACAACAACATTTATATCAAAAATATCACAAAGTATTTGAAGCCATTCTTGAGAGCGAGTAAAGCCTCCGTTTGCATAAATGCATTTTACTTCTCCAACTAAATCTTTGATAGCATTAAAAACATCATTCATGTCGTAGCAAATACCTTCCATAAGAGCTCTTGCAAAATGGTTTCTGCTATGCCCATCAGATATACCAATATATGCACCTCTAAGATTAGCATTCCAATAAGGTGCTCTTTCCCCTGTTAAAAAAGGCAGAAACAATAAGCCGTTACTTCCTGGCTCTGTATTTTTAATCTTTTCATTCAATAAAACATATGGATCAATGTTTAATTTTTTAGCTTGTTCCTTTTCTGCTTCTGAAAACTCATCTCTGAACCATCTATAAACTACTCCGCCATTATTTATTGCTCCACCTACTACATATTTGTTGTTGTAAAGATAATAGCAAAATACTCTTTCTTTTTTATCTGTAACTGGTTTATCAAAAACAACTCTTACAGCTCCGCTAGTGCCAATTGTTGCCACAGCAGCACCACTTGTAATAGCATTTGAACCTAAGTTTGCCAAGCATCCATCACTTGCTCCAACTACAAATCTGCTTTGCTTTGAAAGACCTGTTTTTTTACATATATCATCATCTAGTCCATTTATTATATATGTAGTAGAAACTGGTTTTGAGAGCTTGCTTTCATCTAATTCTAAAAGCTTAAGTACATCGTTATCCCATTGCAAATCAAAAATATTAAACATTCCTGTAGCAGATGCAACGGAGTAATCTACTATATACTCTTTAAAAAACTTATAAAAAATATATTCCTTGATAGAAACAAATTTATAAGCTTTATTGTAGATTTCCGGTTTATTATCTTTAAGCCACATAAGCTTATAAAGAGGCGACATCGGATGAGTTGGAGTTCCTGTTCTAAGATAGATTTCTCTGCCCTTGCCATTCCTTTTAAACTTATCAACATAGGGTACACTTCGATTGTCATTCCAAATTATGCACGGAGTTAATGGATTTCCATCTGAATCAACTGCAATAATGCTGTGCATCATAGAACTAAAAGCTATAAATTTTAAATCCTCTCCATTTATGCCTGCCTTTTTAATACTATCCTCTAAAGTATTTATAACTGCCTTTAATATTTCATCAGGATTTTGTTCTCTGTGATTTTGTTTTGGAGAATAAATAGGATATTCTACTACTGATTTTGAAACTATCCTTCCTTCTTTGTCAAAAACAATTGCTTTTGTACTGGTAGTTCCTATATCAATGCCTAAATAATATTGTTTCATAGTTTCCTCCAATATAAGTAAACTTTTTTATTCAAATTTAACAGCGGATTAAATTAATTCCGCTACCGACTCTCTCTTAATAAGTACTGTATCAATGTATATTTTCTCTCCTTTTTTGCTGCTATCTTCTATAATACTAAAAAGCTTCTCTGCACCTATTCTGCTTACTTCATTAATAGGCCTTTTAACAGTGGTTAAAGCTGGAGTTATAAAAGCACCTAACTGACTATCATCAAATCCTATTATAGAAATATCCTTTGGAATACTAAGTTTTGCTTCAGCTGCAGCTTTTATTGCACCTACTGCCATTTCATCATTTGAGCAGAATACTGCTGTTGGAATCTTAGTTAACTTTAATAGTTTTTTCATGGCATTGTAGCCACTTTCAAAAGTATAATCACCTTCAACCATATATTCACTGTTTATCTGCAGCTTATTATCTATCATTGCATTTAAAAAACCATCTTTTCTTTCATTTGTAGCTTTAAATTCCTTTTTTCCCTCTATTATAGCTATATCTTTATGTCCCATACGTATTAAAAAAGTAACAGCATTGTAGGCACCTTTTTTATCTCCAGACAGTATATTAACTACAGAACTATCATCTATATCTCTATTTAATACAACAAGCGGTATATTTTTTTTAAGTACATCATAAATAAAAGAATTGTCGCTGCTGCTTTGACTCATCAATATAATTCCATCAAATCTCTTTTTGTTTATTGATATAAAGCTTTTATAATCGTCTATTCCTCCAACTACCAGATTATAGTTTTCCTTCATAACACTATTTACACCTCTAATAGTATCATAAAAAAATCTTGAAGATGTTACTTCACTTAAGGTTGAAAAGAATAACCCTATATTATAAGACCTATCAAGTACCAAGCTTTTAGCATTATAATTTGGCACATAATTAAGCTGCTTTGCTATATCCATTATTTTTGTTTTTGTGTCTTCATTTATAAATGGACTATTATTAAGTGCTCTAGAAACAGTTGTATGAGAAACGTTCGCAATTCTAGCTATATCTTTTATTGTAACTCCCATTTTTAACACCTCGATGTAAATAATTAACATTAATATAATATCATATAAAAAGCAGCTAAACTACTATTTAAACTCCAGAATAGGCTGAAAATCCTCCATCAACTGGTACAACTACTCCGTTAACAAAACTTGAAGCTTTGCTGCTTAAAAGCCAAAGAAGCGTTCCTAATAATTCTTCCATTTCTCCAAAACGTCCCATTGGAGTAGCATTTAATATTTTATGTGCCCTATCAGTATAATTTCCATCTTCATTAACAAGCAGTGATTTATTTTGATTTGTTATAAAAAAACCAGGTGCTATAGCGTTTACTCTAATTCCTACTTTTGAAAGATGTACAGCAAGCCATTGAGTAAAATTTGAAACTGCTGCCTTAGCTCCACTATAAGCAGGAATTCTTGTAAGAGGTGTAAATGCATTCATAGAAGAAATATTTATTATAGTAGCATCTTCTTTTCCTATCATATCCTTAACAAAGGCCTGAGTAGGAAGCAAGGTTCCCAAAAAATTCAAGTTGAATACAAACTCGATTCCTTTAGGATCTAAATCAAAGAAAGTTTTTACTCCCTCCTGCTTATTTAGAATATCCTCTTTAAACAAGTAGTCTTTTGTGGTGCTTCCTTTAGGATTGTTTCCACCAGCACCATTTATTAAAATATCGCAGGCACCTAACTTTTCAGTTACTTCTTTTCTTGCTTTTTCAATACTTGGAACATCAATCACATTGCATTCAATACCAATTGCAGTTCCTCCAGCTGCATTTATTTCTTCAGCAACCACATCTGCAGCTTTTTTATTTAAATCAAGCAATGCAACTTTAGCTCCACACTGAGCTACAGCCTTTGCAAAGCCTGCACAAATCACTCCACCTGCACCAGTAATTACTATAACCTTATTTTTTAAATCGATTTGAAATGGTAAATTCATAAGCTTAGCCTCCTAATATTTATATTGTTCACGTTAACATTTTATAGCAAAATAATCTCTCGCGTTATTGTAACATATCCCCTTAATTATATCTCCCAAAAGCTCCATATCCTCAGGTACTTCCCCATTCTCGACCCATTCTCCTAAAAGATTACAAAGTATTCTTCTAAAATACTCGTGTCTAGTATAGGATAAAAAACTTCTAGAGTCAGTCAACATACCTACAAAACGACCCAATAGTCCAGTGTTAGCTAATACTTTCATCTGCTCAACCATACCCTCTTTGTTATCAAGAAACCACCAGGCAGCTCCAAACTGTATTTTTCCAGGTATCTCAGTTCCTTGAAAGTTTCCAATCATTGTGCTAAGAACATAATTATCCTTTGGGTTTAGAGTATACAATATAGTTTTAGGAAGATAGTTATCAACCTCTAAAGAATCTAAAAATTTAGAAAGAGAGTATGCCACCTTTTCATCATTAATTGAGTCAAACCCTGTATCAGCACCTATTTTCCTGAACATTTTTGTATTATTATTTCTTGTGGCACCAATATGTAGCTGCATTGTCCATCCTAGTTGTGAATATAACCTGCCTAAAAATTGTAATGTATAAGTTTTATATTTGCTTACCTCTTCACTGTTAAGGCTTTCTCCTTTTAAAGCTCTGGAAAATATATTAGTTATCTCTTCTTTTGAAGCTTCCGCATATGTTATGCTATCCAAACCGTGGTCAGATATTCTGCAGCCAACAGAATGAAAAAATCTGACTCTTGATTCTAAAGCCTCTAGGAAATCATCGTAACTTTCAATATTCTTCTCAGAGACCTTTGAAAGTTTTTCAATCCAAGGAATAAAACCTCCTATATTTATTTGAAGTCCTTTATCTGGTCTTAAGGTTGGCAGCACCTTTACATTAAAATCCTTATCCTTTTTCAGTTTTAAATGATATTCTAAAGAATCTGTTGGATCATCTGTTGTACATAAGGCTTTTACATTAGATTTTATAATTAAATCTCTAGCCCCAAACCCCTCATCATTTAGCATTTTGTTCACCTTATTCCAAATATAAGGAGCAGTTTTTTCATTTAAAATCTCGTATACCCCAAAATATCTTTGAAGTTCCAAATGAGTCCAATGATAAAGAGGGTTTCCTATTGCCATTGGCAATGTCTTAGCCCAAGCCATGAATTTTTCATAATCCTCTGCATCTCCTGTAATATACTTCTCGTCAATGCCATTGCTTCTCATAGCTCTCCACTTATAATGATCTCCATATAACCAGACTTCGGTTATGTTTTTGAATTTTTTATTTTCAAATATTTCCTTTGGATTTAAATGACAATGGTAATCAATAATAGGCATATCTTTTGCATAATTATTGTATAAATTTATTGCTGTTTCATTTGATAATAAAAAATTTTCATTCATGAATTTTTTCAAAATATCACCTCATTTCAAATATCAATCAAATTATTGTTCACGTTAACAATAATTATATTTTTATTATAATTTAAGCTTTGTTTAAATGCAATAAGATTCTTTAAAAATATTTCTATGATTATAAGCAATCCTTAACGTAAAGAATTTTCCTCAAATTATGAAGGAATTTATTACTTTATGAAGAATACTTATTAATGAAAAAATTATTTAGATTATTTGGAGAATACTATCATTTGATAATAAAAGGAGAATTCTAACATGAATATTAAAAATATAAAAATAATTAAAAAATCACAGCTAGCATTCAGTATTATACTGTTAATAATAATCATGTTAGTTTTATATTTTATTAATATAAAAAATAATAAGCCTATAATTATTGGCTTTGCTGCCCAATTAACAGGAAAGCAGGCTGAATTAGGCGTTCAAGAACGGAATGGAGTTCAAATGGCAATAGAAGAGATTAATGAATCTGGTGGAATTTCAGGACGTAAGATTAAATTGCTAATTGGTGATGACCGTGGCATACCTGATATAGCTCAGTCCGTAGATGCTGAATTAATTGAAAAAGGTGCTGTCGCTATAATCGGCCATTCAACTAGCTCTCAAACCATGGCAGGTTTAAAGGTAACAAATCCAGCTAAGGTAGTAATGATAGGTCCAACTATTTCTACACCTGAACTAAGTGATTTACAGGATTTCTTTTTCCGAGTTTATCCGTCATTTAAAGACAGTGCTGAAGCTTTTACAAATTATATTTATCAAAATGATGGCAGAAAACGTTTATCTATCATTTATGATATTGATAACGCATCATACTCCAAAACTTACAGTAAAACTGTTATAGATAAATTTAAATCTCTTGGTGGCAATATTATAGATTGCATAGAATTTTCTTCTGCCTCTCAGCCAGATTTTTCTATATTGTTATCAAAGTTACATGAAGCAAAAGCTGAAGGTCTCCTTATTATTGCATCGGATATGGATACAGCTCTTATTGCTCAAAGAACTAGATTGATGGGATGGAATATACCTCTTTATACTTCATCTTGGGCTCCTACTGAAAATCTGATAAATAACGGTGGTCAGGCTGTTGAAGGAATGAAATTCGAACAAGCTTATGGATTAACAAGTCAATCAGAAACTTTACTGAATTTTAAGGCAAAATATAGGGCCAGATTTGGTAAAGAGCCTTCATATGGTGCAGCACTTGCGTATGATTCAGCAATGGTATTATCATATGCTCTAAAAAAAACAGGAGGAAACTCTAAAGGATTAAGTGATGCATTATTAGAAACACGTAATTATACTGGATTGATGGGTAATTTTTCTTTTAATGAATTTGGTGATGTTATGAGGCCTTTTTATTTAAGTTCCATCAGCAATGGTAAATTCATAACTCTTGACTTATTAACGTCAAGTAACTAAGGAGGCAAAAATGGATAAAAATAATAAGTTTTTTCCTTCTCTTCGACAAGTATTTTTTAAATTGGTTCTATTTCGTTTATTCCTACCACTAGTTCTAGTGGGGCTTATTACAATTGCTATTGTAAGTTATTTATTCGGACGTAATTTTATAAATAAGGAATACCAAACATTACAAGCAGTTTCTCAAATAGTAGAAAACCATCTTGACCATGGGAGTAAAATCTTAAATGCAGTTGCTTTAGCAGCTGAAACAACGAACAAAGAAAATTTATCAACTTTTATGAAAAGTACTTTACAAGCATATAAATATTTTGATACATTATATTATTTAGATGAAAAATATAAAATTAAGTTAATACTACCTTTTGATCCACGTTATTCTGGCTTGGATATGTCTAATCTTCCAGATATTAAAATTAAAGGTGAAAATATCTCTCATCCTTTTATTTCACTTCGAACAGGTGAGCCCACAGTATATTTAATCAGCCCTATTTCTCAGGGAGCTTATATTGTAGGTGAACTTAACCTATCGTTATTACAAGATGAGATTACAAATTTAACAAATAACTCAATTAGCAACTTTATTTTCATTATGGATCAAACAGGTACACTTTTAGCCCATCCAGATTCAAATTTAGTTAAAGAGCAAGTAAATATGAGCAATTTAAAAATATTTCATAAAACTCAAAAAGAGGAAAATAATGCAATTTATATGTATGAAGGATCTAGATTTTTTGGAACTGCCGTTAAAGTAAAACGTACCGGATGGATTGTTGTAGCTCAAATTCCAATATCAGTTTTTTATAATTCTTATTCATGGATACTTGGATTAGCTTTCTTTGCATCATTTATTATTTTGTTGACTTTAATGTTGAACCTGAGAAAACAACTTCAAAAATATGTAATTGCTCCTTTAGAACAACTCAGTCGAGAAACAAACGCCTTAACTTTTGGAAATTTTAGCAATAATAATTTTTTATTATCCGTTCCTGCTACCTTTGCTGAGTTAAATAAACTTTCAACTGATTTTCAGTTTATGAGCAATAGTTTAAAAGCACGCGAGACTGCATTACGAGAGAGTGAAGAACGCTATCGAGGCTTGTATAACAGAGTACCAATTGGTCTCTTTCGTGCAACTTTATCCGGTAAAATAGTAGATTTCAACCCAACTGTTATGGATATTTTAGGTTATACTGATAATGAAGAATTGTTAAATACTAATATTAATAATTTTATATATTCTTCTTTAATTAATAACGAACTAGAATTAGTGAACATGAAAGATGTATGTGAACTAACGGATTTTGAATTACAGATAAAACGTAATGACGGAACAATAATCTGGGTACAGGTAAACTGTCGCATTGTTTATAACAATAAAGAACAGCAACAATACTTGGAAGGAAGTATACAGGATATTACTCTGCGCAAATATACAGAAACTATGATTAAGGAGCAACAGAAACTTCTTTTAAAAGCAGAACAACAGCAGAGGGAAACACTTGAAAAAGCCCTTGTTATGAAAGATGAATTTATATCTTTAATCAGTCATGAATTTAGGACTCCATTAAATGTTATTTATTCCGCCATTCAATTGATCGAGTGCGTTTATATTTATCAATTGCCAGATAGAGTTAAAGAACTTATTAGTAATATAAAGCAAAATACATTTAGACAACTTAGGCTTGCAAATAATTTATTAGATATTACAAGAATAAATTCAGGACAAATTAATATTCATACACGAAACATAGATATAGTTTTATTAACTAATGCTATCACAGAATCAGTAAGGGTATACGCTGCTCAAAAAAATATAAAAATATCCTTCAATACCAATGTAGAAAAAAAGATTATTAGCATAGATGATGAAAAATATGAACGAATCATATTAAATCTTCTTTCTAACGCTATAAAGTTTACGGAAAATGGAGGAAAAATTACTATTGAATTTAATGTAATCAAAAAATCCAATAAAGTACAAATTAAAGTAACTGATACAGGCATTGGTATTCCTAAAGACAAACATGCATTGATTTTCGAGCGATTTGGTCAAGTTGATAATAACCTGTCCAGACAAGCAGAAGGTATAGGTATTGGTTTATCCCTTGTAAAACTATTAGTAAATATTTTAGATGGCACAATAGAACTAGAAAGTGAGTTAGGAATGGGAAGTACCTTTATAGTTGAGTTGCCTGCAAAAAAAGCAGCAGAGGATAGTATATTAGAGCCTTGTTTTGATATAGACGACCGATTGTTAAGAAACATTAAAGTTGAGTTTTCAGACATTTATTTTTAATCAAGTCCCATCAACTGAGCTAATAGCTTAATTAAGCTTAAAAAAATGAGGTTACGTAAAAGTATGTAACTTTTACTATAACCTCATTTTTCTATTCCTTGTACTTGTAACAATACTTAACAAGTATCTTACAAAAATACTAGATCACTTGTTTCAAAAAATATTTAACTTACGATATTGTCCTAACTTCAACCGGAACTGCCTTCAATTTCTCATTCAAGTCATTAAGATCAGTTGTACCACCTAACAGCATCATAAGCATAAAAGAATCTGGTCCATTAGCTGCATCAGCAATACTATATGGCAGTTCTATCCCCATATCTCCACTAACTACCTTAAGGAGATGAGGCACCGTTTCAGCAAGAACAGCCTTAGTCTTAGGATTGGCTAACAACTCACGTAAAGGTGATTCAATAGAGTATTCAAGAACATAATTTTTTGCAGGCATATAGTTAAAAGTATAAGTACCTGCCTCTAATGTAACCTTTACTTTATCTCCTTCCTGTTTAGCTGTTAAAGCATTAATACCATTAATTTTATTAAGTTTTGCATCTGGTAAATAAACTTCAGCTTCTGCATTGAAAGGAACAGTAACCTTTACTGTCAATGAGCCATCTTTTTCTCTAAACCAGCCGCTTTCAATGATACCCATAGAGGATTTTAGGGTAGCTTTGGCGTGATACAGCTTACCATATACTTCAGGTTTTAACACAAATTTTTTAAAGCCTGGTGCTTCTTCTAAAGGATTTATACCACACATATGACGATACATCCATTCAACTATAGAACCATAGGCATAATGATTAAGAGAATTCATACCAGTTCCTGATATCTTACCGTCAGGCAAAATAGAATTCCATCTTTCCCAAATAGTGGTTGCCCCCATAATTACCTCATACAACCAGCTAGGATAATCCTCCTGAAAGAAAATTTTATAAGCACTTTCCGAATCTCCATTTTCAGAAAGAACTCTGCATAGATATGGAGTTCCAATAAATCCAGTTTTTAAATGCATTCCACTCTTTTTCAGCAGCAGCTGTAGATCCTTTAATACTCTTTTTCTAACCTCAGGCTGAACCAAATCAAAATGCAGAGCCACTACATGTGCTGTCTGTGTGTTGATGGTAGAACGACCATTTTTAGAGAAAAACTCATCCTGAATAGCCTTTTTTACTTCTTCAGTGAGCTTTCCATAAAATATTGCATCTTCATCATAACCAAGTACAGAAGCTGCTTTAGATAGAATATTGGTAGATAGACAATAATAAGCAGAAGCTAATAAACCATTGTCTGTACCACCCATAACTCCACCTTCTACAGGACCATCAAGTGCAAGCCAGTCTCCGAAATGAAAACCTACCGTCCATAATTTTCTATTACCAGATTTTTTATCTTGTTTACGAATCCAGTCCACCCAGGCTTTCATGCTTGGATATTGTCTTTCTAAAATTGCTTTATCCCCAAAATGCAGATATAGCTCCCAAGGCACCACAGTTGCTACATCACCCCAGGCACAAGAACCACCTCCAGCAAAGCTTGACTCAGGACTTTTTACTTTAGTAAAGGTAGGAACAACACTGGCAACCATACCATCACAGAATTTCTGTTCTTCATAAACATCTCTCATAAACTTAGAATAAAAAGCGTAAGTATCCATATTAAATGATGCAGTTCCACTAAATACTTGTGTATCACCAGTCCATCCCATTCTTTCGTCACGCTGTGGACAATCTGTTGGAATATCCAGAAAGTTACCTTTCTGCCCCCATAAAGCATTTAGGAAAAGGCGGTTTACATAAGGATCAGAAGTCTCAATTTTTCCTGTTTCCTCCAGATCCGAATAAACAACACATCCTGTAAAATCTTCAATATTAATGGGTTCTGTAAATCCTTGAAGCTTTGCATAACGAAAACCGAAAAATGTAAAACTTGGCTCAATAATTCTCTCGGTTCCATCTGAAGTATAGACAAATTCCGCTTTAGCATTACGAAGATTATCACGATAAAAATTATTGTCTTGTAAAACCTCACCGTGCTGGATTCTTATAGTTGTTCCTTTAGGTTCATGTATACGAATACGCAGCCATCCTACCATATTTTGTCCCATATCTAACACCCACTCTCCTGCAGGAGTATGGATTAATTTTACTGGTTTTACAGTTTCCTTAACGATAACAGGAAGAGATAGTCTGTCTTCTACTTTTCCAAGTCCTTTAGCATCAAATTCTTTTACACAATCCCAATCTGAATCATTAAAATCTGCATTAGACCATCCAGGAATCTCTAAATTTGCATCATAAACCTCACCATCATAAATTCCATCAGAAATAATCGGAGAAGGTTTACATTTCCAGTCTGCATCTGTACCTATAACTTGAACTGAACCGTCCTCCATGATAATACGCAACTCACATAGTAACGCAAATGAACGGCAGTAAGGAGTATTAAAGTCGCCAAAGGTTCCAAAACGACCTTTTGCCCAGCCATTAGCAAGCATAGCACCAACAGCATTGTCTCCTTCCTTTAAAAGTTCAGTAATATCATATGTCTGACATTGTACCCAGGCGTCATAAGTATTACAATAAGGTGTCAGATATTCTGTTCCAACTCTTTTTCCATTAATCTCAAGCTCATATAATCCCATACCAGTTACATAAGCTCTGGCAGATTTAATTGCACTCTTTATAAAAAAAGATTTTCTAATATATGGGTGAATGGTTGTATCCTCCCATCTTGGGGTAATCCATTTTGCTACCCAACTATCTTCCCGTTTACCAGTCTCAAACCAGTTAACTTCTGAAACTGCTTCATCACCAGTATCTCCCCATACTTTTACAATCCAATAATATCTTGTATAAGGAGTCAATGTAATTGGAAGCTTTACAGCCAAACTTGAAAGTTCACTACTTTTACCACTATCATAAATAATTTCCTCTAGTTCTGCATCCCTGGCCACAATAACCTGTGCTGCCACCTGTTTCTTAGAAGTTGTATCTTCTGTAATCCAGGATACAGTAGCTTGCTCCATGCCAAATCCAAGAGGGTTTATAATATGGTTTGTTTTACATGATGTAATTTTCATCTTTACCTTCTCCTTTTCAATGTTATATTGATGATCATTCATATTAACTATCATTCCTTTCGCTGTGCTCAAGGCACAAAAATTTATGAAAATGTATATTCTGTACAAACTCTGTCAATAATATAGGCAAGTATG
>NZ_JAMSKT010000027.1 GCF_023806125.1 Clostridium caldaquaticum
CACATTAATTTCTATTGAACCGCCGTGTACCGAACGGTACGCACGGTGGTGTGAGAGGACGCTGAATAAAATAATTATTCAGCTCCTACTCGATTCAAAATTATGTTATAATAATATTATTTATTATTATTTCATTTAAGAATTAAGAGGAGAAAATATGGAACAGATAAGTTGCCTACAAAAGATAAGAGAAATTTATTCAGAACTTAAAGATGCAGAAAAAAGAGTGGCAGAATATATTCTTCAAAATCCTCAGGATATTATTCATAGATCTATTACTGAGCTTGCTGAAGCCTGCAAAAGTGGAGAAGCTACTATTTTCAGGCTGTGTAAAAAACTAGGATATAAGGGGTATCAGGAATTAAAGATTAAGATTGCAAGCGAGGTAGTTTCTCCTATTAAAAATATACATGAAGAAATAAAAGAGGAAGAT
The DNA here is from genome assembly GCF_023806125.1 of Clostridium caldaquaticum. GTDB lineage: Bacteria > Bacillota > Clostridia > Clostridiales > Clostridiaceae > Clostridium_AT > Clostridium_AT caldaquaticum. Next base: position 434 of record NZ_JAMSKT010000027.1, read on the forward strand.
AATTCTTTCATTACCTTACAAAAGATAGTCAATTCTAATATTTATTCTTTAAATCAAACAATGAAACTAAATAGTGGAGAAACTATTGATAAGGCAGTAGAACTTTTAAACAAGTCTGAAAAAATTGCTTTTTTTGGTATGGCAGGATCTGCTGCATTAGCTCTTGATGCTTATAATAAATTTATAAAGACAAATAAAAGATGTGAATTTCAGGCTGATACTCACTTTCAAGCAATGATTGCTGCAATACTTGAGGACAAAGACTGTGTGATTGCTATTTCTCATACAGGAAGTAATAAAGAGTTAATAGAAAATTTAATTACAGCAAAGGAAAACGGTGCGAAAATTATTTCTATAACTTCTAACGGCAAAGCGCCGATTGCAAAGGTTTCTGATGTAGTTCTTGTTTCTTTCGGAAGAGAATCAAAATTTAAAACAGAGGCTATGGATTCTAGAATAAGTGCACTGGCACTTATAGATTGTTTATTTGTAGGAGTTTGTCTTAAGAATAAGGATGAATATTTTAAGAGATTAGATAAAGTAAGAAGTGCAATTGCGAAAAAGAAATATTAAAAAGTGTAACACATGCTTAACGGTATGTGTTTTTATTTTTGTTTAAATAATAATTTTTTTAATTTGCATTTTAAACATATAATAGGCTTGACTATTAAAATATATATAGTAATATATAAACATGAAAAAAATTTTCTAAAATAAATTATTAAAACGTTTATTAAGAATAACTTGAAAAAAATTTACATTAAAACAGCTTCAAAAATTTTAATAATAAATTAGGAGGAGTAATATGAGAAAGTATGAAGTTTTACGCAGAATTGAAGAGGTAGGAGTAGTTGCAGTTGTAAGAGCCAATAATAGCGAAGAAGCTAAAAGAATTGCTCTTGCATGTATGGCTGGAGGAATAGATTCTATAGAAATAGCTTTTACAGTACCAGGGGCTCACAAAGTTATTGAAGCATTATCAGAAGAATTCGGGGACAAATTATTAGTTGGTGCAGGAACGGTTTTAGACAGCGAGACTGCAAGAGTAGCTATTCTAGCAGGAGCAAAATATGTTGTTAGTCCATGCTTTGACTTAGAAACAGCTAAGCTATGTAACAGATACCAAATTCCATACGCAGCAGGCTGCATGACACTTACAGAAATGGTAAGAGCAATGGAAGCAGGAACAGATGTTATAAAACTATTCCCAGGAAGTGCTTTTGGACCATCCTTTGTAGCAGCAGTAAAAGGACCTCTTCCTCAAGCAGTTATAATGCCAACTGGTGGTGTTGATTTGGACAATGTAGGTCAATGGATAAAAAATGGCTGCATAGCAGTAGGGGTTGGCGGCAACTTATCAAAGGGAACAAGTGAACAGATAACTGAAACTGCAAGACAATTTGTTGAAAAGGTAAGAGAAGCAAGAAAGTAGTTTTAATATATGTTTAAATAAAAGCTTTTATTTTTTCTCTATATAAGTTTCACATATACAGTATTAGTTTCATATTATAAAATCAAAGCACTATCTGGAGTGAATATCTTTGTTATATGCATTGATATTAGCAGGAGGGAAAGGAATAAGATTATATCCATTATCCAGGGAAAAAAATCCAAAACAGTTTTTGAAGGTAATAAATGATAAAAGTTTTTTAAGAAATACAGTAGATAGAATTAAACCTTTAATTAGTAAAGAAAACATTTATGTAGTTACTAATGAAGAATATTTAGACAAGGTTTACGAGGAACTTCCAGAAATAAACAAAGATAATATTTTTGTAGAACCTGCCAATAAAGAAACTGCAACTTGTATAGGTCTTTCGGCAGTTAAACTTTTAAAAAAGGACAAAGATGCTGCAATGGTAGTTCTCCCGTCTGACCACTATATTGAAGGAGAAAAAATATTTATAGACACTTTAGTTCAAGCTGTTGAAATTGCAGAGAGAAGAAGAGGTCTTATTACAATAGGGGTAACTCCTACAAGGCCTGAAACAGGCTATGGATATATTGAGATGGGAGCAAGGATAAGCGGAGATATAGCATCCTATAAGGTGGAAAGATTTACTGAAAAACCCAATATTGAAGTAGCAAAAGATTTTCTATTAAAGGGTACTTACCTTTGGAATAGCGGTATGTTTGTATGGAGAGCCGATGTTTTTCTAAGAGAAATGGAGAAATATCTGCCTAAAATGTATAAAAACTTAATGACTATCTATCAGCATATAGGAGAAGAAGCTGAACATGAAGTAATAAAAGAGCAGTATAATCTCATAGATGGAATATCTGTTGATTTTGGAATTATGCAGAAGACTAGAAAAGGTTATGTTATAAAATGTGAATTTGTATGGGATGATATTGGCAGCTTTGCAGCGCTTGGCAGATTTTTAGGTAATTACAGGGGAAACAATGTGTCTGGTAATACATTTATGGAGCAGAGTGAGAATTGTTATGTATTTGGAGACAAGAGGCTTATTATAGGCTTTGGAATAAAGGATTTGGTTATAGTTGATGCTGGTGATGTGATACTTGTTATGGATAAAAATAAGGAGCAGGAAGTTAAACATCTTGTTAATGAAATTAGGAAAGAGGATACAATAAAGAAATTTTTATAAAATGATGGAGTCTAACTTAACTGTTATTTAAGTTAGACTTCATCATTTTTTATTTTAGTAGTAAATTGTTTCTAAATTCCACTTTTGAATAATAAAAACTTCAATATTTCAATATTCTAACATATGTATTTTTAAGTTGTCTATTTATATTGTTAAGTAAACGTTGCTAAATTACTTGTTTTTTGATAGTTATTTAATTTTGATGAGTATTATTGATAAATTTTAAAAAATATTTATAAAAAAATATAAAAATAACTCTATTTATCAGTTTCCTCTATAATAAAAATATAAGAAAAATGAAATTAAATTTAACTAATATTTCATAAATAAAAGGAGGAATGGTATATGAATTAGAAGCTCTTGAATATTGATGTTTGCATTTATCATTTTATATTTTAATGTGGTCAGGACTAAAGAGGAGCGGAAATAAAAAAATTTATTTAAAAAGAGAAAGAGGGTATTTAAATGGATAATCAAGTTTTATTAGATACATTATGGGTTCTATTGTGCGGAATGCTTGTATTTTTTATGAATCTGGGTTTTGCAGCTGTAGAAAGCGGATTTGCACGTTCAAAGAATACTGTTAATATACTATCAAAAAACTTTATAGTATTTGCAATATCATCCTTAGGATTTTATCTCTTAGGCTGGGGATTAATGTTTGGTGATGGAAATGGATTTGTAGGTTTACAAGGTTTATTATTTGCAAGCGGAGCAGATAACTCACCGGCAGTAGGAGATGCATATAAAGGTGTATATTCTTCAATAGCATGGGCTGGAGTTCCATTTTGGGCTAAGTTTTTCTTTCAACTAGTATTCTGCGGTACAGCAGCAACTATTGTTTCTGGAGCTGTAGCAGAAAGAATTAAGTACGTTTCATTTATTGTTTTCTCATTTATTTTGACATTATTAATTTACCCAGTTGTTGGACACTGGATATGGGGTGGAGGATGGCTTTCTAAACTCGGTTTCTTAGACTTTGCTGGTGGTACTGTAGTTCACTCTATAGGCGGTTGGGCTGCATTAACTGGTGTAATAATTTTAGGGCCTAGAGTAGGCAAATATACTAAGGATGGAAAAATCAATGCTATACCAGGTCACAATATAGCTCTTGCAACTATTGGTGCTTTTGTTTTATGGCTTGGATGGTTTGGATTTAATCCTGGTTCAACAATGGCTTTAAATCCTGGTTCAATATCTCATATTCTTATAGCTACTAATGGTGCAGGTATTATGGCAATGCTGGTTGCTACTGCAGTAACATGGAAAGTAACAGGAAAGCCAGATATAGGAATGTCTATTAATGGTCTGCTTGCAGGTTTAGTAGCTATAACTCCAGCTTGTGCATATGTAACAATACCAGTTTCCTATTTAATCGGTGCGATTTCAGGAGTAATTGTAGTTTTTGGAGTTATTAAATTTGACAAAATGAAGTTAGATGATCCAGTAGGTGCTTTAGCTGTACACCTTGCAAATGGAGTTTTTGGAACACTTTCAATCGGTTTGTTTGCAAAAGACGGAATGACAGGTGTTGATACAATGAATGGTTTATTTTATGGCGGCGGTTTTAAATTATTAGGAGTTCAAGCCTTGGGAGTAGTGAGTGTAGGAGCTTTTGTTTTAGTTACATCAGCAATTACTTGGATAGTTATTAAAAATACTATTGGAATTCGTGTATCTATTAAAGAGGAAATTGAAGGGTTGGATATTGGAGAACATGGAAATCAGGCTTATCCAGAGTTTGTAATTCACAAGACTTCTTATATTCATTTAGTAGACGATATACATGCTGTTTCAATAGAAAAAAATAATTATAAAAAGGCTCAAATATAAAAAAGGAAGGTAATGATAACATGAAGCATATTAAAGCAGTTATTCGACCAGAAAAATTAAATGATATTCGCGAAGCATTGAATGAAGCTGGATGTTCAGGAGGAATAATGATTAGCGAAATTATGGGGCATGGAAATCAAAAGGGTATTATACAGGCTTGGCGTGGGGAAAAGTATCAAGTAGATTTACTTCCAAAAGTTATGATAGACTTAGTTGTTAAAGATAAAGATTTAGAGACAGTGAAAAAAATTATAATAGAAAATGCTCGTGAAAATGAAATTGGAGACGGAAAAATATTTGTTTATAATGTTGAAAGTGTTACTAGAATCAGAACTGGTGAAGAAGACGATGATGCAATATAAAAAGGGTGATAGTTCTGTTTATATACAAAGAATAAGATATTCAGTAAAAATGCTATAATTCTTTTTTAATATGCAAATTAACATAAGAAGACTATACTTTGTTTCAAAGTATAGTCTTCTTATGTTGAGGAGATAATTTAAGTATTAATTATATTATTTAATTTTGTCACTAATCACTGTAGACTAAAGTCATGTATCTTTGCCTTGAATGTAAACGTTTCGTTATATATAATGAAATCAGGGTAAGGGAAAGGAATTCTGCAGAAAACCTGTTCAATATACTACTAAATAATTTATAGGAGGAAAGTTAAATGTCAAATCTACAAAGTAACTCACTTGGTAACACAAAAGGCAAGACTCAAGAATATATTCAAAGATTTGGACGTTTCCTAAGCGGTATGGTAATGCCAAATATCGGTGCATTCATAGCTTGGGGATTAATTACGGCATTATTTATTCCTACTGGATGGAAACCAAATGAAAATTTAGCAAAATTAGTTGGACCTATGATAACTTATCTTCTTCCATTACTAATAGGTTATACTGGCGGTAAAATGGTTGGCGGAGTAAGAGGAGGAGTACTTGGAGCTATAGCTACTATGGGTGTTGTAGTTGGTGCTTCAGTGCCAATGTTCTTAGGAGCAATGGTTATGGGACCTCTTGCAGGTTTTGTTATAAAGAAATTTGACCAAGCTATAGAAGGAAAAGTACCAGCTGGTTTTGAGATGTTAGTAAATAATTTTTCAGCGGGAATTATCGGTGCAGTTCTAACTCTTATTGCTTACTTAGGAATAGGACCAGTTGTTCAAGCATTAAACAATGTTTTAAAGGCTGGAGTTGAAAGTATAGTAAATGCGGGATTACTACCATTAGCTTCAATATTCGTTGAACCAGGAAAGATTCTTTTCTTAAACAATGCTATTAACCATGGAGTTTTAGGACCAATAGGAATTCAGGAAGCTAAAGAATTTGGAAAGTCAATATTCTTCCTTATTGAAACAAATCCAGGACCAGGACTTGGAATACTTCTTGCATACTGGATGTTTGCAAAGGGAATGATAAAACAATCAGCACCAGGTGCTATTATAATCCACTTCTTAGGTGGAATACATGAAATATACTTCCCATATGTTCTTATGAATCCAGTATTATTGCTTGCAGTAATAGCTGGAGGAGCAAGCGGAGTATTTACTTTCAGCATATTAGGAGCAGGACTTGTTGCTACACCATCACCAGGAAGTATTATTGCACTTATGACAATGACTCCAAAAGGAAGCTATTTTGCAGTATTAGCTGGTGTTGTTGTATCAACAGTAGTATCCTTCCTAGTTGCAGCTTACTTCGTTAAGAAGAATGCAGATAAAATGGATGATTCAGAATTAGCTGAGGCTAAGGATAAGGTTAAGGAATTAAAGAATGTATCAACTAAGAAAAATATAAGCAGAATAATATTTGCCTGCGATGCTGGAATGGGCTCTAGTGCTATGGGGGCTACTACACTAAGAAATAAGCTTAAGAAGGCTGGACTAAATATAGAAGTAGTTCACTGTGCAGTAGATGAGGTTCCTGCTGATTCAGAAATTGTTATAACTCATGAAAGCTTAACAGATAGAGCAAGAAGAAAAGCTCCAAATGCAGAGCATATATCTATAAAGAATTTCATGAACAGTCCGGAATATGATGAATTAGTTAAAAGATTATCATAATACAATAATTTATCAGGAGAGCAGCGGATATCACACCGCTGCCACCTGTTTTAAAAGTAAGGTGGTGGATATGAATAAAATTAAGGTTACTTTAAGGCAGAAGGAAATAATAAAAATAATTTGCAGCGAGTATAGTTATATTACTATTTCAAGTATAGCTGAAAAATTAGGCATAAGCTCTAGGACGGTTTTAAGAGAGCTTGGAGATATAGAAGGTTTGCTTAAGACTTATGACCTAAGTTTAGATAAAAAATCAGGAATGGGAATAAAGCTAAATGGAAGCAGTGAAAATAGAAAGAGGATTTTAGAAAGCTTAGAAGAAGGGAGTCAAATAAAAAATTATTCATCAAAGGAAAGGCAGGTTATTATTCTCGGTGAGCTTCTTAAGGAAAAGGAGCCAATAAAGCTTTTTACTTTTACTAAGACTCTTAATGTTACTGAAGGAACAGTAAGTCATGATTTGGACAAAGTTGAACAGTGGCTTCAGGCTTATAATTTAAAGCTCGTTAGAAAGCCGGGAGTTGGAGTATACATTAATGGACAGGAAGAGGAATTTAGAAAAGCCATAGTTAATTTAATCTATGAGAATATAAATGAAGTTGAACTTTTAGATTTAATTAGAGAAAACTTATCTATGCATTTAGATACAAGAGAAAGACTATTAAATCTTATAGATAAAGATACAATTAGAAAATTAGAGTCTTTGATATTTGAAGTAGAAGAAAATCTTAATTATAGACTGGCAGATAATGCTTATGTGGGGCTGCTTGTTCACTTAGCTCTTGCTATAGAAAGAATAAAAAAGAATGAGAAAATTAGTATGGATAAGCTGTATTTACAGGAACTTAAGAAGTATGCTGAATTTAAAGCTGCTAAAGGTTTATCTATGAAAATATCAAAGGAGTTTAATATAGAAATTCCAGAGGATGAAATTGGATATATAACAATGCATTTAAGAGGTTCAAAGGGATTTGAAAGCAGAAATAAAAGCTACGAGCTGGAAACTTTAGCAAAGGAAATGATTAAAATAGCAGAAATCGAAACGGGAAGCTTTCTTGAACATAATGAACAATCAATAGCATGGCTTATTAATCATTTAGGACCAGCAATAAACAGGCTGAAGATGAAAATGGATATTAGAAATCCTTTGCTTAAAGAAATAATGGAGCATTACCCAGAGCTTTTTAAGCTGGCTGAAAAATGTGTTGTACCAGTTGAAAGACAGATTGGCATTAAAATGCCAGATTCAGAAATAGCATACATTGCTATGCATTTGGGTGCAGCTCTTGAAAAGAAAAAATCAAAAAAGAGGGCCTATAAAGTTGCAATTGCTTGTGCTACAGGCATAGGAACCTCAGGACTTCTAGCTGCAAAAATTGAAAAAGAATATGAAAATATTCAGGTTATAGATGTTATATCCTCGCTGAATATAAATGAAGATATGTTAAAGGATAAAGGAATAGATTTTATTATTTCTACTGTACCAATTGAGGCAGCAAACTTGCCTGTAGTAATTGTAAATCCTTTGTTTTTTAAAAAGGATAAGGAGCTTGTAGATAATTTAGTGAAGCAACTTAAGGATAAACCAGCAGCAAGCTTTAAAATTCAGAAAGACTCAATCGATTTAAAGGATAAGCTTTTAAGGCTTAGCATATATACAGAAGGAATACTTCAAATTTTAGATAATGTTTTTATTTATGATTATCAGGAATTTAACAATATTGAAGAGCTTATAAGAGAAGTCAGTTTAAGACTTGGAGATGAAAAAAACAGTGCAGATCAAATAGAAAAAAGCCTTAAAGCAAGAGAAGAAATTGGAAGCACAATTTTAACAGGTTTGAATGCAATGCTGCTTCATTGCAAAACTTCAGGAGTAAATGGACTGATTTTTGGTGCAGTTAGAATAAAAAATAATTTATTTGTTCTTAATGCAGAAGATGAAAAGGAGCAAATAAAACTTGCTATTGTAATGCTGGCACCAGAAAATTGCAATAAAATGCAGATGGAAATTATGGGATTTATAAGTACAAAGTTAGTAGAAGAGCCTGATTTTATTATTGATTTGAATGAGGGTACTGAAAAAGATGTATATTTAAGACTAAATAATTTTCTTGATGAATTTTATAAGATGAAGCTTAATTGAGTGCAATAAATGAAGACTATAGAGGAGATGATTTTTAGCATGGGTTTTAAATTTTTTTCAGGTTTAAGCAGTAAAAAAGAGAAGCAGGAGGATAAAATAATTGCTTCAGGAATAGCTGATGAGCATAAAGAAAGTAAAGATTATAAAGTGTTATCATTAAGCAATATTAAGCTTAATTTGACTTCAGTAGATAAATACGAGGCTATAAAAATGGCAGGAAAGCTTTTGGTTGAAAGTGGCTGTGTTGATGAAAGCTATATTCAGGCTATGATTGAAAGGGAAGATGACTTAAGTACTTATATGGGAAACGGGGTTGCTATTCCACATGGAGTAGGAAATGCAAAAAAATACATTAAAAAATCAGGTATTGTAGTGCTCCAGTTTCCAGAAGGTGTAGAATTTGGTGAAGAAAAAGCCTATCTTGTTATTGGTATTGCAGGAGTAGGCGATGAGCATATTAATATTCTTTCAAATATCGCTACCGTAATTAGTGAGGATGAGAATATAGTAGAGAAACTTAAAACAACAAAGGATGTGAATTATATTTATGAAACTTTCACAACAGGCTAAACTAGTAACAGTAACATTAAATCCAGCAGTAGATAAAACCGTAGAGATTAAGGATTTTAAAATTGGAAGTGTTAATAGAATATCTTCCGTTAGGTTAGATGCTGGCGGTAAGGGAATAAATGTGTCAAAGGTTATAAAAAGTCTTGGAGGGGAGAGCATAGCCTTTGGAATTCTTTCAGGTAGAAACGGAGAATTTATAAAAGACTATCTAAATTCTCTTAACATAGAAAATGAATTTGTATTTACCCCTGGTGAAACAAGAACAAATCTTAAAGTGATTGATAGTTTAAATCACAGTAATACGGATATAAATGAGCCGGGCAATATAGTATCTTCGGAGGATCTTGCTAAGGTTGAGGAAAGAATATTTAAATCAGTAGATAAGGATACAGTGATAATTTTATCAGGAAGTATACCTGCAGGTGTTCCGAAAGATATTTATGCAGTTTGGACAAAAAAAGCTAAGGAGATAGGAGCGAAAACCATATTAGATGCTGATGGAGAGCTGTTAAAAGAAGGGTTAAAAGCTGGTCCATATTTAGTTAAGCCAAACATACATGAACTGGAGAGGCTTTGCAATGAAAAACTTGAGAGTATAGATGCAATTGTAAAGGCTGCAGAAAATTTCTTTAAGTATGGTGTTGAAAAAGTAGTTGTATCTCTGGGAGGAGATGGAGGTTTGTTTATAGACAAGCAGACTGTAGTTCATGCTGAAGGACTTAAAGTACCTGTTAAAAGCACTGTAGGGGCAGGGGATTCTATGGTGGCAGCTTTAGCCTTAAGTATTGAAAGAGAGTATTCCTTAGAAAAAACAGTTATACTGTCAACAGCAGTAAGTGCTGCAAATGTCATGACCTCTGGAACTGAGCCAGCAGATCTTAAAGATATTTTAGAACTAGAGAAAAAAGTTAAATTTAGATATATTAAAAACTAAGAAAAGGTGGTAGAAATTATGAAAACTAAGGCAGTAAGATTATATGGAGCAAGTGATTTAAGATTAGAGGAGTTTGAACTTCCTGAAATAAAAGATGATGAAATATTAGTAGAAATTGTATCTGATAGCATTTGTATGTCAACCTATAAGTGTTCAATACTTGGAGAAAACCATAAAAGAGTACCAAAGGATGTTCATGAAAATCCTATTATAATTGGACATGAGTTTGCGGGAAACATAGTGAAGGTAGGTAAAAAATGGCAACATCAATTTAAACCAGGTACTAAATTTGCTCAGCAGCCAGCTCTTAACTATAAGGGCAGTATGGCATCACCAGGTTACTCTTATATGTACTTTGGAGGAGATGCAACTTATGCTATAATACCTCAAGAAGTTATGGAATTAGGCTGCCTTTTAAATTATGAAGGTGATGCATATTATGAGGCGTCCTTAGCTGAGCCGATGTCCTGCATAATAGGAGCTTTTCATGCAAATTATCACACTGAAATGGGAAAATATGTTCATCATATGGGTATAAAAGAGGGAGGAAAGCTTGCTATACTTGCTGGAGCAGGTCCAATGGGACTTGGTGCAATAGATTATGCACTTCACTGCGATAGAAGACCAGGATTATTAGTAGTTACTGATGTAGATGACAGAAGACTTGAAAGGGCAGAGCAGATATTTAGCAAAGATGAAGCTAAACAATGCGGAGTTGAGTTAGTATTTGTTAATACAAAAAATATAGAAAATCCAGAAGCTTATTTAATAGAATTAACCGGGGGAACAGGTTTTGATGATGTATTTGCTTTTGCACCAGTAAAAGCAGTTGTAGAGCAGGCAGATAAAATATTAGGAAGAGATGGATGTCTGAACTTTTTTGCAGGTCCAACAGATACTAATTTCTCAGGCACAATAAACTATTACAATGTGCATTATGCATCAACTCATATAATGGGAACAACTGGCGGAAATACTGATGACCTTATAGAATCCTTAAAGCTTACTGAGCAGAAAAAGATTAATCCAGCAGTTATGGTAACACATATTGGAGGTCTTGACTGCGTTGCTGAGTCAACACTTAATCTGCCAAACATTCCTGGCGGTAAGAAATTGATTTATACTCATATAAACATGGAACTTACTGCTATTGAAGATTTTGAAAAAAAAGGAGAGACAGATGCACGTTTTGCTAAGCTTGCTGAAATAGTAGGAAGAAATAAAGGTTTATGGTGTGCTGAAGCTGAGAAATATCTTTTAGAAAATTGGAAATAAAATAAAAGGGTAAGGTAAAAGTGTGTTGATACTTTTATCTTACCCTTTTATTAATATGGGTGTTCATAATAACAGTATGTCTGTAATATCTAAATTAAAATGAAAATAACAATAAATGGGAGTCGCTTCATTAAGATTTTTGGATGTGACTCCCATAAAATGTTTAAATGCTATTTCTATTTGTATTTATTAGTAATATAATATAGTTGTGGGAATATTAACAAATTATAGGAGGGGATTTTATGGGGTTACTATTGCTGGCTCCAATAGGTTCATGTGTTGCACTTATTTTTGCTGGGTATCTTGGCTATAAGGTATTAAAAGAAGAAGAAGGCAGCGAAAAAATGAAAAAAATTGCCTCGGCAATAAGAAGCGGTGCTAATGCCTACCTGAAAAGACAATATACCGGCGTGGGAATTTTTTTTGGAGTTATGTTTTTAGTATTATCTATTTTGGCTTTTTTAAAGTTTTTAACACCTTTTGTTCCTTTTGCATTTTTAACAGGAGGATTTTTCTCAGGATTATCAGGCTTTATAGGAATGAAGATTGCTACCTATTCAAATGTCAGAACTGCTAATGCAGCTTCAAAAAGTTTGAACAAGGGATTAAGGGTTGCCTTTTCAAGCGGTGCAGTTATGGGACTTACTGTTGTAGGACTTGGACTTTTTGATATTAGTATGTGGTTTTACTTTTTAAACTGGTTTTACAGAGCGCTGCCAGAGGTGGAAAAGATACAAAACATTACTAGTGCCATGCTTACCTTTGGAATGGGTGCAAGCTCTATGGCACTATTTGCCCGTGTAGGTGGTGGAATTTTTACAAAAGCTGCAGATGTTGGTGCTGACCTTGTAGGAAAGGTTGAGGCTGGAATTCCAGAGGACGATCCAAGAAATCCTGCAGTTATTGCTGATAACGTTGGCGATAACGTAGGGGACGTTGCAGGTATGGGAGCAGATCTTTATGAATCCTATGTAGGTTCTATTGTTTCCACAAGTGCTCTAGGAGTTGCTGCAGGGCTTGGAATAAAGGGAGTAACAATTCCAATGACAATGGCTGCAGTAGGAGTTTTTGGCTCAATAATTGGAACCTTCTTTGTTAAATCTGGAGAGAAAGCTGAGCAGAGTGTACTTTTAAAAGCACTTAGAAGAGGTGTATATGTAAGTGCAGGTATAATTGCGGTATTATCTTATTTTATTGTTAACAGCGTACTTGGAAGTAAGCATATAGGTGTTTATTTTGCTATATTAAGCGGTTTGCTGGCGGGCATTCTCATTGGTTTCTTTACAGAATATTTTACATCAGATACCTATAGACCAACCCAAAATTTAGCAGCTACTTCTACTACTGGTCCTGCAACAATTATAATTGGAGGATTATCTTTAGGTATGATGTCTACTGCAGTACCAGTTGTCATAGTATGTATAGCGGTAATGGCAAGCTTTTATTTGTCAGGTGGAGCAACTAACTTTAATTTAGGGCTATATGGAGTTGGTATATCAGCTGTAGGAATGTTAAGTACGCTTGGAATAACTTTAGCAACTGATGCCTATGGACCAGTTGCAGACAATGCAGGGGGGATTGCTGAAATGTCAGGACTTCCTGCTGAAGTGCGTGAACGTACTGATGCTTTAGATTCACTAGGAAATACTACTGCGGCAACAGGAAAGGGTTTTGCTATCGGTTCAGCAGCATTAACAGCACTTGCTTTAATAGCAGCTTATAAGGATGAAATTGAGCTTATAGCAAAAAAAGAGAATATAGATTTTGCATTTAATCTTAATCTGATCAATCCACCAGTATTGATAGGTCTCTTTGTAGGAGGCATGATTCCGTTTGTATTTGCTGCATTAACAATGCAGGCAGTTGGAAGAGCAGCACAGAAAATTGTTCTGGAGGTAAGAAGACAATTTAGAGAGATTAAAGGAATTATGACTGGTGAGGAAGAAGCTGATTATGCATCTTGTGTAGACATATGCACTAAGGCAGCACAAAAAGAGATGATTGCTCCAGCTTTCCTTGCAATAATAGTGCCTATAGTAGTAGGTTTATTAACCGGCGTAAATGGTGTTGCTGGAATGCTTGCAGGTGCAACAGTTACAGGTTTTGTACTAGCAGTAATGATGGCAAACTCCGGGGGAGCCTGGGATAACGCTAAAAAGCATATAGAAGCTGGAAACTATGGCGGAAAAGGTTCAGATCCGCATAAAGCTGCAGTTGTTGGTGACACAGTAGGAGATCCATTTAAGGATACTTCAGGGCCAGCAATTAATATTTTAATAAAGCTTCTTTCTATGGTGTCTATAGTATTTGGAGCATTTATACTTAATATGTCATTATTTTAAAAAGTATATATTTCAGTATATAAATAAAAGCGGCGATTAGCCGCTTTTATTTATATACTGAAAAAGTAACTATATTTTTTTATTTTATAATAAATAGTTGTAAAAATATACAGTTGTAAAAGTTATCAGAAAAGATTATAATTTAAAAATGAGAATATGTTCAATCAAAGCAAAAAATCTCTAATGAGGAGGATTTCAACATGAAAGACTATGAAAATTTAAATGAGAATGAAAAAATAAATTTATTAGCTAGTGTAGCTAACTTATATTATGAGCATCAGTTAACACAATCTGAAATAGCTGACCGTTTATTTACATCCCGTTCTAAAATTTCAAGATTATTAAAAGAAGCCAGGGAAAAGAAAGTTGTAGAAATAATAATTAGGGAGCCTTGGGAAAGACTGCTTGAAGTAGAACAGGAATTTCTAAAAAAATATAAACTAAAAGATGTAAAAATTCTTAATACTAAGGGATGCACAAATGATGCAATGATGCAAAAACTTGGTGAATTCGCAGCTTATTATATAGATGGGATAATTGAGAAAAATAATATTGTTGGAATGTCCTGGGGTAATACTATCTACCATACTGTTCAAAGTATTAAATCTAGTAAAAATATACCTATTACAGTAGTACAAATTATGGGGGCTGCTTCAAAAGATAAGCCTGAAATTGATGCAATAGATCTGGCAAAGCAGTTTGCTAGAGCTTACGGTGGAAAATATCACTATCTTTATGCACCGCTATTTGTAGAAGATAAAGAAATAAAAGAAAAACTTATAAAAGATCCGTATATAGCTGATACAATTGCACTTGCAAAAAAGTCAGATATTATACTTACAAGCGTTGGAACCATAGATGTAACTATATCTAATCCTGACTGGCGTGGATATATAAACAGCTACACACAGTATAAGCTCCAGTCAAGTGGTGCTGTTGGCCGAATTGGAGGACACTTTTATGATATAAATGGAAATGAAGTGGACATAGAGTCTAATGCAAATATTATAGGCATAGAGCTTTCTGACTTTCCAAAAGTACCTAATGTAGTCTGCATAGCAGGTGGAATGGATAAAGCTAAGCCTATATTAGGAGCGATAAGAGGAGGATATGTAAAAACTTTAATAATTGATGATACTGCAGCATTGAAAATTCTAGAGCTTGATAAAGAAATTTAAAAGGGTAAAATAACTTTATGTAGAAGATTTTTATAGACTTATTGAACAAATGTGCAATAATGAAACAAATGTTGACTTTAATAGCGGAACTTGATATGATGAAATCATCAAGGAATTATAGTTAAAAAATAAATGAAAGGAGGAATACCCATGAATGAAAATGTTTTAATGGAGAAAAATGTTAAATTACATGTTGATGCTAGCGATTGGATTGATGCGATGAAAAAATCTGGACAACTTCTAGTTGACTCTGGTTTTATTACAAAAGATTATATACAGTTAGCTATTAAAAGTGTTGAAGAATTTGGTCCTTATATTGTTATTGCACCTGGGTTAGCTTTAAGTCATGCTAGGCCTGATGTAAGCGTTTTAAATACCGGTGTAAGTTTACTTACTCTAACTAAACCAATTGAGTTCAATAGTGAAAATGACCCTGTAGATATAGTTTTAACTCTTGCGGCTACAGATGACGAAAATCATATTGGTCTACTGCAAACGTTAAGTTCTTATCTTTCAGAGGATGGCAAAATTGATTATATACGTAGTTGTACTGATGTAAAGGCATTAGTGGATGATATAAATAATTATGTTATATCTTAAATTTTTTTACAGAAAGTATAAATCAATCACAAAAATTGAATAATTATTATTAATTATAATAAAATTATAAAATATCCTATATAAATGAGGAGGTAAATTTATGAATATTGTTATGTCGGTTTGGGAGTTTTTCCAGATAAATATCCTTACAAAACCTGCGTTTTTTGTTGGATTTATAGTTCTTTTAGGTTATCTTCTTTTAAAGCGTCCTCTACATGATGCTTTTGCGGGGTTTGTAAAGGCAACTGTTGGTTATTTAATTCTTAATGTTGCTTCTGCAGGATTAGTTAATAACTTCCGTCCAATACTTGCTGGATTAAAGGATCGTTTCAATTTAACAGCAGCAGTTATAGATCCGTATTTTGGACAAACAGCAGCTCAAACTGCAATTGAAAAAGCTGGAAAATCATTTACAATGATGATGGTTGTTCTTTTAATAGCATTTATTTTTAATTTAATATTAGTTCTGCTTCGTAAATGGACAAAGATTCGTACAGTATTTATAACAGGACATATAATGGTACAGCAATCTTCAACTGCATTATGGTTAGTTTTCTTTAGTTTTCCACATCTTCAAAATTCTCGTGTAGTAATAATGCTAGGTCTTTTACTAGGTACTTATTGGGCTGTAGCATCTAATCTTACTGTTGAAGCTTGTCAGAATCTTACCGAAGGCGGTGGGTTTGCAGTTGGTCATCAGCAGATGATTGGTATATGGCTAACTGATAAGATTGCGGGTAAGATTGGCAAGAAAGATGAATCAATAGAAAATTTGAAACTTCCCGGATTCCTTTCAATATTTAATGATAATATAGTTGCAACCGGTACATTAATGCTTGTGTTTTTCGGAGTTATTATGGGCATACTAGGGGCAGATCTTCTACACAAGATAGATACAGGATTTGCTAAAAATCAAAACTTTATATTCTATATATTCGAAAAATCTTTAAATTTTGCTGTATATTTAAGCATATTACAGCTTGGTGTTAGAATGTTCGTTGCAGAACTTACAGAATCATTCCAAGGTATTTCTAACAGATTACTTCCAGGTTCAGTACCAGCAGTTGATTGTGCTGCTACCTATGGTTTTGGTCATGCAAATGCTGTTACAATTGGATTTTTATTTGGAGCATTAGGACAATTTTTAATGATTATTGGTCTTATAGTATTCAAGAGTCCTGTTCTAATAATTACTGGATTCGTACCAGTATTTTTCGATAATGCAACCTTCGCAGTTTTTGCCAATAAAAAAGGTGGCTTAAGAGCAGCAATGATTATTCCATTTGTATCAGGTATTATTCAGGTTTTAGGAGGAGCTTTTGCAGCACACTTCTTCCAAACTGCACAATATGGTGGATGGCATGGAAACTTTGACTGGGATACTTTATGGCCAGTTATCGGAGTTGTTATGAAACACGGACAATATATAGGTGTTGCTGTTGTGATTCTGCTATTGCTCGCTATTCCACAGCTACAGTATCTTAAAAACAAGAAACATTACTTTACAATAGCTGAGAATTACGAAGAATATATTTCATCTATAGGACAATAATAAATAAAATAAAATTAATTTGGAGGTAAAAATATGCTAAAAGTTATCGCAGCTTGCGGAAATGGCATGGGTTCAAGCCAAATAATAAAAATGAAGATAGAGAAAATATTTAAGAAGTTAAATATACCTGTTCACATTCATCACAGTAGTGTTGGGGAAGCAAAAAATCAAGCTTCAAATTATGATGTTGTATTTTGCTCTGAAGCTCTTAAAAATAATTTTAGCAATGCTGCTAGTAGTGGAACTATAGTAATAGGACTTAAAAACCTTTTATCTGAACAAGAAATTGAACAAAAAATAATTGAGAATATTGTTAATAAGAAATAATAATTATTTTAATGGATTTATTGAAATTATTTAAGTTTCAATAAATCCATTATTTTTTTATAAATTATTTTTTAGTATAGAACTTTGTGAACATTTGTGCATAATATGAGAAAATGTCGACTTTTTATTATGTAAATGTTATTATATAAATGTAAAGATAAAACTAGTTTGATGCTTATGAAAAAATAAAAATATGTTGAGTTTTACATTATATAAAGCAATTAAAAGGAGGATGGAGTAAATGAGTAAAATTGATGAAATTACAAGGGAGTCTTGGATTCTTAATACGTTTCCAGAGTGGGGAACATGGCTTAACGAAGAAATAGAGCAGGAGGTTGTAGCACCAGGTACTTTTGCTATGTGGTGGTTAGGCTGTACAGGTATATGGCTTAAGTCAGAAGGTAATGCAAATTTGTGTGTAGACTTATGGGTAAATACTGGGAAAAAGACAAGAAAAAATCCTTTAATGGCTTCACAGCATCAACATCAGAGAATGATTGGATGTGTAGCAATGCAGCCAAATTTAAGAAATTCAGTATGTGTTATTGATCCATTTAAAATAAAGGAAGTGGATGCTATTTTAGCAACTCATGATCATAGTGACCACATTGATCCAAATGTAGCTGCAGCTGTTATGCAAAACTGCTCTTCTGAAGTTAAATTTATTGGACCGCAGGCATGTGTTGATCTTTGGGTAAAATGGGGTGTTCCAAGTGAGCGCTGTATCGTTGTAAAACCTGGAGATGTTGTAAAAATTAAAGATGTTGAAATCGTTGCACTAGATTCTTTTGACCGTACTGAGTTGGTTACAGCACCTAAAGGTGTAATATTAAAGGACAAGATGCCTCAGGATATGGACAGACTGGCTGTTAATTATCTTTTTAAAACACCAGGTGGTAACTTGTATCATAGCGGTGATTCACATTACTCTAATTATTATGCTAAGCATGGAAATGACTATCAAATAGATGTTGCACTTGGATCCTATGGTGAGAATCCAAGAGGAATGACAGATAAAATGACATCTATAGATATATTAAGAATGGCAGAATGTTTAAATGCGAAAGTTGTTATTCCTTTCCACCATGATATATGGACAAACTTCATGGCCGATACAAATGAAATATTGGTTTTATGGAATATGAGAAAAAATAGACTTCAATATAAATTTAAACCATTTATCTGGGAAGTAGGCGGTAAGTTTATATATCCTAATGATAAGGATAAAATGGAATATCATCATGACAGAGGATTCCATGATGCTTTTGCAATAGAGCCGGATTTACCATTTAAATCATTACTGTAAATAATTTTCTTCAAAAAATATGAAAAGCGCTTATTTGATGATTGCATTTTAGCAGAAACAAGTTGATGTAAGCTGAGGTGAAAAAATAGTATGAAAATTGAAAAAAAACACCTAGATGAAATGTATCGAGCATATGCTGCTAGTTCAATGTATGTAAATGGTGAACTTAATTTACTGGTAGCTTCTGAAGAAAAAGGATACCCTTGTTATGCATATAGCGGTAAAGATTTTAATTGCCGTCATACAGTTTGGGATAATGGCGGAGGATGTATGTCAATTATCCCTATTCCAAATCGAAATAATGAGTTTTTGGCTGTTCGCGATTTCTATTTAAAGGAGAGCCCAAGTAGTGCTCGCTTAGTCTGGGGACATTTGGTAGATGGCAAGTGGGTTATAGAAACAGTAATTAAATTGCCTTATTTACATCGTTTTGATGTGTGGGACGTTGATGGAGACCTCTATTTTATTGGGGCTACTATAGCTGATCTAAAAGCTTCAAAAGATGATTGGAGTCACCCAGGAACTATATATTATGCTAAATTACCAGAAGTATTAACTGATGGATTAGAACTTAAAGTTCTGAAAGAAGGTTTATATAGAAATCACGGGTATACCCGACATATTGTGGATGGTAAGGTTCGTGGTACTTTTGGGTGTGATCAGGGAGTATTCGAGGTAATTCCTAATAAAAATGGTGAATGGGAAATTGTTCACTTAATGGAGGGAGAAATTGGAGAAGTTGCCTGGTGTGATTTAGATAGCGATGGTCAAGATGAATTGATGACTATAGAACCATTTCATGGAAATTCAATGAAAATTTATAAGCTTATTGATGGAAAGTACACTGAAATTTATACTTATCCTCACCAAGTTGATTTTGCTCATACTTTAACGGGAACAACCCTTTGTGGTGTACCAAGTTTTGTTGGAGGGGTAAGACGTATAAACTCTGAGTTATTCTATATTCAATGGGTTGATGGAAAGTGTCAGGAAACAATTATTGAAAATGGTGCCGGTCCAGCTAATGTAGAAGTTATCAATTTGAAAGATTGTGATTTAATTGTGTCAGCTAATCATACAAAGAACGAAGCGGCGTTATATATAGTGACAAAAGAGTAATTTATATATTGTGATTTTAAGCATGGTTTTTAAAACCCATGCTTAAAATTTATAAAAAATTTGATTTATCCTAAGGCTGACTCTAATTTAAAAGTTAAACTTAGTTAAAAAAGGAGGGGCTTAAATGTTAGAAGAATTAAAGAAAAAAGTTTATAAGGCAAATATGCTTTTGCCAAAATATAATTTAGTAACTTTTACATGGGGAAATGTTTCAGCTATAGACAGGGAAAAGGGACTTTTTGTAATTAAGCCATCTGGAGTGGAATATGAGGTTATGAAACCAGAAGATATGGTTGTAGTAGATTTATATGGAAATGTAGTAGAAGGAAAATATAAACCATCATCGGATACCCCCACTCACATAAAATTATATAATGATTTTTATGAGATTGGAGGAATTGTGCATACTCATTCAAGGTATGCAACAATATTTGCACAGGCTGGCAAGAGTATTATTCCGTATGGTACAACTCATGCAGACTATTTTTATAACAATATACCCTGCACAAGAGATATGACTAAAGAAGAAATAAATTCTAATTACGAATATAATACAGGTGTGGTTATTGCAGAAACATTTAAGTATTTAAATCCAACCCATGTCCCAGCAGTTTTAGTTAAAAATCATGGACCTTTTGCATGGGGAAAAGATGCATTAGATGCTGTTCATAATGCAGTAGTGCTTGAAGAAGTGGCAATGATGGCATTGAACACAGAATTATTAAGTAATCATACTGTAAAACAAATGCCGCAAGAATTAATTGAAAAACATTTTAAAAGAAAACATGGGCCAAATGCTTATTATGGACAAGGGTAAAGAGGTGACTTTATGAAACAGTATACTTTAGGATTATATGAAAAATCTATGCCGGACTATTTGACTTGGGAAGAAAAATTAAATTGTGCAAAAGAATGCGGCTTTGATACTGTTGAAATAAGCATAGATGAAACTGATGAAAAATTATCTAGATTATATATGTCTAAAGGTGATAGAAAAGCTATAGTTGAACTGATGTTTAAGTGTGGCGTTGAAATAAGAACTATGTGTCTTAGCGGACATAGAAAATATCCATTAGGAAGTGAGAATGAAGAAATTAGAAATAAAGGAATGGATATCATGAGAAGAGCTATTGAATTAGCAGATGATTTAGGTATTAAAATAATTCAACTAGCTGGATATGATGTTTATTACGAGACAGGTAATGAAAAAACAAGAAAGTACTTTGAACAGAATTTAAGAAAAGCTGTAGAAATGGCTGCAAGTAAAGGAGTAATTCTTGCTTTTGAAACAATGGAAACGGAGTTTATGAATACTGTTGAAAAGGCTATGGAATTTGTTAAGTTAGTTGATTCACCTTATCTGCAAATTTATCCAGACTGTGGAAATGTAACTAATGCAACTTTGGAAAAAGGTACTTCTGCTGTAGAAGATTTTGCAAAAGGAAAAGGACATATTGCTGCAGTTCATTTAAAGGAAACAGCACCGGGGAAATTTAGAGAAATTGCTTTTGGTACTGGTCATGTTAATTTTGAAGAAATAATTAAAAAATCATGGGAACTTGGCGTGAGAAAGTTTACAGCAGAGTTTTGGTATACAGGAAATGAAGATTGGAAAGATGTAATTAAAAATGCTAAAATTTTTATGGATGAAAAATTTGCAAAAGCTTTAGGTTAGATTGTAAAATATTATAAAGTCTATATTAAGGAGGTATTTCGAAAAGAAATACCTCCTTTAATATATTACCTAAAAATAAATACTAAATAAAAATATTTTAATAATGTTTACCAAAATAATAAGGTTTGGTAAAATATATAAGACATTATAAATTAAAGGAGAATATAGATGACAAAACAACTTAAGGCAGATTTAAGTTTAATTTTAGTTACAGTAGTGTGGGGAGCAAGTTTTCCTGTAATGAGTGTAGCACTTAAAAGTGTACCGCCATATTCTTTCATTGCAATAAGATATACTCTAGCAGCTATTATATTAGCATTGATATTTTTTAAAAAGTTAAAAAACTTTAACAAAAAAGTAATAAAAGCAGGAGTTTTGGTAGGTTTGGCTCTAGGAGCTGGAAGTATGCTGCAGGCAGTAGGACTTATATATACTACATCCAGTAAGTCAGGATTTATAACAGGTCTAAATGTTATACTTGTACCAGTGTTTTTAGCAATTTTATATAAGAAATTTCCTGATTTTAAAACAAACCTTGGTGTAGTATTTTCTTTGTCAGGTTTATCACTTATGTCTTTAAATAGAAGCTTAGGTTTAAATAGAGGAGATTTTTTGACTTTACTAAGTGCGGTAGCCTTTGCAGTACAGATAATTTTAGTTGATAAGTATTCAAAGGATATGGATGCTGCTTTTTTAACTATTATAGAACTTTTAACTGTAGGGGTGATGTCTTTTCTTCCTGCACTTACAATTGAAGGGTTTAAAATGGATTTAAATGTATTTGCAGTTTCAGCAATTTTGTTTACAGCTTTATTTTGTACTATTTTTGCTTATGGGCTTCAGAATGTGGCTCAGGCCTATACAACTCCAACTCACACTGCCATTATATTTTTAGCAGAGCCAGTTTTTAGTGCCATATTTTCAGTATTTATTGGAGATAAATTAACTGGCAGAATTTTCTGGGGATGTTTCTTAATATTTGCAGGAATGATAGTTATAAACTTAAAGATAAATAGAGGGGAGAAAATAACAGCATGAGAATATTATATTATGATTGTTTTTCAGGAATAAGCGGAGACATGAATCTAGGAGCTATGATAGATTTAGGGGTGGATAAGGATTATCTTATAGGTGAATTATCTAAACTAAAGCTTTCCGGTTATAATATAGATGTAAGTATTGATAATAGAAAAGGAATTACAGGAACTAAAGTAAAGGTGATATTAAAAAGTGAAGAAGTCCACCATCATCATAACGAACAGGAACATAGTCATTACCATGAATATGACCACGTGCATAACCATAACCATCACCATTACCCTCATGAGCACAGTCATAATCATAATAACATACATGACCATAATAGTCATGGAGAGCATGTACATAGCCATGGAGAAAGTGTGCATCAACATAGAAACTTAGGGGATATTGAAAAAATAATTGATAACAGCGCTTTAAGCGAAAGAGTAAAACTTTTGAGCAAGAAAATATTTATGAAGGTAGCAGAAGCAGAAGCTAAAATTCATGGCAAGTCCTTAATGGAAGTTCACTTTCATGAGGTAGGAGCACTAGATTCTATAGTTGATATTATAGGAGCTGCTGTATGTTTAGATTATTTAAAGGTTGATAAGGTAATGGCAAGCTCTGTAGAGCTTGGAGGAGGTTTTGTTAAATGTGCTCATGGAATGTTTCCTGTTCCTGCTCCAGCTACAGCGGAAATTTTAAAAGGAATTCCTGTAAAATTTGGTGCAGTTCCTTTTGAAACTACAACTCCAACAGGAGCTGCTATACTATCGGCTATAGTTGATGAGTTTACGGATAAAAAAGAATTTACAATAAAAAAAATAGCCTATGGAATAGGACAAAGGGATACTGATATTCCTAATGTTTTAAGGGTATATTTAGGAGAAGCTTTAGGAAAGTCTGCTTATTTAGAAGCTGCAGCAGAAAAAAGCAGTGATACTTTTGAAGAAGCTCTTATTCTTGAGTGTAATATAGATGATATGAATCCGGAGCTTTATGACTACGTTATGGAGAGGCTTTTTAAGGAAGGAGCTATGGATGCTTTTATGACACCAATAATTATGAAAAAAGGCAGACCAGGAATTAAATTAAGCGTTTTATGCAGTGAAAGTGTAGAAAAAAAGCTTGCAGAGATTTTGCTTCTAGAAACTACTACCTTAGGAGTTAGGAAATACAGAGTTGAAAAATCAATGCTTAAAAGAGAATTCAGCACTATAAAAACAAAGTACGGAGAAATTAATATAAAGAGCTCTTATTTAAACGGAGAAAAGATAAAGTGCAAGCCGGAATACGATGATTGCAAAAGGATAGCAATAGATAATAATATACCTATGAATATTGTATATGAAGAAGTTTATAGAAATTTAAATAAATAATTTTCATAAAGAAATAGAAGGGTGGTGATACTGTGGACGAAAGAGAACTTCAAAAACTTTTAGAAGATATAAAAGAAGGCAAATCAAGCATTGAGGAAGGGGTAAAAAAGTTAAAGGATTTACCCTTTAAAGAACTTGGTTTTGCTAAAATAGATAACCACAGAGAAATTAGAGTTGGATACCCGGAAGTGATATACTGTGCAGGAAAAACTGTAGAACAGGTTAAGAGTATAGTTGAGTTTATGCTTACAAAAAATAACAATATACTTGCAACAAGAGCAACAGAAGAGATGTATGCTGCGATAAAAGAAATATGTTTAGAAGCAGAGTACAATAAACTTGCAAAAACTATAACAATAAAAAAGAAAGATGTTCCAGTACCTGATACTTATATAGCAGTTGTTACAGCAGGAACTTCTGATATACCAGTAGCTGAAGAAGCGGCTGTTACAGCTGAAGTACTTGGAAACAAAGTAGAAAGAATATTTGATGTAGGAGTAGCTGGGATACATAGATTATTCAATAGGCTTGATTTAATTCGTGGAGCAAGAGTGGTAGTAGTAATTGCAGGTATGGAAGGTGCTCTTGCCAGTGTAGTAGGAGGCTTAGTTGATAAACCTGTAATAGCAGTACCAACAAGTGTAGGCTATGGAGCTAATTTCGGAGGATTGTCAGCTCTTTTATGCATGCTAAACAGCTGTGCCAGCGGGGTTAGTGTAGTCAATATAGATAATGGTTTTGGAGCAGGGTATTTGGCTAGTATGATAAATAAGTTATAAGAGGGGACTTAAATGAACTTTAGAAAAATAATATCAATTATACTTACTGTTATAATAGTCTTTATAACAGGATGTCAAAATGCCAATACAGCAGATAATAAACCTAAGGATGAAATAGCAGGCAAAATTACGCTTTGGACGAATAGGGATAGTATTAATATTTTAAAGTTAAGTGCTGAAAATTTTAAGAAGCTCCATACCGATGTTGATATAGATATCATTGAGGTAGGAAAAACCGAACTTAAAGAAAAATTAAGTTTATCCTTATCTTTAAAGTCAGATTTGCCGGATATAGTAATTGCAGAAGATGAAGAAATTCAGTTTATTATAAATAGATTCAAAGACAGCCTTGAAGATGTAGGTGATTATATTAAAAAAGGTGATTATCTAGAGTATAAAATTAACAATTTAAGTTTTGAAAATAAATTGTATGGAATTCCTTTAAATTCTAAGACAGCAGTAATGATTTACAGAGTTGATGTTTTAAATAGTTTAGGAATAAATGCGGAGTATATAAAGACTTATGAGGATTTTATTACAGCAGGGCAAAATGTTTTAAAATCAAGCGGTAAGAAAATGATTGCTTTACCTGCAGATATTGAAAATACTTACAGGATGCTTTTAAACCAGCTTGGACAATCTTATTTTGAAAAAGATGGAAAACCTGTACTTAATAGCCCTAAAACTCAAAGAACTCTTGGTATTTTAAAAAAAATCTATGAATCAGGTATTGTTCAAGAAGTAAAATCTACAAAGGATTATATTAATCTAATTAAAAATGGAACAGTAGCTGCAGCTGTTTTAACTCCAGAGGGAGTAAATTCATTTATAAAGGAAATACCGGAACTTAAAGGAAAGCTTCAAGTGATGAAGATACCAGCTTTTGAAGAAGGAGGAAACCAGGCAGTATCTTTAGGTGGAGATAACGTGTTATTGCTTAATTCCAGCCAAAATAAAAAAGCGGCTATAGAATTTTCTAAGTTTACAACAGAAGATAAAGATAATATTACTGAACTTATTAAGGAATTAGGAATGATTCCATCTTACATCAAATATTATGATGAAAAGTGGTTTGGAAAAGAAGAGGAGTATTTCCAAGGACAAAAACTATGGAGATTATATTCAGAATTGGCAGAGGATATTTATGCTGTAATTTATACTAAACATTTCAGTAAAGTAAAACAATCTGTTCAAGAGGCTGTAGCAAAAATAGTTTTACAGGGACAAGACGCTGTAACTATTATAGATGAACTTCAAAAATCAGCTGAAACAAGTATAAACTTGTCAGTAAATCGAGTAGGAGCTGAATAATTATTTTATTCAGCGTCCTCTCACACCACCGTGCGTACCGTTCGGTACACGGCGGTTCAATAGAAATTAATGTGCACA